>JAZKDQ010000020.1:0-9129 GCA_040387495.1 Pseudomonadota bacterium | reverse complement strand
ATCGCTGCTGGTTTTCTTCACTAAATTATAATCAATTTAAACTTTAATTGCTATATATCGATTAAGCATACGTTGGTGTGCATGACAAAGCGCAACAGCTAACGCATCAGCTGCATCTGGCTTCATATCAGCTGGTGATGTCGGTAACAAGCGCCGCACCATATGCATTACTTGATTCTTATCCGCATGCCCTGCACCAACAACTGATTTTTTCACCTGATTCGCCGTATATTCAAAAACAGGAACTTTGCAGTGTGCAGGCACAAGCAGAACAACACCACGCGCCATACCAAGCTTCAGTGTTGAACCTGGATTTTTATTCACAAACACTTCTTCAACAACAGCTTCGTCAGGCACACACGTTTTAACAACATCAAGCAATATTTCAAACAGCTCTGCCAGCCGAAGCGCCAATGACTCCTCTTTAACATTTGGATTAATTACACCAGATGCAAGATACCTCAGCCCCTGCCCCTTAGATTCAATTAATCCCCAGCCCGTATGACGAAGGCCGGGATCAAGTCCTAAAATGCGAACGGCATCATTTGCTGAACGTGATATATTAACCAGCGACTGCTGCATCTATTACTTTCTTTACCAACACCTCTTTTGGCTTTGGCAAGTTCACCTGCAAATGCAATTCCTTTAGACGTTCTGGTTCAACAACCGATGGTGCCTTCATCATTAAGTCTTGCGCTTGTTGGTTCATTGGGAACACAATCACTTCGCGAATATTTGGCTCATCTGCGAGCAACATTACAATACGATCAACGCCTGGCGCAGATCCACCGTGCGGCGGTGCACCAAATTTAAAGGCATTCAGCATACCTGAAAACTGTTCTTCAACGGTTTCTTTTGAATACCCAGCAATTTCAAACGCTTTATACATTACTTCTGGCAAATGGTTACGAATTGCACCACTAGAAAGCTCAATACCATTGCACACGATGTCATATTGATACGCATTAATCGTCAATGGATCTTGCGTCAACAATGCATCCAAGCCACCTTGTGGCATGGAAAATGGATTATGCGAGAAGTCGATTTTGCCAGTGTCTTCGTCTTGTTCGTACATCGGGAAATCAACAACCCAACAGAAACGGAACGCATTCTTTTCAATCAAATCAAGTTCTGTCGCAATACGCGTGCGTGCAAGACCTGCAAACTTAGCGGCCTTTGATTCTTTATCACAGACGAAAAACACTGCATCGCCAGAGGCAACACCAGACAATTTCTTAAGCAATGCTAAACGGTCAGCATCCAAGAATTTAGCAATAGGTCCTTTTGCATCATCACCGTCAAAAACAATGTAACCCAAACCAGCCATACCTGTATCTTGTGCCCAACCATTCAACTTATCAAAGAAGCTACGTGGTTGCGTAGCGGCGCCTGTTGCCGGAATTGCACGAACAACAAACCCCTTATCAATTCCTTTTGCAAAAATACCAAAACCAGAGTCTTTAAAGACTTCAGTTACATCTGAAATAACCAATGGGTTACGCAAATCTGGCTTATCATTTCCGTATTTTAACATCGATTCAGCATATGGAATCCGTGGAAATAATCCTTGCGTCACAGCCTTACCATTGGCAAATTCATTAAAAACACCAGCCAAAACAGGTTCAACAGCTGCAAAAACTTCTTCTTGTGTCACAAATGACATTTCAATATCCAACTGATAGAACTCGCCAGGAGAACGGTCAGCACGCGCATCTTCATCACGGAAACAAGGTGCGATTTGAAAATAACGATCAAACCCAGCAACCATCAAAAGCTGCTTAAATTGTTGAGGAGCTTGCGGCAATGCATAGAACTGCCCTGGGTGTAAACGGCTTGGCACCAAAAAGTCACGCGCACCCTCAGGGGAGGAAGACGTCAAAATAGGCGTTTGAAATTCCATAAACCCTTGATCAATCATTCGGCGACGAAGTGATGCAATTACGTTCGAACGAAGCACGATATTCTGATGCAATTTTTCACGGCGTAAATCCAAGAAACGATACGTCAAACGCGTTTCTTCTGGAAATTCAGCATCTGAATTTACCTGAAGCGGCAATTGATCAGCTTTTGATAACACAACTACGTGCTTAACTACCACCTCAATATCACCTGTTGGCATTTTACAATTTATGGTATCAGCTGATCGTTTAACAACTTCACCTTCAATCTGAATGACTGTTTCGTTACGCACACCATCAATGATTGCGAAACCTGCACTATCGACATCGACCACGCATTGCGTTAACCCATAATGATCACGTAAGTCGATAAATACCAAGTTTCCGTGGTCACGCTTACGGTGAATCCACCCAGATAGTTTTACTGTTTCGCCATTATTGCTACCACGCAACTGACCACAGGTATGTGTACGGTAGGGTGATTTAAGTACTGGGCTTGGCGTCGACATGGGGTATGAAATTCCTTATTAAAAGCATTTATTAATATTGGCTTCAGTAAAGCTGAAATCATATGTTTTTGTCAAGGACAGAGATATTCTTCCTCGACTATTCTTAAAATACAGAGAGTCGCATTTACGAATTTTTCACACAAATTGTGTACACTTGTTTTTAGAAAGAAAACAAAAGGTATCTGTTTTGAAAGAAATATTATCCTATCAAGAACAGGCTTTGATTAAAGCGCTTCTTTCAAAAAATTATATTACTGCAGATCAATTAAACGTTGCATTAAGCGAGCAAAAGTCAACGAACAAAGCACTGGATGGTATTCTAATCGATATGGGTTACATGTGTCCGATGGTGCTCCAAAAGTTAAAATCAGAAAACAGTGGTCTGCCTTTCATTGATCTTAGAAATATTCAACCAGCATCAAAACAAGGCATGCAATTACTTCCACTACAGCTTTGCCTTGATTTACTCGCATATCCTTTTAATTCAGGTAAAGCACAGATTTCAATTGCAATGTCTGATCCAGAAGATTTAAAAGCCGCTGATACCCTACGTCATCACATCAACCAAACATATCCGCGCACAATCGATATTAAATTCTTTCATGCAGATCAAAAGCAAATACGCTCACACCTTAAAGAATTATCCCCCAAAAGCACCGTTGAGGCTGCTGATACTCCGCTTTTGTTGTTGGAACATATCATTGATGATGCAACACACCGCGATGCGTCCGATATTCATTTTCAACCAGATGAACGCGATATTACTGTTCGTTTTCGCATTGACGGAGTCCTTGAAACAGTGTGTGTCATTCACCCATCCAAGTGGCCGCAGATGCTGAACCGGTTGAAAGTATGCGCACACCTTGATATTGCAGAAGCTAGGCGCCCTCAAAGTGGGCATTTTTTGAAATCTATACACAGTCGTGATATTGATATTCGTGTCAGCACACATCCTACGTTGTATGGCGAGAACATTGTATTAAGGCTTCTCAATCGTGAAAAACGTGTTTTGAGCCTTGATGAACTTGGGTTTCCAACTGATATTGCCTCAGATCTTCGCCGCATAACAAAAGCACCGCAGGGCCTAATCGTGCTTACAGGGCCGACGGGTGCTGGCAAGACGACGACTTTATATGCACTACTTTCAACAATTGATACAGCCACGCGAAACGTTATGACACTCGAGGCACCAATTGAATCGGTATTACCCGGCATTCGTCAAACCGAAATTCACGATCACCATGTTCTGACCTATGGGGATGGGGTTAGGTCCTTGCTGCGACAAGATCCGGACGTGATTTTAATTGGTGAAATACGGGATGAAGAAACAGCGAGCATGGCGTTGCGTGCAGTTTTGACGGGACACTTAGTGCTATCCACATTGCACACACAGGATGTGCTGGGTGTGCCGGGTCGACTTATTGATTTGGGATTATCTTCTGTGTTGTTAGCAGGATCTTTGCAAGCTGTGATCGCACAGCGTCTCGTGCGACGACTGTGTCAGACATGTTTTGGAGACACTACGTCGGCATGTAAATTGTGTGTAAGTGGGTATAAAGGACGAACTATTGTTATGGAACACCTTACTTTTGATGAGGAATTTAACGATATCATCACGAAAGGTGGCGATCGGTCGGATTTGGCGAAGCTGCGATCACAGCGGCATTTTCCAACGTTGTGGGATCATGGGTTTCAATTAGTGAAAGATCGTGTCACAACAATGGAGGAACTTACCCGTGTTTTGGGAAGTCCTCCGAGTTGAAGAAAACAGTTAATTCGAAGATTTTTGATGAAAGAGAATATTATTTTGTTTTTATTGACTGCAATGGACATAAATAAACAAGGCACGCACTTAAAAACAAATTAGGTATCCACCGATCTAATTGTAAGAGAATCGAAAACAAAAAGGGATTATTCATTCCTAACTGAACATTGTAAATAAAATTCATAAAGGGTTCACGAATAAGTGCTCCTTTAAGCTCTAGTATAATGGCTGCTAGGAATAATATTCTTAGAGTTTTGTTTCTAATATTAAGAATGTGCCCAGCTTTATAGTATAAGAAGACAGTTAGAGATGTTTGTATAAAAGCAGTTATATAAGCACAAAAGATGACCAAAAAGGAATAACTTTCAGAAACGGTCATTTCTTGCTGCATTTTTTCGATCAGGGGTGTCACCGCCTTTTGAATAAAAATATGACTTGTTAACGTACCAAGTGTTGCGATAACAATACTGATCAGCATCATATTTATTTCAGATTGTGTGATTTTAGACTTAATATAATTAAAATAATTATTCATTCTTATTCCCCCTCAAATTCCAAAATATCACCTGGTTGACAGACCAATTCCTTACAAATAGCCTCCAACGTTGAAAAACGAATGGCCTTAGCTTTGCCTGTTTTAAGAACGGATAAATTCTGCGCTGTTATACCGACAGACTCGGCCAAGTCTTGTAATTTCATTTTGCGTTTAGCCAGCATCACATCAAGATTCACAATAATAGACATACTTTTGCTCCTTATATCGTGAGTTCTTGTTCGGATTGTAAGCGATGACCTTCCATCATAACCCATGAAATAATAATTAAAATAATTCCACAAAAAATAGATTCTAAATTAGGAGTGCCAAAGCTTAGCGTTATATAGCGATGACCTGGCGGATTTGAGAGAGTTACAGCAAAAATCATACCTAGTCCAGAAAGTGGCTTGAATACCAATGCATTTAAAAAAAATAACCACCCCATTTTTTGATATACCTTCGCATTATCAAAAACAAATATCTGTCCACGCTGATAATTTGTAAAAACCTTACGTAAAAGAAAAAGTCCAAGACCAATTGGCATATAACAAATCAACGAAGTCAGAATTCCAATACATTTTGCAAGTGAACTTAGAGCTATATTACCAATATTAACAATACCCTCTGGTGTTTCAATTGGAGTAAAAAAAACACCTTCAATAACAAGCTTTTTAAAGGGTGTCCAATCAATCAACAACCATTGCAAAATCATTAAAACAGGGTAAACGATAAGTAATACGGTTAAAAAAGTGCACATATATGTGCTGATCGTTTTGATACGTTGCATGAAAATAAACTTTCGATTAGATTGCTTTTAATAATGGCAATCTAAATCGAAAAATCACGCATGTCAACTATTTTTTATTGTTTATCGGTAAAAAATGTCTGTTAAAAGTTTAATCTAGAATTTTCACTCGTCCTTTAACTCGCGTGCTACGTCTAACACGCCTTCGACACTTGTTACAACCTTTACAAAATAACGATGCTCATCTTTTGCAAAATAGGAATCAACCACTTTATTAATCAAAGCAATGAGTGGATTCCAATATCCATTAATATTGACAATGACAATTGGTTTTTTATGTAGGCTTAGCTGCTTCCATGTTAAAATCTCGAACATTTCATCAAGCGTTCCAAAACCGCCAGGCAAAATGACAAACATATCAGCTTGTTCAGACATACGCATTTTTCGTGTATGCATCGTATCAACAATATGCAATTCCGTAAGTCCATGATGCGCACCTTCGCGGTCATCAAGATGTTCTGGAATAAAACCTATAGCACGCCCGCCATGATTCAGCGCTGCATCTGCCACAAGCCCCATCAAACCAAGACGGCCACCACCATAGACAAGGCCCAACTGATTTTCACCAATAAGTTTCCCCATATCAATCGCTGATTGGCGATAGATTGGATCAGCGCGATCAGAAGCACCGCAATACACACATAGATATTTTGTCATCACATACCATCATTCTTTTTGAAGTAATATCCAACCATCTTATCGACATTTGAAAAAAATACCGCCACAATAATATTAGTTTAGCATAAAATTTATTAAAATCGAGTTAACGTGCAAAAAGTGCTTTCTTCTAATGATATATCATTAAACTTTTCCTGCATTTTAGGGCATGACGTTCTCATCATTGATTCCATGGATGGCACGGAAGAAATTTCAAAACCGTTTCTCTATAAGCTCACCGTTCACTCTCTTAACAAAGAAATTAAATGCGATAAACTCTTAGGCACAGAAGCTTCATTATCACTGACGCTTGATGGAAAAACGCGTAACTTCAGCGGCATAATTGGATGCATTGATCAGCTAGAGACACGCGAAGGAAGTGATGGTCTATTGTATGTTTTTTACGAACTACACCTTCATCCAAAACTATGGCTTCTAACATTCACTAAAGATTATCGTATTTTTCAGAATCAATATGTCAGCGATATAATCACACATGTTCTGCAAGAAAATGGCGTTACACAAATTGATAATCGTACATCCAACATGGGAAAAAGCAAACGTGAGTTCTGCGTCCAATACGATGAAAGCTGTTTTGATTTCATCTCTCGTTTGATGGAAGAGGAAGGAATAGGCTATTCCTTTGCGCATCTGTTTGGTCAGCACACAATGATTCTTATGGATCAAAATAATGATGGAAATAAGGCTTACAAAGACTTACCTATGAGTCAATCTGTCTTAAGTGACACACCATCTATGAACCAAGTTACATTTTTAAGACGTCAACATAACGTGGTTGCAAGTAACTATAAAGCTTCAAATTACAACTATATGGCACCCTCTATGCCACTACGATCCTCCGTCAGTGGAGATGGTATTGGTGGCACAATTTATGAATATCCAGCATCCTTTCATAATTTAAAAACAAGTGAACATGTTGCATCTGTACGTATTAATGAAATTGAATGGCCAAAAAACACAATTTTTGGAAAATCAACGGCGCCTCTATTAAGTGAGGCCTCAATATTTACTCTTACTGAACATCCAAGTGATGATGCCAATATTACTTATTTTATTTACGCGATCACACATCAAATCACACGTATCCCCACGCATGAAAAGCAAAGTAATAGTAAAAATGATAACCATTCAGATGGCAGAATAAATTTCTTACAAAATCCACGTAGTAGCACACTCTTACAAACTATCTATGATAATAATTTTTCAGCTATACCAAATAATATTATTTTTACTCCTATCCGAAAAACCAAGAAGCCAAAAATCCACAGTAATCAAACAGCTGTTGTTGTCGGACCAGCAGGTGAAGAAGTTTATTGTGATAATCTAGGACGTATTAAAGTTCAATTCCACTGGGATACACGTGGAACATTTGATACAAATAGTTCTTGCTGGGTACGCGTTTCACAAAACTGGGCAAGCGCTGGGTGGGGCGGACTAGTCATTCCACGTGTAGGTATGGAAGTAATTGTTACATTCATAGATGGTAATCCCGACATGCCGCTTGTTATAGGCTGTGTATACAACGCTGACAATAGTCCGCCAAATTCTGTTGTGACGAACCCCACTAAAAGTGCTTTTAAAACAAATTCAACACGCAAAAATGGCTGCTATAATGAACTAAGTATCGATGATGCAAAAGGTAAAGAAAAAATAAGCGTAAAAGCTGCAAAAGACATGGATGTCGCTGTTGCAGGGAATTACGCATTAACATTAACAGATGGAGATTGCACGACAACACTTGCACATGGAAACGTGAATACAATGGTTGCCCAAGGGAATAAAGCCCTTACACTCAGAGCTGGTGATTATATTATCAATCTTGAAAATGGTGGCTTAACGATTCAAGCAGCTGGCGACATTTCAATCGCAGCAGGTGGCACACTTAATTTATCAGGAAACAACATTAATCTAAATGCACACAACAGCATCAACATTGCAGCACCCAATAAAGTTGATATTAGTGGTGGTATGCTCGTTACCGTTGATTTTCCAGGCAAATTACCAACTTTCCCAATGGACTCTGCTTATGTTGCCGCAAGTGCAGCTCAGGCTGCATTGCTCGCAGCAATGCAAAAGGCTGAAGCCGATAAAGCTGAAGCAGAAGAAGAGGCAATAGAGGCAGCAGAAAGAGCAGTAGACAGGGCTGAGGCACAAAAGGCAATAGGCGATCTTGCTGCTGCGCAAAAAGCTGAAACAAACAGAATTGCAGCAGAAGAAGCCGCAGCGCGTGCAGCAGATAAGGCTGCAGCACAAAAAGCACTGGCAGAACTTGCATCGTCTCAAAAAGCTGAAACTGAAAGAATTGCGGCAGAGAATGCAAAAGCAAGAGCAGCCGATAAAGCTGCTGCCGATCTTGCAGCACAAAAGGCAGAAAATAATCGAATTGCAGCTGTTGCAGCAGCTCAAGCAGCAGCGCAAAAAGCAGCCAGCGATAAAGCGGCAGCAGACAAAATAGCAGCTGATCTTGCAGCAGCACAAAAGGCAGAATCCGATCGGATTGCAGCCGCCGCAGCAGCTCAAGCAGCAGCGCAAAAGGCAGCCAGCGATAAAGTGGCAGCAGACAAAATAGCAGCTGATCTTGCAGCAGCACAAAAGGCAGAAAATGATCGAATTGCAGCTGTTGCAGCAGCTCAAGCAATTGCCCAGAAAATTGCAACTGGTATTGCCGCAGCACAAAAGGCCGCTGCAAGAGCTGTTGCGGATAAAGCTGCCTCTGACAAAGCTGCCTCTGACAAAGCTGCTGCCGATAAAGCTGCTGCGGACAAAACTGCCGCTGACAAAGCTGCTGCAGACAAAGCTTCTGCGGATAAAGCTGCTGCGGATAAAGCCGCCGCTGACAAAGCTGCTGCCGATAAAGCTGCTGCGGACAAAACTGCCGCTGACAAAACTGCCGCTGACAAAGCTGCTGCGGATAAAGCTGCTGCGGATAAAGCTGCTGC
>JAZKDQ010000019.1:0-4237 GCA_040387495.1 Pseudomonadota bacterium | reverse complement strand
CCTTAAATCCAAAAAACCTTCTATCTCGTTTGATTTTTTAATCCCGAATTGAGGTATAAAGATTAGTATGGATGGTAAGGGGCGCTGCTTAGATAATATTCCTATTGAACGTTTTTGGCGCACATTAAAATATGAAGAGGTTTATTTAAAAACCTACGATTCTGTTACTGAAGCAAGGCAATCACTGGCCACCTACATTGATTGGTATAATTATGATCGACGTCATAGCTCTCTTGGTAAGAACCGACCGCATGAAGTAATGAGCGGAAGAAAAATGGCATCAAAAGAAGCCTTCTTAGTTGTTAATAAAAATGTGGAAAACTCAAGTGAGTTTACGCACAGTTTTATCAACACAACCACCACAAAAAAGAACTTTAGACACTCTAGAAATGAAAGGAAGCTCTCCTTACAATTAGCTGCTTAGTAGTCTAGACAAAGGGGGTCGGTTTATAATTTTCTATAAATCTGTTTTTTACTGTTTTTAGCTATATCCTTTCTCCTGTTTTTAAACACAAAAAAAGCGACCCATCTCTGAGCCGCCTGTTGTGTTCTTATATATGTGTGACCGATTTATGCACCTTCTAACAGTGGTCAAAATACGTCGTATTATATCTAATTTATAGCGTTTTTACCGAAAATTGTCAAAAAATAAAATAGCCCATAGAAAATTCAACAGAAAGAAGCCATGCTGCCCGCACTTTTAAAAACCACTTCATTTTGTGTCTTCCCCGGGCTTAACTCGAGGATCTAAAATACTAAAAGGCATACACTAATTAGGTGTTAAACTATTACAAAACATCTGAGATCCCCGGCTCAAGACCGGAGAAGAAAATCGTTCAGGTAGTATGGAAAAAAACCTAAGCCAAAATATTCATTCAAAATGTGAATTATCTATCATTTTTAAACTTTTTGAGAAATACTCTTGATTTATATTCAAATCATTCCTATATAAGAATAGCAACGAAAACCTGTGCTTTTATTCTTACCCTTGAAAAGGATTTTACCATGATTACAAAACTCGTAATGCTCGCTACGATTTCATTAGCTTCAGCAGCTATGGCTTCGACGATAAATGATGACACAAAGAATATCATTACTAAGACGTTAAATGATAATAGACCAACAAGTTATGCGGCTAAGAGACTAACAAATTACGCGGAACCACTTCCTCCTGCTCCTGAACCTCACAAGATCGAGGGCATGTGTGGGCCACAAGTTTCACTTGATTATAATGAACAAAAAGAATCCACTCTTCACTTAGTGTTAAAAGCAAGAGAATCGACAAGCACCAAAAATGATGCTGAAAGCACGCAAGGTTAATAATTTTCATTATTAACGCTGAGCTGGTTCAAACATCTAAAACTAACAAGGGTGACTTTTTTGAGTTGCCCTTTTTTATTTTTGATTTCCGCATACAAAATAGGGCATGATGGGCAGCGAAAGATTACTCAAAATTCTTGTTATAGTATTAAGAAAGAAAACATCACCATGGGATTCAACTGCGGCATCGTCGGCCTACCAAACGTTGGCAAATCAACACTCTTCAACGCACTCACAGCAACAGCTGCAGCCGAAGCGGCCAATTACCCCTTTTGCACAATCGAACCGAACACTGGCCGTATTGGCGTCCCCGATGATCGTCTCGATAAAATCGCAGCCATCGCAAAATCCCAAAAAATCATCCCAACTCAACTCGAACTTGTTGACATCGCCGGTCTTGTACGCGGCGCCAGCAAGGGCGAAGGGCTCGGCAACCAATTCTTAGGGCACATCCGATCCGTTGATGCAATCTTCCATGTACTTCGCTGTTTCGAAGACGATGATATTACACACGTTGATGGCAGCGTTAACCCACTCCGCGATTTAACTACCATTGAAACTGAACTCATGATTGCTGATATGGAAAGTCTAGAGCGCCGCATCAATGGCCTTGAGAAACGCGCCCGCAGCAATGACCAAGAAGCCAAAGGCACGCTCGAGCTGATTAAAAAAGTGCTTCCGCTTTTACAAGAAGGCAAACCAGCTTCAGCCGCTAAAATCACAAAAGACGAAGAGCCACTCTTCGCCCAGCTACAATTGCTGACATCTAAACCCATCCTTTATATATGCAACGTCGCCGAATCCGAAGCCGAAACGGGCAATGCCTTTACCAGCCAAGTCTTTGAATACGCAAAAACCATTGGCGCTAAAGCCGTTGTTATATCCGCAGCAATTGAATCCGAAGTGGCCCAATTACCAATCGAGGAACAAGCAGAATTCCTGGAAAGCCTCGGCCTTACTGAAACCGGCCTAAAGCGCATCATCCGTGAAGGCTATGCATTACTCGGCCTACTAACATTCTTCACCGTTGGTCCTAAAGAAGCGCGCGCGTGGACAATCACACAAGGCATGAAAGCACCGCAATGTGCCGGCGTTATACACTCTGATTTTGAACGTGGATTCATCTGCGCCGAAACTATGGCCTATGATGATTATATGGAATGCAATGGGGAAGCAAACGCACGTGCAGCCGGCAAGTTCCGCCAAGAAGGCCGTGAATACGTTGCAAAAGACGGTGATATTTTCAATTTTAGATTTAATGTGTAGAACAATTAAAAAAGAGATCAGATAAATTTAATTACTGATCTCTTTTAACAAACGAAAAGTTATAGTTTAATATTTAAAGATAACGATCGATTATTTATTACTTCCGTCAGAATCTGAATTCTCAGATGCTGTATCAGTGGCGGGTTTTTTCCATTTTGATGTACATTTTTTTGTTGTTTTGCTGTAACTACAGTCGCTACTCTGATTTTTACAATCACTTTCTTTGGTAAGTAATGTACAATCCACAGCACAGCCTTTTTTGCCGTTACCAAAAAGAACCAGGGCACAACCATTTGCATCTGTCGCGCATGCATCTTCATCTTCTACAGCTCTACACTGTGTTTCTTTGTGACTTTTTGCCGCATAAACATCATTTGCCGCGCAAAAACCCAAACCTAAAACAACCAAACATTTTAGAAACTTCATGATAAATCCTTACAATAAATTACGTTAATAATGTATTATTAACATACAAGGTATTAACAAATAGTTAACACCCATAGGTATTGGCTCTTAATATTTTCATATTGGATAGATAAAATTCGGATAAGTATCAAGCCTATATCTTTGTAAACTCGACTCCCTAAATGGGCTCACCCCTTTGTCAACTCATCTGCAAAATCATGATTACGATCCCGATGATGCATTTCATCTTGTCGTGCGGCAATAACCACATCCCTTAAACGCGCATCTCTTGGCATATTCCAATACGTTATAGCAACATCAGGTGCAGCGATATTTTCAGTTTCCCCAGAATCAATCTGTTCTAAATATTGCGTATACGAAATAACAGCCTCTTCCTCAAGATAGCCAACAATGCGATGCGCTGTTTTAGACGATAAAATATACAAAAGAAAATAAGCTGAAAAAAACCAAACCTGCACAAAGATAATGAGAAATCGTTCAAACCGATTCGGGCGTGCAATTTCAATAAACGTCATCAAATGCATGCGCTCATTCTCGGCCTCGTCAAGCAATTCTTTAATCCAACCTTTGTCTTCTTTACACGACCGAAGGCTTTTTAAATGTTGCAGCATCCCGCCAACCATACCCGGCACACCTGCAACCGTTTCCAATACAACTGCACGATTTCCGTAACGCTTGGCAAAAAAGAGGTCGGCAAAAAACCGCAAGCTTTTAACAACCCCATACGCAATATAATCAGCAATACAAGCAGGGGGCAGATGGGTGATAAGTTTTTGATCAGGCTTTGTCATTTTTATACTCAATAACAACATATTACGTTAAAAAAGTATATCACACGCAATGTGCTAATTCTCTAATTTTCACTCATATTTTGTTAAATGGGCATATTAATCCTCATTTAATTGTTAGAGACATATATAACAAAAATATCATTAATTAAATATTAACAATTGTTAACTATAATTATACACATCAATAGAAAGTCAAAGGTTCAAATCAATGTCTGATAAAACTCTATTGGCGAATGCAAAAAAAATAGTTTCCATTCGCACATTAATCTTTTTAAGTATCATCATGTAACAACCACATCCGCTGCACTTTGCGCTGATACACTAGATAAGCCCGAGCTACTTCATAATGGACACGTCTTACGCTACAAAAATTTTCTTGCAACCTCAATTCGGGATTAAAAAATCAAACGAGATAGAAGGTTTTTTGGATTTAA
>JAZKDQ010000018.1:32546-89897 GCA_040387495.1 Pseudomonadota bacterium | reverse complement strand
AAAGTGCAGTCAGTAAGGTTTCTATGGCATCTTTTTTGCCAGATACGGATGGCGTTTTGCTGGATGAGAATCCTTTAAAGCGGAATGCATCGCCTACGGCAGATGAGACAGCGTCATCAGACGTCGGGTTGTTCTGGAAAACGAGGTTAGTCAATTCCACTTGATCTGCAACAGGAGCCGTATCAGGGAGAAGGCCGCTGTCAGCAGAAACGATGTCTGTTGATGCAATAATGATATTAGTTAGTGGTGTTACTGACGTGTCAATTACTAAAATTCCACTGCCATTAGTAGTTGTTTGATCCGCCCCAACTGTAACAGCGTCTGCTAGTGATGCTTTTACGACTAAGTAGTTTGTTAGCACACCACTGGTAGTTTTTGTGAGTGTTCCTATCGTGCAGGTGATTGGATTGGTGACTCCTCCGTCTCCATGAGCAGGATTGACCCAGTTCAGTGTTACTCTTCCTGTTACCGTTAGTGTCCCGCCTGCTTGCAATACATTATAATCGATAACACCTCGTGGATAGGTGCCATGTGTCATTAAAATGTTAAAAGTAGGATTAGTTAGTGTAGCATTATCAGTAACAGTAGCCCCGCTCGCTCCGCCTGTATTACTTACTGGCGTGTTATACGTTGTACCAACGTTTGCCCAGGATTTTGCAGAAAGCCTATCAGTTGGTAAAGTTCCATGTACGCTCGAACCTGTAGATAGAGTAACAGCGCCTACTTTACCTGATGAACCACTCATACCCAAAATTGCTCCAGGACGAATCTCAACAGTTGCTTTGCTGTAGTCACCAGTCGGGACAAGGGTACCTGATGCCACATTTAATTTGCCAGAATAGTTTGCGCTGTTCCCCGATGTGTCACTTAGGATGGTTTTGCCAGCGCCAGTAAACTTCAGTTGTGCGGTCCCAACGATAGGGCCAGCCAATATCGCTTGTGCATTAGCTGGAACAACGACTTGTGTTGGATTTGCGGCACTTACGGCAGCCGAATCATTTAAATTGAATTGGTTGTTTAATGTAACGCTGTCGCCTAAATTTGCACCTAAATTAAGTCTAGCTGGCGTGCCACTAGCGCTTGTTAAGTTAAGCGGACCTGTACCAAGATTCGCACCGCCGCTGAGGGAAAGTGCAGATCCTGTCACATTAATAGGGCCCATTAAATTTGGGTTTGGTGTTGTAATCGCGTTTCCGCCCCCCTCAAAGGTTATTGAAATTAAAGGTGTGGATGCCAATGGAGCATTAAATGTATTTATGATACCAGTATTAGCCTTAAATGTTGCAGGGGCTGTAGCAACTAGTGGTGCGGCTATTATTTGATCAGCCGTTGAATTAAACACACCGCTGACTTGGCCTTGTGTTCCATCAGTAGGCAGAGCTGCTAATGCAGCGGCACTGGCAGGATTGTCAGCATCGCCACCACTAACTGTAACAGGTGCAGCGTAAACAGCCCTCGATGTACTCGTGTACGTACTATAGGTAGAGCTCGTGGGTAAATATCCAGATTGTGAAGTGTTAGAATAATGCCCTGACCCAGGATGGTAATATAAATATGGAGAGTTATATGTCGTGTATGTGTTGCTAAAAGTATCAGTAATGGTTGCATGAGTGCTATCCGTAGGGACAATTTCTTCTTCAATTAAATCCGCATCATCAAAAACGGTATACGGATATGTTGTTTGTTGACCACCGCTTGCGGCAACAGAACCTATAGATACAAAAGCAAAAGCACTCAGTTTTAGTAACATTGCAAAATTTTTATTAGACATAACACCAACCTTAAAGAAACTTGTTATAAAAATCTTAAGGTTTATTTTTTAAAAAATCAATTAAAATTATTGATAATTAATTATCTTATTTTTGATTAATTTTTTTAAAGCGCTTCAGAAAGTGCAAACACTGATTGCTCATGTAATTTATTGAAGAAACTCTTTGCTTTCCTATGCTTTGATGGCATAAATAAAATGTGAGTATACAAAAAAACACGGCATATTCTTTAACAGCTACCCATAATACCCCAACACGTAAAAAGTTTTTTAATACGGGCACAACGGCAAACATAAAAGAGAATCCACGCAACCGTAAAAAAAAATAAAACGGTGTCGCAAAAGGAAGTATGATAATGATATTTTTCAAGCATGGTTTCAAAAATTGAACGTATGTTCGCATGGGAGGGAAATTCAACCGTCTCCTTATGTGTTTTGAACGTATTAGTCTGCATGAATTTTCGTTAAAACCATACCTTATATGATAATTAATCTTAGACATTTCTGCGGATAAAAAAATAATTTCCTGATGTGCGCAATGCTATATTTAGAAAGAAAAAAACACCTTTTTATGTTTAAAATCTGCTTACTTTAGAAAAGAAAATGCATGCTTAGTTAAAAAATACTGCGATTGTATATTTTTTCATCTTTAAATATTATTACTTTGATAAAATTTTAGTTAATGACGAAAAACTAACAATTATTGGTCATTAAAAGTATGCTTTCAGAGATCTAAATGGTTGTGCAACTGTGTTTTAAGCGATTGTTTATAAAACTATTTTTGCTGTTTTTACTCTAATTTTTTGCATATTATATAAAATATTGAGTTTAATTTATTATTTTATCAAGGCTAAAATATCGTGCTTTTAGAAAAAATGAGTCAGGTTCTGGTTATATTAAATGCCTGGTTAATGATGCAAAAAATCCGTTTTGTAAAACGGGTGTGCATATATGTATTGTCAATGTTGATATTTATAAATAAATTTTCAGCACTAATGGCTATGGAAACTACCCATGAAATTTTCAAAGACTCACGGCATCAAAAAGTTGAATTTTCTAATCCATTACCAATACAAATAAAGTTTGATTTTATAAGTCATTATCTCGCTGAAATGGCACCAGGAGAACGAAAAACAGTAGAATCACTATCAGGACATTTTTTTTATGATGAAGACAATGGAAATACATTCATAACATTAAACGTTAGAAATTCCAGAGACAGAGTGATTTCTTTACCAATCTTTCAAAAAAAAACAATTAAAATAGGTGCTGCACAAAGCGTAAGTGTTGAATTACCTTTTCCACATTGTTGTGCTGGCTTAAACAATAGTCCCAATTTTCAATGGGATAATGAAACAGAGATTCTTAAGGTGCAATTTACCACAGATATAACCAAAAATACTGGCAGGTGTCATAACGTACAAGCGGCGAGTTATGAAGAACTTGAAACGTTGGCAAACATTCAAACAGCACGATTTTCAAATGGTTATGCAGAAGAGGATGTAGATAGAGCCGTAACGTATATTGAAGAAAATAATATCGATAGCGGATTTTGTCTAATTTATAAAAAAGACCAAGAAGACTTTTTTTCATATAGAGTGTTAGCGTCTAGCGATAAAAATTATATCCATACTTTCTCATTTAGAGGAGGTTTGTACACCCAATTACTTAATAAAAATTTATCTAACATCCATTTTAGAAAAATAATTTTACATACCTTTGAACCTTATTTCTTTGGTTACCGGTATTGTACACACAATCAAAACTTAACTAATTTATTTAAAAAAGCACCAGTTTTAGGTTTTTGCAGGCATCCTAATGTTACATATTCACAGCACTATGTTCTTATCCCAGATCCGTATTTAATAGATAATTTGGAGCAGATAAAATGGCAGGTAAGCAAAAGCAAAAGGATAAGTCAAAAGATTCCGGAAATTTTCTTTAGGGGAAGTCCATCAGGAACATTGTTTCCATATACTAAACAGACAATCCAGATGAATCCTCGCCTTCATTTGTTGTCGCGATCAAAAGAATTCTCTTTTTTAAATTTCAGATTATCAGATGACAAAATGATAGCTTGTCATAGTGATCCTGAATTTATTGCTTATTATGAGAAAGACCTAAAACAGAACGGATTAGATTTTGCTGATTGGAATACCCATGCACATTATAAATATTTATTAAGTTGTGATGGTTACGGTGCAGCATGGGGGAGACCCTTATTAATTATGGCTACAGGCGGAGTCCTATTAATGCAACACATATGCGATCAATATTTTCATCCATTATTGCAAGATGGCAAAACGCATTTAAAAATAAATAATGATATTTCAAATCTGAAAGATATCTATAATTTTTTAGAAGAAAATCCAGCGAAAGCACAGGAAATCGCAAATTCAGGTAGAGAATTTATTAAAAAATATATAAGCAAAGATTCGATCGAGACGTATATCAATATTATAGTTACTCAAATATCACCTCGTGCCAGGATGCTCTTGTAACCGCTAACCCTCGAAATTAGGGTTCTGGACGCAAACCGCCGGAATTCTTGGTGGAATTAGAATTTAATAAACTTATTAATAACATTAAAAAAAATTATACTTAATATATTAAACATTAGTTGCTCTTGATTTAGAATGAAAATAATTATTTACTTCCAAACAATCTTTTGTGATCATGCGTTTACACATTATTAATTATACAATGATATTGTTTGTTTAAGAAGGAGATATTCACATGAATAAAATATTATTAGCATCAATTATTATTCTAGCTACGGCATTTATTAAAAATGCAACTGCTGAATCATTTAAAGGCGCTTATGTTGGTGCTCAAACAGCTTTAGTTGTAAGTGATACAAAAACAAGTGTGGCAAATGAAAAATCAGTCAATATTGCAAACAGTGCAGGCGCAACAACAAATACCACTACGAACTCAAAAGGTTTAGGGTACGGTATATTTGGTGGCTATGGCGTCACGATGAATGACATTTATTATGTCGGCGGCGAAGCATCTATTCTAAGCGATACAGTAAATCGCAAAGGCAACCAAAATGTTACCGATTCTGGCAACAATGCCTCTTATAACAACAATGTAACGTATAAACGCGGTATTGCTATCGGTGTTGCTCCGCGTTTGGGGTATGTTTTTGGTAATAACATGTTATATGCAAAACCAGGTGTTGAGATCAGCAAAGATAAAGCGACAGCTGTTGTTTCAGCAGCACCTTCGGGCAGCAGCACAATGTCAAGCTCAACTGTCTCTACAAGCAAAAGAAATGTAGTACTTGTGCCGGCCGTTGGTTATGAAAAAGCACTTGGACCACTTCTTTTACGCACTGAATACACGTACAACCGCGGCAAAAAGCTTGGGATCAATTCAAATTCCGCGCCCGTGACTGAATTAGGAAATGTATCGTATAAAGATCATCGTTTGGCGATCGGTGCTGCGTACAAGTTTTAGTCGGCAAGATTTTTATGAATCACAAGAAAGCCCGTGGTTAATACCGCGGGTTTTCTTATGTGTTTAAACAAAGTCACATATGTATATTCCACTTCTACTACAGGCTTTTCAACTTAGACTAAAAGCAAAAAAAAATCTAATTTATAAAAAAATAAATTAAAATTAATATATAATTAAGGAAAAAAATATTATACTATTTACAAAAAATGTAAAAACAAAAAATTTCTTTCTCAAAAAAAAACAAACGTGATATGCGACTATATTGTCACAACCAAAAAAAGTAACGCCGCTATGAATGCAACATTCGTTGTGTTGACAACAAAAAAGAATCATAGTGAATTATAAACGTAACTATATTATTTAAAGGATTTTATTTTATGAAAAGAATACTACTCGCAACTACACTTATGGCTGCAACTGCATTTGCAGCAAACGCAGCATCAAAATCATTTAATGGTGCTTACCTTGGTGCACAAGCTGGGTTTGTGAAGAGCAAATCAAAAGTTCAACTAACAGAAGCTCAGGCAACTGCAGCTGCATCGAAAAATGTAACAATTAACTCAGGTAAAAATTCAAACGGCCTTCTTTATGGTTTGTATGCTGGTTATGGCAAAAATTTAAATGGTTTTTATGTTGGCGGCGAAATGTCAATTCTGTCAGACACAGCAAAACGTAAAATAAATATTTATAACCGTACTGATCCACAAGGCGATAGCTTTGGCGCAAAAACAGAATACAAAAGAGGCATTGCTTTTGGTTTCGCACCACGTTTCGGTTATGTGTTTGGTGAGAACTTGGTTTATGTAAAGCCAGGCATTGAAATTAGCAAAGACAAAGTATCAGCTTCAGGCAATGAACTAGATAACACTAACACCAACAGAAGTTTTACTTTTTCTTCAAATAAAACAAGCACTGTGTTCGCACCGGCATTTGGTTATGAACGCGCAATGGGCAAAGTTCTTTTACGTGCTGAATATACATATAATTTAGGCAAAAAAGTTACTGTAAATGACAACGATGAAGCTGTACTTGCAAATGGAAGAGTATCTTACAAAGATCACCGTTTTGCAATCGGTGCTGCGTACAAGTTCTAGTTCGCAAGACTTCTAAGAATCTACAGAAAAAGCCCGGGGTTAATCCTCGGGTTTTTTTGTTATTTATGATGGCTGCCGTCACTGCGAGCTTCAAAGAAGCGTGGCAATCTAGGCTGTTCGTACAAAGATCGCCGCGTCGTTAACACCTTCCGTCTTCGCTAAAGCTTTGTCGAGATAGGCTGCGATAACGAATTCATGATCCTTTTATGGATGAACAGTTATATTGGCTTTAAAATATTTTCTAATTCTGGCGCGCACATATTCACCTCGAATCCATACACGTGATATTCAATTGCTTTGTGCACATAAAAAGGATCCCGTTCTAAAGTCTCAATCAACGCTGCACGACTTGCTGCACGTGCAAGAATAAGACCGCCTGCCCTGGGCACTTGCGGCCCTGACACTAGAAATGTTCCATTGTCATAACACTGTTTCAGATAATCCACATGCGCTGGACGAAGCGCTAAAATCATATCCAAGGGCACAAGATACCGCAGCAACACGACAAACAAAATTGGGGCTGGCTTCACTTTATTTTACCTCGCTTTGGTCTAATTTATTTGTCTAATCCATAGTCATTGCGAGCATCTTTGATGCGTGACAATCTGGCTGCATGAGCACAAGATCGCCACGTCGTAAACTCCTCGCGATGACGGCGATATGAAGCATATTAAAACTGGAATTTAAGCAAAGTGTTCCCAGCTAATACTATTGCGCGCAAGCGTTTCAACCATATGTACTGGAGGCGGCGCAGTAAACGTCAACGTCTCACCATCTATGCTTTTAAGTTTTATCGACCGAGCATGCAAATGCAGCGTTTCATTATCGTGCTTACCGTCGATGCGCAACCCATACTTGCCGTCACCTCGAATTGGGTTACCAAACCACGCCATATGTACACGTAACTGATGGGTGCGCCCGGTGAGCGGCTTAAGTTCCATCCAACTAAAATCTGAGAATGATTTCACAACTCGATAATTCGTTTGTGCTCTTTTCCCAAGTTTTGTATCAACGGCCATTGTTTCGCCGCCGCGCCCAGGACGTTCAATTTTTGCAATGGGTGCATCAATCAAACCATGTAATGGCGATGCACGCCCATGACATACTGCCCAATAGACTTTGTCCATTACATTTTCTTTAAATTGATCCGCCAAATTATTAGCAGCCTTTAACGTCTTAGCAACTACCAGTACCCCACTTGTATCACGATCAAGGCGATGCACAAGACGCGGCTGCACTTTTGGGCAATAAAATTGTTGATATGCTTTCAGCAATCGATCAATATGCTGATGCGTATCTGTCCCCCCTTGCGTGGCCAAACCAGACGGCTTATTTAAAATCAACAGCTCATCATCTTCCCAAATAATAAATGATGCCAATAAGTCAGCCTCAGCGCGTGTCGGCAACTGCACCTGAAGATTCAGTGGTGATTTATCCTGCCTTGACAAAATTTCAGCAATGACAATTTTAACCTGAATCGTATCAAATTCATTCACACGAAACGATGATTCGACTTTTTTATCATTCACAAGAATATCTTTTGACCTCAGCCATTTTTCAACTTGTCCTTGTGTCGCAGTTGGAAATTCACGCCTTAACCAGCGATCCACCCGTGTGGTTGGGCAGTTTTCAACAATAAAAGATTTATACATAAACAGGATACTCCTCGTGATTGTGCGCGATGAAACGACATCAACCCGGAAAAAAAATATTATTAACCTTGTCATCCCCGTGCAGACGGGGATCCAGAATAATTCAAATTACACTAAACTAAGAGCTTGATCTATATATTTTCTAGATTCCCGTCTACGCGGGAATAACAACGATAAATTGAGAATGACAATGGCCATGCCAAATTCAGAAATGTTCGAGACTAAACAAGCAATGGTTTGAGGTGCGGAGGTTACATCTGTAAAGAAGCACCACAAGGCCAAATCCGCTGTTTACATAGCCAGAAGATCGTTGCCGCAATTGTGAATTACTGTATTTGGCATCATGACTTTGTAATACGTTCAATCTCTCGTGCAACCATACGTTCGACCATCGGTGGCAAATTTCGATCAAGCCACTCGCGAATCATTGGCCTTGCAAGACTTTCAAACAACTGATCCAATGTTTGATTCAAACCTGATGATGCGGCAGAATCGTGTTTCGCAGTCGTCTTTGGCGCAGATGCATCACGCAATCGCGCAAATGATTCCATCGTTGTCGCAAGTGTTTTATCTGAAACCAAACCATCTGCGTTTAATTTAGGAGCAGCATTCGATTGCCTTGGCGGCGTTGATAATGGACGAGCAATACGTGGTTCATTTCTGTTCATATCAAAAGCAGGCTTAAAGGGTTCTTCCGCCCAAGCAGAAGGATGCTGGGACTCTTCACGCGTACTCTCGCCATCGTTTAACCGCACCACATCTTCTTGGCGTGACATATCTAAATGCGGTGTAATACGTTGTGTATGTGGCTCTTCGCCCATATCTAGTTGAGGCCTAGCAAACAAAGGCTCTGCCGCTTTTGGCTCAGCCTTTTGAGCAGGTTCATCCGACGACACATAGCGACGAATAGACGCTAAAATTTCGTCCATTGACATTTCTTGATCATCATCGCTGTGATTTGATGTGGTCATACGCTCGTACCTTTATTTATCATTATTATTAAAACCCAACGCTAATGTTATCATAATGCGCCACAGGGTCAAAATAATTAACAGTCAGCTTCATCGCCTTTGCATGCAGCCCGCCAAGCAAGCTCACCATTTGATATGCAAATTGGAAGAAATTCTTTTCAGCATCAATAAACCCTAGCTGCGCCTTTACAAGCTCGGCTTGCGCATTCAACACATCTAACAAAACCTTTGTTCCAACTTCCATTTCTTGACGCGTCGCTTCAAGAGCAACTTCAGCGGCCTTCACTTGTTTTTTATAATTTTCAATGTTTGTCTTTGCTGCATGATAGGATTCAAACGTTGATTTCACAGAGCCGACAATTTCTGTCTTTGCACCCTCTATTGAGATTCGTTTTGTAACAGCCACATCATGCAATTCACGTTTCTTTGATGAATACCGTCCGCCTGAATATAGATTATAAGACATGGTAATGCCAATTGAATGATCGGTTACATTGTTTGAATATCGTACATCCCCCGCGCCGCCAGCGTAAAGATTTCGCGCACTTGATTCCTCACGTGATGATTTTGCTTGCAAGTCTACCCTTGGCAAATAATATTTTCCTTCGACTTCATCAATATTAGCTTCTGCGGCCTTATGATCAAATTGAGCTTGCATAATAGCAGGATGATTATCAGTTGCCATTGAAATAGATGCTTCTAATGTTTGCGGCAAGTTTGTTGGTGCATCTGGCTTAGCAACCTTAATGACATCTGTCCCAATTAATGCAGTTAGAATTGCCCTGGCACCCACGACATCAGCTTCCGCTGTACGCAATTCTGCCTCTGCTTCAGCAAATTTTGACTCTGCAATGGCAACTTGCGTCAAAGGTTCTTCACCAATACTATGTTTTTCAAACGCTGTTTCATAACTTTTTTTCAAAGCAGCATGGTTTGCCATACGCACATCAACCTTTGAAACTTTACTAATTAAATCAAGATAGGCTTTTATCACATCAAAAAAAGTTTTCTGTTCTTCTAACAATAATTTCGCCCACGAACCGCGAATCGTTTGATCCGCCGATAAAACCGCTGCCATGGTAGAACCACCCGCAAACAAATTTTGTTGGATAGTTATATTTCCTGTGCGGCTGCTATTTCTTGTGGAATTCGGAGTGCCAGCTGGATTTCTATCTTTAAGAGAACCAGAGGCAAGTGACTTATTACCCCTTAAACCAATTTCAGATGTTACTGACGGTAAAAAATCGGCCTTTGTTTGAGCAATTTTTTCATGTCCAGACATTAATTCTTGACGCTTTTGCAAAAGACCATGGTTATTTACATACGCCGCAGCAAGCGCATCAGCCAATGTTGAAACGGGGCCACTAGGCGCAGCCAATGACTCTTTCATTTCAATAACAGCAACATCTGTCGATACGACTGCAGGTGCATTTAAGACAACGTTAGATGGTTTTTTAGAAACCTCTGCTAATATTTTTGCATCTTTTGCGTTTTGACTTGCAGTACCTACAGTTGTCACTGTGGGAGTCACGCTTTTTTCTGCTAATACAGGCGCAGCTAGGGCGCACCCTAAACAAAGAAAAAGACTTAAATTTTTCATCATGTATCCATTTATTTTACTGTTAAAAATTTTGTGTAATGCTCCAAAAATCCACCGTCATTGCGAGTAGTCAAAGACGACGCGGTAATCCATCTACTTTGAAACAACCCTGGATGGCCACGCCTTACAGGCTTGCCATGACGAAGTCATGAAAACCATAATCACAAACCTTACTCACCATTCTAACCAGTTTCATCAAAAATGGAATGCTTCATTTTGACGTATACATACGTTTAATCTTGGTAAATGCACTTGACACACAATATGCGGCGGTAAAAACACACCCTCTGCGTCCTTCTTAATTAGCACGCCCTCGCATAAAGGTGCCTCAAGTGATGGTGATCCGCCCGGCATGACGCGCACAAAAGCAATCCGTCCCCCCGGCAAAAGTTTATCCAATACGGCTTGTGGTATCGCATCTAACGCACCGCCATCCATAAAAATCACATCAACAAGTCGTGCGCTAAGGGTTGGCACTGGCGTCACAATCGTATTTCCACGTGTGGCGTCAATTAAGCGGGCAAACAAAATACTATCGCTTTCGAAGGCTTCGACAGCACTACACAGCTGCGATAAAATCGTCGCACTATATCCGGCGCCCGCACTGACCACACATACACTATCAACTTTCTTAATGGCAAGCACCTGCAACAACCGTGCGAGCACAAAAAAAGGGAGCTCGCACCGACGTTTCAGTTGAATTGGGGCATCACCATATGCTACGTCCGCAAAGGCTGGAGGCAAAAATGGAATACGATTTACAGATCGAAGCGCAGCTTCAACCTGTGTAGACAAAACACCGTGTGGTCGTACTTGCTGAAACAGAATCGATTCAATATCATGCTCGGCTGTAAACACATTCATAAAACAACTTTCTGTAAAATCGCTTGACCAAAAGCCCTTAGAACGACTATAAATGAAAAAGTACGATAAATTCTAGCGATTTATCGAATATGCTCAAAGTGGTTTGGGATCAATGCTAGGCGATCAAGTGTCGAAGCATGAATGTACACTTTGTACATGAGTATGCAGAACACGCTGATCAACGCAGCAAGGGTGCAAAACACAACGAGCTGTCCTAAGTGGTTTGGGATCATTGCTAGGCGATCAAGTATCGAAGCATGAAATGTACACTTTGTACATGAGTACTGCAGAGTGCGCTGATCAACGCAGCAAGGGTGCAAAACACAACGGACAATGAGGCCGGTTGGCAGAATGGTTATGCAAAGGATTGCAAATCCTTCTATATCGGTTCGATTCCGGTACCGGCCTCCATACATCTTAGTTTGTGAAACTACGGTGTGAGCCGCCGCGAAAAGCGCTATGATGTGATGTCACAAAAGAACTTCCCCTTTTTAGTTTTCCTCACGCCCGATACGAAGATCTCCTCCTACAAAATCCACAAAAAAATCTCGCGATTTAATAAATTATTAATCTGTTTCCCCTACATTAATAACTGTAATAGAAAAAACATTTTTTATCAGGGGTTAGTTTTATGAGAAACAAATTATTAATGTCATTATTGTGCGCAACTGCGATTAGCAGTGGAAATTTTATTGGAGAAGTAAGTGCTGCTACAAGTAGTACTCCTACACAGTATGTAAAATCATCAACAAGCAGTGGTTTTACTACAGCTAAGGAAGTAAATGAAGGCATTGATGAAGCAATTAATGACCGTATTGAACATAGATTACAGACACTAGAAAGGGAAATAAGAGCTCTAAAAGCAGCAGCACTAAATCCATCAGGGTTCACAACACCAGCTACAGGGCCTTCATCTTCATCTTCATCTTCATCTTCATCTTCATCTGCAGCAACAGGACATGTAGCAGCGGCACCTGCACCTGCAACAGGATCTTCATCTGCAGCAACATTTGGAGTGCCACTCCTATCACACGGACCAGGAACTGTGTCTTCACCACCACCACCATTATATTCAACTAATGCCGCCGGTTGGCCAGCAGCAGGATTAAAAGCTTCAACTTCTCAAATGGCCACTTTTAATACGTGGCCAACTGGTTGGCACACTGACCCTAGTGACTTAGTAAATGATGCAGATCCATCTAAAGCATACATGCTTAGAACACTCACAAGTGATGGCTCTGGTGGTTGGGAGCAACGTTCGAGCACAGGAGATCTAGTAATCAAAATCTATAAAAGCGGCTGGATTCTAGACGTGAGCGCGAATGAAATTATTAATGGCGCAAATGGCAAAAAACATAAAATAGGCGCAGGTCCAAATGATCTCGATTATGACTCAAGTGCAAAAACCATCACATTCAAAAAAACTGGAAACACGCTTGATCTCAATACAGGAACTTTTGTTAAAAAATTAAAGGTTTTACCAACTGGAGAAACCATAGATTTTGAGAACAGTAAGTTTAAAAAAGCAAGTGGTAGCAACCTTGATCTGTTAGATTATGATCGTGTTGCAGGCGATATTAAGTACAATTCAAAGTCTGGGGAAGAAAAAGTATTCAATGCAAAGGATAGAAGTACACTTTATGGAAGTGCACTTCGCAATGGAGCAAAGAAAACATATGATTCCAGTGGAAATGCAATCATTACCGATGCGGCAGGTGAGGTTTATGACCGAGACACAACAACCGGGAAAAAAATACTAAAAAAGAGAAGTGATGGTTCAGATTATGCGTTTGATGATCTGACTACGCCAATAACAAGTGGTAGCGGTGCTAGCAGCTCTAGCAGTGGAATTTATAGAACATTAGATGGAAAAAATGTAACACTTACGAATGAGCAAATCACTACCCTTAAAACAGAGCAAAAGAGACTAGTAGGGTTCGGCCGTGGTTCTGCTATAAAGCATACCGAAATTGATGCTACAAGCCCTAAAGATACTGTTTTAACTTTTAAGGATGATGAGATCAAAAAATTAACTAAATAAAAATATCCCTGAAATAATACTTAAACTTTAAAAAAGCTCCTTATAGGAGCTTTTTTAAATTCAACTTCCTTCTTTAATTTTTTTATATAAAAATTTATTTCTTGCATACTGTTTTATCTTGTGGTATCTATCAAGCAAGTTTAACTATATAGCTAAACTTAGTGGATACGCATAAGTTAAAAGATAATATTTATTAAAATTAAAAAGGAAAAATCAATATGACAAAAAATAAATTTTTAATAGCGTTAATGCTAACAACATCAATAGCATCTGCAATGAATCCAGCAGATCTATTAACCAGCTCAATCCCTCTCCTAAGCGGAACGGCTTCCACAGCTACAGCTATTTTCCAAGTAACTCCAACTGTCCAACCAGCATTTACAGACGCCACTCATCCTGCTAAAAAAAATGTAAACAACGCAAGTGTACTTGGCGCGGCTAATAGTTTTTTATCGGCGCAAAATAAAAGCGAAGAAAGTGTAAATAAGGCAATCGATTACTTACACAATAACCAGAAACTAACTCTAGACTTCTCAGGATTAGATCCTAAGACAGTAGAAGTAGACGATGTTTACAAGACTATAATATTACAATTAGCAAAGACAATAACAGACATGACAGATTATGCAGCAGTAAATTTTGTAGCTAAATCTGACTTTGCAGGCTATGTAAGCCCAACTGACTTAGCGAACGACTTCGTACTTAAAACTACTCGTGATGCTGAAGTTCTAAATGCAACAGTCGGTTACACAGACGCAACTACTTTAGCGAACGACTTCGTACTTAAAACTACTCGTGATGCTGAAGTTCTAAATGCAACAGTCGGTTACACAGACGCAACTACTTTAGCGAATGACTATATGCTTAAAACTGCTCATACGGCTGCTCTTAATGCTGCACTCGCTGCCCGACCTTTTGCCGCTCTCGAAGCATTGCTTTTACACGCTGGCACAGATCTTAAATATACGCCAGTAACAACTTTAATTCAGGCAACGGTTGCTGATGCGGTAACTCAGGCAGCTGCAGAAATAGCAAGCATAGACACACCACCACCACCACCTACGACTAACGCATGCACAACAAGCGATGGAGCAAATGTGACTTTAACGGAAGATCAAATCGCTGCTCTTAAAACAGAGCAAAAGAGAATAGCAGGGTTCGGTCGTGGCTCTGCTGCATTGCACACCGCAATTGATAAAAAATCCCCCCAAGATTTAGCTTCAGAGTTTACACAATTAGAAATCACAACCTTAACCGCTTAAGTAACTTTTAATTGCATTACAATGATTAAAGCTCCCTCACGGGGGCTTTTTTATTGACCCTACCTTTAATATCTGCCATAATGCATTCAAGTAAATCATAAGGGAATCTTATTTATGTCTCGTCTCTGCCCAATTACTGGCAAAAAAGGCCTTTCAGGCAACCACGTCAGTCACGCTAACAATAAAACAAAACGCCGTTATCAGCCAAACCTGCAACAGGTTTCCTTGATGAGTGAATCACTTGGGCGCTCTGTTCGTATGCGTATGACAACACGCGGCCTTAAAACGGTTGAATTTCATGGTGGTCTTGATGCATTTTTATTACGTTCATCAAATGTCGGTTTAAATTCTGAATTGAAAAGTTTAAAGAAAATAATTACAGCACGCCAAGTTGTTGCTGGGTAGTATTTTAAGTAGTTTATCACGTTGTCATTGAGCTACATCAAGTCAAAACTTCGGCGAAGACTGAAGCATCTATGATACGTGACAATATATCTAGCCTAGTTACCACGTCGCAAAAACTCCTCGTGATGGCAGGAAAGTTCTAGTTCGTCATTGCGAGCCCTCAACGAGGGCGTGGCAATCTAAATCTACAACACCTCATCTATTATGAAAAAACCTGCAGTATACATCATTACGAATAAAAAAGATGGTGTGCTATATACAGGTATTACAACAAATCTTATCGCACGCATATCTCAACATAAAACGGCTTTGTCAGGTTTTTCTTCAAAATACCATTGCAATAAATTAGTCTATTGTGAATTTCACGATTCAATTGAAGATGCTGTAAAAAGAGAAAAACAAGTAAAAGCTGGCTCACGATTGAATAAAATTAAGCTAATTGAATCCATGAATCCTAATTGGGATGATTTATTTGAGATCATAAATCAATAGAGTAAGATTGCCGCGCCCTTTCAGGGCTCGCAATGACGAATCAAGTTTTTTTTGTCATCTCGAGGAGTTTACGACGTGGCGATCTATTGTACTAGACAGCAATATTATCACGCCCTTTCAAAGACTTAATCTTCGCTAAGGTTTCGCCGCGACAAACCACAATGACGGTAAACATCACCCACGCCACATTGAAATAGCACCCATCCCAACAATCGCTGCAGTCTCTGCGCGCAAAACAGTCCTTCCCAATGATACTACTTGAATCCCCGGTATCGATTTTATCAATTCGACTTCTCGACTTGAAAACCCGCCCTCAGGCCCAACAATAAATGTACATGGTTCAGATACATCCTTCATAGCTAACACATGTGCAAGGCTAGACGCATCAGCTCTCTCCAACGCAATATATGCACCATCTCCACATTCACGAATGACCATATCAAATGCCTTAGGTGGCAACAAAACCGGCACAAATAACCGCTCACATTGCTGCGATGCTTGTTTCAACTGCCGTTCAATTTTATCGGCATGCACCGCATACTTTTGAGCGAAATCAGTCACCATAGGCTGTAAATGCGTCACGCCAAGTTCAGTCGCCTTTTCAAGCAAGAAAGCCATGGCATCATGCTTTAGTGGCGCATACACAAGTCGCGTGATTGGCTCAACAATAGCCTTTCTAAGCTGTTGCTGTAGCGCAAGCACACACGATGACTTTGTAACTTCAGAAAGAACGACCTCCCATTCCCCTACCCGTTCATTATACACATGTACAATGTCGCCTACTTTTAAACGAAGCACCCGTGTTAAATAATGTGATTCTTCTGCCGGCAAAACGATCACCTTGTCAGAGGGTGTGAAATCAAGGTAAAGTCGTGTCATGTTAGAAATCCCTAATAATAGTATTTATAAATTCTATTGCAACTTAATAGCTATTACGCACTCCTCCCGTCATTGCGAGACTGCGCAGCAGACGCGGCAATCTAGAAACAGTCTGGATCACCACGTCGTCTTTGACTCCTCGTGATGACGGTAATTTTTATTAAATCAGCAGAAAGAATCAATCATGCATAATCTCCAACTATACCTTACACTCATCCGATTTGACAAACCAATTGGCCGCATTCTTCTTGCATGGCCATGCCTTTGGGGAATAGCGCATAGCTATCATACTGCAGGAGCATCATTTTCGTCCTGCCTAGCGTGCGGATGTCTATTGAGTGTCGGAGCATTTCTATTGAGTGGCTTTGGTTGCATCATTAACGACATGGCTGACAGAGATTTTGATCGCCAAGTAGAGCGTACAAAAACACGCCCCCTTGCTGCTGGAACCTTAAGTCTTAAACAAGCCATAATATGCGCGAGCATCCTTGCAGCATTATCACTTGTTGTTTTTTTAATGATTCCACCTATTGCCAGACTTTATGCAGCATGCGGAGCCGTCCTTTTATTTATATACCCATTTATGAAACGCATTACCTATTACCCTCAAATCGTATTAGGCCTAGCCTTTAACACAGGTGTACTAGTAGGGTATGCCTGCCTAAGCGGAGCACCCACCGCAGGAGTCTGGTACCTATATGCATGCGGAGTTTGTTGGACAATCGCCTATGATACAATTTATGCCTTTCAAGACATTACGGATGATGAACAAATCGGCATCAAATCAAGCGCGATCAGGTTTAAGCAGCATCCTAAATTAATGGTTGGTGTTTGCTATGGATTAGGATTCATGTTTTTGTGTTTATGCAAAGGCGGGGCCAGCATGTCAGCATTTCTGTATGCAGTATTTGCATTATATACATTGGTGAGGTGGGATCCTAAGGATACCCAGTCATGTGGAAAATATTTTAAAGCGCATGCACTGTTTAGCATGTTTGGGTTAGTTTACCAGTAATCATTATGGGTCCTACCATCCGGCCGTCATCACGAGCACTTTTCTTTGTCATTGCGAGTGATGCGCGGCAATCTCGCTGCTAATACAAAGATCACCACGTCGGCTTCGCCTCCTCGTGATGACAAAAATCCTGATTCGTCATTGCGAGAAGCATGAGCGACGCGGCAATCTTAGTCAGCATAAACCACACCACAAACACAAAAAAACCGGCACAAAGGCCGGCTTTTTAATCTGATTATTAACTACAAGCTTAGAACTTGTAACCAACAGCCAATTCAACTTTGTGTTGTGATGTTTTAAATGTATGAGTAGTTGTTGTACCATTTGCCACCAAAGGTGAAACACCAGTAATATCTTGTGTAAGCTTAATTGTTGGACCAAATAAGTAGCTATATTGCGCGCGCAAAAATGCTTTACCCATATATACTTCCATACCCAAACCAGGTGCAAAACTCATACCGCCCTTTGATCCACTTGTAACTTGTTGAGATTTTGCAAGAGCAGCAGGAGTAATAAGTACTTGACCAGCAACACCAGCAGCATTATAAGCAGCAAGTTGTGACGCCATGCCAGCAGCATTAGGATTAATACTTGCTTTCCATTTACCAAATTCAGCACCTAAACGTGCGTACATTAATGTATTTGGTGCAACCATGAAACCAAGGCGCGGCGCAAAACCCATAAAGTTTGTGCGCTTAACAGTTGTGCTCCATTGTGTAAGATTAGCGCCTGACCCTGTATCATCAGAAACTGTTACCTTTGTTGAATCAAAGCCACCATAAATTTCACCACCGAATACTAAAGAACCGGATTGAAAGTTATAACCCGCCAAAAGACCAAATATACCAGCCATTTTACCAGCATTTGAATTAGTTACCTTTTGGTATGCAGTTGAAGTTGTGGTTCCAATCAAACTATCAGGAATAAATGGTCCAGCAGAGACTGTATTATACTTCACGTTTGTATTCGCAGCACCAGCGCTTGCACCAAGGTAAAAACCTTGCGCAACTTTACCAGTAGCAGCGTATGCAGTTGTTGATGCAGCTACTACAGCAGCAGTTGCCAACATTGTGTTTAAAAATTTTTTCATTTTTTATCTTTCCTTTGTTGTAAATAACAATAGATACTGCGGTTCCCCGGAGTATCTACGTTAATTCTAAACTGATGTTAGCGCAGGGTTACCTGCCAACATCGTTATGTTTCGTTCAAACTAGAACTTGTAACCAAGACCCAACTTGAATGATTGTTGAGTGATTTGGAATGTGTGCTTAGTAGTTGTTCCAGCCATTACGCTATTGTCATAACCACCAATATCTTGTGTAACAGTGATCTTTGGACCAAACATGTAGCTGTATTCAGCGCGTAAGAACAAGTTCTTAGTGATAAATGCATCTAAACCAAGACCTGGCGTAAAGCTAATTGAATTCTTAGTTGATGAAGCCACTCTCTTTGAAATGTCTTTCGCAGTTGCTGATGGAGAAGTAGCAGTTGTATAGGCATCAATAGTAGCAGCATTTGGATTAACTTGAGCTTTCCACTTTCCACCTTCAATACCTAATTTCACGAAAAGCATTGTGCTTGGTGTTACAAAGAAACCTAAGCGTGGTGCTATACCATAAAAGTTTGTACGCTTAACAGATGATTTCCAATAACCAGCAGCCTTACCTGTTGCGCTATCATCATATGCAGTTACCTTTGCTGAATCAAAACCACCATATACTTCACCACCGAAATACATTTGGCCAACTTGCATGCCATAACCTGCAAACAAACCAAACAAAGGATTCATTTTACCAGCTTCAGCTTTAAAATTTTGTTGACGATCAGCAGCAGCTGTTGGCACACCAGCTACAGCAGCGCTAGCAACAACATTTTGGTTTGCATAACTATATTTTACGTTTGTGTTAGCAGCACCAACATTACCACCAAGGTAAGCACCAGTTTTTGATTCAACAGCACCAGCAGCGAATACGTTAGCAGCAGTCAAAGCTGTAACAGCCAAAAGTGCACTTGTAAATTTCTTCATTATAAACTCCTAAAAATCTAAGTTTGTGACGCACCATGCGTCGTTCTACATTCTCTTTTTGACACATCTTGTTAGTCCTTGAATACAGCAAACAAATAGACATCTATCAATAATTAAACGCATGTTGTCAAAATGACACATTTAATGAACAAATTGTAAATATATTTGATAGAAATGCCCGGGATAAAGAAAAGGCATAGAATCGTTAAAAAAGTGTTAAATAATAAATAATAAACGTTTTAAAACAACTTAGGAGACTTTTTTGAACATCACAGCAGAACTTAACGATCTTTATACAACAGCAAAGGCTGCCGGAAAACTAGACCTTGCTTTTCGCATTTTAGCGTGCCTTGCAAAAATAAAACCTGAAAACATATCCCTTGCACTGTTATCAAAGGAAGATATGAAAACAATCATTACGGAATGCAAAGCGATATCGCCAAGCGACGTGCTTGCACCAAAAAAAGAAGGCAAAAATGATAGAAGACGCCAGGCTATACCCGTTTCTAGGCATGCCCACACTCAAGTGATAACGCAGCAGGATCTACCCCCATAGAAGCCAGCGCTACGCGCCACTTCATATCAACATCTGTACAAAATAATAGTTCTGTTGTTGGCTGAACAATCAACCAATTATTCTCTGCAATTTCTGTATCTAATTGACCCGGCGTCCAATTTACATACCCAAGCGCTACAATTTTCCTACTAGGACCTTCATTTCTACCCAACGCTTTGAGAATTTCTAGTGTAGATGTTACACCAACGTGTCTGTCAACACATACCGTTGTATCAATATGATAATCCAAACTATGCAGCACAAAGCCACGGCTTATATCAACAGGACCACCATATACTATTGTAAGATCCGGGCAATTATATCCAGTAGGAATATCTACTTGCGTTAACAAATCACGGAAGGCGAGTCCTGACAAAGATTTACTTAATATAAACCCCATCGTGCCATTGGAATCATTTCCACATATATAGATAACACTTTGATGAAACCGTGAATCCTGCATATATGGCATTGCCACAAGAAGTTTTCCTGGCAAAATAAGAGTATCTAAAGCGCTATTTTTTGTATGATTTTTTTTCAACAGTCTTAACCTTATTTTTTACTTATTTTCAGAGTATCATATAATTATTACAAAATGATTAATTGAACCAGTCTTTATAAGGCTTGAGTTTTTTTTATATAACATATAGTATATACCTTGATTCTTTATAACACACGGGTGTACTTATGTCGTTTTTTCACGACAGTGATCATGATTCCCTTTACATAAGAAAAATTAAAAAAATCCCCATGCTATCGAATGAGGAAGAGGTTGTATTAGCGCGTGCTTGGCGTGAAACCATGGATCGCCCTGCTGCTGAAAAACTTATCAATGCACATTTACGCCTCGTTACTAAAATTGCAGCTGGTTATCGTGGGTATGGCCTTCCCTTGAGTGATCTCATTGCTGAAGGAAATATTGGGATGTTACAAGCAATGAAACACTATGACCCTGAAAAAGGGTTTCGGTTGTCGACATATGCCATGTGGTGGATTCGTGCCAGCATCCAAGAACATATACTTCATAATTGGTCACTTATTAAAATAGGCACAACTTCTGCCCAAAAGAAATTATTTTTTAGTTTACGCAAAACCAGCGCGGCTATTCGCAAAGCCCATGATGATGACACGCTTACGCCCGAAATTATTGCTGCGATTGCCACAAAACTTAATGTGCGTGAAGAAGAAGTCGTGCATATGAGTCAGCGACTTAAAAAAGATCATTCACTCAATACTCCGTTGCATGCAGGCGAAGAAAATCAAACAGAATGGATCGAGTGGCTTGTCGATGAACGTGATAATCAAGAAATTAATCTGATTCAAAAAGACGAAATGGCTAAACGACGCACATTATTCAACAGTGCTATGGAATGCCTTAATGATCGCGAACGTAGTATTATTCAAACGCGTCGCCTTAGCGAACCACCACTCACCCTTGAGGAAGTCAGCGATAATCTAGGCATATCACGCGAACGTGTTAGGCAAATTGAGAATGCGGCTTTTGCTAAATTGCAAAAGCATATCCGAACCTTGCTTGATCCACATCCCCATAATGTGTAGGTAATTTTTGCCGCATCGGTAAATCTTGCCTATACATGACTCCGATACACGTATAATTATTTTATTTAATCAACACAATTCACATTGAACTTTCGCAAAAAAGATCCAGGAAATGTATTATCACATGCACAAAACGCGCATTTAAATTTACTATTCTCACACTCAAAATTTTCTAGCCACATGCTCCGCATAAATATCACGTGTGTTTTTATGCCCTTAATTAAAAATAAATACATACACTATGTATACATCAAATTAATCTATTTTATATTATTTTCATATTCACCCCTTAAGTTGGCACAACACTTGCATCGTAATGAGAGTCCACGCAAGTAGTTTAACCATTCACAGGAAGTGAGAATATTATGGGACTAGTTAGTATTAATACAAACATCGATGCATTGAATGCAGGGCGTTTTTTCAACCAAAATATCGGCAATTTATCAAAAGCCAATGCACAGCTTTCCTCTGGCCGCATTGACTCTGACGCATCAGATGCGCCTGCAGCAGCTGCAGTTGGCGCGAACTTGAGTTCAGCGATTCTAGCTCAAACACAAGCAGCCAGCAACGTTACACAGGCCAGCGCACTTATTTCACTCGCAGCCGGTTCATTGCAGTCAATGTCACAAATTTTACAGACCATGAAAGCACGAGCAACACAGGCAAATGCCGACACAATCGGACCAGCACAGCGTGCAATGCTTAATGAAGAATATCAATCACTTTTATCACAAGTTGACAATACAGCTAAAACTACATGGAATGGTGTTACTTTATTTGCCGGAGGCAGTGGGGCTAACAATCGTCTTGGAGACAAAAGTTTAACGGGCACTGGTGCTACTACAGATAATATTAGCACAGACTTTACGCTTAATGGTTTTGTAGCTGGAGGGGTTGAGTCTGTAAATGTTAAAAGTTCTGGTGACGCATCAGGCTTAGTTAATGTTGTCGTTGGCGGCCAGTCCTTTCAAGGAACAATTCCACTTGGTGCAACAGGTTCAGCTCAACTTACCAGTGTTACAGATCATGCAAATACAATTACTCTAAACTTGACAGGTACTGGCCTTACCGATACAGATGATATCCAAAGAGAATTAAAAAAGCTATTCCAATTAGATATTGGCAGTCCAATTTCCATGCGTTCTGCATCAAGAGATTTGTCAGGAACTATTACAAGTGCCACAACAAGTGCAGCAACATCACCTGGTATATATGGACTTTCTTCTGGTTACAATAGCACAGCCAATACGATCACTTATAAAGTATCGAATGGGCTACAAGTTTGGGAAAAGACCTATGATGCCAATTCAGCTTCAGACTCAGATCTTGGCTTAGCTGCACGAACTGTTGTTTTTGATAATGGGTTTACAGTCAAAACTACTGCTAATAATAACGAAACCAACCCACCAGCTGGTGTTGAAATCATTAATGTGGAGGCAGGAAATCAAGTAACGATGACTTTCCAAGTTGGAGATGTTTCTACAAATGTTATCGATATACAGTTTAAGCCAGCAACTGTGTTATCTTTAAATCTTACTGGAACAGTTATTTCAGAAAAATCTACAGCAGCAACAACAGCTGACTCAATTGATAAAGCACTTATTGAAGTAAGTAATATGATTGCAAAACTTGGTGGTACGAAAGCACAGCTGAACTTTACGGGTCAAAGTCTAGCACTTCAAATACAGAACGAACAATACGCAAAAGCAACATTTACGGATGCGGATATTACAACAGCACTGCAGAGCGCGCAAGAAGCAACTGCTTTGGTGAACATGTCATCAACCATTTTCCAAAACACACTTCAGCAACCAAAAAAACTTGCTGAACTTGTGCAAACAGTAATGCGTTAAATAAACTAATTAAGGGGATTGATTTATCATGGATCAATTCCCTAATTTAACAAAATAGAAAGAGCTATATAATGCCTGGTGGTGGAGTCGGAATTAGCGCTACATACGGCGCGCTAAAAACAGATAAAGAAACAGGTCGGATGCAAGTTGGTGCCTTAATTGGTAATCTTGATCCAAATACTTTTTCCGACAATATTATTGCTATTAAAATGAGCAAAACCGAAGCATATGAAGATAAAATTACAATTAACGTTGATAAAAAGATTCCTGCTGTTGAAGATCTTCGTACAAAAGTTGAGGCACTCGGTAATAGCCTTAAAAAACTCACTAATGATCTGAGGTCAAACGTTGCTTTCTATGATTCAAGTATACCAAATGCACTTAATACAAAAATCTCTCGATCTAAAGAATCAGACGGCGCTATTGTATTATCAATAGACTCAATCGCAAAAGCATCAATTACTGACTACGACATTAATGTAACGCAAAAAGCAACAGCTGACAGAGTCACATGTGGCATTAATTTTAAGAGTCTCGAAGAAACCGTTGGTTTTTCTGGCAATCTTGTAGTTAACAATCAAATTATTCCTATTACTCAAAATGTATCTACTCTAAGCAGAATTATTAATGACATTAATAGCACGACAGAATTCTCAAATGTTAAAGCAAGCTCACTCCACATATCAAACACAAAAGGGTGTGTTTTAATTTTAGAAAGCACAAAACTTGCTGAACCTATTAATTTCTTAGGAAATGCCGGGACTGATGCACTTATTCTAGGCGTAGGGGGCCTTAACATAACGCCAACAGATCCAAGTGCCTTGGACGGAACTGCGACAGATCAAATCACGACTGCCTATACAAATGCAAGCAAAACAGCAGCCGTAGGATTTTCAGGAAATCTTGTCATCAATGGGCAAGCAATACCAATTACAGGCACAGACCTAATAGATGCTACAAATCCAGAAGAACTTAAAAAAGCATCAACACTCAATACAATCATGGACTCCATCAATTATATAAGTGATAAGACAAATGTTACTGCTAGCATTTCTAATGGTCCGAATTTCGCGCTTGTCCTTACCAGCACTGAAACAGGTGTCCCTATTAAATTTGATGCGCTAACAACAGATGCCAGCCTTAAGGGCGGCAGTGACGCTCTTGTGCCTCTGGCAAATACAGATCCAAACGATTTAATTGGTGAAGACCAAATTGCTATAAAAGATAAAATTACCAGTACGTATACAACGACAGACCCAGCTGCAGCGGCTAATTTCTCAGGAAATTTACTGATCAACAACCAGCTGATAAAAGTCACAGCTAGCTCTTCATTAAACACAATAATAAAATCTATCAATGCCTTAAGTAAAGAAGCGAAAGTAATAGCAAAACTCTCTGACCCCGACGAAAGTGGAAACATTCAGCTTGTCATTGAGGGAACACAAGCAGGGATCCCCATTGATTTTGATGGAAAGAAGACGGATGATAGCCTTCGTGGCGCAGGAAAACTCATATTATCAACAATAAACAAAGATTCTAATTTACTTATTGCCAAATTATCCATCAATGGATCTGATATTGAACGCCCCGATAATATTATTTCTGATGCCATTTCCGGGGTTCGAATCACCATCGATAAAGTTTCTACAAAGAATACAGTTTTCGCCATTGATTATGATAAACAGCAAGCTTTCTCTGCTATCAATGAATTTATTACAAACTACAATCTTGTTGTTGATGGCGTTAACGAACACAAAAAGATGAACGCTGATGGAAAAATGCCTGATGAAAAGGCTATTTTATATGGCGAAGACATCCTTAATAGCATCGATAATTTATTACGTTACGCAACTAATTTCACTGTAGCTGGCTCAGATAGCTCTCTTGCTGGATCAGAAGAAGCTGCAAATGAATCAAAAATTAAGAATTACAAAGGCCTGGGCGATATTGGAATCATGATAGACTCCAAAACCGGGAAATTTAATGTTAATACTCAAACCTTACAAGAAAAAATACTTAATAGTGATTTTGAGAAAATTGTTAGATTATTTGGCAACTTTGCCCAATCGACCAATTCGCAATTTTATACATCTAGCATGCCTGAAAAATTGACTACAGAGATGGCCGGAAAGCCTATTAATCTAACTTATTCATATAATGGCGCCACATCAACAGATGAAACATTTGCTGAAAATTTTACTGTGCCAGAACCCACTAAAAAGTTAAGTTATGCTGTGTCTGGCCAAACAGTCTCACTTACGTACGCGCTCAATGATGATGGAACAACTTATTCAGCAACCATAACTGGGAACCAGCTAAAAGATGAGAAGGGTCAGCTTATCTCAGGTGACAAATGTACATCCACGGCAGTACTTAGTAATTCAAATAAAACGTTTACTTTTCCAGATGATTCAATCTATGCGGGACTTATTATCAATTTTAAGGATGATGCATCAGCACTAATAGTTGGTTCTTCAATTACAACAACACTGACACTTCCTCAATTTACGGCAATACTTTCCATGGACGGCAAAGAAGATGTGCTTATTTCTAATGTGCGCGATGACTTTATTAAGGCGCCAAAAGGTTCAATCTACGAAGGACTTAAATTAGGTTATGACGTTACAGGTAACTATCTACCACTCGGCTTCAATAAAACAAATACAACAATATTAACACTAACAGAAGGAATTTCTGTGGGTTTTGATAAAGCAGTATCAGCCGCCACAACGAGATACAATCCCTCAAATAAGGAAGTACCCACAAGTGCATTTGATGTTGCAGTTCAAATCTTGTTAGAAGAAAACAAGGGTAATGAAAATCGCATCAAGGACATTGTTGAAGACGCTGAGAATATTCGAAAACAATCTAATCATGGTCAACAGAAGCTCTACGCACAAGCGCACCGAACAGAAGCAATTTCACAGATGTTAGCTGCCGAACTTGCCTCACATTATGGCTAATAAAACCCGTATCATAGTAAAAACAAGAAAGTTTATTTATGTACAATAAAACGCCCACTGCTTATCGCCACAATCCACTTATGGACAGCACATCAAAGCAAATTTCATTTCTTTTTGGTCGTATTCTTCATTTCATTGAAGAAGGTGACCGCTTGCGAATTGATCATCAATATCAAGAATTTGCATATCAAAATCAACGTGCCATTTCAGTCATACATGGACTATCTTCTTTTCTACAAAGCGAACTTACACAAAGCGTATCTGCAGCCTGGGATGACTATTTTCTATCACTCTTACGCACACTCAATGTCCATATGATTGAGCCAGACTCTGCCTTACTTAAAAAATTATGTGATAATCTTCGTCATATGGAACAACTTCTAAAAAAAACAGACATTCAAAATCATGTTATTATCAATCCAAGCAATGTACTAGAACATGAAGCAAATGATAACCTCAGTGCCCCTATAAATCAGAACAAGGCACTGCAAACTGACATAAACATCTGAATTTAATCATTGGAGAAGAAAAATGGTGGGCCCTGCAGGACTCGAACCTGCGACATCTCCGTTATGAGCGGAGGGTTCTAACCAACTGAACTAAAGGCCCAATAAAACTGTTTGAGCGTTGGTTATGCTCAAAAAACAGTATAGATAATAATTAAACGTACTCAATTCAGGGAAACGAGTCAAGAAATTAAACATCTTTGGTTAAAACCTATTACTCTTTAATTTCATAACAAGACGGATAATATCTGCAATTGCTTTATAATATTCGGATGGAATGTCTTGACTAATCTCCACCTCATTAAACAAAGCACGTGCAACAGGTGGATTCTCAATAATAGGCACATTATGCTCTTTTGCAACCTCTCGGATTTTAAGTGCAACAAAATCTTGCCCTTTAGCAACGACCTTAGGTGCGTCCATCGTGTCAGGATCCCACGCAAGCGCGACTGAGTAGTGTGTAGGGTTCGTGATGACAACAGTCGCTGTTGGCACATCTTTCATCATACGATTGCGTGAGCGTTCCATTCTCAGACGACGAATACGCTGCTTGATTGCAGGATCACCTTCAATATCTTTGTGTTCTTCCTTCACTTCTTGCTTTGTCATGCGAAGGCCTTTTGTATGTTGATAGCGTTGGTACAAATAATCTAATAGGCCTAAAAAGAACAAAATCACCAAAATCATCATGAATAGTTTGAAAAGTAACTTTTCAAACATATTAAACATTTGACGAAATGTTAATCCCGTCCAATTTTTAATCTCAGGAGAGTGTCCGCTGAACAACCAAAATGTTGCTGCAAATAAAATAACGGTTTTAAAAACCGTTTTAAGAAATTCCACGACAGCATTCTTTGAAAATATCTTTTTAACGCCTTGTTTAAGTGAAAGTCGACTCATTTTTGGTTTTAAGGAACTCAACGACAAGCTCGTTCCTACCTGCATGAATCCAACGATAATCAACACAACAAACATTATTACCAAAGGAAAGGCAACAATCGGCGCTATGTTTGTAAATAAGTGTTTCCCCAGCTTTTTTAAGGAATCATGATCAAGAATCATTTGGTCTGGAGCAGACAAAAAAGGCTGCATAACACCCATTAGACTTCGTGCCATATATGGCAAAATCCCTAACATAACCACGCAACTTGTTAAAATAAAGAACCAATTAATAATTTCTTTTGAGATAGGCACTTGACCTTTTTCACGTGCCTGCTCAAGCTTTCGTTCGGTAGGGGCTTCCGTTTTTTGGTCTTCATCATTATCGTTACCATCAGCCATCTTATCTAACCTAAGCTAAAAAAAGCGCGATATTCGCGATCAAAGATATGACCAAAGCGCATAATAACAGCACTGCCTGTGATCAAGAAAACCATGAGCCCACCCCATATTTGAAGGGGCAATGATACAAAGAAAATCTGCATTTGCGGAATCAGACGGTTCATCAAACCAAATCCAACTTGCAATACGATAAATACAATAATAAATGGCGTCGCTAACTGCAACCCCATAGAAAAGATTAAAGAAAAAAGGCGAGTGTATCCTTTTGAGAGATCGCCCATCATTAATTTCCCCTCAATTGGGAATAAATAATAGCTTTTAACAAATCCGCGAAACATCAAATGATGCAAATCAAGCGACAAAAACACAGCCGTACCGAAAAGCAACATAATTGCTGATGTAAGTGCACCTTGGCCAGACAAGCTGGGGTTAAAGATTGTCGCACTTGATAGCCCCATCTGCGCGCTCATCATCATACCAGCACAATCGAGAATCATCATAAGCATACGTCCAACAAGCCCAACAAAATAGCCAATGAAAAGCTCACGTGCGCATAAAACACCCAAACTTAAATAGGACATCATGGGGTCTAGCCCATCGACCGGCAGTGCAGACACCAACAAAAATGAAAAAGCCAGACCAGCCAATACTCTGAAACGCGCAGAAACTTCAATTTGTCCCAAAAATGGCATGCTCAGCATTAAGCCAATCACGCGACAGAACACAAGAAAGAAGGGAACAAACTCGGCTAAAAAAAGATTCTTAGGCATCACTTATCATAGTTTCGTTATCATCATAAAAAGATGTTCTGTAAATCGTATTAATGTATTCGCCATAAAACCCATGCACAAAATCAAACACGCAAAAATTGCAAATAATTTTGGCACAAACGTTAAGGTTTGCTCTTGCACTTGGATCAACGCTTGAACCAACGATATTGCCACACCAACCACAAGACCTGTCAATAAAAGCGGAGAGCTCAGCTTTAAAATTAAAAAGACAGTCTCACGAAGTAAATCGCCAACTTCCCCTGGGAGCACTTATTTCGTCCTTTTTTACACAATGGCACATAAAAATCTTGACATAGATTAGTGAATTGCGATAGAAAAAAGTGTAGGCGTTTGTATTTTTGCAAACGTGCGAAGATATTATACTATAAAACTTTTGGAAGAATCAGATCATGTTTGCGATTGTGAAGACCGGCGGCAAGCAATACCGCGTCGAAATGAATACAGTTATCAAAGTTGAAAAGCTTGAAGGCGAAAGCGGGTCAACAATACAGCTCGACACAGTGTTGATGGTGTTTGATGGCAAAAAGGCTACTATCGGTGAACCTACGGTTGCTGGTGCGTTAGTTGAGGCGACTGTCGTGGCACAAGCGCGTGCGCCAAAGATTATCGTATTTAAGAAAAAGCGTCGTCACAATTACCGTCGCAAGAAGGGTCATCGTCAACCGATGACAATTTTGAGAGTTAGCAAAATCGTTACTGCGTAGCAGTACAAAGTCGTTTATTAGGAGATAGATAATGGCAACAAAAAAGGGCGGCGGCAGTACGCGAAATGGACGGGATTCTGAAAGTAAACGTCTCGGTGTGAAGTGCTTCGGCGGTGAACACGTAATTCCAGGCAATATTATTATTCGTCAACGTGGAACGAAATACTATCCAGGTGAGAACGTTGGTATGGGCAAAGACCACACATTGTTCGCACTCACTGAAGGCAGCGTTTTGTTTTCAAAAGGACGTCTTGATCGGACATTCGTTTCGGTAGCTGTGTAAGGTATATCCATCGCAAGATGGCTTTCTACATAGATTTCCACTAACCCCGCTTATGCGGGGTTTTTTATTATCTTCAGCCGAAACGTACCATTGCAGACTAAAATTATCATTCTCTGATTCACTTTTGTCATTCTCGGAGTTGATCTGAGGATCTATGAAGTTCAAGAGGCAAATGAAAAATTATAAATAATATAGAAGCTACCCCTCAAAACTCACCCACACAGGGGCATGGTCCGATGGTCGCTCAAGCCATCGTGTTTCTGTATCAATCCCAACGTCGGACACAGCATCCATTGCCTTTGCTGATAACAACAAATGATCAATACGCAGGCCATGGTTACGGGCTGCTGCGCCACTACGATAATCCCACCAGGTATATAAGTTTTCTGTATGAGGGTTTTGCGCCCGAACAACATCCGTCAACCCCAAATTAATCAGCGACCTTAACGCCAAACGTTCTGGCATTGAACATAAAATTTTATCGCGCCATGTGTCGGGGTTATAAACATCTAAATCTCCTGGCGCGACATTGAAATCACCGCCCACGATCAGCTTTTCACCAAAACGTAAACGATCCTCGAGCAGTTTTGCAAACCCTTCAAAGAACGCCAGTTTGTATGCATATTTTTCTGTGCCGACTGCTTCACCATTTGGAACATACACACTGATCACGCGGTATTGGCCATCGACCACAGCTTCAATCACCCGAGCCTGATGGTCTTCGAAATAGGGATTGCCACAGCTGACATCCTCAATCCCACCGCGCGCTAGAATTGCGACACCATTATAGGTTTTTTGCCCAAAGACAGCAGCCTGGTAGCCTGCATCCTCGATCGCCTCATATGGAAAGGCCTCTGTTTGACATTTAAGTTCTTGCAACAACACAACATCAGGCTGCGCTGATTGCAACCATTCGCATACGCGCGGCAGGCGGGCTTTAATTGAGTTAACGTTCCAGGTGGCTATTTTCATACGCTTCAAAATTCAAAATTAGTTAAATTAATTGATAGCATACGTGATATTTATCTCTGAAGGAATATATGACCATTTAGCCTCAATTGTTTTTTCTTATCATCATCTGATAAGGGTAATTTCAGAATATCAGCTATAGATGTGGCTTGATGATGATGGTAAGGGCCAAACAATAAAATCAGGCCCATTTCCAGTTCCAGTTCCCGTTCCCGAATTAGCTCATAAACTCTGAAATTATCAAAAGAATCTGCTGGGCGCTGACGCGAAAGCTCATCTCGTAGCGCTCGCTGCCGTTGATTCAGTTCTACAGAACCTTCAGTCGATGTTGCTAATGCATGAACAGAGGAAGTAGGCCTACCCAAGGAGCTTCTATGACTTTGTGACTGCGTAGATGGAGGAACTGTTGTAATAACAGATCTCTCTGGGTATCCGTCTACTTTTTTATGCACAAGATTCGGATCGAGCGCTGCTTGTAGAACTCGTATTTGCTGTCGACGTAGATCTGTTATAAAACTTCTACATGAATCAATTCTATTTATAGAGGGATCAAATCCTCCAGTAGACATTGCAAAAACCAACGGAACTATCAAAGCTCCATGCACAACCAGCATACATATAGTATACAAAAATCGCATTAGTTTTATCCTTTAAAAAAGGTTCATCCTTAAATCTAGCATATCAATAACTAACAAAATGATAATATATAAAGAATAAATCCATTAACTATTTGGTAGCAAATGCCCATGCAAGATATTTATATAGCAGCTTTTATGTAAGGATCTAGAATGTTTCGAAGATTTATAATTTGGATAATGCTTCTCTCAATAAATGTCACGCATATATGTGCATCAATTAACAATGATATTCGTAACGAATGTGAAGCCACAAGCGTAAGCGTTTTAAAAGGACACCAACTATTTACAGGCGTTGTAGATCTAGACAATGAGCTGCGTACAAGAATGCAAAATAACCAGCCACTATGTGATAATGTCCAGATGCGCAAGAACCGAGAAGAGGTAATGGGTCTTCTCCTACGACAAATAAAAACAGAGCTTAAAGATATGTATGGAGTTGATTGCTCATTTTCCGATTTTCACTCACCTGAAGCAGAATCTGGCCGCATTCTTTTATCGGAGGCACGTAGACAAATTGACCTCATTATTTCAGAAGGTCTTCGCTATGGTGACCCTGCATTTGTTGTTATAACTATTGAACGTGCACTTTTTGCAAAAGAATCACCCCAAACAGCAATGATGAATTTGATTAAAAGAGTATCTGGAATTCCACAGGTGGAAGCAGACTTTAATGGCGTAGCAAATCTCCTTACGTGCGCATTACTTGGAAATACGGTTGCAGCGCAATACGCTTGGCAGGATGGACGTTTTCCTGATGACTGGCGTCTATCATATTCTGACTTACAACAACTTTCGGAACAAAAATCAAAAGAAATAAAAGAGTCAAATTTAACTGAGGAGGAAAAACAGAAAGAACTCAAAAAAACACAAAATATACAGGTATCTATTCAAACCTTAAGTGACATACGAAGCATTCCCTTTCAATATCTCCATGCACGATCAATATTTATAGACAAAGAATTTGATGATTCCCAAAAAATGGAGATACTTGCTGGCCTTGACACTGGCGCAAGTCTAGATTATTGGGGCGTACTTTATTATACCAATTTGATAAAAAACACAAGAACAGACACAAAAGGAACTTTTTCAGATGAAAAGGCTGTCGAGGGCTGGCACACTTATTTTGTAAATGCGATGCATCGCCCACTCTCCCAACATTTTGCCGTGAAACCTCTTCTGAAGAAAGATGGTAAACCTTTGCCACGTGGTTATATTGAAGGATTGTATGACTTCGCCGGCATGAAACGATCAGAGCCATTTCATCTTGTGTTGCGTAAACTTGTTGAAAAAACAAAATCGCCTGAAGTTGCTAAATGTTATCTGATAAACTATTTACACTTCTTACCTGAGACAAAAGAATTTAGCAGCACTGACATTGAAAGACTTACCATCGAATTTAACGAAGGCATTGGTTTTAAAGATATCAAAAATAAAATTGCACAAGACGTTTCTGCTCTTTCTAGAACTGGAGGATTTTCAGAAAACCAAATAGAGCAAAGCATAAAAGAATTTACAGATAAGTTCTTAACGCAATTCATCGAAAATCGTCTTAATGAGCGGAAAATCGCTGAAATCATGGCTATCGGCGAAATCGTGCCAGAAGCAAGAGATATGCTTGCATCTGTAATTCATAATCAAGAATTAGGGTATGCAGATAAAACGCCTGGACAACGCCGTGAGTTATTGCAGGACCTTGCAAGTGAAGGTGTACAAGCAGCACAAGACTTGCTAATTGACGATTATATTGCAGAGTTTGCGAACAATCCTAGCGCGCTCAACTTACTTGGCAATGTGTATCACTTTGCCTTTAAAGGAAACATAAAGGCTCAAGAATTATTAACAGAAAACAAAGGTAATCTCCCTAGTCTGTTACAGCTTCACCTTGCATTTAATCAAGCGCAAGGAATCACACCTTTTAAAGCTAAGCAGCAAGAATTAAACAACGAAGCACACAATCTTTTAAGACATATGTTCAAGATCCTTAATATTCTAAGGCAACCACATGATTACACTGGCAAGTTTGTAGATTTCTTTGGTGAAGCTAAAATATTCATTGAAGAAGCAGAAAAAGCCTAAACACAACCAAACCTGTTGCTGCGTAACACGACTCCTTGTAGGATTAAATAATAATTTCACAAGGATTCCAAATCATGCAGCAACAAAACCTTTCCCTGCCCGCCATAACGCTTATTGGCATAGATACCCGCACGAACAACTTTAAATATGAAACCGGCCCTATGACTAGCAAGATTGGCCCGTGCGCACAGCGCTATGGCCAAGAACAAATATTTAATCAAATCACCAACCGAAAAAAACCAGGTACCACATATTGTGTATATACCGATTACGAAAGCGATCATACAGGCGATTATACATTTTTCATTGGTGAAGAAATTGATGCAGATGTGGCTGAATCATACGTACCTGGTGAGGGCTTAAAGAAACTTGTTATCCCGGCACAAAATTATGCAAAGTTCACTACTGAATCTGGCCAAATGCCATTTGTTGTGCTCAGTGCATGGCAAAAAATTTGGCAGATGAAGGTCGATGCACTTGGTGGCAAGCGTAGCTTTAAGACTGATTTTCAAATTCATGATGAACGTAGCTTGAACCCGATGAGCACAATTGTTGATATTTATGTTGGGGTGGAGTAGTTTCTATTCCTTTATTAAAGCACGCTATGTCATAGAGCCCAAAGTGCGTGATCATCTAGAAAAGCATTCTGGATGGCCACGCAGCCAAGACTGCTCGTGATGAAGGAGGTTCAGAAGAATTCCTCTAAACCACCATCCGAAACTGCATCGCCTCAAGCAAATCCTCCTTCGTGATTTTCTCATGATGCGCCAAATCCGCAATCGTACGTGCGACTTTTAGCAAACGATAAAACCCGCGGGCACTTAAGCTGAATCGATCAAATGCTTTCTGCAATAAATCGCTTAACGCCTCATCAGGCTCCAACTGTGCAAGCAATTCTGCACTTTTGAAATCTGCATTTTTATAACGTTGTCCGCGTTCATGTTGAAAATCAATTGCTGATGTAATTCGCGCTCTAATAGTAGCTGAATCTTCACCATCATCAGTAGCTAACACGAGATCTTTTGGATCAATCTTTTGCATTTGAATAAATAAATCAAATCGATCGAGCAATGGTCCTGAAAGCTTTGATTGGTAATCTTTTCCGCACAAAGGTGCTTTTGAACATTCACGTTCTACCTCACCCAAATACCCACAACGACATGGGTTCATCGCTGCAATCAACTGAAACTTTGCTGGAAATCTGGCATGATTACTGGCGCGCGCAATAAGCACTTCACCAGTTTCAAGCGGCTGCCTAAGCGCCTCAAGCGTATAACGCGGAAATTCAGGTAATTCATCCAAAAACAACACGCCGTGATGCGCCAATGAAATCTCACCAGGCTTAGCCTTAGCACCGCCGCCAACAAGTGCTGGCATGGAGATTGAATGATGTGGGTCGCGATACGGGCGCGATGTTACAAGCCCACTATCAGGCAACAACCCCGACAAACTATGAATAATTGATACTTCAAGTGCTTCTTCAGGCCACAAAGGCGGAAGCAATGTCGGAAAACGCTGAGCCAACATGGATTTTCCAGCACCAGGTGGACCACTCATCAACACATTATGGCCGCCAGCCGCTGCAATTTCCAAACCACGTCGTGCCATGATTTGCCCGCGCACCTCTTTCATATCAACCGAAAAAGTCTGGGCTGCAATATTGCTTGGCGCAGTCGGCGGTGTAATGATTTGATCGCCCTTAAAATGATTAATAAGATCCAATAAATTCTTAGCTGGTATAATATTGCTGATTCCTGTCCACGCAGCTTCATTTCCACTTTTCTCGGGGCAAATAATACCTTTTTCAGATTCCAGCGCATGCAAAGATGCTGGCAAAATGCCAACGCATTGATTAATTGTTCCATCAAGACTAAGTTCGCCTAAGGCAATGTATTCTTCCAACTGCACGGTATCAAACACCTTAAGTGCAGCCAAAATACCAAGTGCAATCGGCAAGTCAAAATGTGCACCTTCTTTTGGAACATCCGCCGGAGAAAGATTGACTGTGATTCGTTTGGCAGGTAATGCTACACCAAGATTATGAAAACAGGCACGAATACGTTCGCGCGACTCACCAACAGCTTTATCTGCAAGTCCCACAATATTAAAATTGGGCAATCCGTTATTGATAACCACCTCAACCGTTACAGGATGAACATCAATTCCTTGAAATGAAACCGTATATGATTTTGCGAGCATAGTTCCTCCGATAGCACATCCTTCTTAAAAATGAACATTTTAAGATAAGATAGGTATATGATAGACTACAAATCCTTAACACATTTTTAACAGGAGCAAATTATGCAACGTCCAAAGCTACAATCGGTTGTTTTATGGAGCCGTTACCTGCAAATCCCTCTGTACTTAGGAATGATATTGGCACTTGCTCTTTTTTCAGTTCAGTTTTACCACGAACTTGGAAAGCTCCTTTACCATGTCGAAAAATCATCAGAATCTGATTTTATTTTAAAAGTTCTTAGTTTGATAGACTTACTGCTTGTTGCAAACTTATTAGTGATGGTTATTATCAGCGGTTATGAGAGTTTTATTGAACCTATTCTGGTTGGCAGTGACGGACAAAAACCTGGCTGGCTGGGCAACGTCGACCCTGGAACAATAAAAATTAAAGTTGCAACGTCCATCGTGGGCATTTCGTCAATTCATTTATTAGCTTCGTTCCTAAATATGAAAGCATTAACGACGGATCAGCTGATGTGGCAAACAATCATACATCTTGCATTTGTTATCTCAGCATTATTTCTTGCCTTTATTGATAAAATGGTAACGGCAAAACATAGCTCTGAGCCTATTGATGTAAATGTTTAACATAAAAAGACACCAAGGAAATGCATGAAACCTATCCTTATTATTCCATCACGTTTGGCTTCCACCAGACTGCCTGAAAAGCCATTACATATGATTGCCGGCAAGCCCTTGATTCAACATGTGTTTGAACGGGCAAAAGCATCTTATGATGGACGTATTGTCGTTGCATGTTGTGATGATCGCGTCAAAAAATTGATTGAATCACTAGGCGGTGAAGCAATTCTGACCGCCCCAGATGCACCATCGGGAACAGATCGTATTTTTGAGGCGTATACAAAAATTGGAAATAACGAAGATATCATCATCAATCTGCAAGGCGACATGGCTGTTTTCCCAAAGGATTTGATTCAAAAGACGCTGGATGTGTTTAAGCACGTACCAAGTGATGTCGTAACAGCGATGTCTGCACTAAATGATGATATTGCTAACCCATCGTACGTTAAGGTGGCTTTTGAGAAAAGTGCTGCGAGCACAAATGACGCTATCTTTGGGAGAGCACACTATTTTTCGCGTGCAGTAATTCCTTATGGAACCAAACAATTTTACAAACACATTGGCCTGTATATCTATACAAAGGCTGCGTTGGCTGAGTTTGTGAAAGCACCTGTTGGGCAGCTTGAGTCTACTGAACAGTTAGAGCAGTTGCGCGGGCTCACACTTGGTCATCGCTATGGGATAACATTGGTTAATGGGGATTATTTTTCTGTCGATACGATCGATGATGTGAATTTGGTTGAGGATTATTTGAAAAAATAAAAATATTAATCATATATTAAATTTAGTACTGTAATAATTATTCATGAATTTCTATTTACGGTAATAATAGATGATTAATAATTTTTGTAACTCCAAAAGAATACTTTTTCTAAGTGGTGCACTTATTGCCTTTCAGGTTGAATCATGCGGAGCAAAAACAACAAGCAATGCAGAAGCATCAAGCATCACCACTGAATCTTTGGCTAAAATCAATGAAAAACCAGAAATTTCAGAAAAATATGGGCCAGCAGAAATTGTCAGCACTAACTCGAAAGAAGACGTGGCTGCACTTGCAAAATTAAAAATTGCCGATGATCACCGAAACAAACGCACAAATCTTGGACAACAAAATCTTATAAAAGAAGCAACGCGGCTTTACAAAGAAGTCATGGAAGATAAAACCGTCAGCCCGGATGTACGTGCACGTGCAAAAATTAATTATGCTGATATATATATACCCAGATTCTATGTAGATTATACACTCAAGAAACAAGATCGCAGCAGAGAGTCTTTGCGACTGTTAAATGAAGTCATTCATGAAACTAATATATCCTCAGATTTCAAAGGGTGGGCTAAAAGGCATTTATCGAAACTATATCTCAGTAATAATTTTGATCTGATACCTGCCGAGGCCAACAAAAAGTCAGTATCATTACTGGAAGAAGTATGCAAAGACCCAGGGGTAAGCCCTGAAACCAGGGGCCGCTCAAAAATAGAACTTGCTAAGCAATATCTGACTGAAAATTTAGCAATGCAAAAAGATTTAGGTATTACAGCAGAGGAAAGAAAAACAAAAGCTATATCCCTTTTCAATGAAGTCATTAGTGACACAAAGGCACGTCCTGATTTACGTGCTGAGGCGAAACTTGCTTTAGCTGATAATTCATCTGTTGAGGGTGATTTTAATGATAAAAAAATGTTGGCTTTATATAAAGAGGTCATTGCAGATAAGACCATTACAAACATCATGCGCTCACAAACTAAATTAAAGCTTGCAGAAAAATATACGTCTACTTATGGTAATAATTTTAATTTGAAGAAAAGTGATGCTGCAAAAGCTGCGATTGATCTAATGCAGGAAGTAGTGGATGACAAAACACTCTCATTAACAGAACGGTTGAAATACAAAATACGCTTAAGAAGTTTTTATTGGGATAAAAGCTATCTTACCCCAAGTGAATCTGCTGCAAAATCATTAGAACTCACGCGTGAAGTGGTAGAAGAAAGCCGTGCTGACGCGAAAGAATACTTTAAATACAGAAAGTTGCTTGCGCTTAACTATTCATATAACGTATTTCACCAAAAACGAGAAGACGCTACTAAACAGTCGAAAAAAATATTCACAGAACTGCTTGCAGACGCAACATTATCTGTTGAAGAGAAAATTGACATCCGACTTGAATTAGAAAACCAATATCTAAGAGCTTGGTGGCATTTTAGCCCGATAGATGGAAAAGACGTCAAAACAGCAACCATGGCATTATACACTGAAATTCTAGCATATCCTGATCTCAAACAAGAAAAATGGTTTGACGTTAAATGTAGAATGGCGGATATGTACCTAAAAAACACAGAAGCCTTGAACATGAAAAAAAGCTATGGAAGGTCTGAAGGACTGCGCCTTTATAATGAATTATTTGAAGATAAAAAACTAACGTTAGAGCAAAAGAAAAAGATCAAAAATTTGATCAGAAAGCTTGAGAAGGAAAAGTCTTAGGGCACAGGTGTAGTATTAATCGTTGACAACTATTTTTCCTTAAACACGATTGATGATGTGAATTTATTTGAGTGTTATTTCAAACCAGGTTAAAATGCCTGGAATTAAAATTGTCTAATTCATAAAAAGTAAAAGGATTTATACATGAAGAAAAGTCAATTAGCAGCATTAATTGCAACAGCAGTTATTTTATCTGCCTGCGGAACAGGCCGCGTTATGGTTTTAGAACCTGTTAAGCTTAAGCAACCAGTTACAGGCGTTACAATTGAGCGAGATGAATCAACTGTTAATGTGCCAACAGAAATAACTGATAAATTTGAGACTCATTTACGTGAAAAATTAAACGAAGCTGGCTTCAAAGACAACAAAGATTTGACGTTGCACTATCGTTTTATTCAGATGAATGAAGGTAGCCAGTTTGGACGCTGGTTCTTTGGTGGGATAGGTAACGTTGGCGAAGGAACATTAATGACTGAAATTAAATATTTAGATTCAAATCGCCAGGAAATCGGAAAAATACAAGCTGAAGACAAAATTGGCAGCGGCATATTTGGTGGGGGCTTTGACAATGCAATTGAATCATCAATAGAAGAATTCGTTACTTACACAAAGCAAATTACTAAAAAATAAGCGTTACAAAATCAAAAGCGCTTCTATTTTTTAGAAGCGCTTTCTTTAGACATTAAGTGACAACATCTTAACAAAAACCTTACCTCAAAATCTCCCGCTTACCAGCGTGATTGGCTGGGCTAATCAGCCCCTCTTTTTCCATCTGTTCCACAATACGTGCAGCGCGGTTATAGCCAATCTGCAGATGACGTTGAATAAAGCTAGTTGACACTTTTCCTTCACGCATGATGACTTCAACCGCCTGGTTATACGTTGCATCGCCGCCTTTGGTCTCACCGCTATCTTGCTCTGCGGACTCTTCATCATCATCCGTAACACCTTCGATGTACGATGGCTCCCCTTGTGCTTTAAGGAACGCCACCACACGCTCTACTTCATCATCACGAATGAACGGCCCATGCACGCGACTAATACGCCCTCCGCCAGCCATATGAAGCATATCACCTTGCCCTAACAACTGCTCAGCACCTTGTTCGCTTAGAATCGTACGACTGTCAATTTTTGATGTAACCTGAAAACTAATACGCGTTGGAAAGTTTGCCTTAATCGTACCTGTGATAACATCCACCGACGGACGCTGCGTTGCCATAATAAGGTGAATACCTGCCGCACGTGCCATTTGTGCAAGACGTTGAATGGTTGCTTCAATTTCTTTGCCCGCAACCAACATCAAATCAGCCATCTCATCGACCACGACAACAATGTAAGGCAGCAATTCGTAATCAAGCCCTTGATTTTCAAAAATTGGCTTACCTGTTTCTGGATCAAAACCTGTTTGCACACGGCGCACTAATACTTCACCTGTACGGCGCGCGTCAGACAAACGTGTATTAAATCCATCAATATTACGAACACCCAGCTTAGACATGGCACGGTAACGATTTTCCATTTCCTTTACCGCCCATTTAAGCGCAACGACGGCTTTCTTTGGGTCAGTCACCACTGGTGTCAGTAAATGTGGAATATCATCGTAAATGGACAATTCCAACATTTTTGGATCAATCATGATGAACTTACATTTTTCAGGCGGCAATTTGAACAACAATGACAAAATCATAGCATTCACAGAAACGGACTTACCTGACCCTGTCGTACCCGCCACTAATAGGTGGGGCATTTTCGATAAATCTGCAATTACCGGGTAACCACCAATGTCTTGCCCTAGAATAAGAGGCAGCCCTGCCTGTGTCTCATTATAATCACGTGCGTTTAATAATTCGCGCAAATACACAGTTTGGCGCACACGATTTGGCAATTCAATACCAATCACATTCTGCCCAGGAATGGTTGCAATACGCGCCGAAAGTGCACTCATCGATCGCGCAATATCATCCGCCAGTCCAATAACACGTGATGTTTTAATCCCTGGAGCTGGCTTTAATTCATACAAGGTTACAACAGGTCCTGGGCGAATATTGACAATTTCACCGCGAATACCAAATTCAGCAAGCACTGATTCGAGCAAACGTGCTTGCTCCTGCAAAATTTCAGGCATAATTGCCTGGGCCTTTTGAATTGTTTTGTCCAACAAATCAAGCGGTGGTAAATTATAATTCCCCGTGTTCATAAGATGCTCAGGTAATTTAAAGTTATTCTTTTTCGATTTTTGTAGGGCAATTTTAGGCGAATGCGAATCATCAGGCGTAACAGCTAAAATTTCTGAAACGTCATCGTTGTACGCGTCATTGCTATCATCCATATGCCGCCAATCAATTTCAGGGATTTCATCAATTGTTTCAAATCGCACTTTTTGATGCGCGTTGTCCCATTTGGAAATATCATCATCATGATCATTACATTTTTCTTTTTTACCGAACGCGAACACCACATTTATAAAATGCCCTAATGTGACATATATCCACTTCACGGCACGATAGACGCGAAGAATGGCACTTTTCAATTGCTTCAGCGACAAACCAGCCGCATACCAGGCACACATGAATCCAATAAAAAATAAAACAACAAGAGCTGGCTTTAACAAAAAGAGCATATGGTTTAATGCTAAAAACTTTCGGCTGTTCCAAAACAAAAGAAAACTAAATACACCGCCTTGACTTGGAATATCAGCAAAAATCGAAACCGTTGAAATTTTCAAATGCGGATCAAAAATAGGGAACCCAGTTAAAAACATACCAAAACAAAGCGTAGATACAAACGCTGAAATCCAACGTATAGGGGACAAAGCAAATGCTTGCTGGCGAACGAGACGATATCCCCAAATAGCAACAATTACAATCCAAACAAGCGTCGCAAGACCAAAAAACTGCAGCATAATATCGGCACAATAAGCACCAAAAAGTCCTAGCCAATTCGCGGGCGTTTGCAGTGTTGCTGTATTAAGACTCGCATCGACAGGAGAATATGACGCCAAAGAAAAGATAAGGGCGCATGTCATCAAAATCAGACAAAGCCCTAAGAGCTCTTGAAAACTGCGCTTAAAGAAGTCAACAAGTGCAATGGGAAGAAAACGTGTTTGTGTGTTTTGCATGCGTTTAAATAATTATTTTTTCGAGTTACGTATTTATATGTATATAGCACACATAGATTGTGTTTTAAAGATCTTGATTATTTTTCGTCTAATGTGAACTGTCTTTCCCATGAAAGAGAAAGACATATAATTTAAATTTAATGTTTATGGTGCTCACACCCTGTGTTCACAGATCCATCAGCACCTTCTGCTTTAAACTTAACTGTAACCTCACCTGCTTTTTCAAAAACCAGTTTAATCTCAACTTCTTTCAGATCGCTCGAGCCTGGTTTTAATCCCATCAACATAAGATGTTTACCGCCTTTAACAAACTCCACAGGTTTCGGCTTAGCGAACCAACACGTAAAGAGCCCGCAACCATCTTTTTTACCAGGGATATCAATAGATTTAATTTCAACCATCTTTTTTGCATTAGTCACGTGATCAACGATATGATCATGAATTTCCATACGTTCAGCTGCAGCACAACTTACACTAATCAATTTATCAGCCGTATCAGCCGTCTGCTTAATCGTTAGATACGCAGATCCATTTACAGCGCCTTTTAACGCACGAAAAGTTCTGTTTGATAACTCGAGCGTTCCAACGGTCTTAGTACACGCAAAGGCAACAGAAATACCAAGTGTAAGAATCGTAAGTATTTTTTTCATAAGGGCATCTTTCACTAAAATGGAAATACTGTTAATTGCTCTCTGTTCTTACAAAGGAAACAAAACAGATTAAAGTTAAAAATAGCAAATTGACACACCCAAGGAAAGAACTTGTATGAACATTACATCTATGGAAATAGGAATGTGCTTCAAATGAGACAGTATTGTAATTATTTTTTTACAATCCCATTCCATCGATCCAATTCAGCTTGAACCATTTCTTTTTGTTTTCCGCTTAAGCGTTTATCATTAAGCAAATCATTGAGTATCTGCAAAGCATCATCTTTTGCCTGACCTGTCGGCAGACCTAATAGATTTTCAACGTTACTATAGTGATGCAAGCGTGCAAAGTTCAGCTTAACAAGCAGCAACATTTCTGTGCTTACATGTGTATCGTTCAAAATCTCATTGATCAACTCTGTTCCCGCAGTTTTTGCATCTTTTCCTGCTGGCGGGTCAAGTTTCTTTTCCAAATAATGCAATGCAAGATTCCATTTCGCTACTGTCTTTTGGTCTGTATAGACAGAAACATTTCCATTATCTAAAAGTTCTTTGTAAAGCGCTTGTGCTGCATCTTTTGCTTCTTTTGATTTTTGGTGGAATGCATTATTGGCAAGTTGAAAGGCAAATTCCTGCTTATAAGCAAAGCGTTCTGCTGAGTCAAGTTTTGTTTCTGGCTTAGAGTCAGGCTTGGGATCAGCGATGATTTCTTTATACATACCCAACGCTAGGGCACTCGCTTCACTTGCTTTTGTGTCAAATTCACCACTCAGCAAACCACGTGCAATTTTTACTTTTGCCTTAGTTTGGATTGACGGTGAATAGGTTGGCTCAACTGAAATATCTTTTAATACTTTTAACCGCTGAGCATTGTAAGGATCATCGTCAATATTCTTGATAGAAGCAAGGCCAAAGGCAGACTTTGCTCTTATAGCAATTGAGACTTGTGTGTCTTTCTTTACCTCATTGAAAAAGGCGTCTGCTTTTTGTCGCGAATCAACGTCAGAAACATCAAATTTCTTTTGGCTATATGCCGTGGCTAATTGAATCTTTGCATGTGCTTTAATATCTACATTAACATCTTTGTCAGTGGTCACTTCTTGCAAAAGAGACAGTGCCTTTTGCTTTGCAACGCTTGGATCAATATCAAATGTATTTTCAAGGTAAAGCTTAGCAAGCCGACATTTAGCCCATCCCTTCACATCTGCTGAGTAATCTTTGTCGTCAATAATATCATTAAATAATTTGAGTGACTCAATTTTTCGTTGTTGAATGCTAGCATAGGATGAGTCATCTATATTGGCATACGGATAGAGTTCTGCAGCATTAATTTTTGCACGACCACGTAATTCAAGGCTGATATCAGAAACATTAGCCGCAGCATCATAAAGATTGTATGCATCTTTAATTGTCGCGGAAAAAGTAATGCCACTTACTTGACTCTTAAGTTTATCAGCTTCAGAAATCTTAGCTTTTGCATCATCATCAGCCCCAACTTTAGATACAATAAGTTTTCCTGGCATTTCAACTGACTCAACTGACGGAGCATCGGCCCGCAACTCCATTAAATCAATTCCTACACGTGGCTCCCGTGCAAATACACCTGTAGCAAGCAAATAACTTACACAAAGCAAAGACTTAGATATTTTTAATTGATTAAAATTTTCAGCCATGATCTAAGCAACTTACAATGAACCCATACTGTTACTATAATAAACTTTAATTAACATGAAGTTAATTTTGAATTGGAATACAAGGAAATCTATTGCCTCTTCTAACTAGAGATAAGAAAATCTAAAATAATTTTTCATCTGGAAAATACATCGCGCATTGTATAGGATGTTTTTATGCGTGAAATATTACTCGATACAGAAACCACTGGGCTATCGCCCGCACAAGGCCATCGGATTGTCGAAATTGGCTGTATTGAACTTATGCATAAAAAGCCTACTGGAAACACCTTCCACCAGTACATAAACCCGCAACGTGATGTGCCTGCAAAATCAACTGAGATTACAGGGCTGACCGAAGCATTCCTAAAGCCATTTCCATTCTTCAGTCAGATTGTTGATAAATTCCTTGATTTTATCGGCGATGATATGTTGGTGATTCATAATGCACCTTTTGATATGTCATTCTTAAACGCTGAACTTGAGTGGGCTAAAAAGCCCATTTTACTCAAGACACGTGCAACCGATACACTCATCATGGCACGTAAAAAATTCCCTGGATCACCTGCCAGCCTTGATGCTTTATGCAAACGGTTTGACATTGATTTATCAAAGAGAGATAAGCATGGGGCACTTCTTGATGCTGAATTGCTTTATCATGTCTACATCGAACTACTTGGGGGACGCCAACGAACCCTTGCATTTGAACTCGAAAGCATCATAGAGACAGCGCATACACATAAATCTGTTATCGATTTTCCAAAGCGGTCTTTTTCGGTTTCTGAAGAAGAAGAAGCGTTGCACAAGGATTTTATTGCCACTCTTCAAAACACCAGCTGGAACGCGAAATAGTTTAAAAGTCCTAATACTTAACTTCTTTTCTTAAAAAAAGCTTGTATTTTAGTTGTTGCTTCAGAACTTTTCAAACGTTCATAAAACGCAGCACGTTCCATTGCAAGCCCCTTTTTAACAGCTTCACCACACGATAAGGTTAGTAGTTTTTTAATTTCTTTTAATGAATTCACCGAATGTGATGCAAGTTTTGAAGCAAATTCAAGCGCGCCATCAAAACACTTATCAGGATCAAAAACTGCATTAATCAAACCCCATTCATACGCCGTTTCAGCCGTTATCGAATCACCAATCATTACCAGCTCGCGTGCACGTCCCATACATATACGTTGTAAAATCCGCTGAGTGCCTCCACCACCTGGTAATAAACCCAATTTAATTTCAGGAAAACCAAACATAGATTGTTGAGATGCCACAATAAAATCACACATCAAAGCCATCTCCAACCCGCCACCAAGACATGCACCGTTAACGCATGCAATTACTGGTTTTTCAACAAAAGCTAATCGTTGCCAATCCTCAATAGGGTCATATGCATTAGGTGACTTACTTGCTTTTTTAGTCTCTGCAACAAGTAATAATTCTTTTAAATTTGCACCTGCACAAAAGGCCTTCTTATCAGAGGACAACACGATAACATGCACTGTATCGTCCAGCTCCATCTCAGTTAGTGCGCGATTTAGTTCATTGATAAACTCGACAGATAATAGATTAAGCTCTCCATTTTGAAAATGAATAATACCAATATGGTTGCTATACGTAGTCCGAATCAACATGCAGCTAAAATTCCTTTGATGCCCCAAGTATTCATACTACAGGCGGGTTTCTTAATAGGTTCTATCAGCAGGCACTTATAACTATCTACCCCAAATATTTTTAAAAACTGATTATGTTGTTTTCTTGAAGTGTTAGGGTTAATATGTGCTTTAAAAAGAGATGTTGCTGTTATATCTCTTTTTGCTTTGGTGATATTTTTTTTAAGTTCCATATACAAACGAACATGCATTCTAATATCCGAATTAACGTCAAGCACACCAAGCATTAATGCTCTATTTGAGTCTTTTTTGACTTTATTTTTCAAAAATATTCTTCAATTTTTGCAAGGTCTTTTTTATGCTCTTCTACTGTAAGTTTGTGTAAATCTAGATCGCGCAAAAGTTCATTCGCAGCAATAGCAGACATGTCTCCAAAAAGATATGTTTTTATCAATGAAAACAATAGTATACGTTTTTGGTTGTGCAAGTCATGCGCAGTGAAATCAACCCTAAAATATGCAGCCATTTCACTACATTGATTTTGATAGTCTGAATTCGTCTCAGGAAAGCTTAATAATTTAATTAAAACATCCATCATTTGCTTACTTGTCTCCAGAGGCAACTGCTCTTTCATTTCAATAAAATGTTCAGCACGTTGACTTATCATTAAAGGAATATCTACTTTTTCTTCTTTTTCCATGTTTTCCGCTATTGAACCTTACAGTTAAACATCGGCATGTTTTTTACGACATTTTTTATATATTACATACAAAAAAAATACAAACTATATTTCACATCTGTAATTATCCCACATAATACTTAAAAAAAAATTAAACCCGAAAAAATAGACATATTTCTTATTGTAAATTCAGATTAACTCAATCACACAAATTAACTCATACCTTTATTAAGATTATCTAGGCCTTTCCTCCTAAATACGGTATATTCATGGACACTGTTTGATTGATTTCGCATGTCATCCGCACAATATTATCTTACTGTTTAGGACTTTAGTTTTATGAAATTTTCGCTCTCTTGGTTAAAAGAATACCTTGATACAACAGCAAGCAATGATGAAATTGCAGCTGCACTTGTGGCTGTTGGCATTGAAGTAGAACACGTTGATGATCCAAGCGAGCGCTTAAAAGGATTTGTTGTCGGTCATGTTAAAACCTGTGAAAAACATCCAAATGCTGACCGTTTAAGCCTTTGTACGATTGAAGACGGTACAATCACTGAGGGGAAACCGACGCTACATCAAGTTGTTTGCGGCGCACCTAACGTACGTGCAAATATGAAAGTTGCCTTTGCGCGTATTGGCACGGTCATTCCTGACACAGGACTACCCCTTAAAAAAGGAAGCATACGCAACGTTGAAAGCCTAGGCATGTTGTGTTCCAGTCGTGAATTGCTGCTTGGCGAGGATTCAGATGGCATTATGGACTTAGATGCATCATTAGAAACTGGTGCGGATTTGGCCACAAGTCTTAAGCTTACTGACCCCATAATTGATGTTAGTTTAACGCCTAACCGCAGTTGTTGTTTCTCCATATATGGGATCGCACGTGATTTAGCGGCTTTTGGTATTGGAACACTTAAAGCTCGTCCAAAGCCAGCATTTAAAACTGCTGGTTCTTGCGAAACTACGCTCGATATAACAGACCCAAATACGTATCACTTTGCAACAAGAACCATAAAAGGCGTTAAAAATGGTCAGAGCCCTGAATGGGTTCAAAAACGTCTCCGTTCAGCGGGATGTAGACCTATTTCAGCACTTGTGGATGCAACTAATCTAATTTGTCTGGAATTTGGACGTCCTTTGCATGTTTTTGACAAGAATAAATTATCAGGAGATAAACTTAACGTCCATGCAGCCAATGGTGGTGATACATTCATTGGACTTAATGAAAAAGAATATACACTGTCCAAAGGTATGTCGGTCATTTCAGACACCTCAGGTATTATCTCGCTTGCCGGTATAATGGGCGGACTTTCAACAGGATGCGACGATCAAACCACAGATGTTGTGCTGGAATCTGCACTATTTGATTCAGCGCACATAGCATTAACAGGACAAGCTACTGCTATTTTAAGTGATGCACGCACACGTTTCGAACGTGGTGTGGATGCTGCGGATGTCATTTTCGGCCTTGAATATGCAACGCAGCTTATTTTGGAATGGTGCGGTGGCACAGCATCTGAGGTGACTCAGGGGGGTGAATATGTGAAGCAATTACCAGCGCCCATTATGGTGTCGTTATCGCAAGCGCGTTTGACCGCCATATCAGGTGATAATCAAATTACTTTAGCTGATGCACTGTCCGTGTTAAAAAAACTTGGGTTTACTGAACATAAATTCTCGGCTGCCGAAATTACAGTTATTGTACCAACTCATCGGCATGATGTAACACTCGATGTTGATTTGATAGAGGAAGTACTTCGTATCCGCGGATATGATTCTATTCCTGAAGCAACACTTCCCTTGTTATTACCAGTTGATGCCAACACAACGCGTGATCGCTTAAATACATTCTTCACCAATCGTGGTTATAACGAAGCTTACACATGGTCGTTTATTCCAAAAGATATAGCAGCTTTGTTTGGAATGGGCATTCCATTGTCAAAGCCACTGAATGCTGAAATGGCAGTGCTGCGTCCAAGTGTTTTGCCGGGATTGCTCAAAATTGCTGCTAATGGACAAAAACGATCACAACCTAATTCTGCGTATATTGAATACGCACCGCAATTTCATGAAACTGACAAAGGTCTTGTTGAAATGCGCACACTTTCTGGGCTAAAAGTCTTTTCAAAAGGAAAGCGTCATTGGCAAAAGCCTGAGGCTGCGCCTGATGTTTATGCCATTAAGAATGATGTTCTAACAGCGCTTGAACTTTTCGGACTTAGCAATGTCCAGATTGATTCAAACGCACCGGCTTACTATCATCCAGGACGATCGGCCGTTGTTAAACAAGGACAAAAAATCATTGCGCATTTTGGCGAAATTCATCCTAGCATTACTAAAGAACTAGATGTCAATGGAACAGCCATTGGATTCGAAATTTTTATCGATGCTTTGCCCTTAAAACAAAAAGACAAACGACCGGCTTTCACACCAGCAATTTACCAATCTGTATCGCGTGACTTCGCTTTTTGGGTGGATACAAAAGTTACGTCAGACCAATTGATCAAAATAATACAAAAAGTTGACCGTGAATTGATTGATGATATAAATATATTTGATGTATACAGCGGGGATAAGGCACCAGCAGGACAAAAGTCCATTGCTGTTGAGGTTACTTTACAGCCAAAGAAGCAGACGCTAACAGATGATGATTTAATGTCATTTCAAAACAAGGTAATTGCCGAAGTTGATAAATTATGCGGTGGTCGCATTCGCGATGCTGGGTAGAGTATAAAAATAAATAGTGAGACATTGTTAAAATGTAAAAACTACACTTAGATTTTCTTGAAAGAGATCCCTCGGATTAATGTCTAAGTCCGAGGATCTAACTTTTGGTCCAAAAAGTCTGCATTACGAATAATTAGCAACGATGACAAAGACATCCTCACCCCGTAATTTTACTAACTATCTCTTCTTAGCCATTGCCGTGAATTTCATTTCTTGAAATGCATCTTTTGCATGATTTTGTGCTTTTTTATAAAAGTCACTATTTGTTTTTACAACAATATTAGCAACATTCGATGTATGGTCCATCGCTTTTGTCATTGATTCTTTCAAACGAGATGCTTGCTTTTTCAATTGTTCAGAAGTTTGTGGCGTTTGTACCATATCGCGTAACATTGTGTTAAATTCTTCAAATGCCTGACGTGCATATTGATTTTGCAAATTTGTAACGGACTTCAACAAATCCATCGCTGTTTTGCTAGCATCATTCATAGCATCTAGATTCTTACGGTGCTTATTGACCATTGTATCACGATCCATTGCTGTTTTTCCTTGCTGAGCAAAAGACTTAAACATATCCATAGCTGGATTTCCTGACGATTTGTAGGTGTCATTATAGTTGTGTGCACTGCTTGCTTGTTCTTGATTAGATTCTTCTTTTTTTGTATTTTTTTTACTCTCTGTCATTTAAAACACTCCTTTTTCATTGCATTTACAAATCATTATTTATTCTCACAACATTAATAAAACTTTTATTACGCATCGAGCGGGAGACGAATCTGAACACGTAAGCCTCCCATAGGAGAATTCATCAAATCAATCTGTCCGCCATGAGATAGAACAACATCACGTGCCACACTCAAACCCAAACCAACACCGACTTTATCGAGATTCCGTGCCTGATCAAGCCTATAAAACGGTTTAAAAACATGTTCACGTTCCCCAACTGGTATTCCAGGCCCATCATCATCAAATGTAATAACAGCCGTGGCACCTAAACGCTTGATGTCAATTAAAAGGTTCTTTGCGTACTTCTCAGAGTTTACTACTAGATTAGTTAAGCAACGGTTAAAAAATGTCTTTTTTATTTTTATCTTCAATTCAGAGTCGCCTTGAATATCTAACGATATAACATGATGATGCTCTGTTATCTTTTGAATCCATGGCAGCAAAATTACCGTTTGCTTTTCTTCTTCAGTTGTTCCGCGTGCATACGATAAAAATCCCTCAACCATATGGTGCAGCATCGTTACGTCGGCTTCGATTTGTTGTTTTTGTGAACTATCAGGCAGCATAACGACAGAAAGCTTAAGCCGCGTGATCGGTGTCCGTAAATCATGCGAAACCCCAGCAAGCATTTCAATACGTTCATGCAAAAGTCGCGTTACACGCTCACGCATGCGCAAAAAGGCATATCCAGCCTTTCGAACTTCCACTGCTCCTTCTGCTTTAAATAGTACAAGCTCGTCCCCTTTTCCAAAACGCTCAGCTGCTTCAGCCAAACGCCGTATAGGCCTGATTTGATTTCGCATAAAAATAGATGCAACAGCAAATAAAAGCATTGCAGATACAGTTGTCCAAATCAAAACCAGTGGCGTTGTACGACTGAACAAACGCTTGCGAAGCATCGATGCCGTAATCAATCCCTTTTTTGTTTGAATTGAAATATAAATCGTTTCCGGCGTCATGCGAACGTAATGAGGTGCCTTTAATTTCTGATCAAGCGCCGTAATAAGTGGAAGATAAAGCCAGTTTTCACGATATTGGCCCGTACGATCAAGCGTCTTGTTTTCCTCAAGCTCTATGTCCAAAGACAAATATTCTTTTGCCAATATTTTCAACTGTTTAAAGGATGTGTCAGGAGTTTCATGCCACGCCATAACAAGCGCCACATCACCTGCAATATTTTCTGAAAGTGTGCGTAAAATTGTTTCAGTGTGTCGTTCAAAAAAAATATACCCCAACACAACCTGCAGCAAAATAAGAGGCATCATTAAAATAATAAGTGTACGACCAAAAAGACTTTGGGGCAAAAAGCGTTTTAGTGTGCGAAATGGACGAATAGAAAAAGTCATGAGTCGAAAGCCAAAGAAAAAATATCTTGGGGTTAGTTTAGCTTAACGGATTCAATAATGCTAATTTTGAAGGAATAAATCACGGTTTACTGATCATGCTCTTTTTTTGATTATTCAAATTACGTGGACGGTAAAGCCGTATTAATTTCATTTTAGACGTTTTTTGTTGCACATGCAAAATCAACAGAGCCAATGCAACAGATATTACCGTAGTTATTTCAGCATACAAAAATAATTGCCCGTGTGGTAATGCAAAAGAAAAATTATGAGTAAAATCACTTGCTGTTGCCGGAATTGATACTATAAACAAACATGACACATACCCAACTGCCAGCCAAAAACAAAAAAGCTGCAGCGATAGGATGCTTAAAGCACGTAATTTGCGAAACTTTAATGTCATTATGAAAAACTCCAACAATCAAACTTTATTATCTATAAGATTAGGTGGAAAACGTTAATAAAAGGTTACTGCTGAAAAAAAATAATCACAAAGATAGCAGGATAATCATGTATGAAAGTGAGGTTATAACAAACAACAACTTCTCTTTTCCTACATTCATTTTGTGTATTCCGCGTGCTTGACACGCGGATCTAAACGTATGAAGAAGTAGGCGAGATCCACGTGTCAAGCACGCGGAATACACGAAGAATCACGGCTGGCAATGAATTAATGAATTAATGAATTATTAATGTAATTTGTTATAAGATGAAATTAAGGAGAATACATCAAAAAATGGACATTATGAATAAACCATTATGGTTGTGGGTTGTTTTTGGCATTGTGGTTGTCTCGTTACTCGCCCTTGATTTATGCTTAAGTCGCTGGAAATCACGCGATTTAACCCTTAAAACAAATATTCTGTTAAGCACCCTCTATATCATAGTAACCCTACTTTTCGGAGGATGGATTTGGCATCAACTTGGCGCCGATCTTGCGCGTCAATTCTTTATCGGATGGTCTTTAGAAAAAACACTTGCGTTGGATAACGTAATCATCATAGCCTGTCTCTTTAATTATTTTGGTATCCCTTGCCTGTATCAGCATCGCGTGTTATTTTGGGGCATTATTGGCGTTATTGTCCTCCGTGCTATTGTAATTTGCATGGGCGTAACACTCGTTTCAACCTTTAGTTGGATACTGTATATCTTTGCAGTGCTACTTGTTATTATGGGGGTTCGAATGTTATTTGCATCAAATACAAAGCCTGACCTTTCAAAAAACAAAGCGCTTAAATTTATGAATAAGCATTTCCGTATTACGAAAGAGCTCCACGGGAATTCATTTTTTATCACAAAAAGGGAGTCTGGTGTAAAGCGTATTTGGTGCACACCCTTGTTGGTTGCACTTGTCATGATTGAATGCATTGATATTGTCTTTGCAATGGATAGTTTGCCTGCAATATTTGCTATAACAAATGATACGTATATTATTTACACAAGCAACATTTTTGCTATTTTAGGGCTTCGATCTCTCTATTTTGTACTTGCCTCAATGATACATCGCTTTCATTTTATTAATTACATAGTGGCATTTCTATTGATACTCATCGGCGTAACGTTTTTTACAGGAAAGTTTGGATTCTAAATTTAGAATAGCAAGCCAACTTCTCATCAATATTATGAGTTTAAGAAACGTTTTTCTTGAATTCCCCCCTGTTTTCGATTAGTGTTTATCCTAGATCTGGAGAGGTGGCCGAGTGGTTGATGGCGCCCGCTTGGAAAGCGTGTATGCGGGGAACCGTATCGAGGGTTCGAATCCCTTCCTCTCCTCCATTTCCCTGTTTAATACCATCCAACTGATTGCTAGTGAACAATTTCCTCAAACAGCACAATAGTCAAAGTAATTATTTATTTCTCTAACTTTCTAAAACCGATACTCAACCTTAGCCATACCAGTGTGATTTCTCACATTCTTATACAAAGCACCCGAATACGACAGAATGAATTTCAAGCCTGTATCGCGATCAAGGTACGAGCTATTGAGTTGGATATAATGCTTGTTCTGACGTGGTCCGTTAGGTGTTGTAAAGGTTGTTGGTGCCGTTGATTGAGTTAACGACTGAGTTGTTGTTGTGATGCCAGATCCCTTTTTCATAAATTCATAGCCGTATTCATACACAAACGTTGTACGAACGGTAATCTTATCAACGTCCCAGATGCGGCGAAGGCCGATACCTGTGTAAATTTCAGAAGATTTGCTGGTGCTTGCGGCTGAAGAAAGAGCATTAGCGCCTGCATTACGTTCGGTGATTTTTCCTGTTTGTGTACCAAGATAAGTTATACCTGTGCTTAAACGACAGGTTACTTTCTTTTTGATGATATTGAATAAGTAATTAATCTGTGCGTTCCCGACATCGGTTGTGGACTTATAGGTGGCTAACGCATAGTACGGTGTTTGCTTATCTGTTCTATCAAGACCATAGCGTTGTGCATCAACAAAGGTGTTCGTGCGACTGATTAGAACTTCATGACCCCATTCTTGTGTGTATTTGTATGTGTTAAATGCACCAATTAAGAAACCATTTGTTTTTGAAAATGTATCGGGTGTGCCAAGAACATGTGAACGTGACCCCATAAGACCTGTTAATAGACCAAGTGACCAGATGTTCTTTTTATCACGTTGTTCAACACCAACCAATGAACCGCCTGACCAGCCTTGGTTACCAGAATCACTGTTTGTACGATTCGTACGGCTACGGTTCGCATACGGTGAAACCCAAAGACGTGTTTCATTTTTCTCATAGGCTACAGGACCATTTTTAGAAAGTGCAGTCAGTAAGGTTTCTATGGCATCTTTTTTGCCAGATACGGATGGCGTCTTGCTGGATGAGAATCCTTTAAAGCGGAATGCATCACCTACGGCAGATGAGACAGCGTCATCAGACGCTGGATGGTTTTGGAATACGAGGTTGGTAAGTTCCACTTGATCTGCAATTGGGGCTGCTGTTGCCGTTTCGAGGAGGCCACTGTCAGGTGATACGATGTCGGTTGAGGCAATGACTGTTGTGGTAAGTGGGGTTGTAAGCGGTATTGTATCGTTACAATCAGCAGTAGTTTGAAGCGCGCTAACTGTAACGTCATCTGTCAATGTTGCCTTTAATACCAAATAATTTGTCGGAACGCCACTGGTTGTTTTTGTGAATGTTCCTATCGTGCAGGTGATTGGTTTTTCATTTATCCCGCCGTCTCCAAAAGCAGGATTGACCCAGTTTAGCGTTACTGTTCCTGTGACTGTTAGCGTCCCGCCTGCTTGCAGTAGATTGTAGTCAATAACGCCTTGTGGATAGGTGCCGGCCGTCATTAAAATGTTAAAGGTAGGATTAGTTAGTGTAGCATCATTAACAACTGTAATTCTACTCGTTCCGCCTGTATTATTTACTGGGATGTTGTACGTTGTACCAGAGTTTGTCCATGATTCTGCGGAAAACCCATCGGTTGGCGAAGTTGCCTGTACTTCCGAACCTTCATTTAGAGTAACTGCTCCCACACTACCTGATGTGCCACTTATACCTAAAGCTGCTCCAGAACTAATAGAAACGGCTGCTCCGCTGTAGTCACCAGCCGGGATAAGGGTGCCTGCTTGCACATTTAAGCTGCCCGTATAACTGTTACTCTCGCCTGATGTATCACTTAGGATAACTATTCCGTCTCCAGTAAGATTCAGTGGTGCGTCACCAACAAGAAAGCCTGTTAATGTTGCTTGTCCACCCTCTGGAACAACCACAGATGGTGGATGTGCAGTATCAGTCAAATTTAATGTGTTATTTAGCGTAACCCTGTCGCCTGAGTTTACACCTAAATTAAGTGTAGATGGGGTGCCACTAGCGCTTGTTAAATTGAGTTGTCCAGTACCAAGGTTGGCATCATTTGTTATTTGGACTGTCGATCCAGATACATTGATGTCACATTGTAACGTTGCGCTGTTATCGGCTGAGAATGTAGTTATACCAGCGCCAGTTAGGATGATTTGGTCGTTTTGGCTGGTGACAACTGGTTGTGAAAATATCGTTTTGGCATTGGCGCTTGTGGATACGGTTGAAGTTCCTATAAATGCGACTGGCACAGTAATTATTTGCTGACCTACTACTGAGTTTGCAAGGGTTGTGTTGGCTGGCACAACTGCACTATTGCCTGTTATAGCCGCAAAAGAAGTAACATCTGCTGTTGCCGTTCCTCCTGCTCCTGGTGCCGAAGTGGGAAGCATTTCAGGAGTGCCCGTTAGGCTTACAGATAATCCTGATGGCCCCATAGTGGTTGCACTAACAGGTACCTTTGGATCCGTTGATGTCACGGTGGGGATGCCGCTGTATGAATCCCAATCAATAATCGTGTAAGTCGTCGGGGTAAATGGATAATATCCTGGTAGTGGAGTTATGTTTATAGCGCTGCTGGGGTGAAAAGTCGCTGCTCCTACAATTCTGACTTTATCACTAATTATTGGTGTGCAATTCACGTGAATGCTACCCGTTGACGTTTGGTTCACTGTGCCATTAATTATTGTCATGGTGCCTACGGGAATTGATATATTTCCGGCAGTTATCCCACCAGCACTTGGTGCTATTGTGCCACTATTTTGAATAGCTCCTGCAATAGGGCCGGTTCCCCCTAAGGTTGCTTCGTTGGCTATATTAATGTTTGTATTGGCTGCTGTACCAAGAGGACCCATGGCAAACCAACGTCCTTCAGATACGGTTGTCGTGCCTGTATAAATTGAATTAAGGGAAATTAAGTCACCGGAACCAATTTTTTCAATGGGTACGCCAGGGTTGTTTGGATTGTCTTGTTGTTGGTTGTGAACGGTAGCATCACCTGCAGCAACAATGATTTCAACTGATGCCGGCGCTGTATTTGTAAATACTAATAAAATGAGAAAAGAAAAATATATAACAGAAAATAGATCGTGGCATGACTTTCTTAACCTGCTTAACGTAGGAATATAAAACCTTATATAAAAACAATCTAGTTTATTTTTTTCAAAATGCATTTCTGTTAAAACAGACAAACTATTTATTAAAATTTTAGAGAGTTTCAGCAGATATGCAAGATAATACGTTTAAAACAGCCATAAATTACGACATACATACCTTTTTCTTCATATGCATTGCCCGGACTTCCGGTGACGACAGTCGTTCTGAGTATCGCACCTAATGTAAATAATAAATATATAAAATATATACATATTAATAAAATATAAACATATTTAATGAATAATAATATTTACAAACAAAAGTAGGTATATTATTTGTGAATATAAAATCATTAATATATTTTACAAATCGATTAAAAATGATCAATATTAAGACGTTTTTAATTTCTGCTAAAATATTATATTTAATTAACTATCATGCTTACGCAACGTATACAAATCTTAACTTAAGCGGTAGTAATACAATAATAACAGGAGGAAATTTTCCTGTTGTGGGAAATATTACAAGTAGTAGTGGTGCGCCAACCCTTACCATTAATATAGGAGCGGAAAATTGGGAAATCACATCTAATATATTAGCACCCATTTTAACTGTCATAAAAACTGGTTCGAGCATGCTGACACTTTCTGGAACAAATACTTATACAGGTGTTACTACTATTAGTGCTGGCACCTTGCAAATATGCTCAGGATCAACAACAGGAAGTATCAATAGTAATGGTATTTCTAATAATGGTGATCTTATATTTAATCGTTTTGATGCATACCCTTATTCAGGGGTAATTAGCGGGACAGGTGCCGTGACAAAAAGTGGTGCAGGCATACTTACTCTTTCTGGCGCAAATACCTACACAGGTACAACCACCGTTAGTGCTGGCATTTTAAATA
>JAZKDQ010000018.1:0-32446 GCA_040387495.1 Pseudomonadota bacterium | reverse complement strand
ATGGGCTTTTACGCTCAGTCGTGCTATTACACTTACATCCTCTACAAATAGCACTGTCGATACACAAAGTTATGCAATGACATTAAGTGGCGTTATAACTGGTGCAGGTAATTTTATAAAATCTGGCGCAGGAACATTAACGCTTTCGGGTTCAAACGCCAATACAGGCACTATCACGGTATCTCAAGGCACGCTTGAATTAGCTAGTTCAGGCGCGGGAAATAGCACGAATAATCCAACCATCAATCTTTCCACAGACACCACGCTTAAAAGCAGTGTCGCTGCATCATTTGCAAATCCAATTATATTTACTGGGAATACAGTCACGATAAACACAACCGCTGCAACAACATTTTCAGGCGCACTCACAGGCATAACAGGCGCCTTAACGATTAGTGGCGGTCAAAACGTAACGCTATCGGGTACACAATCGGGCGCCTTTACAACAACTGTCAGTGGTGCAAATACAAAATTAATTATTCCACAGGCCGTTACACTTAGTACTGGTGCCATCACAATTGGTGCAAACGCATCCTTTCAAGCAACTGGATTTAAAACCATTGCGAAGGCAATTACATTTGGGTAAAAAAAACCTGAGTATTAACTAATTTTTAAGAGATTTCATTTTATACTTATTTTAGATAAAATTTTATTAGATGTGTAATTATGCGTTTTTCAAATACTTTAAAGAATTGTTTTCTTCTCACTTCCAGCTTTCAAAGCTATAACATCAGCAGTACAAGCTTGCCTGCACTGATTTCATCTTTTTCGAATGTATCCTGGAAAAAATATTTTATAGCGATAGCAGCGATGGTTATTATGGCTAATGGGTCTAGTTATGCCGGTACTTCTGCATGGAATGTTGCAGGCACGGATGAAACAACACTTACAGGCGCTATTACAGCCACCAAGTTAAATAAAACTGGAACAGGTGTTGGTATTATCGCACCAACACTTACTACTAACGCAGTGACATCATCTGTTGATATTCAAGGTGGTACCCTACAATTAAATGTAACAGCAGCCAATGCTTTTGGTTCAGCCAATGCCGCTATTCCCATTACGATTGAAAGTGGGGCAACGCTTGCAGCAAGTCTTTCAGGGGGAGTGACTCTTACTAACCCAATTATAATTGGTGCTGGTTCGAGTGCAACAGGTACCATTACTGGTTTAGGGTGGAATGGCACCGGAACTCAGAACGTCGGACCATACGCCATAACACTTTCAGGGGCAATTTCTCAACCAGCAACAAACAGTGGGAATACATTAGCGCTTGTAGGCGGCGGTGTTATTACATTATCAGGCACTAATAATACTGGTTCTTATCCATTAACTGGCGGTATTACTGTTTCAACAACAGGAACAAACTTATGTATTGGTGGAACAAATGCTATTCCAACGACACTTGCATCCGGTATTAACTTGGCGGCAGGAACAATTCTTTCAACGGCCACAGGTATAAGCCCGACAGTACCACCTGGTGTTAATATCGTATTAAGCGGTGCAGCAAGTATTTTGCCTGCTGCCAGTCAAACGTTGACGTTGAATAGTGCAATTACAGGTAACTTTGCTTTAACTGTTGGTGCCGCTGGAACCGCTGGTACGGTAGTGAAATTTGGCGGCACGAATACAAATAATGCTGCAATTAACGTGGCCAGGTGGCACACTCGAACTTACAAGCACTGGAGCTCTTGCTGGCTCTGCTAGCACGGTGCCAAGCATCGCTCTTGCAGCATCCACAACACTTGCACTTAACACTGCTTCGACTCCAACATTTGCATCTACTATTACGTGTAATAGTGGTGCCACAATTACTGGAACCCAAGCGGCAACATTATCGGGCATAATATATAACAGCGGCACTACTGCATTAACCATTAATGGACCTGCTGTTACAACACTTACTGGGAATCAATACCAGGCTTCGGGTGGGACGATTCAAGCCACCTTTCCAATCACGACAAGTGGAACCGGTGGATTAGAACTTGCAGCACCGGACACACTTGTTACGCTTACCTCCGGCGCGATTACCGTTGGGGCAGGCACATCATTTCAAGCACTCGGAAATAGAACCATTGGCAATGCAATTTCTTTTGGGTAATTATTTAGATTTGATACATGTTGTATGTGTTGAAGGAAGATAAGCTTCGATTGTTCCTGATCGAAATGAAAGAAATATGCTGAAGTTTCCAGTGACCTACTCACATATTTCGAAGGTTTTTGTTCAACGCCAAGTATCGTTCTTTTCTTTGTGTACGCGAAATGTCATTTTTCTTTAAGGTTACGGTGAGCTTGAGGAAATGATAACAATACATGGGCCCAGATTTCATTATTCACCCTTGCAATGCTGGGCTAACCGCTTTACGCGACTTATTGATAAAATGTTTACTGAAGACGAAATGGGATTGAAAGGAGAATTAAAAAATAATTCATCACCCTAACAAAAATAAATCTGGGGGCATATTTGGGGGCATGATATTTTTCGCGCACTCTTAAAACCGTTAGTTTATATAGGTTTTTAGGCATCAATGTGGATGTCTTCCTCCCATTTCCCTATTTAATACAACATTCTTCATCCGTTTTAATAACAACGGCGTGATTCGTCGTGCGAAAGCATTCTAAGGCATGATATTAAACTTAATCCCCTCGCTCCTCATGGCATTCATTTACACCCTACAATTTGCTATTTCACAAAACGTCAACAAAGGTGATGGCACCATCTACCTCTTTCAAATATCTTGCCAAATCGTCATTAGCTATTGCTTTTATGCATTTGCAAATTTTCGGCTCTTTTCCTACTATATCAGACATCTTCTGACTTATAAGTGGCAGTTCTGCTCCCTCATAATTTATAAAATCAGGAGGATTAAGAGGCAAAAACCGACAATCGCCTACTTTCTCTTGCAACAAAGAAGGATAGCTGTATTTTTGAGTTGAGGATAACCCCACCCCAGCAGGAGAAGGCTGATGAGGGTTTTTAACGCTTACAATATAGCCTCCTTCATTTTTTAAATTAAACTGTTCCTGAACGTCACTAATGATTGAACGAACATCGAGCTTATAATAGGAATGTATGTGTCCGTCATGATCTATGATCAAATATTTTCCTATTCCTAAGCAATGAGCTTCCGTTAAATCAGTTTCGTCTTGTGTTGATTTCTGATAATCCTTTTTCCTTAATATATTCAAAAGATCATCGAGATTTTCTAATATTTTTGTAACAAAACAAAAGTAAGAAGCATTTTTTGGCAAGTGTTTTCTCCCAACAATACGAATGATATAGTGAAAGAGATTATCAGGCTTAATAATCATAAAGAGACCTTTGTAATTCTTGTAGGCTGTGTGCTTCTTGATGCTGGTTTATTGGTTTATAAAAGAAAGTGCTCTCTTTTTGTATGATGGAAAGTTCTGCAATGCCACTTATCTCCTCAACTATTTAACAAGCTCTTCTACCTATTTTCCGTGTATTCGGCAATAAATTCATTCGAATCTACTAATATTTTTCGATTAGCAGCCATTATTCCAGGAACACTTCTTAGATAACCCTGCTCTCATTTTAAATGAATGGCTGAAGCAAAGAAGATGTATTTAACAAAAAATTTAAATTCACAAAGTTAGTGAAAAATTATATTAGTTGGAGTTGTTATTGCAATACATTACAACCACCTTTCAAGATTATAAATATCTAGAATTCAGTTTAGCAAGAAATCATATTATATAAATCACTCACTTGTGAATTTGTCGGTCATTTTCAAATAATTTAAATTAATAATTTTGTTAAACTCACGAATGAAAGCGAGCACATGGCCCCATATTAAGGCCTTTGTCCACAATGTGTGGATTCTACTCAGGAGACACTTATGGAGATAATTCACCCTTTATTAAATACACTAGGGCCTAAAATTTGTCCTTTTGAAAATAGACACAATGACTATCCAGGTATCTTAGAAAATATTGGGTCAGCTCGGTTTGTTATGATTGGTGAATCTTCTCATGGCACACATGAGTTCTATCAAATTTGATGCATTGATTCACTTGGATCACACAACGGCTGTTATGCCTCTCGATTTGACAGAGAGCTGGGCGAAAGGAGAATTACCCACAACCTATCCTCTGGCATATAAAGAATAATTAGTTATATATTTTATAAATATAAGGAGAATTATTATGAGTCTATCATTAAGCTCAACTGAATTCGAGAACAATTCCGAAATTCCAATAAAATATACATGTGATGGCGAAGATATTTCGCCCCCACTTGAATGGAGTAATATCCCTAAAGGAACAAAATCGTTTGTTCTTATTATGGATGACCCTGACACTACCAACGGAATGTGGGATCACTGGATTGTTTACAACATATCGACTGAAATAACTAAATTAGAAGAAAACATAAAAACATTAGTTGAGCCTACAAAATTAGGTTTAAACAGTTGGCGAGTAAAAGAATATGGAGGACCTTGTCCACCCAGTGGTGAACATCATTATTATTTTAAGTTATACGCATTAAATAACATTCTTCCACTACCTGAGGGAGCATCTAGATTGCATATAGAAAATGCGATGGAACAACACATATTAGAACAAGCTGTACTCATAGGAAGATATACGAGAACAAAAAACACATAGCTTCTTTCTTTAATACATTACAAGAGAACTCAAGCTATTTACCTTTAAAAGCACAAAGATCCTCGTGTCATCTGTCCTCCTGAAGCTTTGGCGAAGGAGGGAGCACGAGGACGACATAGTGGAGGATACAAAAACTTACTCACTTAAGCCTACACCAGAACCTAAAATGATTATTGTTTCAATTATTAAAGTCAATTGACGGCCTATAGGCCAATTAAATAATTTAAATAGCCCATTTTTTGATGAGAAAAACTTCTTACTATACTCAGGTTTCCCGAAGAGATAGGAAGTTTTAGATGTGCGTATTTATTCAGAATCAAGAACAGATTCAAGCCATTTCTTATGTTTACGTTCATCCATGAGTCCGCGATTTATAATATCTCGCGCATCTGACCAAATGTGCTCGTGAATCTTTAAACGTTCATAGGCTGTGTTCGTATCAATTTCATTGCTTCTCAAAGCCATTAGAATTGTTTTATCTCCTACAAGATTTCCGAAAATAACTTTACCCTTTGTAAGCCATTGCTTTGCTAAACTAGGACCACTCGGTGGCGTTTCGTTGTGCTTTTTCAACAATTCTGAAACCTCCTTAATATGCCGCAAATGGTCTTGCATAAATGAAGTAATACTCATTCTGTATTCTTCATTGTCGAGCCTATTAATAGCAGCTTCATAAGCTTCTACAGCATCATACTCAAGTTCGATTAAATCCTTAAGCGCCGACCCAAAATCATCTTGCATTCCAACTAATGTCACCATTTTCCATCTCCTTGTAATATTAAAAGAACCTAGTATATGTCCTAACATATACTAGGTTAAAATCATAAAATCACTTAACTTCCTCGGCAATACAAGTAGTGCCTATCGAATCATTTAAAAAAGTAACCTTGTAATTTTTATCAACATTCAAATAATCGCATCTACCACTCGGTGTAAAATTACTCGTTTCACCTTTAATGGAATAAAATGTTTTGTTGTTTAGATCCTTTTTACTTATTACAAGTGTAGAGTTATGTTCTCCAGGGATTTTCTTTTCATAAGGATCTGCAGCATCCGTTCCTTCTCCATTTATTTTTACAGTCAATTCCTTTTTATTTTCATTGACGATATCTATTTTGCTTGCCATCAATGGATGTGCAAAAACAAGTAATGAAATAGCGCCTATATATAATTTAAAAGATGCCTTAGTCATAATAAATTTCCTTCTTAAAATTTATAAATGGCTACTTATATTTGCAATTATATACACAGTGAATAATTTACACAATAAAGAGAGCCTATTATTCAAACAATCTATTTTATATTTCCAACTTCTTTTGCCACATCGATTGGAGAATGATATTCTTCTTCCCCAAATTGACTCAACACATACAAGACATCATCCGGAGCTGCATTTTCTCGTGCATGTTTGATAAGTTCATTCTTATCTGCAGGAAAGGTTATACCCTTTAGATAATTTTCTACGGCAGCGGGGCTTGCTTTATGAGGATCTCCGCGACCACCTTCACTTGTTTTTTTTCCACCTTCTGTTGTTCCAGCCATGAGCTTCTCCTTTTTGGTTTAGGTTAATAACACATTCTAATTTTAGTAAGTTGAACCTATTTAGCTTTATAATTTCTGAATCATAATATCAACTTTAATATTCAAATTGTTTTCAACCATAACAGAAAAATATAAATAAAAATGAATATTATTGAGGCGAATATTCCTGTATATTTCACATGTACGTATGTATTTTCATCCTGCATAGTTAAAAAATGAGATAAAAGAACAAGGAGAATGCATATGAAATTATTGAATTGTAACTGTAAAACTAAATATCTCATTGTATCTATATTATTTTTTATCATTATTGTTATATCCTTCACTATTGGACTTTCGTCAAGCCATTGCTCTGCTCAATTAGGGCGCTTAGCAGCAACAAATGCTGAGAAGTTTATATCGCATATTGATAAAAAACCTTCGCAAGAAAGAACATCTTTTGGCGATATAAGTCAAGGATTTTCATACATTGCAGAGCGCGCATTACCATCTGTTGTCAGTATTGCAACGACACAAATTGTTGATCCAAAAGCAAAGAAAGACCTACCAGATTTTCCATCAGGCACACCGTTTGATGAATTATTTCGCGATTTTTTTGATCGTCCCGAGTTTAACATGCCACGCAAAGTGCGCTCCTTAGGATCTGGCTTTATAATACGTGTTACGGCAGATGCTATGTACGTCGTCACAAACAATCACGTTATTACGGATGCAAAGAAAATCACAATTTATTTGCATGACAAAACGGAACTAAATGCAGTTGTGCATGCGACAGATGATCGCACTGACATAGCCGTGCTTAAAGTGAGGCTAGAGGATTTTCCTATAAACAAACGCAATCTCGCTGCTCTCGAATGGGGAGATGCAGATAAAACATGTGTCGGTGACTGGGTAATTTCAATTGGCAATCCTTTTGGCCTAAGTAACAGCATTACAGTTGGCATTGTGTCTAGCAAAGGACGTGATCTTGTTATGCCAGGACGTGGAACTATGAGCGGTTATGTGGATGACTTCATACAGCACAGTGCGCAAATTAACATCGGGAACTCAGGTGGTTGCTTGCTTAATATGAAAGGTCAGGTTATTGGCATCAATACGGCTATTTTCTCACCTACAGGGGGCAACGTTGGCGTTGGTTTTGCTGTTCCTTCCGGTGTTGCTAAAAAGACAGTTGACCAACTTATCGACTTTGGTCGTACAAAACGCGGATGGATTGGCATACGCATACAACCGTTAACAGAAGATATGACGGAAGCACTCGGCATTAAAGTGCAAGGAGTAATCGTAGGTTCTGTAACCAGTGATGGTCCTGCAGAAAAAGCTAAAATTAAAGATGGCGACATTATTTTTGAATATGATGGAAAAATACTTAATGAGAAGAATCGATTGCCACGTTTGGTTGGTGAAACTGATGTGGGGGAAACAGTTCCATTAAAAATATGGAGAAAGGGAAAAGAGATAACATTACACGTAACTGTTGGTGAATATGAAGAAGCAGCTAAATCAGGCAAAATGGATGAGTTTGATGTAACGAAAAGGCCACGTTTTACAGATACGGAAACCTTTGGGCTAACGCTAGGACCCATTACTGAAAGTGCACAAAATAAATTACATTTATCACCACATATAAAAGGCGCCTTAGTTATAAAAGTTGAGCCAGGAAGCGCAGGTGACGATGCAGGCATTATCCCAGGCGAGATCATAACGGAAGTAAATCAACAAAGCATTCAAAAACCACAAGATGTATCCGATATTATTAAACAAGCAAAAAAGAATGGCCGTAAGAATGTAATGCTGCTTGTTATCGGCAAGGGTGGGCCGCATTATCCATCGCTTAGAATTGAGGAATAATAAAAACGTAAACGCATCAATATTGGAGAAATTATCATGAAAAATGATTTTTACATGAAAGAAGCTCACTACATAGATGAAGGATTACGTACTTACTTAATAAAAGTCTATACGTATATGATGTTAGGATTAAGCCTGACTGGTATTGCTGCCTACTGGATTGCTTCTACTCCTTATCTTTTTGATGCTATCTTTGGGACTCCTCTTATATGGGCGATTTTGATTGCTCCATTCATTCTTGTTTATTATATAGGATCGCGTATCCAAATTTTATCGTCTTTTACTATCCAAATCCTTTTCTGGCTGTATGCGACCACAATAGGAATTTCTTTAGCTCCAGCAATTCTTTTCTACACAGGCCAGAGTATCGCTTCTACTTTTTTCATCACATCCGCTACTTTTGGTGCAATGAGCCTTTTTGGATACAACACAAAAACTGATTTATCATCCCTAAAATCCTTTATGATCATGGGGCTTTTGGGACTGATCATAGCTGGATTGATAAATTTATTCCTCCGAAGCACTTCTTTTGATCTCGTTATTTCCAGTGTGGGAGTTCTTTTATTTGTTGGGTTAACAGCTGTTGATATTCAAGGCATAAAAAATTTATATTTTTCAGATGATCACCAAGAAATACTTGAGAAAAAATCAATCGTAGGAGCCTTAACACTTTATCTGAATTACTTAAATCTTTTTCTCTACTTACTTCGTTTCTTTGGGCGTCGCCGTGAGAAATAGAGATGTTCTACTTGATAGAGATGTTCTACTTGAAGGATGTGATATGAAACTTTCGCACATAGCATGGCTTCCAACATTATTAGCAATAAGTATTTTACCCTTAAATCTAATGGCCTCAACCAAAATACAGCGTTCAGGTATAATCCAGAACACCTTGTGCCAGCTTCTCAATCAAAAACAATATTTGTTATTCAATTTGAATATGCGTAATTTATACAGGAGAAATAGTATGAATAACATGATTTCACATTAAGAAGAGAGAAAATGCTTCATACTCTTCAGCTAAAAGGAATTAAAGATGAGTCTGTACTTCACGCCATGCAGAAAGTGCCACGACACCTTTTTGTGCATGTATCTTATTCTGCATATGCCTATGAAGATCATCCTCTCCCAATAACATGCAAACAAACAATCTCCCAACCCTACATGGTGGCTTTCATGACCGAAGCGGCACAAATCGATAACCAATCACTTGTGCTCGAAATCGGTACAGGTTCGGGATACCAAGCCGCTATTCTCGCAGAAATATGCAAAGAGGTTTATTCTGTGGAAGTCATTCCTGAATTAGGCAATAACACATCACAATTACTACAAAAAATGGGTTATAAGAACGTCCATATCAAAATAGAAGATGGATATACTGGTTGGAAAGAAAAAGAACCATTTGATGCTATTATCGTGACAGCTGCAGCTAAGAAATTACCAGAGAAGCTTTTAGGCCAGTTGAAAATTGGCGGGCGTCTGATTATTCCAATAGAAGATGAACGGCATAATCAGATGCTTATAAAAATTACTAAAACGAATAGAGAAAATCATTTCATTTCTGAAGACCTTTTTAGCGTCCGTTTTGTTCCTATGGTTGGAGGGGTAAATGATTAAATTGCAGTGCGTAATATAATATCAAGTGAGATTTATAATTTTGAGTTTTCATGTATTGTTAAACACATCAAAATATAACCCAAAATGAGCGAATAATTATTCTTATAAAAACGAATAGATGGCACAAAAGGGAGGCTGGAAATGAAAAAATTAATAAAATGGGCACTACTTATGGATGGTTTGAAAGCTAAAGTTTTAGCAAAAAGTACTTCAGGCATGTACGTGCATATTTATGGAACAGAACGCATAGAAGAATTTCCTCATCAGAAAAAAGTATTTACTCACCATCTTGGTAGAATTAGGCAACATGGTGCTGATCAGGGAGATCATCATGTTTTTCCACTTCCAGGAAAACCTAAAGAAATCGACAAAGAAAATTTTGCACGAAAACTTGCTACTTTTTTAAATTACAATAAAGAACTTTATGAGGAAATAGCCTTAATTGCGCCTGATCACATATTAGGATATCTGCGAAACTTTTTACATAAAGATGTTCAAAGAAAGATTTACAAGGAGGTTCATAAAGATCTTATGAGGCTTCCTTTAGATGAGTTGGATTTATATTTGCAGGAATAAACCCTTTGGGAATGAAGGCCATTCATTCCTTATATACCGAGAGAGGAATCCTATAGATGTCCATTCATAAGTCATAAGAATTCAATCAAAAATGCACTATTTAAGAGGTAAAACAGTATATTCTTACTCTACTTAGACAATGCCTCAATCATTCCGCGTAGGGTCCGTACATCTTGCTGAAACAACGTCTGGCGTTTAAACAATCCGAACAGATTACGACGCATCAACGGTTTTTTCGCCTCTGTTCGCCAAAAATGCGTTTGATCTAATTTAGCTTCTAAAAACCCTAAAAAGGCATCTACATCTGCTGCTGTTGCAGGCACTGTCTCGCCTTGTTGCCAAAAGGGGTTTGCATTCGTTTGTGCTTGGTATAGCTCGTACAGCACAATTCCAACAGCATGCGATATGTTAAGCGACGAAAATTCAGGGTTCACAGGGATCTGCAGTGTGGCATTACACAACGCAATTTGATCAGTAGTAAGGCCTGTGCGCTCTGGCCCAAACACAATTCCAATGGGATCTGCTAACGTTGGCAAGCTATCTACAAAGGCACGTGGCGTCAGATAATGCTTAATTACATCCCGCGGATTCGCCGTTGTGCCGATGACCGTGCAGCAATCCGCTGTTGCCGCCTCAAAAGAATCAAATACCTCAGCATTTTCAAGAATATGACTTGCCCCGACTGTCATAACCACAGCCTTTGGGTCATCAACTGCAACTTTCGGCGTCACAAGCCTAAGCTTACTGTGTGCAAAATTTCCCATTACCCGCGCAATGGCTCCTAGATTCTCGGGCAATTGTATCCCAACTAATATAATGAACGTAGACATAATCTATGAATTTCCTTAAAGTTCTCTCAGAACTCTTTTGCTTGATACAACCACGATGAAACCCTGGCATGCAACTATTTTAACGCTTTTCCCTGAAATGTTTCCAGGGCCACTAGCACATTCGATTGCTGGCAAGGCACTTGAAAAAGGTCAATGGCAAATTGATACCATCAATATTCGTGATTTTGCAAAAGACAAGCACCACACCGTTGACGACACACCCTATGGCGGTGGAACAGGTCTTGTTATGATGGCTGAAGTAGTGGATAAGGCGTTATGCGCTGCTGAGAATGAGTATGCTAAACAAGAACCTCCTCAATATATATATGTCACACCGCGCGGCAAACCATTCACCCATGATCTAGCACGCGAATTAAGTCAGAATAAAACAGGTATTGTGGTTTTATGTGGGCGATACGAAGGCGTGGACGATCGTGTGATCGAATATTGGCGCGAAGAAAAAGGTCTCATCGAAGTCAGTATTGGTGATTATGTACTGTCTGGCGGCGAGATGGCTGCGCTTGTGTTAATGGATGCATGTGTACGTTTACTACCTGGCGTTTTGGTTAAGGAAGATGCCACAACATCTGAGAGTTTCGAACAGGATTTGCTAGAATTTTCACAATATACAAAACCACGTGTATGGAAAGATAAGGCTGTGCCAGAGGCTTTGCTATCTGGTGATCATGGAAAAATCACTAAGTGGCGCCAACAATCAGCAGAGCAGATAACTAAGGCACGTCGGCCGGATATTTGGGAAAGATATTTGGTTTGATTTTTCTGCTTATATCCATTATGATGAACTCGCATTTGGCATAATAAGGTCGTGCCTGGAATTCTACTGTCGGGTGACCACTTAAAGAGCGCTGCATAGCGATTCATTCATTGTTAAAGATGAATGTTACATAAACCAGTAGACCAAATAACAATAAGCGTTTGTCACGTTTGACAAACAGTGAAACCCATCAGGGAACCAATGGAAATGTTGAGTTCGCTGCCAAAGGAGCCTAAAATGAACTTATTACAAATAATTGAGAATGAACACCGTCTCAAACTATCCGAAGGTAAAATAATTCCAGAATTTCGCGCAGGCGACTCTGTTCGCGTCTACGTAAAAGTTGTCGAAGGCGAACGTGAACGTGTTCAGCCATACGAAGGTGTTGTTCTTGGTCGCAAAAATCGTGGCATTAACTCATCTTTCCGCGTACGGAAATTATCTTACGGTGAAGGCGTTGAACGTGTATTCCCACTTTATTCACCAAACATTCGTATTGAAGTAATTCGTCACGGTGATGTATGTCGCGCGAAATTATATTATCTTCGTGGTCGTACTGGTAAGAGCGCACGTATTGCGGAACGCCGTCGTGATGTTAGAAAAGTTGTACCTAAAGCAACAGTAGCTACACCTACAGCTGCGCCATCAGCACCTGCTGCTGAATAGTTTCTTTCTAAACTAGATTTACACAAAAAACCTGAAGTGGGAAACTGCTTCAGGCTTTTTTTTTGATACATGATGCGTAAGCAAACAAAAAATACTTAAAGATTATAGATAATTTTAGATGATCTTTCTGGCTGTTTTTGTTAAACTTTTGATACTAGTTTTACACTAAACTAAAAGACACATAACGAATGAACGGTACACCAATGCGCGAAAAAAAATATATGTATTTCTTAAAAATATTTCTCACGCACCTTACACTTATTGCTTTTTATACCATAGGTTTAACAACTAATGTATTTAGTGATACATCTGCTCATTCTTCCTCTTCTAAAAAATTAAAGAAAAAAGTTAAAGAGCAAAAGAATGAAGATGAAGAAGACGAAGATGAAGATGAAGAAGATGAAGGTGATGACGAAGGTTGTGATGATAATAAAAAGCACGGAACAACAAACATCGATGACCCACTTAATAATGTAGAAGCATTTCCCTTTACGTGGTTAAAGCCAGCAGCAGCGACACTTGCTGCGGATAGCGCAGCAGCAGCAATCAATCAAGATAATGCACCCTACACAATCACCGGCTATTTCTCGCCAACCTGTGGGCACTGTGGACATTTTTTCAAAGCCGAACTACCTGTTATCCGCGCAAAATATATTAACCCAGGAAAAATCAGGTTTGGTATACGTCCCTATTGTCATCATCCCATTGACTTTATCGTGACACAACTTGCTTGGAACCGTGGGCCTGATCGATTTATGGATGCGTTTTCACTATTTATGGAAAATCAAGATTCATGGTTCGAGTTTCTTATTATTCCTGCTGCAGAAAAAGAAAAACGCAAAGAAGCAATCAATAAAATGATTGAAAAATTACCCGCAACTATTGATCGCAACAAAGCTTTGGTGAAGTTCAATGTCAATGAAGAAAACCCAACATCGTCCGTTCTTTTATTTGCCCTTGCAAATGGCTTTTCAGTTGAAGAAATTGATGTAGCTACCAATTCAGAAAAAGCAGAAGAAGTCGCAAACCGACTTATTGTGGCTGTAATTGAAGCAAAAGACAATGAAGGAAAAGGAATAACGGGCATACCTACATTTTACATAAATGATCAATGCCAGGATAACCCTCTCACATTAAATGACTTTGAAAGTCTTATAAAAACAGGCAAAGTCGTATCGCGTCCGAAGGAGCCAACACAAACAACCGTGCCGTCAACGTCACCGATCAACAATGCCGCAACCCAAGTGTTTGCAACGATTGCGCCACCCAATCAATAAGGTATGAAAATTATTGCTGGCTGTTCAAGCGTAGATCTAACACATGCTGTTTGTAGAATTCTAGGCACTGAACCGATCTTCCCAACGTACAAATGCTTCTCCGATGGTGAGATATCAGTAGATATTTTATCAGATGACATTCAAGATGATAAATGCCTATTAATACATTCACTGTCAGATCCCGTGAATGATAATATGGTAGCATTATTGCTGACGATCGACGCATTAAAGCGGGGTGGCCCCAATAAAATTATCGTGTTCCTGCCCTATTTAGCCTATACGCGACAAACACATGCAACGTCGTTAATTGCTTCACTTATGCATTCAGCGGGCGTGCACCAAGGCATTACCGTTGATCCACATTCACACATTGAAAATACCGCTATTCCCATTGATGTTCTATCAACAACTCAGTTATTTGCAGATCACATTAAGGCAACATATAACTTATGTGATTTTGTGATTGTTGCGCCTGATCAAGGCAGCATTGAACGATGCAAGCACGTGCATAGCGCATTAGAATTGACGTCAGACCTTATATGTATCGATAAAATTCGCACAGATGGATTATGCACAGTGCAAGCAATTCACGGCGATGTACGCGGTAAACATTGTATTATTATAGATGATATCATTGATACAGGGGCAACGCTGTGTAGCGCGGCAGAAGCACTGATACAGCATGGGGCGACTGAAGTATTTGCTTATTGCACTCATGGCGTGTTATCGGGAGATGCTCTTGTTCTCGTGCAGCAATCAGTCATTAAGAAATTAGTAATCACCGATACGATTGAACCTCAGGTAAAATGCGTCAATATGCCTAAGATTAAAGTAATTAGCGTTGCGGGTTTACTAGCAGAACATATGAATCTACTTTTAATGAATAAAAATTATTTTTCCTAATTTTAATTAAAAAAAATGCTTAATTTTATCCACTAGAAGCAAAAGCATACATTAGCCCCCATAATGGGGCAGTAGCACACATTCCAGCGACACCAAGACATCCAAATACAATTAGTGCAGCATAACCACCATATTGCGCACTACCTGTATTCTCATAATACGTACATTGTGACTGATAATCCTCGCATAACTGGTTTAAACAAATAGTATAGGGGTTAGCAGGAGAATTCCAACAATAGGAGTTTAACTTGCAATTCATATAGTCAACAGCCGTCATATTGTTACGCACCAAGCAATCTAACCCCATGCAATAAGAGTCAGTATTGGGAAAGTCAGCATTGCAATATTTATTTTCCATCTGATCGAAATATTGAAAGCGGTACGATCCATAGATAATAGCCACGATAGAAGCAGAAAAAATAGTCAATGGAATACATGCAAAGATACACGCGCCATTATTCCTTCTAATATATGGTGAATGATGTTTCAGGTTCTCTCCTTCATTTCTTTCTTCTGTAGGCTCATTAATTGTTTGATATACATTAGTCGGAACAACATTTCTTTTTTGTTCAAGCAAATCATCTCCATTAAGTGATTTATCACATGGATGGGCACAAAAAACTGCATTCATAAGAAAAAAGAACATACATAAAATTGCATTGGGCTTAATCTTATTAAGATAAGTAATTAGTAATTTAGAAAATAAAAAAAATTTCTGTGCGATTTTCATCATTGTAAGGCTCCTAATGAATATGAAAGATTCTGCATATAGCTTATCTCAATGGTTACAATGATTTTCCCACATTACTACCCGTAAAAAATACGGGATTAAAAACACGTTGGATTCAAATATAATTATTTTTCTGTTTTTAAAATAACATTTTTATATACAATTTATTATTGGCTATAAAAAATTAAAGGAGTTCATTATGAATGATTCCCCACCGCACGTGATCATACAAAAGGGCAATTCATTAAGAGAAAGTTTTTCCCTTTTACAACACATGCCTGGAATGATTGTTGTTAAAGATTTGCACTCACGAATTATTGTCATAAGTGATTATTTTGCATATTTAGTGGGGGTGAATAATGAAGAGAAATCTGACAGAATTACAGATTATGACGTTCATTGCGAATCTATCAAACTTGCAGATATGTTCGTACAGCATGACCAACAAACGATTAAAAATAAAAGGGAAGTCTTAACATTAGATATATGCAAATATACATCAGGTTGGAAAACGCTTCTCAGTAGCAAAAAACCAATATTGAACAATAACGGAGAATTTACCGGCGTTTTCGCCCAATCGATTAATATCTCAAATACCAATATGTTCAAATCATGCCTATCTCTAAAGGCTGCCGATCACTTAATAACCGGAAAAGAAGACGTACAAAGTATATATGTACTTAACGACGAACATTCTCCATTACCACTCACATCAAGGCAACAAACATGTTTATTTTTGCTGGTGCGCGGAAAGTCTATGAAAGAAATTGCGTCGATATTAGGCATATCCGTTAGAACAGCAGAAGAACATATTACGACTATCAGAACGAAATTAGATTGTAACAGCCGTTCGCAAGTGATTGAAAAAGCAATCAATAGTGGATTTCTGAATTTCATCCCGCAGGAAATACTTTATAAACGACCTGATAAAAGGCCTGCATGTTAACCAACTTCCTCTTTCACCTCTTGCTGCTGGCGTTGCCACATCTGTGCATATAGGCCACCCTTCGCCAGCAATTCATCATGACTACCAGCCTCAGCCACTACGCCCTTATCCAGCACAAGTATCGTATTAGCATGAATAACCGTTGATAATCTGTGCGCAATAATTAGAGTAGTCTTATTCTTTGAAATACGTTCTAGATTGTCTTGAATCAATCGTTCTGTTTTCGTATCCAGAGCCGACGTTGCCTCATCAAAAATAAAGAAAATTGGTTTTTTAAGCAGCGTTCGCGCAATGGCTACCCGCTGTTTTTCCCCGCCAGATAGTTTCAGGCCACGCTCACCCACACGGGTTTCAAACTTCTCAGGCAAGCTTTGCACAAAATCATAAATCTCGGCTTTTTTAGCGGCGTCAATAATCTCAGCCTCAGTAGCATCAGGGTTACCATATGCAATGTTATAGTGAATCGTATCGTTAAACAAAACCGTGTCTTGCGGTACAATACCAATCATTGAACGTAGGCTCTTTTGCGAAATTTTTCGAATATCCACGCCATCGATTTTAATAGCACCGCCAATCACATCATAAAAACGAAACAACAATCGAGCCAGTGTAGACTTCCCTGCCCCACTAGCGCCCACAACAGCCACCGTATGCCCAGCAGGAATCGTAAAGTTCATATCCTTTAAAATACTACGATCTGAATCATAATGGAAATCCACATGTTCAAATGTCACGCCTGACTTAACATCAGCAACATCAATCGCATCCGGAGCATCACATATCTCGCGGGGTTCATTCAGCAATTGGAACATTTGTTCGATATTAACAAGCGCTAGTTTAATCTCGCGATACGCAAAGCCAAGGTTAAACAATGGAATTGTCAACTGGAACAAAAACGTATTGATGGCCACTAAATCACCCGTTGTCATTGCGCCCTTTTGCACATCCAGCGCCGCCATACCAACAATAGCAACCAATCCAAGTGATAAAACAACAGCTTGACCAAAGTTCAAGTACGAAAGGCTCCACTTATTCTGAACGGCCGATTTCTCATAACTAATCAGGCCCACATCAAATCGATGTCGTTCGTGCAGCTCGTTACCGAAATATTTCACCGTCTCATAATTGAGCAAGCTATCAATGGCTTTAGACTGCGCAGCCGTATCAGCGTCATTCATTTCACGCACATAGCGAATGCGCCATTCCGTCAATTTCAGCGTGTACATAATATAAACAAACATCGTGACCACAATGACGAATGTATACCGTATATCATACATGAAACTAAGGGCGGCGCTTACCATCAGAATCTCAAGCGCTGTCGGTACAATGTTGAATGTTAGAAACAACATTAATGTTTCAATCGCCTTTGTTCCCCGTTCAATAATGCGCGATACGCCGCCCGTATGCCGTGCAATATGAAAACGTAAGCTAAGCCTGTGCAAATGATCAAAAACATCCAATCCCACTTGCCGCAATGTACGCTGCGTAACGGCAGCAAAGGTCGTATCACGGACTTCAGAAAAGAATGATGATAAAATACGAACTAGTCCATACAAACCAACCCACACATAAACCATTTCAAATGATTTATGTTCATTCAGAGCGTCAATAATAGATTTAAAAATTAATGGGATTAAAATCAATGTAATCTTTGAAATAATCAAAGCAAGAATAGCGATAATAAGACGTGCCTTAGCACCCTTTAAATCACGTGGCCACAAAAACGGCCAAAGCCTTTTAAATGTAATTATTTGCGGTTTTTTAACATTTTCCATTGACATTTGCCCTAAGTAGTCTTATTTCATGGTAGTAATGGTAGTAATATACAACTATAATGAAGTGTAGCATTTGCACAAGGATAAAGCCATGACTGCCGGATTCCAGCCTCGTTTATTTTCCGAAAAGTCACAACCACGTCGCCGCAATGTGTTCGAAGGTGTGACGAAGTGTATCTTTGAAGGTATTGAGCCAGATACCTTTATTTTGTATTTCAAAGATAATCACCCGCTCAATACGACAGATGCTCAAGATTATGCTGAGCTAAGCGGCAAAGGCGTCATCAACAATCGCTTTTCCGAAATGATTTTTCAACGCTTAGGTGAGCTCAATATTGATCATCACTTAGTACGTCGCCTCAATATGCGTGAACAGCTTGTTCGTATTGCTGAAAGCTTGCCTTTCTTTGTTGAAGTGCATAACAAAGCTTGTGATGATTTTACGGATCGCTTTGGATTGGAAAAATATGACCAATTGCCAGAAATGATCGCAGAGCTTCATTTTAAAAATAAAAATGCAGATAACCCGATCGTTGCGCCGCAGCATCTTGTTGCATTTGGTCTTAGCGATCATGAAGAACTCGATCAATTGTTTGCAACAATACAACGTATTAATGACTTTCTAATAGGGCAATTTTCTGCCGTCAATATGAGCCTAATTCGTTATAAACTTGAATTTGGTCGTATATATTTATCTGACAACCCAATGGATACCAGACTTATTCTTATTGATGAGATAAGCCTTGATACCTGCCGCGTTCTGGACAACTTAACGACAAAACGCTTAGACATCTATGAGAGCACAGCTGAAACAACATCTGATGTTAGCGGTTACCACGAAATTGCGCGACGCTTTGGCATTTTGCATGATCAACCATCACAATCTTTGCTTGAACCCACTTTGGAACCAATTGCAGAGTCTTCAATACCATCTTCAGATGACGCGTCATCCACTGAACAACATCCCAGTGCGACTTAACAAACATCTTTGTAAACCCAACTAAACTGAGAGACTAAATATCAATGGCTATTTCTATCACTGAACTACGACAATTATTAAAGGATTCTTTTCCTGATGCTAGCATTGATGTCGTTGATTTAGCAGGCGACAATGATCATTATCAAGCATCGGTCATATCTGAACAATTCATCGGAAAGAGCCGCATTCAACAACACCAAATGGTTTACCAAGCTTTAAAAGGCAAAATGGGTGAGGAACTCCATGCCTTAGCGCTTAAAACACGCACGCCGACAACCAATTAATTCAACTCAATTAAGGACTTAAGACTTTTTATGCAAAATATCCACGAACGTATTGAAAATGACCTCCAGGAAAATGCCGTTGTACTGTACATGAAAGGTACGGCACAAATGCCACAATGTGGTTTTTCAGCAGTTGTAGTGCAAGTATTAAACTCGCTATCCGTTCCTTTTAAAGATGTGAATGTATTAGCTGACCAAGATATTCGTCAAGGGATTAAAGATTTTAGCAATTGGCCAACAGTTCCTCAGCTCTACATCAAAGGCGAATTCATTGGTGGATGTGATATCGTACGTGAAATGCATCAGACGGGTGAATTGCAATCACTATTAATCGATAAGAAAGTAATTCCATCTTCAAACGAAGACGACAATGTTATCCAAGAGAAAAACGACACTGAGCAAGCACTAACTCAAGCCACAACTTAAGAGCAAGACTGTGCGTAAAAAAACCCTGAAGTACTTAATGCTTCAGGGTTTTTTTATTTCCATCAAAATAAACTTAGTTTCTTACCGAATAAAATTAAGCAGTCTTTCATAGCGTAGAGCAAATGGCCAGTTCCAGGGTTGATACCATTTTGCAGAGGTTGAGAAAAACAAAATCTCAGCACGCCCAATTAGATTTTTCTCAGGAATAAAGCCAACCATTGATGGCACACGGCTATCACTTGAATTGTCGCGATTATCACCCATCATAAAATAATGCCCAGCAGGTACAGTGAATGCTTCTGTATTATCCAGACGACCTTCACCCATCGGACGAGCTTTTAAAATTGGATGACGAATGCCGTTTGGCAGGGTTTCCATATAACGTGCCATAACAAGAAAATTCCCACTTTCATCAACCATGTGATAATCTTCAACTTTTTCAAGTTTTACGGGTGCACCGTTAACATGCAAAATTCCTTGTTTCATTTGAATATGGTCACCAGGCATACCAATTAAACGCTTAATGTAATCTTTGCCTTCATCTTTTGGATTATTAAAGACAACCACATCACCTTGCTTTGGCTCAGTTGACCACACACGCTTTTCCATTACATTCGGTGCAAATGGAAATGTGTGATTGCAATACCCATAACAAAATTTGTTCACAAATAAGAAATCGCCAACCATCAACGTTGGATACATAGATCCTGAAGGGATGCTAAAGGGTTGAAAAAGAAACGTGCGGATAATCATCGCTACGACAAATGCATTAAAAAAACCTTTGGTTTCCATCCATACGCGTGTTTGTGTGAATTTAGAAAAATTGTTTTGTGAATCAACTCTTGTACTATTTGTTGTCATGTTGTTTTTAATCCTTTGATATACCCCATCAATTGTATCAAAAAAAGTCAAAAATAAGCAAGGTGAAACAAATCACGTGAAAAAGTACATACTTATATAAACAATAAATACTTTAATTGTTTTCATGAAAACACGTATATATTATTATTTGTAATATTTATTCGTTTTAATAAAATATTAATACTTATACTTTATATTTACAGATGGCAATAGTGCCATAATTTAATGGGGGTTCATTCTATGTCCAAGCTTACAAATAAAGCGATGGTATTTGCAATTATATTTGGCGCCAGTGCTGGCCATGTGTTTGCTACAGAAAGAGATCTTCCTGATCATAATAAAGCCGGGTGTTTTTCATGCTTTAAAATGTTTAGAAAACAAGCAATAAATATTGCACAAGAAGTTAGAGAAAATGCGCCTGCCATAGAAGATGCTGCAACAGCAATAATTTCAGTGACTAAGGCCGTGGCAATTGCTAATGGAGATGAGAAAACTGCCAAGACCTTGGATGCTGTTCAAACTGTTCTTAGTGGAGCTGCTGATGTTGCCAATGCGAAAGACATCCGTTCAGCACTTGAAATTAGCGAGCAAATTGTTTTAACCATTGATCCAAGCACAGCAAAAGACATCGATAAGCTTAATACAGTCCTGGATGCGCTATCCCCCCAAGCGGAACTGATTCTTGATCTTGCTAAAATTGCAGCCGTCAATGCGGATGAGAAACATATTTAAAATTAGTATGAATAGATAATTCGTAAGAGCGTTTAATGTACTCGAGGCATTGTGGTTGCTTTAATAATCATAGCGCTTCGAGTCTTTGTGCTTCTTTAATTCGATTCATCCCAAAATGACAAAATCTAGCAAAGAAAAACCATGTCATGTAGCTTACTTTTACAGCTTTTTCAATTGATTTTTACTGTATCATCCGTCATACTATCGCTTAATTGTACCCTCTAACCCCGTCGGGCGTGACGTTAAAAAGCCATATTAAAAGGAAATTACATGGAATTGAACCAATCATCCCACAAAGAAAGCTTTGCAGAACTTTTAGAAAGCTCAATGTCAGGACAAATGTCCTTTGAAGGAAAAGTAGTAAAAGGTCGCATTGTTGCTATTCAAAAAGATATAGCTATTATTGATGTAGGCTTGAAGTCAGAAGGCCGCGTACCACTAAAAGAAATTAATGCACGTGGTTTAGGCGAAGAAGTTAAAGTTGGCGATTTAATCGACGTATTCGTTGAACGTATTGAAGATCGTAATGGCGATGCTGCACTTAGCGTTGAAAAAGCGCGCCGCGAAGCTGCTTGGATGGATCTTGAAAGAGCCTCTGAACTTGGCACACTTGTAAACGGTGTTATTTTCGGTAAAGTAAAAGGTGGTTTTGCTGTTGATTTGAACGGCGCTGTTGCATTCTTACCTGGCAGTCAAGTTGATGTGCGTCCTGTGCGCGATGTTGGTCCATTAATGAACTTAGTGCAACCATTCAAAATTCTAAAAATGGACAAGAGTCGCAGCAACATAGTTGTTTCACGTCGTTCAGTTCTTGAAGAATCACGTGCTGAAGCACGAACCGAATTGGTAGCACAATTACAAGAAAACCAAGTGCTTGATGGTATCGTTAAGAACATTACAGATTACGGTGCGTTTATTGATTTGGGTGGTGTTGACGGCTTGTTGCACGTTACTGACATTTCATGGCGTCGTATTAATCACCCAGCGGATGTATTGAAGCTTGGTGAAACTGTTAAAGTTATGGTGATTCGTTTCAATAAAGAAACACAACGTATCAGCCTTGGCATGAAGCAACTTGAAGAAGATCCATGGAAAGGTAAAGAAGATACATTTGCTCCTGGTACACGCCTCAAGGGTAAAATTACTAGCATTGCTGATTACGGTGCATTCGTTGAATTAGAAGGCAATATCGAAGGTCTCATTTATGTGACTGAGATGAGCTGGACAAAGAAAAACGTTCATCCAAACAAGATTGTTGCTATTGATCAAGAAGTTGATGTTGTTGTTCTTGAAGTTGATCCAGCTAAACGTCGTATTAGTCTTGGCCTCAAGCAGGGAACAGAAAATCCATGGAAGCAATTCCTTGATATGCACCCAGTTGGCAGTGTACTCGAAGGAACGATTAAGAACATTACTGAATTTGGTTTGTTCGTTGGTGTAAGCGATGCGCTTGATGGCATGATCCATCTGTCTGATTTGTCATGGGATAAACCAGGCGAAGAAGCTGTAAAAGAGCATACAAAGAACTCAACAATAACTGTTAAAGTTCTTGATGTTGATCCTGAAAAAGAACGTATTAGCCTTGGTGTTAAGCAACTTATAAGTGATCCAATTGAATCTGCTGCGTCAGCATTTAAAAAGGGTTCTATTGTAACAGGTACAGTAAGTCAAGTTACAGACAAAGGCATAGAAGTTGAAATCGAAGGTGGTTCTGTTGGTACAATTAAAAAAGCTGACTTGTCACGTGATCGCGACTTACAACGCCCAGATCGTTTTGCTATTGGCGAGAAAATCGACGCAAAAGTATTGTCTGTTGATAAATCAACACGCCGCGTAAACATGTCAATTAAGGCCCGTGAAATGGATGAAGAAAAGCAAGTTCTTGCTGAATACGGCTCATCTGATAGCGGAGCAAGTCTTGGTGATATTCTTGGAGCAGCAATGAAGAAAAAGGCTAGCTCTTAAGATCTTCTCTTGTTGTCATCCTCGCGCTCCCTGCGACGCCGAAGCTGACAAGAAAGAAAGTTTATGATGTAATTAGTAAGGGGACGTTAATTCGTCCCTTTTTCTTTTGCACAAGTAGGCTGCTTTAGGGTATAAATCAAATATGATTGGATATACGTATCCACTCGCTACCATTTTTTTATAATTCCTTCGCCGTCATAGCGAGCCAGAAAAGCCCGGGCATCCAGAACAGACTGGATCACCACTGAAGCTTAGCTTCCTCGTAGTGACAATGAGTCCGCACAAAACCATCAAAAATGGGTGCACACCTTTTAACGACGAGAAAAAAATATGAATTGGCTAACAAATTTTGTTAAACCCAAAATCCAAGCATTGATTCACCGCAATGATATCCCTGATAATTTGTGGACAAAATGCCCTAATTGCGAACACATGTTGTTTCACCGAGATTTGCAAGATAATTTGTTTGTTTGCCATCATTGTCAGCACCATATGCGGATTGATGTTATTCAACGTATGGAATCGCTCTTTGATGAACAAAGTTACACATTAATTGATGTTCCAAAAGTGGTTGCTGATCCTTTAAAATTTAAAGATTCAAAGCGTTATGCCGATCGGTTGAAAGAATATCGTCAAAAAACAAATCGCACAGATTCAGTCATAGTTGCATACGGTCAAATCAGTCGCATTCCAACAGTTATTGCGGCCTTTGATTTTAACTTTATGGGTGGTTCTATGGGGCTTGCAGCAGGCGAAGCACTCGTGACTGCATCTGAATATGCCGTAAAAACAAACTCTCCTTTAATTGCAATTTCGGCATCAGGCGGTGCACGTATGCAAGAAGGTATTTTATCGCTCATGCAGATGCCACGCACCATTATAGCTGTTCAGCGCGTAAAAGAAGCCGGCCTGCCGTACATCACTTTACTCACTGATCCCACAACGGGAGGTGTAACGGCATCCTTTGCGATGCTAGGTGACGTATCTATTGCCGAGCCTGGCTGCCTGATCGGCTTTGCTGGCGCACGGGTGATTGAAGAAACAATTCGCCAAAAACTACCTGAAGGATTTCAAACAGCTGAATATTTATTAGCACACGGCATGGTCGATATGGTTATTCATCGTTCTGAAATGAAAAAGACAATTGGCAAATTACTGACACATGTAATGCCAAGTGGAGCTGCTACTCATGCCCTGCTTACACGATCTGCTTAAGGAAACATGCTTACTCCATTATAAAGAAGTTGATCTTGGCCTTGAACGTTGCCTGACGTTATTAAAAAAACTAGGCAATCCACATTTACGTATTCCCCCTGTGTTTCATGTGGCGGGTACAAATGGAAAAGGATCAACTCTGGCATTCATCAAACAAATACTTCAGGATAATGGTTATACAATCCATCGTTATACATCTCCACACCTTGTTCACTTTAATGAACGGATTGAATTGTGTGGCATACCTGCTACGAATGAAGTATTGGCTGATGCTCTGACAGAGCTTTTACGTATAAACAATGGTGCGCCTATCACCACATTTGAAGTCACAACCTGCCTTGCCTTTATGTTATTTGCCCAAACTCCGGCTGATTTTACATTATTAGAAGTTGGTGTTGGCGGTAGGCTTGATGCAACGAATGTTATTCAACAACCACTGGTTAGCGGAATCACATCCATTTCATTAGATCACCAATCTGATCTTGGGGAAACTGTTGAAGCTATTGCTTTTGAAAAAGCTGGTATTATTAAAGCCGGCACTCCTATTATTGTTGCATCTGATTTATTCCCCTCTGTACATGCGGTTATTGAAAGATCAGCACAAGAACAAGGTGCGTCCCTCTTTGTCGCCTCAACTACAATAAGTCCTTATTTGGGACTAACAGGAGAGCATCAACACATTAATGCTGGCCTAGCAGTACAAATGATTGTGTCAGCTGGAATCAATTGTCGAGATATAAACGCGTCATTAAAGAAAACAAAGTGGCCTGGACGGCTGCAATGTTTAGCTTTATCACATGGAGATTTATGGCTTGATGGCGCCCATAATGAAGCTGGTGCAAAAGCTTTGGCGATGAGTTTGCAGCGATTAGAAGCACGTCCTTGGACATTTTTTATTCATATCAAAGCACGAAAAGATGCAAATGCTATGCTTAAACATTTTGCAACTGTGGCACAGGCCTTTTATTTTGTAAATTTCCCAATTGAGGGTGGTGAGGGTGTACCAGCATCTGAATTATTACGTTTATCAGCAGAGCTTGGTATAAGGTCAACATTACTTTCAACAATGGATGATATGTTTAACATTATGGGAAAAACTGAAAGCCCTCTGGTTGCTAGTGGTTCTTTATTTTGGGTTGGGCGTGTTTTAACTTATATTGTATAAAATTATTTAATTTTCTTTAATTAACATATTATTAATTAATTTCTCTTATATTTGTTGATAGAGGGGAAAGATCTTATCTTTTCTGTTAACAAGTGTTTATCGCGGATAATCTAATAATTCTTTATGGATTTTTGCATTAGATAATGCATCCGCATAGTAATAAAGGGGATTTTAATTATGAAGAAAATATTGATGATGGGCGCCGTTTTTCTAGCTATGACGTCTGTTAATGCAAGTGCGATGGGTGCTTATGGGTACGGGATGCCAAGTGGCTATGGTCAGCAGCCACAATCAGCTGCTCCTTATGGAATGGGTGTAGGAATGAACAGCATGGGCGGCGGTGGTTATCCACAACCAGGTATCCCACAGCAAGGAATGCCATCACAAGGCGGCACTAATGCTTTAACGCAAGACGTTAAAAATTCTCTTTCACAAATTGCTAGTCTTCCACAAGATATTAAAGGTGAGGCTGCATTTGCAATAGCTCTTAAAGTTTCTTTGAATGAAGCGGTGATCTGTCTTACATTTGCACAAAATGGTCAAATATTCCGCTTACACTCAAATTCAAGAAACAACGGTATAGTAACGGATCCAGGTGAAATTCAGAACTTTAATAATATGCTGAATCAAGCAAAGCAGAGTCCAACTGGAACAGCAACTGTTCAAAGTTCGATTGTATCTAATGGCCAACCAGAAACATTCATATTTGATGTAATGGCGATTGATCCTGCCCACCTTGTAGTTGTGCGTCATAAGTAATATTGGTAGCATTTTTCAAAAAGGAATAATATTTATATATATTGTTCCTTTTTATACAAAAATACATTCATTCATTAACTATTTATCAATATATTTCATTTATGATACAGAATGTAATTTTGAATCATTTTTATTTCAAGACATATGGATTAAATAAATTATCATTGATTTAATTGATTCATAGGAAGTTTGTGCTCGGCTATTTATATTTTTTACACAACACTTAAAGGAATTATTTTATGAAAAAATTCTTTTGGCTATCGCTTCATTAGCAGCAATATCAACCGCTCATGCAGATGGTCGCTTTTTTGATGAAGTTCGTAAGAAAGTTCAAGAAATTAGAGCTGATGGGGCTATTGAAGCTCCAAACAAAAGTGATGTCGCGATTGCCTCAATATTTTCTATTTCATTAGATGATGCAATTTTATACCTTTTAAAGCAAGCTGATGGTTCTATTACACGTATTCACTCAAATCCAAAATATAATGGCAAAGTAACAAAAGAAGGTGATATTACTCTTTATAATAGTTTATTTGAGGCTGTTAAGGGAGAGTCCAAAGAGGCAAGTGTCCCAGCAAAAAATGCAGATGGTGAAGATTTCATCTGGGATGTTACAGAACTTGATGACAGCAGAATCGTTGTTTCTCGTCACCGCTAATACTAATAGTGTTAACAAAAAAAGTGCCTGCGTATTTTTCTAGGCACTTTTTTGTTTAAACAAGCTCAGTGTTAAACTTTAGGTCTTCTTCACAACTGTTTTCTTAACTGCGGCCTTTTTTACTACAGTTTTTTTCACTGGTACTTTTTTCATAACAGTTTTTTTAACCGCAGCACCATCTTCACCATCAGCAGCTTTCACCTTTGTAATCTTAAACGCTTTTCCTTTTGCAGCAGCACGCGGAGGGCGCGCAAGCTTCTTCACAATCAACTCAACTGCTTCATCAACTGTTACCACCAAGAAATCCATTGTCTTTGGAATCGACGCAAAAATATCGCCAAATTTCACATATGGGCCAAATTTGCCGTATCCCACTGTTATTGGACCGCCGTCAGGATGAACACCAATTAACTTAGGTAATTCAGCAAGCTGCAATGCAAGCTCGAGTGTTGCATCTGCTGGTGCAACTGTCGGGGGCAATGATACACGCTTTGGCTTTGGTGCTTTTGGTTCTTTCTTTGGCTTTGCCGCGGCCTTTCGCTTTGGCTTGGCATCTGGATCTACAACAGGTTCTGGCTTGGGGATTATACCTTGCCATTCAAAATAAAAACCATAAGGACCACGTTTCAACAAAATAGGAATATTATGCTGCGGGTCGTTCCCCATTTCACGTGTTTCATCGATAGCGTCAGCTTGGTCTTCTGATCCAACAAGTGGGCGCGTATGACGGCATTCAGGATAATTTGAACACCCAACGAACGCACCAAACTTACTTAACTTGAGATTCATCTTGCCTGTTTTACAAACAGGGCATGCACGATCTTCCTCAGAAGTCCCATGGAATAAGAAATGTGCTAAGTCAGCTTCGAGCGTATCAATCACTTCTGAAATGGTCAGCGGTGTTGTCGCCTCAACGTTCTTTTTAAAATCCACCCAGAAAGCGGTCATAATCGATTTCCACGATTTTGCGCCAGCTGAAATTTCATCAAGTTCTTCTTCGAGCTGCGCCGTAAAATCATACTCGACATACTTTGGAAAGTAATGCGTCAAAAAGGATGTTACGATACGACCGCGATCTTCTGGAATGAACTGACGCTTTTCAAGACGCACATACTGACGATCTTGAAGTACTTGAATCAAAGAAGCATAGGTAGATGGCCGACCAATACCAAGTTCTTCGAGCTTTTTAACAAGTGTCGCTTCTGAAAAACGTGGTGGGGGTTGGGTGAAATGTTGGTTGGGAACAACCTCACTTAGATCAACCGGTTGATTTTCAGTAAACTTTGGTAAGGTACGTGAATTTTCATCATCCGACGGTTCATCTACACCTTCTTGATAAAGACGCAAAAAGCCATCGAATACTTGTGTTGAGCCCGTTGCACGGAATACATTCTTTGCCGTTGGATCAGCGATATCGACGCTTACCTGGTCAAACAAAGCTGTTTCCATTTGACTGGCAAGTGCGCGCTTCCAAATTAAGTCATACAATCGAAGTTGTTGATCATCAAGATAAGACGAGACCTCATCCGGTGTCAGTGAAAAACGCGTTGGGCGGATACATTCATGAGCTTCTTGTGCATTTTTTGCTTTTGCCTTGTACACACGAGGTGAGGATGGGACATAATTATTGCCGAAGTTATTATTCAAAAATTCCCGTGCTTCTGCAATCGCATCACCTGACATGGTTGTACTATCCGTACGCATGTAGGTAATTAAACCTTGCGTCTCACCGCCAATATCAACACCTTCATACAAACGTTGAGCAACCTGCATTGTACGGCTTGCACCAAATCCAAGCTTGCGGGAAGCTTCTTGTTGAAGCGTTGACGTAATAAATGGTGCAGCAGGATTACGCTTAACTTGCTTCTTTTCGATTGATTTAACGGCATAAGATAATGGTGATAACTGATCAACAACGGCACGTGCGTGCGCCTCAGTTGTAATCGTAAATTTTTCAACCTTTTCGCCGCCCACATACGTTAAACGTGCTTCAAATGCATCTTTTTTCTTCTCAAACGCACCTGTGACTGACCAATACTCTTGACTAATAAAACGTTCAATTTCTTCTTCACGGTCCACCACAATGCGGAGCGCTACTGATTGCACACGTCCGGCTGAACGCGCGCCAGGCAGCTTTCTCCACAGAACAGGTGACAGAGTGAACCCCACAAGATAATCAAGCGCACGGCGTGCCAGATAAGCCTCTACCAACTCATCGTTTACAGGACGAGGATGTTCTAGTGAAGCCTGAACTGCTTTCTTAGTAATTTCGTGAAAAACAATACGATGGACTGCTGTATTCTTTAACGCATTTGCATCGTTCAGCACTTGATTCACATGCCATGAAATAGCTTCTCCTTCTCTATCAGGGTCGGTTGCGAGGTACAGTGTATCGGCGCCTTTTAAAGCTTTTTTTATTGCATCAACATGTTTCTTGGCACGATCATCCATTTCCCAAACCATAGAAAAGTCATCATCTGGATTAACAGAACCATTTTTGGAAGGCAAATCACGAATATGTCCATAGCTTGCCAAAACCGTATAATCAGCACCCAAGTACTTATTGATAGTTTTTGCTTTTGCAGGCGATTCAACGACGACGACGCTACGAGACAAAGCTCACACTTCCTTTTTGAATGTATTGTTGCTTGTACCAAATATAACAAAGGAATTGCAACTAAATTATTAAAAAATGTATGATTCCATGAAAAATTCAACCAACTGTGACTTTAAAAAAGGAAATGCTTATTAGTGCATATAGGAAAACTTTTGTTGACCCTTCTGACACTTTATATATGTGCATAATATCTACGTATTTAGTCACTACAAGATGGCATTGAACTGTGATATACGTCTCATCTTTATAACGCTATTGTACAAATTTATAACGCTATTGTACAAAAGAAATTCAAGACATAACTTCAACAATCATCGTGATTTTCAATTCACAATTCACCCAACAACGCAATTCTTTTTACAGTGACCATGGCAACTCTCAATAATAATGCATAATTCTTTATTAGCACGATTTATGAATTTTCCTGTTTTATTCAACTTTTAAAATGAGAAAATAAAAACTATTATGAAATTAATAATAGCAAGAAATCTCAAACTAAAAATAACTTTTCCAAAGGAGAATGTCATTATGAATAATTCTAGAATTTATAAAAAAATTTGTTTATTTCTTTCCATTTTAGGGGCCTTTAATTGGGGGCTTGTTGGAATACTTGATTTTAATCTAGTAACGTATATGTTGGGTGCGGGCTCCATATTAAGTCGCATTGTTTATATATTAATTGGCCTTTCTGCCATATTTTTCACCCTCAGTTACTTTTGCAAAAATAATAATTAAAAAACATATACCACGTGTAAAAACACAGAGAATCAAATTATCTGCAGATAATTTGATAGCAATAAATCTAAATTGATTATTGACTTTTTTTGAGAAATAAGATGAAAATCATTAAAATAAGCACTATTTTAATTCCAATATTATTTTCTCTCGTTGGATGCAATACTCATGAAACAACATTACATCTAAAGTGCTATTCAGTTCCAAGTGAGGCAACACTATACCAAGAAAACCAGAATATGGGGACGACTCCATTATATTTAGCATACCCACTAAGCATTGTTGATATTAAAAAGGGTTATTTGGTTATTAACAAGATGCATGTGCGCTGGATAAGCGGAGCAACCACCACGAATAAAAATATAAGAATTGATCTATCAAAAGGTTATTTTCAAAAGGTTATTTTTATTCGTCCAAATAATATCAAAGGTATAGAAGAAGATGAATATTATGCACTTGAAATTGAGAAAACAAAAATGAAATTGATAAATTCAAATAACTCACTTTTTATATCTTTCAGGTAATAAAATTATATTCGAAGCGTACTTAAATTACTTTTTTAGCTCTATTTATTTATTATTATCGCACTCAATCTTTCTATGAATCTGGTTTTATTAATGCTACTTGCATAACGCTTATTTCATGGGTTAAAAAAGAAGCTTCTGATAAACATAAATAATAAAGCCATAATCGCTTAAATTTATCATCAAACCCTAACTTGTAAATTTCTGACTCTGCCTTTAAAAACCGGTCTTTCCATAATGATAGTGTTTTAGCATAATCTAATCCAAAATCAAATTTATTAGTAACGATAAGTCCGGATTGAATAGCACTATTTTCAATAGACTCCGGGGTTGGCAGAAAACCACCTGGAAAAATATACAATCGTATAAAACTTGTGCTCTTTATATAGTCAGAATAATCTTTTGCGGTATAGACAATGGATTGAATCATAGCTTTTCCACCTGGCTTGAGAAGTTCATATATTTTCTTAAAATACTGAGACCAATACTCCCTGCCTACGTGTTCAAACATACCTATTGAAACAATATAATTGTACTGCCCTGTTAGGTCTCGATAATCCTGATTTTCAAAAGTAGATTTGATAGAGAATTTTTCAGCTCTTTTCTTTGCATAAATGAGCTGCTCATCTGATAGTGTAACCCCTTTTATTTCACAACCTCTAGCAGATGCAGCTTCTGCAAACCCTCCCCAACCACAACCAATATCTAGAATTCTCTCTCCTCTCTTAGGATTCAAGCGATCCAAAATACGGTTATATTTAGCTCTTTGGGCTTCTTCGAGTGTGGCATTCTTTCCTTGGAACAATGCACAACTATAATTCATTGATGAATCCAACCATAATTGGTAAAAGTCATTTCCAAGATCATAGTGTTTTTTTATATTATTGAGGCTTTGTTTTGGCGTATTTTTTAACAACCAGTCTTGGATTTTGATAAGCCAATTTAATATAAATAATGGACGTTGACTTATTTTCAGAGATTCTTGGTTGTTAATGAGCATTTTAAATAATTCGACCAGATCTGGAGACGACCATTCCCCTCTCATGTAGGCTTCTGCAAATCCAATTTCTCCTCGAAGTAAAATACTATAAAAGACTGACCACTTCTTTATTTCCAAAACAGCGCTCTGATTCTCGTTTTCCCTTCCCACAAATGCAATCTGACTCTTATCGGGCAATATCAAAGTAAGGTGACCTTTATTTATTTTTTGTAAATTTGCTACTATTTTATGAAAGGACCAATAGTTTTTATTTAATAAAAAATTGGTAAGGGATAATGATTTTTGCTTATCTACGATGTCCATAAAAATCTCCTTTTATTGATAAAAACTGTGAATTTAAATATTATTTTATATTTTATATTTTATATTTTATATTTTATATTTTATATTTTATATTTTATATTTT
>JAZKDQ010000017.1:0-46871 GCA_040387495.1 Pseudomonadota bacterium | reverse complement strand
TCTGATTAAAATCTAAAATCAGTTATGGTGCAATTTTAATCCCGAATTGAGGTTATGAATTATTTTTGCATCCATAAAAGGAACGCCAAAAGTCTTAGCAGCCATTTCATCATGCCATGTATCGCCAATCATCATGGCACTCTCTGAATCAATAATTTGATCAAATTCTTCTACCGCAACATCTCTTACAACAACAAACATACCAATTCCAGGCTTTTTAAATTTCCCAATATATTCTTTATACCGAGGCTCCTCATGTGCTTTCTTTATAAAAAATTTACCGTCCTTTTTTACAACAACATAACAAGCTACCCCACCAATAGTGGGAGAAAAGGCAGCTGCAGCAATGGGAATTTGAGTCATCAAATCAATGAATTTATTCGCTAATTTATCAGGATCAAAATTTTGGGATTCACTTTGTGGCGATTTAAAACCTGAAATAATAAAATTAAACTTAGCTTTTTGCATAACTTCTTTTACCCCAGGCAAAATTACCTTTGCTTGAATTCTTTTATCATTAGGGTCTTTTGATCCACTTACAGTACCGTCATTATCCCATAGCAATATTTTCTGCTGCATAACGTCTACCGTGCTACCTGTCTATATAAATTCACCTTATCTCCTTATTTTTAGTCCTTGAAATAAGAAATACAGATTCACACTTTACAAATTAGTAAATTTCTATAAAATAAATACACTTACTAAGGAAACATATCATGTGGAAACAATTTCATAGCAAACTGTATACAAACCTAAAAAAAGAAAATATCTGGCGACTTTGGACAGACGTTAATAATTGGCCAACTTGGCATGGCGACCTTGAGTCGTGCAAAATGGAAGGTGACTTTGTAATTGGCAATCACTTTATGCTAAAACCAAAAGGTGTTCGTCCAGTTAAAATAATCATCACTGAGATCAATGACGGTTATAGTTTTACTGATTGCACAATTTTCCCTGGTGCAAAAATGTATGACACACATGCCATGGAAGAAACGCCTGATGGATTACTACTTTCCAACACACTTGTCGTAACAGGCCCTTTTAAATGGTTGTGGATAAAACTAGTCGCTCAAAATGTTGCTGATACCGTGCCGGGTGAAGTAGACGCGCTTGTAAAGCTTGCGAGAACTATGAATGACTAATTTACCATTTGAATTCGATAGACCAGAAGATAGCCCTGGCTTTTTACTATGGCAAACAATGATTACATGGCAACGGCTCATTAAAAAAGCACTAGAACCACATGACATATCCCATGCGCAATTTGTAATCATGGCATTGCTTTTATGGCTTAAGGAACATAATCACGAAACAACGCAAGTCGTGATTGCCACATATTCTAAACTTGATAAAATGACTGTATCAAGTTCTCTTAAAAAACTTGCATGCGATGGCTTAGTAGTCCGTGTCGAACATAACATAGACACACGTGCTAAATGCGTATCTCTGACAAATAAAGGTAAAATGCTTATATGCAAAATAATTCCACTTGTCAAAAAAATTGATCATGATTTTTTTGAGATAATTGCACAAAATGAACAAAAGACACTTATGCAAATTTTACAAAAAGTAAATTCACGAGGCATCAATGACTCATAAGGTACTTATTTTTACAACATGCAATTTGTTTGCTTTTCTTTATTTTGGAAATGATTTGTTAATCAAATTTGAAGATCAAACCCCAAGTGTAGTGCTCAAAAAGCATGGCACTGAGGTTATTCAAAATGCAAAGAGGATGCCATCAGACGGTAGTAATTTTTCCACCTACTCACGCTGCTTATCGACGGTAGGTAGAACCCATATACATAGTGAGCTAAAAACAGTTCTTTTAGAGTCCTATAAAAACCTAGAAATAACTGCTCCGCACATAAAGTGGATTTATGCTGAAATGGGATGGAAAAATGGAGGACATTTTTGGCCCCATAAAACTCATCGCAATGGATTGTGCGTTGACTTTATTGTCCCTGTTATTAATCAAAAAAAAAAAATACCAACAACATTTTACTTGTGGCCATTTAATGGTTATGGATACAAAGTTCGTTTTAATAAAATGGGAATGCATAACCATTATAAAATTGATTTTCAATCGCTCATTCTTCACCTCAATTCACTCAAAGAGTCCAGCGCAAAACACGGGCTTCGTATTAAGCGAATAATTCTAGATCCTCCTTTGCTAAGACAACTTAAAAATGAACCAACATACAAATTAATTGCCGATATCCCTTTCATGGACAAACAAGCATGGTTTCCTCACGACTCGCATTACCATGTTGATTTCGCTTTTAAATAATAAGACAAAAAATAAATACTTGGTGGTGTGTTGATGAAAAATGCCATCTTATTCAACCATAATTGTCAAATAAGTGGCATTTTAGAGAAAAAATATTGCTTATTTTAAGAAAAAAGTTCCCTTAAATTATTTAAATGCGCAACTCTCCTCTTGTGATTACTTAAGATTCGTGCTATAAAAAAGGAGTTAACTTAATTTTTTTATTTTATTTTTATAATTTTATGCAAATTTCTGGCCACGTACCTGTTTTATTGCAGCAAATGTACGATACACTAAGCCCACAAAAAGATGGGATTTATCTAGACGGAACCTTTGGTGGGGGCGGCTATACGCGTGCTATACTTGAATCGAGTTTATGCGTCGTGCACGCGCTTGATCGTGACCCTGAAGCAAAAGAACGCAGTCAGATACTTAAACAAGAATTCCCTGATCGATTCTTTTTTCATGAAGGCTGTTTTTCAGACATGCCGACCCTTTTCCAAGAAAATTACTTTGATGGAATTGTTTTTGATTTTGGTGTGTCTTCATATCAATTTGATACACCAGAGCGTGGCTTTTCATTTCGCCATGACGGTCCATTAGATATGCGTATGAATCCGGATGCCGGGCTGTCTGCTGCCGATGTCGTAAATACTTTTTCAGAAGAAGACCTGGCTAATATTTTTTTTCAATATGGAGACGAAAAAAAGTCACGTCATATCGCGCGTTCAATCACTTTTATTCGAAAAGAGAGTCCTTTTACACACACTCTTCAGCTTGCTAATTGCATACGCAAAATTGTTTATCGAAAAGATGGCATAGATCCCGCCACACGTTCATTTCAGGCCTTGCGTATTTTCGTTAATAATGAGTTAATAGAGATAGAGGCTGCATTGCGCGCTTCAGTTAAATTACTCAAAAACAATGGAAAGCTTGTTACCGTGACCTTTCATTCGCTTGAAGATCGTTTATGCAAACAGTTTTTAAAGAATGAGTCCCCATGGCTACTCAACCAAAAAGTATTTTTTGAATCAATAACCCGCAAACCTATTGCACCATCACATAATGAAATAAATGATAATCCACGTTGTCGTTCAGCTAAGCTTCGTGCAGCCCACCTTCTTTGGGAGGGCTTATGTTAAGACGACCAACATTTTGGTTTGTAACGCTGGCAATCTGCGTTGGCATGGTATTGTTTCGTATTAAGTACGAAGTGATTGCACTTGAACAACACAACACACGCCTTAAAAAAGAAATTCATGAAAACAAAGATGCTATTCATCATTTAAAAGCGGAATGGACATATTTAAACGACCCTAAACGCTTACAAGCATCGAGCAAAAATCATCTAAATGAATTAAATCCTGTTAAAAGCGGACAATTGATTACATTTCAAGATATGGCTGGCTCAAACACAAACATTAAACCAGAGTCTTCACAAAAAAAAGAGGCCCAAAGCACGTTAGACGCATATGTCGCCGATTTTGCATTAGAAGCATCTGAAGAGGTTCACGCATGAAGAAATTCATTCAAAAACCGCTCCAAGCGCTTAATCGTCACCTGGGTCTTTGGAAAGAAGCAGTTCACCAAGCATCTTTACTTGAAATGGCCCGCCAACGCGTTTTTTCTGCCGGCGTTGTTATGGCTATTTCCTATGTCACAATTGCTGGACGTCTAATTGATGTAATGACCGTGAGATCTAATACAAGCACAGAGCAACAAGCACAATCAGAAGTTAACATATATCCACGTGGTGAAATTCTTGATCGCAATGGGAACATACTTGCAACACATCTTGTCACGGCATCCGTTTATACAAATCCAAAAGTTGTATTAAATGCAAAAGATGCTGCGACAAAACTTGCAAAGCTCTTTCCCGAAGTTGGGTATGAAACCTTGCATCATCGTTTATCATCTGGAAAAGGATTTAGTTGGCTAATTCGCCATATTCCACCACGCATGCAACAGGCAGTAAATGAACTTGGTATACCTGGTATTTATTTACAAACAGATTACAAACGGGTTTATCCCTATGGACACTTAACATCACATATCGTTGGGTATTGTGGCATTGATAATGCTGGCTTAGCAGGAATCGAACAATTTTATAATACAAAACTATTGAAATCAAATGGGTCAGTACAACTTTCACTTGATATACGTCTGCAACATATCGTACATGATGTATTGATCGATGCTGTTGCAAAATACAAGGCCGAAGGCGCAAATGCCATGGTAATGGATGTCAAAACAGGTGAAATGCTAGCCATGGTTTCTCTTCCTGACTTTGATCCAAATCGTCTCAATAATGTAAAAGAAAAAAGCGGGTTCAATCGAAATACACTTGGTGCTTACGAACCTGGTTCAACATGGAAAATTATCAATACAGCTATAGCGCTTGAAAGCGGACACGCGACACTTAAAAGTATATTTGACGCGAGCGCGCCTGTTAGACTTGGTCGCTTCACGATCACTGACTTTAAAGGTAAAAACCGCCCACTTACATTAACTGAAGGCCTTATTTACTCATCGAACATTGTTGCTATTAAAGCAGCCCAGAAATTTGGCGTTCAAACACAAAAAGAATACTTCAAAAAACTAGGAGTCACCCAATCACCTTCACTTGAAATTCCCGAAATGGGGCGTCCGATTATACCATCTGCTGCTGCGTGGAAAGAAGCAACGTTAATGACTGCTTCTTATGGGTATGGTATAGCCGTAACACCATTACAAATGATGACTGTCATTGGCACAATCATTAACAACGGTCAATCTATAAAGCCAACATTAATACACATACCAAATGATCAACGTCAAGAAGTCATTCAGTTAAAAAGCGAGTCTGTTCCTGTTATATCATTAAAGACATCGCATGCCATTCGTGAAATGTTGCGTATGGTTGTTAAAAATGCACAGGTGAGAAAAGTAGATGTAAAAGGGTATGAAGTAATTGGGAAAACGGGAACCGCACTTCAAAACAAAGGACGTGGCTATAATGGAATAGACCGTAATGCATACTTTGTTGGTGCATTCCCAATGTCTGACCCACAAATTATGGTTTTCGTTATGTTAGACAACCCCAAACCTATAGCAGAAACATATAATTATGCTACAGGAGGCTGGAATGCATCCCCAACAGCTGGCCATATTATTGAACGTATAGCTCCACTTTTAGGGTTCCAACCGAGCGAAGAAGATTTCCCAATGAAATATATTCAAACTGAAACGCCTGCATCTGGATTAATTAATACGTCCATGAAAATTCAGTAGAGATTAATTCTAATGCAACGCCATTCCTTTGTAAGCTAGAATCAACTACAATGTCTCAAAAGAAAATTCTATCAAAATATAAATATGGATGACACAACACCACTCGTTACAAAAATAAAGCGACTTGCTTCGGTCAGCGGGACCGTTGGTGGATTAGCTGGACGTATTATCGGTGAACGTATTACGAACTACACCATTGATGATACTGCTTATGCAAAAACTCTAAAAGGGGCACTCAGTAACATGAAAGGTCCCTTTATGAAAGTGGCACAGTTTCTTGCCACGATACCCGATGCGATTCCACCCGAATATGCGAAAGAGCTATTAGAACTCCAATGCAACGCTTCACCTATGGGCCCCCTCTTCGTAAAGCGTCGTATGCAAGCTGAACTAGGTATGGACTGGGAATCACGATTTTCATTTTTTGATCGAACACCCGCGGCGGCCGCATCACTTGGACAAGTTCATAAAGCCACTAGCCACGACGGATTACCACTCGCCATAAAACTACAATACCCAAGCATGCACACTATTGTTGAAGCGGACCTCTCACAACTAAGTTTGTTATTTAGCACTTATCGCTTATTCAATAAAGCACTCGATCTTAATGCTGTTATGGGGGAAATTCGCGCTCGTCTTATGGAAGAACTCGATTATGTCAACGAAGCACGTAACATTAACGACTATCAGACTTTTTTTGCTGATAACTCAGATTGTGTCAGAATTCCCGACGTTCATTCCGATTTATCAACAACCCGTTTGTTAACTATGTCATGGATGGAAGGTACATCAATATTACATGCTGCGGAAACATTATCACAAACCGACCGCGACGCCTTAGGCCGCACATTGTTTCGCACATGGTACCGTCCTTTTTATGTAAATGGTTGCATTCATGGCGACCCTCATCCAGGTAATTATAAAGTTGATGTGGATAAGAACTTGCTCCTTCTTGACTTTGGGTGTGTACGCCGTTTTGATGATAATTTTGTTGATGGTGTCATTGATTTATACGAAGCCCTAAAACACAATAAACGTGATGATATGGTTTCTGCGTATGAACGTTGGGGCTTTTCTAATCTTTCAAATGAACTCATCGATGTGATGAATGAATGGGCTCGACTTTTGTATGATCCACTGCTTGATGATCAAGTGCGTCCTATTCAGGCTGAATTCAGCGGCACAAAAGGTTGGGAGACGGCAACAACAGTTCACCAGAAATTACACGCGCTTGGTGGCATTCGTGTGCCACCTGAATTTGTCTTTATGGATCGTGCATCTGTTGGTGTTGGGGCTGTTCTTATGCGCTTGCATGCTGAACAAAATTGGCACCAATTGTTTGAATCGATTATAAATGAACGAAGAACAAAAAAAGGTAAATCACAAAGGAATATAAACGCATGACTTTACAAAAAATAGGATGCATTATCCTTGCTGCTGGGCAAAGCAAACGCTTGCACTCTAGCATTTCAAAAGTATTTCATGATTTAGCTGGCAGATCTGTATTAGGGCATGTGTTACATACGCTGGAGCAGCTTTCGATACATGAAATTGTTATTGTAGCCTCGCCAATAACATCAAAAAACCCTGATTATAAACATCATAAAATAGCCATCCAAGAAGAACAACTTGGTACAGGACACGCTGCCATGAACGGCATGAATCAGCTTTCAGATGACATATCCGATGTGATCATAGTGTGTGGTGACACTCCTTTGCTAACGATTGAGACACTTACAAAATTATTTGAAAGCAAATCAGATTTAGCACTATTATGCGCAACATTACCTGAAAGTCAACGCGACGCACCATATGGACGCGTTGTATTTGATGGTGATAAGCCCTGCCGCATTACTGAATACAAAGATGCTAATAACGCTCTTCGTAACTCCCCATTGATAAACTCTGGCGTTTATAAAATACGTCATAATTTACTCAAAAAACTTCTTCCTCTGCTCACTAACACTAATGCTTCTTCAGAATATTATTTAACAGACCTTGTGCACATGGCCATCGAACACAATGCAACCACCCAAGCAATCAATGTTGATTTCGATGAAGTATCTGGCATTAATACGCGTGCAGAGCTGGAAAAAGTTGATACTATTATTCAGAAACGTTTGTGCGCTGCTCTCATGGCTAAAGGTGTTACATTCCAGCAACCTCAAACAACACGTCTTTCAGTTGATACTGTGATTGGGCAAGATACACTTGTTGAACCTTCTGTTGTTTTTAAAAAAGGTGTTGTTGTTGAAAAGAATGTCAGGATCAAAAGTTTTTGTTATCTTGAGGATTGCACATTACGTACCGGCGTTTCTGTGGGCCCACATGCCCATATTCGCGGTGGTTCAGTGCTTGATGAAGGTGCAGAAATCGGTAATTTCGTAGAACTTAAAGCGACACATCTTGGTAAGAAAGCCAAGGCTAAGCACCTAACCTATTTGGGGGATGCAACTGTTGGCGAAGCCGCCAATATTGGTGCAGGCACAATCACTGCAAACTACGATGGCTTTTTCAAACACAAAACAACCATTGGTGAACGTGTACACATTGGTGCTGATACGATTTTGGTGGCTCCTGTTTCTATTGGCAATGATGCCATAACGGCAGCAGGATCAATTATAACAGAGGATGTTCCAGCTGATGCACTTGCCATAAGCCGCACACATCAAACAAACAAACATGAATGGGCTAAACAGTATAAAGCTAAGATGAAAGCTAAGAAAGAGGAGTTAAAATCAGTATAAGCCTACTTTCTTCACTAAATACAAAATTGCAAACATTGGATTCTAGTACATTTAATGCTAGAATCCTGCTAATAACAACAATTTAAGAAATTCTGATGAAACCTCTTTTAAGCCTACTTGACGCCAGTTTAAACTTTGGCGGCGACCCACTTATTAATCACTGGACCATACACCTTTTACCAAAAGACCATGTATGTCTTGTCGGGCGAAACGGATCAGGAAAATCAACACTTCTTAAGTTGCTTTCGGGTTTGCAAGAAATTGATTCTGGCAACATGTTTAAGCGGCCATCTCTAAGGGTTGCCTATTTGCCGCAGCGTCTTACCATCACTAACCCTGAACAACTAGCACTTGACTATGTTCTGGAATTTGCACGCGAAGATTATTTGGCTGCAACCTATCTAACAGAACTCAAAGTTCCACTTGATAAACCGCTTAATCTGCTTTCAGGTGGCGAACAGCGACGTTTATCATTGGCTGCCACACTCGCGCAAGACCCAGATGTTCTTTTACTGGATGAACCTACAAACCACCTGGATATTGCAACCATTGAATGGCTTGAAAAAATGCTCAGCGATTTCCGTGGTGCATTTGTGGTGATTAGCCATGACCGTCAGTTTTCAAAAAACATATCAAATAAAACGTGGTGGATTGATCGCACACGTATTCAAGAAAACAACAAAGGGTTTGGTGACTTTGACCGCTGGTCTGAATATGTTTGGGAACAAGAAGAACGTGAAAAAGCCTGGCTTGATACACGCCTAAGACTGGAAGCTGACTGGCTGTTGCGCGGTGTTACGGCAAGACGAAAACGAAACCAAGGACGTCTACGTCGTGTCACGAGCATGCGTGAGGAACGCCAACAGCTCAAAATGAATTCACGAAAAAGTGTTACAGCTACACATTTCCAAACACAAGGCGAGAGTCAGCTGATTATTGAAGCCGTTGGCATCACGAAAGCCTTCGGTGATCGCACGTTATTAAAGCCATTTGATTTACGTTTACTGCGCGGTGATCGTATTGGCATCATGGGGCCAAATGGCACAGGAAAAACAACATTGATTCGTATGTTGGTTGGTGATCTTGAACCTGACGAAGGTACAATTAAACGAAACTCAGATACATCCGTTATTTATCTGGATCAGATGCAAGATTCTCTTAATGAAAACAAAACGTTGTGGCAAAATATGTGTCCCAATGGTGGAGATCATGTGACTGTCCAAGGTCAAAGCCGGCACGTTGTTGCTTACCTTAAAGATTTTCTTTTTGAGGAAAATCAAATTCGCGGCATGACGCATATATTATCAGGTGGAGAACGTAATCGTTTAGCTTTGGCTAAGGCATTAACACAACCGTGTGATTTCTTAGTCTTAGATGAGCCAACAAATGATCTCGACAGTGACACACTTGATCTTTTACTTGAAGTTTTGAGCGAATTTCCAGGTACACTGCTGATTGTTAGCCATGATCGTGATTTCTTAGATCAACTCGTGACAAGCCTAATTGCTTTTGAAGGCGACGGCACAGCAACAGAATATGTGGGTGGTTATCAAGATTATTTACGTCAACGCGATACAATGATTGCTCCTGCACCTCAGCAAACAAAAAAAATAAACACCAAAGAAGAAAAAGTATCGCCTGCCTCGACATCAAAAGTTCGCTTAACCTACATTGAAAAGCGAGATTTAGAACAATTACCAGCTGAAATAAAAGCACTCTCAAAGGTAATCGTTGAGCTTGAGCAAAAATTAGCTGACCCACAATTATATCAAAAGAATCCAGCTGAGTTTGCTCGATTAACACAAGAATTAGCTGATAAAAAAGAACATATGGATACAATGGAAATTCGTTGGCTTGAACTGGATGAAAAAGTCAGCGCTAAATAATCATTTTAAAATAGACCGCATCCACATAATCTTCTGTATTCTTTTTCGTCTCATTAAAAAAGCGCTCTAAAAAGAGCGCTTTTTTATTTTCACACTAAGCGTAGTATTAACCTGCTCGAGCCAATTCCTCTAATACATATGGCAAGATTCCGCCATTTTGCATATATAACACTTCTTCACGTGTATCCACGCGGCATAGTAAATCTATAACGTCCTGATTTCCATCTGCTCTGTGAATCGTTAGTTGAACCGTCATACCTGGCGTAATCCCATTTTCTAGACCCTTTAGATCCAACACTTCATGCCCAGTTAAACCCAAAGATTTACGTGTAGCACCACCAGTAAATACCAATGGTAATATTCCCATGCCAACTAAGTTAGATCGATGAATACGTTCAAAACTTTCTGTAATAACAGCACGTACACCAAGTAAACGTGTTCCTTTTGCTGCCCAATCACGTGATGATCCTGTGCCGTATTCTTTACCAGCCACAATAATTAATGGAATACCAGCCTTTTGATAACGCATGGAGGCATCAAAAATAGACATCACATCTTCATTATTACCCTCTCCCAAATAACGCGTCACACCGCCTGTTTGATCTGGCGTAAGTTCATTTTGAATACGAATATTAGCAAAGGTACCACGCATCATAACTTCATGATTACCACGCCTTGCTCCGTAGGAATTGAAATCTAGAATATCAACAGAATGCTCCATCAAATAACTGCCAGCGGGTCCTTTTGGTTTAATATTCCCAGCGGGCGAAATATGATCAGTAGTAATACTGTCGCCTAACAATGCTAAAATACGTGCGCCTTTAATATTACCATGTTCCATTGCCTTCATATCACTTGTGAAATACGGTGGATTATTAACATACGTGCTTGCATTATCCCAATCATATGTTTGAGTTGGCTTTGCCTCAACCTGTTTCCAGTAGATATCTCCATCAAATACAGCAGCATACCGCTTTTGGAATATCTCTGGCTTCATAACCTGCTGAATCACAGCATCAATTTCAGCTTTTGTAGGCCATATATCTTTTAAATATACTGGCGTATCATTCTTATCCATCCCGATGGGCTCAACAGTTAAATCAATATGTGTTGTTCCAGCCAAAGCAAAAGCAACCACGAGTGGAGGTGACGCCAAGTAGTTTGCTTTTACATGTGCATGAATACGGCCTTCGAAATTACGGTTCCCTGATAAGACGCCTGCAACTGTTAAATCACCCTCCTCTATCGCTTTATTGATCGACGTCGCTAATGGTCCTGAATTTCCAATACACGTCGTACAACCAAAGCCAACAATATGGAATCCAAGCGTTTCTAATTCTGGCAATAATCCTGCTGTGCTTAAGTAATCCTGTGCAACCTGGGATCCTGGCGCGAGTGATGTTTTTACCCATGGCTTTGTCACAAGCCCCAATGCATTTGCTTTCTTAGCTAATAAGCCAGCACCAATCAGCGCACTTGGATTTGATGTATTCGTACAGCTAGTGATCGCTGCAATAACAACATCATGATGATTTAGTGAATAGTCAGTACCGACTACAGGGATGCCTGCACCAATAGCAACAAGTGAAGCGGCGACTTCTTTCATCGCAGTTAACGCGACTTTATCTTGAGGTCTCTTTGGTCCTGCTAAGGATGGAACTACCGCATTTAAATCAATTTCAACCACTGAATTATAGTGAATTACCTGATGCTCATCACGCCAGAGCCCTTGCGCTTTGGCATATGCCTCTACGATATTAATTTGCTCTTCAGTGCGACCTGTTAGTCTAAGGTAGGCAAGTGTTTCATCATCGATTGCAAAAAATCCACATGTCGCACCATATTCAGGTGCCATGTTTGCAATCGTCGCACGATCTGCTAAAGACAATGCATCCAAGCCATTACCATAAAATTCGACGAATTTACCAACCACACCTTTTTTGCGCAAGGTTTCAGTTACAGTTAAAACAAGATCAGTTGCAGTGCATCCTGCAGGCAGAACACCGTTTAAATTAACACCCACAACTTCAGGGATAAGCATCGATACAGCTTGGCCAAGCATGGCAGACTCTGCTTCAATCCCTCCTACTCCCCAACCAAGAACACCAAGTGCATTCACCATCGTTGTGTGACTATCTGTTCCTACAACCGTATCTGGATATAATATTGTCTCACCAGAATCGAGCTTCTTTTGATACACAACGCTTGCAAGATATTCAAGATTTACTTGGTGACAAATACCTGTTCCAGGTGGTACCACGCGGAAATTATCGAATGCTTGCTGTCCCCATTTTAAAAATGTATAGCGTTCGATGTTACGTTTATATTCAAGATCAACGTTTTTTGAAAAAGCAGTGGCTGTTCCAGATTCATCCACCATAACCGAATGATCAATCACAAGATCAACAGCAATTTTGGGATTAATCTTACTTGGGTCACCGCCTTTAGCAACCATCGCATCACGCATTGCGGCAAGGTCAACGACGGCCGGGACCCCGGTAAAATCTTGCATCAATACACGCGCTGGGAAAAAAGAAATATCTCGCTCACCCTGAAATTGTGTAGAAAAGAATAAATTTTTAATATCTGTTTCTTTTACCTTCACACCATCACATTGGCGCCATACATTTTCTAAAAGAACTTTTATACAATATGGCATTTCTTGCCACTTACCCAATTGAGTCAAATCATTAAGAGCTGCAATATGATATGTTTTTCCATTAATGTTAAGTGGTTTCAGGTGTGTGTTCACGTGTAAGAATGCCTTTTAATATTGTATTTATTTAAAAATACATCAAAAAACATGATTGACACAAGGTATTAATGTGTATCTCTCGACATAAAAAAAGGCAGCGATAAAGCTGCCTCATTTGATCAATTAACTATTCTATTTTTCTGATTTACGTTCTTCACGTTTACGATCATTTGGATCCAATCTATCGCACAACACTTTTTCAATCAGAAAATACACTTATAGTACAGCAGAAACAAGATTCTTTAAATCAACAGAAATCTCACGTGTGTCTACATCCTTGTCCATTCGATCAGCTAAATCCAAAAGGGATGAGACCATTGATGTATTAACACCACTTGCCGTTTGAAGTCCTGTTGGGCGCTGAATAAAACGACGCAAGTCAGCAGCAACAATAGCTTTTAAATCAGTAGAAAGCTTATGCGTACCTGCATTCATGTCCATACGCTGAGCTAAATCCAAAAGAGCTGAGTCTTTTTCTGTGTCAATACCAGCTGGCCCACTATACATTGTTGGATGCGCAACAAAACGACGTAATTCATCAGCAACAACACTTTTTAAATCAACAGAAATCTCACCTGTATCTACACTCATTTGCATCCGATCAGCTAGATCCAAAAGGGAGGAAACTTGTTGGGTATTAACACCGCCTGCCGTTTGAAGGCCGGTTGGATGCGCAATAAAACGACGCAAGTCAGCCGCAACAACATTTTTTAAAGCAGCAGAAGTATCATGTGTATCTTCACTCATTTGCATCCGACCAGCTAAATCCAAAAGAGCTAAGTCTTTTTGTGTATCAATACCATTTGGCCCACTATACATGGTGGGGTGAGCAATAAAGCGACGCAATTCATTCGCCACGTCTGCCTTCAACTGTTGAGCACGCTCATGTTGACCCTTCATTGCCATACGCCCTGCTGAATCTAAATACTCCTTAGCTTTATTTGTATCAATTCCTATTGAGCTATATATACCTAAGGGCTTTGATGCCGGTTGTTGTACCTCCTCAAATTCAGCCGCACACAATGTGTTTGGCAATCCAACTGAAGCTGCACCAAGCAAAAAAGCAAGCGCAAAAATTAATTCTATTTTTTTCATAATAATAATCCCTACATGTAACGTTAATAAATATACCTATACATATATATATGTATCAAATTCAAGAAGTCAATAGAATTGCCAAAAATAAAATATATAAATATTATCTATAAATTGAAAAAAATAATTTCACAAACATCTGTTTCAATCAAAAAAAAGCAGCGATAAAGCTGCCTCATTTGATCAATTAGCTATTCTATTTTTCTGATTTACGTTCTTCACGTTTACGATCATTTGGATCTAAAAATGCTTTACGCAAACGAATGCTTTTGGGTGTAACTTCAACGCGTTCATCGTCTTGGATATACGCAATTGCTTGTTCCAATGACATTAAACGTGGAGGAGCCAAACGAATTGCTTCGTCTTTACCAGAGGCACGTACGTTTGTTAATTGCTTTGCCCGCAATGCATTTATTTCCATGTCATTCTCACGGCTGTTTTCGCCAATGATCATACCTTCATAAATAGGAACGCCACCACCAATAAAGAGTGTTCCACGATCTTCAATTTTCCAAAGTGCGTAATCAACTGAATCACCAGCACCATTGGAAATTAAAACACCATTACGACGGCCTTCAATCGCACCACGATACGGTGCATACGCATGGAATACACGGCTCATAATACCTGTGCCACGTGTTTCTGTTAAGAATGACCCATGATACCCAATCAAACCACGTGATGGAGCATGGAATATAATACGTGTTTTCCCGCCGCCAGATGGGCGCATGTCTTTTAACTCAGCTTTACGAAGGCTCATGGATTCAACAACTGAACCAACATACTCATCATCAACGTCAATTTGAACTTCTTCAATTGGCTCTAAGCGTTCATCGGTTATTGGATCACGTTTGTAAATAACGCGTGGACGGCTAATCGAAAGCTCAAAACCTTCACGGCGCATTGTTTCAATAAGAACGCCTAGTTGCAACTCACCACGACCCGCTACTTCGAATCCATCTTTTTCTGCTGTTTCTGTAATCTTTAACGCAACATTGCCTTCGGCTTCACGCATCAAACGTTCACCAACGATACGTGATGTTACTTTAGTTCCTTCACGACCAGCCAATGGTGAATCATTTACAGAAAATGTCATTGCCAATGTTGGTGGATCAATTGGTTGTGCAGGTAACGGAACACTAATTTCTGTTGCACAAATAGTATCTGAAACGTTTGCTACTTGAAGACCTGCGATAACTACGATGTCACCAGCAGATGCTTCTTCGACAGGCGTGCGATCAAGTCCACGAAATGAAAGTAGCTTTGAAATGCGTCCTGTTTCAACAAGGTTACCTTCATGACTTAGTACTTTAATGGAACTATTTAATTTAGCTACACCGCTATGAATTCGTCCCGTTAAAACACGCCCCAAATATGGGTCATATTCACGCGTAGTAACAAGCATGCTAAAGGGACCCTCACCAGATACTGGCGCTTGAATGTGCTCAGAGATTTTCTTAAAGAGTGGTTGTAAGTCTTTGCGTTCATCCACAAGTTCAGTCACTGCCCAACCTGCACGACCAGATGCATATAGCACTGGGAAATCAAGCTGTGCATCATTCGCATCAAGTGCGATAAACAAGTCAAAAATTTCTTCAAGAACTTCATCTTGACGCGCATCTGAACGATCAATTTTGTTGATTACAACGATTGGTTTGAAACCAAGCTTCAATGCCTTTGAAAGAACAAACTTTGTTTGTGGCATAGGGCCTTCTGCTGCATCTACCAGCAAAACAACGCCATCAACCATGCTTAAAATTCGTTCAACTTCACCACCAAAGTCCGCGTGACCTGGTGTATCAACGATATTGAAACGGATATCTTCCCAAAGGATCGACGTACATTTTGCAAGAATCGTAATACCACGTTCACGTTCAAGGTCGTTAGAATCCATTGCGCGTTCTGCAACGTTTTGGTTTGCACGGAATGTTCCGCTTTGCTTTAGAAGTGCATCAACAAGGGTTGTTTTCCCGTGGTCAACGTGAGCGATAATCGCAAGGTTGCGAAGTTGAGTCATTATAAAATCTCGTTGGAATAAAAGTTAATTTAAAGCTGCTTAAACTTAAGGATCTTTTAAAAAAAATGGCACGCCCTAGAGGATTCGAACCTCTGACCTACAGCTTAGAAGGCTGCCGCTCTATCCAGCTGAGCTAAGGGCGCACAAAAAATGATTACGATTCCTTAACGAATCTTTTAAGCACATCAGTCAATATAAGCTATATTCACTTAATTTTCAAGATATAATACAAAATGCATAGTGTTTTATGCATATGAATCGCTCATATCAAAGCCTACATCTCTATTGTTATTTAAATACAAAATAGAATCACTTAAGTATTTCAAATTTACTAAGTGGGTAAGTTGGGCAATTTTCCATATCGATCGGTAAAGGATAGCTTTGATTTTCTGAAAGGGCAGCATTCGTAACAAGATTTTTATTTATGAACGTTAATTCCAAGACCCTCGAGACTTCGCCATTTGAGTATTTTGTTTTGAAAGTATTAAGTGTACAAATGTTAGCATGCAGGTGAACCAAATAAAAATATTTCAACAATTTTTCCAATAATTTATTAGCTAGAGCAACCTGATCATCATGTACAAAATGAATTTCTAAAACGATACCTGTGATATTGGCAAAGTAATTTTGCATGCCCTCAAACGCTGCATACTCAGCACCTTCAATATCCATCTTAATAAATATTTTTTTATTTTCAATTCCAAATTTTTTCAATTGATCTGGAAATGTTGAAAATTTACCGGAACTCTTTTGCTGTACATACACATTGCTATCATTGGCAATGCATTCAGAAATAAACGTGCATAACTTATTATTTATAAGGATACTTTCAACACCACAATCAAAGCCAAAAGATGGCTTCTTATACAGCGTTGAAAAAGTTTCCTCAAATGAAATATCATCGGCAATGCCGTACCCCAAAAGAACATCCGCTTTTTCAAAAGCTACACGTGGGACGACATAGCCCCCATCACCTGGCCTTCCATGACGAACCAGTTGAATTGGGCCGCTTTGATCGAATACTGTGTATACTTTTAGCTTAAGAACTAAATCTTCAAGAATTTTCTGTACAATTTCATTTTTTTCTAAGGCATTTTGATCAACGTTAATTGATGTATTACTTGTTGTAGAAGGAAGGATATCAGCGATAACAACTCTTTCGCCAACAATGCTTAGATTAAGCAAAATTAAAGCTGTAATTCTTTTTCTAAATTTCATCTAATTTACATCCTATTAAAAACAAAAAATGATATATTAATTTTCAACAAAAATCAAATAATTTAAATTTTATTTATTTGATATATTTTCTGAATCTCAGATGAATGCTAAAAATTTTACTAAAGCAATAACATCAGTTGTTTTACCTTATCCATCTCTGTTGGAATGCAAAATAGCAATAGCTCTCTTGCGCATCTCCCTAGCACAATCATCGTTTTGCGTGTTTGAAACAATATCATTTAATAATGCAAGGACCCTACTTTTATCTTCTAGTATATTCGTCTTCAACACAACAGTAGCTACGCTAAAAAATAGAGGATGCCTTATATTTTGAAAAATCGCACGTATTAGTGGACGAACAATCAATTTATCATCTTCATTTTTTGAATTTTTCAGTTCATTTACTGCATTAATGGCATTTGGAAAATTTGAATCATGAAGAGCCTTCTTTGCGATGAAAAAAAGTGTTGATCGAGCAATCGAGGCATCTCCCTCATCACTGTCAGAGCTCCACCAAGTTCTTATCAAAGCAGCTGCATAAGAAAATTTTCGATCGGTTTCTTCTACAATTTCTCTTAATTTTAATGCTGCACCGTATGCATTTGGGTGCTCTTGTTTTCTAGCAACGCTACGAATGACCGAGAGCCATATTTCTTTATCTTTATCACTCGGTGAGTCATATAAAACGATTGCTGCATCACACTCTTTCGGATGATTAGGATTGGAAGCAATACAACGTAAATCAGCAAGGCCTACACTTTTATCTTCATTACAAGTTGAATTATATAATGTTATTGCTGCATGATACACCTTCTGGTGATCAAGATCATTCGCCATACCATATAACGCCACCCGACCATTTTCCTTGTCTCTAGCAACATCCGAACTATATAAAATCTTAGCAGCATCGTATGCTTTAGGATGATAAATATCACAAACCACATTCTGAAATGTAATACGCACAAACTCTCTGAATGTTCCAGAACGTTCAGACCACAATTTACATGCAAAATCATAAATTTTAAGATGCTCAGAATTACAAAAGAAGATAGATAAAAATGTTCGACTCTTTTCTAAATCTGATTGTAATAACAGTAGTATACTGTCATACGCTTTTGTATGATCCATCGTTTTTATAATATGATGCAAGGCTAGACGACCTGCCTTATTATCTTCGGGTATACTTGAACGCAGCAATTCTTTTGCAGCATCAAAAGCATTTTTATGATGAGTATTTTTAGCAATAGCATGCAAAGCTACGCAACCAACTTCTTTATCTGTTGCAACTGATGAATTCCATAATATCATTGCAGCATCAAAAGCATTTTTATGTTCAATATCCTGTGCCATAGCCTTAAATATCAAGCGTGCAAATTCCTTATCTTTGTTTTCTTCATTTTCCCTATCTGAATACCAAAATCTTAACGCAGCATTATAAGCAAAGGGATTGCTTATATTCTCTGCCATTAGATAAAGAGCTAAATAAGCAAGATCTAAGTCATTTACCTGCTGTTCATACGTGCTAACTGCCGCAGAATGAAGCCTGCCAGAGTTCATATTTAATGTAAATGTGGCACCGCAAATGGAGATATAAGGATTGAGTCCCTTGTCAATACGATATGTTAATATATAACTTGCCGCATGATAGACCTTTGAAAGATCTGGATCCTTTAACATTTCATATACAGTTGGGCGAGGAATACGCGTACTTTGATCAAATGAAAGCCATGGTTGATCTGTCACCACAGCATTTACAGATATTTGAGTAAGGAGAGAAATAAAAGTAATGGATGGAAATAATTTTAAAATAAGTTTCATAATAAAATCTCTAAAATAAAAAGAATTAGGTCTATGATTTTATCTAAAGCTATTGACCAAACTGCCACACAACAAATGCCAGCCATCTACCAACACAAAGAAAATTAGCTTAAATGGCATTGAAATCATCGCCGGCGGCAACATCATCATACCCATCGACATCAACACTGACGCAATGACCATATCGATGATTAAAAATGGAATAAAGATCAAAAAACCAATTTCAAATGCACGCCTAAGTTCACTAATAATAAAGGCTGGCACAAGTATGCGCAGCGGCGTATCTTCGGGCGCTTTAATCGTTTCAATTTTAGCAATATCAGCAAAAAGGCGTAAATCTTTCTCACGCACATTTTTAAGCATAAAAAGTTGAAAAGGTTTTGATGTTCGTTCAAATGCTTCTTTTTCTGTGATCTTCTCTTCAATCAAAGGGTGAATTCCCTCATTAAAAGCCTTTTCAAACGTTGGCGCCATAATAAAGAAAGTCAAAAACATAGCAAGGCTGAGTAAAATCATATTTGGCGGAGATTGCTGCGTACCAAGGGCGCTTCTCACGAATGAAAACACCACCACAATGCGCGTAAATGATGTCACCATCATTATAATTGACGGCGCAAGCGTCAGTACCGTCATCATAATCAACAACTGGATCATTCGCCCCATCATAGAACCGCTGCTTGTCCCCAAATCAAGCGTAAACGTATCCGCGGCAACTGGTGTTACTAAAAAGATAAAAAAGCATAGTGGAAACCACCAACGTTGTCTCATGCAGAAACCTCAATTAAATTTTTATTATCAAATATATCTTTATTAGCAACATTTACAGACTCATATGGCACAGGACCTTTTAAAATTACATCCTGATTGCTACCAAGCAAAAGAAGATATGCATCTGATTCATGGCGAATCCAGACAATACGACGCTTTTGATCAAGTGCTAACGATTCCAAAATTTCTAATTTTTTGGGATGAAGACCTAATTTTAAAAACCATTGTTTTTGTTGAAAATAACGAAGCCCATAAAGAGACACAAACATCAAACCAAGAACTATACAAAAAGCTGCAACAACATGAATCATCTCAGCTACCCAATCGTATAAGCACGTACAGCTTTAATGTACTGAAAATTTGTATCAACAACAGACTGCATATCTTTTAACCGCTGTTCGGTTGCCACGTGATGTTGTTGAATGTTTTCATGGAAGGCGGAAATAAGTGACTTGAATTCAGCTCTATCTGCAGATGGTAACGCAGCAATTTGAGCTAACAGTTGCTGGAGCTCAGCTTCAAGCCTCTCAAAGGCAACATCTGGATCTGTATCGGGCGCCCATAAGGGAACATTATCAGGCCAACCAAGGATGCGCTCTTCAATAGTGTGTAAATGTGCTTGCAGGGAATTCATAAACTAAAATTTTATTAAAAAACCACCTTACATAACTATGACTCGCTTTTAGGCCTTGCGCAAGTATTAAACGCGGGCATAAGCCAATGGCACCTCGTATGCTTGCAGCCGCTCGTAAAAACGGCGATTGAATTCAGAAACAAACTCTTTTTTTGGGTCAGGTTTAATAAGGATACCTGCGGCCATCGTCACTCCAACTTCAGTCATTTTTTTAACACCCAAAGCACTCAATTCACCTTTAATGTATGGACCAAATTTATGATCTATTTTCATCAATTGATAGGTCTCATTAAGTGCTGTTTGTATACTCGGAATCAATGCCTTTGGATCCACTACAAATTGCACAATTGCAACTGAATAATCACGCGAACAATTAATAAGCGACGCCACCTCTGAAAGAGGAATTGTTTGCAGTTCACCTGTAAAATGGCGCAACAACAGGGCCCGCAATGATATTGATTCAACAGTGCCTGTTTTATCACCAACAGTTACCACTTCTCCTACAGCGATGTTCCCTTCAAATAACATTAAAATGCCATTCACTAGATCTTTCATAAGCGCTTGCGAGCCAATCGCAAAAGCAATACCAATAATACTGAAGCCAACAAGAAGAGGCTTAATATCAACATCAAGCGCGCTAATTATCATTAAAATTGTTAGCACAATCAAAATCCAATGAAAAACTGACTTCATAATAGGTGCTATCGTTTTTATAAGCACTTGTGTATCTGCGCTAGAATGAGAAGATACTTTTTTAAAAAGACGAGCATTCTTAATGTATCGTTGCGCAGTTTTATTTGACATCCTCCAAATAGAAATAGATAAAGAAATTATAATAATTAACTTTAATAGCTTGTAAACCCAAGACTTCCAATCTATCTGTAATAAATAGTTTCTAATTTCACCAGGACTATTTACATCAAAAAGCGTTTTGTGTGTCTCAGCTACCACGTGATTGTTCTGATTATTATTTGATGTAGATGAATGCGCATTTTTTTGTGAATCAGAAATAGATTGATTACGTGTAGAATGTACAGAATTCACAGATGAAGCAGCTGACTCATTTTGGTTTTGGGCAGCTTTCGTATCATTCACAGATTGAATAGCTTGCTTAAGCACTTTCTCTATATATTCAGATCCAACAGCATGAGCAACGAAATGGCTAAGCACAAACAATGCTATAATAAGAAAACGATTCATAATTATTATACCAGAAAATATTTTTCTAATTATCTATGTTTTATGTGGCAAGAGCAAGCAATTGAAATGATTTTCTAAATTAGATAACAATATCAAACAGATGTTCGTGGCAAAAGTCTAGATCACCAGAGACACGTATTTTTTGGTAATCGATTTGCGCATCCGAACCGATATTCACTATGTCTTCAATGTCAATAGCATCATTTTCAGATGTTGCTTGTGCATTCTTTTCAAGCAAGCTTGTATTAAGCTTTACATTCATTTGAACAATCGAAAGTGGCTTAACTTCAGACGAAATTTTAATTGTCCCTTTTGAGACATACAATGGTATCACATGTGAGATAATCATTGAGTAAACCTTTCTAATAATTAGAAATATTCCACTTTAAATTTCTCTCTGATACAGATTAATTTAGTTTTTCAACACCAAAAGTCAATAATCTCACACAAAATTAACTTTTTATTAATGTTTTTTTTCTATTGTAAGATTATGAAGGTGGACCATGCCGGTGCCACATATTTTTAAGGAGTTATTTTATGAAATTTACAACATTTTGGACAAGAAGCGCATTAACATTGGCTTTCATTATGACACTAAGCACTACGCACAGTATGGCAGCTGAAGTAGATTGTACAAACAACGGAACATTTAAACCAAAAGCTAAAGAAGAATATGATGGCTCTGCTGATACTTGTATCGCAGATGAAACGGCTATTGTAACAAATTCTAAAATGTCATTAAAAGTTTTAAGCTTTTTCTGTCAGAAAAAGAATGTGAACATGGGTGGTAGTAACTGGAAAACAAAAAATGTTAAATTCTTCCCTCAAGAAACGTGTGATAAACTTGGTGGTGTCCTTGATTGCGCAGCGGCACTTAAATCATGCAAAACAAAAGCAGATGATAAAATAGAAGAATGTGCAGAAAAAATAAAAAATGACAAAAAGAAAGGTGCAAGTTGCAGACTTGATGGTGCATATGATCCAGCTTTAGAAGCTCTTAAGGCAAAAACAGGTTATTTTGCTAGTCCACAAGCTTAAACCTTTCTAGAAAATTATTTAATAAAAAAGCCCGGTTCGCCGGGCTTTTTTATAACCATAAACATATGCCCACTCGACAGTTCAGCAAAATTCCGTCAGGATAGGAACATTATTAGCAAAAATTTAAAAAAGGAAAATATCATGAGTGACAAGAATGATCGATCAAAAGCACTAGAAGCCGCTTTATCACAAATTGAACGCGCATTTGGCAAAGGCTCTGTCATGAAGCTTGGCCAGAAAAACAATGCAATTGAAGCAGAAGTAATCTCTACTGGATCGCTTGGCCTTGACATTGCACTTGGTATTGGCGGCCTTCCCAAAGGTCGTGTTGTAGAAATTTATGGACCAGAATCATCTGGTAAAACCACATTAGCACTGCATGTTATTGCTGAAGCACAAAAAAAAGGTGGCACGTGCGCATTCGTTGACGCTGAGCATGCACTTGATCCAGGATACGCACGCAAACTTGGTGTTAACATTGACGAACTCGTTATTTCCCAACCTGATACAGGCGAGCAAGCCCTTGAAATTGCAGATACATTGGTTCGCAGCGGTGGAATTGATGTGTTGGTTATAGACAGTGTTGCAGCGCTTGTTCCTAAAGCCGAGCTTGAAGGCGAAATGGGCGACTCACACATGGGCTTACAAGCCCGTTTGATGAGCCAAGCATTGCGCAAACTCACTGGATCTATTTCAAAAACAAATTGCATGGTGATTTTCATCAATCAGATTCGCCAAAAAATTGGCATTATGTTCGGAAACCCTGAAACGACTACAGGTGGTAATGCGCTTAAGTTCTACGCATCTGTTCGTTTAGATATCCGCCGTATCGGTGCCCTTAAAGATAAAGATCTTATCGTTGGAAACCAAACACGCGTTAAAGTTGTTAAGAACAAAATGGCACCTCCCTTTAAAGTTGTCGATTTTGACATTATGTATGGTGAGGGCATTTCAAAAAATGGTGAATTGATTGATCTTGGTGTAAAAGCCAATATTATTGATAAAGCTGGGTCATGGTATTCATATGGCACACAACGCATTGGACAAGGTCGTGAAGCGACGCGTATTTTCTTAAAAGAGAATCCAGAAATTGCGGCGAGCATTGAAAAAGCTGTGCGTGAAAACTCGACAAAAGTTGCTGATACGATGCTTGTTGCGAATGATGTAAGTTCAAATGATGCGGCAGAAGTTGGCTAAAGCTGTTCATATCATATTATTTTTATTGTGAGTCATAACAACTTTGTTCTTTTTCTTAGTTTCCCTCGGGCATGACCCGAGGGTCCATAGATCCTTTAATCATACGGAGGAAAATTACGAAAGTAAAACATTACAGCACCAGCCCCAGAATAGCATTCTTTAATACTACAAAACTTGCACAACAGATTCAAAACAGCTATACCTTAGCTATTCACTTGCCATTTCATTATTAAAAAAATTAGGAAGAAAAAATGACAAACATCAATTTCAATGGTGATGCCGTTCGTAAGCTCGCTGAAATCCTTGTTGAAACAGACCTAACCGAAATTGAATATGAAGAAAACGGACATCGCATTTATGTGGCAAGACGTCCAGCAGCCGTTACGCACGTAACTGCAGCGCCAACGCACCATGCTCCAGCACAGACTCCTTTAAGTGTAACTTCTTCAGAGCCAAAAGTCGCTGCTAAAGCTGATTTTCAAAAACATCCAGGTGCAGTCAAATCACCAATGGTTGGCACAACTTACTTGTCACCAGAACCTGGTTCTGCAGCCTTTATTAATGTTGGAGATCGTGTCGCTGTTGGCCAAACATTACTTATCGTTGAGGCAATGAAAGTCATGAATCCTATTAAAGCGACTATTTCTGGCACAATAACACACATTCTTGTCAGTGATGCAACACCTGTTGAATATGATCAACCTTTATTGGTAATCGAATAATGCGCCAATTTTCGAAAGTTTTAATCGCCAATCGCGGTGAAATTGCACTGCGTGTCCTCCGTGCCTGTCAAGAAATGGGCATAAAAACCGTTGCAGTACATTCAACAGCTGATGCTGATTTAATGCATGTACGGCTTGCTGATGAAAGCGTTTGTATAGGGCCCCCTGCGGCAAAAGATAGCTATTTAAAGATGTCAGCGATCATTAGTGCTGCTGATATTACGGGCGCTGATGCGATACATCCTGGATTTGGATTTTTATCAGAAAATGCAACGTTTGCTGCAATGATAGAAGAACACGGTATGAATTTCATCGGCCCTAAGCCTGAACACATCAGCATGATGGGTGATAAAATTACTGCCAAGAAAACAATGATTGCGCTTGGTGTCCCCGTTGTTCCTGGTTCAGAAGGCTCTATTGACACCGATGATGATGCACTGAGTTCTGCCGCTAAAATTGGTTACCCGGTCATCATTAAGGCAACAGCAGGCGGTGGTGGCAAAGGAATGAAAGTTGCTTTTAATCAAGCAGAACTTGTTCAGTCCTTCCGTATGGCGAAAAGTGAAGCAAAAGCTAACTTTGGTAACGATCAAGTCTATATGGAACGTTATTTACGTCGTCCGCGTCACATTGAAATCCAAGTACTTGCCGATCAACATGGCAACGTTGTGCATTTAGGCGAACGGGATTGTTCACTTCAACGTCGCCACCAAAAAGTATTCGAAGAAGCCCCCTCTCCTGCTCTACCAATAGAACTACGTAATCAATTGGGTGATCGTGTTACATTAGCCCTTAAAAATATGGGCTATCGTGGTGTTGGAACACTTGAATTTCTTTACGAGGATGGCGAGTTCTTTTTCATGGAGATGAATACGCGTATTCAAGTGGAGCATCCCGTGACCGAAATGATTACCGGTATTGATTTGATAAAAGAACAAATCCGTGTTGCAGCTGGTGAACATTTAGGCTACACACAAAGCGACATTAAATTCAATGGACATGCTATTGAATGCCGTGTTAATGCAGAGGACCCAAAAACATTTATTCCATCGCCAGGAAAAATTGTTAATTATCTTGCACCAGGCGGTTTAGGTGTGCGCGTAGACAGCCATGTTTATCCTGGCTACACCGTGCCACCTTATTATGACAGCATGATTGCAAAACTTATTGTGCATGGTCGCACGCGCGCCGAGTGTCTTAGCCGTCTTGAACGTGCCCTTAAGGAATATGTCATTGATGGCATTAAAACAACATTGCCATTACACCAGAAGTTGATTAAAAATCCAGATATCATAGAGGGTCGTTATGATATTCACTGGCTTGAAAAAAATCTGAGTGAAGAAGAACCAAATGCATGACATCGACGCCAAGCTAAATGAATTTGGCTTGGTTTTACCGACACACTTTGCAGCAGTTGCTAACTATGTTCCATATGTTATTTCAGGCAATTTAGTTATCATTTAAGGGCAGCTGCCCATGCGTAATGGTGAAGTTGTATTCAAAGGTAAGGTTGGTGTTGATTTTTCAACAGGACAAGCACACGATGCCGCACGTTTATGTGCTCTGAACATATTAACTCAGCTTAAAACAGCATTAAATGATGAATGGTCACGTTTGGTTAAGTGCGTTCGCTTAGGTGGCTTTGTAAATTGCACCCCAGATTATACAGATCAACCAAAAGTGATTAACGGGGCATCTGATTTGATGGTTGATGTTTTGGGCGCTGACATTGGCCGTCATGCACGCGTTGCTGTTGGCGTGAATGCACTGCCACTGGGTGCCGCTGTTGAAATTGAAGCAATATTCGAAATTCGCTAGAATACATGCCTTTTCTGATTCAAGATCAATTTATGAAAATATTTAAGTAATTTATATTTTATATAAATTAAAAATAATCCTAAAAATCAATTAGATAAAAAAAGAAAGCATGCAAATAAAAATATAATTAGTATTATTCAAATTCTTTAAGTTGAAAAATAAACTTAATTTCTATTATCATATCTTCCTCTTGCATCTCATCAATTTTTTTCGCATAGTACCATATGTGACTCTAAAAACAACAAAAAGAGAACTTATGCACTCTAATGCTCTTGCTACAAAATTTGATTTACAACCAACTGAATTTACGCATGATATTTCATATGATTCTGTAGGAAAGACATTGAATCGTATTCGAATCGAACAAGGGCATTCCCTTGAAGAAGTCACAAAGTCAACAAAAATAAGAACTTATTTTTTAATACTCTTAGAAGAAGATAACTTTAATGAATTGCCGGGTACTGTTTTTACAACAGGCTTTATTCGAAATTACTGCGATTATTTGAATATCTCTGCAGAGCCACTCATTTCACAATATATTGCTCAATGCTCAAAGAAAGAAACAGAAGCACCTTTTAAGTTATACGTAGCACAAAAATCAGAAAAAATAATAACACCTCGTGTTGTAGTAATATCAATTCTTATTATATGTATGGCATCAGCTCTATGGCACCTAACTCAAAATAAAAGTATTAATATATCTGAAATGATTAATTTAGAAGATATAAAACAACAAGAAATAAAACATAAAAACGTGCAACCTACTAAAATGGATCAAGCTAATGTGCAAACAGAAAAAACAATCAATACGTTAATTGTTGAACCACCAAGCATTGCTGAACCTAATAAAGATCAAACAATAATTAAAAATGAATCTACTTCTATTGAATCGCCAATCTCTTCTGAAGTAAAAGTTATTCAAGAATCAAATGACTTTAATATTGAAGCTATTGAAGAAACATGGCTAAAAATAACCAATGATCAAGGTGTGCGTTTAAAAGTATCTTTTCTTAAAAAAGGAGATGTATTTTCTTTAAAACCGTATCAAGGCAACCTTATTTCTGTTGGAAATGCCGAAAATGTCGATTTTGTTCAAGGGAATACCCGGATCAAAGGGGCAAAATATTTAGGGACACCAAATGGTTTTGCTGAAAGCAAGAAGATTGTTGTACCTCAAACACCAGATATGGTACAGTCACTGGCATCAGACACACCTAAAAGCGTACCAATTCTCTAAAAAGCGCATCTGATTTAACCTCATAAAAATGGAATTCCGTAAGAAATTTCGGATGTGAAAAATGTTATCACTTAATCGAATAAACTATTTCATCGGCGGCAGATCGCTGCTCGAGAATGTTAGCTTTCAAATTGCTCCCACACACCGTGTTGGCCTAGTCGGTCGAAATGGATCAGGAAAATCAACTTTATTTAACCTTATTCAAGGATCAGTGACGGCTGATGCTGGCGAAATTGAAGTTGCAAAACATTATAAAGTTTTGTCAATCAAACAAGAAATGCCAAGTGGTGATCTATCCCCTCTTTCCTATTTGTTGGAACAAGACCAAGAGCGACTTTCTTTATTAAAAGAATTGGAAGACTGTCATGATGCAAATCGCATGGGCGATTTGTATGAACGCTTGATTCAAATTGATGCTTATACAGCAGAATCGCGTGCAGCGATCGTGCTCAAAGGTCTAGGCTTTAGCGATGAAGATCAGTTGCGCCCATTGCAAACCTTTTCCGGCGGTTTTCGTATGCGTATCGCATTAGCAGCAGCATTATTTCAAGAGCCCGACTTGCTACTGCTCGATGAGCCTACGAATCACCTTGACTTTGAAACAACACAATGGCTTCAAACATTTTTATCAAAATACTCCAAAAGTTTTTTATTGATATCACATGACCGTGAATTTTTAAATGCGACCATCAACACGGTGCTCCACCTGAAAGGTGGCAAGGTATCACGCTACACAGGCAACTTTGACACATTCTTAACTGTCTATGAGCAACAACAGGCAAACATGGCAGCATGCAACGCTCGTATAGAAGAGCACCGCGCACATATGCAATCATTCGTCGATCGTTTTAAAGCAACAGCTTCAAAAGCACGCCAAGCACAAAGCCGCATGAAAGCGCTTGAAAAGCTAAAATTTATTCCTGTAGATAAGGCTGACCCAACAGTTTCCTTTAACTTCCCAGAACCAGAATCCATTTCACCGCCTATGCTTGCTTTTGAAAAAGTTTCCTTAGGTTATGGTGACACCATTGTTCTAAAGAATTTAAATGCTACATTAAGTCCTGATGAGCGTATTGGCCTAGTTGGATCCAACGGTAATGGCAAATCAACTCTTGCAAAATTCTTAGCAGATGAGCTAGCACCATTTGGTGGAGAAGTAAAACGCCATGGCAAACTTAAAATCGCCTTTTATAGACAAGATCAATTTGATCACATGGACATAGATCGCACAGCCTACAACGTAGTAGCTGATGCTATGCCAAAGGCAACACCGACGCAAATCCGAGGGCATTTAGGCCGTTTTGGTTTTGTGAAAGAAAAAGCTGAGCAAAAAGTAAAGTTGCTTTCTGGTGGTGAACGTGCGCGTCTATTGTTTTCGTGCCTGACAGCTGAACGTCCAAACTTATTGATCCTTGACGAGCCAACAAACCATTTGGATATGGAAATGCGTGAGTCATTGATTGATGCACTAAATACCTATACTGGTGCTGTTATTTTGATTACACATGATAGACATTTACTACGTCATGTGGCTGATCGTTTGTGGGTTATAAAAGACAAGACTTTAATGCAATTCGATGGAGATTTGCAAGATTATACGAAATCATTGGAGGGGTGATATCACACCTCCATACTCTTTTTCTTTTATACTGGGTTATCGTTTAAGTTGTAGCCGGATAAAATCTGAATGCAATTGACTAAAACTCTTGTTTATTAGTCATACTGAAATATTGTTCGATAGTATTAGCTCAATCGTTTTACACCGCACACTTACGTTTGCGCTGGCTTTCAGACTTAAGCTGTCCGCATGCTGCTAAAATATCACGCCCTCGTGGCGTGCGCACTGGTGATGCGTACCCTGCCCGATATACGATATCTGCAAACGATGATATACGTGCAGGTGTTGAGCATTCAAAGGACGACCCTGGCCATGGATTAAATGGAATCAAGTTAATCTTGGCTGGGATTCCTTTAATCAAACGTAGCAAATCACGCGCATCAGCGTCTGAATCATTCACATCTTTTAACATTACATATTCAAATGTGATACGGCGTGCGTTATTCACCCCAGGATAATTACGGCATGCATCAATAAGTTGCTCAATAGGATATTTTTTATTTATAGGCACCAGTATGTCACGTACATCATTACGTGCAGCATGGAGTGACACAGCCAAATTTACGCCTAATTCTTCACCACAACGTTGCATCAGGGGGACAACACCGGATGTTGACAATGTAATACGACGCTTTGACAATGAAATTCCTTGGTGATCCATAATAATCGTCAACGCTTTTGCAACGTTCTCAAAATTATATAATGGTTCGCCCATGCCCATCATCACGATATTAGAGACATGGCGCTGCCCAACCGGTGACGGCCATTCACCAAACACATCACGCGCAACCATCATTTGCCCAACGATCTCGCTTGCATCCAAGTTACGTACAAGTGTCTGCGTTCCTGTATGACAGAATTTACATGTCAATGTGCAACCAATTTGTGATGAAACACAAAGTGTCCCACGATCAACTTCAGGGATATGAACGGTTTCTGCTTCTTGACCATCAGCAAACTGCAGCAACCATTTTTGTGTTCCATCAGTTGATGCTTGTGCTGTGGCGATTTTAGGGCGCTCAATCACAAATGAATCTTCTAAAATCTGACGCACAGGTTTTGGTACATTCACCATGCGATCAAAAGTAGTTACGCCATGATGATAAAGCCAATTCCAAAGCTGTTGAACACGATACGCAGGCACATCATGCTGCGCCAATAGTTCCTTTAATTCATCTCGGCTAAGGCCAATTAAATTTGTCTTACTCATCAGAGAATCCTTATTATTTATATTCTTATTTATAAATAGGTATTTTTAAGAAAAATATCAATACAATATTAATTTTTATTTACACCCATATTATTTTTAAATCGCTTTAAGTTAAGCGCACCAGTAAACCATGCACTTAGTCCAAATACACCAATGCCAACAACAGCAGCAATCATAATAAAAATAGCTTTCCACCAACCGCTGTACGACACAACTGGATCTAACCAGAATTTAATACCATACAAAAATGGCAGAGCAATTACAATCGATAGTAACAATCGCCCACAAAAATGGATAAGCTCAGATGACAAAACAAAAAGCCCACGTTTTCTAAGCAGATATGCTAGCACCAAAGCATTAACCCACGCAGCTACAGCAGTTGCCATGGCAAGGCCAACATGCAAATAAATATCGACAAGTGCTAAATTTAACGCCAAATTTAGCAAAACAGAACAGACAGCAACAATAACAGGCGTTTTTGTGTCCTGATTCGAAAAAAATGTCGTGGAGAAAATCTTAATCAAAATATACGCAGGTAATCCTGCCGCAAATGCAGTAAGTGCAGCCGCCGTTGCATGTGTATCAGCTAAGGTAAACTTACCATGTTGAAAAATCATCCCCACAATTGGGACGGACCAAACAATAAGGCCGCACATAGATGGCAGTGTTAAAAGCATGGCAAATTCAATTGAATCGCGCTGTGTCGAAAGCGATTTATCCGTCTTTCCAGAAGCCACATGTCGTGACATCAACGGTAATAAAACAGTACTAATTGCTGTGCCAATGACGCTTAAAGGTAATTGATTCAAACGTTCAGCATAATCTAAATATGATATATACCCTGCTGGCAAGCGCGATCCAATAATCATATCGATCAATATGTTTATTTGCACAACGCCAGCACCCAACGCACCAGGACCAACCTTTCTAAAGAAAAGTTTAACGCGTGGTGACAATGTCGGCTTTCGAAGCCTTATGCCATAACCAGAACAAATACACGGCAACAAAACCCATAACAGTTGAACAATTCCACATCCAAAAACCGCCATCGAAAAATCAATCCCAGGATCTTGTTTCAGCAATTTAGTACAAAAACAAACAAATATAAGTATAAAGATATTTCCAATAACTGGAGATGATGCAACTAGAAAAAATCGATCAAGTGAATTCAAAATTCCACTATAAAACGCCGTCAGTGAGATAAACAAAATAAATGGGAACGTGATGCGTGTAAACTGAATGGTTAAATCCAAACGTTCTGCATCAAATCCTGGTGCTAAAATCTTAAAAATTGATGGCAAGAACAATTCAACAAGCACGATAAGAATACACAAAGATAATGTAAGCCAACTTAAAATTTGCTCAGCAAAGGTAAGTGCCTCCTCATGATCCTCTGATTTGCTGAGAAGCCCTGCAAACATCGGTACAAAAGAAGCATTAAAAGCACCTTCTGCAAAAATACGACGAAATAATGATGGCAACTTCATAGCAATCTTAAGTGCATCAGAGGTTGCACCAGCACCAAGCAATGTTGCTGTTAGAATTTCACGTAAAAAGCCAACAACTCTACTTAATATTGTTAAGAAACCAACTGCAAAGAACGAACGATAGAGTGCCATAAAACATTTTATTGTGATTATTACTATGGGTCTTCATAGCACGTTTACTCTGATGAGAGAAGCATTTTTATCACAATACTTAATGCGTATTTCCAACTAATTTATCTATCTTGAAAAGATATAACATACACATCCTATCAAAATACAACACAGAATTTCATCCTTTCAAACAAAACAATTAAAATTGTTTGTAAATACAACAAAGATTCGGCTATTATTAGCTTAGGAGTTCTTGAATTTTAAAAAAAACGTGTATCAAACAAAACCACGCTTGAATGCCTTTGAACAGCCATCATTCTTACGCCATAAGAAACCAATTGATACATTTTGGGATGACGATGATGTGCGACCATTTCGTTTATCAATGCCTGAGCATTTCAGCCCTCCTGTGCCTAACAAAGTTTTTCCACAAAAACAAAACGATGAACCAATTCGAAACTATGCACCCTCTCGTGATAATCGTCCCGCAAATAGACAGCGACAAAGACAACATACTCAACAACCACGTACATTTACCAATCGTCAAAATGAATCTTACATTTACAATCGACCCCATTCCACGTTAGTAAGTTATTTTGTACAAAAAATTTATACCAATTGGATAGAAAAGGAGCTTTATTTTTCTATGAGCAAGCTCTCATTCCTTGTATTAATTATCGGACTGTTTTTTTTAAGTTCACTTTTATTTATCACAGGTTTTTTAGTGGCTGTTAATATTTATGATATTGGCGCGCCTAAATTACCACCAATCACTAACTTTAATTTACCTACGATTGAAGCGCCTCACCTAACGGCACCTACTGTTACTATGCCAGGCGTACCAACAATGGCACCAGTAGCAATTATGCCGCCAGCTGCACCAAACCCCAACATTATGAAAATGGGGACTCAAGGGGGACAGATGGCCGATGTTCCCATGACCGACACAGCGCATATGCCATCAGCCTACGCACAACTACCGGCACAAGCACTTTCTCCTGCTCCACAGCCAATGCCACACAGTGGAGGACACTACATCCCTCTCCAACAAGCACAAACCATACAACAACACGTGCCATCGCAAGGATATGCTCAACAACAGAGTCCTTATCCGCAACAAGCAGCACCTGTGCAAGCACCCGCACCGCAGCAGCAAGTAGCAACTACGCAACAACACTATATGCAACAACCATACAATAATATGCAGCAGGCTAATCAGCCATCCCCCTACTCCGGCCCTTACTACCAACCTCAAACAGGAACCAGATAATGCAATTCATCACAAAGGCTATGCGTCGAGCCATTGAACTATCTCATGAGAAAATGCAAGGCGGTCACGGCGGCCCCTTTGGCGCCGTTGTTATAAAAAATGGCGAAGTTATTTCAGAAGGTTGGAATCAAGTCACGTCGTGTAATGACCCAACGGCACACGCCGAAGTTGTGGCTATTCGCAATGCATGCAAAACACTGAATACATTTAATCTAGAGGGGTGCATTCTTGTCACAAGCTGCGAGCCCTGCCCTATGTGTCTAGCGGCTAGCTATTGGTCACGGGTTGATAAAATTTACTATGCGAACACACGTTTTGATGCTGCCGATATTGGCTTTGATGATTCATTCTTTTATGACGAACTTGCAAAGGAAATAGAACATCGACAGGTCCCTATGATTACATTACTGCGCGATGAAGGGTTACTGGCATTTAAAGCGTGGTCAAACAAAACAGATCGCATCGAGTATTAAATGTTGAAATAAGACTGTTTATTTTTAGGAAACACAATGATCAATGTAATTATTTTTATACTTACAATTGCTCATTGCACAAGCGCAGAACTTGTTTTCAATAGCCCTTTAAATCAAAATGCCCCCTCAGCTCAGATATGTACTACTTCCATCACGCGAACCTTTCGTGAATTCGCTTCAAAATATGAGAAGATAAAAAGCAGTCAACATAATCAATGCTTGTATTCACGTGAAATGGATGAACAAACAAAAGATGCAATTGCTGAATGCCTTAAAGCAATGAGCACAGAGGAAGTAGATGCTTTAAAAAAAATTAGGTAATTTAGGATTAATTCCTGAAAGCATGCATCCTTTGAATAAACTTATTTATGCAAAAGCTTATGCAACCCTTCCTGATGACACAGTAAGATTTCGACTAGGTCTTCCTAAAAAAGATATGGTACTGACACGCTTACTCAATCTTAAAAGCATGTATGAAAAAGGTATTAACTTAAAAACAAATCAACACATAGAAAATCATTTGACGCATGAAGAATATGAAGAAAAACTCTTTAAACGCCTGAACATCACAAGCTATACACAAAATCCTGCAGTCACTTATGCGCAGTCATTCCTAACAATAATCAGCGAATTACCCGAACAAAACATGAAAACATTAACACTCATGCTCCATAAAGCACGTGAATTTAATCTAAACACCGCATATCAAGCCAGTAAACTTATAACGGCAAGCATGACCCTTGAAGAGAGACTCTATATTATCCAAGCGGTTGCGGGTCTTGCAACAGAGCAAAGAGAGTTGTTAACAGGAACAAACGACAAAGAAATTGTGCATTTACAGTTGGTAAATACTACTGATGCTGAAGAACCCAATGAGAAAGCAGGTAATCCATCAAATAATTATTATCACTGCTATGCAACTGATTACGGACACTACAAACGTTCTGCCAAGGATCAGAAAATAGGATTCCTTTATGGCTACATGGAAGGCCTAAGCAATTTTTCAATAAACCCATTCTTTTTAATCTACTATGGGTCAGATTATTATGGTGGATACGAATATGCAAAAAACAATCCGGGACAGAGCGGTGAAACAAAGACCATTCAAAGACTAATTAATGATGCAAAAAGAAACTTTGGGAACAACGATTTTACGTTATTAGATAAAGATAAAAAGCTTAAAACTCAGTTAACTGCCACACTAAACGTAATCAATTATTTTACAAAACAAGCAAAAAGTGGGCTTGCTTACTTTAACGACGAGACAATAAATATGCTAATTCAATTAGAAGAAACATCGGCACGCACACTTGAAAACTTAAGTGTCGTGCCTGAATTTCAAGAATTATTTACTTAACTAGCGCAGGCATGGTTGCCATGAACTTCCATCATGCCATCAAGGAATCCCCAAAGCAGCTTTGCACCGGCCTCAGCACCTTCTAAAACTTTTTGTTGCTCATCTTCACTTAAGCTTTCGATAAGATTTGCGCATTCCTCACGATGCCAGATATCAGCATCAGCATGCACATCAAAAAATTTCAACGTGCGCTCGTCTGTAATCCCATAGTGATTACACAAACCTTCAATCTTAGACGTAGCTACTTCTGGTGTTTGCCGCTCATATGCATACAATGCACCAAGTCCTGTCGCAAAATCTGATCGTACATGATCAAAGTATCCATCAACCAAAGCATTTGTCGCTTGCAATTGTGGTTTTTCATTGAGCTCTTCACGTGTAACTCCCAGACCTTCACCGAATTGCTTCCAAAGCTCCGGATGATTTTCAGCACCTTGTTCTTCTTCAATTAAATTTCCTAGCAAAATTTGACGCGTTTTCAAATCACTACACTGTGTGTGAATACCGCTGATATAGCGTGGAAAAGCAGCAACGTGATGATAATATTCTTTAGCATAAATTTTAAGTGTATCCATGCTCAATTGGCCGTCATTCCACGCCTTGTAAAAATCATGTGATAACAAATGATATGCATCTAATTTCTGATGAAGTGTTTCAATAAAGCTCATGGAGGCTCTCCCTATTTTGTATAAAATCAATATTTTATCCATCTGAAATGGATTCAGATCAATCTAATCACTTTCCATAGATTACCTCAAGTAGAAAAAAATCATAGGTGAAAGAAAAATTATGCACCCCATACTAACAACAATGATTTTCCCTACACTGAGTAAGTGACAATTTTCTCAAATTAAGGCATCATGGGAGTATGATATTTGATATTCTATTTCCTATTGCTGACCACGTGATGAATCCCCTCGTTATACTTACGATTGGGGTAATAGGTGGTTCTGTCGCTGGAATGCTGGGTATTGGAAGCGGTGTTATCGTAACTCCATTATTAGTGATGGTTGGCATACCACCTATGATTGCCGTCGCCTCACAGCTTAATAATGCCATCGGTACTAACCTTATTGGATTCATGAGCTACTGGCGACTGCGTGATGTTGATTTTGCTTTGGCTTGGTATTTATTTATTGGCGGTATTATCGGCGCTTGTGGTGAGATCTTTTTACTTGAGATGGTCGCCACAAATATTACAGCTGCTGAAAAACTAACGATTACTTATCTTTTTGTGTTAGGCACGCTTGGTAGTATGATGCTCTATCAAAACATACGCTTATTAATGCATCCTCAAAAAGCAGCACGATCCGTTATGATGCGCCATTGGATGATTTATTTTCCCTACCATCGTATTTTTACACGTGCTCGTGTTGAAATGAGCATAATCATTCCCATTTGTGTTGGTATCGCAACCGGTTTACTAACCTCAACGCTCGGCGGTGGAAATAGCTTATTTATGATGCCGATTGTTTATTATTTGATTGGAAGATCGAGCCCCGTGGTTGCTGGCACGACATTACTGGCTGCATTTGCCATTTCTATTGCTGTTACAATTGCTCACGGATTCAGCCAATACCCCAGCGATTGGCTGCTTGCTCTCACTCTTTTATTTGGTAGCGCCATAGGTTCACAACTTGGCATAAAATTCAGCTATCGCTTAGCAAGAACTCACCTTGGCATTTTAGGCGCTATCGTAATTTTACTCATTTGTTCCAAATTTGGTTATGATTTTCACTATTTAGGTGCGCACAACCCAATTGCTTGTGAAAAAATAAATATACCCAATGCTTTTAATAGTGCACTGCTTACCACGCCTGACTGGGCATTATGGATGGTTAAACTTGCGTATGCGCACCCGATTGCTTATGCCATGCTGGGGATCATTGGCATTACCATTATTGCATTGATTATTGAACGCTTTATTTGTAAGTTTATTGTAATTAAGCGCTCTGCTTAATGCGGCATCGATTAAGGCAGTAAAATGAAGAAAAAAATTATACATCTTATCAAAAGAATCATCATTTTCTCACTTTGTATTTTCTCTATCTATTTCATTTTTTCAAAACAAAAAGATCAAGAAGAAGCCTTCGTTAATGTGTATGACTGGTACGGCATGATTCCTGCTGAGATTTTACAAGCGTTTGAAAAAGAAACCGGCATTCATGTTCGCTATGACGTTTATGATAACAACGAAGTCTTAGAGGCCAAGCTACTCGCCAGCAACTCTGGCTATGACGTTGTCTTTCCAACAGCGAGCCCATACGTAGCACGTCAAATTAAAGTTGGCATTTACCAACCGCTCAATAAAATTTTATTAACAGAACTAAAAGGATTAAATAAAGTCATTACAACTCACATGAATACAGTTGATCCGGGCATGGCATATGCAATTCCTTACTATTGGGGCACGTTAGGGATTGCTTTTGACAAAGATAAAGTGAAGACGCGCCTGCCTGATGTTGATCTTGAAAGTTATGAAATTCTTTTTAATCCAGAGAATTTAAAGAAACTTAAAAGCTGTGGCGTGAGTTTTCTAGAAGAAGCCATCGATGTGATGCCTCTTGTCCTTGCTTACTTAGGACGTCCTTCAAATAGCGAAACTGCAGATGATTTAAAACTCACTTCAGAACACTTGCTCAAATTACGTCCTTCGATCAGACGATTCACTTCTTCACGCTTTATGAATGACCTTGTTTTAGGTGATGTCTGTGTTGCACAAGCCTGGTCTGGTGATGCGCATCAAGCTGAACATGATGCAAAAGAACTTGGGCGTAATATTGTTTATGTAGTTCCTAAAGAAGGCACAACGTTATGGATTGATTGCATGGCCATTCCTGTTGGATCACCACATCCAATCAATGCGCATAAATTCATCAATTTCTTGCTGCGTCCTGAAGTGAGTGCCAAAATTACCAATAAAACGAAATTACCAACCGTTATTGATACAGCATTGCCTCTGATTGATAACAGTATTAAAGACAACACAGCAATTTATCCCAAACCAGATGTTATGAAGAAATTAAGGTTAAATGCACCTCAAACCAGCGATGAAAGCTTGAAATTTGATCGTGAACGCACAAAATCTTGGATTAACATACGTTTGAATCGCAAATAGAAATTGCCTGCCCTCGTATCGCTAGTAAGCAACAAAGCTTATTTTATTTAGATGTATCATTTTTTAACGAATGACACTTAGAAACGATAATTGACTATCTTTTCTCAAGAAAGAAAAAAAAGATAATGGGCAATTTTTAGCGTCAACACAGCAGTTTTGTTGTTACCGTGATCTGAAATGAACTGCCTATTATAGTAATAAATTGAATATATGAAAATACGATAATTAATTGTGTATGATTTTCATATCTGGAAACAACTTAGACTTTATTTCTAGAAGAATCACCTAAGTCTTTTGCTTCATTGTATGACGGTGCAAGTAAGAATTAAATAGCGACACAGAAAAATGTTGCTCTAATTCTAAAAAAATGCTGAAGTGATTCTGAAATTCGCAATTTTTACCTGCGCCCCTTATTATTACTCAAAAATGAGACACCCATGCAAAACCGCTCGACAAACAATCAATTAGAATTATGGCAAGATCCCACAGCAAAGCCCTATATTCAGCTTGAGAACATTAGCAAAAGCTTTGGTGATGTGCATGCCGTTAAAAACCTAAATTTATCTATTTATCGCGGAGAGCTTTTCTCATTACTCGGCGCTTCTGGCTGTGGAAAAACGACACTCCTTCGTATATTGGCTGGGTTTGAACAGCCCACATCGGGGCGCATCTTAATTGATGGTATCGATATTACACACTGGCCAGCGTACAAGCGCCCTGTAAACATGATGTTTCAATCATATGCATTATTTCCACATATGACTGTTGCTCAGAACATTGCTTTTGGCCTAAAACAAGAGAGAATGGAAGCATCCGAAATTGAGCATCGAGTATATCAAGTACTTGACCTTGTACAAATGGCATCTTTTGCCGACCGCAAACCAAATCAATTATCTGGTGGGCAAAAGCAGCGCGTAGCGTTAGCACGAAGCCTTGTAAAACAACCTAAGCTTTTGTTGCTCGATGAACCAATGGCGGCACTTGATAAAAAACTGCGCGAACAAACGCAATTTGAACTTGTTAACATTCAAGAAAAAGTTGGTATCACCTTTGTCGTTGTGACCCATGATCAAGAAGAAGCTATGACCATGTCAACGCGTATGGCCATTATGGAAGAAGGTCGCATACGCCAAATAGGTGTTCCACACGACATATATGAATTTCCAAACTCGCGTTACGTTGCTGAATTTATAGGCACGATGAATGTTTTTGATGGTGTTGTCGTCGCTGATGAACCAGATCATGTTGTTATTGACGCACCTGGCGCTGGCGGACAATTATACATTACCCATACAGCAGCAATGCCACTTGGTGCACATGTGTCTGTTGCCATTCGCCCTGAAAAAATCATGATTTCATCAACACCACCCGAAGAATATCACAATGAGATAATTCAAGATGAAAATAGCACCATTGAAATTAAAACAGAAATTATCGAAAAATCACAGAACGTCGAATCATCTTCTAAACGTAATTGTGCAAAAGGCATAGTGCGTGAAATTGGTTACTTAGGTGATATGTCAATTTATCATATAGAACTTGAGTCTGGCAAACGTGTACAAGCTGCTATGACTAACCTTTTACGTCTTACGGATCGCGATGTGAAATGGGATGATGAGGTCTACTTATATTGGCGCGCAGAAAATGGAATAGTCTTAACAGGGTAATCTATTTACACCACCACCTTTTAATTATTTACTAATTAAATACTTGTTATTTCTTCTTTTTCTTACCCCCGGCTTTTTTCTTGCCAGCTTTTTTCTTGCCAGCTTTTTTACCTTTCCCCTTCTTTTTTGATGCTTTTGGTTTTTCTTCCATTTCTTCTTTTTCTTCACTTTTCTCCTTCTGATTCCCAGCTGCTTGCGTAGGTGATTGCCTTTTCATAGGCGCCTGAACTGGAATACTTGACAAACTTGGCGGTACAACAGGACATGGAGGGGCCTCTACAAAACTAAGCACTTTATTTTCATATAACAATGGAGAAGCAACAGAACTCTTTTGGTCTCCCTCTATAACCTTAGTAGGCTCAGGCATTTTTGATTTCGGGTGAATACGCTCTTGCGTTAGAGAATCTGGGTCTATAACAACAATTGGCGTAGGAGGCGGTAGTGTTTGAGAAGGTGCGGCAGCTTGACTTGCAGTCTTTTCGGCCGAGGTTCCTAAAGACACCACAATTGGCTGAGCAACTGAAGGAGAAATAGGAATAGGCACGGCTATACCAACAGGTGTAGGAGCAGCAGAAGGTCCATAAATATTCCCAGAAACTGGAGAAGGCACAATAGTAGGGGGAGGAGCAGCAGCAAAAGATGCAGGCGGAGGAATTGTCCCTGGAACAAAAGATTGAGTATTAAACAAGGGGGGCAATATCACAGGCTGATTAGTGATAAGTGGGGCTTGCAAAGGTACAAGCGGAATTGACCCAGTCACTGGAGGTACGATAGGTAAGAACGATGGCTGCATCGGTGGGGTTGAGGGAAATAATGGCACATTCGGAACGAATGGTGCTGCTGCCCCAGCAACTGTTGGAAGTGGGGCTGGAATTAATGGGACACCAGTTGAAGGCGTTAATGGAAATAGTGATGGCGCATTTGAAGTAGTTGTTGATGCTGCTGTCCCTGCAATTGCTGAATTTACACCCAGAACCAGCACAGAGTAAATCAACACAATAACCGACAAACTATAAAAATATTTTTTTAGCAGCGAACCCAGAATCACGTTAATATTACCTTCTTATTCTAACCAACTACATGTGTGCAAGTTCCATGCCAAAGCAATAAGAGTAAAGAAATTAACAATCTATACTTGAAAACTTTATTTTATAATAACAGGAAAATAATTTCTAAAAGGTTAATATCCATCAAGCCATAAAAATTACCATAAAATTAAAAAATCATTTTTTTAATCTTTTAATAGTCAAGTATTACTAAATATGCTATTTTTATATTCCGTAGTTTTAACGTCAAAATAATACTGACATGCAACGCTCTGCTCACTCACACACAAATAGTTATTTATTAATTTAATTATTTGATATACTTACAAAAAAAACAATTGAGGAATTAAACTTAAATGAGCTTATTTAACAAACGATTGCCGACACCAAAAAGTGAGCTTTTTGCAGCACTCGATGTTGGAACAAGCAAAGTTTGCTGTGCGATAGGACGAGCAATTGGTAGTAAGCATCAAGATCAAACGCCGCTCAAAGTAACTGGCATCGGGTACCAGCTATCAAAAGGTCTTCGCGGCGGTAATATCATAGACCTTGAAGCACTTGAAGACTCTATTTTAAATGCAGTGCATGCTGCAGAACAATCAGCCGGGCAAAACATTAATAGTGTTTACGTCGCTATTCCAGGCAGATGGGCACAATCACATCGCATTAAAGTTGAGTTACAATTATCAAACAACCCTGTTGACGAATCACATCTTAAAAGATTAATGACTCTAAATCGTAACGCAGCAATTTCACCAGATCATCAAGTCGTACATGTGCTACCTATTAGCTATGCAATCGATAATGTGGAAGGTATTCGCGATCCAACAGGCATGATTGGGCAGCGTCTATCGGTAACATTACACATCGTGACAGCACCCACTGGAATGATCCGAAATCTAACTTCGTGCATTGGCAGATGCCACTTAGACATCACAGGTTTTGTGGTCTCTCCGTATGCATCTGGCTTATCAACTCTTGTTGCAGATGAAATGGAGCTTGGCGTTACGTTGATAGATATCGGCGCGGGGCAAACAACCATTGCAACATTTTACGAAGGCAACCTTACTAGCCTTTCGACAATTCCTATTGGTGGTGCTAATATAACAAATGACATCGCACGCGGCTTAGCAGCCCCTCTTGCGCAAGCAGAACGACTTAAAACACTGTACGGCACACTGATACAATCTTCTACAGATGATCGTGAAAGTATCATGGTTGCGCAGATGGGCGAGTCAATTCAAGACTATAGCCATCAGATTCCAAAAGGAATGTTGATCCATATTATACGAGCGCGCGTCGAAGAAATTTTCGAATGCGTTCTTAAAAAAGTGCAAACACACGAAATAGATCCACTTGCTTTCCAACGAATTGTCATTACGGGTGGAGTCAGTCAGCTACAAGGAATTCGTGATATGGCAAATCAATATTTCGGAAGACAAGTGCGGCTTGGTACACCAAACGGCTTATCAGGGACAATCGATTTAATTAATGATCCTAGTTTTTCAACATGTTCCGGCTTATTGCAATATGCTTTTCAAGACTTTGAAAGTCAGCAGATAAATGTTTTATCAGGCAATAAGCTGCCTGTATTGAAAAAATTAAATGCATGGATTAAACATAATTTTTGAGCGAAATAAACTATTCTTTTTAATAAATCCTAGCCATTCAGGTGGTTTTTTATAAAAACCATCTGAATGGCTAATCACGATAAATCTAATATATTTTTAACTATTTTTATGCTTCCATAAAGATACTGGTTTCATTTAATCATATGTGTATGAATTTTCTTTTTTCCGTTTTTATTTTTATTTTCTTTAGTACCTTTTATACCCACCCAAATGCTGCTGCAGAATCAACAGGATTAAAAGTTCAAATCAAAATTTCTGATATCAGACAAAAGCTAATTAATAGTGAAATATTTTACAAAACCCTTGCAAAATCTGTTCAGCACTGGCCTCAGTTCACATGCCTTAAATCAGCATTTAAAAAAGGTGATAAGGATCCCGTCATCAGCACTATAAGAAAACAACTCTTCCTTCTTAAAATCATACAAAATAAGGCAGTAGTTGATGAATACCAATATGATGAAGCACTCGAAGCAGGAATCCAAGCTTTTCAGAAAAGCCATTCTTTGGATTTTGATGGAATTATAGGTCAGCAAACATGTATGCAACTAAACATACCACCTGAATTCCGCACTAAAGTTATCCAGCAATCATTAGTACAATTTGATGCTCTAAAACCTCACTGGGGCACACGTTATATTATTGTAAACTTACCTACTTTTAATCTGTTTGCAATCGATAATGATCAAATAGAGCTTGCTCAAGCAGTGATTGTAGGCAGTCAAAGTCGCTCTACTCCGATCGGTACATACCCCATACAAAGCATTGTTTTGAATCCATCTTGGCGCGTTCCAGTCGCTATCTTTGTCAAAGACAAGTTATCTAAAGTAATTGCTGATCCTGAGTATTTAAACCGTGGCAATTATCTCGTGTATGATTTAAATGGCGATCTTTTAGAGTCGCGTCACATCAATTGGGAAGATGTATCACTCACCTATTTCCCATACAAGGTTAGACAGCAGCCAGGCAAAAAAAATGCACTTGGCGCGGTTAAATTTAACTTAGAAAACGATCAATCAATATACATGCACGGCACACCGGAAACTTCTCTTTTTAATAAAGGTATTAGAGCGCTTTCCTCAGGATGCATTCGTGTTGCAGATCCAATTTCACTTGCCCTTTGGGTTTTGAACTCAGAAACAATAAATAACGAAATTTTAAAAGAAAAAATTGAAACGCAAGAAACAGTTACACTACGTATAAAAACACCTGCCTCGCTCTTTACAACAAACATTCCCGTATGGATAAACCCAAGCGGAGCCATTCAGTTTAGCGCGATGAGTGAGTAAATTTCACGCATTCAGCACACATACAAATAAATTAAAACCCTCACCTAACTGGCATAAAACCAGACTGATTCTGTGGCAGCACATGATAAAATTTACGATACTTTAATTTAGCATATGACTCTGGTCTTTGTTGTGCAGGACCACTCACGGAATAGAACTTACCTGGTGGAGCAATAATAACTGGTGACTCAGAAGGAGCATGTACCTTTTGTTGAGACTTTCTCACTTTATAATGTTTATCATTCTGCATTAGTGGATTGTGTAAAGGGGTCATTGTAGCTGAATTAGACACATAACTAATATCATGCGAAATTGGCGTTGTATTCCCTACCAAATTTCTCAAAGAAGCCCATTGCTTTTGAATCTTCTCACGATAAGGATGATGGAATGCTGGTGTTGCTGAATGATAGTGGGCAACGGCCGTTCGCCAGCTACCAAGCTGTCTTTTTAAATTATTTAAGAATTGTGCTGCATAAGCAACATTCAATTGTGGATCAAAGGCATCTTCTAAATGCCTAAATGCCTTTGGATGATGCTTTAAATTAATCTGCATGCATCCCACATCAATACTATGTTGCCCCTGCCCTTGAAACTTACGTACAGCGTTAATAGCTTCCTGTTTTGATTCATAAACATACCCACGTCCATTAACATTAATTGTCCAAGGCCATGCCACGCGTTGTCCGGGCTTTAGTGTACGACCTGATTCAACTAATGATACTGCCTTTAATAAATGCGAGGGGATATTATAAAAAATTTCTTGTTGGCGAACATACACGTCACATGAAGCAACACCACGCGCAGCCATCGCGTTCGCTTGAAATGCCAAAAGAAGAAATGCACTAAATCTACCAAACATACGTAACTACAAATTATTCACTGTTGATTTTATCCTTTAGATTGTGCAATTTTTGTGCCAATCTCTGAACACAACCGACAATCAAAATATGACATGACATTAAAGCCAGGACTCTACTGCGTTGCCACCCCAATAGGCAACCTAAAAGACATAACATTACGCGCCATTGAAACGCTGCAACAATGCGACATCATTGCGTGTGAAGATACACGTGTATCTGGAAAACTGCTGAGTCATTATGGCATTTCACGAAAACTATGGTCGTACCACGATCACAATGCGGAAAGTGTTCGGCCACTGATTGTTAAAGCCATCCAGGAAGGACAAGCAATCGCATTGATCAGTGATGCTGGAACGCCACTGATTTCTGACCCTGGAACAAAACTTGTGCGTGCATGTCAAGAAGCAGGCGTTTATGTAACGACCTTGCCAGGGCCATCTGCTGTGCCAGCAGCACTTGTGTTGTCAGGACTTATGAGTCATGCATTTGCATATGTTGGTTTCTTTAATAGTAAACAAATGAACCAATGGATACCATTTAACGGAACCCTTGTCTTTTTTGAATCCCCACATCGTTTAGTACAAACATTACAAATCATGGAAAAACCCTTTTGCAAACGAACGGTGGCTGTCGTCCGTGAAATTAGCAAAATGTTCGAAGAAGTTAAACAGGGTGATTTTGCATCTGTTATTGCACATTATGAAGAGCATCCACCGCGCGGTGAAATTGTTATCGTTCTTGGCCAAGCCACGGCAGATGACGCAGCGTCTGATGAATCAATTGACAGCGCGCTGGTTAATGCGCTTAAAACACTTTCCATCAAAGATGCATCCCACATGGTCGCAGAAGCGTATGCATTACCTAGAAAAGAAGTTTACAAACGTGCACTTGAATTAAAGAATATAGCTATTTAAGTTTATGTGGCAAAGAGCACAGAACCTTTTTAGTTTTCCTCTGGCTCGACCAGAGGATTCATCTGTGCGCCAGACATAGCATAAAACTTGGTGATGAAAGTCCACTACGAGCTGAGTTAAGAATCTTCTTAGCCTAGATAAGAGCCTCATTATATGAAGTGGGCTCTGAAGGAAATTGATGGTATAGTATGTTACGTCATTTTTATTTATTTATAGGGAGCCTTCAAAATTTCTTCAAGAAAAAATAGCTTCGAGTATAATATCCAAAACATATGCATTATTTTATTTGGTGTTCCAATGTTAATAGCCATGCTTATCCCAGGTTTTTTGGCTTTATATAATCATCATCTAACAGAGGCTGTTGTCGTTGAATTGCCTGCTAAGAAATATGGTGAATACGTTATAGAGTATTACACGTATGATAAAAAAAAGATAAAAACAAGGTATATCCCGAAGAAATGTAAACATCCATATTTGCCTGAAAAAATAGGAGAAAGATTTTCTATTTATTATAAAAATGGGGCGCCAGATTCATTATCAAGTACATACAAATATTGGTATCCAAATGGCTTTATGTTGGCAGATGAAATGATACGGTTTTCTTGGTTTGTGTGGGGGGATAATCCTTTTTCTCTTTGTTGCCTGGCTTTCACGACGATTCAATTTAAAAATTAAATTTAAGTTTTTTGAAAATATCGCCCTTAAATTAAATAAAATAATGAAACCAAAACCAAGTAACTGCTGGGTTTTAGACGTGGTAGGAAATTGGGACGAAGAAAATGAAGAAGTAAAAAGTGCATACTCCAAAATTGATGGTATTGTAATGGGTGGTGATAACCCTGTTGATTTTGTATCTTTATTTGTTACTTTGCTAACTCATCTTCACGAAAGTTCTGTTAGCTTACAAAAAGGCGACAAGTTCATGCAATGCATTTTCATTGGTACTGATCCTGAACTAAGATTATTTCAGATAGGATACTGTATGGGCGATGATTCCATAAATAATCCATTATATTATTCATCGAGATATGACGAAACCGCAGAAATTACAGCTAAGTTATTTGAATCATTTTATCTATAAACCTCAATTCGGGATTAAAATTGCACCATAACTGATTTTAGATTTTAATCAGA
>JAZKDQ010000016.1:0-9728 GCA_040387495.1 Pseudomonadota bacterium | reverse complement strand
CTGATTAAAATCTAAAATCAGTTATGGTGCAATTTTAATCCCGAATTGAGGTTTTCATTAATTGCTCAATATCGAAAGATGTCAATGTTTTCATGATTAATTATTCTCCTGAAGTAGATAAAAGAAACAAATACGCACAATTTATATAAATATCCTGAGATATTTTAGAAAAAAAGGTCAAGAAAAATAATCGCCCAAAGAATTTTAATAAAATTTTATACATATGTCGTGTTGACTTTAAACTAATATATTGACTTTTTTTTTATTACGTTAAATATTGTGTCATTAATTTTAAAAATATGTATTGATAAGAATAGACATTTTGTGAAAAAACTGTATCGACATTATTTTGTGTAACTGCACCGATGTTAACCACTGCTTTTTTAAGTGTGGATGGATCGCAACTTACACTCATAACGTGCAAGAAGGATGATTGGACAAAGACGTAATATTTTGGTTTCAGAATGCGTAAAAAAACCTTTTGTGATATTGCTTGAAATAATCATGTGAGTTCTATAATATGACAAGTGAAAATAATATATTTCTTATATAAAGAAGACACTTTAGCGATACTTGTTCACTCATTTTTTATACTGTCCATACTGAGTAATAAGAAAGCATTTTTGAACAACAACTGTGTATTCCGGTGTCTTCCAATAAACAAAATGGTTGAACGATGAAATTTCTTGATGAATGCAAAATCTATATACAGTCCGGCGACGGCGGCAATGGCTGCGTTAGCTTTAGGCGTGAAAAATTTGTAGAATACGGCGGCCCTGATGGCGGCGCTGGTGGTCGTGGCGGCAGCGTTTTCGTTGAAGCCATTACAAACCTCAACACGCTGATTGATTATCGTTATTTACAACATTTTCGTGGCGATCGCGGGCAACATGGTATGGGGCGTAATCGCTCAGGCACATCCGGTGAAGATGTTATCTTGAAAGTGCCTGTTGGTACGCAGATTTTTACTGATGATCGCGAAACGATGCTTGCTGACTTAACGACGCCTGGTCAAATCGTGCGTTTAGCACGTGGTGGTGATGGCGGTTATGGTAACCAACATTTTAAAACATCAGTGAACCAAGCCCCACGTCGGTACGACCCAGGCTGGCCAGGGGAAGAGCTGTGGATTTGGCTGCGCCTAAAGTTGATCGCTGATGCGGGAATGCTTGGCATGCCAAACGCTGGAAAATCTACATTCTTAGCGGCTGTTACACATGCAAAACCAAAGATTGCCGATTATCCATTTACAACATTGCACCCACAATTGGGCGTTGTGTCTGTGTTTGATAAAGAATTCGTGTTGGCTGATATTCCAGGACTAATCGAAGACGCGCATCTTGGTGCTGGCCTTGGTGTTCGCTTTTTAGGACATATTGAACGGTGCCGTGTATTGATTCATATGATTGATGGCACGCAAGAAGACGTTGTTGGTGCGTATCATATCATTCGAAATGAATGCCGTGAGTATCTAGAAGATCTTGCCGATAAGCCTGAAATTGTTGTGCTAAACAAAATTGACTCGCTCTATGACGAAGAAATCGCCGAGAAAAAAGCCGCCATTGAAAAGGCGTCTGGTAAGCCTGTGTTTTTGTGTTCAGCGGCATCACGTACGGGAACGCAAGAAATCATCGAGGCGGTGTGGGCAATCATAACGGAATATGACGAAGCACTTCGTTTGAAAGAAGATCAAAAGAATCGTCGTGGCGGTGATAATATGGATTACACGCCCATAAGTGAACCTACTGAGTGAGACTAGCTTGGGGTGTCTCCTCACCTCTTTAGTTTTCCTTCGACATGATCGGAGGATCCATGCACAGCGCAAGAAAGTACATGGTCCCTCTGGTCACGCCAGAGGGAAACTAAGAAAATTAGGAATCATTATATCGTCCTTTTGTGGCTTTCTCCGTTCTCTCTTTAATTTTCTCCACCCTTTCATTAGTTTTCCTTCGGCACGATCGAAGGACCTATGTACTTTATCTTGCCCTTAAATCAGAAATTTATTTCCAAACCAATTCAATTTTTGTTTTTTAAAATCAAGGAAAAGTTTCACATACTTGTTATATTATTTTATATTAAAAATTATCATTCATTTTAATATAATTTGCTTTTACAATCAAAAAACAATGGGGGATGATATATGAAATCAACAACGTTAAAAAGTGTCCACGTAATGTTTTTTCTTGTCAGTATTTATGGACTGAATCAAGGATGGGCAATGGAAGAAGCTGAGAAACCGATAGTTAGCAATAATATCGCTAGTCTGCATGATGAAGATTCTCTTGAGGATTCTTCTGATGATGAATCAAAGGGTTTTATTAAGGTTGCAGGTGTGGACGTATTGGCATGCTCGAAACAAAGCCCTGAGAATGTTGTAACAGCTCATTCTGTGCAAAAAGATCATTGGTTTTGGAAAGGTATGGTCGGACTTGTTCTGCCAAAAGCAAAGCCGCTAATTGGAAATACACTTGAAATCAGTTCACACGCAACCAATCCTTTAAAGCCCGCATCTGAAGGCGATCAAATTTCCGCTGCTAATACTGTTCTTGCGGATGGTATTCCTCACGTTGCTGGCAATTTTGTAAAAATCGCTTCTTCTGAATTACAGAAGACTATTTCCCCAGGTCATATTCAAGATGTTGCAGAAGAAAAAGATGACGCAAAAATTGATAAAGAGGAGGCAAATAAAACACAAATCGTGATATCAGATGATATCCATACAAGCGATGCCATCCTACCCGTAGGCACGGCACCTGAAAATCCTGCTAGTTCATTGGAAATTCCAATGACAGATCCTCTGGCAGATCTTCAGCTAGCCCAGCAACCACTCACAGCAATAATTGATGACAAAAAGCGAGCAAAAGAATGCAATGGCACCTTAAATAAGAAACAACACATTCAAGCTCCCCCGGCTGTGGAAGGATTTAATCCATTATCGTATCTCTATAATTTGACTAATAATCAAGAAGGGGAAGGGCTACCTTTTTTTTACCAGGCCGCAGCAGCGGTGGTAGGGATAGCGACGATAATAATAGTGCCTCAATTACTGAAAAGATCTTGAACTTTGGGATGCACGTGAATGAAACCATAAAAACAGCGAGTGAAACATTTGGTAAAGAGCTTGTTAAAATTCTGGAAAACCCAGATGGCTTGCAAACGGAGGACTATCATGGGTTTATGGCGGGGGAACTGTATTAAGTTAGCAGCAGCGAGAGCCTCTTCCACCTAAAAAACTTTAGGTGATCTGAATGATCGCATAAGTGTGGGTAATCACATTTAAAATCGAAGCTTACAGGAGTTCGCCATAATTTTTGATCTGAAGTGATTCTAGGAAAAATTGCATCTGGCTTTATAATACCTTTGGTAACAACAGGCTCTAAGGGATGATAGCTCCTAATTCCTAAATCTGGATTTTCCAGGCGAAACCCGGGCTCATGCTCGGTAAAAACTTCATTAAACCAGAGTGCGAAGTCCTCTTTTTTAACTCTGCTGAAACTAAATAAATTATTATATCTATGTTTATATTGATCCAAATCACTGGTATTAACTGGACCAAATCCATTACATCTAATGTTACTAACAAGATCACGGAAGAGATTTCTTGCTTCGCTAATAATGGTAAAATATGGATCGTATGTATTTTCAGGAATCTTGCCTTTATTATACATATCTGGCTTATCCATAATTGCTGAGCCCATAATGATTTTTAAAAATATCTCAGTTTTTGATCCTTGGGCGTCTTTAGCAATAGATTCGGCGTCATCCATAAAAGCATCATCAATCATAGTTGTATAATCGTGAATGATCTCATTTTTATCTTTTAATTCACCGTACTCATCAAAAACCTTATTTCCAGAATATGGCTTAGTGTTAAATACCTCAAGCCTTTTTGCATTATAGTCTTCAATAATATCAAAGGAAGAACATTGCGTTACACTAAAAAGCACAAATATGATTGCAAAATTTAAAATCAAATTCATATGCATAATACTCTGTGTTAATCAACAATAATTGATAATACATCAAATATACAAAAAAAGCACCAACAAAATAAACACACAGTATTTCTATGTTTGTTATTTTAGTATATTGAGTATATATTTATATCATGTTGGCTTTTTAATTTCGTCTCACACCCCCCACACCTTAGGCTCGGCGCACGCCTCTCGCGCTAGCATTAAATCAGTCACCGCCCAGACCAGTGCATCCATCCGATCGGGTGATTTTGCCGTTCGATTCGGGATATAATCGCAAATTTGCTGCTCTAACAACGTCAGCGGCCGTATGTGAAATACCTTACCCTGTTCATACAACGATGCAACTGGCTCTGCCCGCACAACTTTGCCGCGGGTCGCCCGTACGGCTTTATAACTAACATGTGGATCAATACTTTTAACGACGCGTTCAACCAGATCGCCTCCCTTGTTCACTTCGGCCACGACGCGATCTGCTTTATAGCGCCAATACGCCTCGGTCACGCGCGTGCCCCATTCTGTTGGTGGCAGACGCCCACTTAAATCCTCTAACACATACACAAACCCATCATCATGAAGGCCCACCACCATAATGCCCGTTTCATCGCTTTGATCGTGATGCGTTGTCGCAGGGTCAATCGCAATGACAATTCGACGCCAGTTCTCATTTACCGGCACTTGGTATCTGATCAACGATCGATTCCAAAGCGCTCCGTCACGTTCAGACAAGATCTCAGCATACAATTCCTGCGCGCCGATGCGCGTTGCAGCATACGTTGATTTCATCTGCGCAATATACGACGACGCCAGATTCTGGGCATTATCAAATGTACTGCCGCGTGTCACAACGGTTTTTGGGTCTTTCAATAGCTTTTCCAAAAGCGGCACCGGTCGCGGCGTTGTCGTAATAATGCATTTTGGATGCACGCCTAACCTGAGACACATCATCACTTGGTCATACAATTCATCTGGATTCTTAAACTTCGCAAACTCGTCAATCCACACCAAATCAAACTGCGGCCCACGCAACCGCTCCGGCGAGTTTCCGCCAAATACGGTTGCAACGGCTCCATTTTTAAAAAATATCTTTTGTCCACTTGGGCTAAACAAGGGGCGCTCCTCCGGCGGGAATACATTCAGCAATCCGCTTTCGCCTTGCACCATCACAGACGCTGCCTCTACCATACTTTGCCCAATTAACCCAATATGCCGCGCTTGTTTTGATTCAACCAGTTGCCGCACTGTTTCAGCGCCCGTTCGTGTTTTTCCGAACCCGCGACCCGCCAGAATTAGCCATGTTTGCCAATCATCACCGGCGGGTAGCTGCTGCGTGTCCCTGGCGTGTGCCGTCCAATCGTAGCGAGACTCTTCACGTTTGCGACGTGCGAGTTCTTTTTTCAATGCCTCCCCCAGCCTTTTGCACAACGCAATTCGTTCAGGGGTTAGCGGAAGCATAAATGCTGATAAATGTGGATCAGTACCAAAGAATTGTGGACCGTGGGATTGTGGAGCAGTGGATTTAGTCGTAATTGATAACAATGATTCCATAAAAAAGCCAAGCTAGAGGTAATTCCCCTAGCTTGGCTAATATGATACAGGATTTGGTGTTCTAAAATAGCCCAGGATTTTTGTGAGCCTGGCTTAATATTTATTTACAAAGAATCAATAATTTGTCTTAATTTCGTTGGTACAGACTCAATATTTTCTGGGCCAAAATCAAATAACTCCAGCACGTTATATTCTGCTTCCTCAACACCATTGATTGTTGGTCTATAATCCTTAAAAAATGTTTCTATTTCTTGTTCGTATTGACCAAATTTTACGCGAATAGCTTCAACACGGTTATTGTATGTAGCTACATAATTCTCCCCAGGGAAACTTGCTTCAAATAATCCTGTTTCATCGATTAACATCCCATCGGCATCAATCTGGAGTTGCTCCTCTTTTAAATCGAAGCCAGCAAGATTAGAAAGATAATCTTTTTTAATTTTTTGTGTTAGTTTTTCTTGGTCTGTCACCATTTGTTGCAAAGGTTTGTCATTTTTAATTACATTTAAAATTGAATACATGTTGCGACTTGCACCACAGACAATGGTGTAAGCCAGATCTTGCAATAAATCACCACGATTTCTCTCTTTTTTATTATCTGCTCTTTGTGATTCGGTTAAATTGCGTATGGTACATTTTCTTTCATCTCCTATATATTCCTCACGAATTTTATGTTTCAAATAATTACTTCCGACAAAAAGTAAATGTTCATTCTCATGCAAGCCATCTACAAAAGCTTTATATAACCGAAGAGTAACCTTTCTTCTATCTACGTGTGTCGGCATATCTTTGGTTGTTGCGCAGAAAATGCGAGAATTATGCCACACTGTTTGTGAATATTCATTTTGCCAATTACTTTTTAGTGCTACATTCTCTTTATCTATATTGATAAGATCAAAATTACCATTATACCCATTAATTAAAGAATTTAAGAGACCATGCTTAAAGTTAAAATCGACGTATTTTCTTGGCCATAGATGAGCGCGCTCATGAACACTAAATTGAACCTCCTTATATTCTTCTGGAAAAAAAAGATTGCTAAAATAACCTTTTTCTAAAATGACTTTATCAATAGTTTCATTTTGTTTTTCTGTGAAAACTGCTTGCAACCGAGCCGCTGCAGAAGTCTCAGCATTTTCCACTAGGGTGGCAGAGTATCCCATTGTAAAAGGTGCAGTGGACAGCAGAACTAAAAGTGAGGCAGAGAGAATTCTTTTTAATTTCATAGCTTTATTTCCTTTTGTAAATACGTTGGTTTCACCCGTAATTGACTTTAGAAAGAACTATATACTACTTCCTTCAAATTTAATATGGTATTTTTTTGTGGTTTTCAATTAATATTTTATTGAATATGTGAAATAGATTTAAAAATATGCGAATAATTTCATAAAAAAACTAAGCTAGAGGTATTTCCCCTAACTTAGCTAATATGCTGGGGAATCCGATGTTCTAAAAAGCTCAGTCTTTTTCTTTACTCATATCGACATTCCATCAAACTAAAGAGTCAATAGCGTGTTTATAGTTTAGTGGAACTGCACGAATATCTTCACGTCCTAAATCAATCAACTCAAGCATTCCAAACGCTTCTTCAGGCATATCATTAATTGCTGGTCTGTAGGCTCTAAAAAATGTTTTTATATCCTGTGCATAATTATTTATTGTTTCATTAAGCAAATCATCATGAGCTGGTTTAACATCACTTTTCTGAATTCCTTGCAAATCAGGGTCGTTCTTAATTACGTCTAAAACTGAATTCATAATTTTTGTCGCATGAAGTACAATCGTATATGCTGCATCTTGCAATAAGTCACCACGGTGAGTTTCCTCTGCTCGTTCTCTTGCTGTACCTTTTATGCCTCTTTTCTCTTCACGTATTTTATGTTTTAAGTAATTGGATCCAATATCAACTAACCGCTCATTTTCTTGTAATCCTTCTTGGAAAGCTCTTTGAAATTTAACATAAATATCACGTCTATACTCTATGAGGTTATGAGCTCGTTCTTTAAAAATTTCAGATAAAAAACAGCGATGAATTGAAGATGGGCAAGTGAGAATGCGCTCTTCATATTTAACATTTGAACGTGCTATTTTCCTATCCAAAAATTCAAGAACGCCTATGGGAACTTTTTGATTTTCTTTAAAAGAATAATTAATCATTGTATTTAATAAGCCATGTTTAAACGTGGAATTAAGGTATTTTTTTGGCCACAAGTGACCATCATTATGGATATAAGTCCCCCGAGATGGAACTTGTTCTGGGAAAAAATAATTACTTGTAAACTCTGAGTCATCACCAGTTACCAGCAAAAATACTTTGTCAACAGTCTCATTTCGTCTTTCAGCAAAAATTGGTTGCAACCGAACAGCTGCAGAAGTTTCGGCATTTTCCACTAGGGTTGCAGAGTATCCCATTGTAAAAGGCGCAGTGGTCAGCAAAACTAAAAGTGAGGCAGAGAAAATTCTTTTTAATTTCACATCTTTATTTCCTTTTGTAAATACGTTGGTTTCACCCATAATTGACGCTAGAAAGAAATATACACCACTTCCTTCAAATTTAATATGTTTATTGTTTTGCTGTTTTTAAGTAATATTTTGTATATTATTGCTAAATAGATTTGAAAGAATTTAAATACTACATAAAAAAATCATGCTAGAGGTAATCCCCCAGCCTGCCGCATCGTTTTATAAAAAAAGCCAACTAAAATAGCCCTGGCTTTTTATTTACCCCCAGTGCAACGTAGACGTTCTTATCGAGCCCAAGTAGCTAAAACATGTTAACTATTGTACCCACAAGTGCATTGCCCATGTCTTCAGTACGTTGAATGATTATTGGATTCGCTGTATCTGAAATATTTATAAATATTGGTTCTATTTTACTAGAATCAAGATGATTTTTAAAACAAACTACAAAAGGACTTATTTGCCCAGATTCATCAAGACAAGAAAAAGCTTGACCTAAGATTTTTTTCTCTTGATTTTCAAGCCTTGCTAATTGCCAATATCCTGAATGATAGTTTTGTTCTGGTCCAGGTATATATTCAATTCTAAGACTTGCAGAAGGCCAAATATGATAATGCCCGGGGAAACTCACCTGTACTAAGCTATCCATTAAGGTAGGAGTTAGAGCACCAAAAGTTTTAGCTTCGTATCGAAATGCATTCTCTGTCGTTGTTGATTTAATAGGGTGTATCCTGCTTTCGCTAACCAAATCAAGAGTTGCCGAATAACCACTGCTCATTGCAGCAAATGCGCTTAAAAACCCCATGCTTAACACAATATTCTTAAATATTAACATAAACTTTATTTCCTTTTGTAAATACGTTGATTTATCCATGCAAATTATATTCAGAAAGACCTATATGCTGTTTATTTGCTATATGTCACTTATCTTAAACTTAATATGGGTCTTATTTTTTATATTTCAAGTAATATTATGTAAATAAATGTGTGATAACTTTAAAAGTACATAAATAATTCTAAAAAAGAACCAAACTAGAGAAAATTCCCCCAGCTTGGCTAACCTGATGCAGGTTTTGATGTTCTAAAATAGCCCAGGTTTTTTGGTTATGTGCAATCCCCAGGCGTTAAAGACACTTTTACTTATGATTATCTTTTATCTGAGATCCTGATGTGTGAGAATGATTTATGCCTGAATTCAACATCAAGTATGCTGCATATTTATCTATCGCAGGTTTGTGGGGGAAGTTATTCTTTGCTCTTAATGCACTGCCAACAGCATTTCTAAACGTATTAAATTTACACTTTTCTTCGACTACGTCATATGGAATACTTCCGTTTTCATAATGAGTCCCGATGAACTCTATTGGCATTGGCATAAGATGATCAAGTGCTTCATTATGCAGTTTATTGTTATAATATTCTTCGTTATTTCTCAAATTAATATGATTATTGTAATCCCAATAAAGTGCATCTAAAGTTTCTAATGGTCTGTTTGGCAATTTAATCACATCATTGTGTATGAATACACGGTGAATTTTTTCGCCTATCGTGAATGCGCCTTCATAATCAGCAGTTGATACTGTCTTAACTGTCAATCATTTTTTGTCCTTTTTTGAAGAAAAAAATTTGTGTAAAGATGAACTCGCTACAGCGCTCAATGAATTGCGCGCTCGTTCATCTCTCTAGATTTTCGGCTCTTATGCAAAACGAGTGGGTAAGTAACTAAGCCAAGAATCTTATAAACGC
>JAZKDQ010000015.1:0-93348 GCA_040387495.1 Pseudomonadota bacterium | reverse complement strand
CCATCTTAGCCCAATCCAGGCCTTGTATCTATACCGCAGCAAATACGACTGAACCGACACTTGCCCAACCGGCATGAGTTGCCGAGGTACTCCTGCTACGTGCAGATAGTAGAAACGGTTCCGATGCGGTTCCTTCGCCTCTGTTGAAATCAAGGATATCCTCCTATATTCTGTGAGAATAATAGGAGTGATTTTATGCCTGAAGTTTCTCGTGACTTACTCAAATATTTCAAAGGATTTTGTTTAACGCCAAGTGTGATTCTTTTATTTGTCTACATGAAGTGTCGTTTTTCCTTAAGCTATCGTGAACTTGAAGAAATGATGAGCATTCGTGGATCTGCTACCGTACAGTGTTGGAGTAAAGGTTTTACACAGCTTATTCATAAGAGGGTTAGGGCGAGTAATGAGAAAAATTCATTTTATAAAAACACCAATCATTTGATTTAAGTACGTAAATCATGTGATAATATGTTTATATTGTTATGTTACTTCAACCTGTTAGAAAATGTGATTTGAAATCAACAAAAGCGTCTAATAACAGCAAATTAACCATATACGCAATCTTATAAAAGGAATTATTTCATGCAAAAATCACATGCTTTTCAGCCTGGAAATCAATTCGGTAAAGGTCGTCCAATGGGAAGCAAAAATAATGCTCAAATTTTCTTGGAACGAATTGGTAGTGAGAATGCCGAGGCAATTTTAAAGAAGGTAATAGAGCTCGCATTAGCAGGTGATCTGGCTGCATCTAAGCTTATACTTGATCGAGTGATGCCAACCCCTAAAGCACAAACATTCGTGAAAAGTGATGCTATCAAGAACCTACATACACAGACCGATATCAACACCGCAATGACAGCGATAGTAGGTCAGGTTGGCGATTCTGAACTCTCACTCGAAGAAGCACAGGAGATTGTCAAGTTGGTTGAAGCTAAGGGATTCTCGATTCACAAATGTAATGCTGAGGAACTGGATATCATTCGAGAACAACTTGAGATACTTCACAGCAAGAAATAGTATTATTGTTCCATCGCATGCCATGTGTAGACAAATATGTTTATATGTATCACACTGGATTAATAAACAACGGAAGGTTTACACATGATTAACATGAAGCCTGATACCTATGTGTGGCCGGCTAATCCCATAATTGATGAACAAACAAACCACTTTATATATAAGGCCGGGTATACGGAGCTTTCCTCCTATTGCAAGGGCCTTGTATCTACTACAGAGCTGACAGATACGAATGATTCTGGTCGTGTTGATAGGGTTTCTTCACTCATTAATTCAATGAGACTTGGTTTAGGTTTCGTGTTAGAGGATATAGAAGATATAGAAAGAAGGATAACTACATAATGAACGAAGATAAAAACAATGTCTTAATAGCTGCAAAGCAAGCAGCAGAGATGATGGGTTATACACCTGGTGGATTACGCATGCGACGTCTACGTAAGCAAGCCCCGATGTATTACAAGGTCGGCGGGAAGATTATGTATGACATTGAGGATGTTAAAGCATTCATACAAAGTGGCAAGGTTATGCCTGCTGATCAGGGGAAACAAGATGAGTGAGCACGAGATGATTGAGTCACTACAAAAGATAATTGATTACCTGAAAGGTGATGTTAAGCCAAAGCCAAGATACGAACTAAGGTATTAGAAATCTATATATAAGTACTAAGATTTCTGTAAAACTACGATTTTATTTGTACTTATAATATAATATTTGTCAATTTAAATAAATAATATTTTTCGCTTTTACAGTGGGATTTACAATGGCAACCGAAGGAATATGATAGCTGAACAATATTCAAATTTAAGCATACAATATGTCATTTACGGTTTGCCACGTTAAGCATTCGTCTCTCTTTGCAATTGTTGATGGCAATAACTTCTTTGTCAGTTGTGAGCGCATATTTAACCCATCCCTTAACAACAAACCCGTCATTGTCCTTTCCAATAATGATGGGTGTGCAATAGCCTGTAGCAATGAAGCAAAAGCACTTGGAATTGCCATGGCAGCGCCCCTACATACATTTTCTCATCTTATCAAGCAACATGGTATCAAGATTTTTTCAAGTAACTTTGAGCTATACGGTGACATCAGCAATCGTATGATGACCATCCTTCGAACGTTCACGCCTGATGTTGAGGTCTACAGCATCGATGAAGCGTTTATAGACCTCTCTCATCATCCTCTTACTGACGTGAATATCATGGCAAAAACAATGTATGATACTGTCCTAAAATACATAGGGATCCCAATCACCATCGGAATAGCACCCACAAAGACGCTGGCAAAAGTGGCAAATCGTATGGCAAAGAAGCAGCGCACTACATATATGATTCTCAAAACACATGAGGAAATAAATACCGCATTAAAGGCAACTGAGATTGGCTCGATCTGGGGTGTTGGCAGGTCACTTACACCTAAGCTCAGGAAGCAGGGTATATACACTGCGTATGACCTTTCGATCAAAGACCCCCGATGATGGGCAAGGAAATCGATGGGAGTTATTGGAGAGCGGCTTGTACGAGAATTACAGGGCCTATCATGCATGCCTTTTAACGAGTCCGAGCCTGAACGACAGAGTATTCAAGTTACGAGATCTTTTGGCGTAAAGCTAAAATCCTTCGATGACATTGCCCAAGCAGTATCTGTGCACGCAACACGATTGGGAGAGAAGCTGAGAAGCCGAAAACTAGTCACGCCCGCAATATATGTGTTTTGTAGGAACAGTCCTTTCTCAAGCACTGAAGTTTATTACAAGGGCACTTCCATAATGGAGTTTGATACCTACACGAATAATACCTCAGTACTCATCAAAGGAGCTCTGGCAGCACTGAGACATGCATTTAGACCGGGGTTTACTTATCACGCAGCAGGGGTTGGCGCGTGGGATCTTACCCAAGAGGGAGCGAAGAAACAAAAGCAAATGTTGAGTGATCATCCTACACCAATGATAATAACAACCAATAATACCCAAAAAAATATAGCTCTTAATGTGGCCATCGATAAGTTGAATCAACTGAATGGGAAAGACACCGTATTCTTTGCCTCGAGTGGGATTAAACCCCGACATGTAACAAAACAACTGATGAGAAGTCCACGCTTCACGACACGCTGGGACGAATTAGCACGCGTGGTGTGAATGCTTAAGCATCAAAGAATCAATGGCAAGAACAACCCGTTTTTATGCATTAAGTAGAAAATGCCTCCTTTTTCCAATTTGTTTTAATCTTCCTGTTTGCTTATTGATTAAGTGTAAACATAAGTGGCAATGATTGCTGGCGGATGTTTGGATTGAGCTAAAAATGAAAATATGATAAAATTTTAAAGCAAAGACAAAACCTTAAAAAACTGAAGAAACGAAGATAAGCTTATAAATCCCCTTCTAATCCGGCATTGCCTCTAAATTTACTTAGAGGAAGATATATGGGAAGCAATAAACTACCAATAATAATTCCAGGTACACGCTACGGGAATCTAGTAACAACAGGATTATTTATTCCTGAAAAAATGGATGGAATTAAAAGAATTCGATCAATGGCACAATGTAAGTGCGATTGTGGAGTAATTTTGAACAAGGAATATACGCCTTTAAAAATTGGAAGAACCAAAAATTGTAGTAATCAATGCATTTTTAAGAAACCAAAGATTATACCAGGAACACGTTTTGGGGTATTTGAGCTAACAGGTACATATGTTCCTGGGTATAAAGTTGGAAAACAGAAAATTCATGCAAAACTAGAATGCAAGTGTGATTGTGGGATTATTTCATACAAACAACTAATACATTTAAAAACCATAAAATATACGCATTGTTGTAATGAGTGTATTTTATATGAACCACCTATTACACCAGGAGTAGCTTTTGGGAATTTAGTAACTACAGGGGTTTATAAGTTTCATCAAGTATTAAAAAAATGTATCGTAGAGTGCAAGTGTTCTTGTGGAAGTATTACAAATAAACAATTGAATAATTTAAAATCAGGTGTTATTAAGAGTTGCGGAACAAGTTGTCCCTATTTTGTGTCTCCTAATAAGACACATGGGCTTTCCAGGGGTAAAGATGGAAAAACATCAAAAGTGTACAAAGCTCACCATGCTATGATGCAAAGATGTTATGACCCAAAGCATCATGCGTATGAAAATTATGGTGGACGCGGGATCCTAGTAAGTCCGGAATTACAAGATTTAAAAAACTTCTGTGAATATATCTGTGAATATGTAGGAGAACCGGGTTCAGCAGAACTTTCATTAGACCGTATCGATAATGAAAGAGGTTATGAGAAAGGAAATCTTCGCTGGGCTACCGCTTCAGTTCAATTAAATAATAGAAGAACTGTAACAAGTAAAGAACTGATAATTAAAAATATGAAAAAACAAGTAGATTATTTGAAGCAGCTTCTTCTTGATAACAATATAGAATTTTACGACTTAGATAACTCTATAGACCAAGGATTTTGTAGGACTTAGGTTATATGTGTAGGAGCTTAAGCTGTTACTGAGAAATCAGTTCACCTCATAGTGTATTAGAAGAAACTCCCATGTCTTTAGCAATCCTTGCTTCTTGAGGGGGAGGGGATACTAATTGTAAATTAATTTACAAATCTCGATCTGGAGCGAAACTTCAGCACCGAAATTATTTCTGGTGCTACCTATATGCTACCTGGAGTTTATTGGTCTAATCAAAAACTGCTTACAAACCCGCAGTTTGATTGGTGGGCGCCGTGGGATTCGAACCTACGACCCGCTGATTAAGAGTCAGCTGCTCTACCAACTGAGCTAGGCGCCCGATTGTTTTTTTATACACGAGTTTTAGCCTTAATTTCAAGGTATTTCTCTAAATCATGCAATCTTTTATGCAGCGTCTAGAACCCGTCGCGCCTTAAAGGCTGTATGGAGTGTTCCATCGTCAAGATAATCAAGTTCTCCTCCCACAGGTACACCATGTGCGAGTGTTGAAACTTTAACACCATAAGGCGATAATAGGTCTGCGATATAGTGCAAGGTTGTCTGCCCCTCGACGGTTGCATTCAATGCCAAAATTACTTCATCGATGCCTCCATCCTTCACACGTTTAATAAGTGGCTCAAGCGTTAGCTGATGCGGCATCACTCCATCAATGGCAGAGAGAAGACCTCCCAGGACGTGGTATAGACCTTTATATGTCTGTGCGCGCTCTAATGCCCATACATCAGCCACATCGGCTACAACACATAAACTTGTGACATCGCGTCTGTCATCTGTGCATAGGGAACATGGAGTTTGCGTATCAAGCGAAAAACATTGATTGCATGTTTTTACTTTTTGGTCCATCTCAAGTAATGCTTGCAGGAGAGGCCTTAATGTTTCTTGGCGTCTTTTGAGCAAATACAAGACAAGTCGCCTTCCAGATCGCGGGCCAAGGCCAGGAAGACGACTCATAAGTGATATAGCATGTGTAAGTTCTGGGCCATTCATTTTCTACGTATCCAAAAAGCTCCGCAATTTACGCGAGCGACTTGGATGCTTTAGTTTACGCAACGCTTTCGCTTCAATTTGACGAATACGCTCACGCGTGACGGCAAATTGTTGTCCTACTTCTTCAAGTGTATGGTCCGTATTCATGCCAATACCAAAGCGCATACGTAGCACACGTTCTTCACGTGCTGTAAGTGTAGATAATATGCGTGTTGTTGTTTCACGCAAGTTTGCATGGATTGCAGAATCAATCGGCAATACAGCATTTTTATCTTCAATAAAGTCACCTAGATGGCTATCTTCTTCGTCGCCAATAGGTGTTTCCAAGCTGATAGGTTCTTTTGCAATTTTCATTACTTTACGAACTTTATCAAGTGGCATCATAAGTTTTTCAGCAAGCTCTTCTGGCGTTGGCTCACGTCCAATATCATTCATCATTTGGCGTGATGTACGAACTAATTTGTTGATAGTTTCAATCATGTGAACTGGAATACGAATCGTACGTGCTTGGTCAGCGATTGAACGTGTAATTGCCTGCCGAATCCACCATGTTGCATAGGTTGAGAACTTATAACCACGTTGGTATTCAAACTTATCAACTGCTTTCATCAACCCGATGTTACCTTCTTGAATAAGATCCAAGAATTGTAATCCACGATTCGTGTATTTCTTGGCAATGGAAATCACCAAGCGAAGGTTTGCTTCAATCATTTCTTTCTTTGCACGCGAAGATTCACGTTCACCACGTTGAATTGCGTTAATCGTTTGGCGGAAATCATTTAAGGGCAAGCCATATTTTTCTTCGATTTCACGTGTAGCTTCTATAATTTCATTAAGCTTTTCCGACTCAGCAAGAATAAATTCTGCCCAGCCTTTTTCTTTAAGCGCTTTAAGTCCTTGTAGCCATGCATCACTGTATGCCTGATTAACAAGGCGTGGCTGTGCTTTGTCGCGCTTTATTCCTTTAGTCTCAGCTGCAGTTAGCAAATGGCGTTCGTAAAACATAACTGACTTATTTAAAAGGGAATGATGTTCTACTAAGTCTTCAATACGTTGTGAATTGAATTTTATTTCTTGAAAGTTAGCAATCAATTTATCACGTATTGCTATATATTTTGAATCACCTGTTGAAAGTGGTTTCTTTTTAGCAACTAATATTTCTTGCAGTGGACGAAGTTCTGCAAACAAACTTAAATGTTTATCGAACAATATAATTAATTTATTACGTGCTGCTTCATCTGCATCAGATAAAACAATAGCAACTTCTTCTATTGCTTCAGCCTCTTCGATAACTTCAACATCATCTTCCGTGGGTTCTTCTTCAAAATTTGTTGATGTATCCACGCTAATTAAGTCGCGTGTTATCAATTTTCCTTGATTAAGAAGGTCGCCCCATACGGTAATAAGCTGAGCTGTCACAGGACTTTCGCATAGACCGCCAATCATTGAAACAACACCTGATTCAATACGCTTTGCGATTGCAATTTCGCCTTCACGAGATAAAAGCTCAACGTTACCCATTTCACGCAAGTACATACGTACTGGGTCATCTGTGCGACCAGTCACTTCTTCTTCAGTTTCTTCTGCATTATCTGTAAAATCAAAATCAGATAAATCAGGTTTAACTGCAGTTTCATCACCAGTCAACGCTTCTTCTGCTTCTTCATCACTATCAACAATGCTGATTCCAATTTCAGCAATCATTGTCATTGTTTCATCGATTTGATCAGATGACAATTGATCTTGAGGAAGAGCCTCATTTAACTCATCATACGTGATATAGCCACGCTCTTTTCCTTTTGCAATCAATCGCTTTAAAGTCGGATTTGATTTGCTAAGTTCAATCAATGGAACATCTGCTGAATCATCAGCTGTGTTATGTTCAACTTTTCGCATAGGTCGACTTGCCATTTTTAAAGTTGCTCCTTATTAAAATTTAAAATTTATTAGTTTTTAGTTTCATGATTTAATACGGTCTTAATTTGTTGCCATTGTTCCCAACTTTTTTCAGTTAAAGAAGACTTCAAACGAGCTTTCATCATGGTGGTTTCTTTTTGAACTCTTAATTTCAAATAATGTTGTTGCCATACATCCATCCATCCTTGAAATGCGACTTCACTTTCTGTTCCTATCATTGCAAATGGTGCTATTGATTTTAAATCAATAGCGTCTAATGAAGATAGTGTGTCCGAAAATCCTTTTTTTACTGCTTCTTCCGTTAGAATCTCTACAGAATCAAAATTTTGCTCACACAAATAATCACGAAACATAACGAGATCTTCAGGTAAACCTTCTATATTAATAATCGTTTCGTAAACCCTTGTTATTAATGTGGGGTTGTTTTTCAAAGTTGCCAACAAAATTTTTGCTGGTAAGTGATTTTTTTTAACTTTTTTTAATGTTTGCATGATTTCAGACGTAAGAATGGGAGAAAAGTTACTATTTTCCTTACTTTTTATTGCAATGTTTTTTGCTTGTTTACTAAAGGTGTTAAAATACTGATAAAACCTGTCACTAAAATCGCGTTGAAAAAAATGCTTCAAGTCATGATCACTAATTTCATCTACATGCTGAGCAAGTGCTTTCTTTAAAATAGTTTTTTCTTCAGGTGTGGATTTTGCTGTAATATTTAATTTTTTTAAATACCCCATCCATACAGTGTTTACCAATGAAGCAGACTTTTGCAAAAGATTATTAAAATCATTTTTACCATAGGTTTTTAGATATGTATCAGGGTCTTCGCTATTTGGTAAAAAACAAAATTGCACAAAAAAGTGGGGTTTCAATAATGGAAATATCCGTTGAGCAACTCGAAAAGCTGCCTTTTTTCCTGCTTCATCACCATCAAAACAAAAGATAGGCGAGGGGTGTCTCTGCCAAAGGCGTCTTATGTGATCATCAGAAAAAGCTGTACCCAATGGAGCCACAGCCGTTTCAAAACCAAATTGATGGAGCGTAATCACATCCATATATCCCTCAACTACCAACGGGCCGTTTTCACGTGTTACAGCTTTAAAAGCATAGTGTTGTGCATATAAAACAGAACTTTTGTGAAACAGAGGAGTCTCAGGTGAATTTAAATATTTTGGTACTTGATCTTTTGAAAGCGCTCTGCCACCAAAAGCAATGACACGGCCTTTTGGATCAGAAATTGGAAACATTAAGCGTCCTTTAAAACGATCAGCACCATTTTCTGTAACAAGACCAACTGCAATTAAGTCTGCTTGTGCCACACCTATTTTGCGCATTGCATCCCCAAGACTTTCATGTGCAGGTGCAAATCCAATACGAAACCGCTCTACCATTTCATCCGATAAGGAACGAGAAGCTAAATAGTCTCTGACGCCTTGTGCTGCAGGTGTTAAAAACTTTTCTTGGTACCAAACAGATGCCTGCTCCATTATTTCTAGCCACTTATCCTGTTGTGAATATTCACTTTGGTGTGTGCTCGTTTCGTTGTATTCCCCATCAATCAGTATCTGCGTTGACCTAGGTTTCTTTTCAGGAAGTTGCACTCCAGCTTTCTCAGCAAGGTGCATTAGAGCTTCATTAAATGTCATTCCCTGATGTTCAGATAAAAAGGTAAAATGATCGCCATGCTGACCACAACCGAAGCAATGATAGGTACCTTTTACGTTATCAATATTAAAGGATGGAGATTTTTCTTTATGAAAAGGGCAAAGCCCTACAATACGGCCACCACGTCGTTGCAATTGTACGAACGGCGATAAAACATCCGTTAGCATAATCCTATTTTTAATTTGCTCTGTAACGTTTGATAGTTCAGACATTAACGCTTTGCTTGCCTTTAACAACTATGCTCTATCATCCTCCCTAATTGATATTCAAGGAGTAAGTTTGCATATATGGATATGTTGTGTCATATAGACTTAACTGAGACTCGTAAGAGCTACGCTATCAAGGTACTCTCTTTTGATAAGCTCTACAATCCCAATTTTTCACGTATTAACATTCGTGTGTTTTCAATTCCGTAAAGAGCAATGAAAGACCCCATACGTGGCCCTTCTTTTTGTCCAAGCAATACTTCATACATTGCACCAAACCAGGCGCGTAAATCACTGAAGCCATGACGCTTGCCAATTTCAAAAACTTCTGTTTGCAGGTCTTCTGCTGATGTTGATGAATCAAAAGTGAGAAGTTTTTCAGCAAGTTCTGACAGCGCTGAGCGCTCTTGGTCTGTTGGAGATCTATATTCTTTATGTGGTGCAACAAAATCATGATAATAACGAATTGCATAGGTAATCAAACGATCAAGCATTTCATGCGATTTTGGACATGAATTATCCACGTATCTTTTCACGAATCCCCACAGGATAGATTTGTCTTCAGCATTACATACAGAGGCCAAATTCAACAATATATTGAATGTAAGAGCCACCGATTGTTCTGTTGGCGGGGCACCTGAATGCACGTGATACACAGGATTATCTTTTTGATCATCTACTGATTGGTTATGAAACTTTTGCATATGCGTTAAATATTCATCAACCGCTTTTGGAATTACATCAAAATAAAGACGTTTTGCGCGCTTTGGTGATTGGTACATATAATAACCTAAGCTTTCATGCGGCGCATATTTCAACCAATCATCAATGGTAAGTCCATTACCTTTTGATTTAGAAATTTTTTGTCCTTGTTCATCAAGAAAATGTTCATATGTTAAGTTCTCAGGTGCACGACCACCTAAAGTTCGACAAATTTGACTCGATAATTTCACTGAATCAATCAAATCCTTACCTGACATTTCATAATCCACATCAAATGCCTTCCAGCGCATTCCCCAATCAACTTTCCATTGCAATTTACAATGGCCGCCAGTAATCAAAGTCTCGGTCAGGATACCTGTTTCAGGATCACGGTATATGATTGTATCGCTTTCAGGGCGCAGTTCTTCCATTTTAACCTGAAGCACGACACCTGTTCGTGGGCATATGGGCAGAAAAGGACTGTAAGTTGCACGTCGCTCGTCTCTGAGGGACGGCAATATTAATGACATAATTTCTTGGTAATGTTTGAGCACGAGTCGCAATGAGTCGTCAAAACGACCACTCTTATACCAATCAGTGCTGCTTTGAAATTCGTATTCAAAACCGAATGAATCTAAAAAATCACACAACATTGCATTATTGTGCTGACCAAAGCTTTCGTATTTTCCAAATGGATCAGGCACTTGCATTAATGGTTTCCCAATATGCAATTTTAGCATTTCTTGCTGCGGTACATTCTCGGGGACCTTACGCAATCCATCCATATCATCTGAGAATGCAAACAAACGTGTTGGAATATCTGATAGTTTTGCAAATGCATTACGCACCATTGATGTGCGGGCAACTTCACCAAATGTACCTATATGCGGCAAGCCTGAAGGCCCATAACCAGTTTCAAGCAGAACAAAACCTTTTTCAGGCGTTTTATGATGAATACGATTGAGAATGCGGCGTGCTTCTTCAAAAGGCCAACTTTTAGGCTGAAATTCAGTTTGTGCTTGATTGATTGAGTTAACGACTGGATTTGTCATAAGGTGGTTGCAATACAATTAATATTTCTTATCTTATATGTCCCATAAATAGTGGGGTAAAATCAAGCTTAAGTTTCCCATACAAGATGACTTGTTGCTTTCAATTGAGATTTATGGTTATGTCGCAAATTTTTGAATAGGTATAATTAGTCTTATTTTTGAAATATAATTATGCTGCGAGAGCATAGAACTGCTCCCAAGCAGACAGTGATCCTTTGATCATATTTTGTCCTTTCCGAAGCATGTGATAAAGTTCAATTCCGGCAAGCGTGGCTTCTGCACACATAAAATTCTTAAAGCCCATCATGGGATTAGTAATGCGTTTGATCCCTCGATGATCTTGTTCAATCATGTTATTGAGATATTTGACCTGACGGATCACAATCTGCTCCGTGTCAGGCAATTCTCGATTAACCTGTTGTAACCCTGCCAAATTAGCTCCACTTTTATCAATATTAACCTTTTCAGGTTGTCCGCTACTCTTGATTGCTTTCTTGAAAAAAGTAAGCACTGCCTTGGTATCACGTGTTTTTGACAAATAGAAATCGATTGTTTGGCCTTCTTTATCAACGGCGCGATAATAGTAAACCCATTCTCCTTTGACCCTAATGTACGTCTCATCCATCAGCCAACTTTTACCAACGGTATTCTTGGTGCTTCTAAATTTGGATTCAAGTGTGGGTGAATGCTTAACAACCCAACGATTAACCGTTGCATGATCAACGCTTAGGCCGCGTTCAGCTAATAATTCTTCAACATGTCGAGAGCTTAAGGGATACGCAATGTACCAACACATTGACATTAAAATAACATCTTTTGGAAAATGAGACCCTTTGAAATTCATAGCAAATCTCTGTTTCTAAATTCAATTTAGCTCACTCTAACAAAAATCATAAAAATTTGCGACAGAACCCTGAAAGTGCTTAACTTTCTTTTAGCCACTGAGCCAGGTCAAGTGCAGCATACGTGATAATCCCTCGGGCATCGGCACGTTTGAATGCCATGCATGATTCCATAAATGCATTTTTCTCGTCTATATAGCCAGCCTCAGCTGCTGTTTTTACCATAATATATTCGCCGCTTACATGATAAGCAAGAACAGGCGTATAGGTTTCTTTTGAAAGTTTACATATAACATCTAAGTAGGGCAGGCCAGGCTTTACAATAAGCATATCGGCACCTTCGGCAACATCAAAAGCCGCTTCATGCAATGCTTCACGCATGTTGCGATAATCCATTTGATACGTTTTTTTATCTGACAAACCTGCCAGCTTTTTTGCACCCACAGCGTCACGGAATGGCCCGTAAAAGCTAGAAGCATATTTAGCCGTATAGCTAATGATTAATCGATCATCAAAACCATGGGTATCTAATGCGTTTCTAATTGCTGCAACACGGCCATCCATCATGTCTGATGGACATAACGCATCCGCGCCGGCGTCAGCTAATACAATTGACAGTTCAACTAAGCGTTCAACTGTCACATCATTATCAACTTTGTCATTAGTGATGACCCCATCATGGCCATGCGATGTGTAAGGATCCAATGCAACATCGACAAAGATGCCAACTGGTAAATTCTGTCGGCGAATAAGATGAATTGCTTTTGCGACAAGTGTATTTGGATTACGTGCCTCTGAACCGGAGTCATCTTTTTTATCGGACTCAAGTGCAGGAAAAAGCATTATCGCAGGAATTCCACATGCAACGGCTTGCTCAACAACTCGGGGCAATTCAGCAAGTGTGTAACGATAAAAAGGAGCGTATGGAATAGGATCGGCTCGAAGTGAATCTTCGCGAATAAAAATGGGTAGAATCAGATCATTTACCGAAAGATGCGTTTCCGCAACTAGGTTTCTCACCCATGGCGTTTGGCGGAGACGGCGATGACGTGTTGTGGGAAAAGATCCGAGCATATATGATTTTCTATTTTAGCTTTGATTAGCGTCAAAAGATTCCGTACGAACGCTACCCTCAGCATTGATCAAAATTTGATCCACTTTGAGTTTTGCTTTTAATAACTTTTCTTCGCAGAATTTACGAAGTGCGCTTCCGCGTTCAAAAGCTTCAATTGCCGTTTCAAGGGGCATGTGTCCTTCTTCGAGCTTTTTAACAAGTGTTTCAAGTTCATTCATTCCATCTTCAAAATTTTGTGGCATAGGTGCAGTTGCCATTATTTTTATCCTTTTATCGTAGGTGTTGTTGGTTATGTTAACTGAAAGCATTTTAAAGAGCAAACGTTAGAAAATTGTCTGAGGAGATTCATCATTTCTCAGGTAAAAAAGTGCACAACAAGTAATATAAATTTTTTTTCAAGATATTTACAAAGTATTTGTTGTAATTTTCTTAAGGTTGACATGATTTTTTCAACCCTGTACATTCAAATATATTCTATTTATGTTTTTTAGGGATGCATATATGCAAACACTTGATTATATTATTTTTTGGTCATACCTTGCTATTATTTTAGGGGCTGGTTTGTGGGTGGGTCGTTCTGTTAAAAACCTAAAGGATTATGCAATTGGTGGAAAATCTTACTCAGCCTTTTTTGTTTTTGCAACGCTTTCTTCCTCTTTTATTGGGGGAGGTTTTACAACAGGCCTTGCCGAAAAAACATATACGCTTGGCATATTTTATGTAGTTGCCTTATGGGGATTTTCTTTTAAAGAAATTCTTGTTGCTAAATATATAGCCCCTCGCATGCAGCCATTTTCATCCATGTATTCTGTTGGTGAAATTATGGGGAGCATCTATGGTGAAAACGTCCGCATTATGACAGGTATAGCAGGTGCTCTAGTATGTGCAGGTATAGCAGGCGCACAATTTAGCGCATTTGGTTATATTGTCCATATTTTCATGGATATTCCACCGGTAACAGGTTTGCTTATTGGTGCACTTATTGTGGTTTGCTATTCAACGCTTGGGGGCATGAAAGCAGTTGTTACCAATGATACTATTCATTTTTGTGTGTTGATTGTTGCGTTACCACTCGTTCTTATTTTCGGCATTTATCACATTGGCGGAATCGATGCACTTTTTGCACACACACCCGCAACTGCCTTTACGTGGTCAGCAGCATCCGTTTTAACGCTCTCTGCAGCAGCATTAAGTTTATTTTTTGGAGAAACACTTGTACCACCGTATATGCAGCGCTTGCTTATAGGAAAGTCTATTCAAGAAACAATGCGCGGCACACTGTGGAGTGGACTTTTATCAATTCCGTTCTTCCTTTTAATAGGGGTTATCGGTATTATCGCATTTTCTATTACAACGGATCTGGCGCCAAACCTAGCGCTTCCTTTTGTGATTCAAACAGTAATGCCTGTCGGGCTTAAAGGGTTTGCCATTGCGGGCATGATGGCTGTTATTATGTCGTCTGCCGATTCATTTTTAAATGCAGCGTCTGTTTCGATTGTGCATGATGTGCTAAAGCCATTACAAAATGCGAGAAAAAAAACTTTACTTACACCAGAAACTGAAATTCAATGGACGCGCATTGCAACGTTGTGTGTTGGTATTGGGGGCATTGTTTTTTCGATCAAGCAAACAAGTGCACTTGATGTGTTGCTTATGGCTTATAATTTTTGGACGCCTGTTATATTGGTGCCGCTTATTGCTGGTCTTTTCGGCTATAAGGCACCTGCAAAAGCATTCTGGGTAGGAAGTTTTTCCGGCGTAGTCAGTACAATTTTATGGAATGGATATATTGAAAGCAATGTGCAGATCGAAGGTGCACTCATTGGTATTTTAGCGAATTTCCTAGCATTCATTTGGATTGTTGCAAAAGGAAATGAGGTGTCTGAGAGTGCTGCTGAATGTATCACGAAAAAAGCCGCGTAAATAAGTTTCTGCGCAACGTAAAAGAAAGGGCTATATAGCGACTGGTTCCGCACTTCGTAAGGCTGTGGTGCACAAATAGAAATTTTGTAAATTATGGTGTACGATGCCTTATTAATTTTTCATCGGTTGTTTTCTATGCCTTACACTCTTAAAGATACCGTTCGCCATAAATTTACGAAAAAGAATTATAACGTTCGCGACTGGGCTACCTATGATAAATCTCTTAAGAGCCGAGGAAGCTTAACCGTGTGGTTTTCAGAGGATACAGTTACACACTGGAATCACGTTCGATCCGAGAAAATGAAACGTGGTCGTCAACGTCAGTATTCCGATCTCGCGATTGAGACAGCCCATATACTTCGCTTGGTTTATAAGCAACCACTCCGGCAAACCTAAGGGTTTTTAACGTCGATTGTAACGCTTCTTAAATTAGATTTGGCGATTCCAGATCACACAACGTTATCCAGGCGTGCCAAACGTATTATCTTGCCAAAACTTTCAAAATCTTCACCCGAGGCATTGGTCGTGATTGTCGATAGTACAGGACTTAAGGTTCTTTGTGAAAAAGAATGGATGAACTATAAACATGGCACACGCCAACGAAAAGCCTGGCGTAAACTTCATTTAGCCATTGATGGATCTGGAGAAATTATTGCTGCCTCGCTGACAACACACTCCATAAGCGATGTCAGTCAAGTACCTGACCTGCTTGCTGAAATTGAGGCTCCCATTGATACATTTTACGGTGATTCAGGTGGGTATGATCACCCAGGAACGTATGATGCTCTTGATACCCATGAAACACAATTCTAATCAAAATATACCTATTAAAGCCGTCATTCCTCCCAACCTTGGCATTCAAGCTGAACGCGAGGATGATTCGTCAAAACGTAAAGGAAACATCCATTTAATGAAGGATGTTGGTCGTCAAAAATGGCAAGACATTACGCACTATGGTAAAAGGTCTGGCATCAAAAACACAAACTATCGCTACAAGACAATCATTGGCCGAACACTCCGCTCACAAACGATAGAAAACCAAAATACAAAAATACAAATTGGTGTTCGCATTCTCAATAAAATGAAAGTGCTTGGCATGCCCAAAGCCAAACGAGCTGCTTAAAATTTTAGTTAAAACATAGCGAAGCTGTGCCCACTTTTTCTTTTGTGCAACACAGCCTGTTCAACCTGGTCGGCTTTTCCTTCTTGTGTATAGTGCACATCATCAGCCAGCAACCATTCAAGCTCAGGGTATTCTTTTATTCTACTTTCCACCCATATCTTTGACCCTAATTCATTTAATGTAGGAATAGAGAAGCTTGATTCGACAACAGTTGGTAAGAATAGTAATACAGAGATTGCTGCGTAGAAAAAGCTATTTTTATCAAAATAATTAATTTTTTTCATTGTATATTGCTCCATTTTTGTAATTAGCATTTTTCTGATCTTGGCTTAAATTAGTATTTTCATTTAAATGAAAAACTATAATTTACATCAAATATTCAAAAAATATTATATATTCAACATCTTATAACAAAGCCAGGTTAAAATAGATAGTTGATTCTTTTTATACAAAAATTTTACCTAGGTATAAAATACTTACCGTACAATGCGCATGTCATTATGTAAATGAACAGAAAACAAAATTCCCTGACTAATAAGCAGTGTTAACATTGCAGTGCCGCCATACGAAAAGAAGGGAAGGGGAATGCCTACCACAGGCAAAAGACCTGTAACCATCGCCATATTAATAAAAACATAAAGAAAAAGGGTTGCCGACAAGCCAAGCGCCGTAAGACGGGCAAACGTGGTACGAGCATTCATTGCAATACGAACATTGCAAACAATAAGTGACGTATAAAGCGTGATGAGAAAAAGCGCTCCTATAAGACCAAATTCTTCGCAAAACATGGTGAAAATAAAATCTGTTTGTTTTTCAGGTAGGAAATTAAGGTGACTTTGTGTTCCTTGCAGAAAACCTTTACCAAAAAGACCACCAGAACCTAATGCTATTTTTGATTGTATAATGTGATAACCTGCATGTGCAGGATCACTTTCAGGGTTTAAAAAAATTAAGATCCTTTTCTTTTGATAACCATGTAATAAACTCCAAAGTAATGGGATTGCAGTCAAAATTCCTCCACCAACAACAGCGAATTTCCATAAACGAACTCCTGCTGCAAAGAAAATTGCAGCGCTACTTAGCATGAGTAACATTGCTGTACCTAAATCAGGCTGCCTCATTACCAACAACGTTGGTGCGAAAATTAAAATAATTGGCGAGAGCAACATAAACGGACGTGCTATTTCTTCTTGTGAAAGTCCGTGGAAATACCGTGCAAGTGTCAGAATTAATCCAAGGCGCATTAATTCAGATGGTTGAAAGTTGAATACATATAAGTCAATCCAACGTTGTGCCCCCATCCCGACAAAGCCCATCAATTCCACAGCCACTAATGCTACAAAAGAAATGGAATAAAGAAGATATGCATAGTCAAAAAACATTCGAACATTAATGCAAGTAATACCTAGCATTACGATGAAACCAAATGTGAAACGAATCATTTGTTTAGCTGCCCATGGGTGTAGTGAACCATTGGCCGCAGATACAAGCATAAGTATGCCAAGCATGGTTATAAGGCATAGCAAAAAAAGTGGCATTCGCGGAATAAAGGTGAATTTTTGAAGAACTGTCATCATTTTTTCTCCCGTTCACGTGCTGCAATGAGAATATCACGTGCTATGGGAGCCGCTGCACGTGCACCACTCGCACCATGTTCGACAATAACAGCAACAGCATAGCGGGCATTTTCTACTGGCGCGAAGGCTGTGCACATAGCATGTTCCCGTAAATGATATGGGCGATCATTATGTGTGCCTTCTAATCGCTGTTCAGCTGTAATTCTACTAACTTGTGTACTAGCCGTTTTTCCTGCCATTAAAAATGAGTCATCCATAATACGTGCACGATATGCAGTTCCACGTGGCTGATTAACTACATCTGCCATACCACGACAGACAAGTGCAACATGTTCAGGATCGATTGAAGTGATCGGTGCTGGCACATGTCTCTGATCTCGTTTGGTAAGATGCGGTGTGATTGGTCTTACCCCATTTACTAACATTGCAGTCATTTTTGCTTGTTGGAGAGGTGTTGATAAAAGATAACCTTGACCAATAGATGCATTAATTGTATCACCACCTGTCCACGCTTGTCTTCTGTTTTCACGTTTCCATTGCTTTGACGGCATAAGACCAGATTTTTCACCTGACAATTCAATTCCCGTAGGATTACCAAATCCAAAGATGCGTGCCATTGACGTCATCGCATCAATACCTAATTTGGTTGCTATATTAAAAAAATAAGTATCACATGATTGGGCAATCGCTGTTTGTAAATTGACTGATCCATGTCCTCCTCCGCTTTTCCAATTCCAACAATGAAAACGGTGGTCATTATAATCATAATGTCCTGGGCAATGGTATGTAATGTGGGGGTCAACGACTTTTTCATGCAGCGCGGCTAACGACACAATGATTTTAAAAATTGAACCTGGTGCATATTGACCCGAGATAACTTTATTTGTTAAAGGGTGACGGGGATGATCAGCGATGTCTCGCCAATCGTTTCTCGAAATTGAATCTGTGAAAAGTTGAGCATTAAAGGATGGTTGAGATACTAAAGAAAGAATGGCGCCCGTATGCACATCAAGAACAACAGCACCAGCACTTTCTTCTCGCTTTAAAATAGCAGAAACTTCCTGTTGAAGCTTTATGTCAAGTGTCAGGTTAAGCTCTGATCCCTTTGTGGGTTCAAGTGTTTCAAGTGTTCTAAGAACGCGACCGTACACGTTAACTTCTACTTGTTTTAGCCCAGCATCACCTTGAAGTGTATGATTGCATGTTTGTTCAATTCCGGATTTACCAATGCGGAATCCAGGCAATTGAAGTAATGGCTCTGATTCAGATAAATCTTTTTGGGTTGCAGATGCAACATAGCCAATGGTGTGACATGTAAGATCTGGAAAGGGATAAAAACGGCGTTCTCCCTTTTCAATCAAAATACCTTTTAAATCGTCACTGTGCAATTCTATTTTAGAAAGTTCTTCCCAATTCAAATCTTCTTTAACAAGTAAATGTTGACGTTTAGTTCGTTTGAAGCGCTTGGCTAAAACTTCATAATGATTGTCATTAAGCTTTAATAAAAGCGCTACTTCTTTAAGTAAATTTTCTGGCATATCAACTAATTCAGGAGCAAGAATTACATTGTAATTTATTTTATGGCCAGCTAAAACAACACCATTTTTATCTTTAATAAGTCCGCGTGAAGGTGCTAACAAACGTGTTTGTATACGATTTTTGTCAGACAAAACCTCATAATGTGACCCCTTTATTATTTGCAAATAATACAAACGACCCACAAGTGCTAGCATGAGTCCACTTTTAAAGGCGCCTAAAATAAATGTACGTCTGGTGAACGTTTGGTGTGTCTCGTTATCATTCATTTAGAGTTACCAAGCCTTAGAAGGAGGAGATGAAAAAAATGAATACCAATAGGGAAAAAACCAATGTGCAAGAGTGTTTCACTAAATACATGAACACAATCAACTGCATGCTGTGTTTTAATAAGTATAATATATTCAATACTGTTAATTGCACAGAGGGTAGCAGCAAATGTTCCCCACAAGATTTTGATGTTTGCTTTTATAAGATATCGGCTTTGTTTTGCTAAAAACCAATACCATGAAATCCATATAAAACTAGAAAGCCCAAGTGGTAAGTTGAATATACTATCATGAATCAGTCCTAAAACTAGAATTTGCAACATCGATGCTACTGGGGTTGCAAAAATAGATAGATAAAACAAGATGCAAGGCCATAAAAAAAGTCTAGGCCCTAAAATAGAACCCCAATAAGATGCTTTCATGACAATGCACAGGTATCCTACTAAAAAAACACCTATTTGCATCCGTATTCGGACCCAGACACTAAAGTCAGGAAACTTGAATAGATGAGTCTTGGGCATCGAGGGCATCAAATATACGTACAAATTCAAGTGTTTGGGGTGTCGCTATTAATCGTGCAAGGACTTTATCGCCTGCAGGATCTTTTTCAATACGTGTCACAATAGCGACTGCTAAGTCAGGAGGAAAAATGCCACCAAAACCAGACGTGACAAGGCGATCGCCAACTTTAAGAACCTCAGTTTTTTCTGTGTTTTCAAGAGGCATTTCATAAAGAGATTTTCTATGAAGAATCACAAGTTCTGCCTTCCCCGTTCCTGCCAAGATCGCATGTTCTCCTGTTGATTCGAAGCGGACTGGTGTGCGAGCATTAATATCTGTTAACAGTGTAACACGTGATACAAGTAACCCCGTTTCAACAACACGTCCAACCACGCCTTTTGCGCAGACTACAACAGCATTTTTTTCAACTCCATCTGCCTCTGTAGCAGCAATTAGTAACGTTGAATGTTCACCTCCTGCGGGGGAACCCAGTACTTTTGCTGTAAAAAATGATTGGTCAGGGGAGGGAAGTGTGCGCAATAACTCACGTAAATTTTGATTCTCACGCTTGAGCTGAAGCGCTAATGATTTCCATTCTTCAAGCTGAAAATTTTCTTTTTGGAGCGAATCTAAACTGGTCTGTAATTGGTTGAAATCACGTAATTTTTTATATTGATGGTGCAGTATGACGATAGGTTGATTGATACTCTGCAAGAGCGGCATTGTTAAATCAAGTGAAATAGTTTTGATTCGGCTCAATATTGGATGATCTATTCGCATTACGACCATGGCATATACACAAGCCAAAACAACCATCATAATGATGAAAATACGTTGTAGCGTTAACAATGAGCCTTTTACAAGTGATATCATTAATGACCAAACATATTGTTGACGCTTAAGTCCTGCAGCTTTGAAACCAAATAAAGAGACTGTCATGTAAACCTTTTTTCAAACTAATGTATTGTTTCGATAATAACGGTCACAATTTGATCATGTGCGTCTGGTAATGACACCTTCTTTACGATCAAATCCCTTAGTGTTCCATCATAAAAACGTTTTGCTTTTCCTTGTGCATATACACTTGCAACGTGTTTCTTATGTGTTTCATTCATAGCTCCATTATCGTAGATAAGAACATTCTTAGGTGGTATTACTGAAGTTACCTCGCATATCATTGATGATGATTCACCTGGAACCCAAATAGCAGTATTATTCAAAAATGCGGCAGCAAGAAGGGGGGTATACAAGCTTTTTTGTCCAAGTTTAAAGTCATATAATTTAATACGATTTTCTGAAACACCTTGTTTTTTTAACGTTTCAATAAATGCAGTTGTAACTGCATCAATACGCTCATCTCTGTGTATGTTTTTTATTTCTTCTAAGTTTTCATTCAACTTACCAGTGCGAGGTCCATTTACAATGTAGAGAATTCCGTCATTTCTCTCATGAAGAATAGCTATTGCCAATCCTATAGCATCGGCCTTAGTAAACCGTTTCTGCACCCCAGCTGTTGTTGGGGTATCCCCACCTAAAATGATAACTCTATCAGCTGCAGTTAAAGGTATCTTTGCTTTATACGCGTTACATTCTGTATGAAGGCTTTCTGGTGTAACCGCATGTGACACACCATTTGTGCGAATGACTTTGGTTGCTGATAGATCAGGAAGCGAATCTGGTACAGTGTAATTTGGCACAGCTATCCAATTTACTTTCCCTAGTAATGCAAAGTGGGCAGTCGTCCATTGATGCCCAAGAGCAAGTGTTTTTATATGTGCTAAGTTTTTTGCTGATAATTTATCCAGTACAGCAAAAGCAGTTTTTCCAACTCCAATCACAAGACTATTTTTATTTGAACCAGAGATATCATTAATTAACTTTGAAATATCCGTTTTTTCATTACAAGGATAGTCAACAACTTTTAGACTTTGTTTGTGCTTCTTAAATGCATTAACAACTCCAATAATTTGATTCTTATCACCAACAGCTGTCTCTTCATAAATTTGTATAACGACAAACGGCTTTTGCTCAAAAAAAGACTTTGCACTGTATACCACCCATATAGATAAAACACACAGTGCGCTAATTATAATATTTTTTTTTGTTAGCATATTTTTAGACCAAATTTTATTCATAAGATTTTACTTTAATTATGCCAATTTGTTAAGACGAATATCCCTATTTAATACGCATTAATCAGCACATTTTGAAGCACTTTCATCTCTTCAAGTGCGCGACCTGTTCCAAGAACAACACAACTCAAAGGATTTTCAGCCACGCAAACAGGAACGCCAGTTATCTCAGCGATAACCTTGCTAAGATTTTTAAGTAATGCACCGCCTCCGGTCATAACGATGCCACGATCAACAATATCTGAAGACAATTCTGGGGGAGTATTTTCAAGGGCTGTTTTAACACCTTCAGCAATCGTTGTTATGACTTCATTCAATGACTCTGCAATTTGCGCTTGGTTGATTTCCACTTCTTTTGGTACGCCTGTTACAAGACTACGCCCTTTTATTCCCATAGTTATTTTTGTGCTCTCAGCGGTTAAAATAGCTGATCCAATTTCTTTTTTAATGCGTTCAGCTGTTGCCTCACCAATAAGTAAATTATGATTGCGACGAATATAGCTAATAATAGCTTCATCCATTTTATCGCCACCTACGCGAACTGAGCAGGCGTAAACAATTCCACCCAAAGAAATAACAGCAATTTCTGTCGTACCACCACCAATATCAACAACCATAGATCCTGTAGGTTCTGTTACAGGGAGGCCAGCACCGATTGCAGCAGCCATAGGCTCTTCAATTAAAAAAACTCTACGTCCACCAGCACTCTCAGCAGATTCTTGAATCGCACGCCGTTCAACAGCTGTAGAACCTGCGGGCACACATACAATAATTTGTGGTGCAGCAAAACTACGACGATTGTGAACTTTGCGTATAAAATGTTTAATCATTTCTTCAGCGACTTCAAAGTCTGCAATCACACCATCACGAAGAGGACGAATTGCTTGTATATTCCCCGGAGTACGTCCAACCATTAGTTTTGCTTCCTCACCAACAGCAAGGACATGTTTTTTTCCTTTATGGTTAACAATAGCGACGACAGAGGGCTCGTTTAACACGATACCTCGTCCTTTAACATAAACAAGTGTATTTGCTGTACCAAGATCGATCGCCATGTCAGCTGAAAGCGCACCTTTTAGACGTGAAAACATTTTTTGAACCTAATTAATCTGAAGTTGATTTACTTTACGCATAGTTCATTTTATATGCAAGAGGGGAAGACATAGATATGTCCATATTACAAAAATATACTCCTTTTTGAGGGTAAAAAGACAAATTAGGGTAAACCCTCTTAGAAACTGAGATTTTCATTTTATGCAAAAAATTTAAGTGGTAAACATCTATCACGGGCACAAGAAGCGTTGAAAATCCAATTAATTTATGATAAACCATTATCCTCGTGAATAAGTTTGTGTTTAGCTGATTTATGTCGCTCTTTTAAATCCACATCGATATATTTGTCTGTAATAGTCCCTGATCCATGCCCGGCATCATCCCGCACATGTTCACGTGGTCTGTGTTTAACATCATCTGATATTCCTGTATGCCGAAGCCAGTGAACAGTTGCTTCCTTCAGTGAATCTGCATCCTCTTCATAGCCATCTTGATTAAGCTTAGCGATTGTTTGATCAAAACAAGTTTGTATGACACGACGAAGGTATGTCGTATTCGTAATTGCACCAAATCCCTGTAATTTTGTAATTAAGGGGGATTGGTCAGCACGTGAGGGAAGGGGGGACAACCCTAAATATAGACGCCACCTTTTTAAGGCTTCTATCATCGTATCACTCACTGCAATTTGCCGTTGTTTATTGCCTTTCCCAACAGTCGTAAACCACCAATTCTCGTCGCTATCTTTAAAAAAATGATTCATAGCTGGACTCCAGCGTTTACTGGCGCCAAGCTCTGATATACGTAAATACATTGAATATAAAGTGGACATCATAAAGAGCGTTCTCTCATGTAATGTGGGATTTACAGTAGCCATTTCTTGAGCGGTTGCTATTACATAGCTCCATTGACGATCAGAAAGTCGTCTGATTTTAGGTTTGTTTTGTGCCGTACGAATGAATTTACTTTTTTGGCGAATAAGCGCAACGGGATTTACAAACACATATTCTTCTTGAAGTAAAAAAGTAAAAAAAGAACCAAGAATGGCAAACATATCTTTAATAGCGCTTTGAGAAAGTTCAAAATCTTTTGGGTTTGGCCGCTCACCAGCTTGATATGCTGCTTTTGGAATCGTAACAACAAAAGGTCGCCATTTGGGATTAGGTAGTCGCATTCCGTCAATTGTGATAAAACGCGATAATCTGTTAACACCAATCCATGCTGTGGGTGGTTTCTGGCAAAATTCTATAAACGACTCTATATCTTCACGCTTTACTTCTTGCAATGATTTCTGTGCTACAAGTGTACACCAATGGAGCAAACGTTCAACTTCACGACGATAGGCATTGAATGTGCCCTGGCTACCATTGTATGCCTTAAGAAAGTTCAGCGCTTTTATATAATCAGGTAAATATGTTTGATCCGGTAAGTACGTAACAAGATCGTATGTATCCATCTGTGTAAGATCTTCAAAAACAGGTATTGGTGATTTCATTTCAGTCCTCATTTTTATTATTTTAATTTTAATTAGTGAACGCATAAGAAAGCGCCTCATATTTATACTAAAAAACCTTAATTTTTTAGCTAATACACAAAGTCTAATAATAAAGTTTATTAGACTTTGTGTCAATACATATACCTGCAACTCTTATGCAATTCTTAGCCCCGAGCTTTTGTGGTGGTCTCCAATCTCTTACGTGCTCGCAACCGCACTTAAATATGGACGTGGATCAAGATGTTGACCACCTTTATGCAATTCCATCCGTAATTTAAATGTTCTTATGGATTTATCGGCAGGTGGCATGCGACCAATTGGCTCGCCTGGCAATAAAGTATCACCCAGAAAACAATGGACTGCACCAAGACCTGTCATCACACAGAAGAAATCATCTTGTTTTAAAATGACTACTTGCCCAAATGATGGAAGAAACCCAGTAAAGACTATACTCCCCTTAATTGGACTTATTACGTGTGCATTTGCATACGTTTCAAAACTCAAAGAAAGATCTTGTTGCATTTGTTGTGCATTATTACTCTGTTGCTGTGTATTATTACTCTGTTGCTGTGTATTATTACTCTGTGTGCTATTCGCACTTAACACGCCATTTACAGGTAATAATAAGGTCATTTTTTGAATGGATTTTGCTGTTTCGGAAGTAAAAAGTGTTTGCAATTGATGCACTAAATCATCAAAATTCTGAGAAGAATCTTTACTACCATCAGTTTTCCTGTGTTCTTTTGCAAATTTTTCTAAGTTTGGATTATGTGAAGTATTAAAGAAAAGATGATATTTCTGCGTTAATAATTCTTCTAGTTCACCTTCAAGTTCTGAAGCCTTTTCCTTTTTCTTTTCGAAATTTTGCGTATTTTCTTTAATTTGAGAACGATTCATCGAAACAGTTTTTAATTGAGAAAGGGATTTATTGTATTTTATATTAAGTTGTGGTTCTAATACTTTTAGTAAAATGATGATTTTAACCAAATCATCAACAGAGTGGCTTGTTATAGCCATAAGCAAAGGCGATGATCCTTGCACATGTCTTAAATTTTGCAACGTCATACCAATTTTTTTTTGATCTAAAATAGTTGATACTGCATTTTTTTCCTGATTTGTGAGCAACAGATTTGCTTTATTTGATTCATTAATTTCACATTCTAGCTGCATTATTTGACGTGTAATATCAATGAGCCTCATGCGTATATTATTAATATCTTTCACAGATTTTTCAGCATGAGCGTTAAATATCACGATTTTCAAGAAAACTAAGATGATGAAAAATGCATGTTTCATGGCAAATGCTTCATAACTGTTGCAAGCAATGACCAGACATCACATCTGGTTGAGGTAAATTTAGCCATTGCAAAATTGTTGGTGCAACGTCAGCCAGCGAACCATTCTCCCGTAGACTCAAATAGTTTTCTCCGTTAATTACTAAAAATGGCACGGTATTACATGTGTGTGCCGTGTGAGGCTGCCCTGCATCATCTGTGATTTGCTCAACATTTCCATGATCTGCTGTTATGATAAGTACCCAATCATTTTGTAGTGCTTCCTTTTCAAGCCTAAGCAATAATGAATCAATCGTTTCAATTGCTTTTTCAATAGCTGGACGAATGCCTGTATGTCCGACCATATCTGGGTTTGCGTAATTAACAACAATTAGATGATGTTTTTTTAAAACAAGGGCTGATAACACGTGCTCAGTAACCTCCTCAGCAGACATTTCTGGCTTTAAATCGTAGGTTGCCACTTGTGGTGATGGCACCATGATACGTTCTTCGCCATCAAAAGGAGCTTCAATTCCGCCGTTAAAAAAATAAGTTACATGTGCATACTTTTCAGTTTCAGCAATTCGCAATTGACACAAAGCATGATTTGCCACAATTTCACCAAGTCCTTCAGTGACGACTGTTTTTGGAAACAAAGTCAAATGATAGGGTGACAACTCTTTCGAATAATCAGTCATTGTAAGTATTGATGAAAACGGAAGACGGGATATTGAGAATTTATCAAAGTATGGCAGTGTGAGTGCAGAAATCCATTGCCGCGCACGATCACCTCTAAAATTCACAAAAAATAATGAATCATTTGGCTCAACACCTGCATAATCACCAATCACGCAAGGTTCAATAAATTCATCACTAACGTCTGCAGAGTATGCCGAAAGAACCGCATCTAATAATGTTTTAGATTTATACCCATCAGCTCTAACAAAGGCAGCATATGCTTTTTGTGTGCGTTCCCATCGATTGTCTCGGTCCATAGTAAAATAACGACCTGATACTGTTCCTGCTTTTATATTCTTTCCAAGAAAACTTTGAAGTTTCTCGAGTGAAGATAAAGCAGAACGTGGCGGCGTATCTCTGCCATCTAAAATAGGATGCACAACAACGTTAATCCCCTCCTCTGCTAGCAGCTTAACAGTACAAAAGAAGTGATCTTCGTGCGAGTGTACTCCGCCAGGAGAAAGTAGCCCCATAACATGACAGCAGTTTGATCCAGCTTTTGTTTTTTTTACAAACTCGGTAAAAGCATCATGCGTTTGAAATGTCTCATCCTTAATTGCATTGTTAATGCGCGGTAAATCCTGAGTGATTTTTCGCCCAAGACCTAACGTCATATGCCCAACTTCTGAATTCCCCATTTGCCCATCAGGTAGGCCTACATAAGATTCAGATGCATTCAAAAATGTATGTGGATATGTTTTTAATAAATGCTGCCAATTTTTTGCAAAAAGAAGACCATTATCTTGATCAAGGGCTCTTTCCCCCCAACCATCAAGAATGCATAAAATAACTCGGCGCATACTTATTTCATTTAGCGTTTATATAACATACCTCTAGCGTATATGATTTATGTCTGAATCACAATGTACTAGTGGCTGCTTCCACACACTTACTCGCGTGACCTCTACCTATTATTTTAGTCAAGAACTTTTGAATTTTTTCAGGCTCATCAAAATTAAGCAAAATTGGCAGCGATTCTACTTTGTTTCGATACTGATTTGGAATTCTAAGCCAATCTTTAGTCGTCGTTAAAAGTGTAGCTTTATATTGTTCCGCAATTTTAATAAGTTTAATCATATCATGAATTGTGTATGGATGATGATCTGCGAATTCAACAAACTGACAAATTTCATAGTCATTCTCTTTAAGAGTATGACGGAATTTTTCTGGATAACCAATGCCAGCAAAAGCAACAATGGATTTGTTTTTAGTCGTATCAACATTATTTTTAAGACATTTAATTTTTGCGAAAAATTGTTCGTCAACGAATTCAAATGGTGAAGTGTTATTCCCAATAACAATCATTGCTTGCGCGCGATCTGCACCTGATTCAAGGGGTTCACGTAATGGGCCTGCAGGAAATACCATACCATTTCCAATGCCTTGAATTGAATCAACAACAATGAAGCTGAGATCCTTTTGTAAAGAGGGGTTTTGCAATCCATCATCCATCACCAAGATAGTGGCACCATGCAAAATAGCTGCTTTTGCAGATTGAACTCGATCAGGACCTGCCCATGTAGGAGCCGAGTTTGCTAATAAAAGAGGCTCATCTCCAACTTGCAAATAATTATGTTTATTTGGATTCACTTGAATGGTATCGCGAATGTACGCACCATAACCACGACTTAAAATATGGGGCACATGCCCCATTTTTTTCAAAAGGTCTACCAGAGCAATTACTGTCGGTGTTTTTCCAGCGCCACCCATAACTAGGTTACCAACACAAATGACTGGCACCGAGACACTTTCTGGCGTGATGTGTCCCTCATTCCATTGCGAAATACGCGTCCAAATCCAAGAAATGGGAATAAGTAGATAACTTATCCATTGTCGTTTATTCCAAAATTGAGGCGTTCTAAACATAATATCTACTATAAAAAAAGTTATTATAATCGTAACTCAAATCAAACCTTTATTCAACTCAAAACAATGTTTATTTTATAAATCAAGATTCAAAAACTAGAAGAAAAAATAAATAAGGTTCACTTTGACATTAAGATATCAATTGATATAAAATATTTTTAAAATAAATAACAAACATTTTGATCTATGGACAATCTATTCTTGAGATGTTTGATAAATTTTTGCATGCTTGTAAATAAAAAGAGTTTGTATGAATGAGAACTGTATCGTAATATATTTGTTTTAAAATAACACAAAGAGAGTTTATGAATATTTTATCGATTGACAATTTACCGACACTTCTACCTTTGCTCCCGTTGCATGGTGCTGTTCTAATGCCACGTACGTCTATGCCTATCCCGTTGTTAGAGAATGAATTCATAGCCATAGTTGATAATGTGCCACTTGAACATACCTATATAGGGGTTGTGCAACCTATATTAAGCAATATGCCTTCAGATGTTGACGCGTCGCAATATCTCTTTCGAACCGGATGTGCAGGACGTATTGTCGACATAGTTGAAACGCAAGATGAAAAATATATTGTTACTTTAATGGGAGAATGTCGCTTTGACTTAATAAAAGAAGTGAAAAATGATCAGCTATATCGTACTGCACGCGTTGATTACCAACGATATAGTATGGATGTCGTTGATGAAATCGATTTCATACTTGATAGGCCCCGTTTATTTCAAGCATTAAAGCCATATTTTCAAATGATTGATCTTTCACCAAATTGGGATGAAATCCAGCGCATATCAAATGAAAAACTTATTACAGCTCTTGCAATGGTTTGTCCCTTTCAACCTAATGAAAAACAGGCTATTTTAGAAGTACCATCCCTACAAGAACAATCAAGACTTGTGCAAGCATTACTTGAACATGCAATCGTCGAAACTGCTTATAATAATGAGCTTTCCCGTTCAGTGCACTAAAGTACAAAGCCCCTTAACCGCCCATAGCATCATCCTGCATGCCACCCGCCTGGTGGCATCACGCCAACGTCTGGGGTCATCGGTATGTTGGGTTGCATAGCAGCCCCTTGCGCCATACCTGCATTCATTCCTGCTTGTGCTATTTCCACATTCATTCCTGCTTGCGCCATACCGCTCATTCCGCCCGCTTGTTCCATAGCCATTATTTTATCATTCATATTTTGAAGTATTGTCATACCTTCTGATACTTTTAGCTCAGCATTAGCAAGCAAAGCCAGCACTTTAGCCTCTACAAACCCAACTCTACCGCACATCCCCGCGACAGCTGTTCCAACATAAGGCATAGCCATGGCAGCTGTTATTGGCATTGTATTACACATTTTTCCAGCATTTTCCAAGCTTAGATAAACTATATTTATACGAAATTTTTCAATAGACATTTGCATGACCATAAGCTCTCGTTCTAATACAAATGTTTTTTTTCGCATCTCATCAAAATACATTTTAAGGTCTGGACCGGGCCTTAACATAGAATTCCGACAATCCATAATGATTCTTGAAATTTTTATTGTTGTTTTCATAAGTTTTTCAAGCTCTTTAGGCATTTTGGAAATAGCAGTTATTAATTTTCCTACTACACCAGGCATTTTTGCTTTTGGCATTTTAAGTCCAGGTGCGGCATCTAAAGATCCAGTCACAATAAAGAAAAAAGATAAAAATATTAAAATCTTTTGCATAAAGCAAAAATCCGGTTTTGTTTCTAGAGCTCTATTTCATAATACGTTTCAATTGATTAAAAAATTATTAAAGAATGATCATTTGCGTTTTATCCTTATTTTCGTTATTCTGTACCCCTCAATAAAACTCAGGATTAATCAAGAACATGCAAAACTTTGATCTCATTATCATAGGCGCAGGCCCTGGCGGATATGTCGCTGCTATTCGTGCCGCTCAATTGGGAATGAAAACTGCTATCATTGAACGTGAGCACCTTGGTGGTGTATGCTTAAATTGGGGATGTATTCCTACTAAAGCATTGCTTCGCAGCGCCGAAGTGAAGCACTTGATTGATAATGCAGCCGCTTTTGGCTTAAAAGTCTCTGATGTTAAAATCGACCTTGAAGCCATTGTAAAAAGATCACGTACAATTGCAGGGCAATTATCTTCTGGTATTCGTGGGCTTTTAAAAAAGAATAAAGTGACTGTTTTTGAAGGTTCAGGGAAGTTAGATGGTAATAAAAAACTCACGCTCACATTAAATGATGGAAAAATTGAACAGCTATCTGCAGCTCACATTATTATTGCAACTGGCGCGCGTGCACGCACCCTCCCCTTTGCTCCAGAAAATCATCCACGCATTTGGCTTGCAAAAGAAGCGATGACACCAACATTTATGCCGAAAGACTTATTAATCGTTGGATCAGGTGCCATTGGCATTGAGTTCGCTAGTTTCTATAAAACGCTTGGTGCAAATGTTACAGTTGTTGAATTATTGGAACGAATCCTGCCACAAGAAGATGCCGAAATATCTACTCTCGCTCAAAAAGATTTTGAAAAGCAAGGGATGTCTTTTGCTTTAGGTGCATCGGTAACTGCTATGAAAGCCACTGATAAATCTGTTTCAGTGACAATCAAAATGGCTGACGGAAAAACAGAAGTTAAAACCGTTGATGCTGTTATTGTTGCCATTGGGATCATTGGTAATACAGAAAATCTTGGCCTTGAAAAAACTAAAGTAAAAGTTGAAAAAGGACAAATTCTTGTTGATGCATACTGTCAGACTCAGGAGCCAGGTGTGTATGCAATTGGTGATGTAGCGGGTGCACCATGGCTTGCTCACAAAGCGTCACACGAAGGGATACTTTGTGTTGAAAAAATTGCTAATTTAAAAGCACATCCAATGAGTCGTGAAAATATCCCAGGTTGCACGTACAGTATGCCACAAGTAGCGAGTGTAGGCTTATCTGAAGCTAAAGCAATTGAAGCTGGACGAGAGATCAAAGTAGGTCGTTTTCCCTTCCGTGGTAATGGAAAAGCAATTGCATTAGGTGAACCAGAAGGTCTTGTTAAAACAATCTTTGATGCAAAAACAGGTGAACTACTTGGTGCACATATGATTGGCGCTGAAGTAACTGAAATGATTCAAGGATTTGTGATTGCTAAGACACTCGAGGCAACAGAAGAAGAACTTATTCACACCATCTTCCCTCATCCAACGTTATCGGAAATGATGCATGAATCAACACTAGACGCATTGGATCGTGTAATTCATTATTAAATATGTTAAGCCCCATTCATGGGGCTTAATCAAATTGTTATCATTCAATTCATTATTTTTTGTCTATTGAGTCCTCTCAAACAAACCGTGATCTTTTCCTTCATTGAGCAACGAAGAAATGGCACATACATCTAGTTTATTTCCATTTCTTGCTCCAAAATCTATATATCCAATATCACTTTCACAATAAGTTTCTGATAATAAATGTCCAGGAAATACGAATTCATTTCCATTAAAATGCTCAAGGTGTATTTTTTTATTCCGAAAAATTAAAAAGAGAGTATTTTTATCTTGTTTTAACTCAAGCTGCCCGTATAAATCATTTTTATATGTTCCGGTATAATCTGTTAATGCACGTGCCGTTTTTGGATTTTGTAAACGTTGTATGGTTTTATACATTTTATTTTGTTTTTTGATTGATACAAATTCATCTCTCAAGCGCTTGCTCCAGTCTATTTCTGAAAGACCTAGATAAAGATCCATAAATTTATTATGGATTGCCTCTGGCACTAAACTCACACGAAATGAACCATAATTAGATAGCACAACTATGCCTAATTTTTCTTCCGGAGCAACTACCATTAAGCTACGTGTGCCATAGAATCCTCCCATATGACCGAATGTTTTGAGGAATTTTGTTCCTTCTCCGTATTGCATAATAAAATGCCCCATGCCGTACGCAACGCTTTTATAGCGATCACCTGGAAATTGAGAATCATCATATTTCATTGAACAATCGATATTAGGCGTTATTAATTGAGTGTATTGATTTTCGTCAATGAGAGTCTTTCCATCATGCACGCCTTTATTGATCATAAAAATCATCCATTGAGAAAGATCTGCTACTGACATATTCGCACCCGAACTTCCAGGAAAACGATATATTAGTGGTGATAATTCCATCTTGCGCGCTGTACCACCACGATCATCGTGGGGGTATGCTACGTTAAGATTTTCACCTGAAGTGAATATACGATTGAAAAATGATTTTTCAGGATTAATTGCCTTAAGCCCAACACTTGAGTCATTAAGATGCAAAGGAGTAAAAAAATATTCTTTGAACAATACTTCTATTGTTTTTCCTGTTACCTTCTCAGCAATCATACTCGCCACACCAAAGAGTTGGTTTTGATAACCATATTTCGAATTAACTAGATTCTTTAAAGGTATTTTTGCAAGGCTTTGGATTATTTCATCCGTTGAAAAATCTAAATACCACAAAGAATCACACGAAAAAGAGGGTAAGCCACTTCTGTGTGAGATAAGATCACGAATTGTGAACTGAGTGGTAACGTGCGGATTACCGATAAAAAATGTTGGTATGTGTTTTGTGACAGGATCGTCCCAATTGATTTTACCTTCTTGCACTAATTTTGCAAATAAATGTACTAAAACATTTTTTGTAAGTGATGCTATCTGAAAAACGGTATGCTCATCTATTTTTTTATCAGTTCCAACTTCACGTACGCCAAAACCTTTCATGTATACAATCTTGCCATCTTTAACGATACCAATAGCTACACCAGGAGCGCCCCATTCAGCTTGAACCTTTTCAACATATTTTTCAAATTCAGGTAAAATTCCTTGCAAACGACCTGTTGCAAACACGTTTGCAGTTAAGATCACCAACCAAGCTAAAAAAATAATTTTTTTAAAAATCACAAAGCACCTCTGTTTACACATTATTAATAATATTGAATCATCATGAACGTAGAACAACACAATTATCATTCATAACTAAAGGATGGCGCAATGCATAGTGTAAAAGCAACCCTGATTTTAAGCTTAACGACATTAATTTCATTAGCAAGTTATATTGCATATAATAGCCATCAAGATCGATTTGTTTTATTGCCATTACAAGCAGATAAATCGATTTATGTATTTGATCCGAAAAATAATGTATTAAATTATTGCACATCAGATAATCAATGCAAATTAATTAAGCTTAATTTGCCAGCAGAGCGTGAATCAACAAGTTCAGTTTTGCCAGCTTCTTTACTCAGTATTCTTGATGGAAAGCAAAGCAAGGCAACAGAAACAAATTCTGCTAAAAATTCAGCTGGTCCTAAGAGCACTGTCACCGTTTCTGCTACACGTGTAGCTCCCTTACCAGAAGCAACAGCAGCTCGTGCAAAAACTCCACTTGTAGCAGCAGATATACATGCTTCGGCAGCGGTCATTCCACCACTGCCTGCCATTCCACCGATGCCTGCTAATAAACCATCTTCTCTACCTGGCACTGCTTCGGTAGCAGGTGCCGCTCCATAGGCTACACCATAATTTAAAAGCTATGTAATCTCTTTTAATGAGAAGAACTTCTGTTGCGTGAACCAGATGATGTCGGCCGTGCATTTGCACGGTTATTTGGCTTACCACCAGTTGGGCTACCGGGCCTGGAGTTTGGGAAGGTTTTACCACTATTCGTGTTATTAAAGCCCCCTCTTCTTCCGCCTTTTGAATTTTGCATAGCTTCTCTTTTTGCATCTTCCATAGCTGCCATGCGATCAGCATCTGTACCGACAACACTGCTTATTTCAGTTGGCAATGATTTTCGAATAAGTTTTTCAATATCACGCAAAAATGGCTTTTCTGATGTACTGCAAAAAGAAATCGAGACTCCGGTTGTATTGGCACGTGCCGTACGCCCAATACGGTGAATATAGCTTTCTGGCACATTTGGTAAGTCAAAATTAATGACATGTGATACGTTATCAACATCAATGCCACGAGCAGCTATATCAGTAGCAACTAATACGCGCACTGCCCCTGTTTTAAAATCGTCAAGTGCCTTCTGACGCGCATTTTGGGATTTATTTCCATGAATGGCTTCCGCCTTAACGTTCAACGCCTCTAATTTTTGAGTAATTTTATTTGCGCCGTGTTTAGTGCGACTAAATACAAGTGCCCGAGTGATCGTTGGATCTTGCATGATTTGTCCTAGCAAAGCATTCTTATTCGGTTGCTCTACAAAAATCACACGTTGGTCGATTTTATCAGCCGTGCTAGCAACAGGGGTCACTTCTACGGTTACAGGGTTTGATAATACTGTATTTGCAAGATTAGCTATATCTGTAGGCATTGTTGCTGAGAACAAAAGTGTTTGCCGTTTTGTCGGTATCATTTTGATAATTTTACGAAGATCATGAATAAAGCCCATATCAAACATTTGATCAGCCTCATCTAGCACAAAGAAATCTAAATTAGTTAAAATAATATGCTTTTCACTTGCCAAATCCAAGAAACGACCAGGTGTCGCCACGAGTATATCTACGCCACGTTGCAAATCTGCAATCTGACGCCCACGGCCAACACCACCAAATATAGCAAGTGTTGTTAACGGTAGATTTTGGCCATAATTTTTAAAACTATCCGCAATTTGAGCCGCCAATTCGCGCGTTGGTGCTAAAATTAGAGCACGAATCTCGTTTGGCTTCCGTTTTTTTGGAAGCGTTACCATATGCTGCAGAATGGGCAAGGAAAATGCTGCTGTTTTGCCTGTACCTGTTTGTGCAATACCAAGTAAATCTCGTCCTTGCAAAAGATGAGGTATAGCTTGTTGCTGAATAGGAGTTGGATTTGTATAGCCCTCGGATTCAAGAGCGCGCACAAGAGGTTCAATCAAAGAAAGTGATGTAAAGTTTATCATAATTATTCCAGTATAAAATGTTTGATGTCATAATGTTTAGCACGACTGCGAACATAAAAAGACTCCTCTAAATAACAAGGGCTTTCTTTTTAAAATACTAAGATAATATTCAAAACTGAGATGTACTATTATTTTCAAAGAAATAATAAATATTTAGTCTCGTTGTTCACAGATTGTTCTATTTTGAAATTTACTTATACATTATTTTTCAACAAAATACTATTCTTTTTTACAAAAATGATCTATGTGTCTGATTTTGTCAGTGCAGAATCATTATTAAAAACAAATAGATTGTTTTGCTTCATTTGCGTGACTTAAAAAATAATGTTTCATTTTTCGTAACGCACGGACTTCTAACTGACGAACACGCTCCTTTGTTATACCAAGTGTTTTACCAATTGTTTCAAGTGTTTCCTGCGGATCTTGCAATCGTCGTTTTAAAATAATATAAACTTCGCGAGGGTTTAACACCTCCATTGCTTGATCAATCCATTTATGGCGCACTTCTTGATCCTGGTTTTGGCTGTTTTCTTCTTCTGGATTCATACGTTCATCTTGCAGCAAACTAATCCATTCTTCATCTGAATTTAATGCGGTCACACTAAGTGAGAAATCATGATGCAATAAGCGTTGTTCCATCTCGACAACATCGTTAAGTGACACATGCAATATAGTTGCAATTTCTTTATGTTGTTCATACGACATAAGGTCTGCAGACAAATGCTCTAACTGGTTTTTTAAACGCTTTAAATTAAAAAACAACATTTTTTGTGATGTTGTTGATCCCGTACGGACAATAGACCAGTTACGCAAAACATAGTCTTGAATAAAAGCACGTATCCACCACTTTGAGTACGTTGAAAATCTCACGTCTCGCTCTGGATCAAAACGTTGGGCAGCGTGAAGCAAACCAAGGTTTCCTTCTTGTATAAGATCACTAAGAGATAGACCATAATGACGGAACCGTGTAGCTGTCCCCACGACCAATTTTCCATAAGATGAAATTAACTTAGTCAGCGCTTTATCGTCTTTTTCATAGTACCACGCACATGTTAGGGAATACTCTTCTTCACGATCAAGTAGCGGTAATTTCATTGTATTACGGATGAAATTCAGCTCAGATTGATATGTTAGTGAATTTAAGAATTCCATAAAATAACTTTATTTTGTTTTATGTAATTAATATAGCATCATAGAATTAATATTTAATTAATATAGTAAAAATATATTTAAATAATCTATGTGCATTGATGTTTTATTGAGTTCAAAGTAATAAATGTAATTAAACATCAGTTATTAAATTTTCTGTTTTTCTTTTTACGTGTAAAAAAACCTGATTCTTGCTCTTTTTTATGCTAGATTCTAAGTGAAATGAAGGAGAGTTCCCCATGGCATCTGTTAAAGTTGATAATGTCGTTAATATTGATTTTGAAAAAGCACTCAGCGAACGTTATTTGGCGTATGCTTTATCGACGATAATGTCACGCTCTCTGCCAGATGTACGTGATGGCCTTAAACCTGTTCATCGCCGTTTGATATTTGCTATGCAGCAGCTTCGTTTGAATCCTCAATCTGGATTTAAAAAGTGTGCACGTGTTGTTGGTGACGTAATGGGTAAATTTCACCCACATGGTGACTCTGCAATTTATGGTGCACTCGTACGTTTGGCGCAAGATTTTTCTGTACGTTACCCATTAATTGATGGCCAGGGGAATTTTGGAAACATTGACGGAGACTCAGCTGCAGCAATGCGTTATACAGAGGCCAGACTTACGGCCCTTGCTATGGAGCTTATGGATGGTCTTGACGAGAATGCCGTTGATTTTAGATCAACGTATGATGGCGAGCAAGAAGAACCTTTAGTATTTCCGGCAACATTCCCAAACTTGCTTGCAAATGGTTCAACAGGTATTGCTGTGGGCATGGCAACATCAATACCTCCACATAATCTAGATGAATTGTGTGATGGCTTGCTACTACTGCTCGCTAACCCTTCAGCAACCATTGAGGAATTAATAAGTTTGATTCCGGGTCCTGATTTTCCAACAGGCGGTATTTTAATTGAAGATCCAGCGACAATCTTAAAAGCATATGAAACCGGCCGTGGTAGCTTTCGCTTACGTGCCCGCTTTGAAACTGAAGATTTAAAAGGTGGGCAATATAGGATAATCATTACTGAAATCCCGTACATGGTTGAAAAATCAAAGCTTATTGAACGTATTGCAACATTACTTACAGATAAAAAATTACCGTTACTTGATGATATTCAAGACGAATCAACGGATGAAGTGCGTATTGCTCTTATCCCAAAGAACCGTAATGTAGAAGCTATTGTTTTAATGGAATCTCTATTCCGGAGCACAGATCTTGAAGTGCGTATACCTCTTAATCTTAACGTTTTAGATGCAAACACTGTGCCACGCGTTATGAATATCAAAGAAGTTTTGGAAGCATTTCTTGATCATCGTCTCGTTGTTTTAGAAAGACGTACACAATACCGTTTGCTTCAAATATTAAATCGGCTTGAAATTTTAAAAGGCCTTTTAATTGTATATTTAAATTTAGATGAAATTATTCAAATCATTCGTGAAGAAGATGAACCTAAAGCAGTTATGATGGCTCGTTTTGAGCTTAATGAAACGCAAGCAGAAGCTATTTTAAATATGCGTTTGCGTGCGCTTCGTAAAATCCAAGAAATTGAAATTCGAAAAGAGTTTGAAGATCTAACAACAGAGCAAGGTCAATTAGAAGCTCTGCTTGCTGATCCAAAGAAAAAGCGAAATATAATTGTCAAAGACATGAAGGAAATAAAGAAGAAATTTGGTAAAGATACAATCATTGGCAAACGTCGTACTGATTTATCAAAAGCACCTGATGTCGTAATTATTCCCTTTGAAGACGCCATTGAAAAAGAAGACGTAACTGTTGTCTTATCTGCTAAAAATTGGATTCGCACAATCAAAGGGCATAATGCAACTGATTTGAAATATAAAGACGGCGACGAAGAGCGTTATGTCATTAATGCTTCAACTACAGATAAACTACTTCTTTTAGCTACGAATGGTCGCTTTTTCACAATTGGTATTGATAAGATCACACGCACACGTGGGCATGGTGACCCAATTCGTATGACAATTGAACTTGAAAATACAGATGATGTGGTGAATGCTTTCATAATAACTCCAGGACAAGAACAAAAGTTCATACTTGCATCAAGCAGTGCGCGTGGATTCATTGTCAAAGCAGATGATATCCTTGCACAAACAAAGAGTGGAAAGCAGGTATTAACGCTAGAAGATAAAGAGAAACCATTTGCATGCATACCTGTTACTGGTGATCATGTAGCCATCATTGGTGAAAATCGCAAGTTGCTATTCTTCCCAATAGCTGATTTGCCTGAAATGACACGTGGAAAAGGTGTTACATTCCAAAAATATAAAGATGGCGGAATTTCAGATATTAAAACAATTATGTTAGAAGGCGGCCTTCGTTGGAAGCGTGCTGAAAAAGAATATCACCAAAAGGATTTGCGTTTGTGGATTGGTAAGCGTGCTGCAGCAGGTAGGTTGGCACCGATTGGTTTTCCACGAACGAATAAATTTGATTAGTGAGGCTTCCTATTTATGATACCTCATCATACCCAAAAGAATAGATACATCTCATAAAATGAGTACCTTTATAAGCTACCGTATGTAATTCTAAATTGATGCAGCAAAAGTTATAATGTGCATAATTAACGCTGCACCTAAATACAACAGGGAAGCCTGAGGCTAGGGTAATAATCTCAAGGCTAGCGATTGCGGCTATGACCAACTATTAAATTAAGCATGTATTAGATTTTAAATACGTCTTTTGCTAGCATCATAACAACTTCCATGACAATCAAAAGAATAATGATCCATTCGAGTCGTGAAGAGTGCGCATGCTTTAACTCGTTTGACAAAATGTCATATAATTCATGAATAACATCAAGACGCTTATTAAGAATATCAAGACGCTGCTTAATATCCATATATTCGGATGCTAAATGATAATATGTTTCGTAGCGAGGACGACGCCAAAAGAATTCTGGGGTATCTAATACGTCGCAGTGTAGGTTTATTGAATTTCGCTCAGCAAACAAGGCGCCAATCTTTTGTGACAACTTTTTACGTGACATTGATATCTTACCAGTTTGCGCAAGTTCATCTGGTAAATGACGTGTTTTTTGAATTGTTTTAACGATGCTTTGTTCAAACGCTTCTAATTTTACAGATTGAGTTAATCCATGTGATAAAGATAATTTAATTAGATCATCTGTAGATTCTAATATCATTTCATCTTCTTCTTCATTGATGAGAGTAGTCTCACCATACTCATAAACAGATGTATCCATTGTTGGTATTGAAAGGGGAGTAACTTCAAAGGCATTTATATCATTGATAAAAGCCCCCTCTTCTTCTTCTGTCAACCCCCAAATGCTGATGCAACCATACGGAAAAATAAAAATTTCAGCATCAAATGTTGCATCTTCATTGGATTCACGTCTTTTATGAATATGAATAACATTATCATAAAATTTAGGGTCCAAGCCTTGTTTTCGCAAAAATATTGCTAACTCATCTATGTCATAACGTTCAGCATTGCAATAGGAAGCACAGCGCATTGTTTAAAATTATCCTTTTTTGTTTCTTATAATTATATACAATTTAAATTTGGATACAAGCATATGACAATTCGCGAATGATTATCTCAGCCGTTCGCTCGCTTCTGCCACAGATAAAGCTGCCATATTAACAATAGATCTCACCGAACAAGATGGCGTTAATATATGAGCTACCCCAGAAAGCCCCATCAAAATAGGTCCTATCGTAGAACAACCTGTTATTGATTTCACCATGTTATAAGAAATATTAGCTGATTCTATATTTGGAAAAATCAACAAATTAGCTGAGTCTTTAAGTTTTGAATTTGGAAATAGACGCATACGGATAACTTCATCGAGCGCTGCATCAGAATGCATTTCACCTTCGATCTCAAGCTCTGGGTATATTTTTTGTACCTGCTCGAAAACAGAACGCATTTTTACAGCAGAATCTAATCCTGATGAACCAAAATTAGAATGTGACAATAATGCAACTTTTGGCTTTAGCCCGAATCTACTAACTTGCTGAACAGCAAGGCGAGTCATTTCAACTATCATTTCAGCGGTTGGATCTTCATTCAGATAAGGATCGCAACAAAATAAAGGGCCATCTTCTAAAATCAACGTTGTCATCGCAGCACACAAACTAGCGTCTGTGCTCATTCCCATAATTTGACGAGTATCTTTGAAATGCTCTACGTAGCGGCCAATCACACCACACATTATTGCATCAGCATCTCCACGTCGCACCATTAAACTCGCAATAATTGTGTTATTTGTACGTACACGGATTTTTGCGATATCAGGTGTAATTCCTTTTCTTTCCATTAAGGAATGATACGTTTGCCAATAATCTGAATAACGCTCATCATTATTTGGATCAACAACATCAAAGTTTACACCACTTTGTATACGAAGCCCCAAGTTTTCAATACGCCATTTAATGACATCTGGTCTACCAATTAAAATACAACGACCAATACCGCGATCCACAAGTGATTGAACAGCTTGAAGTACACGATTGTCTTCTCCTTCAGCAAAAGCAAGACGTACAGGGCGTTCTGTCGGTCGTGATGCTGCATTAAAAATAGGCCGCATGACAGAGCTTGATTTGTATACAAAACTTTCTAATTCGTGCTGATAAGCATTCATGTCTGCAATTGGACGTGTAGCAACACCTGTTTCCATCGCTGCCTTTGCAACAGCAAATGATATTTCTACATACAAACGGCTATCAAACGGTTTTGGGATAATGTAGTCATGACCAAAACGATGCACTTCCCCACCGTATGCATTTGAAACAATGTCAGAACTTTCTGCCTTGGCGAGCTTAGCAATAGCATTAACACAAGCAATTTTCATCGCCTGATTAATTGTACTTGCACCAACGTCAAGCGCGCCTCGGAAGATATAAGGGAAACATAGAGCATTATTAACTTGGTTTGGATAATCAGAACGACCCGTCGCCATAATTGCGTCTTTGCGTACTTTTAAAACAGTTTCAGGATGCACTTCTGGTTCTGGATTAGAGAGTGCCATAATGAGTGGTCGTGGCGCTAATGAAGCAATCATTTCTTCGTTCATAATATTAGGCACCGACGAAAGCCCTAGAAAAATATCCGCACCGGCAACCGCATCTTTAAGCGTGCGATGTGATGTTTCAACCGCGTATCCTAATTTACTTGCATCCTTAAGATCAGCACGCCCTTTATAAACAACCCCTTTGCTATCGCATACAGTAATATTTTCGCGTTTAACGCCAAGTTCAACGAGCAAATCAAGACAAGAAATTGCACTTGCTCCGGCACCCGCAGTAACCACACGCACATTAGCAATATTTTTTTCAACAAGTTCTAAAGCATTTAAAATTGCTGCGCCAACAATTACAGCTGTGCCATGTTGATCGTCATGAAATACGGGGATTTTCATACGCTCTTTTAGACGTCGTTCAATTTCAAAACATTCAGGTGCTTTAATGTCTTCAAGATTAATGCCACCAAACGTTGGTTCTAACGAGGCAATAATTTCGACTAATTTATCTGTATCTGTTTCATCAATTTCAATGTCAAATACGTCAATATTCGCAAATTTCTTAAAAAGAACTGCTTTTCCTTCCATAACTGGTTTCGATGCTAATGCACCAATATTACCCAATCCTAATACAGCGGTACCATTAGATATTACGGCTACTAAATTAGCACGCGCTGTAAGCTCGGCAGCTTGACTTGGATCTCTATAAATTTCCATGCAAGGCTCAGCGACGCCTGGTGAATAAGCAAGCGCTAAGTCTTCACGATCATCAACAGGCTTTGTTGGAACAACAGCTATTTTTCCATACGGTTTGCGACGATGATATGCGAGTGATTCAGTGTAAACATTGAAAGTCATAAGGATCCTTTGATTTTATTTTTTATACATATGAGATGAGCATGAGAATGTTCCATTTATATCACGACACATGACAAAAAGCATTAGACAAGTAGATAGATTTTGTTTTTTAAATGATTAAATGCACAAACCCACCAAATCCTTCACAATCTGCCGTACACCATTTCGGCGTTGTAATGGATTTCCAAAATCACGACCAAAGAATAATTTATGATCAGGTCGAATTTTAATGGCACTTGCTTTATACACTTCTGGCTTTTGCAAATAATGAATTAGCTTTGTTGGTTCTTTAAATTCATTGTTACGGAATGTAATCAATAATCCCTTTGGTCCAGCATCAAGTTTTTCAATATGTGCTTGGCGGCAAAGTCCTTTAAGTTCAACAACATCAAGTAAATTTGCGGCTTCGACAGGTAATTTCCCAAACCGATCAATGAGTTCAGCCGCAAAAGCATCGATCTCTTCACGGGTGGCTAAATTAGCAACACGGCGATATAGGTTAAGCCTAAGTCCCAAATCCGTCACATAACTTTCAGGAATCAATACAGGCACACCCAGGTTAATTTGCGGCGTCCAATCGTTTAATCCAATTTCAATGCCATCATTGCTATTCGCCTCAACAGCGCGTGCCATCATAATCGCTTCGTGAAGCAATGTTTGGTACAATTCAACACCAACTTCACGGATATGCCCTGATTGCTCCTCACCCACAATATTACCCGCACCACGGATATCTAAATCATGACTTGCCAATGTAAAACCAGCCCCCAATGTATCCAAGCTTTGTAGAACTTGCAGGCGCTTTGTCGTATTCGCAGATAACTTCTGCTTTGGTGAATAGGTCAGATAAGCATACCCTTGGGTTTTTGATCGCCCTACTCTACCGCGTAATTGATACAATTGAGACAACCCAAATAAATCACATCGATGTATAATCAACGTGTTTGCTGACGGCACATCAATGCCTGATTCGATAATATTCGTACTAATTAACACGTCAAACTGGTGGTCATAGAATGCTGTCATGACATCTTCAAGCTCAGTTGGTGACAATTGCCCATGCGCCACCGCGAATTTCACTTCGGGCACTAATGTTTGCAACTCTTCTTTAAGCGACGGTAAATCTTCAAGACGCGGGGTAACATAAAACACCTGTCCCCCACGGTTAAATTCACGCATGATTGATTCGCGAATAACTAGTGGATCTTTAGGCATCACAAACGTACGAACAGCCAGACGGTCAATAGGAGGAGTTGTTATCAAGCTTAAATCACGAACACCTGCTAAGGATAGCTGCAAGGTGCGTGGAATGGGCGTTGCTGTTAACGTCAAAACGTGTACATCTGACCGTAGTTGCTTTAGTTTCTCTTTTTGTTTCACACCAAAATGTTGCTCTTCATCAACCACAACAAGACCAAGATCAGAGAATTTGGTTTTCTTACTCAAAATGGCATGGGTTGCAATAATAATATCAACACGGCCTGAGGCTACATCATCGTGAACAAGCTTTGCATCACTGGCCTTCACAAGACGCGATAGTTGCGCAACGCGGAAAGGAAAACCCTGAAAGCGCTTTTGGAAATTTGAAAAATGTTGCCGGCAAAGCAGCGTTGTTGGCACAATGATTGCAACTTGTTTGCCATTCATCACAGCTATAAATGCTGCACGCAAAGCAACTTCAGTTTTACCAAATCCAACATCACCGCATACCAAACGATCCATCGGTTTGCCGCGGGCTAAATCCTCGAGCACCTCCATGATTGCGCGTAATTGATCATCTGTTTCAACATACGGAAAGCGTGCGCAAAAATCATCAAAATCACGACCGGTTTGTTCAAGCACAGTTGCTGTATGAAGGCTCCGCTCTGCTGCCAATCGAATCAAATAATCAGCAACAATTTGGATACGTTTTTTAACGCGTGCTTTGCGAAGTTGCCATGCACCAGATCCCAATCGGTCTAGCGAGGCAAGCGAATCCGCGTCACCATAACGACTAATTAATTCAATGTTTTCAACGGGCAAAAAAAGCTTGTCATCGTTGTCATATAAAAGCGTCAAACAATCATGTGCGCAATTATCAACCGTAATCGTTTCAAGCCCTAAATAACGTCCTATACCGTGATCACGATGTACGATTAAATCATGAAGAGATAACTGGCTGATCTCTTGGAAAAACGCGTCGCTTTTGCGTTTGATTGTTTTAAGCCTACGTATTTTTTCGCCCAAAATATCTTGCTCAGTGAGCAAAACACAACGGTCAGATTCGAATCCTGTTTCAAAAGGCGCAATAACAAGTATTGTCTCATCAAACCTCGCTGTGCCTAAAACAGCATCAGTAGGAAAAACATCATACGGAATAATATTAAGGATATGATGTTCTTCACACATATGAAGCAGCCGATCACGCGTACCATCTGACATACATGTGATAATTCGATTGCGCGATTTATTGCTCGATAAATAAGTATCAAGCGCGTCAAACAGAGCCGTTGTTGATTGTTCACGTTCAGCTTTGAATGAAGGAGAAATCTTAAGATTGAATGCTGCTTCGTCTGTTTTGAACGGCGACAACTGTGTGATTGATTGCGTTTCAGTAAAATGTTGCCAATCCGCAGCTTGCCAGTATAGTAAATTGGGTGCAATCGGGTTATATGGCGTTACATCACCCAATGGTGGGTTTAATCGTGCCTTATAGTAATCTTCGATGGCTTCCAAACGATACTGAATTGCGATGTTAATTCCATCATCAAATAAAATTTTTGTCTGTCCACTTATGTAATCAAATAAGGTTGCTTTTTGTTCAAAAAAAAGTGGCAGCCAATGTTCCATTCCAGGGTATGGACGGCCTTCACTAATGTGTTGATATAAAGGATCATCCGCTGGAAAAGTGCGTGACCCACCAAAAAATGCACGATATTGTTGACGAAATTGCGTTATGCTATCGGGTGTTAATAGCACCTCATGCGCTGCACGCATAGAGAGATCTGCCAATTCAGCACTTGAATTTGTTTTTTGAGTGATAGGGTCAAAACATTTAATGCTTTCAAGTTCATCCCCAAAGAAATCAAGCCGAGCAGGTGAAGACGAGCCTGGTGCAAACACATCAATTAAGCTACCACGAACGGCAAATTCACCCATTTCATATACGGCTTCAACGCGGTTACACCCTTTTTCAATCAATAAGGATAAAAGTGATTCGCGTGATACTTTGTCACCAATAGAAAGCGTATAATCATGTGTTTTCATAAGAGATGGTGGCGGCAATCGTTGCCCAAGCCCTGATACAGACGTGATCAAAATAAAAGGGGATTTTTCTGCTAAAAGTGCATAAAGCGTGGACAAACGTGTATGTGTAGTATCTGAGCTTGGGGATACACGATCATATGGCAGGCAATCCCAACCAGGAAATGATAAGATTGTGTGCATTGGTGCAACGGATTTTAACTGATCAGCCAAATCATGAATACGTTCATCCCGCGGAACGACTAAAACAAGTGAGCTTTTATTTTTTGTTAACTCTTCCAAACAAAAGAATGCCGTATAGGCAGATGAAATACCACCTTGTGTCTTTATACCGTGTGATATAACAACCTCCATTTAGATTTTTTTGAGTAGTCTTAGTTTTATAAGAGTTACGCTTATATTTCAAGGATGTTTGAATTTTAAATTATAGCTTATTCTATAAAAACTACTTTTACGTGCTTAAGATATGATGTTTAATGAAAATGCAAGGATATTTACGACATTGAATTGTGATACACTTTGATTAAAACAAAATTTAAATCTGTGATTGATTCTATCAGCCATGCAAAAAGATTTGATTACTCTACCGTCACCTATGGTTGGCATAAAAAAAGCTTGGGGATTAAGTTTCAAAAAGAGGAAGGCAGCCATGAATGGCTTAGAATCTCAGATCATTTAACAGAAGATGCAGCCAGAACGCAAGCAACAAGAATACTGAATAGCAATAGTTTTGCTGGAATCAAGAAACCGAAGATTTATGAAACATCAATTCTTAAATATAATGGCATATTTTGGTCAATTATTCTTATGTCTTATCATAAGGGAAAAAGTATGTCGTCAACGCCGAGTCTAAAAGATTTAAACTCTGAAGTGAGTGCTCATTTTCTGTCAGACATAAAGAATCAATTAGATAATTTATCAACGAATGATTCTTTATATGTGGCCTATAGACAAGAATTAATTACGCGTAGAATTCAAGAAAGATACCATTCCAACATAGATACTATTGTAAAAGACTGGGTTGTTGTGCATGGAGATTTGCATTGGGCTAATATTTCCTTTGATGGATTTATTTTTGATTGGGAAGGTTACGGAATAGGACCGAGGGGAATAGATATAGCTTTTCTTTATCTTTTTTCGCTTATGAATAATTACACAAAAAAATTAATAGAAAATATTTTCTGTGATTATTTTTCTCTTCGTCAGTTTAAAATATGTCTTTTATTTGGAGTTAGTGAATTAATGAGAATGACAGAAATTTATAATGACCACCCAGAACTCTATTCTCACTTAAAAGAGGTCGGCATAAAAACACATCGTGACCTTGAATGTGAATTATAATTTCATAAAATGTGAATCACAAGCTATAAATAAGTTAAAAACAATCACCTTTTCAACTTTTATTTTTTCAAAATCCTTGTAATCTAAACTTCAAAGTGCACATATGGAGTAAGAGCTATGAATGATACCATCATCCAACAGTATGTTTTTGAAAAACTTAACTTTGAACAAGGGTTGAGGTCTCAAAATATAATCGTTTCGGTCGAAGAGGGGATCGTTACATTAAGCGGACGTGTGCGTACCTATTGCGAAAAATATTTAGCAGAACAAGCGACAAAAAATGTGCGCGGCGTCAAGGCTGTTGTGGAGGAACTTGTCGTTGATATGGAAGCACCTTTGCAGCGTAGCGATAAAGAAATTGCACGAGCAGTTGTTCAAGCATTAGAAGCTGATGTTTCTCTTGCTTCACCTGAAAAAATAAAAATTGTTGTTGAAAATGGTAAAGTGGAATTAACCGGAGAAGTTGATGAATATTACAAGAAGCAACAAGCTTTTAAATGTATTCGTAATTTATATGGGGTGAGGAACATATTCAATTACATTGTGGTAAATTCGTCTCATGTGGGTATTGATCCTAAAAATGTCACGAATCAGATTGTTCGGGAATTTCAACGAAATGCTGTTTTAGATGCGAAAAACATAGAAGTAGCAATAGATGGGAGCAAGGTAATCTTAAGAGGAATTGTACGCTCGTGGGCAGAAGAGAAAGAAGCACGTAAAGCTGCTTGGTCAGTCGTCGGTGTAACTGAAGTTAAAGACGAACTTGTTTTACATATTTCTTAGGTTTTTGTAGAAAAAATTATTGGCGCATTGATTTTCTAGGGACAAATATCCTAAACTGTTCTTAGAACATTCTTAAAAAAGGTAAAGTTGTGTCGCAGCGTCGTGCTCCTGTTGAAATAATACGCTTCGACCAAGTCAGTTTATATTATCCATCTGGAATACCTGTTTTTTATAATTTAAGTTGTTCATTATATTCCTCAGGGTTTTACTTTTTAACGGGGGCAAGTGGTGTTGGCAAAACGTCGCTCATGAAACTTATCTATCGCGACATCAAGCCGACGCAAGGTGTGCTTACTGTTTTCGGGCAAGATGCTGCAAGTATAAGCACTTCAGAGTTACCTATCTTTAGACAAAAAATGGGCCTTGTTTTTCAGGATTGTCGCCTCTTGCCGCATCTAAACGCGCTCGATAATGTTGCCTTGGCATTACGCGTGGCAGGTATGGATATAAACCGTGCGCGAACATATGCTAAAGAACTTCTTCATTGGGTTGGGCTTGGTGAACATTTTGACTTTCTCCCTGCAAGCTTATCTGACGGGCAAAAGCAACGTGTTGGAATAGCACGTGCTGTTATAACACGCCCTCTCCTTCTCCTAGCAGATGAGCCAACGGGTAATGTGGATGATCGTGCCGCCTATAAACTGATGTTATTGCTTGAAGAACTTAATAAAATAGGAACAACAGTTGTTGTAGCTACGCACAACAGAACAATACTTGAGTCATTTTCTCATCCAGAATTGCATTTAGCACAAGGTAAATTGTCTTTTAATTATACAGATAATGCGCGTGATCCTGCAACGCAGAACATGCATACACGATCAAAGGCTATTTAATATTATGAAAACGCTTAAGAAAAAACGTACTGTAAAATACACACTTAATGATATTCCTCTCGAGCAAGAATCAGGCAGACGTCACTTGCCTATCCTTATGTGTCTTTTGGTTTTTTTACTCATTCTCGTTCTTGCTGCAGCAACATCAATTGGTGGTGCACTCAGTAAATGGCAAAATCCAAGTGGTCAAAAAAAAATAACAATTGAAATTACTCAAGATGAGAATGCTCTCATAGATATAAATCGTGTTACACAATTATTACCCAAAATTCCAGGCGTTACTTCTTTTGAAATTGTATCAAATGATAAAATGCTACTCCTCTTAAAGCCTTGGCTTGGTGATACCGACAATTTAAAAGATTTAAAACTGCCGATACTAATAGATATTGAACTTGATCCAAAAAATACATTCAATGTCATTGAGGCACAACGTTTGCTTAAAGAAATCGTGCCTAATATCCGGCTAGAATCACATGCAAAATGGCAGCAAAATTTAGTAATGCTCGCATCATCACTTCGCATGATTTCATTCAGCATTATAGGATTTATCGTACTTGCAATTCTTATTATTGTAAGCGTTATGACACGGGCATCACTTAATATACATAAAAGTACGATTGATACATTACGTCTTATGGGTGCCCGCAATCGTTACATTTCCAGTTATTTTCAAAACAGTTCTTTTTATTTATGTCTTAAGGGAGGCATGTTAGGTTTAGCTATAGCAATCCCAGCAGTTGTTTTTTTAAGCTGGCTATCGCAACGTTTTGGTGTGCCAAAACTTTTTACACTTGAATCCCAACCGTGGTCATGGGCATTAATTGTTTTCATACCACTTATAATTTCTTTTTTGGCAATGTTTGTTTCACGCCTAGCTGTAACAAGAACATTAATGCGAATGGATGCATGACACACATTCTATTATTTCTGCGTTATTTTTTCTTAAGCATAGCAAGTGTTATCATGGTGTGGCTTTTAGGCTTTTGCTTATTTGCGATAACGTTACCTGATGCACCTGCTGACATGACGCAATCCACCGATGCAATTGTTGTTTTGACGGGCGGTAAAGGGCGGGTTGAGCTTGGTTTTTCATTATTGAGCGCAGGTCTTGGCAATCGACTTCTTATTTCTGGCGTACACCCTGGTGTAACTATGGAAACACTTATAAAAAAGCAGAAAGTCCCCGAACATTTAACGCAACGTTTATCACATACTGAACTTGAATACAGCGCGCAAGATACGGCTGGTAATGCTAAAGAAACAGCGAAATGGGTAAAGAAAAATAATATTCACTCTATCCGCCTTGTAACCGGTAATTATCACATAAGGCGTAGTTTGATTGAATTTAAACGTTTATTACCTGATTTGAATATCATCCCGCATTCTGTGCCTGATAAAAATTCATCCAATAAAAAAGAATTCCCCCTGTTATGGAATGAATATGTGAAGCTAACCCTCGTTTGGTTGGGGTATAAGTTGATGATTTAGTAGATTGGCACCTTATCCAAAGTCAAGGCTTGCTCTTTCTAAATTTCAATAACAATATTGAAAACGCCAACTCAACAGTTCAACAAAGCCCATAGGATTGATTCCTTGAAAGAAAACACATTTCTTAATTTTCATTATTTTCTGGTGTCTTTCTTTTTGTTACCATCTTATGTGACGTAAATTGACCAATTTTTTCTTCAATGACTGAGTATTCAAACTTCTCACTTGCAGGAATCCCATATGCAGGTCCGTCTTTATCCCACCATAGAATCACTTCATTTTCTCTAAGTTTTTTAAAATCTTCTATAACCTCTTTTTCTAAAGCTTCTCTTTCTTCTTCCTCGATTCTTTCTTTTTCTGCTGCTTTTTGCATAAATTCTTTGTACTTTATTCGTCTTATTTCCAGTGCAGTAAGTGGTTTTTCTTCTGCTGCAACGTTCAACGTGAGTTTTGTTGTTTCATCAACACCATCACTGGCAACCCCTTGATGACACGTATTTAAAAACGCAACCATCGCCAATAGATATGTGTGCTTATACCCAAACAATTTTCTGAACCGCGGCTCTGTTTGATTTTTTAGTAGCATCATTTGCACTTCAGGGATATCTTGATATAATTTGTCTAAAATTAGAATCATATAGGTATATGGCTTTTCAAAAAGAGGATTATTCATCTTTCACAGATGCGACGGCGCCAATTAAGTGTGCAACAATTCTTTCACTTTATCCAACGTTAAAGATTGCTCCTTTTGCAAAGCGCCCTCCTCTGCCATCAAATCTTTAACCATGTATGTTTCTGCCTTAATTTCGTTCTCACCAATAATAATGGCGTAACGCGCATCCTTCTTTGACGCTGCTTTTAGACGCTTGCCAAAGTTTCCTTGCATAAGCAATTCAACATAAACCCCCGCTGCACGCAATTTTTGGGCTAAAAGGATTGCAGGCAATTCTTCAGCTTCCCCGAATGGCATAATACATGCAATTGGATTTGGCGCTGCAACATCAAGGTGCGTCGCAAGCAAAGCCAAACGATCGAGACCACAGGCCCAACCAACTGCTGGCATTTGAGGGCCGCCCATTTGTTCCATCAACCCATCATAACGACCACCACCAAGAACAGTATCTTGTGCACCAAGGTCTGCCGATTTAAATTCGAAAACCGTATGGCAATAATAATCCAGCCCGCGCACCAGCGTATCATCCAGTTGATATGTGATACCAAGTGTCGTCAATGCCTTGCATACATTACTAAAGAATTGTGCTGATGATGCGTTGAGGTGATCAATAAGCTTGGGTGCATTTGCACAAACTTCTTTATCTTGAGGATCTTTAGAATCAAGGATACGAAGTGGATTCTTTTGAAGGCGCGTCAAGCTATCTTCTGACAGCTTATCCTGATGCTGTTCAAAGTATGCAATCAATGCCGTTCGATACGACAAACGACTTTCCATGTCACCCAAGGTATTTAGGTGTAACACAACATTCGTTAAGCCAATATTACGTAAAATGTGATCGGCCATGGCAATGACTTCAACGTCAGCGTGATACGTCGCAATGCCAATACATTCTATGCTAATTTGATGCAGCTGCCGGTAGCGCCCCTTTTGCGGCCGTTCATACCTGAACATAGGCCCTTGCAAAATGCGACGTTGTGGCAGTGTTTGCGTTAGACCTTCACTCATCATGGCACGCACAACTGGCGCTGTTCCTTCAGGACGCAAGGTTATGACTTCGCCACCACGATCCTCAAATGTATACATTTCTTTACCAACAATATCGGATGTTTCACCCAATGGTTTTGTAAAAACAGAGGTGTACTCAAAGATTGGCGTTTCAATCGGTTCATAACCGTATAGCGCAGTCGTTTCATTGGCGATACGTTGAATTTCACGGTGACGTAAAAGTTCAGATCCTAAAAGGTCGCGCGTTCCACGCACAGGTTGTAATTTTGTCATCTAAAGGTATTTTACACTGCATTATTTTACTGTATCCTACATGAAAAGCTTCTTATACAGCAAGTTAGACGTATGACCCCTCCAAATTTAAAAGCATCCAATTTAAATGATATTCCCTGGCTAGCGCATGGTTTTTTCGGACGTAAAGGTGGTACCAGTACAGGCGAGTTTGAAAGCTTAAATGTAAGTCTGAAAAAAGGTGATCTTCTAGAAAATGTCATGCAAAACCGACAGCGTATGGCTAATGCTCTATCTATGGAAAATATTCCAATAGTGTTTGCATGCCAAAAACATACGAATACAGTTCTTGTTATCGATAGACCTTTTGGTGATGATGTGCCTACAGCTGATGCTCTTGTTACGCATCAAAAAAATTTGATTATAGGCATACAAACCGCTGATTGCGTTCCAGTATTATTCCTTGACCCCTTTAATAAGGTTATTGCCGCTGCTCATGCAGGCTGGAAAGGCCTTGCAGGTGGAATTTTGCAAAATACACTTGTAGCGATGGAATCGCTCGGGGCTTCACGTAAACATATAAAGGCTGCAATTGGCCCTTGTATCTGGTCTGAATCCTATGAAGTTGGTTCAGATGTCCATGATGCATTCCCAGATTCGAGCGATTTATTTATGCACTGGAGAGCACCAACAAAAGCAAATGGAATGGGTATAATTAAAACCTTTGGTTTTGATTTGCCTATGGCTGCTTATCGTACTTTGCAAATTGCTGGGATTGCAGACATCAACCCATCACCTATAAATACATATGCACATGCTGATGATTATTTTAGCTACAGACGCTCAACGCATCTCGATGAAATACGCTATGGTGGGCAAGCATCATTAATTGGAATGCCTAATATTTAAAATTTATCGAGAAATCGCTTGCCATAAGTCAAATTTTCGCCTATAAATAAAACACCAGTTCGGGAAGTAGCGCAGCCTGGTAGCGCGCCAGTTTTGGGTACTGGATGTCGGAGGTTCAAATCCTCTCTTCCCGACCATTTTTGAGGTCAAGACATGATCCATGCACGAATATTTTCCACAACAAAATCAACAGCACAATCTGGTAAAGCCATACAGGGTCGATGGACCCTTGAAGTAAGCGGCACACCAGGTAGTATCCGTGATCTTGAAACAGCATGGAACTCTACTGGTGATACACTTCGACAGATTTCACTTAAGTTTGATTCGCTTGAAGATGCACGAGCATTCGCTGATCGCCATCAATTCCGTTACACTATTGAAACCACCAAAAGTGCATCTCCCAGACGTCGCACGTATGCTGAAAACTTTAGGCGTGCTTAGTAATAGGCAAAAGACTATCCTTGTTTTATGTGATAAAGGAAAAATTGGCACACTACGGCAATGTGAAGCCCTTGCCAAACCGCTTGAACAACACTTAAATGCAGATGCTATTTATATAGACGTTAATCTTCCGTTTTGGTTTAAGATATTAACACCCTTCCTCACTCGTCATTTGCCAATAAGATTCTTGCCGACATTAAGCTTGAACGGCCAGCCATCACTTATTGTTGCTGCAGGCAGGCAGGCATATTTGTTAGCAGCTCCACTTGCAAAGAAAATACCAACTATTGCCCTTTTAAAGCCGCGCTGCTCTCTTGATTACTTCACTATTGTTATCCCGCCTCAGCACGACGAAGTTGGAGTACATCCAAACGTTATCGAAACACTTGGTTCATTGCACCCACATAAAGAAGTATCCTTTGCTGTGAATAAGAAACCGGATGCTTATACCATTACAATACTTTTAGGTGGCAACAGTAAACATTACACATTTAAAGAAACAGATTTTGTTGAGATAGCAGCATATCTAAAACAAAAAGTTAGAGATAAATCCAATACAAACATTTTAATCTCTCCGTCTCGTCGCACACCTACATCAGGAATTGATATTTTAAAACGTGAACTATCGAATCTTGATGTCACTATTTGGGATGGCACAGGTGAGAATCCCTATTTTAATTATATAGGGTCAGCAGATGAAATATTGGTGACAGGTGATTCAATCAGCATGATTTCAGAAGCATGTTATCTTGGGAAACCCATTGAAATTTGGAAACTTCCCATTAAAAATAAACGTTTTTCTCGCTTTTACAAAACAATAATACAAAATCAACATGCAGTTTTTGCAAAAGCTCCATGGCCAATCACATTTAATCCCTTAAGGGAATGTGAACGTGCATTACCTCTGATTATCAAGTTAATCCAAAAGGAAAATTAAGCAGTCTTATCCTTAAATCTCAAAACATCCTTCACTTTTTGTGCTAAATCTTTCAAGGTAAATGGTTTTTGTAAAAAGTGAATATCAGCATTGTGCCCTAAATTTTTTCTAAATGTATCTTCCGTGTACCCAGATATAAAAATTGTTTTCATATTCGGATGGATATCACGAATTTTTTTACAAAGTGTTGGGCCATCCATATGAGGCATAACAACATCAGTGACTAATAGATCAAAACTTTGTCCTTGCTCTACAATTTCAAGCGCTTTATCACCATTTTCTGCTTCAATGACTTTGTACCCTTTATCACGCAGCGCACGGGCACTAAACAAACGTACAGCGTCTTCATCTTCAACAAGTAAAATAGTTTCATTTCCTGTTAAATCTCCCGCAGGTGCTTCTATAACTGGTACATGCACCACTTCTTCGCCACTATATCGCGGCAAATAAATTTTAAATGACGTTCCTTGCTCAAGTTTACTTTCAACACCAACAAAACCACCCGTCTGATTAACAATCCCATATACTGTTGACAGACCAAGGCCTGTGCCTGCACCAACTTCTTTTGTTGAGAAAAATGGTTCAAATATGTGCTCCATTGTTTCTGGATCAATACCATGTCCTGTATCAACAACTTCAATTAGCACATAATCACCAATAGGCATTGAATCATGACCTAATTGTTGCGACGTTTTATTATAATACTGGCTTGTGCGAATGATCAGATTCCCACCATCAGTCATTGCATCACGGGCATTTACAGCTAAGTTAATAATAACTTGCTCCAATTGACTTGCATCAACCATAACAGGCCATAAATCACGGCCATGTACCATTTGCAAATCAATACGTGCACCAATAAGGCGACGAAGCAAAGCTGATAATTCAGCCAAAGTATCTGTTATGTGAAGTACTTTTGGTTGTAAATTTTGTTGCCTTGAAAAGGCGAGCAACTGCCTTACCAAATTTGCTGCACGATTTGCATTTTGTTTAATTTGAATAATATCTGTATAGGATGGATCATTAGGCATGTACCGCTGCAGCAATAAATCACAAAAACCAATCATTGCTGTTAGCAAGTTATTAAAGTCATGGGCAATACCACCAGCCAGCTGACCTACAGCTTGCATTTTCTGAGATTGAATAAACTGTTGTTCCAAACGTTTCTGTTCAGACGTATCAATGAATTGGATAATTAATGGTGAGTCTTGCGTTAAACCGATAGAATTGCCAATAACACGAACATAGGCTGTGGAATGCATTTTATCACCGTTAAACCGAATATCAAAAGGTGGAATATCTCCGTCTGCTGCACGGGCTTGATTTAATTTCTGACTAATTTCATCTTTATGTGATGGCTCGAGTAAATCAAAAAAATTATTTCCGATATTAGGTGTATTTCCATCAACACGCGCTATATCAGTGATTAACGTCGTAAATGCAGGATTTAATGCTGAAATAATACCTGTTTCTTCAATTATAACGGATGGAATAGGTGCGCATAGAAAGCCTGCCTGCGTTGATAAATTTTTATCATCATTTTCAAGTTTTGTCATTGCATCAAGTTTGCATATTAAGGCAGCAGACAACCGGCCATTTTTTATTTGGGGTGGAAACCACAAAGCTTTAAATGATTGTTGCTTATTGGGCTTAATTGTAACAACAGTAGTCTGGCTTGAATCAGCATTTTGAAAATCAATAAAATCTCTAAGAGGTTGCCCTAAAACACGTTCTTTCGATTGAGAAATCCATTGTGTAAATGTATCGTTTAAACCAATAAGGTGATGCGTAGCATTAATGTAAACAATTCCAAAAGGCGCATTGTCAATAAAACCTTCAACTTGTTTATAATTATTTTTTACCTGGTCATATCCGTCAAGGTGTGATGTCACATCTGTGAGTGTAACTAAGACAAAATGTTTCCCATTCATTTTTAATGGGTCTAGTGATGATACGTGTGATAACCACCACCGTTTTTGTTGTCCTAAGCCATCACCTCCACCTACAAGCAAACATATACCAGGCTGGCATTCATCCACCCATAACTTAAACTGTGTTGCTTCTGCTGTTGGCGATATACGCAACATGATTTTTCTTAAGAATTCACGTTTGTGTGGGTAAGCATGTGGATGCGTTGTGAAAACTGTTTGTCCATTCTCGTCAAAAACAATAATTTCATGATGATGACCAAGTGCAGCAGCTGTTGTTCTTATTAATTGCGCATGCTGTGATAGATGTTTTAATAAATGTCGATCATGCAACGTAAGAAAAGAAATTAATAAACCAACAAATAATATGCCAGAGGCAATGACCCATAAAAACCATGAATTTTCATAAATTACTAGCGCACCGTAAACCGTACTGCAAACAAGAAGAAGCCATAAAACAATTAAGCATGTTAGCGTTATATTTGTTATTTTCGTGCTCATGGGACTACAATTCAATCAGGTTATTTTTAAGGTACACGTTAACGATAGCAAGCATTTATCAATCAACAAAGTGGAAAATGGTGCAAATTGAATCTATTTGCCCTTATTATTGACAGGCCTTTAAGATGAGTCATATTCATGCTAATTTAATTTAAATTTTAGCAAGATATGATTTTTATTTTAATACAAACCAAAAATAAAACAAAGTTAGTGTATAGTCGCATGGCAAAATTTAGATTAGTTAAGAGCAGAGCACTATGACACAAGTGCTTATCACACGTTATTTCTATATTCCCGCTTCCCGGTTAGGCCTAGGGATATGCCGTGTCGAGTCGCGGGAATAACAATAGTATAAGATGATAACTACATGCAATTTTCATACTGTAGATTATTAAAGAAGTTAAATATATAATTTAATCTTAGAGATCATCATCTCCATTTAATACATCTGGGATATCATTAAGACCTTCATCCAAATCGTCAGTGTCTTCAATTAAATCAGCACCAATGTCACCATCAATATCTGCACCTAAATCTAGATCCAAATCCACTCCAACACCATCAAGTGCCAACAAGTCTTTTGTTACATCAACGATTGCCGCTTTTCCTCGACGGCCACGGCTTGCCGTTTGCATTTCAAAAATTGTACCGCACTTTGGACATGTCGGTGGTGTTTTCTGCAAATCGTAAAATCGTGCTCCACAACTAAGACACGTACGCTTTGTACCCCATTCTAACTTAACCACAATTATTCGTCCTTTTTATGAATTAGATAATTTTTAAATATAACTAAATTTTTTTAATATGGCAACCAAAAGTCAATCAAACAAAGGCTTAATTACTTTTTATAAAGTCCATTAAACATCAAGATTTACCACGTTCAAAGCATTTGCTTGAATAAATTCGCGACGAGGCTCTACCACATCTCCCATCAATGTCGAGAAAACTTTTTCTGCTTCCTCAGCATGTGTTAATTTTATTTGAAGCAATGTTCTGCAGCTAGGATCTAATGTTGTCTCCCATAATTGCTCTGCATTCATTTCACCCAAACCTTTATAGCGGTTAATAGCAATACCGCGACGACCCTGTTCAAGCAATAACGTTGCAAGTGCAAATGGGCCATGGATTGCGTGTTTTTTAGCATCCACCTTTTGTGAAAGTTCGAGTATTGCCTTACCATTGAAAGCCGTTGCAAGTGATTCCTTCAAGCTTGCAAGTGAACGTGCCGCAGGTAAATCAAACAATGTAGATTCAATAACCCATGCTTCGCTCACCCCAAGATGAGCACGGCGGAACGTAATATTGTGAGGTGCACGCTCTAAAGTCCATTTAGCATTTGTTGATTCTTGTGCTTCTAAATAGGCTAACAAGCGTGAATCATCCGCATTTTGGAAATCATTGTAATACCCCATTACCAACATTCCTTCAAGAACACCAATATGGCTTACGCGTGTCAATAACGAACTTGTCATCCGCTGTGCTTTAAGGGCAAGTTCTGCAATATGACGAAGATCGGCTCCTGCAATAACTTCCCCACTTGCTTGAACCAAACGCGCTTCAGCTGTTGATGAGTCAAGAAGATACTTATCAAGCGCAGCGTCATCTTTTAAATACACTTCAGATTGGCCACGTTTTACACGATAAAGTGGTGGCTGTGCCACATACAAGTAACCATGTTCAATCAATGGCTTCATATGTCTATAGAATAAAGTTAGCAAAAGTGTTCTGATGTGGCTTCCGTCAACGTCCGCGTCGGTCATGATGACAATCTTATGGTAACGAATTTTATCGGCATTAAATTCTTCTGCACCAATGCCAGTACCAAGTGCTGTAATTAGCGTTCCAATTTCAGCAGAAGCAATCATCTTATCAAAACGTGCACGTTCCACGTTCAAAATTTTACCTTTTATTGGTAAAATAGCTTGGAATTTACTGTCACGCGCTTGCTTAGCAGAACCACCTGCCGAGTCTCCCTCAACAATGAATAATTCGCATAAAGACGGGTCGCGCTCACGGCAGTCCGCCAATTTACCTGGCAATGAAGCGATATCGAGTGCACCCTTACGGCGCGTAAGTTCGCGTGCACGGCGAGCAGCCTCGCGTGCAGCAGCCGCCTCAAATACTTTTGACACAACAGCTTTAGCTGCAGCTGGATTTTCTTCCAACCATTCACTAATGGCTTGCGACACAATGTTTTCTACTGCGGGGCGAACTTCCGATGAAACAAGTTTATCTTTTGTCTGTGACGAGAATTTTGGATCTGGAACCTTAACTGATAAAACACAAACAAGACCTTCACGAACATCTTCACCCGTCAATGAAACCTTAACATCTTTTTTGCTGTTTTTTGCACTATCAGCCAAATATTGAGTCATCGTACGTGTTAACGCCGCACGAAAACCAGCTAAGTGGGTTCCACCATCACGTTGTGGAATATTATTTGTAAAACAAAGCATTGTTTCATGATAACTATCAGTCCACTCTAACGCCATTTCAACACAAATACCCTCTGCAGGATTTCGAATTTCAATTGGTGTTGGATGCAATGCTGTTTTTCCTTTTTCAAGGTATTTAACAAAGGCGACAAGGCCACCTTCATAATGAAGCACAGTCTCATAAAGAGATTCAGAGCGTTCATCACGCAATTCAATGTATACACCCGAATTTAAAAATGCGAGTTCTCGCAAACGATGTTCAATCGTGGCTCTATCAAAATCAATAAAACTAAAGGTTTCTTTAGACGGGTAAAAACGTACACATGTTCCTTTATTTCCATTAGCATCACCCACAACTGCAAGTGGAGCATCTGGCACGCCATGACGAAAACGCATAGCATGCTTTTTTCCATCACGGTAAATTTCAAGATCAAGATATTCAGAAAGCGCGTTTACAACTGAAACACCAACACCATGCAAACCGCCTGAAACTTTATAAGAGTTCTGGTCGAACTTACCACCAGCATGCAATTGAGTCATAATGACTTCAGCCGCAGATACACCCATTTCTTCATGTATGCCTGTTGGAATTCCGCGACCATTATCACGAACGGATACTGCTCCAGTTGCTTCGATTGTCACGACAATTTTATCGCAATGACCAGCTAAGGCTTCGTCGATGGCGTTATCAACAACTTCATAGACAAGATGATGTAATCCTGTTCCGTCATCTGTGTCACCAATATACATGCCAGGCCGCTTCCGGACGGCATCGAGCCCTTTTAAGACTTTAATCGAATCAGCATCATAAGTTGGAGCAGTTTGCGTCATAGCGCATATTATCCTTTCTGAATAAAAGACGGTGCTACATGAAAAAAAGAAGCATGTCCATCTAGTGGTGAAAACAACTCCTTATCGGTGCCAGTCATCAACGCGTGGAATGAGCCTTTGTTTGTTTTTGAATCATGTAACAAACGGATCTGTTCAAACAATACCACACGGTGGTGAAAATCGAAATGAGAAACGCATTCATCGAACAACATTACAATCAATTTGTCGTCCCATTCTAATCGATTTTTCAAAAATGCGAAGACAACCCCCATAAGTAAAATTTTTTGTTCACCAGTAGAACATGTTTCACCCGCACCCTTTTGTGGATGAATAACACCAAAATCACTGCGATGCACACCAATATGCGTCATATGAGATTCACGGTCACGCCCCCTACTATCACACCATTGCTCCCGTAACCAGTCCTCCCATTCAATGGCTTTTTTATCTGCTAAGTGAGGTTCGATATCGCCAAGATGTACACATCTAAATTTCGGAAAAAGCGGACATAAATCCTGGGCTGCGCATTCAAGGCGTATTAAAAGCTCGTGACGCGCAAATGCAATAGCGACTGCAAGTTCTGCCATTTTTGTTTCAAGTGCAGTCAGCCAGCGATCATCGTTTGTTTTGCAGAGAAGTGTCAATCGTTCTTTAACTGCTGTTTCATAGTCCATAAGACGGTCACTATGCAGGGGATCATATGAATACACCATCCGATCTAAAAAACGCCGTCGAATTTTGCTTGAGTCCACAAATAAACGGTCTTGATCAGGTGTCAACCAATGAACAGACAACCATTCACTAAATGCCGTTGTGCTTTTGACAGGTTCTCCATGAATTTTGTTAATACGTTTATCATCAACTAAAGCCGAAGCCAATCGCACATCATCCGACAGGGTTAGACTTGCTGCCCATGGATTGGGCTGTTCGAATTGAGTAAGTGTTGTTAGCTTTACACTACGAAGCCCCCTGCCCGGCGTGAAAAATGAAATTGCTTCAAGAATATTTGTCTTACCAGCACCATTCGCACCGTACAACACAGTAGGCCCGGGAGTGAGAGCAACGTCAATAGCCGTGTGATTTCGAAAATGACTAAGTGTTAGCCGTGAGAGTTGCATTGCGCTACCCGTCTGTTATCCTCGGGTTTAACCCGAGGATTTATTAAGATGAATACAGAGTTATTCTGAATAATTTTTAATTTTAGTTTCAACTAGACTTCCATCGGCATTAAAATAAATACCATGTGTGGATTACCAACAGGTTTAATGACAAGCGAAGAATCTGAATCAAGCAACAACAGCTCCATCTCTTCCGTGTTAATTTGCTGAGCCACTTCCATCATATAACGCACATTAAAACATACATCTACTTTATCAGTATAAGCAAAATCAACATCCATTTCTTCAATTGCACTACCGTAGTCTTGACTAACAGCTGACAACGTCGCTTGATTATCGCATGCACTCAAACGAATCGCTCGTAGTTTATCATTCGTTACAACAGTGCCGACACGATCAATACTTTCAGCAAATGATTTCGTAAGAACAATCAATGACTTATCATTTTCCACCAATATAGCAGCTTGATATTCTGGGAATGTTCCTTCAACAAGCCGTGCTGTCAAAACAGCGTCATACCCAGCACCTTGAACGTTAAATTCAACGCGTGTTGATGACAATCCAATTTGAATTGGCGCCTCTGCATCATCAAGCAATTTTCGAATTTCTTGCACTGTTTTGCGTGCAATGATCACTTGCGGCATGTCTTTAACACCTTCAGGTGCTTCGCATTCAACGCACGCAAGACGGTGCATATCTGTTGCAACGGCGCGTAAATATTGAACGCCACCTTCTTCATGTGCATGGAAATGAATGCCATTTAGATAATACCGTGTTTCTTCAACTGCCATACAAAAACGTGTAGAATCTATAAGGTGCCTAAAAACAGGTGCTGGCAACGTAAAACGATGCGTGATTTCACTTTGAACAAGCTGCGGAAAATCTTCAACAGGCAAACAACCCATATCAAAACGTGAACGACCAGATACGATAAACAAACGCGATCCATCATCACTTACGGTAAGATCAATTACTTTTTTATCGTTTAGTTTTTTCACGATATCATGAAGCAATGACGCTGAAACACATACAGAACCAGCAACTTTCACTTCAACCGGAATACGTTCAATCAACGCCATATCCATATCAGTTGCTGTCACAGACAATTGACCATCAACAGCATGCAACAAAACTGTGCTTATAATTGGCACGGTTGTTTTTTTTTCAACAACGCTTTGTCCGTGCCCTAGAACTTTTAAAAATGGGGCTTTTTCAACTGAGATATGCATAAACGATTCCATGTTTGTGTTTCAATGAGTACCACTATTCGTACCACATCAACGGTGATTGATGCCAGGGGGTTTTTGTATTACCCAAAAGAAGGGCTTTTTTCGAGTTTTTTTGGAAATGATAATGTGAGGGAAGCAAAATTACATCAATTATTTTTACTCCGTGTTTTTTGATTTTCGAAGTTCATGAGTAACATTATTCAAAAAATGCCAAATTTCAAATAAATCACTAAATTTACTATTTTTGGAATTACGATTTACAGGCAAATAAAATATAGAACCATCTTTCAAGTATATATCTAAAACAGTAACTGTTAGTTTATCTTCTGAAATATTTTTGTCCTCTATATCACCGTAATATACTGTTTTTGAGTAATTATCTTCAACACAATAATGCAGACCTTTATCAGTGATAATAATGCTTCCTTTTATCTGATTAGGTGTATTTTCATATACCCCGATAGGCGTTTCATTAAGTTCTAAATTAATAGGGTAATCCTTATAATTTTTATCTGAAAAACCAAATTTAAAATACCTTTCCATTCTTGGAAATATTCTATGAGCATAACTCGTAACTGGTATATTCATTATGTTCTCCTACAATCCAACAACCCTATAACTATTACCCAAATAATCCTGGCAAAAGTTTCCCGATAGCTTTTGCAGCTTCCCCGCCAACTTTATCAGCTATGTCGCCTTTAACAGCGCCACCAAGTTGTTCAGTGATCTTCTTTTTCACAGTATCTTTCGCACGATCAGCCAATTGATTCGCCGCAAGCTGTAGCAATGCTTTTTGCAATTGATCCATATCCAACGCAAACTGTGGCTGGTCAATTGGACCTGTGATATTAACACTAAGGTTCGGTAAATTCTTTGCATCACGAACAATCAATGTTGAATTAAGTGCCAATTTCCAATTTGGTAAGTCCACAGTTCCTGCACTTTTAATCATACCTTCGTTCATATCGATTTCAAAGTTACGCGTATTCGCGACACCATTCGTTAATTTAACATCACCGCGAACATGATTAAATGTCATATCAGCCTTACGATCAAATGATGCTTTTAATTTTGATAAACCACTGACATCCTTCGTCATTTTTAAATCAGCAATAAACTGTTTGATATCAACACCTTCAACAACACCTTTGCTAACATCCAAATTACCGGTGCCATTTAAGTGATTAATGATAGCGTACATAGATGTTGCCCTTGTTGTGATAGCTGCCGAAAGATTCAACGTACCTGATTTAAGTGCTGATCCCTTTACACCCGGCAATTTCAGCACATTCATGCTGGCTAACTTAGCATCAGTTGTCAGCTGACCTGACTTACTATCAAGTGTGCCTGTTAAAGTAGCACCACCATCAAAAACATTGGCTGATAATTGCTTGATTGTTGCTACCCCGTTATTGATATTCAAACGAAGCTTAACCTTACTCGCATTAATGTCGTTAAGACTTAATTTATCAATTGCAAGAGATACATCCGCATTCACTGATTGAAGCGCACTTAAGTTAATAGGATCTTTAGACCAACGCTCTTTTGATGTTTGATGAGCCTTTTCATGCTGTGATTTTTCACCAGATGCTGCTCCAGATGCTGTTTTCGTGTTAGTAGCTTTTGTCCACGCTTTATCATCTACTTTTGGTAGAACAAGGTCTATAGTCAGCATTGGTTTAGCTTGACTTAAATCCACACCAACAGTACCAGTTGAGTTTAGCATATTTGATGTTAGTGCTATAGCCAGAAAACCGACATTCTTTTCAATATTAAAGGTCCCCTTCCCCGTTAGATTAATGTCCGCCGCTTTTGCTTTAAGTGCATTAATTGTAACGACTTTATCATGCATAACTGCATCCACATTAAACTGCACACCTTTAGCTAGATCTATTGTCTGCGTGCCAACTTGAATTTGCATTGGCACTTTTACCGCATCGGATGATGCTTTAATTGTGAAAAGGCCATCTTTATGTGTACCTGAAAGTGTGACAGCGCCTTGTATTCCTTTTTCTTGTGCTACCTCACAGTGTGCATCCAATGTGCTCGGCAAACCATTAACAAAAGCACCACCTTTAATCGTACCATTGACCTTCATACCATCAACATTCGCGCCAGCCTTCATGTCAAAACCATGTGTAAAACTAAAGCCACCTCCAAGATTAATAGCCTTAATTTCTGTTTTTTTCTTTGTCTTTGAATCAATTAAGATAACAGAACCGTCAACAACGGAGGCTTTTGTAATATTTAGGGATAAAGCTTCATTCTTTTCATCTTTTTGATTTTTAGCTTGCTGATGTTCTTTTTTATCATTTTTATTTAATGAATCATGCGTTCTTTTTGTGGATAAATTCACTGAGACAGAAACGCTATCTTTTGTATCATCTGTTTGTTTATTGAGCGAAATAACAGGCTCAATTAGCTCAACACTTCTGATGGAAATTTTCTTGCTTAAAAGTGGTAGAAAGTCAATGGCGAATGATAGCTGTTTAAGTTTAACAAGAGGTTCAGCATTTTTTCTCTGTGGATCATTCTGATTTTTAACAGAAACCTGACCAACACTAAGGTATGGTCTTGGCAACAATGACAATTGAATGTCTCCATCTATTGTTACATTAAAATCCGTTTGCTTGTTTATCAGCTCCAACAAAGGTTTTTTGTATGAATTCCAGTTAATAAATGTTGGTGCTATCAATGCAATAACAGCAAAGGTGGTAACTATTGCGAAAATGCGGAGTATGATTTTTTTGGACATGAGCTGCTCGTCTTTATTTTATGTTGTTACCTTTGTTGTAGCTAAAAAATGATAATTTTAAAAGGGGAAAACTCAATTACAAAGCTGAGAACAATAAAATCAATTCTGTTAATGATTTATTAACTCACTTACATCACAATTAAGATAAGGATTCATTCAAATTGATATTAAATTAATGAAAAAAGCAGCTGTAAACATTCAAACATTTTTTGTTCAAAAATCATCCATACATACGCATGCTAGGCATAAAAAAATTCAATACCTAATAGCATCGCTGCTCATCGGCACTAATATAACACACGCAGACATTGGCGCTCAGCCGCCTCAATCACTAGTGATAGCTGCTCCAGCTATACCTGGGGTAGTTTCTATTCCTCCAGTTTCTCCAGCCCTCGCCGTTTCTTCAGTTTCTTCATCAACTCCTGCAGCAGCCGCGCTTTCCCCAGCAACACAGCCTTCTCTTGAACCGTCAGTAGCAGATCTTCCTGCAACGTATACATTTAGATCAAGCTGTATAACAAAAAGCTACAAAGACGCTGTGTATGGTGACCTAATTGAGCCCACACTTGTTAAAAATGCGGATGGCACATACACATTACATGTATCATGTCGTAATGGTGTGGGGGTTCCAACTATTGACTCAACACTCGTTTTGACACTTACTGTACGAAATATCAATAATAACGGAACTAACGTACGTACAATCAGTGTTAGATCCAAAATTGGTGATAAGTTACGCAACTGTGCCGATATATCAAACGTAAATGGAAGCATTATCTGCACACCAGCTATAAAAAAATAAGGTTATTTGATTTTAAAAACTCACATAAAGATTTTATTTCTTATCCAATTTGATGTTAGAATGTGTTTTGCACGATGCATTAATATATTTTGTTTCCAATAATAAATATGCATACATAAAAAATACAAAATTGCACTTTGGGGAATTGAAATGTCATTTACTATTACACAATCAGCAGCGACACGAATTCAATCTTTGTTGACTGAAGAGAAAGAGAATTCATTTTTCAGAATCAGCATTACAGGCGGTGGATGTTCCGGATTTCAATATAATTTTATCTTTGATGATGCAATGACTGCTGATGATCATTTATTTGAATACTATAATACAAAACTTGTAATTGACGATATTTCACTCGGCTTAATTTCTGGCGGAGAGCTTAATTTCACGGAAGATTTAGTAGCATCACGCTTTGTTATAACAAATCCAAACGCCAGCGCTGGCTGCGGATGTGGAAATTCTTTTACTCTCTAAAAATCACGCTCCATTTTCATTCATTCTTTCTTTGGTAATAAATAAAACATGATCTACTGCACACTCGATGATCTCCCTCCACTTAAACAACAACAAAAACGGCTCTTTGGTCTTGATATAGGCGATCGTCGTATTGGCATTAGCGTGTGCGACGCCACATGGCTTATTGCATCACCACTTACAATGCTTGATCGTAAAACTGACTGGAAAGCGCACCTTCATCGATTGCTGAAACAATATCCAGTTGGTGGTTTTGTATCAGGATTACCTTTATTGATGAATAGTGATGAAGGGCCACAAGCTAAAAAAGTAAAAGAATTTCTTGCAACGCATATATTTCCCTTTGGGATACCTGTTTATCTTTGGGACGAACGTCTTTCAACGTGTGCCGCTAATCGCGCATTGATTGAAGCTGATATGTCACGTATGAAGCGCAAAGCTAATGTAGACAAGGTTGCAGCTAGTTTTATCTTACAAGGCGTTTTGGACCGACTACGCATAACATCCATTACTTAAATTACATATATTCTTCTGTTAATATATTATTCACAAATTATATTGTAAAATAATTATGTAATAGGGAGAAATTTGAATGTCATTTCATATACATTTAATGAGAATAAAAAAGGACTGACAAAGAATCCCGCGGGCACAAAGGGATTTGCCTTTGTCGAATTCACAGCACCAACCGAAGATTTAAGATCCTACCTTAAAGCAACCCTACTTCGTCTTGGCTTTCAATGTATCGCGCAGCACAAAAGAGAAGAATTTTTTTTATATAAGCAAGGACAAATCCATTTTCTAGTGAATTGCGAATCAACAGGACACGCGGCCATATTTGGACGAGAACACGGTATTTGCGCTTCATCTATGGGTTTTTGGGTAAACAATGCTGCGACGGCACACCAAAAGTGAATTACTAATGGGGAACTTTCTTATAAATACACAACACCCTACAATATACCCGCTATCCATGGCATTGGTGATAGCCTGCTCTATTGTGTTGATGGTGATTCACTGGATGCTTTTTTTGAATCTGAATTTACTTACTTTAGTGGAACTAATATACACCCTATTGGTCATTCACTTCTTATGATTGATCATTTAACACACAATGTTTACAACGGGAAAATGGATCACTGGTGCGGGTTTTACCAAACGCTATTTAACTTTCACCAAATACGATACTTTGATATTTCAGGCAAAAAGACAAGTTTAGTAAGCAGAGCACTGATTAGTCCCTGCGGCACAATTCGGATTCCAATCAATGAATCAAGTGACGAAAAGTCTCAAATCACAGAAAATTTAATTGATTACAAAGGTGAAGGTATTCAACACATTGCACTTACGACATCAGCAATAGTCCCCTCTATTGAAGGACTAACGAAAGCGGGAATTTCTTTCATGCAAGTTCCATCAACATACTACGATGTAATTGCAGAACGATTCCCTGAAAGTGGTTTTAATTTATACACACTTTCACGTCATCATATTTTAATCGATGGTGAATATGATGGCGATTCAAAAAAATTACTTTTACAAATCTTTACCAAGAATCTGTTTGGGCCAATATTCTTTGAAGTAATTGAACGCCATGGGCACAGTGGATTTGGAGAAGGAAACATCACTGCTTTATTTGAAGCAATTGAACGTGATCAAATAGCCCGCGGCTTTTTAGTATGAAAAACTATTGAAGCTCTTCGCGATACGTACGTTCGCGTCGTTCATGTCGTTCTTGTGCTTCAATGCTTAACGTTGCTATTGGACGCGCATCAAGTCTTTTTAAACTAATTGGCTCTCCAGTTTCTTCACAGTAACCATAGCTGCCATCTTCAATTCTCATCAGGGCTTCATTAATTTTATTAACAAGCTTACGTTCCCGATCACGAGTACGTAACTCCAGCGAGCGTGCAACTTCATTACATGCAAAATCAATTACATCAGGTTCTTGATTTGATTTCTCTTGCATTTCATAAATTGTTTCTGAGCTCTCTGTAAGTAACTGCTCACGCCAGCCTACGAGCTTGTCACGAAAATACTCTAAACATTCATCAGTCATAGTTTCATTGTCTGAAAATTGTGATGGTTCATTTAAACGTGTAGCTAGAGACATAATTTGTCGCTCCTTACTGTTATTGTTTACATAATTTTAACTAAAATGCGTCATAAATTCAACAGAAGAAATGAGAGTTTTGTTGTTTTTTGAAAAATATACTAAAATTTTATGCAAATTACAATAAAAAAAGAGATTGGGATATTTTCTATCCGAAAAACACACTTGGTCTAAAACAAATTGCAATTAAAAAAACATCTTACTTACATCATTCCATGGTCATCTTTAATTAATTCATATTCTCGGGGGTTAAACATCTGATAATGCCACCATTCATTACGATAAAAATCAAAACCGGCAGTCGTCATAATTCCTAATAATAGATATCTATTTTGCTCGATAGCCACAGGTAAAGATGCTCCGTGATGCGATTGTTCAGTAAAATCATCAAATGGCGTGCCCATATCAAGCTCTGATCCAGCATCATTAATCAACGTCAAATCAATTGCAACACCGCGTGTATGAACCGAACCCTTTGTTGGCGGCATTATATACATGTCATTCGGACAAATATTCCAAAGGGCCTCTTGTGCGGCTTGTGGTCTGAATGCGTCAAATACCTTAAATGTAAGATTTTGTTTAGCAGCCAATACAATTGCTTTTTCAAAAAGGACAAGTGCATCTTTGTGTATCAAACAAAGTGGCTTATTATAAATCACTTGCCCAGTAAAATTATTCATTGAGGCATAGCGTATATCCAAGATAATTGGGTGAGTAGATTCATCAATTTCAACAAGCATAGGTAAATCCATAAGCTATCCAATAAAGTGCGGTATTATGTTACCGTTAACAAATGTCGTATTTTCCTTGACCACCACTATATCATATGTCTATATAATACAATACATAAAGCAAACTATTTGGATTGAAAGAATGGATAATAAAACTACCCAGTCGCTTCGTGCCCAAGATGTTAATAAGAAATGGATCTTGATCGATGCTCAAGACCTTATACTTGGACGTCTTGCTTCACTCGTGGCAAATCGCTTGCGCGGCAAGCATCTCGCTTCCTACACACCTCATGTTGATTGTGGTGATCATGTAGTTATTATCAATGCGGAAAAAGTTCATGTAACTGGCAAAAAACGTGCAGATAAAAAATTCTACTGGCATACAGGATATGCTGGCGGTATTAAAGAACGCACAATGGGCCAGATTCTTGATGGAAGATTCCCAGCACGTGCAATTGAGAAAGCTGTAGAACGTATGGTTCCACGCGGCCCACTTGGTCGTCAAATCATGAGCAATCTTAAAGTTTATGCTGGTAGCAATCACCCACATGAAGCACAAAATCCAACAGTCTTTGACATTGCGAGCCTGAATCGCAAGAACAAACGGAGTATCTAGTTTATGACAAAAATAACATTAGATAATTTGAAATCAGCAACACAAGGCGTAGTTGATGGAGAAACTTCAGTTGCAGGACCAATATTGGCACTGCCTAAAGTAAAAAAAATCGATGCACAAGGTCGTTCATATGCAACAGGTAAGCGTAAGAATGCAATTGCACGTGTTTGGATAAAGCCAGGCCTAGGTAAAATCATGGTTAATGGCCGTGTATGGGAATCATATTTTGCACGCCCAGTTTTACAAATGATTATCAACCAACCTTTTAAAGCATCAAATCGTGCTGGCCAATACGATGTGTTCTGCACAATCAGTGGTGGCGGTTTGTCTGGCCAAGCTGGCGCACTTCGTCATGGTATTAGCCGTGCGTTAGTGCATTTTGAACCAGATCTTCACACTGTGCTAAAGCAAGGTGGATTTTTAACACGTGACAGTCGTGTTGTTGAACGTAAGAAGTACGGCCAAGCAAAAGCTCGTAAGCGCTTCCAGTTCTCAAAGCGTTAAGTTTTGGCAATATACCCCGAGAAATAAATTTTCTTGGGGTTTTTCACTATTTAGCTATGAAAAGGTTTGTAATGCTTTCTCCTAATCATAAAGCGCGGAATCGTGCTATTCTGAGTCTTTTGCTATCGCTTGTAATCATACTTTATTGTGTCGGATTTATCAGAGTTGGTGGACGTCCATTCTAAATTAAGAAGTGTTAGATGAACGATCCAACAAAAAATAAACATCTCATTTATTTTTTAGTAGCGCTATCTGCAGGTATGCTAGGTGCATCATTTGCAGCAGTTCCGCTTTATCGTCTTATTTGCCAAAAAACAGGTTTTGGTGGTACTCCACAAGTTGGATTGTTCGACGTAGAAGCACCTAAAGAAGATCATTACGTTCGTGTTAAATTTACAGCATCGATACATCGTGACTTACCTTGGCATTTTATTCCAAAACAACATGAAGTTATCGTCAAAATAGGTGAACCAAAACTCGTTTACTACCAAGCAGAAAATAATAGTCATCGTCCTATTATTGGAATGGCTACATATAATGTTAGTCCAGATAAAGCAGGGATTTTTTTTGGTAAAATTCAATGCTTTTGCTTTGAACAACAAAGAATTGAACCTGGTCAAATACTTGATATGCCTGTTCTCTTTACTGTTAGCCCCGACATACTAAAAGACCCGTTGACAAAAGATTTAAAAACATTAACTCTATCTTATACTTTTTTTGAATACACACACTAATGAATAAAAATATCGCTCAAACAATACGTTCATTTGCAAAATCACTTTTACTTTCACTCATACTCCATTTAGCATGTGGTGTAACTTCTTATGCTTTGTGGTATGCACTACAAGCTACATCATTAACATATAGCAAACTTAAAAAAGGTGAGTTTCTAACAACATCAATTGAATTTGTGGCATTTTCACCTAGCCAATCAGACCCAATTTCCGCAAACACACGCGAATCAACTATTGCTCTACAAAAAGCCCGGCTTAGCTCACTTGAAAAAACTAAAAACAAAAACATAATGACGCATAGTCAACAACATGTGGGATCCACCTTATCTGATATTATTCCTAACCCAGAAAACAAGCATCCTACATATCCTGAAGAAGCACGTTTAGTTGGCAGAGAAGCGCTATGCATTATGAAAATTAGTATTGCTCCAAATGGTACCATACATAAAGTTGACTTAGAAAATGGCACGAAGGACTGCCCATTTATGTTTATGCATGAAGCAAAAAAAGCCATTTCAACATGGCGATTTTCACCACATAGATCTGGATATGCAGAACGAACAGTTCCAATTAAATTTAGTTTGAATTAGCATAATTTGGAATTAGATTCTGGCGGAATGAACATCCCCGCCGCAAGCAGCGGGGTATCAAGTGGGTATCATTTTACGGATGGGCTTACTTATGAAGACAATTCGCCGCAAGCGGCGGATAATTTAACCCATCCGGGATTAAATCTAACCAAATTTTTTTGTGTGAATAATATTATCCTCTGATGCATAAAACCGATAGTTTCCTCGGCCTACTTGCTTCGCTTTATACATTGCTTGATCAGCGCGCTCAAGTAATTCTTGGCTGCTACTCGCATTTTGCGGAAATAAAGCTATTCCTACACTCGCATTAATATTGAGCTGTTGGTTGTTATAGAAAAATGGAGCGGATATGTTGTAGACAATACGTTGCGCAATGTTTGCAACAACATCTGTATCGTCGATGTCTACAAGTAGAATACTAAACTCATCGCCGCCCATGCGCGCAACCGTATCATTACGTTTGATGCAATTCCGAAGGCGCATCGCAACTTGTTGCAACAACCAATCTCCAGCCTTATGTGTATGTTGATCATTAATATTTTTAAACCCATCCAAGTCAATATAAAGGAGTGAAAAGAATGTTTCATTCGTAAGATTTGTTTTGGCTAAATCGTCAAGTCGAGAGAAAAATAATTTCCGATTTGGCAAACCTGTCAATTCATCATAAAAAGCCATAAAAGCAAGTTCAACTGGCTGGGCATCACGATACTTTGTATTTGGTTGTGTGTCGGTATTTGCAGGATCGTCAAGAAGAGTTAAAATTCGTTTGCGTAAAAGCCCACTATTAAGTGGTCCAAAATAAAAATCTGTTGCTCCGTTTTCAATGGCTGCTTCAGCCAATGCAGAGCAGCTATGGTCTCCAACAGCAATAATTGGAATTTGTGGCAAAAGTGAGGCAATTGACTTAATTTTTTTTATTGAATGCTCTCTAAATCCAATAAGGTCAAATAAAATAACTGGTTGCATTGCAAGCGAACTGTAATTACTGCGAAGACCTTCTGGTGTCGTTGTCCAAGCATATGAAGCAAAAACAGACTGAATAAGAGAAAGACCACTTGAATCAGGGGAAAACCAAACTACTGTAAACGGATCATTCTCTATTAACATATATTTACTACCTTCAGTCTTGTATAGAATGGTTCAATATCATTTGACGAGTCTAAACACTATTGTCATCGTATGCAAGATTTACTAATTAAAAAATATTTTTATCACCTCAGATGATTTGTTTAACTGATATTCAGCCAAAACGAGTCTTAGTGTTAAAAAACAAAAAAAATCTCTCTCTTACATTTTGCAATAATAATCAATAGTTATGTCTCAGTTCACATAAAACCAACATGTCATTCCAGATATGTATAAATGAACCCTTCTTATTTTAAAAGCTCTTTTTAATCTTGAGAGATTACTTTTTAAATGGCAAGATAACCTACGCAAGAAATTTGTTCTTTTTGCAACTGTGCAAATGAAAAATTTCTTAATTTGAATACAACTGCGCCTTAAACAATAAGCCTTTAAAAGCACGCCTGGAGCTCTATAGTGTTACTAGATATTTTATCACCTAAAATAAATAAAAAAATGATATGTGCTTTAGCACTAGTAGGCGTAACTGTACCTGCATGTGCCGATGTACCAGGAACTGTTTTAGCAACCACTCTCACTCTTTATAAAAATGGTGCGCTTATTAATCAAGGACAAACATTACCATTGTCATCTGGTAAACATCGCATGCAGATTCCAGGGATTGCCAATAGCATCATCAAGGAATCACTTATGTTTTCCTTATCAGCGCAACCAAAAGAAGCTACAATTGATGAAAGTATTCTTGTCAAATCAGAAAATGGGAAAAGCTCGATATTGGAAGTACTCGTTAATAGCACTCTACACGAACCCAAAAGTTTCATAAATCTAACATATCTTTTACAGAATATGAGTTGGAAACCTCATTATGCGATTCAGTTTCGGTCAGGTTACCAATATTTATTTTTCAATGGATCAATCGAAATTATCAATACATCAGGCATTGCTATTAAAAATGCGCAAGTGCAATTTGTAGATGGGGTTATTCCTCCAACTCAAGAAAGCAATACGGAAAAGGCACACACAAAAGTAAAAGGTTATCCTTATAAAAATCCTCTTGATTTACACGAAAACGAACCTAAACGGCTCAATTGGATATCGTCAAAAGAGACATTAAAATCTAAATTGCAATATAGGATTTCAGTTGGCGGTGAATATTTAAAGGATATGGACAATAAGCCAGGGACTCCTGTTGTTGAAACGTGGGTTTCATTTGATAACATTGCTGAAAATAACCTTGGTCAAGATTTACCTCCTGGATCTGCCATGCTCTATTATCAAGATGAGCAAGGAAAATTCGAAATACTTGGCAACGCTCACTTAACACATACTACCGTTGGGCAAGAAATAAGTGTACGAATTCCATCTACTCAAATTGATAAAATCGAGAAAAATCACAACAAAGAATCAAAATCTATTGAAGCAAAGCTAGAACAAAACCAATTTATATCAGCAAGTAATACAGCCCAATATTGCCTGAAACTTACAAATAAGAGCAAAACACCTGTTTCTATTCGAGTAGTGCTTGATTTACCTGAGGATATTGCAAATTGCACGATTATTCGTGACACAATTCCACATGTAAAGAATGATGATAAATCCAACATTGATAAGCATAATGATCACGACTCAACCCACTGGAATATAACAATCCCCGCAGAGGGCGATGTTCAACTAAAATATCAGCTCTCATTTATCAAGTTTTCAAAATAACTTTTTTCTATTTCACAGACCTTATGCTTGTACCAACACTCAATATAACTTATAAAAGTGATATACTTTGTTTTGCGTGCACTAATAGCTCTTTGGGTAAGTTATTATAGCATCTTTCACTAGGAGATTTTTTATGACGCTTCAATTATCAATTGTTGTGCCCGTTTATAATGAAGAGGCTAATATCCCACAGCTCATTAATCGTTTAATAACAAGCCTTGATGCCTTAAAAAAAACATATGAGATTATATTTACAAATGATGGCAGTAAAGACCAAAGTTTAGAGTTATTACGCGAAGCAAGTGCAGAACATAAAGGCAAAATCCGCATAATAGATTTCAAAGGAAACTTTGGACAGCATATGGCAATCATAGCTGCATTTTCAAAAGCACGTGGAGAAACTGTTATCACCTTGGATGCGGATCTTCAAAATCCCCCTGAGGAAATTCATAAATTACTGACAAAAATGGATGAAGGCTATGATTATGTTGGTAGCTATCGTGATAAACGCCAAGATACGTTTTTTAGAACATATGTTTCACGCGCTGTAAACTGGGTACGCGAAAAAATTACAGACATACATATGCGTGATCAAGGCTGCATGTTACGTGCATATCATCGGTCAATCATTGATAAAATTGTGGCTGGCAACGAACATTCAACATTCATTCCTGCATTGGCTTATAAACTTGCACAAAATCCAACAGAGGTTGAAGTGATCCATGCTGAACGTGCCGCAGGTGAATCAAAATATAACCTCTATATGCTTATTCGATTGAACTTTGATCTTATTACGAGTTTTTCAATTGCACCCTTACAATTATTTACAATGTTTGGCATGTTAACCTCCGCTTTAAGTGGTTTCTTGGTGGCTTATTTATTGATTCGGCGCGTAATCATTGGCCCGGAAGCTGAAGGAATCTTTACGCTTTTCGCAATTGAGTTTTTCCTTATTAGCGTGGTTATTGTTGGCATTGGGCTTGTCGGAGAATATTTAGGGCGCTTAGCACTCAACCTGAGTCATCGCCCACGATATGAAATTCGTGACACCTACGAGGATTAATATGCGCTGTATTGTATTCGCCTATAGTCAGCTGGGTTATGATTGCCTAAGGTATATAATCGAAGAAACATACTATACCATTGCGGCTGTTGTTACACATGAAGACAATCCGAAGGAATATATTTGGTTTGATTCTGTCAAAGAATTGGCCATTCGTCATGATATAGATGTACTTACGCCAGAAACACTTAAAGACGAGAATATTCAAAATCAAATCAACGCCTACCAGGCTGATGCTATATTCTCGTTCTACTATCGCAATATGATCCCAGAAGTCATTTTAAACCACCCTCCCCTTGGTGCTTATAATATGCATGGATCCTTGCTGCCAAAATATCGCGGTCGTTGCCCTGTGAACTGGGCAATGATTCATGGTGAGTCTGAAACAGGTGTCACTTTGCATCATATGGTAAAGGCAGCAGATGCTGGTGATATCGTCGATCAAGAATCAACACCAATTAGCGCGGATGACACAGCTGGTACAGTTATGAACCGCATGAATACACTTGCTGTTACTGTTTTAAAACGCTCCCTCCCTTTAATTGCCACACAAACCGCACCACGTATCGTGCAAGACATAAGCCAGGCAACCTATTTTGGTGGACGAAGCGCAAAAGATGGCGAAATTAATTGGATGCAATCAGCTATTTCCATTCATAATCTGGTGCGTGCACTGCAACCTTCGCCACAATATCCTCCTGCTTTTGGTGTTGTTAATGGAGAAGTGAAAAGTATCCTACAAAGCCGAGTTATTGAGAATTCCGTTGGGAAAACCCACCAGTCAGGAGCAGTCATTGATGCAATTGATGCTAATACATTTCATATTGCATGCGGTGAAAATGGACAAGATGTCTTGTCGATAAGAACGAAGTCGTAACTCTAATGTGCCTGTGATTCCACCAGCTTAACCAGCTTTTGTAAATCATCATAAAGCGTCCATACTTCTTGTGAAAACCAATCAATCCACTGTGCTTCGGAAATGGGATACTCCGAAATACGTGCAATGCCAACGTATGTCCTAAGTTTTGCAAGCAAATACTGTACTCTTATTCCTGTAAAGTCAGCCTCATGGACACGGATTTCATTTAAAATAGCGTCAGAGGACTGATTAAATAACATAATTTTTTCTACCAGAATTGAACGAATTGGATTTCTATCAATAACGTAACCTTGGGGATGTCTAATCACTTTATGATTTGATGTTTGTAAAATAGCGTCATTAATAAGAGATTTTAAAACGAGCATATGCGCCGTTATTTTAGTATTCTTAAACGTAGTCTCTGATGTGAGTTGTAACTGATGCATGTTTTTTAAACGCAAAGGCAAGCTATAACCAACGCCTCGCGTATTAAGCAGAATCTCACCTAATGAGGGGTGAAATCGTTGAAGAAAAATGCGTATCTCTGATAGTTTTCGATGCATGCGCGTTACATCCGTTATGGTCAATTTATGCGCCTTAAAAACATCAATAATTTCATCGTACTTAAGTGGCTGCGGATGCTTATTAAAAAGCATATAAAGCACATCGGCGGCATGCGCTTTTAAGCGTGTTTCACGCACATTACCATCAAGTTCTAAACGAAAAATCTGTGCATCAGCATCGATGGTTATCGTTTTCTGTCCTCCAGCGTCAATTAATGAAACAAATCTCATTTTAGCTCATATGAAATGCGCAAGATGTTATTTCTTGCCTTGATTTTGCCTACTTGAATATAACCAATTTCAGAGCAATTTGATAGATGGGTGCCGCCACATGGTACAGGCGGGTAACCTTTGATTTGCATGACGCGAAACATTTTATTGTTGGGGATGTTGTAAGGAAATTTATAGAATTGTTCTTCAAATTCTTTTGCATTAATTTCAAATGTTCTTGTTGGCAAACAATCATGAATTGCCTTATTTGAAGACTCAATAAGTATAAGTGCGTGGGGTATTTCTGATCCATGAAATTCAACATAGGCTTCGCCAGGGAAAGAATGCCCCTTAACAGCCTTTAAAGTAGGGCAAATTTGCTCTGCGATATTTCCAATCAAATGAGCTGCTGTATGATATCGCGCATTAATAATACGTCTTTCTTTATCGATGTGAGACATAACACACGTGCCAGCAGGTAAATCAGGTAGCGTGCTTACATAATGTCTAATTTCATTGCCAATTTGTTTAACATGAAATATCTGAATTTCCATATCATAATATTTTAATACACCTTGGTCAGAAGGCTGCCCGCCCCCTTGTGGGTAAAAAATAGTTTGATCAAGCGCAATATAAAAACCTCTTTCATCGTGCCTCATATCACTAACAATTGAGTGAGATTCAAATAAATATGTATCGTTTGAAAATAATGAAATAGTCATAATAAAATCCTGTAATATAATCACAAAATAATTTTAAATTTTCTGCCATAGGATGAGTATCATTATCATATCCTAAAATTAGGATATTTTGATTTTTATATCCTAAAAATATCCTTTTACTGTCTTACGGCTCACATTTTATGTTTAAATCACAAAAAGGCATCTCACAATTCCTTTGTATTGCACTCACACTCGTTTTAGAATGACACCAAAGAAAAACTACATAAGAAAAATAAAAAATAATGGAAGCCCAGCGTATTATTGATTTTGCACCCTCTGGCCCTGACACACTGTCCGTCAGTGAACTCAGCTTATGCTTAAAAAAATACGTCGAGGAAGGCTTTCGCAATATCAAAATTCGCGGTGAAATCAGCGGTTATAAAAAACACACATCCGGCCATTCGTATTTCGCTTTAAAAGATGACGATGCCGTGATTGATGCTGTCGCATGGCGCGGCACACCTATGGCTGTTCAGTTGGAAGATGGCCTTGAAGTTATTATCACAGGGCGCATTACAACTTACCCTGGTCGATCAAAATACCAAGTCGTCGTTGAGCGTGTCGAGGCAGCCGGTAAAGGTGCACTCATGCAAGTGCTGATGGAACGCAAAGCACGCCTTGAAGCCGAAGGATTATTTGCGAGAAAACGCCCAATCCCAACATTTCCAAAACGCATTGGTATTGTTACATCTCCTACAGGAGCGGTTATCCGTGATATTTTGCATCGCTTAGCCGATCGTTTCCCGTGTGAAGTCATTATTTGGCCAGCGCAAGTTCAGGGACCAGGCTCAATCGAGCAAGTAGCACTCGCCATTCGTGGTATGAATGTGCTTGATGCGTCCATGCGGCCAGATGTGATAATCGTGGCACGTGGCGGCGGCAGCCTTGAGGATCTTTGGACATTTAATGAAGAAGCTGTTGTACGCGCTGCGGCGGAAAGCATTATCCCACTTATTTCAGCGATTGGTCATGAAACTGATACGACACTGATTGACTATGCCGCTGATGTCAGAGCTCCTACCCCAACGGCCGCCGCCGAGCTTGCAACACCGGTACGCTCACAATTATTATTTGCACTGCAACACATGCAAGAACGTATGCACCAGCTAACAATGCGTATGTTGCGCACAGAATGGACGAACGTTAAAGGCCTTGCACGTGGGCTGCCACAACCACACCATATTCTTGAATCAGCAATGCAACGCCTTGATGATCGATCCGATCGCTTGTCACGTGCCATGAAACATTATTTAACACTTCTGACACACCGCGTACAAAGTCAGGTACTAAAACATCCAGCAACATCGCTCGAAATGCATTTGCAATGTTTTGGGCATCTTTCAGAGCGCTTCTTTCGTGCAACACGTTCAGTTATGGCTTCAAAAGAGCAAGAGTTCTCTTATTTGACTGGGCGCCTTGAACAATCATCTTATTCTAAGATTTTAGAAAAGGGATTTGTGTGGACGTCAGTAAACGATCATGTTGTTACGAAAGCAGCAAATTTTCCATTAAATGCCGAATCAGTGACGCTACATTTTGTTGATGGTGCTGTTGTTATTACACCAAAGAAAACAACACGCAGTTTGGATGATCAATAAATTATCCACCCCCCAAAAATGCTACTGCTTCGCGCAATACGCAGCAACATCCAACATATGATTTGAAGAACCTCACTCGTTATCATACCGAGACAACACACGAACAAGCTGTCCATCAACGACTTGCATAAGAATTTAATGATAGTGAAGATAATTTCTTTTTATTATTCTTTTGCGTAATAAAAAGAAAAATTGATTTTTCTGTTAAAATTTCAAGTTGTCTATTTACTACACCCCAGGAAATAAGACTGCCCTCCATATTCTAAGTCTTGATGGGTTGCAGAGAACACTTTGATAATGATTGAGTAAGAGTGTAAATGTTCTTAGTTTAACAACAAACCTTTCATCTAACTATTTTTTTTAAAATTAACGGATAGCATGATTCACTTGATAACATTTGCTGACAAAAAAAGGATTTTTATGAGAGATATTCAAAATATATTACAGGTGGAAATGGCAGCAGGTGTACTGTTCGGAGTTTCCAGCATTTTGGGCGTGGCAGGATCACCTTTTGGGCATCCAGAACTTGGAGTTATCATTCCTTACATTCTCCTAAAATGTTTCTCGGCAATGGGTAGTGTGAGTGATTAAGAGAAAACAGCTGGTTTATTTTTTTTAAAAGGTGGGAGTAAAAAAATCAATTTTGTGATTTTCTACTCCCAGATCTGCGCACTTTCGCACTTTTCAGAAAAAATCACTTTTGACGAGCAAGATGGTGTGTCAAAAGTTAGAATTATCAGAGTGCCTTGTTCTTTCTCACGATGATTGAGAAAATTAAGCTATTGCTTCGCGCAATATGCAGCGACATCCAACATACGATTTGAAAAGCCCCATTCATTGTCATACCAAGACAATACACGAACAAGCTGGCCATCAACGACGTGTGTTTGTGGCAAATCTGCTATAGAGCTGCGATCATCATGATTAAAATCACATGATACCAATGGCACTGTATTTACGCCCAAAATCCCTTTTAATTGCCCTTCAGCTGCTGCACACAGCGCTTGATTCACCTCATCAACATTTGTTTTACGTTTTGCAATAAATTTGAAATCTACAACTGATACATTAGCTGTTGGTACACGAATCGCTGTGCCATCAAGACGCCCTTTTAATTCTGGCAGCACCAAACCAACAGCTTTTGCTGCACCAGTCGAACTTGGAATCATTGACATGGCTGCTGCGCGTGCACGGTGTAAATCTTTATGAATGGTATCTACCAATCGTTGATCCCCTGTATACGCATGAATCGTCGTCATAAAACCAGAATCAATCCCAATAGCATTATTAAGCGCAAATGCAATCGGTGCTAAACAGTTTGTTGTACATGAGGCATTTGATAATACTGTATGTGATGCATTAATTTGGGTGTGATTCACCCCATACACAACGGTTAAATCCGCACCATCTGCCGGTGCTGACACGATCACGCGTTTTGCCCCCGCTATTAGGTGCTTAGCTGCATCATCGCGTTTCGTAAATCGACCAGAGCATTCAAACACAAGATCAATGCCCATTTCAGCCCAAGGAAGTTTTTCTGGATTAGGTTCTGCCACAACTTTAATTGGCCCATGACCGATATCAATTGTATCATTACCTAAATTGAGCGTTCCACGATACTGACCATGCACGGAATCATAACGAAACATGTGGGCATTATCTGCCAATGAACCCAAATCATTGATGGCAACAATTTGAATTCCTGGACGCGGATTTTCAGCCATTGCACGTAAAACCATCCGACCAATACGACCAAAACCATTAATTGCGATCTTTAATGTCATTATGCAATTCTCCTTTTTACGGCTTCAATAATAGCCTGTTGTGTAATTCCAAATTTTTCAAATAATGTGCTTGCAGGTGCTGATGCACCAAATCCAATCATACCAATGAATGTATCGGTTTCTCTTAAGTACTTAGACCAGCCCATCTCCTCGGCAGCTTCGATACCAATGCGTGGCACATCTCCTAATACAGTGGCTCGATACTCAGGTGTTTGCTGTGCAAATAACTCAAAACAAGGCATTGATACAACAGCCACGTTAAAACCTAGGACGTGCAATGCAGATTGAGCTTCAATGGCGAGTGATACTTCTGACCCTGTTGCAATCAACGTTGCCTGACGTGGTTCTTTTGCCTCAGAAATAATATATCCACCGAATGAGGTGAGGTTTTCATGAGCAGTAGATCTTAACGTTGGTAAATTTTGACGCGTTAGCGCAAGTACACTTGGTGTCTCATGCGTATTTAATGCCAGTTCCCAACATTCTGCCGTTTCAATACTATCCGCAGGGCGAAATACATTCAGGTTTGGAATCGCACGTAATGCGGCTAAATGCTCAACTGGTTGGTGCGTTGGACCATCTTCACCAAGGCCGATGGAATCGTGTGTAAGCACATAAATCACAGGTTGCTTCATCAATGCTGACAAGCGAAGACTTGGGCGTAAATAATCACTAAACACTAAGAACGTACCGCCGTAGGGTGTAAATCCATATAAAGAAAGCCCATTAAGCATTGCCGCCATTGCGTGTTCACGAATGCCAAAATAGATGTAACTGCCACTAAAGTCCTCGGCATCAACTGGCGCCTGACCTTTTGCTTTCGTATTATTTGATCCCGTTAAATCAGCCGACCCACCAACAAGGTGAGGCATAACAGGCGACAATGCATCAAGCACACGCTGTGACAAAATACGTGTCGCTTGATTTGGTTTTTCATCCAGAAAAGTTTGCTTTAATGCAGTAACATCGGCAGTAGCTTTATCTGCAGTCAGCAAGTGTTTTGCTTCAGCCGGCAACCCTTTAAACTTTGCCATCCATGCGCCATATGTTGGGAGGTGGCGCATCGATGCTTTCATCCAAACAGCACGCACATCATCTGGTACTTCGAATGGTGCATGCGGCCAATTAAGTTTTTCGCGTGTTCTTTGAATTTCATCCACTCCAAGTGGACTACCGTGACTTGCCGATGTGCCCGCCTTCGTTGGTGCACCAAAAGCAATCGTCGTCTTGCATGCAATCAATGTCGGTGCATCATTTGTTTGCGCCCACATCAGGGCTTCGCGGATGGCTTGTTCATCATGCCCATCGATCGCTGTTGTCTTCCAACCACTCGCCGACAAGCGCACTAAATGATCATCACTCGTTGAAAGCGACGTCTTCCCATCAATTGTTATGCCGTTATCATCAAACAAGACAATAAGATTTTTAAGTTTAAGATGCCCTGCAAAAGATACAGCCTCTTGGCTAATACCCTCCATCAAGTCGCCATCACCGCAAATCACATATGTTTTATGATTAATAACGTCTTGACCAACGCGTGCAGCTATCATTTCTTGACCTAACGCTAGACCAACAGCTGTAGCAAGCCCCTGCCCTAGCGGCCCCGTCGTTGTTTCCACCCCAGGTGTGTGTCCATATTCAGGATGACCTGGCGTTATGCTTCCCCATTGACGAAAGTTTTTTAATTGATCCAACGTCATATCAGGATAGCCACACAAATGAAGCAAACTATACAGCAGCATAGATCCATGGCCAGCGGACAGCACAAAACGATCACGATTGGGCCAATGAGGATCTTTTGGATTAAATGTCAGAAATTCTTGAAAGAGTACTGTTGCCACATCAGCCATACCCATTGGCATACCTGGATGACCAGATTTAGCTGCTTCTACGGCATCAATACTAAGAAAACGAAGTGCATTAGAACTAGGAGTCATTAAGAGTCACATTTACAATTTAAATCATAGTGCATTTTAGGCGATGAAATTACGTGCGTACAGTAACAAATGCGAAAACCTGATATTTTAACGAATTTTTAAGACTTAAAGTACACACTTTAAATATAAAGTTGCGGAATTTTGCTTTATGCAATCCTCATAAATCAGGAGGTATTTATGCATTTAGCTGATTATGAAAGTGAATTCTTCCGTGCCCTTAATGGTTATTGCCTGACAACTGCGGAAATTATTTACCATTTGCCTGATCATCCATTATTGCTCCAGACATACCTATGGCAGGAATTTGATCTTCCACCAGTGTTCCCACGGTTAACTGCCTTTATTGAGTTCTGGCATAAAAATATTGATGGTCGCATTGAAATTGTTCGTGTAGCTACTGCTGGAAATTTAATATCTAATACCATAGTGACGCCCGCTGTTAGTTTTGAACTTCACTAGTTTATTAAAGCTCATGTTCATAATATACGTAATGGGCTAACACAAATAAACTGAAGAGCATTACTGTGAGCATTGCTGAAAATTTCCCCTGTACATTACCTAATGATATAAGAATTATTGAGAAATAAGCAAAGACGGTTCCCATATCGCCACCACGGGGAATTTTATGCTTAGAAAATCTCTGCTTCCACGCAGCGAGCCATGTAAGTTGGATCGTATTTGCAAATAACCCACTCAGAACTGCAAGGGCAAGATTAATGCAAAAAATAGCGAGTTTAAACTGATCAGCTAAATGCTGCGAAAAAAAATAAACACATGTTGAAAATAAGAATATCGTTATGAGATGGTATACAAAGGATAAGAGATATAAGCGACGGTAAATCATCCATACACCGCCCAGACCCACCAGTCCGCAAAAAAAGGCAGCCCAGTTCCATATAATACGTTCACCAGCTTGCCACCGTGCATAGAGATCTTGATGATAGTGTATCCGCATTGGCTCAACAGGAGCATCCAAAAGAGCACCATAAGTCATGTATAAAAAATCACGTTCGGAAAAAGGTAATTGCATCATATAGCTTTAAGATTATGTATTTTGTTTAACTCATCTTACAATGTTCTTCCCTAAAAATGGGAGCATTTTTTTAGGTAGGCCTAATCTCTATAAGCTATTTTAAAAAAAATATCAAATAGCCTCTTTTAACGCATGTCGTTCAAGATATGGCTTAAGATACTGCCCCGTATAACTCTTCTCAACATTAATTACGCTTTCAGGCGTTCCAACAGCAACAATATGCCCGCCGCCAGAGCCGCCCTCTGGCCCCATATCAATGATCCAATCCGCCGTTTTAATCACTTCAAGATTATGTTCAATCACTAAAACAGTATTGCCTTGATCAACAAGGGTATGCAATACCTCTAGCAATTTACGTACATCATCAAAATGCAAACCAGTTGTTGGTTCATCCAATATATATAAGGTTTTCCCTGTTGCGCGTCGCGACAGTTCTTTTCCTAATTTTACACGTTGCGCTTCACCACCGGAGAGAGTCGTTGCAGACTGCCCTACTTTGACATAGCCTAGGCCTACTTCTTGCAAGCATCTTAATTTCTCACGCACTTGTGAATGCGCTTCAAAGAAGACAACAGCTTCATCCACTGTCATATCTAAGATATCAGCAATATTTTTGTTTTTGTATTGGATGTCCAACGTCTCACGATTATAGCGTTTACCGTGACATTGGTCACATTTCACATAAACATCTGGCAAAAAGTGCATTTCAATCTTAATTACGCCATCACCCTGACATGCTTCACAACGTCCACCTTTGACGTTAAACGAAAAGCGTCCAGCCGCATAGCCACGTGTTTTTGATTCTGGCAATCCAGCAAACCATTCACGAATCGGTGTAAAGCAGCCAATGTAAGTTGCCGGATTTGATCGCGGTGTACGACCAATCGGTGACTGATCAATATCAATAATTTTATCAATAAAGTCTACGCCTTCAAGACGATCATGTTCACCTGGCATTTCACGTCCATGTGCAACTGCCTTCGATAGAGCTTTATACAATGTTTCAATAACAAGAGTTGACTTGCCCCCGCCTGATACGCCCGTCACGCATGTGAATGTACCTAATGGAATCGTTACGTTCACGTTATGCAAATTATTTGCACGCGCCCCAAAAAGACTTAAAGATTTTCCTTCGTGCCCTGAGCGTCGCTTAGCTGGGATAGGAATGCTTTTAATGCCACGAAGATATAACCCTGTAATACTGTTTGGATTATTAGTTACTTCTTCAGGCGTGCCTTGAGCAATTATCTCTCCACCTCTTGCACCAGCTTCAGGTCCCATATCAATGACATAGTCAGCGGTTCGAATAGCATCTTCGTCATGTTCAACCACAACGACAGTATTCCCAATGTCTCTTAGGTGTTTTAACGTTTCAAGCAAGCGGTCATTATCGCGCTGGTGAAGACCAATCGAAGGCTCATCCAAAACATACAATACCCCTGTCAAACTAGACCCTACTTGCGATGCTAAGCGTATACGTTGGCTTTCACCGCCAGAAAGTGTTCCCGCTGCACGTGATAATGTCAAATAATCGAGCCCCACATTTACCAAAAACATCAACCGATTACGTATTTCTTTTAAAATCCGGGTGGCAATTTGTTCTTGTTTTGGTGTGAGGGTTAATGTGTTAAACCATTCATAAGCGTCATTAATTGAGAAATTGCAAACTTCCGCAATGTTTCTATCATTGATTTTAACACACAATGCTTCGGGACGAAGACGCAACCCACCACAGGCATGACACGCATGCTCATTTTGATAGCGCCCAAGCATTTCATGAACCCATTCACTTTCGCTATCTTGCCAACGACGTTTAAGGTTTGGTATTACACCTTCAAAAATTTTCTTGGTGATGTAATTCTTATTGCCGTCACTATAAACAATAGGAATAAGCTCAGTGCCGGAACCATATAATAATGCATTTTTGATGTTTTCGGATAATTCTGCATAGGGCACCTTTGCTGACCCACCATAATGATTCACAACGGATTCAAGCATCTGCAAATAATATTCGCGAGTAGCTGTAACACGTTTTCCAGCATTCGATTCTTCTGCCCAAGGCGCAATCGCGCCATTATGCACACTTAATGCACGATTAGGTACAATCAAATTAGGATCAAAAACAATCTCTAGACCCAGGCCATCACATGTGGGGCATGCACCTTGCGGACTGTTAAACGAAAAGAGTCTTGGCTCAATTTCATCAAGCGTAAAACCAGAAGTAGGGCACGCAAATTTTGATGAAAAAGTGATTGATTCAGCTGTATCAGCATTTTCAACCCATACCAACCCATTACTTAATGCAAGCGCTGTTTCAAAGGAATCAGCCAACCGTGTCATAAATTCGCGACGATCTTCTCCTTCAGGGATGACAAAACGATCAACAATGACAGCTATATCATGCTTAATATTTTTTTTAAGTTCAGGTACTTCTTCAAGGGTATAAATTTTGCCATCAATTTTAACACGCTGAAAGCCTTTTTTAAGTAAATCTTGTAAATCTTTTTTATACTCGCCCTTACGGCCACGAACAATCGGTGCTAACAGCATCAAGCGGGTCTTCGCTGGAATCTCAATAACACGATCCACCATTTGGGATACGATTTGTGCTTCAATCGGTAGACCAGTTGCTGGTGAATGTGGCACACCTACCCGCGCAAACAGCAAACGCATATAGTCGTACAGCTCGGTTACCGTACCAACTGTCGAGCGCGGGTTTTTAGATGTTGTTTTTTGTTCAATCGAAATAGCCGGACTTAAGCCCTCAATTGAATCAACATCTGGTTTTTCCATGAGTTGTAAAAACTGGCGAGCATAGGATGATAAACTTTCAACGTAACGACGCTGCCCTTCAGCATAAAGTGTATCAAATGCAAGCGATGATTTACCTGACCCTGAAAGTCCAGTGATCACAACGAGTTTATCGCGTGGAATATCCACATTGATATTTTTTAAATTGTGTTCGCGTGCACCACGAATTTGAATTGTTTGTTGCATTGTTCTTTTTATATATAAGGCTATGTTTAAGAAATAAACATTTTAACGGAGATATGCAAGGGCGGAGATGGAAAATCATGAGGTATAATGTATGGGCTATTAAATCGCATCCAAAAATTATAATAATAATTAAAAATAACGAAGAAAAACACCTTACTTATTAAAACGAGAAAAGTGACTTTAAATCAGTCCTATATAAACACTATATTTCATTAACACTATTGGTTTGACTAAAAGACCACTTCAATGTATATGAACGGTGTGCTTCACATTGTTTTATTAATAACAACGTACGGTTTTCTTCGTCTGCTAACGTCGTAATAACGTCATCACACCCAATGCTACGGAAGAACCATCGTTCAGGCTCTACCGTTTTACGTTGCTTGCTTTTCTCCTGCGGTTTCACATGAAGCTGTTCCTGGGTTTTCTCATTCTTCCTTCCTTGCCGACTATTAGTATCAGACTGCAGCGTTAAATAAATTTTTTCACCTTCACCTTCAATTGTAAATAACGGGTTCATTTCAAATCGCACCCCAATGGTCGCATCATGTGAAATTCGAAACGTATCATGACCACGTAATTCTTCACCTTTTGGTGATAAATAAATATGGCGCTGCCAATAGAAGGAAGTGTCTTCGCCAACATATTCTGCATCAAAAGCGATATAGTTATGACCTTCTTTATTATGTCTTTTTATAACTAATTGAGTCAGCTGGGGATCTAAATTAGTAACCCATTTATCTTTAAAATCATGTTCACAGTTACTACTAGGACTAAGTTTAATCGCAACATCACCTTTATGTATAAAACGATGTCTACCAAAGCTCCACTCAATACCAAGCAATTCAAGGCCTGGCTCTCGAAATGCTTCGTTAGAATATGGCGGGTTTTGATTATAACTAGAACCAGGAAATGTATTCACTAAAACAATAGAATTGCGACTTGCGCAACGTTCATAGCCGCTATCTGGCGCTCGTTGCGGTGGTCGCGTCGTTTCTGCATCTGTTAGTGTCAACACACTATCAACGGCATCTGCAGTAACGCCTATGCAAAGCCCGTGCGCAAAAGGTGACAACGTACCATCGAAAGAAGCCAAACCACCATCACCATGCCGAAGAAACCTTAATAACGGCGTCATTTTCTGAATGCATTCTTGCAAATTTTTTTCAGCTTTTTCTAATTGAACACTTGTCCCTAAATGAGATCTTAGGCTTGTTCTTATATCAATTAAATCACGTAAAAAACGCCAATGCAAAAGCGGACTTCTGCTTATATGGCCACCATCAGGCAAAATTTGGTCGTGAATTAATGCCGATAAAATATTCATATAACGTTCGACACGATCTACGTTCCTTTTTTCGCTTCTAAGTGATTCTCCTAAAATAACACCCTTAAGTGCCCAAAATTGATGAAGTTTATCTTTTTCTTCCATCCAATGGCGTCTTAAATAACGCAATTGTTTGTCAAAACTTGTCGTAAGAAGTCTTTTGAAATCCTCATCTGCCGTACTTGCATAAAAATCATGCAAACTTAGCCATACAGAGAGCCTCAGCCCAACGACACCTGGCTTCCATGCAAAAGAATTCCAACTTTTATGAGCCCATGAATGATGTAATCGTATCCAATGTTCAATAAGTTGCCGTGCACGCTTACGACCTGCATTACCGCTAATGGCATTTAAATCATACAAAAACATAAAACTTTGCATGTAAGCAGCCATAGGCTCATGGATGTTTTGAGGTTTTTCAAGTGCAATCAACATGTCACTGGACGTAAAACGACGATTATTTAAATGTAAGTCACCTAATAGTATCGCCTCACCAAAATGAATGTTTCCTTGCCATGGGTCATTTATTAGAAGACCAATGCGAGGCGTTTTTCGGCCAAGCAAGCTAACTCCATAAACATGGCTTCGCCTAAGGTTCTTCCAAAATATGCCTTTTAGCGAATTAAACATAAATTCTAATTTCCTCGGAGTGTATTAATTGCGGCACGGTATGTTTCCACACGATATAATTTTAACGCTATTTTTTCTTTTTGTCCAAAGATAGAAGAACCTGCCACAAGGACATGTGCATTTTTTTCAATTAAACCAGGTGCATTTTTCGAATTTACACCACCGTCAATTTCAATAATGAGATCTGGCTTTAACGCAAGAAGTGGAGCTATTTTTAAAGATATTTCTGGGATAAATAATTGCCCGCCAAAACCTGGATTTACAGACATCAATAAAACAAAATCAAGTACAGGTAATAAGGGCTCTACTATCTGCCAATGCGAGCCAGGATTCAGCACAACTCCTGATCGAACACCATTAGATTGAATGTATTGAAGTAAGCGATATGGATGCGCCTCGGTTTCCGGATGAAAACTAACCCAATTAGCGCCGGCGTCCAGAAACCAGGGCACAACTGCAGAAGGTGAAGACACCATCAAATGCACATCAAGTGGCAAATTGGTCATTGATTTTATGGCTTTTACATAATGGGGACCAAAGGTTAAATTTGGAACATAATGCCCATCCATAATGTCAATATGCAATAGATCAGCACCTGCAGCTTCTACCGCCTTAATCTCATCTTCAAGACATAAAGGATCGGCTGCCAGTAACGATGGAGCTATAAGAGGATAAGCAGGAAATGATGTCATACTACAAAACATAAAAAATCAATAAACTAACTTTGATTATCGCTTTTTTTTTTGAGAAAGGCTATTAAGATTCGCCTTTTTTGTGTTTATGCATTCAAAAACTCTTGTTTTTTAGAAGTCTACTCCCCATATTATGTATATATTTAAAAACTCAGAGAAAATAATCGCCATGGGAACAACTTTTTGGCTTGTTGATGCATTCACAGATCGTGCTTTTGCTGGCAATCCGGCAGGGGTTTTTATTGTTGATGATTTTCCAGATCCAACACTTATGCAGATAATTGCAGCAGAGCTCAATTGGTCACAAACAGCTTTTGTGAAACGATTGCCAGTTCAAGCAAATGACTTTGATCGCTTTCATATCCGCTGGTTCTCACCACGCGATGAAGCCCCCATTTGTGGACATGCAACGCTTGCATCAGCGCATATTCTTTGGGAAAAGGGTTTTACAAATAAAACTAAAATTGTGTTTGAGTCACTAGCAGGTCCTTTAACGGTTACAAAAGAAAAAGATGAGTGGATTACTCTTGATTTCCCCCAGAAAAAACTTGTGGAATACCCCCTGCCCTTGGCATTAAAGCAAGCCCTTATTACCCCAGATGGTGAAGTTGAAATCACATCTGTAATGCGTGATGAATTAATTTATGTCGTTACACTACAAAACCAGAGTGATCTTGTGGCTCTCACACCGAATCTTACTTTAATTGAATCACTTGATTGCAGAGCTGTATCTGTCACTACACATGGACGAGAAGGCTATGACTTTGAATCACGCTATTTTGCCCCACGCGTCGGTATTCCTGAAGATCCAGTATGTGGATCATCACATTGCAGACTTGCTCCATTATGGTCAGAACGCTTAGGTAAAACATCACTTATGGCGTATCAGGCATCTAAACGTGGTGGCTTTATAAAGATAGAGGTATGCAAAGATAACCGGGTTACCATGTCAAGCAAAGCAATCACCGTATGTGAAGGCAATATCACACTTGATTTGTTTGAAAAAAGTGAAGCTAGATTAAGAATAGTTGCATAAAGCAAACAAACTAAGAAACTCATCGACAAACATCTACTAAAGACCGCTCACAATTCTCATTCTGATATTCTATAACAATCGCAAACGCACGTTGACACGCGTCCTGTATCGTCATTTCACTTGTATCCAATAATGTTGCATTAATGGCTGGCACCAACGGTGACGCAGCACGCGTCTGATCACGATGATCTCTCTCTATTATTTGTTCTAACATGTTTTGCTGAGGTTGTTTTCCTGATCGTATCATCTCAGCCAATCGACGTTCTGCACGCACATTCGGTGTGGCTGTCACAAAAATCTTTATATCTGCATCAGGACAAACAACGGTACCAATATCACGTCCATCAAGAACAACGCCACGATATGGCAAGGTAATTTCTTGGCTAAAAAGTCGCGTATGCACTGTTATTTGTTCACGAACAGCCGGCAAAACTGCAATTTTTGAAGCTGCATTTCCGACCTCTTCCATACGTAATTCCGGCAATTGAAGGTCATCTGTTGTTAATGTTCTTGCGAGAGAAACCAAGGAATCCTCGTGTGCTAAATTCATACCTTCAGCTAATGCTTTGAATGCAAGTGCGCGATACATAATTCCCGTATCAATATATTTTAATGAAAAATGTTGGGCAAGCGCGCGGGATATAGTCCCTTTTCCTGCACCGGCAGGCCCATCAACAGCAATAATCATACGTTTTTATTTTTCCATACTTGACTCAAAGGGATTATAATCGTATTTTTTATGTAATTCTATTAGAAAGTTTGCACTATGCCATATATTTTAATTGCATTTTCTTATTTACTTGGTTCAATTCCATTCGGACTTCTTTTTTCAAAATGGTCAGGTATGGGTGATATTCGTAATATTGGTTCCGGCAACATTGGTGCGACGAATGTTTTACGAACGGGAAATAAGAAAATTGCCATAGCTACATTGGTATGTGATGTATTAAAAGGTGCTATTCCTGTTATTCTTATTCATACGTATTATGCACCCGATTCAGCGGCGAACTGGGTTGAGACATGCGTAGCACTTGCTGCCGTGTTGGGACATGTATTCCCTGTCTGGCTTCGTTTTAAAGGTGGAAAAGGTGCAGCTACCGCATTAGGCGTGTATTTTGCACTGACCCCTTGGCTTGGTGGGCTTACACTGTTTACATGGCTTGTTATGGCAAAGGTTTTCCGGATATCATCATTGTCAGCATTGATTGCATCAACTTTATCACCATTGATAGCACTATACTTATCAAGCTGGAGCGTGACGACACTCGTTTACAACACACTTTTTATCGCCATTTTAATTTTGTATACGCACCGTGAAAACATTAAAAGACTAATTGCCGGGAATGAATCAAAAATAGAAGTGAATACGCAAGGATAATATTTAGTGCTTCTAAATTCTAATTCAAGTGTGGGTGAATGCTTAACAAGCCAACGATTAATGGTTGCATGATCAACACTTAGGCCACGCTCTGCTAATAATTCTTCCACCTGTCTATAGCTTAACGGATACGCAATGTACCAGCGCATTGACATTAAAATGACATCTTTTGGAAAATGAGACCCTTTGAAATTCATAGCAAATCACTGTTTCAAAATTCTATTTATTCTAGTTTAACAAAAATCTCTAAAATTTGCGACAGAACCTAGCGTAGTAACACAATGTTTTATAATTATGGAAAAAAATTTATTTGTGAAACGTAATGTAATCAAAGCCATTTATTTTTTCTTTGTGTGATATATCATTAATCCATGCGACAACTTTAATCTTTGCCCCCTCAATAGTGCTTTCTTCATTCGACTCCCATTTTTTGAGAATCTCAGCTAAGTGAGGAAAGAATTGCAAGAGCTTTTTAATTGTTAGCTCACCGTCCCATCCTATAAGATTTATTGCATTATTTTCTTCTTTTATCTCCTCGTTTGTATTTAACGAACAAAGAGAAGCGCTCATTGACATTTCGCATTGTTTATTGACACACTCTTGTGTTAAATAATTCATTGTAATGCCTCCAATCAGAGGCGTTTGAAATACTTCATTATTATCAAAATAATCGCTAGCAAATATTAGGTTCACACTGCTGAACAACAACATAAATTTTGGTAATAATTTAACAAATATATTTTTCATTTTAAACTCTCTATTATTTCAATTCATAAAATATATCTGTAATTATAAGCTGTAATACAAAAAATAACAAAGGAAAAGTGGCTCAATAGTATTTCCGGTGGCACCTCATGAAAACATCTCGGTTTTTATATATGTCGCATCTGTTGAAGTCAAATAAATAATTCATTCTTTTGATCAAAAAGTAGGAGTAATTTAGGTTCTGTCGCAAATTTTAGAGATTTTTGTTAAAGTAGAATAAATAGAATTTTGAAACAGTGATTTGCTATGAATTTCAAAGGTTCTCATTTTCCAAAAGACGTAATTCTAATGTCAATGCGCTGGTACATTGCATATCCGTTAAGCTATAGACATGTTGAAGAATTATTAGCAGAGCGTGGCCTAAGTGTTGACCATGCAACCGTTAATCGTT
>JAZKDQ010000014.1:0-117332 GCA_040387495.1 Pseudomonadota bacterium | reverse complement strand
TCTGATTAAAATCTAAAATCAGTTATGGTGCAATTTTAATCCCGAATTGAGGTTTGCAAACAAAACAAACTCACAAAGCAGAACAAAAGCTATCCAAAGTTTTACAACTACAGGCTTTATCTCCGGCACATGTAAAATGGCTACATATGCACGCAATACGGTAAACCTTCCAATTGGCCAACAAGTCTTTTCTGTAACAATTAATCCACACGAATCAAATGATAGAAAAGAAGTGACACTCACGAGCAATTCTAATTCTGAAAATACAATCACCGTTAAGCATGTTTTTATTAGCAGCATTAATGCATTTAAACTTACAGATGCCTTGTGGTCATATTTTGGACACTTAAATGTTTTAGAAACTTCAGACGAGCATGCCACACTCGATTATATCGGTGATTATATTATCTCAGAATCAACAGAGTTATCCCCCATCATCACAGCGATTTTCGCAGCTTCAAAAACGGCAAACGCCTCTGGATTCTACACCACACAATTCTATGGATTAAGCATAACATGCGGCGCGTCTGTTAATACAATCTCATACAAACTAACAGATGGCGTAACTACACTCACACACGATTTCGATCTACAACCAGAAACAACCGAACTTGATCAAAGAATACGAAGCGTGGATTTTGAAAACGGCATCACTCTGATTGCTATCATTTATGGTGAAAATGCATACCTTTCGCGCAACCCACCTTTGGAATATGAAATAATTAAAGTTCTGCGCTGAACTCTTTATTTTCTGACCTTACGTTCCACTTCATTCAATGTATGGTCCAAAACTTCAAAATGAAGTATGCATCCAGCACTCTGTTTCTCTATCAAAAGCCGCCTGTTGATCACCAGTGAAGCTATGCAATACTCGCTCTTCTTGCTTAAGAACAATGCTAGCATATTTGGATTTACATGTTTGATGTAACTTATCCATTGTCTTTTTTTTAGACATCATATTTTCCATAAAATTTTTATAAATGGAACATTTTTCCTCGTCAGCAGGGTCGGTCGCTGCATACATAGCCAGTGCTGCATCAAAGATTGTGCTAATTGCATGTGGAGTTAGAAGGTGATCAATCCTCATTAATTTTTGGAGGATCTCTACATCCCCATTGCGTACAAGACTCATATAAAACGCATCAAGATGTCCATAAATTCTAATGGTGGGTATAATAATTTTGTCTTTTTCAGGATCTGTGATTGCAATATAAGACCTTCTAAGTTCTTCTATTCTCCCATGCCGAGCAGCATGTTCAGCATCCTCAATATCTATCATAGCATTTAATAACGACGGCAAAATAGTTACTAATAACAATATTTTTTTGATCATAATGGAAATCCTAACATACAAAAACATACACGATATTCTAACGATAAAATCAATTTTAGATAAATACAATGTATTTTAAAGATACTAAATAATGAGGCAATCTACCCCTGCGATAGATTTTTCCGGTATGCTTATACCGTAATCCGATCTTTGTTAACACTTAGTTAACAGAACTCTCTTTGTTAAACCACATAATGCGTTGCTCAACAAAATTGCTTTTTTAACGCGGGCACCATATTATATGGACACGTTTAATAAACATTAAAAATTCTCTTGAGTACCTCACATGTTAGATAAATTCTTTAATCCACAATCCGTTGAGCAACGTCTGTATGAAAAGACAGAACATCTTTTCGCGTGTGACAAAACTGCAAATCGCGAAACTTACACCATTATGATGCCGCCACCGAATGTAACAGGCAGTCTTCATTTAGGGCATGCGTTGAACGATACATTGCAAGATATTTTGATTCGTTATTGGCGCAAACGTGGCAAGGACGTTCTCTGGCAACCAGGCACAGATCACGCGGGAATTGCAACGCAAATCGTCGTTGAACGTCAGCTGGCAGAGCAAGGCGTGACGCGGCATGACTTAGGGCGCGACGCATTTATAGACAAAGTGTGGGAGTGGAAAGAAAAATCCGGCAATACGATTGTGAATCAAAAACGCCGCTTGTGTATTTCACCTGATTGGGAACGTGCACGCTTTACGATGGACGAAGGGCTATCACGCGCCGTTGTAAAAGTGTTTGTTCAGCTGCATCAAGAAGGGCTAATTTATCGCGCAAAACGCCTGGTGAATTGGGATACATCGCTCCAAACTGCAATTTCAGATCTTGAAGTGGACTCACGTGAACAAAAAGGCCATATGTGGCACATCAATTACCCCATTGATGGTACGAATGAATTCATTACGGTTGCAACCACGCGCCCTGAAACCATGTTTGGCGATACAGCTGTTGCTGTGCACCCAGAGGACGAACGCTACCAGCACCTGATTGGTAAAATGGCCCGCCTGCCGCTGACTGATCGTTTGATTCCTATTATTGTAGATACCTATTGCGACAAGGAAAAAGGTACTGGCGCCGTTAAAATCACGCCAGGGCATGACATGAATGACTTTGCCGTTGGCCAGCGCAATAAATTACCACTGATCAATATTATGGATTCAACAGGTCATATCATTGATCCCGCTCCGGCTGATTATATTGGTCTCACGTTTCCAAAGGCACGTGCAAAAGTGCTTGCAGCGCTTGAGGCACAAGAGTTGCTTGTTAAGACAGAATCTATCACAAACCAAGTGCCTTATAGTGAACGCAGCAATGTCCAGGTTCAACCCTGGCTCACGGATCAATGGTTTATTGATGCAGAAACATTGGCAGCGCCAGCCCTAAAAGCTGTTGAAGATGGCCGCACGCAGTTTTTCCCTAAGAATTGGGAGAACACCTACTTTGAATGGATGCGCAATATTCAGCCGTGGTGTATTTCACGACAAATCTGGTGGGGGCATCAAATCCCTGCATGGCACGCGGCTGATGGTACAATTTTCGTGGCAGAGTCTGAAGAGGAAGCCCAACAACAAGCAGGAACTGGCGTTACATTAACACGTGACCCAGATGTGCTCGACACCTGGTTTTCATCCGCACTGTGGCCGTTTACAACACTCGGCTGGCCAGACAAGACACCAGAACTTGATCGTTATTACCCAACAGAACTACTAACAACTGGATTCGATATTATCTTTTTCTGGGTTGCCCGTATGATGATGATGGGCCTGCACTTTATGGGTGAGGTTCCCTTTAAAACGGTTTACATTCACGCGCTCGTTCGCGATGAAAAAGGCCGAAAGATGTCAAAATCAATCGGTAATATTATTGACCCATTGGTGTTAATTGATAAGTTTGGTGCGGATGCACTGCGCTTTACTTTGGCGCAATTGGCAACCCCTGGCCGTGACGTTAAGATTGGTGAATCTCGTGTTGAAAGCACACGAAATTTCATCACAAAAATCTGGAATTCGGCACGCTTTTTAGAAATGAATGAATGCGCATATGACCAGGCATTTGACCCAATGACGGTAAAAGCTCCGGTGAATCAGTGGATCGTTCAAAAGACGGCTGGTATGATTGATGACGTCGCTCGTGAAATCGAAGGCTATCGTTTTGATTTAGCAACGAATGTTCTGTATCGCTTTTTGTGGGGCGCCTATTGCGATATCTATGTTGAATGCTTAAAGCCACTGCTGACTGATTCTGAAATTGCTGACGAGACACGCAAAACAGCGATGTGGGTATTAGTGCAATTTTTAAAAGCAGCGAACCCCATTATGCCGATGCTAACAGAACATTTGTGGGAAGAATTTGTTGGTAAAGATACACTTATGGAGCAACCTTGGACAACATTGACCGTGCCACCATCCGATGCGATCAAAGGCGTTGATTGGGCAGTTGCATTTGTCGAGGCAGTTCGCTCGCTCAAAGGTCTGCTTGGTATCACCGGCGTCGTTCGTGTGCCACTGGTAAGTCAAGGGTCTGCGGCTGATAATGCGCTTTTGACCCAAAATTGGCCATGGATCAGCCACTTAGCACGCCTAAGTGACTTAAATGAAAGTGGTAAAGGCGTTCCTTTTGTTGTTTCGGGAAGCACCTTTGTACTAGAAATCAATGACGTAATTCGCCTGGATGAAGTCAAAAAAATGTTGCAGGATAAGTCCAGCGTGCTATCAACTGAAGTCATTCATTTGTCGAAGAAGTTAACAAACGAAGCGTTTAAAAACGCCAAACCGGACGTCTGGCAGACTGACTTTGATTTGCACGCTCTCAAATCCATTGAGGTTGAGAAAATCCAAGGGATTTTGGATTCGCTTGGTGATTAATTAGCGAAGGCGATAGCGCTAATGAGTGTGAAAAAGAATAAAAAGGGAGGCATCATTTGCCTCCTTTTTTGTGTCGTGTTTAGAATTTTAGGCTGCCAGGCTTGCATGTGACCCGGAAATCTTAGTCTACGGCTTAGGCCATGTAATACTGGATTTTCCCCCACATTTTATTATGCTGGGGGTATTTTGTTATTTAGCAAGAAATGTAACAAACGAAGCGTTTAAAAATGCCAAACCGCACGTCTGACAGGCTAGCTTTGATTTGCTTAAGCCGATATGACAAAGACAGCGAGCGAAAATTTAGCCTATTAACCATCTGTTAACAACTTTCTTGATAAATTAAAGGTGTAGATCGTGTAAATTGTGTGAAATTAAATGAAAATTAAAAGCATATGTGTGACAAAGAACAATGTAAACAAAATGCATCAACTTTCTTGGCACAGCGAAAATAATAATAAAAAATCAAAAATAATTTCACTTATTCTTATTTGTACATTGTTTTACTTATCAACAAATTCATATGTTTATGCGTCTGATCAAGCCTCATCATTATTAGGTTCATTTTTACAAGCCAAGTCACCGCCACCTGCAGCGCCAATAGTAGCAGCACCTGCGCCAGTGACAGTACCGGTTACAGTGCCAGTTACCGTGCCCGTTACAGTGCCGGTCACTGTGCCAGTTACCGTGCCAGCACCGGCGCCTACAATCACAACACCTGTTAAATCAACAACAACGCCAATGACAGTAGGTGCAACAACGATCGTTACAGCTGGAACGCCCGCAGTAAATGGCTCACAAAATCAGCAGCAAAACAATAATAACAACCAACAACCTTGGTCGTCTTCATCAAATGTGCAATCTCAACAAGGATATGCACATAATAATAATTCACAATCAGGCCAATCACAGAATTATAATAACGCACAGACTTGGTCGTCACAGCCACAATCAGGCCAATCACAAAATTATAACAATGCACAACCTTGGTCATCGCAACCACAACATCAAGACTATAATAATCAACAACCTTGGTCAGCTCAAAATTACAATAACGCGCAATCTTGGTCAGCTCAACCGCAACAACAAGGCTATGCTCAACCATGGTCAGCTCAAAATAATTACAATAATGTGCAACCTTCTTGGTCACCGCAGCCACAACAGCAAGGCTATAACAATCAACAACCTTGGCTCTTTTCGCCATCCATGCCTTCAACCATATCGACACAAAGTTCTAGTGGCACTCGTCCATCATCTACAGCGTCTACGGGATCATCCACATCTTCGTCAACTATGACCACTAACGCGTTAGCAATGACATCGATGATGCAACCACAAGGCTATATTACACCACAATTACAAAATAATATGATGATGTCAGGGCAGCAAACACCGTATAACCAGTATTTGTCACCCATGGGATTAACTGCGCCAGCTCAACTTGATTCCACACAAAATATTGATCAACAAGTGCAAAAGCATATGAACAATGTGGCGGAAGAATTAACAGATTATAAAATATTTACAGAAAAGTTAGCTTCAGAAGCAGATTCAGCGGCAACGCAGGCCGCCAACGTGACTGCAAAAGCGGTGATTGAGGCTGCTAATCTAGCAATCTCTGCTGATTCTTTACAGCCCAACATTAACAATAAAGAACAAAGAGTTTTGCTAGCACTTGAAAATGCCATACGAATTACGACCGAAGCAAACATCATTGTTCAATCAAATGCATCGGCAAGCAAAGATGAAAAAGAATTTTCAAAAATCCGCCTCGACAATTTAGAAAAAACATACAAATCTATGGTTAAGGCAAGCACAACAGCACGTGACTCTTCCGCATCAATTAAGAATTCTGCGCAAGCTGCAATGTTCGCAAAATCAATATTCAAACCAATTTTAGAAGCGACCGATGCTGCACGTAAAGCAAAGGTGGCGGCTCAAACCATGCTTTCTGCTGCTAAGGCTGCTGAAAAAGATGGTCCTACGGCATCATATGATTTAAAAAACGCATCAATGCTTTCAAGCGCAATACGGGATTGTCGTGGAAAACCACAAGAAGACTGCGAGCGTCGCTCAAAGCATTGTGAGTGGAAAGAAGCTACCGGTTGCCAATTTAAATGCGAGGCTGTAACCCTCAAATCGTTGTGCAGCGGTATTAGCAATGAAAGCATGTGTCAGTGGGAATCCAGTATCGATATGTGTCGTACGAAGTAGCACATGTGTAGCAAAGATATAGCACTTCGCGTTTAATTTGATTCTATAATACGTCTAATTTATGTATTGCCCGGAAGTGATCCGAGCAATACACAGATAGAAAAACGTGAGCACTGAGTATTCTAAATTTATAAGCAAATAACTATCATTAACCAAACAAGCCTTTTAATTGACTTAGTGTGCTTCCAATGCCCGCCACAGCATCTTTAGCAGTTTCCATATTTTCTTTTGTCGCGTATTTTTTTACCTTATCAACAGCACTTTCTTTTTCTTGTGCTGTCTGTTGTGCTAGCCCTTTTTCTTCTATGAGCTCTTCATCCTCTGCATATAGTTTTCTTTTTTTATTTATGCGCGAATTATCTTCGACATCTTCTCTGTATCGTTTTTGACTATACCTAGGTCGTTGATTTTCTTTCTCATATTCCAGCATTCGCTGCTCTTGACGTAATTGTAGTTCTTCTGCACCTTGTTCTTCTCTATCTGCTAAAGTCCTTCGTCTTTGTACGTAAGCCTGCTCTGCATGCATTTTTTCTTCAGCGCGTAGTTCTTCTTCCTCTTGAATGGCACGCTCTCTTTCAAATTCTGGAGACTGCGCACGTCTTGCAGAAGCTACATATCTTGGATCTTGCTCTTCCTCATGTACAGCTCTCGTTCTAATATTCTGTCTCAATTGAGGGGCCGTGCGTTGCCGTTCAGCTCGCATCTCTTCTTGCTGCTCCTCTTCTTCTTGTCGTTGTGCAAGCAGTTCACGTGCACGTGCTTTTTCTTGTGCTTTCTCTTTTAACTCAGCAAACATTAAACGTTGTTGTTCCACAGCAGAGCGTTGTTGCTTTGCACGTTTATCATAACCACTATATTGTTCTTCTTTATTATAGGTGTCTTGTTCAGCATAATTTCTATACTGAATATCTCCATCCGCATATGCTTGCGCACCGGTTGCTGCGACTGTCATCAATAAAATTAGTTTTCTCATCTTTAAATTACTCATAAATACATCTATTATACATAGTATACTTAAGAACTTAATAAATATTTAATCTGATGAGTTTTTATAAACGCCATTTCAACATTGAAACGCACCACTAGAGTGTGATGGCTCAATGCCTTAAGAATCTCTCTTCAGCTGTTTCAATGTTGAAAGAGCGAAACAATCTAATGATTATTCCGCGATTTATTTCTGATGGCGTATTTCCCGGGTGTAGCAAAGACCTACTCTGCCTCGCCGCGTACCCTTGTATAATTTACGACTTTAGTTATACCTGATGTTTTGCTGGCAATGTCAAGTACACGGTCAAGCTCAGCCTGATCTTGCGCAATACCCATTATATATGCAACACCACCGACCGTTTTAACACTGTAATTGAGGGATCTAATATCATCACCAAATAATAATTTTGATTTTAATTGAGTGGTAATCCATGAATCTTGCGCATAAATGCCAACGCCAATTTCGTCATTGTCGACGACTGTAATATTATTTAGAACTTTCTTAACGCCGCTGGCTTCCCATGCGATACGCTCAGCCTCTATGGGCCATTCTTGCTTTTGAACTGAACCGGTCAACAAGACTTCACTGCCTTCGACATTAACACCAACGCGTGCATGCAAATCAGGGTCAAAACTATAAAGCTTTGCTTTGATAACCATGGAAATTTGGCTGTCACTCATCGAGCCCGTTATGCCTTTTTCGCGTACCCCAAGTGTACCAACAGCAGCGCCGCCACCAATAACCAATGGGGCTAAACAACCGGTTACTAAAAATAGAGAGGTTGAAAGAGATAGTATTATTTTAACATTATTATTCATTATTTTCCTGCCATGCATTTCTACAAATTTATTCAGTCTTCCTCTGGCTTGACGAAAGAATCCAGCTTTAAGCATTACTATGCTTGGACATGGACCCTCAGATCACGTATGAGGGAAACAGAAAATTGTCAACTACCATGCATTTTCAATATGCGTTAGGTGTGCTCTAGCTGATAATAAAACAACATCAAAGCGAAGCAAAGAAGAATTTGCACCCGATTCGGTTATGTTCTGTTCGCTAAGATAATGGAGCAGCGCATTTTCAATGCGTTTTTGCTGACGTGGTGTTAAGCATTCAAAGGAATCAGATTCGTATTTCCGGTATTTGACCTCAACAGCAACGATTGCCTGGCCATCACGCATAAGTAAATCAATTTCACCATGCGGGGTTTTGTAGCGCGCCGCAATCAACGTGTAGCCCTTGCGTTCAAGGTACAAACGAGCAGATTCTTCAGCGCGCACGCCGCGTACAAATGTGGTGTTCATTGAGGTTTAATGCCAAATATCTTAGTTTTTCAGTGTATCATAAAAACAAAATTCCTGGAAATTCAACAAAGACATTATTAATTATAAAGCCTGAAAAAATTACACAGTTTTGTTATCGGCGTATTTTCTTCTCTCTTAAGAGGGTGATAACAACCTTCCTCTTCGTTATATAATAAGTGAATCGTGTTCTGTGAGGTTAAATCAACATCTGTATCCGTATTTTCTATAAAATTTTCACCATTATTGTAGGCAAAAACTAAGGAAAGATTGCCTTCATTATTATTCCAAATGCATATTACGTTTTTATTCAAGGCGTATGATGCAAGCTCTATGTCATTACTGAGTTCATCATTATTTTTATCGCGTATATCGTTTAACTTTTGTATTTTTTTATCTGCTATGCGCTGATCTTTTTCTAATTTTGCAACCAAATTATTCCTCCCCATACGTTTATTAGATTCAATTCGGGAGTCTTTTAATTTTTCTACTTTGGGATAAAATTCCGCGAAATCAGCAAGATCTTTCCTTAACTTAACAAGCATTTCGTCTGACATTTCTAATGCCTCACGGAGGCTCTTTCCACCGTAAGAAAAATTTTGAATAGTAAATACATAACTTTTTCTATTATGTTTTCCCCTTAAAATGTCATTAGTGGACGCACCATCTGGGGCGATAAAAGAAGCAACTATTTTACTTGATTCTCCATTCTCACTAATCTCATTAGGTGCATTGTTGGTAAAAACACTTGAATTTGATGTGTTGGTAGTTGGCCGAGGAGAATGTACGATTGGTTTTGCCGAAGTCGCCGTAAAATTTGTCCTAGCTGAAGCGTCAATAGGTATAATCAAATCAACTTTGTCTTCTTCATCTAATGCTTCTTCTATTTCTCTTGGTATATCTTCTGAATCAACACTTTCAGTGCTTGTTCTTCCTGAGTTTTGTGCAGTAGTTCTTCCTCTAATATCACTTTGATAAAACTCTTTTTCAACTTTTTCTGCCATAAGCTTATCAATCCCTGCCTTATGAGCGAACATTGCGTCAGTAAACCACAAAGCAAGCATTTGTTGCTCTAAGCCACTATACGCATACAGATTTTCATATCCACTAAAGCATGCTATATCGATCTTTTTCTCGTCTTTGTACTGACTCACAAGTTTGTGGGAAAGCTCCTCAGTAAGGCGTAAAATTTCATAATGATAATAAAGAGCATGGGTCTCACCCAGCGTAGGAGTAACTAGCTTATGCAAATCTCCATGAATAATAACCGTTGCCATAACAGCTTTCAGAATTATTTCTTTTTCCGCCACAGACGCTGACTTCTTTGGATTAACTTTCTTTTCATCACCAAGTGTCTGGTTTATTTCTGCTGTGTTCTGTAAATATCGCGACTCATCATTTGGTGATTCATTAAAAAAACCACATCGTGTGTTGTCATTTTCCTTGATCATATCAACTGCAGAACTATTTGTTATTGCAAAAAATGCCAATAACAATAATTTTAGATAGAATTTAATTTCTATTTCTATTTTCATTTCACTATACCTTCTTCATATTTTACATATCATGGATATCACTTTCTTTGAACAAGCAGGGATTGAATTATTGCTTTATTTGCTAATTTTATAGTTATAATTTAACTTTAAATGCATTTTATTGATATTTAAAATACGCAATAATTTATTCAGATGATCATAAATGATGGAAGGTCAATTTAATGGTACTTAAACAAAATGACAGGAGAATATTCCCACGATATCATTTCCAAGACTCCACGGTGCCATCTTCGGGCTCTCACAAAGATGCCTACAATTGAGATGAGATATAGTTTTTTGTTGTGTTTATTGTTATGTATAGAAATTAAAATTTGATTTAATAACACATCCCGCTTTTATTTTTTCGTGTATTCATCGTTGACGGGCCTTAATATGGAAAACCCCTTGAGTTAGACTCAAGGGGAATTGGAAATGAAAGAAATATGAGAGCAAGAGAGAAGAGGAAATTCCGGTCCCTTAAATCCCCCGCGGCATTGCCTTAGCAACTTTATCAAACGCCATCAATTCATCAATGACTTGTGCCATATCCGATAAATGAATCATGTTTGGACCATCGCTTGGTGCACGGTCAGGGTCTTGGTGCGTTTCCAAAAACACGGCTGCAATGCCCGTTGCAACTGCAGATCGCGCTAAAATTGGTGCAAATTCACGTTGACCAGCGGTTGATTCGCCTGCTCCGCCTGGTTGTTGCACTGAATGCGTCGCGTCAAACACAACGGGATAACCCGTTTTTGCCATAATGGCCAGGCCGCGCATATCAGACACCAATGTGTTATAACCAAAACTTGCACCGCGCTCACACAACATGATTGATGTGTTTCCGAACGCTTCCATCTTTGATACAACGTTGTTCATATCCCATGGCGCAAGGAATTGACCTTTTTTAATGTTGATGACTTTACCAGTCTCAGCGGCAGCCTTTAGCAAATCTGTCTGACGGCATAAAAATGCTGGAATCTGCAATACATCTACCGAACCCGCAATCGCTGCACAATGCTCTGGTGAATGAACGTCCGTCACAATCGGGCAACCAAAGGTGCGCTTAATTTCTTCAAAAATAGCAAGACTCGCATCAAGGCCAAGACCGCGTGCACCATTTAAACTGGTGCGATTTGCTTTATCAAATGATGATTTGTAGATAAGAGAAATATTCTTTTGTGCACAGAGCGTCGTTAGTTTTTCTGCCATCATCATCGCATGGTCACGGCTTTCAAGTACGCACGGACCCGCGATAAGTACGAGTGGTAATGTGTTTGATACGTTGATGGTACCGATTGTTACTGTTTTCATGTTTTTCATCCTTATGTATTTTAATCACCGTCATCACGAGGAGTCAAAGACGACGTGGTGATCCAGGCTGTTTTCTGGATGGCCACGCTTCTGTGAGTCTCGCCATGACGGTGTAGTAATGGAAATATCCTCAAAAAGCAGGAATAACAGCGCCTTTAAATTCAGTTTCAATAAATTTGCGCACCGGCTCACTGTGGTAAATCGCCACAAATTTTTTCACATCTGCATCATTCTCGGTTCCGCTACGCACTACAATTATATTCACATACGGTGAATCTTTTTCTTCCCGTGCCAGAGCCTTTGCCGGATCCAATCCCGCCACAAACAACCAATCCGTATTGATCACAGCGATATCTGCGTCAACCATTGCCCGCGGTAATGTGGGCGCATCAAGCTCTTTAATCACCAATTGTTTTGGATTTTCTGCAATATCAAGCATGCTTGGTAATGGATTTTCTTTTAGCTTAAGTAAGCCTAATTTTTGCAACAACAACAGTGCCCGCCCACCATTAGTTGGGTCATTTGGAATCAATACAGTTGCACCTTGCTTAAGATCAGCAAGTGATTTCAGCGAAAAGGCATACACACCAAGTGGCATCACAACAGACGGCGCCACAACAGTTAAATGGTAATTACGATTTTTGATTTGATCATCCAAAAACAATTTATGTTGATATGAATTCGCCATGATATCACCATGATCAAGCGCAGCGTTTGGCAAAATAAAGTCATTAAACTCAACGACTTTCACATTGAGCCCGTGGCGCACGGCTTCCTTTTTCACAAAATCCATAATAATGGCATGCGGGCCTGCGGTTACACCGACGCGAAATTCAGTTAATGGAGCTTTATCTGCAGCACCTTTAGGATCCACAGGATGCTCTGCTTGGCGCATAAAAAATAATGCGATTCCGGCAACCAGTAATCCACTTAGTAAAATAAATTTTTTGTTCATAATCGTCCGTTATTTTTTTAGTTTGCTCTATGTACTCATACAGCCAAAGGTGTCATCCTCGTGCTTGACACGAGGATCTATAAAGCCGCAAAAGCAAATACTTTATCACATTATAAACCAACTATATGCGACTTCAACTGTAGAGATACTCGGGTCAAGCCCGAGCATGACAAAGCAGGAACTCGGGAATGACAGAAATGAATATAAAGGTGGCACTCGTCAACAATCAAACTTACCCAAACATGTAATTCAACTTCAACATCAAGCGATGCTCCGTCGGCGTAAAGCTTATTCCTTTTGTATATGTACCATCAGCATTTGTTATTTGCCCTAACACTTTGTACTTTTTACCAACAACATACGTATATTCAGGATTTAGTGCAATAGAATCTGTTACTTTATACATAAACCCAGCCCCAGGCGCAATCGACCATGCTGATTTTTTAACTCCATTAGCTAGTGCTTGATTTGGCAGTGTGTAAGTCGTGTCCAGACCTTTGCTTTCAAACCCAATTTTTCCATACAAATTAAATTTTGGATTCATAAATGCACCAAATCCAACCGAAGCGCCATAATTGCTCTTTGGTTGAACAGTGAATACACCTTTAGTCGTAGACGTTTGAAACGTCATGTCAGCGGACTTCGATTTCGTTGACTCTTTAATGAAATAGCCTTCGCCCAAAACAAACATGTGACTGTCGGTTAGCTGATAAAGATAGCCAAGATGCCCACCAAATGCCATTCCCATGCCACGTGTGTGGCTTGTCGTATTTTGTTGAACGTTCTGATCTGTGTAATTAAGATCACCACGCATCAATGTGCCGCCTGCTTGCGCACCCAAATAGAAACCAGAAAATGCTGGTGTTGCAAGCATCGTTGTTGCAACAGATAGTAATAAAATTTTTCGTGTAATCACTGTAGAAAGCCTTTCGTTGTTTTAATTGAAGGCGTGCACTTTATCCACCCGCATTCCCGCGCAGGCAGGAATCCAGAACAAATATTAACAAGAAAGCTTGATCAATGAAATTTCATACAGCCTAGATTCCCGCCTGCACGGGAATGACAATGAAAATTTTGCTTCTTATCGTGTATTGCTCATCAATTCTCTTACTATTCTTAGTAAGCCCAGGCTTACGCGTCAACAGGAATCAGCATTTTGGGGAAATCAAAAAAATAACCCTGCATCCCATCGCACCCTAAATTAAGTGCAAACGTGCAATCGTCAGTGGTTTCAATGCCCTCTACGATCACTTCCATGCCTGATTTTTGCATAAGTTCTATTTCTGAAGACAGTTTTTCTGCCAGTTTTGAATCTTTTTGCGCATCACAAAACGCACCGCGATCAATTTTAATGCGCTCAACTGGTAAACCAATTAGAAATTCTTGCGTTGAATTGCCACGCCCATAATCATCAAGCGCAAGTGGAATACCCATTCGCTTAAGTTCTGTCATGCCTGCATTAAAAGCTGCGCGATCCAAAATCGTTTCACGTTCTGTTAGTTCAATACCGATCAATTTAGTTGAGAGTCCAGCTTCAGCTAATTTCAACGCGAGTTCTTTAGCAAATATAGGCGAGATCAATGGCGGCGGAACATTGATATAATAAGGTGCGTTTGCTCTATCCAATAACGCCACACTGCGAATGACTTTTTCAATAATTTTTGTTGTCAACGCGTCAAGCTGCCCCATGCTGGCAACGTGGATAATAAATTCTTCGGTATTGAGGTATTTACCTTTTTCCAGTGCATTGGGGATACGAATAAGCAGCTCTGTTCCCGCAGATCGATCAACCTTGCCTAAAAGTCCATTATTTACGTATCGTTGTTCCTGTGCAAATAGGGCGAAATGAGAATTATTTAGTATGTGTTGGAAATCTTTATTGCGTGTATTACGTGCACCTACCTGAACAACTGAAGAACCTTTTTCATCATCTGCATTCGCCTGCGATACATAATATGGTGGCATTTCAAGCAACAAAGCAGTTAAAGAAAAACGCATACTTGTTTTTATAAGTTTTGAACAGTAAGTGCTTGAAGATTCAGAAAGTGGGCCTATGGAAGTATCTGAACGCAGCTGAGGTTGCTTGGGGCTGCGCCGACCAAAATTCAGAGAGTTTGATATAGATGTGAAACTCATAAAAATCCTCTTAATACACTTCTTTGATGAGAGCATAGCATGAATTTATTAACAAATAGATTGTATTTTATGTATTTTTTAGGTGTATTTTTAGTGAATTTTCACCTCACGCTAACAAAATACGTTACGCCTCAACAGGAATCAGCATTTGGGGCGAATCAACATAAAATCCTTGCAACCCATCACACTCAAGCTGACATACAAAATCGTAATCACTTTCAATTTCAACACCTTCGGCGATAACTTCGATACCAAATTCAGTCGCAAAATCAAGCAACGACACCAGTGTTAAGCGTTTTGATAAATTAACTTTAGCGTCATGTAACAACCCGCGATCAATCTTAACGCGATCAACATACATATCACGCAAGAATTGCATCGTTGCATACCCGCGTCCGTAATCATCAAGGGCAACCGGTATTTTTAGCAACTGCAGTGCATTGATGCCATGCTTAAATTGTATCGGGTCAATAATGGGTTGACGCTCGGTCAATTCAATGCCGATGAAATTATAGGGTAGTCCCGCTTTATCAATTAATGTCTTAAGATAATTAACAAGCTCAACAGACACAACTGGCGGCGGCATATTCACATAATAAGGCGCATGCAAGGGGTTTAACAAATGTGCATTCCTAAGGAGCTTTGATAAAATTTTATACGATAAGTCTTCAAGCTTTTTGGTTGATTCAGCGAATTCAATCCAATAGGCTGTCGATAAATAAAGCTGAGTGTCATTTACATTTGGTACGCGAAGCAATATTTCTGTGCCCATGGGCGTGCAAAGATCTAAATTCCATTGACGTTGCTCAAACAAGGCAAATTGTTCGTTTTCTAAAACTCGGTCCAAATAACCAAAGTCGTGTGTGTATTTATCGTGTCTCAACTCTGAAAGATGATATTGCTCTCCAATTTTAAGATCCCCAGGCGCTAACAATGTATTAGGTAACGAATCCTCACGTGAATGATCTTGATTTTGAATTGAAAGAGGCATGTGTGATACTTTTATAAAGGTTAAGGTACTTGGTGCTCTTCATTCGTCTATATTCTCTTTTCTTAAAATCAAGAACAATCCGTACCAAACGAAGAGCATTAATGGATTTATACTGCTTTTGAAAGCAGATTTACAAAATATTCTGCTGATGACACAGAACATGTTTCGGGGGTATCTTCTATTCCAAGATGTTTTACAACACAGTCATCAACAATCATCGCATAACGTTTGGAACGTACTCCAAGGCCATGCGCTGAAAGGTCAAGCGTCATGCCGAGCGCTTCAGTTAAGCTACCATTACCATCACATAACATAATCACGGAATCAGTTACGTTTAATTGGTCAGCCCATGCTTTCATAACGAACGCATCGTTAACAGATAGACAAACGATTTGATCAACACCGGCTTTTTGAAGAACGTCTTTGTTTGCAGCAAACTCAGGCACGTGGCGTGCAGAGCAAACAGGCGTAAACGCGCCAGGAAGCCCAAATACAATACTTTTTTTGCCATTGAATAATTCGAGTGTACTGACTTCTTTAACGCCGTCAGAATTTACGATTTTCAAACAAACATTTGGAATTTTTTGGCCTACTTGAATTGTCATGGTCATGATCCTTTTTGTTGGATAGGTAGGGAAATGCTTAGTTTCTGCCATCCCATTTGGATAGACTTTAGCATTAATTTTGGGTATTTCCTATGGCTATTTTTGAAAGGTATAAAGAGATGGCTAAGGCTTATATGTACTTTTCTATCACATATAAGAATATGTACGCTATTTTCTTATGCCAGTGGCGTGTGATTGACCTGAAAATTTAGAGCATTTATTCTCGATGTTGGTAGCCCTTTCTAACACAAGAACAAGGGCTTGGCGAGGCAAAAACCCCTTAATAACTTCAAAGTTTGTTATTTATAAGCACTTCGTATCACCGTATATAGCATGAAAATGAGAGGGAGCATGATCCGATGGCATACTGCACGCCCCCCCTAATAATTTGTTACATTAAAAAAATACACCGCTCACTTATCTTATTTCTTTAACGAAAACACAGAGAACTTTGTTGTTAGTTTCAGATAAATTTCTCCAGCACTAGACTCAACTGGAATCGACGTTGTTTCGATTCTTGCATAAGAAGGTTCAATGCTTGATGATTCGAGTGCCAGAGTTGGGAGTGTTAAGAGTATTGCTGATAAGTCAATTTTGGAAAATTCATTAGTTATTTTGAAAAATTTATATTCTGTTTGTGGCATAAGGATTAAATCACGAATCGAAGAAAAATGATCAGTTTCCTTTTCCCAGAATGACTTAAGCTCTGTTTTTTTTATATTTGCACACACCTGCAATTTACTAAAAATATCTATTTGATTAACACAAATATCACGACCACATTCAGGCTCCTCTATCCACACAGCATTTCCATCTAGCTCTCCACCCCTGATTCTCATACCACATGAATGTGAAGGACGTTCAGGTGTAATTTGAACAAAATCACTGGTTCTTGTGTTAACTCTTTTTCCATTAATCGTTTCAAAAGTCCGAGTCCACCTAATTGTTTGAAAGCTCTCAGAAGATATGGTTACTTTGCGTGGAAGAAGAGAGGTTTTTAATGTTGCTAATCCATCAGCCAAATTATTTGGGTTTATGTATGGCATATCTATATCAACAGTATCAAAAAAAGTATTGGTACTTAATGCTATTAAATGTGCATTTGATAAAATTGAAAAATCATTAATCTTTAGATACGGCGAAAAAATAGACGCCGAAAAAATAAACGCTTTGTGTCTGTCTGATTCATTTAAAGCCAACAATTTGCTTATGCGCGCATCACTTGGGCAGCTGTAATTCATTCCCAAATATGATCTTATTTCACTCCAAAGGTGGGGCTCTTTATAGACACGAGTTGCAGCAGGTGTTGCCGTCAAAATCTGCCCTATAGCTGCAGCGTGTTCTTCAGCGGCCTGCCCGACTTGCTCTATCGCCGCACCTGCAGCAACAACAACTAACTGATTCGAATTATTTTCTATGTCCTCTGGCGTCATTGCAGTAACGATTGAAACCAATGAAAGTGTCGTCAATATTACAAGTTTTGTAAACATTGTGTATCCCTTTGATGTGAAAATTAAAAGCATATTTCTTATTACTATTCTTATATGTGCATGACGTGATAATAAATCAAGTATAAAAAATTGGAATTGGAAAAACCAATGTCATTCGGCGTTAGATCCCCAAAAACATCTGAATCATTACTATACAATCTTTCGCGCCATAACTTTAACGGCCATTAGCCACACCAAGCAAACAGCCAGAAAAATCGCGCATGCATACGGTGCAATAATCAGCACATCTTTCGTTACCATCACGCTAAACAAAATAATGTGAATATACCCATTACCCGATTCGCCTAAATTGCTGCCCAGCACATCAACAGCCGCTTTTCCTTTCTCTTTGTTATAACAATCTACCTCTCAATGATTCTGGCAGTATAGGGCAAAATCCAGATGGTTTTGGGAATAAACAATGACGAATAGTGCCTACACAATCATAGCCAAAGTCTCTTATGAATTTAGGGAAAAAGAAAAGGATATATCCCAAAATTGTCCATAAACCCCCTAAATTTTTCAATAAATAAACAATGGCCGTCGAACGTGTTAAAGCTCTATCTTTAATAACCAACACAACGCTATCTTTCATCGTCACCTGCTTTCCCGGTTCTAATATTGTTTTGAATTTCTCACCTTGCAAAGGAGACATCTGAAATATTTGACGATGATCCTCGGCCAATAAAAACCGGACAACGCCATGACATAGACCACAATCACCATCATAAAATAATATACCAGAATTTGCCGCTGCTTTTGATTCCAGCCATGCTGGATCAAAGGTGAATAAATGAAACAAAAGCATTGCTATGGTTAAATCAGGAAAACTTAGTAAAAATGCAAAACCAAACTGAACAATCAACATAGAAAGCCACATGTATGGGCGCACCCTTTTCTTTAAAATCAGAAATGCAAAAAGTAATTCTATGATTAATATTCCCCACGTGATCAAGCTCAGAAAAATGGAGGGTATCCGTAAGAAGAAATCTCTTAAGAAATAATCTCTCGCTAAGGGATTGTAAAGTACATATAAAAGGTTTTTTCCTTCTAACCAACTTGGGCTAAGTAATTTTGTATACCCGCTATAGCTATAAGATACAGCAAGAACTACCCAACTCGCCAAATGAACAGAGGTTGGCATTTTCCACGCAATAGCACTATCGATACTATTTTTAGGTGTTTTTGGTATAAATAAATGTGCTAATAACATCCACCCTACATAAGGCAGGCTTGGATTTGCAATAAGGGGGTTGCGTCCAAAAAGACATGCCAGAACATACCACATATATAAAGCTGCATATTTATCATTATAACCACACACAAAACAAATAGCAGATAGACAAGCAAGAATTATAAAAAAAATTACAAATAAAGGGCTATCTATACACGCCAAAATATTTGGGAAACAATATAATAATGGGCTATCTTGTCTATGTGATATCATGCCAATATCTGAAAATAATTCACTGCTCCAAGGTATTAAATAAGAAAAATGAACGATAAGATATACACCAAAGAGAACTCTAAAAACATTATATTGATTGCTTGTCCATTTGTTATGCATGACATTTTACCTCATATTGCAATTTCCACGTATGATTATCTGGAAGCTTTTGTTTTGGACTAAGATGCAATGTTATGAGAGCGTCTTTATCCGGGCAAATGCCAAGTTCTCCAAGAACGGTAGTTTTTCCACAAAAAGAATAGTGCAAGGCACCTAAAAACATGTCCTTTGTTTTTGAATTTGCATACAAAACAGGTGCATACGAAATAATTGCACCGTAAGCATTCCGCCTATTATAAGGTCCTTTAATGCCTTTATATATTTTTGGACTTAATTCCAACGTCTGCTGTTGTTTCTTCTGATCAGACCAAGATATATAAAAAGTAGAAGTATATGTTTCAAAACCATTTTGTGCTGTAAATACTTTTGGCGCAGGGGATGCTCCAGTTGCGGCGCCTAATGCTTTTAATAGAGGCACATTTAATAAGTCTCCACTTAATTGCATTATACCAATTGAACATAAGAATATAAATGTGATTTTATCTTGAAAGTTCATTTGCGCTGCTTTCTTTTGTATAAATCTTTTCCTTTCAACATAGGTATAACAGCTTGCTCTTTACTGTCATCAAAGCCACACATAAATTCACTCTCTCTAGGATTTTGAAAAGTTCCAAATAATATATCCCAAAGCGGCAAATCTGAGTAATTATTTTTATGATGCTGATATTGATGATGTATACAATGACTTTCTGGACGTTGAAAAATGAAGCCCAACCAATAAGGCGTTTTGATGTTCCAGTGATAAAATAATTCAGCAATTCCTGTTATCAAAATAACCTGGGATACTGCTGAAGGTTCTAACCCAAGGAATACGTATAAAATTAAACTTGATAGAAAACCATTCACGATAAGCTCTATCGGATGCTTATAAAACGCTGTCAGAATTTCAATTCGTTGTGGGCTATGGTGCAATTGATGACACCACCTCCACAAAAAATAAACATCATGTCGCATTCTATGCCACCAATAATAAATAAATGTAATGAGTATATATCCAACAAATATAGACGCCCCATCCCCTAGATACTTTTTTGATTCCCATACATGATTTCCAGAAAACCAAAGATCCCACGTTAGTGTTGCTAAATAAACGATAGCAATCTGAATGCTGTTAAAAATGATTGCGCGTAGCCACCAATGCCTAACTATTTTCCACTGTCGTGCAGGGCATATAAGTTCAACAAGAAACATAGCGACCGCTACACCTAATGCAACAAAAATAATATACATTATCAAGAACTCCGCGTAATTAGTTAAATAAATGCTATACGTATTAGGTTATCTCCGCAATCCTGATTGATCCTCTGAAAAATTTTGATTAAATAATAGCCGCAATTAGAATGAGGGAAGAAATAATAAATTTAAGAATTAGACAGGAGAAAAACTTTTTTAAGTCCGAAGTGTCCCCCTTTCGTCTCACGCAATCTTATCTGCCATAACTTTAACGGCCATTAGCCACACCAAGCACACAGCCAGAAAAATCGCGCATGCATAACAATTCAAATTTTTAAGAGATACCTAGCTTGGTATCCACTCACCATTATTTTTAATCACATTATGCATTGCATCAGTTGCACGATCTAATTCTTCTTGATGTTGGGAAGTCCTCTCATACCAGAATAAGGGATCGGGGAGGGTAATTAAACATGCTGTTCTGGAATTGTACTATTTTTGGGGGTAATACTTAGCTGAAACCCTAATCCATCTAAAATTGTTCCCAATGTTTCGATCTTTGGTTGGCGTTTTGCAGAAAGAATTTTGTACAGATTTTGACGGTTGAGGTTTGTTCTTTTTGCAAGCTCACCTATACCACCTTGTGCATCAGTCACATCTTTCAGCGCTTTCAAAAAAGCATGCACATCATGATCAACCTCAAAATCAAGCAAAGCGTCTGTCAAATAAAGGCATGCATCTTCAGAATTTTTTAATTTTTCAATGTTATATTCATGAAATGATCTCATTTTGAACCTCTTTCCAATAAGAAATTGCTTTTTTTATGTCTTGTTCTTGACTTGATTTATCGCCGCCACACAATAAAATAACAGCGGTGTCACCAAGCATTCCAAAATATACACGATAGCCTGATCCAAAGAAAAACCTTAGTTCAAAGACGCCAGAATCAATCGCCTTGTAATCACCCAAATTACCGATTTCAATACGCGCAATTCGCTTTCTAATGCGTATTTGAGAAATTTTATCTTGTGTTTCTAGCCAATTTACAAAAGGCTCTTTGCCTGTAATATCTTTGTAAATAAGAACTTTTTTTGTATTCATGCAAGTTGACATGTCTAGTGTAGGTGATCCTTAAAGTGTATCCTATGGGCGACAAAATGTCAATGATTAAATATTGCTATAAGAAGCACTTCTCTATTCACGCAATCTTATCTGCCATAACTTTAACGGCCATTAGCCACACCAAGCACACAGCCAGAAAAATCGCGCATGCATACGGTGCAATAATCAGCACATCTTTCGTTACCATCACGCTAAACAAAATAATGTGAATATACCCACTACCGGATTCGCCTAAATTGCTGCCCAGCACATCAACAGCCGCTTTTCCTTTTGTGCGCAGCTCTTCACTCAATGGGATATAAGCCATTTCTTTTGTGGGGTCAAACAATGTGTATTTCATTGATTTTAAAATAAGAACAACCACTCCACCTGCCGCTGCAGCAAATGCAAGCGGCGACACAGAAAACTTACTTAAAATAAACCCAATCAAGTTTGGATTAACTATATGAATGAAATACAATCCACCGATGATTAAAAATAGTGCCGGCGTAATGATCGCCGCTCGAAACCACGTGCCACTGTGCAGCAAGCGCGCACTAATGAACACGCCACAAAGAATCGTAAAAACACCTGTGATAGACGAATACAACCCCATGTATCCGTTATAGATTCCACTATTACCCTGGCAAAATAGATTGAGCTGATGCTTCCACTGCATTTCGAGCACGTTAACCGCAATGGAATAGGACAAGACAAGGATAAGAATCAACAAAATCTCATGTGAAGTCACAACAACCCAGGCACTTTGGAGAAGTGATTTTTTCTGGGATGGCTGTGCTTTAACTTTTTCTACGGAGAAGCCATCCGCGTCACCGTTATGTAATATATGAATGTGCATCCAACGAAAAACGCTAATAACAAAAACACCCATCAAAAGAATACTGCCCATCAAAAGATACATCGAGATTGTCCATGCGTCTTTTCCCTGCGGTAAGAAAGACTGAATCGTGTTCGAGCAAAAATACACAAAATAACCCGATATAATCAATGCAACATTGGCAATAACGGCAAACAATCCATAAAATCGCTTTGATTCATCAAGAAGAACAATATGGTTTGCAAATTCCCAAAACATGAGGCCGATCATCGCATTGCCCCATATTTCGGTTAGAATATAAAACAGTGAATACGACCAGCACGCATATATATCAATAAAACCCGACAGAGCGGGGAATGAGGCATTCAGTGCAGCGATGGTTTCTTTTGCAGGGTGGAACCACTCGTTGTTAGGATGAATCACAAACCCAAAAAAGGCGTAATAGAACAAAAAAGGCGTGATAATAATGTAGAACAATTTCTCACGCGAAAACATATTAGACAGTTTTGCGTACACCAGAACAAACAAAAACCCAGCTATTGTCAGCGCTGCCCCTTGCAAAAAAGGGATAATATGCACACCAACGGCATTAATGACGAGCGTATCTTTTGTATCGCGCGCAATGGTGTAGATAAAGAGAAGCCCAAACATGATCAACGATAGCGAAACAAATTTCTTTATTTCATGTGAATGGCTGGGCCAAAATGTTGCACGCAAGTGCGTGAATTTGGCGTCTTTTTTAGCTTGATTCATTGGAGCCATTTTTTTTCGTTATTTTATATATATATATGCATAATTGCCCTAATGTACCACTATTTTCGTGATTTATCTTTTAGAAACCACAGTTAAACTCCACTGGCATTTTTTGGCAATAATACATTTTTTATTATGCTTTGCTAATGATTGAAAGCATTATGGCAAATGTCATTTTCAGATAAGTATGTTTTGCATGGAAATGACGTTACAAAATATTAGTATTCAAAGGAAAGAAACAATAAAATGATTGTAAAAATAGTTTTATCTACGGTTGTTATAATTTCACAATTGCATTTATTACATGCAGGAAATAAAGGCCTAGATGATCTAAACGATATTGGAGCGGTATTAAAGATTGTCGCACAAGAAAAGGCAGAAATAGAAGAAGAATATGATACTGATGTAGAATACACTCGGCATCAAGGAGTGAATAATAGATTTTTCAAAAGGTTGTCCACAAAGCCAGTCGTTCGCGCTGCCGTACAACAATTCAAAACAGAACTTCAGGCTAGAAATGCCCTTACACGAATTAGTCTTGATGGATTATCTTCACGTTCACGTATTTTTCTATTTCGTGAGTTAACAGCGGCTGTAAAGGGTGAAGATCAAGCGATTCCGTTTTTGCTTAACGAGAAGGAATTTAATATTAAGTTAACTCCAATTTTACGACAACCCGGTAATGGTATTGTTGCGGGAATAGGAATGCACAGAGAAATACATCCTGTTTTAGATATATACAAGACATCATATCAAAAAAAAATAGCTAAAAAACTTTTAAAAGCACGCAAAAAGGATGATGGCTCATATCATTACTCAATTCGTTATCCCAGACTTTCACATGAAGGGGAAATTGTAGATTTAGAAAGATTGAATGTGCTTTTAGATTTTGAGGTTGCACGACGCCTTCAAGATTCCAATATTGTTAATAATCCATTAAATCCAGCATTTCATGATGATATTGCTCAAAGCAAAGCACGTAATACCCAGCGCGCTCAGAATCTAGGCCATGAAAAATGGAAAATAAACTTCATGAATTAGGATCGAAACGTACTTGATAACGTTCCTGTTGCATGTGCGATTGTGGGCGCATTAAAGCTTTCCCTACAAGAAAAACAGAAAGAATTATCACTACAAGATTTCTTTCATGCACCAAGCAAGCATTCTTCCGAATATTCCTTTGGTACTTATTCCGCTTTCGAGGGAGCCCCAAGCGAAGATCATCGCGGCAAAGCAACAAAAAGAGTCATTCGCAAATTACGTGGTGGAGATCAAGCAAAGCATTCTAAGCGTGAAGACATTCACCAAGAGTTGCTAGAAGTATTTGGCGGAGACAGCGAAAGTGAAGGCGACCCATACAGCGATACATCTGATGATGATTCAGATGCTTAGAATTTTGTTCATAATAACGTAGATACCTTAGGATGTTTGATGAGAATCGACATCCTAAATTTTTATTATCAACCATCGCCAGCTCTGCTCTACACATTCCAGCAACACCTCAGCTGTATACCGCTCTGCCGTGCCAACACTCCATACAAAAGATCACGTCAAAAGAGTGATTTAAAAAACCACTGCGAAGCAAGATTTACACACCCCGCCATAGCATTAATGTCTCTGGCTGGAGAATCTTGATATGGAATTCAATTAAAATTAAAACTAAAAACGTGCTATATCTTTATCAATTAGACGAAGAGTAAAAATAAGTCGGTATATTGTTAATGGTAAGACAATGAATATTTTAATTAAGTAGTTCCGATTTATACATAAAACTGTGATTCAAATTACGTTTTTTTCTGTTTAAAAAGCCAGTATGAATTAAACGTTACAATGTAAACAAAACATTACAAACGAGGTGATCAAAATGAAAGTCAGATCTTATTGCAAAAGCATACTTTTTACATTTTTTATTTCGATGCAAAGCTTTTCATGTGAATATCTTGAGGATGAAAACAAATATCGCCGTGGAAAATTTAACGCGAACCCAAACAGAGAAGAATTATTTGCTCAACACACTGAAAATTCTAATAAATTACTTTCCGATTACGACAAAGTTTCAAATGTTCAGGCAACATTTGATCAAAAAAAATTGATCATTAAAACAACTATGGCCAAATTTTTTGTTCATAAAAACCCAGAACAATACAGGTTATCGTTTAAGAAACTGGATAAAAAAGACAAAAATTATAAACATTTTAAAATTCTAGAACAAACAGAGGCGCTTTCGGATAAATTAGCAAGGGGGTTATTAGACAAAGATGGCAATAAAACCATTGATCGTGAATTGTTATCGAATCAGTGGAACGACCACAAAGAACTTGATGAATTTGGCCAAATCACACAAGATATGTTTTCTCTTTGGTTTAACGAGGCTCTTTCTGAACACAACGATGGTCTTACTAAACGACAAGCAATTAACATTCTTGATAATACTGTGTTTGCCAAAAAAACCTTAAATGAGCAGATTGTAAACACGGCAATCGCAAAAAAAGTCAACCAGCGCAGCCCTCTTCAGCTATCAAAAAACGAACCGGATAGCGACTTCACCACACCAAAGAAACGAGCTTCTACACTCCACTCTCCTCGATATTCAACTCCAAGGCTTGATACACAAAGTAGAGTAAAGAAAGATGTGAGTTTAGGAGATGGGTATTTTAACACCATTAATTGTGATGAAGCGAGCTTTGATTCTTCCCACACAACACCAGAAGATCTTGATGACAACAATAAACCAACCTCCTCAACGGGGTCTGTATCTGATGAATCCAGCTCAACAGCAGGCTTCCTTGATAGAGAACAAGAGGAGGAAAGTGATGGGGATAATAGCGACAAAGAAGATGATGATGAAGATTTTGAATCGATTTCTTTATCGAACAATCAAACAGAGAACACTTCGACCAAACCAAAACTAACAAGCCCCGACGTCAACATAGAAAGCGTATCAGCATGCTCATCTCCCGATTCGGCTTGTTATAAACAAAAAGATGAGAATGGTGAAAACGAGGTTAACGATAATCAAGATAATTGGGTTGTTACAGAGACAACTTCTCCTGGTTGGCAGGGATCACCAAAAGCCAAGGAGAAGAAGAAGGTGGATAATAGTTTAATGTCATACTTATTCACAGCAGGTAACCTTTTATTTAGCCAACATGCGACTATATAACATCAAAGCACGGCGCCAGCTTTGTGAATAACCCTGTGGATAGTGTGTGTAAAAGATTAACAACTGTTAACAACTTTTTACCCCTGTGTATAACCCCCCTTTTATGCACAGGGAAATGTTGTTTATACAAAAAAGCAGATTCTCTCCCTGACGTTATGTGAACAGTGATGCTTTCGGTGTGTCTCTGCCTTCATCAATTTATAGTTGAACAGCTACAAACCAATGCGTACTTAATTCGCTCTTTTCTGATAAAAATCAATAAATTTTGAATAAAAAACCAATCCATCAGATTACTGTTGAAAATATAAATATAAAATTCTAATTAATAAACATTGCAACTATTGTTGTTTTATTTTTATTTGAAATTTTTATTTTTTTGCAGAGACTGATATGAACCTTAAGAAATTTACTTCTTCCTTATTGCTGACGTGCGTTTTCAATCAAGCCGTGTGCACCTCTGCTTATGCTGTATTAAAAGAATTCACCGAGGTTGAATCTTTCGTATCAACGACCGGAACCAAGCCACAACAAACAACCAGATTTTTTAAGGCTGATGCACAGCATACAGCCGCTGGCGTGTTGTATTATATGCGCGACAAGCATAATAATTACAAGGTTATCCTGGGACAGCGCGATGATGATGATGGTTTTTGTAACTTTGGTGGCAAATCAGATCCAGATGATGGAACACTTCATGTAACAGCGGGCCGTGAAGCTGCCGAAGAATCATTTAACATATTCGCTACGCACCCACATCTTTTGTTACGGGCACCTTTTGCGGATTTGTATTTGGCTGAAAAATCCCAACTGTATCGTATGTATTTTTATGAAACTAAATATGTTTCAGCGGAAAGATTTGACAAAAAACTTGCCGATGCCACCGATGGACACAGCAAAGAATACAGGCGCTTTAAAACATTTAATGTAGAAGATTTATTAGGTGCGGTTAAAAACGGAAAAGTAAACGTTAAAACAGACGACCTTGAAGAGGTTACACTTTATGGACCACTGTACGACATGCTATCAACGCCGTTTTATCGGCATATGTTAGAACAATTAGCGCAAGGTAAGCGGCCTATTCCATTAGGCGCGCCGCAAAAGGCAAGTTACGTAAGGGAAGAAGATTACACAAATCATGATAATGGTAAAGTTTCCCCACGGGATAATTTGGCACACAACTCTCTGGCAATAGCTGCAAGGGCGCAGAAGAGAGCGAACAATAATGCAGCTGAGGCCAAAGAAGAACTCAAACTCATTAAAAAACTAAAGAAGCTTGGTCACAACCTTGATAAAATGAAGATTGTTCCAAATGCTTACGAAAAAGTTCAGTTTACTGCACACGAAGAAAAAGAATTTGCGTACACCGAGGCCTTTCGTCAACGCGTGACAATAGAACTTAAGTCAGAGGCTGAGAAAAAGCGTATGGCTGCCCTTAATTCTCCTATTATTTTAGATAAAACAGAAAAATTTACTGTGCATTCTTTGCGTCCTAAAATTGAGACTGTGCACGGCCGATACACCATGACCGAAGGGCACCTTATGCTGGTCTTAGAGAAAGAATACGCGGAACCCAAAGACCCACAGCATGCAAGCCAAGCAAGTCCACACCGTTCAGCCAACATTACCAACTTAAGAAAATACTTTTATACATACAACAGCATGGAATACAAAAACAAAATCGCTGATGGAAAAGGCGAATTCAAACGCGAGCTTGTTATTGATGAACGCTATATTGAGCGTCTCGCCGATGTAATGGATTCAGAACGGACGGAGTGGGAAAAGACAGGTTTTTACCCAATTTATCACGGCACAAACGATGAGAATGGTCACGCATTCCGTATTGCATCAAGCTTGCATAACCATCTAACCTTAAGTCAAACAGATCGATTAACACGTCTTCGTTATACCGATCTTTATTTCCGTGATCTTACAAACATGATCGATGATGCCACACGAAATGGTGATAGCCATTATGATAATGGTAATCGCGATCGTCGTATTTTTGGAAACTTTGTACTTACTGCAGGGCGCGCAACATCCAGATCAACGTCCTCATCCGTTGAATATTGGGGAAACAATCACAGTGTTGCAGATCCAAATGTTTCCAAACGATTTGAAGAGGGAACGGCGCTTTTAGGGATGGATTTAAGCTACGCCCCCTATGAATCGTTATTTCAACAATTTATTGCCGATACAGGCACACCTTATGGTAACGCAATGTTGCTGCAACTATTTATCAAGCCTGATGCACTGACCGAGTATGGTGCGACCGATTATATGGATGAAAAAGTAGCTCTAACTGCTTATCAAAATGCACAAGCTGAATATGAACGCGTTGCACAAGCAGGCAAAGAAGACTTTGAACCAAAAACAGCAGATGGAAAAATCGACTCAACACGTACAGAAGAAACCAGAAAAAAAACAGGCCTTTATGGGGAAGTGCGTTTATCACTCCACCCATCGCTTGCCGATGATGAATCTCAACTTAAAATGCATGGTTTGGATTTTTTTCCACTCACCCCCGAGAAAAAGAAACGTTTCGAAAAGGAACTTTCCAAAACAACTGCCGCTAACTTAGGGTATTGGTTTTCTCAACGAACAGCGCTTATCCCAGGAAGCTTAATGGAAGCCCCTGCTGCACGCGATTTGTACAAAATGGTTTTTAAAGGCGTCACAGGAAATACACATGAAGATGTACCAAACACACACAGCCTCTTACATTTGGCACGTTTTGGTCATATCGAGGCCCTTAAAACATTGGTGGAAACATGTCCAGATTTGGTGCAATCCATTGATCCAGTAACACTTTGTAATGCAGCATTGGCCAGTGGTAGCTATACTGTCACAAAATATGTAGTAACAGAAATTATTCATAAAGATCCAAATAATAAAAAATTAAATGACATACTAAGTATCGAAAGTGTATTAACAAAAATAACAACGGGAGTGGATGAAGAACTTAAATCCTCGTTTAGATATATTTTAAAACATTACGACTTTTCTGGTGTCTCTGATAAGATAAAACAAAAGATAGGGCGCACCATTTTAAAAACCGGCGATGACTATGCCGTTAAGCTGATAAACAGGTCTATTTGGTCTTATACAGAAGAAGACATTAAAGAAACCATAGTGTCGGTTGATCGCTCTTTAGACAAGTGGGGAGAGTGCATAAAAGCAGCCACAAAACGCCAACTTGTAACCCTTGCAAAATTTGCAAGTCTTTTTCTTAGTTTTTTAAAAGAAAATCCAACAAAAACATGGATGCAACAACACATTCTCCATCTCTTTAAAAGTGGGCTAGACCTTCAAACGGAAAACCCCGACACCGGAAATCCTTTTTTGTTTGAGCTACCATATCTACAGAATCTTCAAGAGTCTGACTTTTCATTTCAAAATGATTTTTTAAGCATTCACAACGCTAATGGTTTAAGTGTGCTTAATCATGCCTTGATTGAATTCAAAAAAGGACGCTCCATGTCCCCTGGTTTCTTCAACTATCTTGAAAAACACATTAAACAGACAGGTGGCTCATTAAAAGATCACATTAACCCCAAATTTTATGCTTTTTTTAAACATAAAATTAACTCTAGTGTTAATTCTTGGCTATGGTACAAAAATCCTTTTTCTGCAGATGCCGCCCAAGTGTGGATTTCCCAACTAGAAACAGCGCTGCAAACAAATCGCGCATCGATTATTAAAAATGTCTTGGAAAATTGCCCATCAAGCGATTTGTTGACATATTATGAGGATCACATCCCGGAAAAAATATTACGCAAACGATCCACAAAAGAACAAACATGGTATTCCAATTTAAAAAGAATTGTAGACTCAAAAGAAAAAGCATGGCGCATCATAAAAAAAATGCCTTTATCTGTTTCTTATTTTTACCCAACACCTCCGTTTTCTGTTGCAAAAAAATACAAAAATATTATTGATAAAAAAATTGCATCAAATATAAAAAGACAACCATTATTACAAGACCAATTAAACAGAGCTATTGATAGTGACTGTTACTCAGATATAACAAGAATAGTTCCACACCTACACGGCAACCTTGATGGGCGCCTTAAAATATCAGATACAAAACAGACAGTTAAAAACGAAAGAGCATCGTTGGCCTACAAACTAACAGAAGAGTTTAAAAAAACACCTGCGACATTTATGTCTAAAATTGAAACGATTGATTTCTCTCTTTTCGATCAACAATTTATAAATGATCTTTTTAAAGATGAAAATGTGTTTTTTATTCCGCGTATCCTTGATCAAATACTAAAAAGCATGGATCCAGCGTATCAACGATATGCTGCCTTGAACCCATCCAATAACAGCAAAAAGGTGGGTGCATTTTACTATCTACCATATCAACTAAAGGCAAGGGCCGATGTTGTTTTAAAAGCACGTGATACTGCTAGTGGGTACAACACGCCACCACTCCTAATGCCCACAACTTATGGTCCTGTTTTCCAGTTAAAAGCAACAGAGGCGGTATTAAAATGGGCAGGTTGTGCGAATGTGTTAAATCAACTGACAGCAGATCAAATGAGAAGTTTATTATGCATGGCAGACACAAACTCACCAAATTTAACAAAACTTATTGTTGATCAAGCACTTTCTATCTTTAACAACACAGCACCTGGTAAGGACTTCTTAGCGCTCGGTTTACAATGTTTTCCCGAAAATGTTGTTGAAAAATTGGCCCGGGCAAATATTTCAAAGTTAGCTAGGGCGGATGATGATAATGATGCATACCCTCGATTTATCCTGTTATTTAAACACGAAGTGTTGCTGAAAAAAATCGTTGAAGAAAACCAAGAGCTACTTGAATTTAAAACATCTACTGGTTTAACGTTGGATCAACTGGTAAAGCATATAGACGAAGATAACGGAGCAACACCATATTTAAAACGTCTTTTGGCGATGAGAAAGAAATCAGGTATTGGCGCTATTGCCCCAGTTACTTCTGATTCAAAGGTTATTGATATGGGTAAAAATCAAGGGTTACATTAAGACAGCAAGGCAACCTGTGGATAACCCTGTGGATAACATCCGTGAAAGGTTAACAAACTGTTAACAACTTTTTACCCCTGTGTATAACCCCTCTTTTATGCACAGGGAAAGGTTGTTTATACACACCCTGTGGATAACCACCCAGCTCATTAGGTAAACTCACCGTCTAAACCTATGTTATCATGTGGATAAGTCTGTTAATAACAAAGTTATCCCCATTATTCACAGCACCACTACTACAAACACCTAATATATTCTTTTTATTAGTATAAAAGAAAAACATGACAAACGATAATTTTCGGGTTAGAATAACGATATCGAGAAAAACAGACTCAGGAGCTAATTATTTATGTCACGTTTTGATGATCAACCAATTTTCCGCAATGGAACGACCGTTTCCGCAATCGACGAAGGTCTGCGCACATTCATGCTGCGTGTATATAACTACATGGCACTTGGTATCGGGTTAACTGGTGTAATTGCGTATCTTATCGCATCCAATCCTCACCTATTAGGCAGCTTAAAGCCCTTCGCTTTGCTTTTCATGTTGGCACCCTTTGGTGTTGTAATGTTTTTAAGCGTTCGTATGGATAAAATAGAAGCATCCACTGCGCAAATGCTCTTTTGGGTATATGCAGCATTGATGGGCGTGTCGCTATCCTTTATGCTTGCACACTTTACCGGTGAAAGTATTGCTCGCGTTTTCTTTATTACAGCATCTCTATTTGGTTCAATGAGCCTTTATGGGTACACAACAAAGAAAGACCTAACATCCATGGGATCATTTATGATCATGGGTCTTTGGGGCGTAATTCTTGCAAGTGTTGTGAATATGTTTATGCACAGCAGCGCAATGCAACTTTTGATTTCTATTTTGAGTGTGATTATTTTCACAGGCCTAACAGCATATGACACACAGAAAATCAAAGAAATCTATGTAGAATCTGATCACACAGAAATAGCTGGTAAAAAAGCTGTGTTTGGTGCATTAACGTTGTACCTTGATTTCATCAACATTTTTGTGTCGTTGTTGCATATCTTTGGCGATCGCAAGTAAGTTTGACTGTGCCGCATAACAACTTGGTTACTACACAATAACACTAAGCCCCACGGGAGAAATCTTGTGGGTTTTTTAATTAAGATTGCCTGGGTGTTTTGTGCCCACAAATATACGACAGATCTTTTTGCCACCATGCTGAAAGCACTTCCTCCAGATTTATCTTCGCATTTCACGTTCGATTTCTTGGATTTTTTCTAGGTATAAATTTTGCACAGTACTTATTGCAGGAAAAAGAAAAGCGTTGTACATTGCTGAATTTGTTGAGCCCTCAGCGGGTATTAGTGCATATGTAAGTGGTACGTAATAACCACCATCGGCTGTTTCAATATTCCAACCAACAATTTGTTGTAAAAGGTTTTGAGCAACGCCGAATCCAGCGCCTCTGAGACTCTTATAGCGCTCGGCAATTAACCCATCTTGATTAATATCTTTTGCTGCTGCCATTATTTTATCTTCAACTGCTTTTGCGCTTGGTACGTTGATGGGATTTAACGCCGCAAATGCGCCCCAAAGCTCATTTGCCCATCTTGGGATATTTCCATCATAGTGGTGAGGATTTCTGGCTAAAGTGTTTCTATCAATTTGTCTTTCCAAAACATTTATTTCTTCTAATTTTGCTCTCAATTGAATCAATTCATTTTGGAGGTTTTTCTGTCTTGCTTCCCTTTCCTCAATTCTTTGGACTAGATCTGGCCTTTGATGCTCGAGACATGTATCGATAAACCAATCAAGGAATATGGTTTTTTCAATCCCACTATATTCTTTGAGCAATCGAAAATCTGCAGGCTCGTACCTACCTTTAACAATCCCCAATGAAATTTTTTCTGTAAGAATTATAATCTTGAAGTGATCTTCGAAAATGGAATTTATCACTCGTTGAGGAAGTCTGCCTGATAAGTTTTTCTTTCCCTGGTGAATAATCACAGAGGCCATAACAGCCTGGATGACTTTTTTCTTTTTCTCAAAATCGTGGAGGTTTGGGTCAATTAGATCTTCTGTTGATAAGGTTTGATGAATAGAATCTGTATAAGTATCAATGTTTCTTTTTTCAATATAACCGATGCATCGTTCGTCATAGTGTTTAATCACAGAATCATATGCGAAACCGCTTTGCGTAAATGCAAAAACTATCAGAATAAATTTAACAAAAAACATAATATTCATTTCAATACCAATAAAAATAAACTATATATTCATCATGTTACATTTATAGTGTTAATAAAATGATAATTTTATGCAACGCCGATTCAACAGTGAAGCGCAACAGCAGTCATAAACGTCAGGAAATATAGAACGGTCACATGAACATGATAATCTCACTATCACAAAACTTTGCTAAGGCTTTTATTATCTTTTCTCTGCAGTAACTTCTTTTTGCATTCCACAATTTGACAATAGTTTTCACATAATAGAGATGTTTAAGGTTGGTTAGAATCTTTTCCCTTCGATAAAATCTAGGCAAAACAGGGCGCATAAAATCAGATATGGCTTATGGTTTTGCTTACCGCTCAACTTCCACCTTGCACAAACGCTTAAATCACGATAGCGTAAAGATATTAATTTTTTTATACCCATCATAGATGAAAGTGTTGAGTTTAAACGTTAAAGATTTTGATTAAAAGAAAGTCTTTAAAACCACAGATAGTATCGCTATTTGGGGCCTTTAAAGGTGCTGCTTGATGGTTAAAAGATCACGTTAAAAATCCACGAAGTCATTTTGAGTGGGTATAGGTCCTTTATAATCTAGGAACAAGCGATATGCTTCAACATACCTTTGATCAGCATTATGATTCTGAGCTACGCACTCTTGAAAACAAGCTGTTCTTCAAGCAATGGATCAGACACCCTGGACGTCTGGGCACGGTAGCACCGATCTCGCTCAAATTGGCACGCGTAGCTGCTTCATATGCTTTCAATAAGGATGGATATGTTGTTGAAATTGGTGCAGGAACAGGCCGTTTAACACGTGCCCTTCTTGAACGTGGGGTGCCATCAGCACAATTAACTGCTGTTGAACTAGACTCAAAGCTATGCACATTTTTAAAAGATACATTGCCTGCGCTGTGTTTGGCTTCAGATGCGCCAAAAATCATCGAAGGAGATGCAGCTTATTTGTCTGATTTAATTCCTCCGTCATGGGTTGGTAATGTTGAAACCGTGGTATCATCTGTCCCATTGATGTGCTTAGCAGAAGATAAACGTACCGCTATTATCGAAGCCGCCTTTCGCGTTCTTAAGCCTGGCGGAAAAATCATACATGTTACGTATAATCCAAAATCACCACTTGCCTTTTCACGTGCGTACACCCAAGAACGTGTGGTAGGATTATGGATGAATATACCCCCAGGGTTTGTATGGTCGTATACGAAAAAGGAAAACGATCAGATGAATACAAATGACTCTCGTGATGAGGTCAGAAAATACAGATAAATGACACCCATTAAACGTGCTTCAAACCGCCAAGAAAACATGTTGTTTTTAAGGCGTTTGATTAAAAATCCAAAAGCACTTGGGGCTGTTGCGCCAAGCTCAAAAGCGCTTGCTGAAATGGTAGCACGGCATGTGCGTGTTGATGCTACAACCTATGTTGTCGAGGTTGGCGCAGGAACAGGACGATTCACACGGGGGTTGTTGAATGCAGGGCTTGCCGCTGATCGCTTGATTGTTATCGAGCTGGATCGTGAGCTATGCAATTATTTACGAAGCAATTTCCCAGATGTGATGATCATTCAGGGGGATGCAACGCAGTTAGATCAACTGCTGCCTATTGGGGTCGCACTTAATGTTGAAACAATTATCTCGGGCATTCCGCTAATTAATTTGAATAAAGAAGAACAGCTGGATCTGATCACTGCATTTCAAAATACACTAAGTCCCACCGGACAGATTATTCAATTTACCTATGGCCCTGTTTCGCCTTTATCCCATAAAAAGCTGGGGTTAATTGCAACACGCCTTGGGCATATTTTTCGCAATGTGCCGCCTGCAACCGTGTGGTCGTATACGTTTCATAAGGGGATAATCCCCAGAAAGCGGCGTAGCCCCATCTTAATTTATTTTAAATTCGCAAAACAAAAGGCGCGCCAAACATTTCGAAAAGTAAGATATTCAAGTAAAAGTATTTAATAAAAAATAGTCTCTAACAAACATGACCAGAGGAACTGTGTATTTTGTGGATTCTTCGGTTAAAATGGAGGAAAAATAGGGAGATAGGAAAACCATGCTTTCTCATGGATACTTAATTACAAAAAATTATTTTTGTAGATTCGCTAACGATAAGAACCACACAATGAATAAAACAAAAATCGCACTTATCGGTGCAACGGGTCGCATTGGAAAATGCATTGCGGAGCTTACACAAAATCACAATGATTGGCGCGTCACATTGCCCATATCGCGTGATCTGACATGTGTGTGGGATGCCTCTACCCCTGTTGATGTCGTTATTGATTTTTCACATGCAGAAATGACTGCTGAACTTGCAAAGGCCGCCATCGGGAAAACGATTCCGCTTTTAATTTGCACCACCGGCCTGACGGCGGAGACTAAAGATGCACTCAAAAAATGCAGCGCCACCTGCCCCGTCATGATTGCACCGAATACTAGTATTGGTATTTTGGTATTACGTAAAATGCTCGAAGTTGCAGCCACGATGTTAGACAGTTCTTTTGATATTGATATTATTGAAACGCATCACCGTAATAAAGTTGATGCACCATCGGGAACGGCACTTTCCTTAAAAGAAACCGTTCAATCAATTCGGTCTGCGTCTATTGGAATGCACTCTCTTCGTGCAGGCGATGTCATTGCCGAACATGTTGTGTCATTTCGGGGCGATCATGAAACGGTTAAGTTGACTCACACCGCGAATGGGCGGCATGTTTTTGCTGATGGCGCCCTTCGTTTGGCAGCATGGTTGGTGAAACAAAAGCCTGGACTTTATGTGCCAGAGGATTTGATGGGTTTCTAGTTTTCTTCGTGCTTGACACGAGATCCATGTGCTTGTGGCCCCTGCGATCACGCCATAAGGAAACTGAAAAGTTAATTTCTTTGCCCCCACTCACACAACCTTACCCACATAAAACTCTTTAACATAGCGATCTCTGATGCCTAGCATCTCATGCGCTTTCTTTTGATTGGTCACCAAATAAGGCAGCATTTCATTGTATTTTTCAGGCGTGAATGAATTTGCAAGTTTAATTACCTCGTCAATATTTTCAGCGATCAGCATGCCTCGCACATCGAAATAATCTGAAACATTTGGGCACCCAATATAAATCGGAACCGTCAGCGCAATAAAGGGGTGCAGCAGTTTTTCAGTGATGTAATTTCGTTGCCTGCAGTTTTCAATTACAATGTGATATTGACTTTGGAAAAGCCATTTCTTTGAATCGGTAGGCAAAAGACGGCTTTGGTAGCTTTCTGAGAATTTATCTTTATCACGCAACGACACATAAAAAAAGCGTGGACTTGTGATTTCATTTTCACGATCCCATAGACTTTTTCGGATGTGATAATTTCTAAGCTTACTGTCTAAATAGCTTTTATCGCCGCCGCCCATTCCTAAGCTGAGCAAAAAACTAACCCCTGGTATTTTCGTCCTTGGAATATCGCCTTCTCCAGCATTAAGATACATCGTGTACATAAACCCCGGGATGATTTTTTCATTCGGTGAACCTATTTCAAGCCCTGTATGGATCACATCATAACCAGGCGCAATACGCTGCATAAACGAAATATATTCTTTTGTCGTTGACCCAAAATCACAATAGTGTAACGGTTCGTCGGTAAAATACGCAAAATTGATGACAAGTGGGTTGATTCGCCCCTCTTTAAAATAATTGATCCATTCATATTGATATAAGTCATGTTTGATGTATTTGTAATCAATAGTGTTAATTTTGACTGACATGTGCCTGTTTGCATGACTGTCTTGTCCAAAATCAATTCCATAAACAGCTGGGTTTTTGATAAAATCACTTTTGTAAAAGCTGACGTCGTTTAGGTTTGTTAATTGCACGACCAAGCCGCGATTAATCATTGGTACAAAGCAATCTGGAATTTTATGAAATCGTGCAGGGGATAAATGAACAACGGGGTTGCATTTTTTAAGCCGCAAGAATCCTTCAGCAGCCATCCACGCGCGATAAAGCTCGGTTGAATCTTTGACGAAAATTTCTACTTGTTTAAATGGATCAGAAAAATCGCTTTTTGGTTGTTTCAAAAAATCAACAAACGGGTTTCCTGCGCAGGGCCATAAGCGATCCTTATATAAGGTAATATTAAACCAACCATTAGGATCCCGATGTGTTTTCCAGTTCCCTTGCCAACCATATTGCATAAAGTGATCAATCGCCGCTAGCCCCGTTTTTTCAAGGTCTTCTTTATATTTGTCTTTATAAAAACGTTCGTCAAAGTAGGGCTCAATCAGTTTTTTGTCATTATCATTATTGGCGTTAGGTGCTAAAGCAGTCGAATTGCTGACTACAAAGAGCATGAAAAAAACAATCGCGTAAAAACATTTTGTCACAGAAAAACGAAACCAGTATCATAAAACACTTATTATATTGTATATGTTGATTGGTAAAAAGTTAAAGATTTATTGGTAGGAAAGACATTTTATGAACACATTCACGATTGATGATCGCTTATTGCGAAGCACAGAATGGGTGGCTGATTTGCCGTTATGTCGCTTGTTTCTACAAAATGACACGCGCTACCCATGGTTTGTCTTGGTGCCACGCGTTGCGGATATGACAGAGATGTATCAATTGGATCAGGCTCACCAAGCACAGCTATGGGCCGAGATTTCACTGGTGTCGCGTTATTTGAAAGAAGAACTTTCCGTGCATAAAGTCAATGTTGGCGCGCTAGGTAATGTTGTGCCGCAATTGCATATTCACGTGCTTGGTCGCGATCCCGGAGATGCTGCATGGCCGAATCCTGTGTGGGGTGTTGGTGCGGCGGAGCTGTATGATATTGAAGCATTGCAAGAAAATGTGCAGCAGACTCGACAGTGGATAACAAAAATTGTTTGAGGTTCGAATAAGAATTAACCGGCTAAATTATTGCTCACATTAGTGAACCAGCAATAGCAATAATTAAGAGGCTTCTAAGACGTGCACCTGTATTTCTAAGGTAAATTAGGATGGTAATTCGAAATGAGTATACATAGACTTGTGTTAATGTCTATAATTTATCATAAATCTTTTTTTCTATAAAAAGGCGACCGATGACGTTTTTTAAAAATATTGTTAATTTCCAAATGGTTGCTGTGGCGCTTGTCACTATCGGAACCATCAGTAATTGCGCAGCGTATAATGTGGGAACTCTCGCGGGAAATCAGCCCGCTGGCTATGCAGATGGCAAAGGAACTGAAGCAAAATTTAACGAACCCAGGGGCATGGTTGTTGATAGTGGTGGAAATGTTTATGTTGCTGACAAGAATAATAATTGCATTCGAAAAATAACCCCCGAAGGCGTTGTTACAACATTCGTTGGGGCAAGTACGGCGGGGTATGCTGATGGTACGGGAATGGCCGCACAATTTAACAAGCCTACTGGTCTCGCTATTGATAAAGATGGAAATATTTATGTCGCTGACAAAGAAAATAACCGTATTCGAAAAATAACACCGCAAGGTATTGTGACAACATATGCTGGGTCAGGCGCATCTGGATTAGTAAATGCTGCAGGAACAAGTGCGCAATTTAACCATCCGTCGGGTATTGTATTTGATGGAAATGGCAATCTCTATGTGGTTGATACCTTGAATCATTGTATTCGGAAAATATCACCACAGGGTATGGTGACAACCCTCGCGGGTTCAGGTATGGCTGGATATATAGACAGCACAGGCATGGCTGCTCAGTTTAATAAACCATTTGGGATTGTCGTCGATAATAATGGTAATCTTTATGTGACAGATGAGGGCAACAATAATATTCGAAAAATAACACAGCAAGGAGTGGTGACAACTGTTGCTGGCGCAACTGTTGCTGGGTACGTGGACGGTGCAGGTGTCACTGCACAATTTAATGCACCAGCTTTTATTACCATTGATGTTCAGGGGAATCTTTTGGTGGCCGATACGAACAATACGCGTATTCGTCTTGTAACCCTTCCTTATGGTGTTGTGACGACGTTTGCCGGTGGGGCCACTTCTGGCTATGTAGATGCTGCGACGACGTCCGCCCAGTTTAGTAAACCATTAGGGATAGTTGATGACAACAAAGGTACTTTTTATGTAGCCGATAGTGATATTATTCGTAAAATCACGCCATCTGGACATTATTAAAAGGCATTGTTACGTTGATTTTTATGCGAAAATCCGAGCGTTGTTATGCCCTCGGGTTTTTTTTAAATTAAGAATAATTTACTAGCTTAATATGCTTAATTAGGGGATTCCTGGGCATGTATTACCAGTAGCGTTGATTCGTGTTGTTTCTGAGTTGTTCAGCCATAGTTGGCTCTATATTTATTGTGTTCACCACCGCACTAATAGGAGTAGAGGTTCGTTTTTCCTTTTTTCACGAACAGGAATGTTAGACATTTTTTATATTTAAAATAAATTCATTATGAATATAAGAAAGATCATATTTTTATGGAAATACGGTTTTTTGTTTGATATAATTATATAAATACGTTGATATTGAGTTTATATACATTGAAAAATAATTTTTATTTAAAATCAACATTGCTAATAATCTTTACAACACACAGTTTTGTATGCGCTGACTGCGAGGAAAGCGGATACCAATGCACGAAGACAAGCACCGCAGGAATTAATTATATTCAAGCAGCAGAAATACTTGAGCTCGATAGACTGCTCGGAGGTGCTGCACTTACTTCTATAGAAAGAGCCGAACTTCATTCTATGATACTAACAAATAACGGCACTTTGAATCCTAATAGTATTGAGCAGTCACGCATTAATAACCACCGTGATAGCGCTCACCGACGTTTAAATCCTTTTAGGCATACTTTGGTCAAACCGCCGACATTACCGGTGAAAGTAACGAATAAGTATAATTAGATAGTGATAAGAGATTCATTTAATGGTAAATAAATATTTTTACGTTTATCAATGTATTCTTTAAGTGACGAGTATTTTCCGTAACAGATGTGTGTTTGAATAATTTTGCGAATGGGGACACCTAATTGATATAGGTGTAATATCTTATCGGCATCTTGGTCATACATGGATGACTGTAAAATACCTTTTGGCTTTCCGAGTTTTATTCCTTTTGCTTTGCGTGCGTTAAGCCCTTCTTTTGTACGCTCTGAAATAAAATCACGCTCTAACTCGGCAATCATCGAAAATACAGTGATCAGCACTTTATTCGTTAGGCTGTTCATATTACCAGGATTCATATCTAAATTTTGCTTAATTAAAATGAGTCTGTTTTTCTTGTTTTGAACGAGATTATCAATGGTATTAAGTGTTTCCTTAATTGATCTTCCTAGACGTGAAAGTTCGGATACAATAATAACATCACCCGGCTGTAGTTTTTCAAGCAACTCATCAATCCGACGATCACGTGTTGATTTACGCGATGACATTTCAACTTCAATCCACTCATCGATCATCATTTTATGATCAACACCATATCGGCTAATCACATTTTTTTGGCTTTCGACATTTTGGTCTTGGTTGCTCACTCGAACATAGCCATAAATCATAAAAAATACCTGTTTTTGACGAACTTTGGTGTTAAGGCGTTTTTAACTCATAACACACTATAATTAGAATGGCATACAATGATCCTTTAGACTAGATAAAAAGGACTTATAAAACGAGCGTTATAACACTTATGACAGGAGTATCTTTTATGACTAAGAGTGAACGACTCAACATACTATCCGAAATCGAAGAATTTGCATTTTACGGCCTCCCTGATTTTGATGATGAGCAACGTGCTACGTATTTCACATTTACCAGAGAAGAAATTGATCTGATTTGCAGATGCCGCGAATTTAATGCCCAAGTTTATTGCGCCATCCAAATTGGCTATTTCAAAGCAAAGAAAATGTTCTTTAAATTTTCCCTAAGCAGAATCCAAAAAGAAGATATTCATTTTATTTTGACGCGTTATTTCGAAAATAAGGAATTGTCTGAATTTAATGTGACAAAACATGAATATCGATTTCAACAAAATGAAATACTAAATCTTTTTGGTTATGCTTTGTGGACAAAGGCAAATTTGCCATTAGTAAAAAAGTATGCTGAAGATATAGCAAAACGAGATGCGACACCCAAATTCATTCTTCAAGAAGTATTTCATTTTCTAAAAGAGCAGAAAATTGTGAGGCCTGGTTATACAACGTTGCAAACAGTAGTCGGCGAAGCGCTTGTTTCTGAGCGTTTGCGAATTAAAGTTTGCCTTCAAACATATTTAACCGACGATCATAAAAGATTACTACAAATACTTATCAACAACGATGAAACACTTGCACTGCTTGCTGCGCTTAAACAAGACGCAAAGAATTTCAATTTTATGCAAATGAATGTCGAAATAAAAAAGAATCAACTCCTAAAATCGCTTTATCCCATTTCAAAGATGATCATTCCGCATCTTTCACTTTCCCAGCATAACATAAATTATTACGCAAGCCTTGTTCATCGTTATACAATCAGAGATTTAAAGCGTTTTGATGATGAAAAAACCTATCTTTATCTTTTATGTTATGTTTTTAGACGCTATCAGCAAATAAATGACAATATTATGACATCGTTAATTGTGAACACCAAACGATTCGAAATTGACATCAAGGCAAACGTCAAAGAGCAAGCAAATAATGACAGAGATGATAGAGACCAACAAGTTGCCAAGCTCATGCTTATCTTTGTTGATGATAAATTAAGTGATACGACAACATTTGATATTCCTAGAAAACAAGCCTTTGCTATTTTGCCTAAAGAATTAATTAAAGCTCTGGCTAATAAAATGCTTAAAAAGAAAGTGCAAGAACACGAAAGGCAATGGAAAGAGCGGGATAAAGCTTCTGCTCGCTATAAGTACAATCTTAGGCCTCTTTTTATGAATCTTAAATTTGAAAGTCGTCTTGAAGAAAATCCTTTGCTTAAGGCAATTGAATGGATGCAGGATGTCTTTTCAAAGAAACAGGCACTTACAAAGCAAAAAACGGAAGAAATTCCAATTGATTTTATTTCAAACTCAACTAAGAAATATATTCAGGTAAATAATGATAAAGATGAAACGACTTATTTAATGAATCGTTATGAATTACAGGTTTACAGACAACTAATTGAGCAAATTGACACAGGTGTTATTCATATTAAAGACAGCATACGTTACAGGCCTTTTTCAGAAGATTTGGTTTCTCTTGAACGTAAAGAAGAAGCCTTAAAAACCTTGGACATACCTTGGCTCAAAACACCTTGCGTCGATCAAATTGATTTACTTTTCAAAGAACTTGATACACTTTGGAATACATTCGATGTGCGCCTTAAACAAGGAAGCCTAAAGCACATTAAATATAACCCTGTCAAAGAAGAAATAACCTGGATAAAACCAAAAAAAAATCGAGAGGCGCAGCAAGAATCACTCTACAGCAAGCTTCCCATGCGCGACCTAAGCGAAGTCTTGCGTTTTGTTGACCATCAAACAAATTTTATGTCAGCCTTTTCCCCTTTGCAACCTCGTTATGTGAAACAAAAATATGATGTGGATCATTTAATTGCGGTGCTGATGTCAAACGCTTCCAACATAGGCCATTACAAAATGGCAAAGATTAGTGACATTCCTTACCACAAGCTTGAATCAACGTATCAGCAGTATATGCGCCTATTAACACTAAGAGAAGCAAACGTAATCATTGCAAACAAAATTGCGCAGTTGCCAATCTTTCCCCATTACACGTTTGATGAAGACACTTTGTTTGGGAGCTTAGATGGTCAGAAGTTCGAAGCACTTACACCAACAGCTAAAGCTAGAAACTCCAAGAAGTATTTTAAAAAAGGGCGCGGTGTTGTTGCATACACATTCTTATCAAACCATGTACCACTGATGAATGAGCTCATTGGCGCACATGATCATGAAAGCTATTTTTCATTTGACTTGTGGTATGGCAACACTTCAATTATACAGCCGATGGTGGTGACCAGTGATATGCATGGCATTAACAAAGCAAACTTTGCGCTTTTCCACTGGTTTGGTGGTGACTTCAGACCGCGTTTTGCAAATCTTAAAAGTGAACTTAAAAAAGTCTGTGGTGCAAACGACACCTCAACCTACAATTCATTTTGGCTAAAACCAACCAAGGCAATTGATAAACAATTGATTTTGGATGAAAAAGAAAATATTGACCACATCATAGCAACTCTTTCACTCAAAGAAATAAGCCAAAGCGTGCTCATCCAAAAATTGTGCGCTCTGCCACAAAACAACGCTACGCTTAATGCCGTTTTTGAATACGACAAACTTATTCGAAGTATTTACACCCTTAAATGTATCCTCGATCCAACCATACTCGAGAATGTACAGCGCTCGCAAAATCGTATTGAATCCTACCATGGATTAAGAGCTGCCATTGCAAAAGTTACAGGCCGAAAGGCTTTGCTCGGACAAACTGATCTTGAAATGGAAATTAGTAATGAATGTGGGCGCTTAATTGCCAATGCAATTATCTATTACAATGCTTCGATTCAATCAAGCTTGCTTGAGAGGAGTCCCAAGAGCAAAAAAATGTTGAAATTCCTAAAGAAATCATCGCCCGTCGCATGGTGCCACATACATTTCACAGGTCACTTTGTCTTTTATAGTGATAAAGAATCAATCGATATTGAAGATATTATTGAAAATGTTCTGATTGAGTAGAATGCACATCTAATCTGTTATTTTTTTTATTACATAAAACACCTATCAAAAATGATGGGTTTTTATTTTATTTATTTAAAATTTTAAATATAAAAAAGTTGACAAAATCATAACAACTCTTTACTGGGTTAATAATAGCCAACACTCCGCGGAGTATTTTATTATGTGCGCTGTTATTTTCCCATTTATTCGTCGTTTGTTTAGTTCCTTCGTACTGACCTGCTTTCTTTGCACAACGTTATTTCAAACGATTGCGTTTGCAGAGTTTGAACGTGTAATCCCTGAACATGCTTCTCTTGAAAGAGAAGCGGGCGCTTTAAAAACAATTCGCTTAAATATTGGTATTCAGAGCTTTGATTCTGCAGCAGATGCTACGCATCCTGATCCTTTGAGTGATGGCAAACAGCTTGATATCTATGCTGATATGTTGCAGCAAACAACGGATTTGTTTATTCCATTCGAAGAATCACTCGATAAAACACAAGAATCACTTGATCATATATACAAAGGATCCATTTACGAAGGGATCAAAATTAGTGAAGACGGCATCAAATGGACAGCGCATGGCTACAACTATCATATGCATAATTCGGGTCATATGTCTGTCTCTGCCAATACAGCAGGACTTGAGCTTTCACGTAATTTAAAACTTTCCAATCCTCATGGGGCTATTTTTCTTGAAGGCAACTTAGATTTTGACACACTTAGCCTTGATACAAAGGATGTTGTGCAACATGGGAATCTGAAGGCTCGCTCGTTAACAACGAAAGTCGCAGGTAAGTTAATTAACAGTGGTTTTATGTCGGTCTCTGAGCTTTTATTTGATGACATTGGATATGCCGAAAGGAACGCGGCGCCCCTTCAGCTGTTTGTAAATACACGTGAAGGGCACTTTGAAGGACAGGATTTAAGCATCACGGGCGCCTGCATGATTCAAAATGATGGACAGTTCACAACACACGGAAAAACAAGCTTTTCCTTTCATGGTAGAGTCGAAAACAACGGAACGATGACGCTGGATGATGCATCTATTCAAGACGGTATACTCATCAACACAGGTATTTTAAAAAGTACCGCAGGGATGGAGGGAACATTTAAAGCATTGCTCAACACAGGAACAGTTGACGCAAAGGGTGGTTTTAATGATGTTGTTGTTCAAGCGTTCGTTAATGGTGAATCTGGCGTTATTCGTGGAAGTGGTCACTTAACCGTTGGGGGAAGTGATCAGATTGCCGTTAACCGAGGAAATATTACCTCACCTGTTTTAGCTCTTACAACACGTGGTTCTTTTACCAATGAGGGTAATGGCGCCATAACAGTCAGACATTTAAGCAGTGAAGGTCAGCTTTTCAGGAATGAGGGTGATGTTCATGTAAAGACATGGGATCATCACGCAAGGAATGTTCACAATGCTGATGGTGCGGAGTTTGTAATAGACGAAGCTGCTACGATGGATAGTGAGGCTATTGATAACCAAGGAACATTAATATTTAATGGCACTCTGAACGGTCGCATTGGTCACGTAACAAACACAGGTGGCTTTATCACAAAGGGTAAAACAGCGCTCACAGGTATTCAGTTTTCGAATACAGGCAAGTTGCGCTTATCCGATGATTTTAAATATCAGGGAAAAACTTTTTTAACCACAGATACGTCCTACTTTTATGCGATTAAACCGATTGAACTTATAATCACAGATCCACTTGTGCTGCGAGGACGCATTGATCTTGAGCAGGGCTCAACATTCACGGCACCAACCATTGATAATCATGCGAAAGTTCGCAGTGAAACCGGCAAAACAACGTTTGATGGCGAGCTTACCAACCACAATAAAATTGATGTGGATGAACTGGGTTATGAAGGTAAGAGGCTCGTCAATAGAAAGGCAAGTGTTATTGAGGCTAATTATCACCGACGTACGAAACATCTTGATAAGGGTAGCAAAGTTCATTCTTGGCTTGCTCTCTTGCAAAACGATGGGGATATGACACTTCGAAAAGGTGGATTTTCTATAGCAACAGTTAAGAATCAAGGAAACCTTTCATTACTCGATGGTGATTATACAGTGCTCACGCGTTGGGATAATCTCGATGGAATTGCCCATATTGACCAGCTTTACATTGCTCCAAACAACCTAACACTTGAAGGGAAATTGGATGTTACCCATTTTAAAGGGACATACGGATCTTACAAAACAATGTTCATTAAAGGGCCAACGACAATTCGGTCTGGAAAATTTGAAACAGAAAGCTTAACCAATGAACATAATCTCATTTTAGGAAAAGGAAAGTATGAGATCGGAAAGTTAAAAATTAATGAGGGTCGCAAGCTCGTTTTATTGGATCAAGCGCATGTTATCATTGCTGCGGATATTGATAATGTTGGCGATATTCACTCATTACATAATCTAGCAATTAAATTCAAAAGAAGCCTTTCTTCTGATGCTACTGCACAAGTATCCCCCATTACTGCTGCTGCAACATTGAATGTAACTACTAATTCTGTTGATAAAGCATCTGCTACTCACGTAAGTCAGCCCACAATAACATCTATCGATCAGCTTAGAAAAAGTAACGTGGATACCAAAAGGCAAGCAACAGATGAGGAAAAAAAACATTTTCTACAAATCGTGATGGAACATCAAATCACGACTCATATTGAAAATCAACGAATAGGCAAAAAACCGACCATATTTTTATCCCAATTTCCAACCTATCCAAAAGGTGATGCACTTTTTGGACATTTTGAAGTTTTACGCTTAGCTGAAAAGATGGCACATGAGCTTGTTGAATATATTGGTGAATATGATTATGAATCTATCAATGAAGCGTTAAGCCCAGTCAGTGAAGATTTTGTTGCGTTTTATGGGCATTGCAAAGTGCGATTTGATACGTTTTCAAGCTGGTTTAAAGAAGTTTTTAATAAGAACAAAGCAAAGTTTCCTTTGGCATCGAATAGCTTACTGAAGAACGATGCATTAGAAGGTAGTTCGTTGACGATTGTGTATGATTCAAATTATGCAACGCCTTTGTCCAAGATAAGTCAATTGGGAATGATAAAAACGAAAAAGAATTTTATTCTTACATTGCCTGGACGTAATGTAGCCCCCTTTCTTCAGCAATATCATAGCAATTTTCATGCTGCTGGAAAGCTTCTCATTTATGGAAAATCATTTATTCCGGCAGCAGATTTAAAGCTCGGTCAGCACATTGAAATGCACGTGGATGACTACAAAAATGATTGTTATTTTGCGGCTTTTAGCGCGTTGGATTTATTCGCCAAGACCTTTCGAAATGGCAAAAGCAATGATGAAATGGGGTCATTGAAAACACTAGAACCTGAACACATCGAAGGTCAGCGAAGGCCACCTGTTCCTGCACATAAGTATCACATGAATGTCACCGTTGAGGGGGATGTGGATAATCGATATGGTTACGTTCATAGCTGCGGAAAAACAAATATAATTTCATCTAAAGGTAATATCAAATGGGGAGATTCTGTACTTATACCTAAAAATACAAAAAAATATCGCCATTTTTCATACAACACAGGCCCACAGTTTTGCTCGTATGGCCCTGGAACTGAAGATCACATATACGGTGATCGCACTGGAAATGTATGGAAGAACGTTGATGGATATGAAAGCAATCGATCGGGATTTTCATCCAATGATGTTCTTACTATACTTTCCAAAACCGGAGATATTTTAGGGAATTATGGTTCTTTATATAGTGGATCATCGCTCTATTTAATTTTAGAAAAAACCGGTCAACAAATTCATCTTAGATCAACCCAAATTAATTTAAGTGGGTCTATTTATTTCAAAGGATCAACTTTAAAATATGATAGATATCTACCAAGTTCTTTTAAATTTGGTCATTCAGGTGGTTGGTATGGTATGTGGAATGAAATAAATATCTCTCCAATTGCTTATCTGCAGTGCATAGGTGACGTTCATTTTGATGTTGATGACGTTTCAATTGCAGGAAATAATTTGAACGTCCTTGGAAGTGTTTTTAAAAATCATCATAGCATGACCACAGAAGCAGAAATCACAACAAGGCTGACAATTAAACCTGGAGAATGCAGAGGTGGGGGTACGTGTAATGGCCAATCTCATGAAGGTATTCATCATGAAGTTTCTCATACATTTGGTGGACAAATTTTTATAGGAAAAGATTTTTTAACTGATTTACAAAAAGAATTAATAAATCACGGTTTTCTCTCTGCACGAACTATTGATGCTGCAACAAATATATTAAATCTAGGTGGCGGGAACACTCAGCGTGGGCCATCTCATATGTCAGGGTTTTTATTACCTAATGGCATATTAACGACAGCTGCATCTTATAAAACACAGCTAATTGGGGGCATAGCAAATGAAACAGACGAAGGTTTCGTTGTTCCAAGGGAAAAAATATCCAATCGTCATGCAATCGTAAAACCAAAAGACGCACTTATTCTTGGTCAATCCGAACGTGGCTTTAAACCAGGAGTTCCATTTTATATTCACCCTGCATTTGAGCGATTTGCATTTATGAACATGCATGGTGGTGCGACTGGACGTATGTATGACCCTTATACAGCTGATCACCGAGGAGATTTGGCAAATGTTCTTGTCCGTCGAACACAAAACTTTTTTCCGCATCAAGATACCATTACATTATCTGATTTAGACAACGTAACTAAAAGCATTCTTTTGTGGCAATTGATTCCTGAACAATGGATTTTAGATAAAAGAATCCGGCCACATTATTTAATGAGGGAGTATATCCCTTATACTGAGATTCTGAAAAATATAGGGCCAGGGTTTTATGGACAAAACGTCACTCTTAATGCAAACGAAACATATATCGATGAGGGAGTCATTGTACAGGAGGCCCCGCTTGAAGACATAACTGATCCAGAGGAAGAGCACATCTTAACCGCACGCGCTGCACGCGACGATGATCCAGATAAGGACGTTGATTTAAGCGCACCAAAAACCAAAGTCAGAAAACCAAAGGCAAAAAAAGAAGCAGGTTCTGCAACGCTTAATTTTGGCTCTCTCGATGCACGAGGTGCGAAATTCATATCCGATGGAAGACTTAATTTAACTAACGAAAAAGGCGGATTCTTAGGCTCAAAAACAAAGCGCATGTCAATTGATGGTGGTTTTCAAGATGTGATTGAGCGTTTTTCAATGCGATCCAAAGGGCCGATCACTGTTAAAGCACAGCACGATCTTTATCTACAAGCGATTGAGGCACATTCAGATACAAGCATCCTGTTTGAAACGACCGGGAACATCTTTGACATTCCGTTGATGCTTGAGGGCGCACGTACTACAGTTGAGCACAATCGCCGTAGCACAAAAATCATCGAAGAACATTGGTCGCACGCGGCAACGTCCAACTATACCTGCAAAGGTGCGGTTGTGTTTAAGGCCGATGGACGCATTGATACGTACGCAACCAAGGTACGTGCGAAACTGTTGCAATTATTAGCGGGTGAAGGAGTTCGCATACATGATGTGCAAAATTCATACAGCTGTGCCACGAAAGAGCATACAAAAGGCAAAAGCTCCTGTGGAGGTCTTTTCGGCGGCAAAGATAGCGAAATCTATTCTTCCTGCCAACGGATAAACTCAGTTGGTATGGATGCCGGCGACACACCCGTCGAAATTATTCTTGGGCAACGAGGTTCGGTTGATATTACAGGTGCCAACATCAAAGACCTTGTCATTGATCCAAAGGGTGGCACAATTACATTTCATCTTAGTAAGAGTTATGAAAGTTTTCAGCGTTCAGAAAAGTCTGAAGGGATGTGGTATAAATCGCAATCGATGCACATGTCTGAACATCAAACGGGCACACAATCCAGGATTGGCAATCTCAAAGTCATTACCACCAAGGATGCACCTGTTACCCTGCTCATTGAAGAGGTGCGCGGCAGAACCGCAGAGTTTCTCAAACGAATCGAAATGGATCACGGACAGGTTACACAACTGTTCTGGGACGAAGTGCATAATGAAGTCAATCAAAAAGCAGGCGGCATAACCGCTGCATGTGGCGCACTGATTGCTATTGCCGTTGGTGCGGTAACGTTTGGTACAGGTGCTGCCGCATCGGTGGGCGGTTCTATGGCGACAACGTTCGGATTTGCTGCCGAAGGCATTGCCTCTACCGCGTTTGCAGCTGGGTTCACATCCGTCTGCACCTCAGCTGCTCTCTCCCTTGCAAACAATGGATTCGATCCACAAAAATCAGCCAAAGCATTTGCCAGTACAGAAACATTACAATCCGTTGGTATGTCAATGCTGCTGGCAGGAATGACACATGGGATATTGGAACATTTTGAACTAGCAACAGATGTATCAACACTCACGACCTTGGAAGGACAAGCAGCGAATCAAGGCGTCAATATGGCTGTTAAGATGTCAACGGACCTTGCCTTTACCAGGCGCACAGACGGAGTCGCAGCTACCTTAGGTGCAGTCGCAGGTACGATCGGTGGTTATGTGTCGACCAAGATTGGTACGTGGTATAAAGGCTCCGAAGGGGCAGCAGTTGATGCGATCAGTCACAAATTATTGCACGCATTAAAAGGTGCGGGTGAAGGCATCATCGTTGGTTCTGCAAAAGGCATGAATGCTGACATGTTGGGCAAAGCCGTTGCTGGTGCTGCTGGAGCCCTGATCGCTGAAACAACAGCGGATATCTTTACACCCACCGGCGGAATTGGGGATAAAGGCTATGATCGCACACGCATTCGTCAAACCCAAGCTGCTGCACGCATTGTTACCGGCGCAATTGCCTTTGCGGTGGGAATGAGCGCCGATGACATTGGCATGGCGATATTCAGTGCGAATACGTCGTTGGATCATAATTTTGGGGCAAGTGCGGCAAATCATATTGGTGTGAAGACAGATACAAAAGATGAAATTGTCGATGAATCCGCATTAAAATCTGATGCTGAAGCAAATGGAATCAGCCCAGAGGAACAAGCCTTGGTGCGCACAAAACTTCAGCACCTTTCCAATGAGAGTTTAGGAAAAACACCAACAGCGGCTGAGCTTATTACTGAAATGCCAAGTTCGCCAGAAGCCCTAGAAGCCACCCAAAAAAGTGTAATCAAAGGCTATGTTCAGAAAATTGCAGGTGCCAATGAAAACATACATCAGATCCTAAGGGAACATCCCTGGGCAGAAAAAACTCTGACATCTAGCGTGCACCTATTTGGGGACTGTGTACGGGCAATGCTGTATATTGATATGGCTGTCTTAGGTGCGGCAGGTGGAACGGGCTTATGTGCAGCAAGCGGCATCAAGAACATTGCAGGTCTTCGCACCTGTGCATTATTAGGTGGAGCAACATCCCTGGCGGCAACCGCTTTGATGGTTGAACCTTCCATTGAAGCACTCCTTACCGAAGGAGTAAGACAGCTAGGAAACATCTCTGCTGATCATTTAGGCGATACGGCACAAGAAAAAGCCGCCATCAGACAGTTGATTGGTGATGGCGCCAATCTGGCTGGTTTGCTGGCTGGGGCGAATTACTTAAAAGTTCGAGGGGCGAATCTGCCGACTTTTGGTGGTGTTGCAGGTGGAGTTTTAGAAGCTGAAGTTGGTATTGCAAATAGAGAAGGATTATTATGGGAAAGCTGGACTAATTATCCTAAAACTAGCATTGGTGAAACACAATATGCACAAATAGGTAACAGATTATATACACAACACGCTGTTGATAGAATGCAGCCATCTGGGTTGGGAGCTCCTGCAGGTTCCATAGGAGCAGGAAGAAGCTTTCCACCATCACTAATAGAAGAAGTTATAATGAGTGGTAGTAAAACAACAGTGTCATTCAATGGAGTTGAAAGAGTAGTCCATTCATTAGGAACGGCTGAGGTTGTAACTGAATTTAATAGCAAAATTGTAGTAACCGTTAATCCATTTAGAGGGAAATAGAGTGATATATCCAGAAATTATAACTGCTTTGAAAGCAGCTTGCGACGAATTTAAAAATCGGAGGATAAATATTGATATTCTAAAAAGTATAATATGGAAAACTTCTCAAGAAATTATTGCTTTAGAAGAAAAGCCACTTCGTGATTTTTTAATGAGTAGCGAAGCAAATATTGATTCGTTCCAATTTACAATGGATAGTTCTAGTCTTTATGAGTCTATTGATTGTTTGATAGATGATATCATCAAGGAAATATCAAAATATTACTAATTTGGGGGGGCTCCATTCAAGATGCAAGTGCAACACGGTTAAAATTTGTATATTTTTCAGGATATAAGAGCCAAGAATTTCATTGTTTTATTCAAAATACATATTCATTTAGAATAAAAATCTATAAGTAACATATAACTTTTTTTTATTTACTTACACCGGTAATGTCGGCGGTTTGACCAAAGTAGGCCTTTTACCGAAAACCTGACATCTAATGGCCGTAATGTTGCCATTCGTCGTCGTTTAAATCCTGCTGACGAGCAAATAGCAGAGCCCCAATGGACACCTATTGGCGACGAAACTGTATGGGATAATCTACCTGCTATTGTTGTATGGTAATTAGAGTAAATTTATTAAGTCGCTGAATTTCTTGCTGAACTCGGTGCGCAAGTTCTTCCATTAATAGATACTTTAGTTTCTGCCGGGCTTCCTCCTTTGTCAAGAGGTTGGACCTGCACAGTGCCATGACAATATGCTGACCTTGGAGAGTCGGACTTGGCAGTTTACACTTATTTCTATTGATAGCTGGGATGCTCTTTTCTTGCTGTCCGTATTTTTCTGCTAAGTCTTTTAGTTCATTGAGGTGAAAAATCTCGCTGGCATAGATGCTTGATATAAGTGAAAAGGTTGTTTCATAAATTATTCTTTTAAAATTTTCATTTTTTACACTTCTTTATACATTATAAAACACCAGCTTATGTACTAAACTGGTGTTTTATATAGTGTGATTGTGTTGTTTGTTTTCAGTGGGATCTTTAATAAAAAATCTCACGCAAGAAACGTTCTTTGCTCATCCAATTTTCTTCGATTTTCACGAACAGAAATAGATGCACTTTTTGCTCTAGATAGCGTTCCATTTCATGGCGCGCGCGCATGCTGATGTCTTTAATACGCTGGCCGCCTTTGCCCACAACAATAGATTTCTGGCTGTCACGTGCGACCACAATGGCTTGCGAAATCTTGACGGATCCATTCTTGAACACTTCGTACTTTTCAGTTTCAACAAACGTCTCGTATGGTAATTCATTTTCCAATTGCAGGTATAGCTGTTCGCGTGTAATTTCAGCCGCCCATAGTTTTTTTGGTGCATCTGAAATTTGATCTTCATCGAATAGCCATGGCCCTTGGGGAAGTTCAGACACCATCTTTGCAACAAGATCATCCACACCGCTGCCTTTGCTGGCAGAGATCATGAAGAACTCTTTGGCTTTGTTTAGCTGGTTGAATGGTTCTGCAACTTGAAATAGCTTTTCTTTGTTAAGTAAATCAACTTTGTTGAACACAATGTACAGCGGGATATCTGTTGGAAGTTTTTCAATGAGTTCCAAATCTTCATGGTGATTGCGTGCGGTTACGTCAACCATATAAACCACAAGATCTGCGTCTTTTGGTGCTTTCCAGGCCTCTTGCACGATAGCTTTTTCAAGTGCGCGCTTTGGTGCAAATAGCCCAGGTGTATCAACCAAGATCAACTGTGTATCACCTTTGATTTGTATACCAAGTACCCGGCGGCGTGTGGTTTGCACCTTTGGGGATACAATCGACACCTTGTGGCCAGTGATTTTATTAACCAGAGTCGACTTACCAGCGTTTGGTCTGCCAAGGACAGCAACGTAGCCACAGTGTCTAGCAAGTGCTTGCGCAGTGTTATCGGCATTGTCATGTGTGTTTAGGTTGTTTGTTTCTATGCTCATGATGTTACCGAATCGTTTTGTGGTGCGCTTTGAGCAGCACTTGGCGTTGCGCTTTGTGATGCGCCGTCTTGTGGGGTGTGCCTTCTGTGCGGTGTGCGCAATACACGCTTACGGTAAGGGCGCTTTTCTTGTACTGGAGCATCTGGATTTACATCACCCTCCAACGTTGCACCGTTGTGTTCAGTAGCGTCGCTTGCAACGGAAGGCTGAGCAGCTTTAACCGTAGGCCTGCGATGAACGTGTTGTGGCTTGGGAGCTTGTGGCTGAGTTGGTTGTGGCTGAGCAGGCTGTGTTTGCGCTTGTTGTGATTGATCAGGCTGTGTTTGCGCTTGTTGTGCCTGAGCTGCTTGTTGATTTTGCTGTGCAAGTAACTGAGCATGCTGTTGTGCTTGCTGCGCTTGGAACCGTTGCTGCTGCTGTTGCTGCGCCTCGTTATCATAACGGATGCGATCATTCAATTGACGCAAGTAATGCTCAGCGTGTTGAAAGTGTCCTTCGGCTTCGATACGTTCGCCAAGGCTCAACGATTCACGTGCGGCGGTGGAGTATTTATCATACATTTGCTGATAATAACCACGGTTCTTAAGGCGAACCTCAGAGCTGTCGTCATTCTTTAAATTTGGATTCGAAGAATAACCATTTTGGTGTGGGCGGTGTGGGCGCATGCCACCATTATTAGGACGTGGTCGATTACGTTTAATCATCAATATAACAATTCGCTTAGGTTAAGGTTTTACACTATTATTTACGGGGTATTCTTAGCTATTTTAAAAATTAATATTTTTATTTTTAATGGCTATGTAAGGTGATCCTATTACAGGATTCTCAAGAATGATAACGGGTAAGTTAAACCCAATTTAGTTTTTTATCATCCGAACCTAGTTTATAGTAACGCGAACAAGATGTTTTTTACAACATATTTTTTTAATGGGTATTGAAATTTTAGATTTATGTGATTATATATAATTTATTAATTCATTTTTAATATATAAAACATAAGGTTTAATTCAATGAAAAGCATGTTTAAATCAATAATATTTATTTCTATGATATCAGTGTCAACTTTTGCGAGCGAAAGCCACTTAGATTGTGATTTGGAACTTGATAGGTCTATTTTGCCAGGCTACACAAGAGCTGAAAAAATTGAGAATTTTTTAAACAATAGTGAAAAAATTTTTGAAGATATTGATAAGGCTGCTTCTGATGGTGATAGGCCCCTCCTAAAGGAGATGGCTCGTGAAAAAATATTTGCAGTGTCAGAAAAGTACAAACGCAGTGATATTCGTAAAATCGCGCAAAAATTTCAAGAAGAAAAAGAAATAGAAGAAATTGCATCTGACATTGTAACGGTATTAAAAAGTATGAAGGTGAAAGAACTTAAAAAGCGGTCAGTTAGTGCGGAAAATGGGGATAAGATACAGGAAACAAAAAAATCATTACCGAGACGCTCTTATGATAAGAAATTAGACATAGAACCCCAAGAAATTCAAGATATTTCTCATGGCGGAGGCCTTTTCTATATTATAGAATTTTTGTTAGGCATGGTCGAAGGATACCCGGATGACGATGGCTGCAACCCCAATTATGGTATATATGTAAGAGCTATGGGTGAAAATGACAGAGATGCCATGTTTATGTTAGACAGTGTAGAACATTATGCAGTAGATCCAGATCATGCTACCCGTCTTGATTATCCAGCTATGTTTTTTGGTGAGATTGAAGCTCAATACTTGGACGAAGTACCTAAACCAATTGAAGCAGTTTTGAAGTCAGAAAACCGCAATAAATTAAAAAAAATTAAGATAAAGCTTCTGCCTGATGCGGAGGGTATTTCCAAACGATATTCTGTTCGAACATCTCCCCAAGAAAAAGTGTTTATTATTTCTAAATTGCAAAGTTATATCACTCGTTTACAATCTTATGGTGCAATGAGCGAGTATCGCATACTAGCTGCTTCTGCAATTCAGGAACTTATAATATCATTGAGTTAGAAATCGATAAATAATGTAGGATGATTTTACAAAATCATCCAAAAAATCGATTCATTCTTGCTATTTTTTAAACAATAGTTGCACTATATAATATCATAATAACCCTGCATGAGAATCCATAATGGATAAAAAAAGCTTCACAGATGGCCTTTATGGATCAATCCCTATTTGTGTGGCATTTACATTGCTATTTTCATCCCTAGGATTACTCGCAAATTCCCATGGCTTAACGTTGTTAGAATCAGCTACTTTGACGGCGACCGTTTTTGCTGGCCCTGCGCAAGTGTTTCTCATGGAAAATAAAGACTTATCGTTATGGGTTCTTGCTTTAAATATATTCGTTCTCAATTTTAAATTTGTATTAATGTCAGCCATGGCGATCCCTCTTTGGAATCAGGGCAAGCGATTAAAAGTCCCCGCGTTGTATTTTATGTGCAGTAGTGCTTATTTGGTTTGTTCGACGCAAAAAAATGTAAAAGACCCATGGAGCTTTTATATGGGCGTCGTCATTGCTGCTTATATCGTGGCAATTGTATTTACGATTGTTGGCCACATGGCATGGGATGCTGTGCTGGATTGCCGAAAATTTTTAAACGGGCTTGCGCATATCGTGTTGCCAACGCACTTTATTTGTTTGATTGTAAAGCGCAAAGCCGAGCCAATGATCCTTGCAATATCGTTATTAGGCATTCTTGCGACACCTCTTTTAGAAATGTATATTAGTAAACAATTACTTATTTTAGCATGGTTTTTGATCGCCTTTGTATGTGTGCATATAGAAGACCGAATAAAGGATGCATTATGTGGAAAATGATAGCAACGGCTGGCCTGACATCTTTTCTTTTAAGGGCGTCCCCTGCATTTATTAAACACATCAGTAAGTTAAATGATTATCCAAAGCTGAATAAGTTTTTGGATTACACCATTTGTCTTATTACAGGTGAGGTTATCTATACGGTGGCTTTTCGAGAAATTCCAAAAACGTCGTCGCACTACGTTACCATATTTGCTATTTGTGTAATGACGCTTAGTCTTGCTGCTGTGATTATGTGGAACACGTCGTCCCTTGCGAAAAGCTTTGTGATTTCCATTGGGTTTTTCATTTTAGCGTATTGTTTTGGGTTTTGATTCATGACGAATAGTACTATGACGCACCAATTGACCGAACCAGAATTGCTTGCCTTCGCAGACAGCTTTGCAAAAACGCTTCCACCTACTGGGATTGTTGCTTTATGGGGTGACCTTGGGGCTGGTAAAACTACGTTTATCCGGCGGGTGATCCAAGCCTTTGCGGGCGATCTTGATTTAATTGTGCCCAGTCCAACATTCACATTGGTGCAGGAATACACCTTACCTAAAGGCACACTTTGGCATTGTGATTTATATCGATTGACGTCTCCGGATGAATGCTTGGAACTTGGCCTGATCGAAGCGCTGCACACACACCTTTGTTTTATCGAATGGCCAGAGCGCATGGGGCCGTACCTACCCAAAAACCGAATTGATATCCACATCAATACAATCGACGAGCACAGTCGAGAGCTTATTATCAAGAGCTCATTATAACGTATCCCAAAATTATCTAGAGCCATTTTACTTAATATTTACAGATGCGATAAATCCAAATTATTTCAACCGAAATATAAGCCTAGTGTTATTGACATTGAGAGGAAGGTTTGTTGTATATGTAAAGTAGTTAATATGAAAGTTTGACTTTACATGTGATTAATTCATGTTTTAAATGCATGAAAAGTATTTTGTATTAAATGACAGGTTGAAATTAATATAATAAACCAAATTTTTATCAAACAAAGAAGTTTATACATTAATTTAAACAAATGTATATATTTTAACATAAATATATGAAAGGTATTTATTATGAAAAAGTTATTATTAGTGTCCACCGTTATGGCTGCGGTCTCAATTACAGCAAACGCGACATCAACGGGGTTTAATGGTTTCTATGTGGGTGCAGGCGCGGGAGGTGTCAGAAGTAAAACAAAAACAGAAGTGAATGAAACAACTAATGATCTCATGAATACTGCAGGTTTCCTAAAAAGTATAGGGATGCATTTTAACACAAATAACACATCAAATGGATTACTTTTGGGCTTATATGCAGGTTATGGCAAAAATTTGAATAACTTTTATGTTGGGGGTGAATTATCAATTTTAGGTGATTTTGCTAATCGACATATTAATTTATTAAATAATGCAGATCCTATACATTCCGAGCAACATTATGAGGCAAAAATAAAAAATAAACGCGGAATTGCTTTTGGTGTTGCGCCGCGGTTCGGTTACGTTTTTGGTAATAATTTGATTTATATTAAGCCAGGATTTGAGGTTAGCCGAGATCAGGCTACGGTAACATACAATGGAACCAACAGTGTAAGACCTGATAGGAACGTATCGGTTTCTGAGTCTGTTCGTAAAACAAATATTGTCTTTACGCCAGCTTTTGGTTACGAAAAAGCACTTGGCCGTATTTTAGTACGCGGCGAATATAGTTATAACCCAGGTAAAAAGATTTTCATACCTACTGACGATGGACATATTTCTGGATATGCCAATGCATCGTACTCTGATCATCGTCTGATGATTGGCGTTGCGTATAAATTTTAAAAATATTAAATCTAAAGGAAGTAAATCTAAAATGAAAAATATATTACAATTATCAACGCTTAGCGTTTGTGTAAGTTTTATCGCAACAAATGCTTGTTCAATGGGTAGTGCTGCTAGAGATGAATTAAGGGGAAGTCCGCCAAAACTTGTCGTCACACAAAGACAACCCCCCCCACCAACACGTCCCGCTCCGCCAAAAAACGAGGAAAGCGAAAGAGACAGTTTTTCATCCGGTGTAACAGATAGAACATCCATCGCGTCTGTCTCATCTCAATCCGAACAATTGCCAGTTTCGGTGGTGGACTCAAGCTTAAGTATTACTCAGCAGCTTGCTTCTTTAAAAATAGTTTCCAAAGAGAACACAGCGCAAATTCTTGAAAAGAAGGTAGAACCAACTGCCTTGCAAATGGCACGTATGAGTTTAAAAAAACGGCCTTCTTCTTCTTATACTTATAGTTACGATGATTTACATAATAACAACACGTCTATAACGTCAAGTAGCAGTGTGGAGGATGATTCTGCCTCTGGCACCAATATAACAGCTAGACATAAACTTACAAAAGAACCGTCCATCAAAACGGAAGCAATTAATCAAAAACTACACGATGAAGAAATTCGATTCGTTGGTGGACAAAGGCTGGTTAGTAAAAATCTTATTTCCGCACCTGTAACACCAAATGATAGTAAAAAATAACAGCAACTGAAATCAAGTATTACCCCCGGATGTGGTTATGCCGCGCTCCGGGGATTTATAAAATTCAAAAGACAAACGCGTGAAGTGTTAAATCATTGAAAAACAAGAATAAGGTGCATTTACGCTATCCTTTGGTTCATGTGATCAAATCATATTCCGCAGTGAATATATATAATCCAGGTAAAAATATTTCAATAAATAGTAATAAATCACAAACTTCTGGGTTTGATAATGCGTCGTATTCTGATCATGGAATAATGATTGGTGTCGCATATAGATTTTAATAATGCTTAAACCTAATGAAAGTGAGTTTTAAAATGAAAATCATACTACAATTATCAATATTTAGTATCAGTTTATGTTTTTTATCAAATAATGCTTATTCACTAGATAACATGAGAAAAAAACTAGGAATAGGTAATTCCTATGCCCCAGCAAAAATCAGTCACACCTCTACCCAAGAAAAAATCATTTATTTAGACTATCAAGAACCAGATGACACAGAAGTAAACGCTCAAACAGAAAATCAAATTACTCCATCGCATGATTTACTTAGCACCCCCCATGATGGCAGATACAGTTTTGCATCTACAGACAGTGGAGCAACAGATAGAGATAGTTTTGCATCCACCAAAGCGACAGAGAGAGCTAGCACGACATCTAACTCAAGAGCTCGACCGTCATTCTTGAATGATATTAGCGTGCGTCCCCAGTTAAAAAAAGCTGATATTGCAGAAACGACAGCGAATGCGAATCTTAGCTTAAGTTTCACTCAGAAACTCGTTTCCTCAGAAAAAATAGTCCCTGAAAAAAAGACAACACAACAGCCTGTAAAAAGTGCGGAAACAACAATGCGACCATCTTTCTTGGATGCTATTAAAGCGGGTTCTCTACTAAAAAAAGCAGATACGACAGAAGCAAAAGCGAAGACGAGTCTCAGCTTAAGTGTCACTCAGAACTTCGGCACTTTAGAAATAGCTCCAGAAGAAAAAACAATACGACAGCTTGTTGTTAATAACATTAAAGGAAATAATTCACAAAAAAATGCAGAACCAATTTTGTTAGATATGATAAATAATTCACGGAAAAGTTTAAAAGCCTCTTCTTATGTCAAACTGCCCGTTTCGTCTACAGAAAGTAAACCTAACCCTTATGCTAACATACTTAAAAAAGCATCAATGTCTAACACACGTGTAACATCAAGCGAATCAGGAAAGTAATTCTGCTCATGCTGATCCAACAGAGAGCCATAAGCCTATATATACGTTGCCTAAGAAAATGGAAATTACGCAGGGAAAAATACCTGCTGCTGACTTTTCATTTACTGGTGGAGTAAGGAAGTAAAAAATAAGTAGAAGTAACAACGACTGAATTTAAGTGTTATCCCCAGAAGTTGTTATGCCGTAATCTCAGGGTTCATAAAATTTCAACGGCAAATCCACAATTCATTAAATCATAAAAAAACACGTTATATTTTCACCAATAGGTTGAAGTAATCTCTATTTTTCATTGACAGGTTGAAATTAGTTATGTATTTTTGCACGTTAAAACAATTTTACTTAAAAATAAACAAAGTAATTTTTTTAATTTTGTATAATTATATGTATATATGGATGTAAATAATGAATAAAAAAATAATTTCGATAACTTCCTGCTTTCTTTTTCCGTTTAACCTGGCCATGAGCGCAGATAGGGATGTAAATCTAGAACCTAATATGATGTGCAGGCCATCTTACTCTGAATTTAAACGTGAACGACGTGGTAGTATAGTTGAACGCAATGATGTCATTGTGAGGCCAGAGTTAACACAAGAACCAGAAAAACACACAATTTCAGAGTCAAAGCCTAAAAAGTCTGTGCATTTTGCAGAGCCAGAACCTAAGTCCCCTGTACGACGTGATAGTCTTGAAAAATACAAAGAATTAGAATTTGACAAAAGGAATATTGGTAAACTAAGCAAGTTATCAAATGGAGAAGAAGCTCTACTTAGTGGTATTTTTAGTAATCGAGGGGTTTATTACATAGAACATCTTGCTGTAAACTTATTATCATTGAATGAATTTTTAATAGAAGTAAGAATTAATGCAATCAAACTCAATCCTGAAAAATTTAAGCATGTATGCAAAAGTTATCTACATGCATTGATGAAAAAAAATAAAAAAGATCCAGCGACTTATGAGAGCCAAATTAATAGAATTCTTTTCACTGCCTGCGATATGCATAAAGTTTCCATTAATAATGCTAATAAAAAAGCAAAGGCAAAAGTTAAAGCTAAATTAAAGGCTAAAAAAATTAAGAAAATAAAAGCTAAAAAAGCTAAAGCACATAGATTTACTTATTAGAAATTCTTCTCTCCTAAACATCGACTAATGTGCAGCACAGATTCAAATGATTTTCTCTTTGAGGTTGAAAATACTTAAATCTTTCGTTGACAGGTTGAAATTAGTTATGTACGTACAAATCAAGATAATTTTATTTAAAAATAAAATTATCTTTTTGTGTAATTATATGTATATCAGGATGTTAACAATGAATAAGAATATTAAAATTATTGCAATTTTAGCACTTTTTCCATTTAATCTGGCGATGAGTTCGGATGGACAACAAGACCAAGATTCAAGATTTAATTCTGCTCCATCTGAAACTGTTATGCTGCCTATGCTCCCAATAACAGCAGTAGACATGTTGAATGATTCAGGAGGAAGGACCTGGAAAAATTTTTTATGGCACTATGATCCTGCAAGAAATTCCCTGCAAATTGCAGACGAATTAATAAAGCGCGAAATTAATTCAGAAAGTCCTATCGATGATATTAGGCTAGAATTTAGGAATCATGTAATATTTTCGTTGTATGAATATTATAATGAAACTCCATGTCTGCATCTTAGGAATCTTCAAAGCTTGCTTCTCACTTTTGATGTTAAATATGATAAATATATTAGGCCTTTAATCATTGCCTATGAAATAACTCAAGTCGCAAATGCTTCAACTGAATTATCCACAAATTCAGGTAAAAGGACCTGGAAAAATTTTTTATGGCACTATGATCCTGCAAGAAATTCCCTGCAAATTGCAGACGAATTAATAAAGCGCGAAATTAATTCAGAAAGTCCTATCGATGATATTAGGCTAGAATTTAGGAATCATGTAATATTTTCGTTGTATGAATATTATAATGAAACTCCATGTCTGCATCTTAGGAATCTTCAAAGCTTGCTTCTCACTTTTGATGTTAAATATGATAAATATATTAGGCCTTTAATCATTGCCTTTGAAATAACTCAAGCTGCAAATACTTTAACTGAATTATCCACAAATAATGTAAAATAAATTAAAACACACTTTTTCCCCAATTCAATTCTATCTGTAATCCCCCCAAACCGGGGGGATATAGTTCATTCACCCAATAATCAAAATATATCAGGATATAAATAATGATTAAAAATATTAAAATTATAGCTTTTTTGGCGCTTTTTCCTTTTAACCTGGCGATGGGTTCGGATGGGGAGTCGGGTGGGGAGCAAGTCCAATTGCCTTTTAAACGGACGATGAGTGCATATGAGGAGCAAGTCCAAGGTTCAAGATTTAATCCTGCTCGTTCAGTAATAATTTTTGATACTAAGCAGTATAAACGTGCGAAAGTTAAAGAAGAATATAACGACATTCATCGATCCTATGAAATATTAGCCACACAATCACACAGAGATGAGACAGAAGAATCTGCAATCCTGGCTAGCAAGAGGAAATGCAAATTTTACTACCACTATCATCTACAATGTGGTCCACATTTCTTTGCAAACTGGTTAATAAAAAGCATTAAGGGGGACCTAGCAAAAATTACTGTTAATAACCTTTGGACCACCGAAACTATTGAAAAAATTAAGAAGAAACGACGGACGTATTTAGTAACAGATCAAAAAATTGATTCAGAAACGTACAAAAACGAAATAAATGAGGTTTGCTCCCGTTTTGACGATTACAAAGAAGATATTGGTCAGAAATTTGCATACGAACAGTTTATAAAAATCTTGATTAAAAAGGCTGATCAGCGGATTTTAGAAAATGACCGCAGGAAACGTGAAAAAGAACAAAAAAAATTGTACCTAGAAAATGATGCTGAATAACTATACCTAAAAAATCAATGGCTCTTGTAGGAAACGAGTGGGTATGTACAATCCTTGCTCCCAGTGTATTATCGCTTGACACGATAATATCTATCATCGAAGTGGCATCTAGCTTGTCAAGTCACACTTAGTGCTTGCCTTTAAACCTATATAGATCCTTGCATCAAACCCGAGGATGATACATTTTTAGGTCTGATAAAGGTTACCCACTTAATCTGCATAAGAGCCAAATTAATAATTCCTTTTTTCTATTATCCCCTCACACGGGGGGATACAGGCCATTTACTCAATAATCGAATTGACATATCTATCAATACTGTAGATGATCAAAAGTGAGAGTTTAGTGTAATTAATACCAATTTCATTAATAATCAGTTAGTGCAGCCCTCGGCGATATCTGTGCGGCGAGTGTGCTTCAGTAAACTCTGCTGCTTAAATCTTGAGGCCTCACAGCCTAATCATTTCTGAAAATGGTATAATAACGATGAAACAACAAATAAAATCGACAAAAGAAACATTAGTAAACGATTCAGCCATATCGCCAATGCCAGCACTGGAAATCGCGCACACCAGCCGTTTCACGTTGCTTAAGGCATTCATTCATCAACAAGGGTTGATTGGCAAGCTTAGTCCTTTTGCCAAAGACATGTCGAATCGTCAGTACTATCGTTTGCAAGTCGGCACGCAATCGTATGTCGTGATGGATGCCCCTGCCCCTGAAAAGCCCACACAGTTTGTTCTAATGGCGGATTATTTAACAAAACAAGGGGTGCGTGCGCCAAAGATTTTGGGGTTTGACGAAGAAAATGGTTTTGTTCTTTTAGAAGATTTTGGTGATAAAACGTTTACACGTGTTATTGATGCGGCAGCGGTCAAAAGTGATGCTATTAAAGAAACAATTGAAAAACGTCTTTACCACACGGCGACACAAATCTTGCAATCATTAAAAAATTGCCCGCGTCCTATGGTGATCGAAGAGTATACAACCGTAAAATTGCTCGCCGAAGTCGAAGTGTTCATTGACTGGTATTGGCCATACGCAAAGGGTGTGCAAGCACCAGCGATCGCAAAGAAACCATTTATGGCATTGTGGGAAGATTTGTTTAATGCCCTGCCCCGCACACCAAAAACCGTTGTATTGCGTGATTTTCATGTTGATAATTTAATGATTATTGAAAAGCCCTTATCTGTTAAAACCTGCGGCGTATTGGATTTCCAAGATGCGTTATGGGGGTCGGTGGTATATGACTTTGTTTCATTACTAGAGGACGCGCGCCGCGATGTTTCGCCTGACGTTGTTCATCAATGCTCTCAGCAATTTTTGTCTGCTTATCCGAAAGAACAGCATGAGGCATTAGAAATTACAGCGAAAGTACTGGGTGCCGGGCGTCATGTGAAAGTGATTGGTGTCTTTACCCGTTATGCGCTTCGTCAACATAATGATTCGAAATGTGAACATTTGCCGAGGTTGTGGCGCTATCTAGAGCAGCACTTTAAAGACCCGCTTTTTGCACCGATTGCCCGTTGGTTTGCAGAGTATTTTCCATTGTCAGCTCAGCATGCGGTGGTGCAAAAGGGAAAAGAAAAAACACAATGACCCAACACCCAAAACAAGCGATGGTGATGGCGGCTGGTTTAGGGTCGCGATTGCTGCCTCTCACACGTGATACACCAAAGCCTTTGCTATCCATCATGGATGATGGCACGACTTGCCTCAGCCTTGTGCTTGATCGTTTGCACCGGCAAAAGATAGATCGCATTGTTGTGAATGCTTTTCATTTAGCGGATGTGATTGAAGATTTTGTGCACACCAATTATCCCAATGTCATTGTTAGCCGAGAGCCTGAACCCCTTGAAACAGGCGGTGGATTCATCTACGCACTGCCGCATTTTGAAAGAGATGCTCCTGTTTTTGTCGTTAGTAGTGACACGTATATTGAGGGGGATTCTGCGGATCAATTGGGTTTGAATATGCTTGCCAATTTTAACTCAGATGCTGAGGATATGTTGCTTAGTATCGGCGCCAAAAGCAATGGAATTGCCTTCATTGGAGCAGGAGATTACGAATTAACAGACAAACAACTTGATTATCGCCCCAACGGCCTGTCAGCCCCTTATGTGTTTATTGGGCACCGCGTTGTTATGCCAGCTTTTATGCGTCGTTGTGCAGATATTCTCCAGCCAACCAAAGGGGTTTGTTTTTCGTTTAAAGATTGTTTTGATATTGCCGAGGCTAATGGCCGGTTAGCAGGGCACGTTTTTGATGGTGCGTGGTGTGATTTGTCGACGGTTGATACACTGAATGCGCTGCGGACTAATATAGCTACTTCCCTATGATTTGATTATGGCGTTGATCTTCGATACTTTTCTCAGTTTTCATACGTCGGACCATAAGGTCATATTTTTCTGGATCCACCAATCACACGCCACGGCATAATCTTTCAAATTCGTCAAAGCTACGTCATAATCAAGGCGCTGGCGGGGAGTCGAAGTAAAGCTAAGAGGTGATTTGCAGTAGGGCAGGAAACGCTCTGATCCTTGATTGCCTTCAAGCTATTATTGAGCGGTTATACTTCGTCGACGGGCACCTAAGCCCCCATATTCTCCAGGTCTTCATCTTTTGTTTTTAATGGCTGGAGAGATTTATGCTTCTGTATAACTTCGTCCTCTTCCTCGTCATCGCATAATTTGCGCTTTGTTGAGAGGGGCTCTTCTTGTTGTGTGCGCGATGTCAAGGGCACTAATTTGGATGTTGGAGGAATTCCTTCATACGCAGTGCGTTCCGGCATGGTTGTATCATCATGTTTAATTTCAGCAATTACCTGATCCATCCGCCATAAAAGTGAATTAAACGGTTCAGTGCGGCTTTGAATAAGTTCAGTGAGACGAACCGCTTGTTCTCCAGATTTAATGTCCCCTTTTTGATATTGTTCCATGCGCATATCATGTTCATTTGATGCAGCTTCGATTTCTTTCGCTAAATCATTGGCGTCTTTAAGTAATTCATCATATCGATTTAGATCCCCACGTTTTTCCGCGAGGTTCCGACGCTTTGTGTATTCTTCAATCATATCCCTAACATTCTCTGCTATTTTACGCAAAGGGTTAGACAAAGATTTATTGTTGGCGTTTTCAGTAGCTATTGTTTTGCTATCCACCGTTTTTTTATCAGTAGATAGTGATGTTTTTTCGTGAGGTTTTTGGGAACTATTTAAAAGAAGCTGTGACATTGGTACTATTTGACTGTCTGCCATGCAAAGACGTGCTGCGGTGTTTAAGACGACAAAAAAAATTAGTAACGGTATGAATGACATGAGAGGGTGTATCCAAGCATAGTTTTCAGGATCATTGTACCACTGATTTGTTTCTCGTCATAGGGGGGCATGCTATTCATTACTTTTAAAAACATTCTCTCTATTAAATTCCCTCTGGTATGACCAGAGGGAAATATAGATCAAGTCGAATGAACAGAAAGCGTTGGGATTAATTATCTAACAAACGCCTTAACCAACTCTTTGATTGTTTTGGCTCTTTCTTTTTAGCAGGTGCTACTGCAGCTGCTGAATCAGCACCTTCCACTTTGCCACTTTCACGTGGTGGTCGTGGAGCTTGCTGACCTCTTGACGCTTCACGCTTCATTGGAATAACCGAGGGCGCAGCTGTAGGTGTTGTCCCATCAATAAGTCTTGGTTCAATGATTTTTGGTTCGAAAGGAGGTCTCTCTGACACACCATCGGCCTTATTATCATATGTTTTATTATGCTGACGACGTTGGTATGGATGACGACGACGACGATTGTTTGTAAACCGCTTTTCTGTTTGCCCTTCTTCAGAAGGTGTTTCTTCGGACGCGCTCTCACTCGGTTGAATGGCATCAGATGCAGCTACTGTATCTTCAGTAACAGCTCTCTTTTCGTGCCTATGTATTGGTCTTCTAGGGCTTCTATTCGTTGTGGTATTTTGTTCCGTCGATTCAGATTCGTTAGCTATAGATTCAGTGCTTGTCGTCTCGTCACTTGTGCTGCCTTCTGCCAATTCAGCACCCGCCTCACCTTGATCGCGGCGATTGTTACGACGGCGGCGATTGTTATGACGGCGTGATTTTTTCTTAAGTCTCGATGCATCGTCGGTTGTTTCTTGATCCGTATCCGTATCTTCTGACTCTTCATCATCACTATCATCAACAGATGGTTGTTGCACTTCATCATAATTCACTGTGCTTGCAGCAATTTTAAGTGTTCGTGGGCGTTCTGACAGTACTTCCACAACAAAGTTTGGTGACAGCATTGTTGTGTCATGAATGATTTGAATGACAACACCATAACGATTTTCAATGGCAACAATTGCGTTTCGTTTTTGATTGAGCAAGAACAAATCTACGCCAAGGGGTACAGTCACAAGAACCTCATAGGCATTGCCTGAAATCACTGTACGTTCAATTTCACGTAATGCTTGCAGTGCCAATGAATCAACAGAGCGTACAAGGCCAGTCCCACTACAATGCGTACATGGCATAGAATGGCTTTCAAGCATGCTAGGACGAAGACGTTGACGTGATAATTCCAATAAACCAAATTGACTAATGCGACCCACTTGGATGCGCGCACGATCGGATTTTAGAGCATCACGGACTTTACGTTCAACATTGGCAATATGGCCGCTATCATGCATATCAATAAAGTCGATAACAACAATGCCGCCGATATCACGAAGGCGAAGCTGACGACCAATTTCGGCAGCGGCTTCAAGGTTTGTTTTAACAGCCGTATCATCAATATTGCGCTCGCGCGTGGATTTGCCAGAGTTCACGTCAATTGCAACTAAGGCTTCGGTGTGATTGATCACGATTGATCCACCGGATGGCAATGTCACAACAGGTTGGTGCATTTTCTCAATTTGTTCTTCAACGCCAAAACGATGAAAAATTGGCTGCAGCAAGTCTTTGTACAATTTTACTTTTTTAGCATGACTTGGGATCAGGCTCTTCATGAAATTCTTTGCGGCTTTGTAGGCTTCTTCACCTTCAACCAGAACTTCTTCGATATCGCGATCATAGATATCACGTATAGCGCGTTTGACTAAATCACCTTCGGCATACACAAGATCAGGCGCTGTGGAAATAATCGTCTTTTCACGAATATCATCCCACACACGCAGCAGGTACTCATAGTCGCGTTTGATTTCAGATTTGTTACGCTCTTGTCCAGCGGTACGCACAATAAGTGACATGCCTTCAGGAATTTCGAATTCTTTCATTAGGCTACGCAAACGACGACGATCATCATTGTCACTAATTTTACGTGATACGCCGCCTGCACGATGACCAGCATTGGGCATCAATACGCAATAACGGCCTGGCAAAGATAGATATGTTGTTAACGCTGCGCCTTTATTACCGCGCTCTTCCTTAACAACTTGCACCAACATAATTTGACGACGTTTGATAACTTCTTGGATTTTGTAACGGAATCTTAAATTACGTTTTTCATTATTAGCAATTGCCTCTGGTTCTAACAGATCATCGGCACCTACGGCATAATCACCACCAATGTCCGTTGTTTGATCTCGACGATCTGCAAGCAAAGACTCATCTACATCAGCAGATTCCTCATCCTCTGACACGTTTTGATTGGCGCTCTCTTCAGGGCTCTCTTGATTCTTATCATCGATGAGTTCTGAAAATCCATTGGATTCAAATCCAGTAGATTCAGATACAGTCTTCGTGCTTTCATCTTCTGCTACATTAGATTCCAGGGCATCATCACCGGACAATTCACCATTAGCCTCTGCAGCTTGTAACGCCAGGCTTTGTTCAAGCATCTTGCGATCAGCAACCGGAATGCGATAATAATCCGGATGAATTTCGGCAAACGGTAAAAAACCATGTCGCCCGTTATTATATTCCACAAATGCTGCTTGCAAAGAAGGTTCAACGCGAACAACCCTTGCTAGGTAAATATTACTCTTTGTGAGTCGTTTGTTCGCTGTTTCAGAATCAAATTCTTCCAGCGAATGAGTATTGACGACTGCGACACGCACCTCTTCATTGTGGGTGGCATCGATAAGAAGACGCTTAACCATTGTCTTAAAAACTCCCTAAACGCGAAGAGGAAGTGCCAGGTCGTATCACTGTTTATTTCATAAATAACCATGACTCTGAAAAACTGCCTCTGCGTTGTAATTGATATAAATATTGTTTTATGTCTGCAAATGATCATTAAAAGCCATCAAACCGATTGTTTTTATTGACAAGGTTAGCTTGATAACCACTTGCAAGAAATGTCTACACATATAACTGTAATTGATTTGCGCCAAGGTTTCAATTTAAACCTGCGTTCGTTTATAAAAAAGCTGATTTTCTCAGCAACCTGAGCTCTTTGACCCTTGATGAATCTAATGCTCAGCATGGCCTTCTACTGCCGTTCAATTCAAATCGAGAACTCTTTCTAAGCATTCCCATTGACAAACGGCCTCTTTCTTGGGCACATTATAAAGGTGCTCAATTAATTATTTGTTAACCGTTTGCAGTCTTAATATATAGGTTGGATACATTTTTGGAGTTTAACATTGCGACACCATTCACACTTAAAGCGCCATTCACATTTAGTCAGTCTGTTTTTCATGATGACAGCATGTGTGATTTCGGTTCGTGAATATCGTAAAGAACACACCTTTTTGCAAAAAATCAACAATGATGATCTTATGCAAGGTGAAGGTTCTGTCATAAATGGCTTTACCCCTGATACCAATCCATTAAGTCTAGACGCTGAAGGCGGCGTTACGTTAATGACTGGAACTGTTGCAACAAATCCAGCAACACCATCTCAACCACACATGCGCACACTTCAGTTAAGCAAAGGCGATACACTGCAATCTCTTTTGGCTGAATCAGGCGCTTCAAAAGCAGATATCGATCAAGTTATCGCTTCTGTTCAATCAAAATATAATTTACGTCGTATGAAAACGGGACAAGCATTTATTGTCACTACGCAAAATGCAACTGAATCACAACCATTCCAATTAAAAAACATTGAATTCAACATCAATGACAAATCTGTTTTGACTGTTGTGCGAACGGCTCAAGGCACATATGAAGCAAAGGTTGAGTCACTTAACCTTAAATCAGTTTTAAGACGTGTGGATGGATGCATTCAATCAAGCTTTTATTCAACAGCGCTAAGGCAAGGTGTGCCAAGAAATATTGTACAAGAAGCCATTGCCAGTCTGACATATGTGATGAACTTCCAGCATGGCATTAAAAAAGGCGATGCTTTTGAAATTCTATTTGAAGAAAAGCAGGATCGGTACGGTAAAGTTGTTAAAGCTGGGGATCTGCGCTATGTATCCTTTACAGCCGGAAAAACACAACATCGCATCTATCGTCACGTAAATAATGGGCAAGTTAGTTATTATGACGATAAGGGACGCAGCATTGTAAGAGGGTTGCTACAGACACCACTTGACGCAAGTAAAATGCGTATTACATCAGGGTACGGAATGCGTTTGCATCCTATTAAAGGTTATAACAAATATCACAAAGGTGTTGATTTAGGTGCCCCAACAGGAACAGCCATCAAAGCTGCTGGCGATGGGATTATTATTAAGTACGGTTATTATGGTGAGTATGGTAATTTTGTTAAAATCAGACATAGTAATGGTTATGAGACTGCTTATGGACACTTAAGCCGTTATGAAAAAGGCCTTGCAGTGGGTAGTCGTGTTTCACAAAATCAAATTATCGGATATGTTGGCGCTACAGGGTCTGCAACCGGGCCGCACCTTCACTATGAAGTCATTTATAAGGGCTCAAACATTAATCCAATGTCTGTTAAAAAAATGCCAAGCGTACAGCTTGTGGGTAAAGATTTACAAAAATTCAATAAAGCTAGAAGTGAAATCGATACGCATTTAGTTGCACTTGCGCAACCCAACACCATTGCTTATTTGCCAGAAAATAAAGCACAAACATCACAGCCGGTTGTTGGTTAAAGTCAATACTGCTATGAATTGGATTTTGTTGCAGTCACCCCTGGCTTAACACCATAGGTGTTTACGGTCTTTACTTATTTCTCTTGGGGGTGACCTGAGGGTTTATAAGGTAAAATACACGAAATGATTTGAAAAGGACATGTCTTGGAAGCATATGCAGTACTTGTTAAATTCGTTGAAGAATGGGGCTATTTAGCCGTTTTCTTAGGTTCTCTTGTTGAGGGAGAGTCTGTCATTTTAACAGCCAGTGCCATGGCACGTCTTGGTCATTTATCAATAGTTAAGGTTGGTGTTATTGCCTTTATGGGTACCTTGATTGCCGATCAAGTGCTTTATTTTGTAGGCTGGTACTATGGTGACGCGATCTTTGAACGCTTTCCATCCTTAAAGAAAAAATCTGCACGAACATTTGAATTATTACACAAATATGATGCGGCGTTTATTATTGCGTGCCGTTTTATATATGGTATTCGAGTGACCAGTTCTATTATTATTGGTGCGGCGGGTGTTAAGCCATGGCGTTTTATCCCGCTTAATTTTTTATCCGCAGCAATATGGGCGGCGGTTAGCTGTACTGCTGGATATTTATTAGGGCATGTAGTCTTAGAAGTCTTTGAGAATTTTGAAACTGTGCAGAAATATTTTATATTTGGCGTTTTGGGGCTGCTGGCGTTGATTTTTGCATTTTTTAAAATACGGCATTATTGCAAAAAGAAAAAAGCAACTGATTAGCATTTGAATATTAACTTTAAATTTTGCTAATTGTCACTTTTTAAAATTCACTGAAATATTTAAAAACTGTAAAAATCTAAAACAGCTAACGATTAAAGCAAGCATTTGGGAATCGATTGACCGTTATTCATGCGTGATAAACACGAATTCACCATAGTTTTATTTTATTACAGGTGTGTTTTGTTTAAATTTCATTAAAAAACATCTTAAAATTATTTTTTAACACGCCAAAAAGTCTTTTAATGATTTATTTTACGTAAATATTAAATAAATATGTCAAACATGTTGCCTTTCTAATTTTGACGGAGCATAGTCACATAAGTAATGGTGAATTCATTATGAGTAAAAATTAAATTTACTATATTTTGCTTTTGGGTGCGTTAGGCACTAAGTTGTTCTCCCAATCAATAATTTCAACTGTTAATCACATTTGTTGAAAAACAAAAGCCTCACATTAACCTTCTCATTTTCAGACACTAATTATAAGCTTAACCATTTAACCGCATAGGTAAAAAAATGAAGTACGCAAATATGATCACATCAAAAATTTCCAGGCCATCTCGTGTTTTTCAAAAGGGGATGCTTCAAAATCTTGAATTTCGCTTTCAGGAATTAATACAAAGTTCATGCATGAATGTACGCCAAATGCGCCAACATATTTATAAATCGAAAGTCCTTTTGCTGGATATGCGTCATATTCTTTTGTATCAATCTTTTGACCATGACATGCGTGATAAATTCATGAGCCGTGCCGATGCAATCGTTAATTATATCAATGCGTATATGAACGCGATCAATAGTCACGAAGCATGTATGCTTGCCAAGCAGGAAGTGCATGCCCAGGTATCTTAATAAGAATTCTCATTAAGGGGATTTTACCGACCAACGGCATCTCTTTAGGGGGTGCCATTTTTGTAAATGAAATAATTTGAATTATTTGTTGCATTCATATGGATGTTTTGATATTAATAATATAATTTTTCTGAAGTAAAATATATTAATGTTGTTTTTTATAAAATTTATCCGTTTTTGTTTGTTTGCGTTTTCGTGTTGTGTGATAGAGGGTGGTAGCTTAAATGCTATGACGATTGACGATGAGGAAAGTCAGCATTTTCAGCCTAATTCTTATAGCATTGAAATGACAGAAAATTCTACAACAGCTGATATTTACAGTGTGGATACCCATCGCGACCTTGAGAGTGATAAAAACTGTTTATCCAACAAACAGAACTCAAACTGTGCGGGTTTATTGCCAATAGGTGTGTGGCTAGGCACAACTTTTGAGGCTTTTTATGCATGCAAGGACGCTATTGTATACCCTGAACAGGTACTGAGGGATACATTGTGGATAACAGCACCCTATATCCTTCCTTTTGGGGTGCATTGCTGGGATCTTGTTTATTCCACTAATACAGTGCCTTATTATAATGACAAAAGAAGAAAGATGGTGGTTGAAGCCGCATACCTTGTCGTTGCGTTTCTTTGTGCATGGCGTGTGTGCAATAACATCGTAAAAAATGCAAACGATCCAAAGTACGAAACAAACATCCAAATTAATGAGCTTACATCACAGATTGCAGGGTATGCAGAAAATTGTATAACGTAGTGTGGTGCAAGCTTAAACAATATGTGCCTTGATTTGACATGTCAAGACATGCACGATAAGTTATCTGAATTAGAAAGGCGTATGGATAATATGCCAATTGACTTATCAATATGCGTGCTTTTCTTTTATGTATTTTATCCATTACGGTACTGGTGGCAGCAGCAGTAACCAGGAAGAAAGCCCCCACATCATTACGAGGGGCTTCCCGTTGTCCTAGACGGCACAGCATGATAATCTTGATTTTCTAAGAAATGCTTTGAGATAAGTTGTGCTATATTTTTTTCTAATGGTCAATGCGATCACCTTCATTTTCATTGTGTAAAAACACTACAAAAATTAAGAAAGCATCCATTATTTTGTTGGTTAGATTCATTTTACACATTACAATGATAGCGAACGTATACCATCAATGATATAAAATCGCACTATAAAGGGTTGATTGATTCATTTTAATAGATTTAAACTATAATGAGTTAACAAATTCTGACGCTGCGTTAACGATGCACGTATACGATATAAAAATAAAATGACCTTTTCAGTTTTTAAATAAAGAATGGATATATAAACATGGCAAAAGCAAGCACTACCCCACCGGCAGGATCAGATTTACGCCCACGCATTTCCGTTATTGGAGTTGGTGGCGCAGGTGGAAACGCTGTAAACAATATGATTCGTGCAAAATTGGAAGGTGTGGACTTTATTATTGCCAACACTGATGCGCAAGCAATCGAACAATCACTTGTTGAACCAGAAAAGCGCTTGCAGTTGGGGCTGAATATCACCCAAGGGCTTGGTGCGGGTTCAAAACCTGATGTTGGTCGTGCTTCTGCTGAAGAATCGTTAGAAGAAGTCATTTCGCTTATTCAGGGTAGCAACATGGTGTTTATCACTGCCGGTATGGGCGGTGGTACCGGTACAGGCGCGGCGCCAGTAATTGCACGTGCAGCACGTGAAAGCGGTATTTTAACTGTTGGTGTTGTGACAAAGCCATTCCATTTCGAAGGAACGCATCGTATGCGATCCGCTGAGAAAGGCATTGAAGAGCTCCATCAATACGTTGATACATTAATTATTATCCCAAACCAAAACTTGTTCCGTCTTGCCAATGAACGCACAACCTTTGCGGATGCTTTTAAAATGGCGGACGATGTGCTTTATTCGGGTGTTCGCGGTGTGACCGACTTGATGATTATGCCTGGTTTGATCAACCTCGACTTTGCTGACATTCGTGCTGTTATGGCTGAAATGGGTAAGGCAATGATGGGTACAGGCGAGGCCGAAGGCGAACGTCGTGCATTGGATGCAGCTGAAGCAGCTATTTCAAATCCATTGCTTGACGATGTGTCAATGAAAGGCGCGAAAGGCGTATTGATCAACATTACCGGTGGTTATGACATGACCTTGTACGAAGTTGATGAAGCAGCGAACCGTATTCGTGAAGACGTTGAATCAGAAGCAAACATCATTTTCGGTTCAACCTTTGATGAGAAACTCAATGGTCGCATTCGTGTATCTGTTGTTGCAACAGGTATTGGTGCGCCAGGGACCGCCAGCTGGAAAGCAAGCGCAGCAGCAGCAAATCCAGATCGTTCGACAGCGGGAGCTTCAAATAATAGTTATGCAGGCCCTGCAATGCCAGGTATGACCCATGCATATTCCACAATTGCTGGTCAAGCGGCTGCATCAACAAATTCGTATGGCGATTCAGATATAGAATCCTATAGCGGAATGAATGAAATGTCATCTAACGGCGGATCTTCACTTGATGCAAACGCTGCAACGAATGAAACGCCTGTGAATCCATATGCGCAAGTATCATCAAATGATTTTGGCGGGCAGACAGAAAATTCATATGGTAGACCAGACCTTACACCATTTACAGGTTCGAATCCTTTTGCTGAGAAAGAATCAGCGAACGAAAGCAAAGCGGCTCGTCGTTCACCATCCTTGTTTGAACGGTTTACAGGTGTCAGTCGTAATCGTGTTCAACCGCAGCCTGTGACTGAACAAGTGATTAAGAATACGACATCGAATCGCATCGAAGAAGATAATGAATTGTTGGATATACCAGCGTTTTTGCGTCGCGGGAATAATTAGGCTTTCTCCACTACCGTCATGGCGAATCCGAAGGATGTGGCCATCTAGAACAACTGGATTACCACGTCGCTACCGGCTCCTCCATCCTTCGCTAAAGCTACGGCCTGGCAGGCTGTGATGAAGACAAAACAGAAAAACTAAGAGAACACCAAAATGGCTTTACTAAACGTACTCACCGTTCCAGATTCAAGACTCCGTATCAAAGCGAAGTCTGTTTCTGTTGTGGACGATAAAATTCGCGCAATTTTCGATGATATGATCGAAACAATGTACGCTGAAGATGGTGCCGGCCTTGCTGCACCGCAAGTTGGTATTGATATGCGCCTTGTTGTGATTGATGTCTCAGATAGCAGCCCTGGGACGAGTATTTTTAAAATGATCAACCCAGAGATTACTTGGCGATCAGATGAACTAAGCGTGTGTAATGAAGGGTGTCTTTCTGTACCAGAATTGCGTGCCGAAGTATCGCGCCCAAAAGCCATTAAGATGCACTATTTAGATGAAAATGGTACGTTGCAGCATATTGAATCAGACGATATTTTGGCAACGTGCATTCAGCATGAAATTGATCATTTGGATGGTAAGCTGTATATCGATTATCTGTCATCGCTGAAACGTCAAATGTTTATCAACAAAGTTAAGCGTATGAAAATGTACGAGGATTAGACATCTTCTAACCTGCGTTATCCCTAGGTTTGAGCGGAGATCCATGTTTTCTTTTTCCAGCACTAATGCCTGCCATAACAAAGAACAAGATGTTATCGTTTAAGTCTCCAGATTTGAGGGCATTAAAAAAGCTAAAAGCAAGCAACAAAATAGGCGCTGCATCTAAAAAAGAACGGGTGAGCTGTTTAAAGAGAATCTTTCTAAAAATAAGAATTCCAGACCATATCCCAAGCATGCCGCCAATTATGCCGGTTTCGGCGAGCACTTCAAGGCCGATATTATGTGGATGCCGCCAAAAGACTTCCCGTAAGTCATGCGCCTCTGGCATGTAGTGATAAAGCGTATCATGAAATTGTGCCCATCCCCCTAGACCTAGCCCCAACAGTGGATGCTTTAGAAATGCTGAAAGTGCTGATTCATAATATTCAAGCCGAAGGCCTAATGATTCATCCACCTCAAATGTATGAGGTGATATTTCGTTGGGAACGATCATTTTAGTCATGCGCGATAAAAAATGGCACGTGTGTGCTTCAAAAATCCAATCAAAGAAAAAATAAATTGAGATACAGCATAAACTAATATGCAGAAAATGCTTAGCACACAACTTAGACTCCCCCTTATAAACTCCATAGATATAAAAATAGAGGGCCGTTAGTATGACGCCTATTACAGGGCCTCGTCCGCCTAAATGAAGTTGGATGTACGCATAACTTCCACACAAGAACATCAACGACCAAAATAAGATGCAGTGTTTCAACGCTATCTTTTCGTCGCTATCATCTTTTTCAAGCGTTTTCATGACAAAAAAAGAAACAAGGCTAAGCAAAATAAGCCCAAAACCTAAGGTTTGCCCGGTAACCAAATAATTACTGCCAAGTACATCTACCCATTGCCAGTGAGACAAGACACATTCTTTATAGGCCTCTAGATGCACCCAAAAAGAAAGAATCCCTATAGCATACAAGAATCGTTTTAGTCTTTCCTGATTGGCACCAATAATAGAATACGCCATAAAAAAGGCTGGAACTGTGTATACCCCAAAACATAACGCTTTGCTGATTGAATACGTAGTACGTTCCACCCAACATGCGCTAATCAAGCACCATATACTAAATAATAGAAATGACATTGTTTCAACGGTTAAAAATTTAGCGTTGACGTTTTTGCGGTAAAGGATGATAAACCATGGAATCAAAATGGCGGTTAATAAAAGGGTAATATGGGGGATCAGAAAAAAAGGATAAGCATCTTTGAATTGCGACGAAAACAAAAATAGAACAAAAAAGGTTTCAAAGGAAAAAAGATTTTTAATCAATTTATACTGCTCAATCATTTTTTCTGTTTCTTCCTGCGGCTTCATTTTTGTTATTTTCGGATTTCTAATATCCGCATATATTCACGCCAGTATTTTTTATTTTCATGTGTATTCACCTGACGTGACCCAGTTATCTGCCTTTTTAAATAAGATGCCCGGGTCACGCCCGGGCAATACACAAAAAAATAAAAGTAGAGCAACTACACAATTAACTAATTCTAGAATTTTTCTTTAAATAGTCCATAGTTTCGTTTGCAAACTCTTTAAAACTATCTATGGCTTCTTGTGCCTTCTTCCATATCACTTGCTCTTCACTTGCATTCATAGCCGCTTCAATGGTGCCGAATTTTCTAAGATTTGTTGATTCTGACTGTTTTATCCTTAAATTTATCAGAACTTTTTCTGAAATAGATGGAAAATCTTCAAACCATTTATTAATTTCCAGGCCTGGGTTATTGATAGTGTTAGTGATATCCTCTAAGAATGCATTAATTTCTTCATATTTTGGAACCCATTTGAAAATATTTTTTTTAGGACTAGTATCCAAAAATATTATATTTCTTCCAGTATTTTTATCTATTCTCACACGTGCCATGAAAGCTAAAGCAGGCGCCTCTTTGAGGCAATGGTAATCACAATAATAACCATGACGCCTATTCTCAGAATCATCAGGCATCTGCATTTCCTTTGTTATTATTAAATCTTTTAACGTCAAAAGAGCATTAAGGGGATCAATTGCTCTGCCAAAAAACAGATACATTTTATTGGCCTCAATTGCCTGTTCCTCAAGACTTTCTTTTTCGGAACAAGCAAAATCAAACAACCTTTTCTTTATTCTTCCTTCTTCACATTGCGTTTCAAAGATAGAGTGATCTTCTGGCAGATCCACTCCTTCTTTTAATTTAAAATTTTCAGTTATTCTAATTTCACCAGACCTAATTTCATCAGACTCTAGATTTAACAGTGAGTTAACACTATTAAGTGCATCCTCATAATTTTTTTCAAGCTCACTTATGCTCAAGCCAGCAATTTTTAAACCAGCAATTTCATTGGCTAGACTTTCTCTTCTTTGAAGAAAGTATGCCGCTACTTTTTGACACGCTGCATCAGCTGTTTCTACGTTACTCATATTGTATTTAGCGAGTATTTCGTGAGGTAGTTTTGGTTCATCAAGCACTACTTCACTGCTGGAAACACGTAAATCACCTGTTTCAGAAGGCAGAGCCAAGTTAGGTATCATCCCGTAGGAAAAACTGGCAAATGATGTGCTTAGTGCTGCTGCCAGGAAAAAACGAGTTGTTAGGCCTTTTGATAATATTTTCATTAGATATCCCTTTATAGTAAACTATTCTTATGTGTACATATATAGATATATGCATCAAATTTGTATTTTGCAAGTTTATTTTTTTTAAAAAATGTTTATTTGAATCTAATCCACAATGACTTAAAAATCATTCACGAATCCTTTATTCGAATCTTGCTGAATTTAATGCACGTTTATGATAAAAATGAATAATATCGCCATAAAAAAGTCAAAAGAAAGCACTTATGTCATTCAAATCTGATTTTCTAAACGAATCAAAAGCTCGTGGTTTTATCCACCAATGCACTGACCTTGACGGGCTTGATGCAGCGCTCAGCGCTGGTACGATTACGGCATATACAGGATTTGACCCCACCGGCCCTAGCCTTCATGTGGGACATTTGATGCCAATTATGTGGCTTCGTTTGCTGCAAAAGCATGGTCACAAACCAATTGTGTTGATGGGCGGCGCGACTAGTTTGATTGGTGATCCAACCGGAAAAGACACACAGCGCCCACTGCTGACCGTTGAAACAGTGAATGAAAATATCACAAGCCTTGCGCGTGTGTTTGAACGTTATATCAATTTCAGCCCAACAGATGCCATTGTGGTGAACAACAACGATTGGCTGTCAAAGCTTAATTATATTGAATTCTTGCGCGATCATGGGCCGCATTTTTCAGTTAATCGTATGCTCACCCTTGATAGTGTGCGCACCAGACTTGAACGTGAACAACCGCTGAACCTACTTGAATTCAATTACATGATTATGCAGGCATTTGACTTCCTCCATCTTAGCAAAACAAATAATTGCATGCTTCAAATGGCGGGTTCTGATCAATGGGGTAACATTATTAATGGTGTTGAGCTGACGCGCCGTGCTGCCAATAAAACCGTTTATGGTCTGACCGCCCCTCTGCTGACAACGGCAAGTGGTGCGAAAATGGGCAAAACTGAAGGCGGTGCGGTTTGGCTCAACGGTGATATGCTGAGTCCGTATGATTTCTGGCAATTCTGGCGAAATGCTGGAGATGCTGATGTTGGGCGTTTCTTGCGTATCTTTACGGAATTACCACTGTCTGAAATTGAAAAACTAGAAGTGCTTAAAGATGCGGAATTGAATGAAGCTAAGAAAATTTTGGCAGATGAAGCGACAACCCTTGCACACGGAGCTCATGAGCTATCAGCGATTCATGAAAAGGCCAAACAGTTGTTCGAAGCTGCACATGGTGACATTTCAACACTACCGGCCGAGCCTATTGCAGCAACTGATTTGCCAATGATGATCGATGATCTGTTTGTGCGTTATAACCTAAGCGCCAGCAAAGGTGAAGCAAAACGTCTGATTCAAGGCGGCGCTGTTCGGGTGAATGATCAAGTTGTAAGTGATATCAAGGCTGTGCTAGCGACTGCCGATTTTAACGCTAACGGACGTTCGAAAATTTCATCGGGGAAGAAAAAACATCTTGTGTTAGAAGTTGTGTAGGGGGATTAGTTACCATTTTTATTCCTCTCTTTTTGTTATCCTAGGGCATGGCCCGAGGATCTCTACAGTTGAAGCTGCATATATTTTGTATATAATGTTATTAAGAGTTTGCCTCATGAACTTTATAGATCTTCGGGTCACCTGGCCACGGCCGTAGCCTTGGGCGTAGCCGGGAGCCCAAAAGATAGTAAACAGGAAAAGTGTATGAAAGCAAAAATAACATTATTCGTTTTAATCGCCAGCCTTGTTGGCGGCAGTTATTGGTATTATGACGCTAACCGCTACACCATGCCAAAGACGATTGAGGTTACACCTTGGGCAAAAGGAAAAGTACAACAACAACTTGCAACCCTCACAAAGCCCATAACAGTACTTGATGTGAAAAAGGCATATGGTTATTTAAGTGCACACTCAGCTAACAAAAATATTATTTATTTTGCGATTAGAAATGGCAAAGCAACAGTTCATATTCCAGAAAAAAATGTAAAAAAGACGACACAGTTTAAAGTTATGAATTACGTCGTAACAAAGCTTGCCCAGCAAAAGCGTTTAACCAATAATGACTTTCTTGTTGTACTTAGTGATAAACCCGATAGCATCGCATTACCGCCTGAAGTTGCGCATGTTCCGCTGTTTGTTTTCGCTAAAGATATGGCGAGCAAGCCAAGCACGATTCAGCTTTTGATCGTTGATTCGTTCACGTTAAAATTTTGGTGTGAAATGTATAAGACGCTTGAAAAAGGCCTAAAATCACACCCGTGGGAGAAAAAAGAAAATAAACTCTTTTGGCGCGGAAAGACAACAGACAGTGTTGATATAACCGAAATTCGTTTGAATTCACCCCGTGTTAGTTTAGTAAAACTAACAAAGCAATTTCCTGATCGTTACGATGCTCGGTTGACAAAAATTTTATCAACGGATGCCGCCCAAATAACACAAGTGAAAGAGTTATGCGGCGAACCTGTGCCCTTTGCCTCAATACGTGAACATTTGCCCTATAAGTATCAAATCACGTTAGATGGTGTAACGGCAACGTTCCCTGGCTATATTTGGCGCATGGGTTCTGGTTGCGTTAATATCAAGCAAGATTCAAAAAATGAGCAGTGGTTTTACGATTTGTTTAAACCGAATGTACACTATTTAACAGTCGCACGTGATTTGAGCAATCTTGATACCGTGCTAATTGGCGCTAAAACGCATGATATTGAAATGAAAGAAATGGCCATGCGCACACGGCACGTGGTTGAACAGGAATTGACACCAAGCAAGGTTTTTGGTTACTTGGTGGAGCTACTGAATGGTTATGCGACGAAAGTAAATACTTTGTAAGTTATAATTTGCATTACCACCTTAAAAACCGTCCCAACGTTAGGAAACCAAATGCCTGTAGAATTAAAACAATCAATCACTCGTCATTTAAATGAAATTCCATCATTAGCATCCATCGCTGACCAATACGACGTCATTTTGATTGATGTATGGGGCGTGACGCATAACGGCGTAAAACCATTCTCAAAGGCGATTGCTGCATATGAAGCACTGAAAGCTATGGGTAAAACATTGGTTATTTTATCGAATGCTCCGCGTTTGCCTGAAGTTACGCGCGAGCGCTTAAGTGCGATGGGCATTGATGACGCGATGTTTGATGATGTGATGACATCAGGTCTTGAATGCTACGCGGCCTTGCGTGATCGGTCAAATGCGTTTTACCAGGACCTTGGCAATAAGCTGTATCATATCGGGCCAGAGCGCGACCGTACCGTATTTGAAGGCCTGCCGTATACACAAGTAGAGAACGTGGACGATGCTGATTTTATGATCATAACAGGCACAGATGGTTGGGAAAAAAATGCAGATGCATACAAAGAACGCCTAACACGTGCGTTTAATCGTAATTTGCCAGCTATCTGCGCCAATGCGGATAAGCTTGTTCAAGTGGGTGATCAGTTGGTTATTTGTGCGGGCACTATTACGGATGTTTATCGCGGCATGGGTGCGACCAATATATACACACACGGTAAGCCAAACACAGGTTTATTCAAAGCGGCACATGCATTGGCGAATGCAAAACGTCACGAAGATGTACCATTGTCACGCGTGTTAATGCTGGGTGATTCATTAGCAACAGATATTCGCGGGTCAAATTTATATGGAATCGATTGCGTGCTTACGCTTTCTGGCGTGCATGCAGGTATGACACAAGCGATGTTGCCTGAGCTATTCGAGCAGTATCAAGCATTGCCGACGTATATTATGCCTGATGGAATTGCGTGATACTAACTTACTACGATTCCATCGCTACCACATTTTAGTTTTCCTTGGGCACAACCCGAGGATCCATGCTTCACTTATCGAATAAGTCCTAGGGCGTGCCATAAGAAAACTGACAAGTAGGTGGCGTGCATTTTCACAATTCAATCAATTCTAATCAGCTCAAATTAATGGAGTTTTAATATATAATATTGCATAATAAGATATGAATATTTCTTGAAGGAATGTCTGTGTCACGGTTAAAAAAATGCACGCGAATACATTTCTTCATATTATTTTCCATGGTAGTTAGTTGCAACATTCAGGCTGCCTCAACAGAAGAATCATCATGGAGTTTCTGGAATATTTTTGAGTGTTGTGGCTGCCGAAAGGCAACAAACCATGCGATACCAACAAATGCAATAAATCATGCAATAAATCATGTAGAACCAGCAATTGAAACGCAAGCACATGTAGCACAAAAGCACGAGTCTGCCCAACCAGTATCATTATCAAGAGAATTAACTGCTGCTATAGGGACGCCTCCATTTGTAAAAAGGGACCAAGTTGATGAAAAAACAATAACAGAAATAGTCGATACAATCAAAAGATTAAAGATAAAATGGGCGCCAGTGCCTGTTAATGCACATGGAAGAAATTTGGATTAATTCCCACTAAAAGTGGACTTAGAGTTATGAACGTTGAAATTTATCAACATTAAAAGTCTAACGTCAAAGAGTTCAGGAAATGTACGCTAATTTTTTTATTTTTCATCTGGCGTGACCAGATGATCCATCTTTAAGCATTCCCAGTACTTAAGACCCTCCGGTCAAGCCGGAGGGAAACTAGAGGAAGATATTATATCAATTTTATAATTAATTTAAACTCGAATCGCTATAAGAAACTCACATCAAGCAGCCAGGTCCTCGAGCCACTTGTTCACCTAAATTCTTGACGACTCAGCACGGCATAGCCTCGGTATCGCTGGGAGACCGAAGATAGAACCGCGGGGTTTTACAGATGACTTCGTGTCTTATCATTGTACCGTTTTGTATTTTCAAGCTCCTTCGATTTTTCTTTTGAAATATATTTTACGGCAAAATCATGATCTTCCTCATTCCCATTATCTAATAAATATTTTAACGCACTAGGGACATTAGGATTACCAGGGACATTAGGATTACCAGCGCATAAAAATGCCCGAGCAGATTCAGAGGTAAACTTAGGAATCTTTTGAGCTATTTCTAATTTTTCGTTATCACCAATATTATTCGCTCTAACATACGTACCCTTGTATTTAGATGCTCCCTCGTTATCCGTCTCGTATCCATCTAAATCACCAGCACTCAACGACAATGGAACCAACACAGGTAATATTAAGTATTTTAGATTAATTTTCATATAATCATCTTTCTTTTATTATTTTAGATTTTAATGATAACTTATTATTCTATTATTTTCAAGTAAAGTTTTATAATTACTCTAATTTTTTATGTAACCTACACCCGACTGCTTTTCCTGCTGAATCTATTCTCTTTTCTATAGGCCGAAAGTGTTAACAATTCGTTAAGCTTAGGAAAATATCATGCAAATTTAAATGGTTAAAAATTGATAGAAATCTTCACTTTTCCCTATTGCACCTTATCCCGTTTTCTATACACTTAATAACGAGCCATAAACTTAAGGTATCTCTTCATGCGTCGCAATCGTAATGCCAAAATCATCGCAACTCTTGGTCCTTCCTCAAGCACGGCAGAGCAGATTGAAGCCCTCTTTTTAGCAGGTGCTGATATTTTTCGTTTGAATTTTTCGCATGGCGTTCACAAAGACCATGAAGAAAAACTCCGTATTATTCGCGAAATTGAACGCAAGCGAAATCGACCAATTGGCATAATTGCCGACCTTCAAGGACCAAAATTACGTGTTGGTGTATTTGCGGATGGTAAGGTTAATCTTAAGCCAGGACAAAGCTTTCGTCTTGATTTGGATACGACTCCTGGTGACTTTGTACGCGTTAATCTGCCGCATCCGGAGATTTTTAATGCCCTTAAAGTTGGCACCGCGCTGCTTTTAGATGATGGAAAATTAGAATTAAAGGTTCTGTCCTTTCAAAAGGATCATGCGATAACCGAAGTCGTGACTGGCGGTGATCTGTCAAATCGAAAAGGCGTTAACGTACCTGGTGTAATGTTGCCAATTTCAGCATTCACGGCAAAAGACCATGTTGATTTAGAATTTGCGCTAAGCCTTGGTGTTGATTTTATTGCGCTTTCCTTTGTGCAACGACCAGAAGATATATTAGAGGCAAAGCAGATCATTGGAAAACGTGCCAAAATTTTAACAAAACTTGAAAAGCCAATGGCGCTTACCAATTTAGATCAAATCATCGCCTTGTCTGATGGCGTGATGGTTGCGCGTGGTGACTTAGGTGTTGAAATGTTGCCTGAAGATGTGCCGTCAATTCAACGTCAAATCATTCGTGGCTGCAGGTCGGCTGGTAAGCCCGTTATTGTGGCGACGCAAATGTTGGAATCAATGATTACTGCGCCAACACCTACCCGGGCCGAGGCTTCTGATGTTGCAACAGCCGTGTATGATGGTGTTGATGCCGTTATGTTGTCGGGCGAGTCCGCATCAGGGCACTATCCTGTTGAGGCTGTTTCTATGATGAATCGAATCATTCACCGAACAGAGCAAGATCCATTGCATCGTAAATTTTTAGATGAATCGCATACAACCGCACCTGATACAGTGACCGATTCCATTGCAGAAGCCGCGCGGCAAGTATCATGCACCATTGAAGTTGCATCGATTGTTACTTTTTCAGAAAGTGGCATGACAAGTCTTCGTGTGGCACGTCAGCGCCCAGCATCGCCGATCGTTGCATTAACACCTAACCAAGGAACTTCGCGTTTTCTAACGCTCGTGTGGGGTGTGCATGCTGTGGTGGTCGAGGATATGTATAGTTTCTCTCAGATGGTTGAAACAGCATGCCGTTGGGCACGTATTGAACAATTCGCCGAGCCAGGACAAAATATCATTGTGACGGCCGGCGTGCCATTTGGCGAAGCAGGCGGGACGAATATTTTGCGTGTCGCTAAGATTGAGGATGAGACGGCGAAGGAAAACTAGTGGATAGAGTTTCCCTCGGACGTGATTCAAGGGTCTATGCTTAAGCACATGTCATGATTAAAGGTGAATCCTCCGATCAAGTCGGAAGAAAATTGAGAAGGAAAAAACGGAGAGGAATACAACAGGCTCCCCCCTCACCCCATCTTCGATGTTTCAATAAACACATCCATTTGCTGCCCAATGATCACCTCGTCCTTTGCATCTTCAATCTTGTACACAATTTCAATGATGCGTGTATCGACTAGTTCTTTACTATCGCCGCTTAGTTGATTTTTTGGCATTGCGTATGGTTCAAACCGTACACACGTCAATGGATACACGGTGGCACTATTACTGCGAAGGTATCCAGCTGCCTTTGCTCTATGTTCATAGCGCCATACGTCATTTTCATCAATTTGAACACGCAGGTGCAGCGGTTTGTGGTTGCCCATGGTAATGATTGGGGTTTGCGTGTTTTCTTTAATATATTCACCCACATTCACGTGCGTTTTTAAAATAAGGCCAGCCACAGGTGCTTTCACGATAAGCTTATCAAGTGCAACACGTGAGAGTGCATGTTTGGTGCGTGCTTGCTCTAGTTTTACTTTTTGGGTATTAAGATCAGCCAAAGTCTTTTGAAAGTCAAACTCGACCTTTTTGAGGTCACTACGGCTTTTGACACCATCTTTTAGTTTCTTGTCCCGGTTATACAAATCTTCTGCATACCCAAAGGTTGCTTTTGCAGCCTCCACGCATTGCTCAAACGCCTTAATTTCGTGTTCATCAATGGCAACTTGTAAGCGTGCGGACCGGGTGTCCAGCTCAAACAAGGGCGCATTTACTTCAACCACATCACCTTCTTGGACATATACTTTTTGTACAATGCCGGATGTGAATGATCCTACACTGATGTTCCCTGAATTTGCTTCGACAAAACCGATACCAGAAATAGCATGTTTAAAGGGTGATGACGCTGGTAGACTCATTTGATTTGCGGGGATTTCCGGCAGTTTTCCTTTTGAAAAACTAACAATAATTGCCATAAAAAGCCCTAAGACTCCACACGTTGCCAGAATATTTCTTCGGGCAAGAAACAAGGCTGTTTTAGCAATGCTTACTATTGTTTTTATGTGTCGCTCAAGATGCTTGAGATATTTCATTGTTTTATTCCTGTTGTGCATTGCTTATTATTTCTTATTTTCCTGTATGTGTCATCACCTATATCATGCATTTAGACAGCTAATCATTGGATTTCGTTCACCAAATAGAATTGACACCTAAGTATTATTGCGAATATAGGTGATTTGTCTAAATTTATACAATAATCTATAAGATAAATGGAAAATAATTTTTAATTATCTATTGAAAAACAGCATGCGAATGTCTATATCTATAATATTATAACTTTATGTTTATATATTAACGATGAATTGTGATCCTATGCAAAGAGTGCAAATAATAAAAAATGGTGCGTCAATGGTACAAGCAGGCATGAAATCTTCAGGTGTTATAATGAATGAGGATGGTGAGTCATCCCTATCGACTGCGCTACAGTTAGTAACAACATGTTTTAAAAAATTAGTATCTTCCTTGGTGGTGTTTAGTTATTTAAGTTTAATCATTGGGCATTCTTATGCATCTGGTAATAGCAGTGGCGATGATATGAGTGATAGTGATTCTGTATATTCATGTTATTCATCACGCTCTCATTCTCGTAAAACATCCTCTAGTCTTATTCAACGAGACTCAACCGAAAGAACAGAAGTAAACAAACAGATCATAGCTTTATACAACAGCGAAGAAAAACCCACAAAATATAAAATTGCAGATACACTTCATATGACCGTAAATAAGATTTCAGGAATTCTTCAGAAACTTCGAAAAGAAGACCCAAATCCTCTTCATTATAGAAAAGGACCCAAAAAGGTTATAAGCGCATCATCTGCTATGCAAGCTTGTGTTCAGCAGGCACCCGATGTAGCTGTCTCACATGCTTCGTCAAGCAAATTGTCGTTCGTGTCTGATTTAAACTTAAGCTTTTTAGCCGCTGACTCAGGCTTAGGCTTAGGCTTAGGCTCAGAATTTAGCCCCGACGTAGACGTTGGTTCAGTATTTGATAACGATGATATAGTTCCTAATCATTCAGGATACCCAAATACTAATGTGCTGAGTTCTTCCTCCGAAAATGTATATTCTGGCTCCAATTACCCGGCAGATCAAAACAATAATGCGTCGAGTTCTTCCGCCGCAAGCGTATATTCTGACTCCAATTACACAGCATATCAAAGTAATAATGTACCGAGTTCATCTGCCGCAAGCATACATTCTGGCAATGTTCAGAGTGATGAGGACTTTCAAGCAGTGCTGTCCGATCTTTGTAGTGATATACTTTCTCCAGAGAATGAGATCTTACTTACTGATCTGCCTCACAATATAAACGATTGTTTACCATCAGTTGCTCAAAAAGCGCCTGCTTCTTTCCCTTCAGCCATTATAGTCAATCCAAAGCGTGCGGGGGAAAAATTACCATTCTTAACTTTAGACAATGTTGCCTCCTCAAATCCTTCATTATTAATAAATCAAAATGTTCCAACTGCTTCGAAACAAAAAAAGGCAAAAGAAAAGAATAAAGAAATTGATAAAAATAATAATTCAGAAAATGAAAATATAAGACTGGGTGATATTATATGTGCGCCTAGATCATGTACGAAAAATCCCGTTAACTATACAGGTAATACCAAAAATAACAGTAAAGCATCTAATGGAATTGCGACAAAACCATTACAGAAAAAAATAAATATAGTTGCAGCTTTGAATGGTGCTTTATTGCCTTCTGAACATAGCTCAAGTAGTTCAAGTAGTTCAATTAGCTCAAGTAGTTCAAGTAGTTTAAAAGAACTTGCAACAATAACAGGCGAAGAAGCAGAATTAACAGGCGATGCACCATTACCTATAAACAAAGATTTGGAAACAATCAGTGATGAACAAGAACCTCTTCACTTAGTTGAGGCGCCCCAAGTTCAAGCAAACACTTCTTCTTTACTTTTATCAGCAGACCCAGCACATGATGAACCCCAGAAAGAGCCAGAGGTTGCCGTTGAAACAATAAGTGCTGTTTTAGAAACGCCAGAAATTATAGAACAATTAGGATTAAAATTCACAACTAATATTGCTGATTTATATGAAATTTTCGAAAAATATGTGAAGGAAAGTATGCCACGGATACTTGATAAAGCGCATGGGGATCAAAATGCCAGGTCAGTTGCTGTGCAAAGCGAACCTGGTGAAGCGGCGATTCCCGTAAACGTAGATTCTTCTTCTCTATCATTCGAGCCAGGCATTGCACCACAGCCAGACCTTGCACCTAGCGCACAAATAGTGACGAATGATGAGCCGTCCTTGACCCGTGAGGAAACTCAGGAAAAAGAGCAGGTTACTGCAGTTGAAACAAGCACGGCTGGTCATGCAGATAATATCAATGTTTCTGTTGCACATAGTTTAGCGGCTCCAGTGACACAAGTAACAATAGTGCCTGAAGAAGAACCTGCGTTGGAAACACAAGTTTTAGCCACATCCACAACAAAAACACTTGAGGAAATGAAAAAGAATACAAATCAAGTATTAGTGAGTTTTATTTCAGCATTCAATGAAATAATAAAGAAATCAAACACCTCTTTTGAGAAGATAATCTCAGTCCTTCAAGACGTATTAAAAAAAATAATGCACGAAACAAATGTGGGGCAAGACTTTGAATTACTCAAAAATGAAATTCTTGAGAAAAAATTTTCAAAATCATTGATAAGTCTTAAGTTAAAAGTGGTCAAGTTAATAAACGAGCAAAGCACCGAGAATTTGCTTAACAAGCTAAACACTATTTTTACAGAGGCACAAAAAGAAATAACAGAATGCAGCTTAACAACAAGTGAAATATTCAATAATTTTACTTCTGATTTCTATGAAATAATAGAAAACGAGAAGGCCCCTTCTGAAAAAATAAACTCAGTCCTTCAATATGTATTAAAAAAAATAATACTCGAAAAAAATGTAGGTCTAGAATTTGAATCAAAAAAAGATAGCGTTATTGAACAAATAAATAAAGACTCCTTTGAGCTACTGTTAGACATTGATTTAGAGTCAGCCAAAATTATAAATGAACCAAAGAATACAAACTCACTAAGCAAAATAAATGCTGTTTTCTGGAGGGCACTCGAAGAAATAAAAACGCATAGCAAAGAAATTGCCTCAAGCGGAGCAAGTAGCTCTCAGGAAGCAGCATCAGCTGTAGCCAGCCCTGCAGTTCAGGCTACTCTCTCACCGCTAACATATGATGATTATGGTGATCAAGGAGGGGGGGCTGATGACTACGGCTACCCAGAGAATGATTCAGTACATGATAACAGCACTTTATCCACACACAACCCAGACCCAGTAGAGCAAGAAAAAACTAACACAACAAATGGAAATAAAATTTTCAAAAGGAAGGCTGTGATTGATTCAGATGATGAAGACGAGACTTCAACATCAATTGCAGTATCAAGCATAACAAAAAAGAAGAAAGCAGCACATAGCGGTAACGCAGCAAATAATAGTTCTGTACCATTTATGGGCAGTTCATCTGCTTCAAAACAAACATCCGCGAGCACACTAACCATAGGTGGAAAGAATATAAATTCTTCTGTTGAGGAAGAGGGTGTGAATAATAGGGCAATAGTAAATAATCCTAAGGCCCCAAAATCAAGACTCCAACTAGCAGTTGGTAAAGGCGGCTCAGCAGTTAAGAAAAATAACTCTAAGCAAACAGAATTAACCAAAGTAAAAGATAAGAACATAAAATTAAAAGATGCGGACAAAGCATCGGTGAAAAGCATCTCAACTGTAGCAAAACAAACAATTCCGACAGAACGACAAAAGCCAATCGGAAAGCGAGAAATAATACTCGAGCGTGGCGTAGACTCAGACTCAGACTCAGACTCAGACTCAGACTCAGACTCAGATTCAGATAATGATGAGACTGCTCTGCTGTCACGTAATGTCGTTGCATCTAAATCAACAGCATCAAAATTAACAACAACCAAAACACCTGAAATTGTGAAATCAACGACACACAACGCCTCTGATACACAGGTTAAGCAAACAAAGACTCCACATGCAAAAACCGGCAGTCAAACGTCAACTATACGCAAGCCAGCCTCACATTCTACTTCTGCCCTTGACATGATGCCATTCGGCAGATCTGACACACTCTCTGCAGCTACAAATGCCTCATCTCAGAAAAAAAGAAAGATAGCAGCTGTTGATGATGAGGAAAATGATAATGCAGTGCCGGCGAGCTCTAGCTCAACAATGTCTAAAACAACGCGTGATTTGAAAAGGGGTAAACCAGCCTCCTCGAATGATAGCTTTGTGCATAGAAAAGCCGCGGCAAAACCTGTTAGCTATGCAGAAAAAGACAGTGATGATTCAGATATAGCAGAAGAGAACAGCGATGATTCACAGTCATCCGATAGCGAAGATTCAAATGATTCTGGCAGCAGCTCATCGCATAATGAGTCGTCAGTTGGTTCTTTATGGGAGGGACTATCTGATGAAGAGGCAGATAAGAAATTAGTTGATCGCTCAATAACTAACGATAGTTTAGAGGAAGATTCAGATGATGAATTAAGTGCTAAAAAACCTGTAAAAAAGGCACGAGCTAATTCTGCTGCCCCCCAACAACGAAAAGGTGCTAAACCTATTGTTGCTCGAAAGGGCAAGAGTTCAGACACAAAGAATAATGCAAATAATGCACCCTATGTTCCTGAATTCCCAGAAAAATTTGCAGAAATTAAAAGGCTTAAACTAGAAAATCCTAAAATGACAAAAGGTGACATTCAAGAAAGCACAGGGTACACCCTCAACTTAATTAAAGCGTATGTAAGCAAATTAATTAAACTTGGTGAAATTCTTCCTAAAAATGCTCCCTCATCTACATCAGGACCTCTCGAGAAAGCTCACGAAAAAACGATTGTAGAATGCCGAAAGAAAGACATGTCATACGCACAAATTCTTCAAGAATTAGAAACAAAGTTTAAGGACAGAAAATTCAGCATTGGTCAAGTTAACGTGTTTTGCTCTAAAAGCATCCAAGAGGGAACTGTTGAGCGTCAAGTTGCAGCTTTTACTCCACTTTCAGATAAACAAAAAGACAAAATTAAAGAACTTAGAATTAATGGCCTGTCAAATACAGATATTGCCAATTCAAAAGGTGTAGAATGCAGTTCTACACAAGTCAGATCGTATGTAACTGAATTAATTGAATCTGGTCAAATTCTTTCAAAACAGGCTCCTTCATCCACATCAGGACCTCTCGAGGAGACGCACAAAGAAACGATTATAGAATGTCGAGAGAAAGGCATGTTATCAGCACAAATTCTTCAGGTATTAGAAACAAAGTATAAGGACAGAAAATTCAGCCTAGGACAAATTCGTAGTTTTTGTTCTAAAAATATCCAAGAAGGAAACATTGAGCGTCGAATTAATGCTCCTTTACCCCCACTTTCAGATAAACAAAAGTCCAACATTAAAAATCTTAGAATTAAAGGCATGCCATTAACAGATATTGCCACTTCAAAAGGTGTAGAATGCGAGTTTAGACAAGTAAGAACCTACGTACAACATTTATTGGACACTGGTGAAATATTACCAGTGCGTGGTAAATTTTCCTGAAAAATGGGTGGGTAATTTGAAGAAGATGATTGGCTATTTCACTCAACATGCGTCACAACGCCATCATTCATATGGGCGATGCGATCGGCATATTTGAAAATACGGGCATCATGCGTGACGATGACAAAAGTAGTTTTCATCTCGCGACTGATGTCTTTCATCAGCTCTAAAATCGTTGTGCCCGTTGCATGATCCAGGGCACTGGTGGGTTCGTCACAAATCAGCAAGGATGGCTGATGCACAAGGGCGCGTGCGATGGCAATGCGTTGTTGTTCACCGCCCGATAATTGTGTTGGCGATCGATCCGCCTTTGCACCAAGCTCCATTTTAGCCAGCATTACTTCGGCGCGTGTCGTGGCTTCATCCCGCAAGGCGCCATTTATGATCAGCGGAATCGCAATGTTTTCAAGCAAGCTGAGTGTCGGAATAAGGTTAAACGATTGAAAAATAAATCCAATCTTTTTAGCCCTGAAATCAAGCAGTTCAGTGTCTGTTAAGGCATTTAGATCCGCGCCCTCAACAATGCATGTACCTGTACTGGGCTTTAAAATACCGGCAATAATTGAAATCAACGTCGTTTTACCGCACCCCGATGGCCCGACCAGCATCATGAATTCACCCGTTTTAATATCCAAATCAACCTTATGAAGGGCAGTGACTTCGACATCTTTCGTGATAAAAGCTTTACTAATTCCTTTGCATGATACAGCAAACGTTGCGTTGCTGGTTTTTAGCGCTTTTGTAGTTTTCATAGTTAGCCCCTAAACACAAGCGCCGGGTCAACCCGAATTACGCGTCTAATACTGATAATTGCTGCTGTCAAAATAATTAACAAAACACCTAAACCAGAGAAAAGCAAAAGGATAGGCGGCATGCGAACGGCCAGCACAGAATCCTGGAATTTCAGGGCAAACAGGCTAGCAAGCCCAACACCAATACCGTATCCGATGATGCCAACAACACATGCTTGTAACATAACCATTTTCGCTAAAACGCGATTTCGCAGCCCCATGGCTTTAAGCACGGCGTAATGTTTGATGTTTTCCTGAACAAAGTTAAAGAATGTCTGCCCCACAACAGCTGTTCCGACAATGAATCCTAGCAACACAGAGATGCCAAAATTAATTAATATACCAGTGCTTCGCATCCAATAATCAAGATTTGCGTCTGCAAATTCATCAGCTGTTTGTGCGCGTAAACCCGTTTTTTGTATAATTCGCGTGCAGATTTGCTTGGGGTCTTCCCCTTTTTTGACTTTAACAAGGATATACGTAAGATGCCGTCTGCCAGGCGCTGAATAAGACACAGCCCTTGAATATGTTGTGTAAGCTTGTGGTTGCAAAACAAAATTGCGCGTTGCTTTGATAAGCCCTACGACCTGCGCGCGTTTATCGTTGATTTCAATCACATCACCAACAGCAAGTGGGCGCGTTTGGGTTTCAGAAATTTTCACGCGAAGCTTGGTATCCGCAGCTTCTTTATTAATGAATACAGCATCAGGGCGTCTAAAGTCAGAGAGACTTCCTTGAAGAATATTTGCCGGTGCTGCAATGAGTGTCGCATCATCAATGCCGGTCATATCCAGTGTTTTTGTCGACCCGTCGGGTAATTTTGCCCGCATAAGTCCTTTGTATAATGGCACTGCCCACGCTATGCCATCAATGCCACGAACGCGGCCAAGTTCAGTATCACGTATGGGTTTGTTTTCTTCTACGAATTGAACGCCATTATCCATTACCCAGATGTCAGGCAACGATACATCACGGACAAAGCTGTACGTGCGCGACAACAACCCAACCAAAATTGATGGTTGCTGCGTCATAATCAGCGTTGAAAAGGAAATACCCACAATCATACTGGCGTATTTACCTTTGTCGCCAAACAACATTTTAAGCGCGATGCGGTACATGGGATTCCTTGGGTTACGCGCCAAGGATAGCATGGTTACGAAAACTAGGTCAGTAGTTTTTTACTTCTTGGTATTCACAAAAGAAGCACTGCAGAATTATTTATTATTTCGACAGCATCTTCAATTTTACAGAATGGCGTCATTGTATTTTATAAAATGACGACTATCTATTTTACAAAACGTCTTTTTTTGATATACTTCCTTTAATAGAAAATCTAATTCTTAGCTGAAAATGACATCACATTATAAGCGTTGGCAAGTAAACAAAATAAATGAATCGTTGAAAGTACGACGTGTTTTGTTGCTTTCCGGATCAAGACAATGCGGCAAAACGACATTAGCAAAAGATATTGCCTCTCCCCCACACCTCTACCGAACATTAGATGACATCCTTCTGCTGTCAGCGGCACAAACAGACCCTCATGGTTTTGTAAAACATGAGGATAATTTAATGATTATTGATGAAATCCAAAGAGCGCCCTTGCTGTTACAAGCAATTAAGATGGATGTTGATAATAATACTAAACCAGGTCGATTTTTGTTAACAGGCTCTGCGAATATTGAATCGATTCCAACAGCTAAAGAGTCTCTTGCTGGCCGTGTGCGGCATATCCGTTTGAGACCTTTGGCGATTGGTGAAATTGAAGGATTAACGCCAGCGTTTTTACAACGTGCATTTAACAATACTTTTTCGCAAGACATCACATTTAACTATTTGCCTAGACTTAGTTTCAAAGATCTATACATTTCATATGCACTAACAGGGGGATATCCTGAAGTATTAAAATTTGAAAAAGAACGCGACCGTCGAGATTGGTTTGAAGATTATATCAATGCCATGATTCATCGTGATTTGAAAGACATAATGAATATAAAACGTATTGATGAAATGCGTCAGCTGATCACAATAATGGCTGGCTGGTCTTCACGATTTATTGATTTTACACGTATTGGTGCTAGCTTAACACTTACAAGGCCAACACTTACTGCATATATTAATGCACTTGAAGCACTGTATTTAGTGGAGCGTGTTCCGCCATGGACCAAGACAGCATATGACAAGGTTGGTAAACATGATAAACTTTTCATGACTGATACAGGGATGATAGGTGCACTTCTGGGATGGACGTTTGAACACGTTCAATTTGATGGTGCGCGCAATGGAATGTTGTTAGAGACATTTGCTTTTACACAATTAGCGGCTTTGTTGGATTGCCAAGCAGAACGATATATTCTCTCGCATTACAGAGATCGCGAAAATCGTGAAATTGATTTTATTGTCGAAAATGAACAAGGTGCCTTGGTTGGCATCGAAGTAAAACCGGGATCAGTTGTATCAAATGATGATTTCAAGCACTTACGTTGGTTTAAGGAACGTATGGCTTTGGATATGCCGTTTACAGGTATTGTGCTGTATTCCGGAAATTACTGCGTCCCTTTTGGTGATGGTTTTTGGGCAATACCATTACATGCGTTGTGGCAGTAAAAATATGTGGCAGTAAAAATATCGCGAATGAAACTGTATGTGCGCGACAACAGCCCAACCAAAATCGATGGTTGCTGCGTCATGATCAGCGTTGAAAAGGAAATACCCACAATCATACTGATGTATTTGCCTTTGTCACCAAACAACATTTTAAGCGCGATGCGGTACATATGAATCCTTGGGTTATAAGGCAAGGATAGCATAGCCGCAAGGAAAAAAGTGGGACGTTTTATTGATTGTTGACTGTGATTCAATCACGATTAAAATAAACGTGAAGCGTTATGGCTTATTTATATACAGCTGCGCAGCCGGGTGATGTTCCTTTAATTCAACGCGATGCATAACAATACTAGCAATAGCATTTTTTATTCCATTAGCTACATTTTTGTCATTTAAGAACTTTATCCCAGCTGTAGCTGCATCTCGATGATAAAGAGCCAGTGAATTTCGATGCAAAATAATTAGTGCAATATTTGCTCTATTTTGCGATGTCATTGCAGGATCTGTTAAAAATTTCACTTCAGTTTCGTTGTGTATACCTACATTAAAATTTTTTGAAAATTGCATTCTTAAGAAGAGAACAATTAATACTAACAAAATAAAATATGAAATATGTTTAATGTATTTGTAGTAAATCATAGCTTTCAAACCAAATAAGTATAATTTCATATATTTAAGTTAACATAAAATAGATGAATAATTGATTAATTTAACACAATTAACGTAGTTGTATTTTAAATTTAAATATTTTATATATTATTTAAAAAATAGATAGAGAGACGTGAACATCAACTAAGTATTCAACAAAAATGATTTTCTTAGAAAGAAAATTTGGTAGAGAATATCGTTTTCACGATAAAGCTGTACGTGCGCGACAACCACCCAACTAAAAACAACATTTTTAGAGTGATGAGGCACATGAGAATCCTTGGTTGTAAGGCAAGGATAGCATAGCTGTACATGTCATTCATTTATTTTTTATATAATCACCGGGAACCGACCCGGTGATTATATAAACGAGAGATTTATGTCTAAGAGATAGAAAATTAATCAGTCATAGTAGGGTATATCGAGTGTTAATTTATCCCCAAATATCCGCTTAATTTTTTTTAGAGCAATATCGGATTCAGGACATTTAGAAACATCCCAAACATCCAACAACGTTAACTGGGGGCAATTTTCTGTTAATGCTTCTAGAGATGCGTTACTAAGACGTTGGCATAAACTAATATGTATTCTAGTTAGCTTGCGGCAATTTTTTACTTAATCTCTTAATAACTTCATTAATAACTACATTAGTAGTTTCAGTAGAATCGTCCTTCTGTAGCTCTTTTAGTTCTTCGTAATCTTGTGTGAATGTCATTATATCCATAAGTGTAATAGAACTTTCTTGAAAACGCCTGAGTTCACAAAAGTTCAACCATATCAGCTTGTGGAGATTTTCGGCTATTGCTTTAAAAGATACCTCAGTAAGATTTTTACAATCACTAACATTTAATTTTGTGATGTTTTTGCAGTGCGTTACTAATGATTTATTAGCTTCATCTGTAATTCCATAATTAGAAAAAATATCAACCTCTATTAGTGATTGATTGTAGCTTGATGCTAAATAATCAACAGCTATGTCTGTGATACCGGTGTAGCCAAGGTTTATTTTTTCTAGTTTAGGGAGATACATGGTTAAGCTCTCAGCTGATAAATCGGTAAGTGTGCAAGCATAAAAATTTAGATTTACTAAATTCCCACACTTCTTTGCCAGCATCTCAACACCTTTATCTGTAAGTCCCCTGCAACCAGGAAAATTCGCCATTATTAGATTTGGGAAACTTACAGCAATCACAATAAATCCTTCCTCTGTTATGTCAGCAGGACCTGTAATATGTAGATGTGTTAACATTGCATTTATTTCCAAACCATTAAAGGCGGCATTTGTAATAGAGACGCGTCCACCCACCTTCAGCGTTTTTAATTTTAGGCATTTTTTTAGAAAGGCATTGATTCCTTCATCATGTATGTAAGTTCTACAAAAATCCGCCGTTATTAAATTCGGGCAATTATTTGCAATTTCTACGAACCCCGGATTTTTAATGCTTGCCCAGAATTTGTCAATCTTTGTGTTCCATGAAAGATTTATCGTTTCTAATTCAGGGCAAAGCTTCACCAATGTGATAATGTCCGGGCGCTTAAATTGGTGCCAGCCCTCTAGATTTAAATGCTTTAAGTGCGCACAATGTGTTGCGATGTCGATGAGAGCAGCACCCGTAAGGTTGGTGCAGTTTTTTAGGGATAAATCTTTAGTATTTTGAAATTTACTCAGAATTGATTTTAAATCATCATCCGTAACATTTTTATTGTCCAGTATTATTATATCGCGAGCAGCAAGCGACTTTTGTGCATCTTCAAGAAACTTACGCTCTTTACGATTCGTAAGTGCTGAATCAACTTTAGCTTCTTCCTCAAGTGTCAACCAGTCTTTACAAAAGACAGCCGTTACATCAGTTGGCAATCTAAGCAAAAGTGAATCTGGCTCATTATTTGCATTGGGCGCCATAGCAGACACATACGATGTGCTGAGCAACATCAGTAGAGCTAGTTTTTTTCCAATTAAATTCATTTTATTCATTCTTATTAAATACCATTATTAAATCTATATACACTATATAATCATTGTTTTTTTGAATTACAAGTATATTTTTGGAAAAACGGTATGTTGATAGAAAAATCATAAAGTCTACATGTCGAGCACAATGACATGCAGATTTGCAACTTTGCAACGCTCAAACAATAGTGGGTGTGATCCGGGGATCTATCGTGCTGAGCTATATATATCACGAAACAACAGGGGACTCACGTAAACTTGCATGGAGGTCTTTAAGTGTGCTTACAATCGTGTTTGCGTTAAGATAAAACTCTTTTCTGTTCATGCCGTGAATAATTTCAGACTCTGCAGCTTCTTCAAGTGCTAATGCTTCGGGTGATTGTTTTAAACTTTCTGCTTGAAATTCAAGCTTACTAAAAGCGGCAAAGAGATTATTTTTTTCAATAAGCGATAACGTATGAATAAGCGATGAAAGTTCGTTTTCTTCCAGCATCGCCAGGTTTTCCCAATTTTTTATGGTGAGCGGCTCTGGAATTCTAACAATAGGAAACAGTATTTCAGGTGTGTATCTCCCGTATCTCCCATCTGTTCCTGCTCCATCTCCCGAACCATCCGTTGTTGACCCTTTATTTTCTATCTGCGGCGTGATTTTATTAATAAAATTTGAAATAACTTCTTTGATCATAAATCGATAGGCGATACGTCTTTTTTCTTCATTTTGTTCACGTAACCGTGTTTGCCGCATCGCAGTTTGATATGCAAAGTGACCTGCAATCAGGGCAAGAATACCCGTGGCTAATATAAATAGGCCTTGAATTAAGGCCGCGCAAATTTCTCCCTTATCAGGAAAACACCAACACACGAAAAAAACGATGCTGGTTATTACAAAAAAAATTAATCCACAAATTAAAGGAAAGATCATCACAATTGCTCTTATTTTTCTTTTTCTTGATAGTTTTTTATGAATGAATGTATAGCGTATATCAAGTTGAATGAAGCGATTCCTTACGCTTCCCCTTGTTGCATTTTCTTTGGGCAGGTATTAATTATGGCTATACAAATTTGACCAGGAAAAATATAAGAATAAACCGCTAATAATATTTATAACTTACAAATATTAGTTTTATCTAATTTAAAATACGTTTAAATAGTATTTCAAGAAAAGGTATGTCGCAATTATTATTATGGGGAGAGCATAAAGAAAGAATTTCATTCCTTTTAAGAAAACAAATATAGCCAATACAGCAATGCCAACAATTTTTAATATTTCCATTTCATCTACCTTTTAATCACTAATTATTGTTTTTATTCCTAATATAATATGGTGTGGATTAATCTTAAAATCTGAATGCTCATTATCAAACTCGTGAATGAGAAGATTTATTTCTGATACTACCCTATTCTTTTAGAATGAGGATAAAAATTGGTTGATAGCTAAGGCAGCCTTAGAATTAACTCTCAGTGAGGCATCTCACATTCTCTCTCTATCTCAAAATTGGGAAAATGTGTTTTCAGTAAATCAACGTCGAAATCATCATCTTTATGTTGAGATGTCTGAATTGTTAACTTTATATCTTTTTCAAGCTTTCCATTTATAAGTATTGACGTGATTTCAGAGGGTGTTACATCATGTCCACAAATCAGATGATGATAGGGAAAATAAAAATACTTAAGATTTTTACATGTTACAATGTTCAACAATCCGTATCTATTAACATAAAGGCTAGGCAGATGAAGCTTTTCTATAACAAGATTATCTTTAAGAAAATTTGTAACATATTCTTTCATGCAATTAACAGAATCCATCCAATCATCATCGGTATAATCTGCAACTGTAAGAGAGCGAAGGTTTGTTAATCTTGAGAATAGGGCACTAATAAAATCTTCTACATTCTTAAAATGCTTATCTGGAAAAATACTTTCCATAAGTTTTTTGCCGGCCCCTTTATTAAAAGAGGGAAAATCAGCACAAAAAAGTGTTGGCGGGATGTAAAGATCTTCAAGCTGTATGTTTGCAGATAATTTTATAAGAGAACTTATATTATACGAACAGGAAAAAGACATGGAGGTATGCTTAAGGTGCAGTTTTTTTACAGTTTTATTTTTCGATATTTTGTCAATAATCATACTGCCAGGTTTGTTATATAACCGTCCCCTAGAACTAAAATATTTAATAACTAATTCTTTTATTTTGGGTAAACCATACAAAAAATCGGGATCGTTACTAAGCTCTTCCTCAGAATCTACAATGCGCACTTCGAGGTTTAAAGATGTCAAGTTTTCTAAATTTCTCAAATTATCCAGAGACTTATCCCCCAGTGAAATTTCAATTTCCTGGTCCGGGATGTTATTGAAGTCACAATATCCGGATATTTCCAGACGTTCAAGTTTTTTAAACAGATGAATTTTTTTCAAAAATTCACTTACATTATTACAATCCGATATTTTTATATCCACAATGTGTGAATGCAACTTGAAGTAAAAATAATCAAAATTTGTAAAGTATTTTGGATTTGCCACTAAATCCAAATCAGATAATTCTAATTTTTTTCGGTGTTTATAATAAGACTTTACAGAATTACTAAGAAGTAAGCTTGCTGGGTGGTTATTTTTAAGCGTTCTAAAAAATTCGAGTTCCTTATGATTCGTATCTAAAAAGAAATACACGTGTTCAAGCACATCATCTGGTAAGTTTACAAATATCTTGCCATTTCTGGCTTCTTGTTCTTTTCGGATTCTGGCTTCTTGTTCTTTTCGGAATAAACTTACAATACCTGCAAATTGTACATCGTTAATTTTCTCAAAGTTCTTTATGGCACTTTTGCCTTCCTTTCTGGCTTCTACTTCTTTTTCGACATTTCTAAACCATTTTGAATATTTATCTACATCCATTTTGCGAATTTTCACCCCCGTTGCATGAAGTATTTGGTCCAAAGATGGTGTAGTTTGCACTAATGTGGAGCTGTCATTTTGTGGTTCAACAATTACAGGGACTTCTGTCGAATCTGCCTCTATACGACTTGCTTTACATAAAGGAGCCTCTTCATCAATCGCATTAAACTCACGTAGACGCTTTACCGCACCCAAAACTGGAGCAGAGAAAAGGCATGCAATTGCTAAAATTAACGTAAAATTATTTTTTATATATTTATACATGAATATTATTGTATTTAAATTATCTAATTTAGATTTATCAGTTTTAATTATAGATATCAAGTGTTATCTAGTTCTATAAAATTTATAAATAGTTTACTTTTTTATTATCTTTGAAATATAATTGCTCTGCTAGAGTTGTGGTGGAGTTCAATTCCAGTAAGTGTATCTGCTGCACACAATTTTTTTAAGCCATGTTATTGTTTGCATATAAAAGAAAGTGAAAAGTGAGTTTTGCCAAAGAAGCATCATTAAACCAACACTGGCATTAATGCTCATTCGGTTATATTATAACGTAGTCCGAACATCACTTTAACAATTGAGAGATCATGGAAAAGCATTTAAAAAAAATACTTAAAGGTTATCACGCCTTTCGTAAAAAATATGCGCTGGGTGATCAGTCGATCATGCATTATCTTTCGCAGCATGGACAAAAGCCAAAGATTATGGTGGTGGCCTGTTGTGACTCGCGCGTTGATCCGGCGTTAATCCTACAATGCGACCCCGGTGACTTATTCGTTGTGCGCAATGTAGCGAATATTGTACCACCGTATGAAAAGGACGAGGCGCACCACGGTACCAGTGCCGCACTTGAATTTGCCGTCACGTTTTTAAATATTAAACACCTGATTTTACTTGGGCACAGCCAGTGTGGCGGAATTCAAGCATTGATTAATAGTGACATTCTTGATCAGAATGACTTTATTACCAATTGGGTATCCTTAATTAAAACAGACACGTGCAAGCCTAAAAATGCAGATGAATATGCTAAGCAAGCGCTGCATAATTCACATAGCAATTGCATGACATTCCCGTGGATCAAGAAAAAAATGGATGAAGGCGATATGTTCATTCACAGGTGGTTTTTTGATATTAAAACCGGGCAGATTGTAACGTATTCAGAGTCGGAAAAATCATACATCCCCCTTGATTCGTGGGAATCGATGGAGGGGTGAGCTTATCATTTTTATTGAATATTGTTTTTTATGTAAATTATAAATATATTTTTATTCAACAACTATTGACAAAGGCTTATTTCGTTCCTATTTTAATATTGGTTTTAGAAATTAAATGTATAAGCTAAAAAGGAATCATCATATGAATACTTTTAAAAAATACGTATTGGCGGTTGTGATTGCTCTCAATGCAGCTATTGCATGCTATGCAGATGTGCCTACTTTTGATCAACATGATGTGAACCAATTTGATGCTGGTTTTTACAGCAAACTCCAAGAGCATAAAAATTGGAGTACATTAAAATCTGTGCAATCATTAGGGCTTACTTCTAAAACGGTGAATCTTTTGGATAAACAAAAAAGGAATGTTCTACATATTGCTTGTGAGCATAATGCCCCTATTGAGGTTATTAGTTATTTAGTTGCTCTCGGTGCTGAAAAAAATCTTCGTGATCAAAATGGCATTACACCAATTAACATTGTATGCGGTAAGGGGAATGTTGAGGTTGCTCAACTTTTGATACATGCAGGTGCAGAAGTGCATGAGAATTCCATTCATGAAGCGTCCTATGCAGGCAACTTGGTACTTGTTAAAATGCTGCACGAAGAGAAAGATATTCGCCTCAACTATTTTGCAAAGGAGTCAATGCCAACATCATTGCATAGAGCATGTGCTGGCGGAAATCTTGATCTTGTAAAATATCTTGTCAAACAAGGTGTTATGGCAGTTGTTTCTCAGTATGCAAAAGTTGGCGAAGACACATTGCTACACGCCGCAAGTTATCACGGACACATCAACATCGCAGAATATTTGATTGATGAATTAAAGCTTGATGTTAATGCTAAAGGTAAGGATAATCGCACGCCACTAATGGCCGCGACGTCTGGTATGTTTCTACATACAGATAAGGCACGCCAAGATCAAATGGTTGCATTTTTAATCAGCAAAGGGGCTGCATAACCTAATCGACATTAATTGCTTTGCATGAACTTATGTGCCACAAGATTCTTTTTTCTTGTGGTATTTTTTTGTACTTCCCATTTTCTTCCTACTTGACAGAACGTCTTTGGCGTATTAAATTAGCACTCATTAACAGAGAGTGCTAATCATCTAATTAAACAGATTATGCACATTATCTGGGGCAAACAAACTTAATCATTAGGAGGAACTATGAACTTCAGACCACTCCACGACCGTGTTGTTGTAAAACGCATTGAGTCAGAAGCAAAAACAGCTAGCGGAATTATCATTCCTGAAACCGCAAAAGAAAAACCAATGGAAGGCGAAATCGTCGCTGTTGGAACTGGCGCACGTAATGAAGCCGGAAACGTAATTGCTTTGGAAGTTAAAAAAGGCGACCGCGTATTGTTTGGCAAATGGTCAGGTACAGAAATCAAGATCGATGGCGAAGATTATCTTGTCATGAAAGAGTCTGATATCGTTGGAATTTTGGCTGCTTAATCTTAAGTTTCCTCCCCCTTGTCATTCTCGCGTAGGCGGGAATGACAGTTTGAATAAACTATTAAAAAAAGGACACGAAAATGGCTGCAAAAGAAGTACGTTTTTCAACAGACGCTCGCGAGAGAATGCTCCGCGGCGTTGATATTCTCGCTGATGCTGTAAAAGTAACATTAGGACCAAAGGGTCGTAACGTTGTGATCGATAAAGCATATGGTTCACCACGTATTACAAAAGACGGCGTGTCTGTTGCAAAAGAAATCACATTGTCCGATCCATTTGAAAACATGGGCGCTCAAATGCTTCGTGAAGTTGCGACGAAGACATCTGACCTTGCTGGTGACGGCACAACAACGGCTACTGTTTTGGCACAAGCGATCGTTCGCGAAGGTATCAAAGCTGTTGCTGCTGGCATGAACCCAATGGATCTAAAGCGCGGTATTGACATGGCTGTTGAGGCTGTTGTTGAAAACCTAAAGCAAAACACAAAAAAAGTTTCAACGAACGAAGAAATTGCACAAGTTGGTACAATCTCTGCGAACGGCGAAAAAGAAATTGGTGACATGCTTGCATTGGCTGTTCAAAAGGTTGGTAAAGAAGGCGTTATCACAATTGAAGAAGCGAAATCACTTCACACAGAACTTGATGTTGTTGAAGGTATGCAATTCGACCGTGGTTACATTTCACCATACTTCGTTACAAACTCAGAACGCATGGTATGTGAACTTGAGAATCCATTTATCTTGATTCACGAGAAAAAAGTTTCTGGTCTGCAATCAATGCTTCCAGTTTTGGAAACAGTTGTTCAGTCTGGTCGTCCATTGTTGATTATCGCTGAAGATGTTGAAGGCGAAGCACTTGCAACACTCGTTGTGAATAAACTTCGTGGTGGCCTCAAAGTTGCTGCTGTTAAGGCACCTGGTTTCGGCGATCGCCGTAAAGCGATGCTTGAAGACTTGGCAATTTTGACAGGTGGCCAATTGATTTCTGATGATTTGGGAATTAAGCTTGAAAATGTTGACATTTCTATGCTCGGTACGGCAAAGCGCATTACAATCAGCAAAGACGATACTATTATCGTTGACGGCGCTGGTGATAAGGCTGACATAGCTGCACGTTGTACGCAAATTCGCGCACAATCTGAAAATACAACATCTGACTACGATAAAGAAAAGTTGCAAGAACGTCTCGCTAAATTAAGCGGTGGTGTTGCTGTGATTCGTGTTGGCGGCGTGACTGAAATGGAAGTTAAAGAACGTAAAGATCGCGTTGAAGATGCAATGCACGCAACACGTGCAGCAATCGGCGAAGGTATTGTTCCTGGTGGCGGTGTTGCTTTGGTTCGTGCACTTAGTGTTCTTGATGCCTTAAAGCCTGCAAACAGTGACCAAGAAGTTGGTATCCGCATTATTCGTCAAGCGATAACTGCACCTTGCCGTCAAATCGCAACGAATGCTGGCGCTGATGGATCAATCGTTATCGGTAAAATTATGGATAGCAAAGAATACACCTTTGGTTTCGATGCACAAACGGGTACGTATGGCGACATGGTAAAGAACGGTATTATCGACCCAACTAAGGTTGTTCGTACGGCTCTTCAAGATGCGGCATCGATTGCTAGCTTGTTGATTACAACTGAAGCAATGATTGCTGAAAAACCAGAACCTAAGTCATCTGCGCCAATGCCAGACATGGGCGGAATGGGTGGAATGGGTGGAATGGGTTATTAATCCATTCTTTCAACTGTACTTATTAGTAAAATAAGTATAACTTGCATCTTTGACTGATATATGTGAATATGAGGGCAGAAAAAAATCTGCCCTCTTTTACTTTATATTAACCTTTTATATTCATAATATAGTAAACAAGTAGTTTAAGTTGAGATTCATCAAATGAAAATAGTAAGAAAAATAAAAGCTATATTCCTCATTGGCTTTTTAATTAGTTCATATGCCCCAGCATGGAGCGACGCAAGCGAAGATGAAACTAAAAAGTGTGAGCAGGCAATCACAAAGCTTGTTAATGACATTCAATTAATTTCAAAATCAGGCGGCGGAGAAAAAGAATTTAAACCGATTTTACTAGAATCTTTTTATACAGAAATAATTTCGGGTCAAATGTTAAGGGGCCCTCAAAAAGAATTAATCAATACAATTGGGCGTAATGAAGCTAGAGAAAAAATAAAGCAATTTAAGAAAGAATTCATACTTGTTTTTACTGATTATATGATTAGAAAATATTCAAAGAAGGATTTTCTTGATAAGTTTAATGGAATGAAGCTTCAACTCGGCAACTCGTATATTGATGGTCAATATGTCTTTGTAAATACTACATTTAAGTCAGATGTAAATTCTGCCGGTGATCTTAAGGTCACGTTTCAAATGCGTAAAGGCAAGGTTGTCGAGATAACCTTTGATCATTCCGTTGGGGTTTTTGCAATAGAGCAATCTGGAGTTACGAATTATTTTAATGAATGCCAAAAAGATCTTCAAGCATTGTTGGAAAAGTATAAAAAACTTTCTTAGCATGATCCTAAAAAATCAAACAGGGTAGAATTATATTCTGTCCTTCTTTGATTCAAAAGGTAGGCAGCAGAGTGCATCTATGCGTCAAACAATGGCAAAAATGAGTATTTAAAAAAACCAATCATTGATTTTTTACCCACGATAGTGTATTAAGTTATAAAAGTTATGTTTTTATAGAGTCACTATCTCTGGAGTTTACCAATGTCATTATCATCCCATGTTCTTGAAGCGCAAGAGCGCACCGCATCCGGTACAGGTTCAGCGCGCGCTATCCGTCGTTCTGACCTTGTTCCTGCAATTGTTTATGGCGGGACAGCAGAACCGTTCATGGTTGCTGTTAATAAAAAGCAGCTTGATGCTGAATGCAGCACTGCTGGATTTTTCAGCCGCATCATCACACTTAACGTAAATGGCAAAAGCCACCAAGTATTGGCAAAAGATGTGCAATTACATCCGGTAACTGATGTTGCTTTGCATGTTGATTTTCAACGTGTAGACAAAGATTCACGCGTACGTGTGCATGTTCAGCTTAACTTTATCAATGAAGAAAAATCACCTGGCGTAAAGCGCGGCGGTACATTGAATGTGATTGTACATAAACTAGAAATCGTTTGTTCACCAGTAGAGATTCCTGAATCATTGACTGTTGACTTGATTAAGCTTGATATGAATGGCAGCATTGTTCTTGATGATGTAAAGCTTCCTGCAAACGTTAAGCCAGCTAACGCGGCACGTGATCACGTTATCGCAACGCTTGTTGGCGGTGCTAAGGATAAAGAAGAAGAAGCATAATATATAAGGCATAAAAAATGGCAGATTGGGTGTTTGTAGGTCTTGGTAATCCAGGCGCCAATTATTCACTCAACCGGCACAATGTTGGCTTCATGGCACTCGATGTGATCGCTGATCACCTACGAGCGCCAGCCTTTAAAATTAAATCAAATGCAGCGCTGTCTGAGGTTTCAATGCCCGGGCAGCGTATTTTTTTAGTTAAACCCCAAACATTCATGAATCTATCTGCACGTGGCGTAGCACCATTATTGGCTTTTTATAAAATCCCCCTCGATCACTTGGTTGTGTTTCATGACGATCTTGATCTAGAACCTGGTCGCGTCAAAATTAAGTGCGGTGGCGGTAGTGGCGGACACAATGGCCTTAGAAGCTTAGATCAGAGCCTTGGTAAGGATTATTGGCGTGTGCGCATCGGTATAGGGCACCCAGGGCACAAGGATGCCGTGACCGGCTATGTGCTGTCGAATTTCCGTCGTGAAGAACTTGATAATTGGGTGCCAGAACAACTTGGCAAGTGTGCAAATACCTTTGAGGGCTTTCTCGAGGATATGAATAGTGTCGCTTGGCTGAATCGTATTGATCAAAGGTAAATTGCATTTCCATTGGCTGCCTAGTGAAGTTGTGTTTAATAAAATTAACCTTTGTCCCCTTAAAAACATAACAAAAATTACATAGAAAAATAAATGAAATTGCGTTTCTTTTTTAAATAAAATAGTATTAATTTTACTTAATATATATCGTAGATGAAAATGTTTATTTTAAACGTTAAAAATTTTGATTAGCAAACAAGTCTTTTAAACGGCAGATTGTATCGCTACCTAAGCTTTTAAATGCGTTGTTAGATGATTCAAAGGGTCACGTTAAAAATGCATAGAATCATTTGAGATCGATATATAAGTAACTTTATAACTATAACCCCAAACGGAGAAACGTTTATGATCAAGAAATTTTTAATGTTAAGTGCAACAGTGGCTAGTTGTTATGCGGCAGATGCAGCAACAGAAATAGATCAGAGTCTTGCTAGCACAGGCGCTAAACTTGATATAATTCCTGAGGAACAAAAAGATGACGCAGCTAGCGATGTTGCAGTAAATGGAAGCCTACAAGACGTCGCGGCTAAAAAGGAAAATGATGACATAGCGACCAGTGTTAAAAATACCTTGGATAAGTTGTCTGACACAAATAACATAAATAAAGAGAAAGGCAAAGAAACAAAAGCAAAAGGTAATCCATGGGGTTGTTGTAGTGGATCAGCTTCAAAAGTCATAGATCCAAATGCACCTCAATTGTTGGCTACAACAAAAACCGATGCAACGCCTCTTGTTCCTAACCCTGTTGCTGATGATACGAAGAGCACTTCTACAGTAGATGATGCTGTCACAGTAGTTACACCCCCAGCAGATTCAACAGTCGTGTCTCCTGAAAATTCAGTAGTTACATCTCCAGCAGGTTCAGCAGTTGTGTCTCCTGAAAATTCAGTAGTTACATCTCCAGCAAGTTCAGCAGTTGTGTCTCCTGAAAGTTCAGTGGTTACTGCTCCAGCAGACTCAGCAGCTTCTGCCGCTCCAGTAGTTACATCTCCAACAAAGACTACCTCTAAGAAGCGTGGTGGATTATTTTCTCTTTTTAACAACCCTTCTGCAGCGGATAAGAATACTCTAGTGGTTGCTGCTTCAGCAGATTCAGTAGTTACACCTACAGCAAGTAAGCCTAAGAGTGTTACATCATCATGGTTTGGGTCAGGAAAGAAGAGCTCATCAGCTTCTGCATCAACAGCTGAAAAACAGGATGAAAATAAAGATAAAACGACTGTGGATTCCACACAAACAGTTGTGGTCGTAAATCAAGAAGTAAATGATTCTTTAGGCGAGACTGAAGCTAAAAAATAAAGTTAGTTCGACGTCCTTAAATTAGCTTCCTTATTTTCCATTATTCCTCGGGCCAAGCCCGGGGAATACACATTGGGGATAGAGGAATACACGAAAAAGGATGAATCGGGATGTGTGATAAATTTATGCTTGAATAGCTATATTTAAGCAACATTCTCAATTGGTGCAGCAGTTACGCACGATTCAGTCGCGCGTGCAACTACGTAATTTGGCAGTTGCTCCATCATATCCCGTATCGGGGATGGTGGCAGCAACGTCACCGCATCACGCGCTTGCCTTGCATAGGAAAATGCCTCATCTATGCAGGCATCAAAAACCCCGCCGGCCGTAAATAAGGTACAAACGCGCTTAAAGTCTTCCTCTGTTCGAACAGCATCTGCTGCAAACAATGATTTCAACCATTTTGAATCTGCCAATGTTTTAAGCGCGATGATAATCGGTAATGTGATTTTACCCTCAAAGAAATCCTCGCCTGGCTTTTTGCCATAATGTTCTGATGGAAAATAGTCAAAAATATCATCCGTAATTTGAAACGCAAGACCAAGGTTACGACCAAAAGTTGACAATAATTGAACCTGGTCAACGCTAGCCTCACCAACCATGCCGCCAACCGTGCAGGCTGCCTCAAACAATACAGCTGTTTTACGCTCTGCGATTTTTAGATACATCTCATGGGAAAGATCGATTTGATGGCTTTGACTTAGCTGCAAAACTTCGCCCTCGGCAATCAATGCCAATGCATCCGATAGCACTTTCATTACATTTTTTGTATCGGCTGACACCATCGATTGAAACGCACGTGCAAACAAAAAGTCTCCCGCAAGCACACTCATCGTATTGCCCCAAATCACATTCGCTGTTTCTTGGCCGCGCCGCAAATCTGACTCGTCTACAACATCATCATGCAACAACGTTGCGTTGTGTATCAGTTCAACTGCCGTGCCCAAATAAAGGCTATCCTTATGCAACTTGCCGAATAAACGTTGACTCGCCAACGTTAACATTGGCCGGATACGCTTTCCACCCGCCTTCACTAAATGCTCAGCCACATTCGACACAAGCGGCACATCACTTTTAAGATGCGTCAATAAAATCTTATTGAGCGCCTGCATATCATTCGATAAAAGGTCATGAAGCGTTGTGAGAGGTGTTACGGCAGATTTCATAAGTAAAATTTCAATTCAAAAAAATCAGTGTTTGACAGATAAGTTTAACCGATTAAAATGAAATCTGGAATGAGGAAAAGCTATTTTTATGTCAGATGCACCAATTGAGCCCATTTATACCGAAGATTTTCTGCTGGGCGGGCGTGTTTTAATACGTCAACCACGTGATGGGTACCGAGTTGCCATCGATCCAATCTTTTTAGCAGCCTCTATTCATGCAGCTCCAGGACATACTGTTTTAGATGTAGGCGCGGGCGTGGGTGCGGCATCGTTGTGTTTGGCGACGCGTTGTCCTGATATCAAAGTTACTGCAGTTGAGTTGTTGCGTGAACATGTGCGTTATGCTGTTGATAATGTAAATTTAAATCGTCTTCGTGACCGAGTAGAAGTATTGCACGGTGATTTGCTGCATCCGCCACCACGTCTTGCAGCCGGTACATTCACGCATGTGATGGCCAACCCCCCGTATTTAGAAACCGCACGTGGCCGTGTTTCAATGAATCCCATTAAAGCCGCAGCGAATCATGAAGGTAGCGCTGATCTTGATCAATGGGCAAAGTTTTGTTTGCTGATGGTAAAGCCAAAAGGCACTGTAACGTTTGTTCATCGTGCTGATCGCCTGCCCGAGATACTATCGTATTTTCTAGGGAAACTGGGCGATATTGTTGTGTATCCATTATGGCCAGGTAAAAATAAGGCGGCTAAACGTGTGTTGGTAAGCGGTGTTAAGAATTCCCACGGTGCGTTTAAATTTATGCCAGGAATGACATTGCATCAAGAGGACGGCAAGTTCACAAGCGATGCCGATGCGATTTTGCGAAATGCGCAGGGCCTGGATATGTTGCGGGAATGAATATGTTTCTAATTTAAAGCAGAAATGCATGGATTGCCGCGTCACTACCGTTCCTCGTAATGACGGCGTTTCATAAACTGAAAAGCTACGTATTAATTCTTAGTCTTTAGAGAGTAAATAAAACCTACTTTTTCATCCCAAAACGGGTTGCGAACAATCCTTTAATATCCTGTTCTGCTTCCTCAATGGGAATCGTCCCGCATGCGCCATGCTCATCTTGCGCAATTTGAATATTAACCTCGCTCCCCTTAGGGACGCATAGACTTAGCACATCAAGTAATGAATGAGCACTCACATCTCTATCGTTATAACTCACTATCATATCAAGGCCATTTGAAATAGCGTATTGCACCAGAATACTACATGGACGGGCATGTAGGCCGCCTTCATTCTTTACAATAACAGAAAAAGAAATACTCATTGTTAAATGCCTTTCACCGCATTCTTTGTCTCCTGTTGAGACGACATATTTAACGCTTCATTTGCCCTTAGAAATTCGGATGCTACACGAATATGCTTTTGACCTTCGCTAACGATTTTAGTAACGCATGTTTGTAAATCATCTTTTGCATGAACGGACAACAATTTTAAGATCATTTGCACATTAACACCGGCCATTACTTCGATGTGCTTTAAACCGAGCACTGAAATCGCTAAATTTGATGGTGTTCCCCCAAATAGATCTGTTAAGACAATCACACCATTACCTTCATCAACAGCATCAATCACGTCCATCAAATCAGATCGTTTCGTTTCAATATTATCGGCTGCACTTATTGCCAGTGCGCGGAACGCTTTTTGTGGTCCACTAATTAATTCAACCACATCAAGAAGGGATTGCGCAAGATTACCATGCGCAACAAGCACAATACCGATCATAAATTACCTACTATTTTAATAAATTTATATTGTTATACCGCATATCAAGGCGAATGCAAAGGATAATTCTATGCCACCAATAATTCCAGCATATCTGGCTTTTAGTACGATAATCTATCTGTATTTTATGTCATGCTTAAACATCAAAAAAGATAAGACTTTTAAAGTAACACTTTAATTGCCAGCAACCTCAAGATAAATATTATTTTAATTAAAAGTTTATTAAAATCTTGTTTTTTTCTCAAAAGAGTGGAATCATAAGATTAATATACGTTAATCGGTTACTCTTATGGCTCGCTTTTCGCTAATTCAATTACCTGGACGATCGAATATACGCATCCCTATTGTGGGTGATAGATCTTCTGCAACAAGTGATGATCCATCTAACTCATCAAGCGTACAATCGCCTGAATGGATGATTAAAATGGATACGTTCTTGTCATCCAGTGTGAATGGCTATACAGATTTCTGTGAACTCTATGGTTGGTACGGTGAATCAAGTCGTTTTACATCGGGAGATGTCGCAAACTCACTTTTCACATCAGCAACCCTTAGGCATACTGATTTAATTGTCATTATTCCAAATGGTGGTTATGCCACTACACTCGAATCACTCATGAATACCGGCACAATGATTCAACGACTCACCATTGCACGTCTTGGTACCATTGAAATGCAAACAGTCACATTGCAAACACTCGTTTATACAACATGCCGTGTGCAGAAATTCAATCAACAGCTTGATCAAGTTGTTGTCGAACTGTCGATCTTAACTAAAGAAAATACCATATTTGTGTACGGACAAGATGGCACAAGTCAAGGACAGATGGTAAGCCAGGTTGATTACTCTCAGAATAAAACACAGTAAGAATGCATTTAAACTTCTGGCAAACAGAAATCAACTAAATAAAATTTTGAAATAAGGAAAGCTTTGTTCCTTCTCTATAGCAGACTTAACATTTTTTTCTTCTTTCGCTATAGCAGATTTTGTAGTAACTCCACTTGCGGCAAGTAAAATTGCTATGTCAAATTTCCGAAAAGACGTCGCAAAATCTAACGCTGTAAACTTATCACATGTAGCATGTATGTTTGCCTCAGCATTTAAAAGAGTTGAAACCGTTCCAATATCTCCAAAAGAACTTGCAGCAAGCAGTGCTGTTCTGCCGCATCCATCTGTTTCTTCTATCTTTGCCCCATGCCTTAAAAGAGTGCTTACAACATTTGCGTGCCCTTTTTTTGCAGCAAGAATTAATGGTGTGCTGCTTTTGTCAAAGCTTATCATATCGGATTCATACACCCTGCCGCTGGTTAACTTATTTCTGTTTTCATCAAGTTTTAACTCATTTACAGCAGCACCTAAATCTAGTAGGCGCGTTACGACATCTATGTGCCCCTTTGCACAAGCAGCATGCAAAAGCGCTATATTAAACCCACTCGGCTGATTAACATTAACGACATTTACATAATCATCAATAAAAGACACCATGCCTGCCTCGTCAACTGATTTTAACTCATAAAAATCAAATATTTTTTCCTCAAAAAGCCATTGTGGTATCGGATTCAAGTTACAACACAGACGATGAAGATTCTTATTAGCAAACGAGGTTATTTGTATGACTGTGGATGGGAACAATGAAGAACCTTGATTCCCCTCAACATCACCATTATTTATCATCGCATAACTTTGAAAAGTAATTGTTTGCATCACGAAAGCACATGTTATTACACGTAATACTTTTTTAATTTGATTCATGTTTTTCATTTTTAATGTACATAATTTATTATTTATATGAAATTTATAAAAAAGGTTCAAGCTATATTTTATATGCTTAAATGAAATGTTTCATCATTTATAAGAATGTAACCGCAACTTTGTCTAATTACTTAAATGCTTCTTTCCCTAGAAAAAAAAATACCTAAAAAAAATACATCAGAAAAGATGAGTTTTCCTCATGTTTAAACACCTGCGACTAAATATATTCATTTTTTTTATCACTCAGTTCTTGTTTTTTTGACAAAATCTGCTATTTATTGGAAAGTTTCATAAATCTATTATTAAGGACTAAACTATGACAGATGTTACCACTCGCGTAAAAAAAATCGTTATTGAACACCTCGGCGTTGATGAATCAAAAGTTGTATCCGCTGCAAGCTTCGTTGATGACCTCGGTTCAGACAGTCTTGACCAAGTTGAAATGGTTATGAAGTTCGAAGAAGAATTCAACATTGAAATCCCACAAGATGCTGCTGAGAAGATCACAACAATTCAGTCTGCAATTGATTACATTGAAGCAAATGCAAGCAAAGCTGCTTAACTCTCATTTTTATTTTTTAATGATGTTATTGTGTATGAAATATAATAATCTTGGAAAATACCAAGGTTTTGTATGGATATAATTTTGAAGGAGTTCGCATGCGACGCGTAGTAGTCACTGGTCTTGGAATGATTAGCCCGTTTGGCTATGGAGTTAATGAAAACTGGTCCCGTATTATACGCGGTGAATCAGGCATCAGGCCAATCACAGCATTCGATGTCAGTGATATCGCAGCTAAAATTGGTGGTATGGTGCCTTTAGCATCATCAGCCGAAGACGCACGTGATGGACGATTCTGGCTTGATGGCGTTATTGCGCCAAAAGATCAGCGCAAAATGGATCGTTTTATTATGTTCGCGATTGCGGCTGCAAAAGAAGCCGTTGAAGATTCTGGATGGATGCCAACGAATTCTGAAGACTGTGAACGTACTGGGGTTATCATTGGTTCTGGTATTGGCGGACTCCCACAAATTTCAGAAACAACACTAACATTGCAGGAAAAAGGCCCACGCCGCGTTAGCCCTTATTTTATTCCTGCTTCCCTCATCAATTTGGCTGCAGGTCATGTTTCTATTATTCACGGGTTTAAAGGTCCTAATCATGCACCAGTAACGGCGTGTGCATCAGGCGCGCATGCAATCGGTGATGCTGCCCGTATGATTATGTTTGGCGATGCAGAAGTTATGATTGCTGGTGGTACAGAGGCGGCATTATGTCGCGTAGGTATGTCAGGGTTTGCATCTGCACGTGCACTCTCTACTGCATATAACGACACACCTGAGCTTGCTTCTCGTCCATGGGATGAAGGCCGTGATGGGTTTGTTATGGGCGAAGGGTCCGGTATTCTTGTACTAGAAGAATACGAGCACGCTAAAAAACGTGGTGCAAAGATTTACGCTGAAGTGATTGGCTATGGTATGTCAGGTGATGCGCATCATGTGACGTCACCCGCAGAAGACGGCGATGGTGCATTCCGTGCTATGCGTGCTGCGTTGAAGAATTCAGGTGTTTCAGCTGAATCAATTGGTTATATTAATGCCCACGGAACATCGACGCCTTTAGGTGATGCGATCGAAGTTAAGGCCGTAAAGCGCTTGTATGGCGACCATGCATACAAATTGGCTATGTCGTCGACAAAGTCTGCCATTGGGCATCTATTAGGTGCTGCAGGCAGTGTGGAAGCGATCTTTTCAATACTTGCTATGCGTGATAGTATTTTGCCGCCAACGTTGAACTTAGAGAATCCATCCGTAGGCTGTGATTTGAACTTTGTTGCCAAAGTTGCACAAGAAAAGAAAATCGATACGATTATGACAAATTCGTTTGGATTTGGCGGGACAAATGCGTCGCTGATCATACGGAAGATGTAGCACGCAACGATAATTATAAAACGTAAAAAGAGGCTTTTTTGCCTCTTTTTATATATATGGTGTCATCTCGTCCCACTGTGTATTTCCCGAGCATGCCCGGAGCCTAGGTTGCCTTACTGTCTTCGATGCGCCTTCACATACACATATTCAATAATAAGCAACGAATTATGAATCATTTCCAGGGTCAATCCCAGCCGATCAATATCTGATTCTTTCCGCTTACTATGTAACACATCATCTGCAAATAGCATATGCCCACCAAATAGCAAAAGTTCTAGCATCTGCTTATCCAGCCACTGATGATCAATGAATGGCTTTAGATAAAACATAAACAGCTTCCATCTGCGCTCAGCACGGGCATTCACATACCCATCATCAGAGCACACAAGTGGCATCCCCCAATATTGACTATGACTTTGCAAACGCACACGAATACCTTGCCTGCGGCGTGCACGAAACGCCAAGCAGCGGATATCAGTGATCAATCGCCAGTGCTCAGGGGTGATTTGTTCTTTTAAGAACAATTGCTGAAAGAAATCAATGGCGGCTGTATCGATGATTTTTACGCGCTTGCCATTCGCACCTGTTTTTTTATCTGTTATACCTGTGCCACCCCTACGGATGACACATTGGTTCGTACGTTGTAGCGACATTTTTAGCATGTGACCTCCGCCACATAAAACGGAGCTTTGTTTTGTTCAATACGATAACGGTTTGCCATAAAGACAAGTTGCAATGCGCTTAGCTTACGATCATCTAGAGAATAGATGCTGCGACGCGGATCTTTGTTGGCCTCAAGCATATAGACGTGATGTCCTTTTGCGTCAAGAACGCTTAAAACTTGATCCATTGGAACCCATTCATTGATCAGTGTTTTTTGTTGTTTACGAAATTTCCGATCGAATTTCCGAATGGCCGTCATTGGGCTAAGTGTTTGTTCGGGTTTAGCATTACTAAAATCATTCCACAGTGATTTTTCTTGTCGAGGCCGTTCACGTCGGATGCCAAACCGGGTGAGCGCCTTATTTAACGCTGTGGGTGTTCTATTCATTTCGCGCGCCAGAGATTTGAGCGGTGTACCAGATAAATATCCTTTCAACCTCAATTCGGGATTAAAAAATCAAACGAGATAGAAGGTTTTTTGGA
>JAZKDQ010000013.1:0-113000 GCA_040387495.1 Pseudomonadota bacterium | reverse complement strand
AGCCATTGCAGTGTTCCCATAGCCATATGCTCCTCACACAACAACACAAACTCTCCCTGCACCTCTATGCCGCTTGCTGCAAAAAAAATACGCTCCATCTACTATTCACACCTCTTCCTAAGCCAGGTTGCAATTTGAATTGCCTGTATTCCTATTTCTGAAAGATGAGTTATCTGCAAATTTTTCAATCATGACCGTCATTTGTTAATAAAATATTAATAAAATCGTGTGACCATAAAGATGGAATATTAATAAGTGCGTAAATGTACTACGCATTTAAAAAAAATTCAGATACGTAAACTAGGAGCAGGTTGTTTTATGACTAAAATAATAATTAATTGTGTTATAGCATTTCTGGTTATCGCAGGCGGTGTTGCAGCCGTATTTTTAACCCCTCTAAAAGATAAGCTTTTTGGTGAAAATAAAGAAAAGATACATGCTTTAAAGGAAGAGCAAAGCTTACAGAACCTTATGGAAATAACATTTCTGCAGCTTCCCGATGTCATTGTTAATCTTAAAGCAACAAGCTCCCGGCCTGGAACGCTGAAAGCTTCTTTTATTGTTGAGCTTGTGAAAGCAAAAGATAAAGAAACAGTGAATCACTTAAAGCCACTTATCATAGATCAGTTTCAAACATATTTAAGAGAGCTTGAGGTGAGTGATGTGCAGGGTTCTGTGGGCTTAGAACGTGTTCGTCAGGGACTCAAAAATCGCATTATAAATCTTGTGTCTCCGATACAAATTCGTCAAGTTTTAATTAAAGAGTTTCTCATACAATAGGTGCGTGTATAATGCTTGATGATGATAATAAGAACAATGACAATGAAAATACGCCTGATTCTGCAGTAATAGATACGTCTATTTCAAATGAAAACAATGCAGAGCAAAAATCATCTGTGGATGCGTCTTTAAATCAAGTGCACGGAGAAGATAGTGCTGCGGCTTCCCTCTCTGATACTGACGGTGGATCTCATGTGAATTTTGATGCAATTCCTGATGATTTACTTGCCAATATACAAAGTGAACTGCCCGAGGGAACATTGCCCACCTCTAGTGCTGAATCGAGTTCTGAGGGTGGGTTGCCCCTAAACTTTGATACTCTTCCGGACGATTTGCTTGCAAATATACAAGATGAACTACCAATCGGAGTTTTATCCGCTAGCAATCCTGATCTAAACTCTATTGGCACGACTTCTCCTTCAAATTCTTCGATTCAAAATAAGGTTAAGGCTGAAATTAACGAGATTGTCCTTGATAGTGACATAGATGCGCTGCTGCTTGGTGATGGCTCTGCTAATGGTGGGACACAGGTAGATACAAATAATCTAGATCTACTATTAAATGGTGATGCGACAAGCGGACTTTCTTCTAATGCTCGAAGAGGTATGGATGCCATCTTAAAGAAAACAATGATCTATTATGAACGTCTTCCTATGCTTGAAGTCGTTTTTGATCGTCTAATTCGTTTACTCTCCACTAATCTGCGTAATTTTACATCTGATAATGTTGAAATTCAGAAGGATTCTACAAATTCCACGCGGTTTGGTGATTATTTAAATTCGATTCCACTGCCAGCGATGTTTGGCGTATTCAAAGCAAAAGAGTGGGATAACCAGGGGCTTATCGTTATTGATAGTACGCTTATTTATTCTATTGTTGATGTGCTGTTAGGTGGCAGAAATAGCAATACTGATTCTCTAGCAGGTGATGGAAGAACATATACCACAATTGAGTGTAACCTTATAGAAAAGCTTATGGGTGTCTTTTTAGCAGATCTAGGTGCTGCTTTTGAACCTATCTGTCCTGTTGAATTTGTTTTTGAACGTCTGGAACTTAATCCAAGTTTTGCCATGATTTCTCGGGCATCTAATGCAGGAATCCTTGTTAAACTAGCTGTGGAAATTGATGATCGTTATGGAAAAATATCAATGTTTTTGCCTTACGCGACAATTGAGCCTATTCGTGAACTTCTTTTGCAAAATTTCATGGGTGAAAAGTTTGGGCGAGATTCAATATGGGAAGAACATTTGGTTTCAGAACTTAAAGAAACAGAAATTACATTTGATATACATCTTATAACAGAAATGATGCGTCTTTCAAACGTGTTAAACTGGAAAGTAGGCGATAGTATTTACTTTACATCAACGCCTCAAACACTTGTTACAGCAAAAAGTGGAGACCATGCTCTGTTTCAGGGGGTGGTCGGGCATAAGAATGGAAAAGTTGCTGTTAAAATAAAAGATAATCTACTTGAAAGAACTGAATATGCAAAAGGAGATGCAAAATGACAAGCTTACTTTTTGATGTGATGATGGTTGGATTATTGATAGCTGCTATTATTTTTTGCTGGCGTTTAAACGGACGTCTTAAAACTATGCGACAAATGGGTGCTGAGTTATCGCCATTTATTAAAAACATGACGAATTATTTAGGTCAAATTTCGCAGTCAATTGATAAGTTGAAACAAGTTGCGGATTTGGGCAATCAAGGCTTGAATAAACACATTCCTGTGGCAATAAGTCTTAAAGATGATTTTGATATTTTGTTGGAATATAGCGATAAAATGGCACGTCGCTTAGACGAGGTGATTGAAAAGGCACGTGAAATTGATCAGCGGTTACAACAAACAATACATATTGCAGATACAGCGCGTGTAAATGATCGTCGTATAGAACCCAATTTGCACAAATCTGGGGATAAGTCGCAACTGGGTGATTCATTGCAACAGGCGCCTTACACTAAAGATCGCTATCGAGATGAGCGTATGAATATGGCCCCGAAGCCATTTCCCATTCCTCCTGGAGAATTTGAGAAAGATGACATGGATTTCTTTGTGCCGAGTCAATTAAAGCAAGCTGACCCTAATCAGAAAAATAGTGATAGGGAACGTGAAGTATATCAAAAACAAAATCCTACCGAACGTGGAATAATGGCAAAACTTCGAGGTTTGCGTTAAAGCATGCTAATTACAGGCTATAAAAATCAAAAATTAGGTAAGTGAAATGGCTATCCCCAAAGCATATCAGGCACAAATGAAAACTGATGCAATGCCACAACAAGCTGGCAAGGCAGTTAATGATCATACTCATTTACCACCAAAAATATTGCGTCCTAGGCCGCATAAACTTATTAATTTACATAAAAAAAGAAGATATATATGGTTTGGTCTTATTTATACGATGTTTTTTTGTTTCATAAAATGTAGTGGGGTCATTGAAAAATGGGAAAATAATGCTTCTAACATTCAGTTTTTTGGTGTTTCATTGTCAGTTGGTAAAAAGGCAGCAGCATCTCAAGAAAAACCAGGTTCTGAAAAGACAGCACTTGAAAAACCTTTGAATGATGCTACGAAATCAGCACTAGAGCAGAAAGACAAGTTAAATACTAATCCTGCTGGCAGCGAAATTCCTGGTATAGGCAAGCCTGTCGCTGGTTCTGCGCCCAAAACTAACGATGTGGTTACGTTAGAAACTGATGGGGTTGGGTTTGATCCATTATCCACAAGTTCACCAAAAGAAGTGGAGCTTTTATTGAAATTAGCTGCTCGACGGCAAGATGTTGAAAAGAGAGAGTCAGTTTTAAAAAATCGTGAATTATCTGTCTCTGTCGCTGAAAAGCAGATAAAAGATAAGATTATAGAGCTCACGAAGCTAAAAGAAAATATTGAGATGTTGTTGAAAAAGACTGATAAAAACTCGCAAGAACAGTTTGGAAATTTGGTTAAAATTTACGAAGGAATGAAACCCAAAAATGCTGCGCAGGTATTTGATCGCATTGATATATCTGTATTGAAAGAGTTGGTTCCGCTAATGTCACAGCGTAAGGTATCAAGTATTTTAGATCAAATGAGTGTTGTAAAGGCGAAAGAGCTGTCGCTTGTGTTAATTGGGAATAAGAATTTATTTGCTAAATCAGCTGGAACTGCGCCGAAGAAATAGTTTTTATCAAAAAGAGTTTCTTGGGACGAAAACAAATAATTCAAACCCAGGGGACAGAATCAGATAAAGGGACCGATTGCAAAAATAATTTTCCACTAAAGCACTTATCGTGTGAATTTTCTTACTCACACGATAAAGCTATTTCTTCGAATGATTATTTATGAAATTACGCAGAAAGAATTTTTTTGAGCTTCCTCTTCCAGAGAGGCTCTTGCCTGCGTCAATCTAAGTGCCTCTTTAAGCTCTAACAGTTTTTGTTCACTTTCTTTCAGTTTTTGTTCATTTTCTTTCAGTTTTTGTTCATTTTCTTTCTTTAATAAATGTAATTTATTAAAAGGTTCCTCGTGTTTGGCGCGAGCCTCTTCTTCTTCTATTCTTTGGGTTGTACCTAAATATATTTTACCATGCTCGAAAAAATCAGACAAATTCTCTGCAAATTCTCCGTTTATCTTTTTGAGTTTCTCTTTTTCATCATCTAGATTTCCTGTGAAATAAAATCCTGGTTGGAAAAGAACTAAATTGTTTGCAATTGTGGAATGATGTGCTTTTGTTAATTCTTGTAAATTATAAGGAGACTGAAGAGCTTTCATTATTAAAGGCTCTGAATAACTCGAAAAATCAAAGCCTTCTGGTTCAAAATGATTTTTTGAAGGTCTTGATCTGGGATGGAAAATTTCTCCATAGCCCATTAAGTCAACTAGGCTAGTTAGTGGTGGGTAATAATATGTTGACTTAGTTTTTTCGTCAAGAGGCATCTGTAAAGTTATTATGTATAGGGCATTGTCTGGACTTTGAACGTTGAAATAATGGAGCACACAGGCACACTCGCCGGATAGTAGGCTAGAAAAATATCGTGATCCAAAAGAGAGCGAGCGTATGGTGTTTTGTTCAAACAAGTCGTTAAAAGGGTCTATGTTAATAATTGTATCTTGAAGGCCTTTTGCGGCTTTGTTTCTTAAAGGTGTTATTCCTCGCATTAATAAAACCTTATTGTTTATGAAGGCTTCTCTTTCAATTAAAGAAACTTTTACAAGTATGTCTTTTACGTTTTGCATTGGGTGTTGACGCAGGGCGAAATGATGGAGTGCGTAATTGTATTTTTTATTCAAAATTTTTTCTACAACCAAAGAAATTAAATCTTCTTGATCATCAAGATTATCTGCAATAGTAGGATGTTCCTGGAGAATAAAATTATCTACTATCCTTTTTAGGTTTGAGTTTTCTTTATTCTTTGTAAATTCTGAAATTTTCTTGTAACACTCTGAAAGATTATCTGTTTCAAAGCAATGTTTAAGATTGTACTTATAATGAATGTTGTGTGATCCTTCATTGGTAAAAAATCCTGAAAAAATAGGATTAAATTTATTAATCAATGAGATAGAAAGGAATTGGTATAAACTTGCTGGCAAATAAATGACTTTAATATCGAGATCTGCTGTAGCAAAGTTTTGATTTAGTTGTTCTGGAAAATTAGGCACTCCTGCGCCATAGATAGCTTCATATTGTAGGTCACGATAGATGTCGTTAGTTTGATGAAATTTTTCTGAATCAGTAATGGGTGACCCATCTTGCTCAATAAAGATGGCTTCCATAGTTATCGCATGGACGTCCGTACGAATGTCAAAAAGGAGGGCAATCGAAAGGTAGGAGATAATTTTAAATATTTTCATGTCGACACCATATTTTTTATTTGTTGTTTATATAACATAATGGATGTGTCGAATATATACAATATTTAATTTTGTATTCATTTTAAATATAATTATTTATTGTTTTCTTTAACTTCAAACCCGGCGGGCGTGATCCTGCAAAAGCAACGACAATAAATCGTCCTGGTCATTCACAAAAACCGTACATTTATTATCTTTCATGTCAACAAAACCGCCTGGAATTGGGAAAACCTTTAACGATTCTTTAGAATCATCTTGCCAAATAGATACGTGACCAGCCGTAAGTGCTGAAATAATAGGCATATGGTCGGCAAGTAAAGTCATTTTTCCCTTTACGCCAGGCAATGATATCTGTCTGACTTTTCCGGTAAAAATGGTGCGTGTCGTCGATAAAATATTAAATGAAAAATAGGTCATGTGTAAAACCAGTTGCTTATTCTTTCTGCCCCTACTTTCGCGCGTTATGCGTGGTGCGTCAAGTAGGGTTTTTGTTATGTAGGGTGATAAGCATTATTGAGTGCTGTAGTTCCCTAGAATGGCCATACTGGTATTGTACGCGTTATCCCCTCAACTGTTATGTTTATTGTTTCATTCCCGGTAAACCGTTCCGCTTCAATGCTGCTTACAGTCCCTGCTATAAAACCTGACAGAATTAAAATGGAATGGAACTTTACAAGATTAATTTTTTTATATGTTCCAATGATGTAGTGTTATCGTTATATTCGATCGACGTATGCCCATCTTTTTCAATATGTTTTTTTGCAAATATACTTTGATTATCTCTGCCTAATCGTTCTTTTTTTGTTAGCATAAATCTTATAATGTTTAATGGCTTTGGAGATTCCCAGTCAGCTGCTTGAATATATATATCGTTAAAGTGTTGTAACGCCTCAAACTGAGAAAAAGTATGAAAAGACATTTCTTCAAAATTCATTAAAAGTATTTCTTCAATGTTAGGTGTGTTGGCGGGAAAATATTCTAAATCATTAATTGATACAGAAAAATCCAAGCAAAGTTTGTTCAGATTTCTTGCTTTTAACTGCGACAGCATTTTATGACATATCTTTGCATCGCCCGAAAGCGTGCATGATACCAAGCTGTCTAGTGTATATAATGGAGATGTTTTATGTAGCGTAATAAAATTTCCCATTGCTTGGTAAGGATAAACAGCATCTGCATCAGCTTGTTTCGAAAATTTAAAGTTAAGATTCCTCGCGGAGTTAGAGTAATATTCATGTTTTTCAATCAATGTTCTTAAACCTGTTAAGGTCCTTAGTAATTCTATTTCGTTCCCTTTTAAAAATGGAAATAAGCCGTTGATAAAATAATTAAAATTGCTGATCAACAATATAGTGCCACGCTGCATTGTTCCCTCTGATGCTGTGGCGGTTAAATGCGGTGTAATTAGGCTGTTTTGATCTGCATTATCTTGATTAATGTTGGGGAGAATTGCTATTGCGTCATGTGATTGCGCACAGTGTATATCTTGATCAGACTCAGAATCATTTATGTTCGAACAAAATGCATTGGATGTACTGATCAGCATAAATATAATGAGTGGTAGGCATACCCTCAATCGAATTATCGCATGCGCAATTTTCATTTTGGACATAAAATAACTAACATCATCATTACATAATATAATTGTGTCAGTAGTGATTCATATTAGTAATATATAAAATTGAAGACTTTTTATTATCGTTTTGCTAGGGACACGTGCATTTCATCTGCTTGCTCTTCCGTTTTTCCTAACATTGGCTTTAACAGCCGATGCGTAACCATCGCAAAGGCACCATTACCCATGACATTGGCAGATGTCAAAATAGGATCTTGCAGCATATATATAGTCGCAAGCAATGATGTTGTGGCCTCGTCTAGCCCTAGATAATCGCGCACAACCGGCAAGATAACAATTACGCCACCACCAGGAACACCTGCTGCCGAAAATTTCACCAGACAATAATGCATGGTATAAAGCAAAAATACAGGCCATGTCGGCAAGCCTTGTCCCGACATTAGTAATAACGCCATTGCTGTTAACGTAATACTTAATCCATCACCTGTTAAATGTGAATTCACACTGGTTGGGATAATAAAGTCGGCAAACTCACGGTCATCAATGTTTTTCTCTGTCGCATCAAGAGTTACAGGCATTGCGGCTGAGCTAGACATTGTTGTAAGGCCAGTAATCCCTGCTGGTAGCATTTCGCGAAGGCTGCTTATGCATTTTTGAATGTTAAAACAGCTACCTACATAATACCAAAATACAAGATACGCAATAATAAGGACGCAAATGAACAAAAATGTGTGTGCATAGCCATGCATCAAATTGCCAAGCTGGCCGTCACGGGACAGCTTCATGACAAATCCCAAGACATAAAGCGGCAATACAGGAATGAATCCTTTTTTTAGGCCTGACGTTGCTAAATCGCGCATGTAAAGGCTTTTATGACGCAGCATGGGCGAGTGTGTAACCATTGTTAAGAAACCAAAAAGCATCCCTAACATCATCCCATGAACTGGCTTTATATATTGCCAGTCGGGAATTGACCACAAACATGTGACTGAAACAGCATTGTCCATAGTAAGGCGTGTAATTGCACCGTCAATAATAGTCGGTAAAATGAGTGATCCAATGCCATAAGCTGTTAATAATGCCACAGTGTTTGCAGCAACGATTAAAAGGAATGTCAGTATAACGAGAACAAATCCACGATTGCCAAACGCGGAAAGTGCAGCCCACATGTAGCTAAAAATAATAAAAGGTAGCGCGTACATAAGCAGATCTTTGATAAGGCAGCTAATGGTATACAATATATCTGCAATTTCGAGTGGAATATGTGTGCCAAGCGTCAGTCCCACAATAAGGCATAAAATTAATTGAGCTGGTAGACTTTTAAAAATATTTAGAATGTTTGACATAAAAAGAGTTCCCCTATTCCGCATCCGGATAAGCTTGGTGGATTTTTGTTCATTATTTCAACCCTCATACTAATGTCAATTTTTACTGCATACAAGTTAGAATTTATTTTTGTTTGATGTTCTTCCTCATTCTAATTCATAGAATATGGTATTTTTTTCCCTAAAAAATTTATTATTCCGGCAAAATTTGCCTGTCTGTTAACCTTTTGTTTAAAACTTGTGCTGTATTTTAGTTAACAAGAGTACTAGAAAAGGCATGTTTTGTGGACGCACTAATGGATTTTATAAAAAGAATTGGTTTTGTACGTGCTGCATCGATTGCTGGCACCCTTCTTGCAAGCATCGTTTTTTTTATTATTCTTATTGTCCGTACGCATGAACCTGAAATGGGGCTGCTTTTTTCTCAAATTGATCCAAGTGATGGTGGAAAAATTATAGATCGATTGCGATCAATGAATATTCCAATGGAAGTCAAGGGCGAATCTAATCAAATTTATGTTCCTGTGGATCAAATATCAAGATTGCGAATGGAATTAGCAACGGATGGATTGCCAGCAGGTGGAACAATTGGTTACGAGATTTTTGATAAAACGGATGTTTTAGGAACAACACACGCCTTAATGGATATTAATTTTCTTCGTGCAACCGAGGGGGAGATTGCAAAGTCTATTCGTACAATTCAAGGCGTTCACTCTGTGCGTGTCCATCTTGTGATTCCAAAAAGAGAGCTCTTCACACAAGAAAAATCATCACCAAGCGCTTCTATCGTTATTAAAATGAAGGGAGCATCACGCTTATCAGTAAACCAAGTTCTATCGATACAACATCTTGTTGCGTCAGCTGTTCCAGATTTATCGCTTGATAAGATCTCTATCATTGATGATAAAGGAACTCTACTCGCAAAAGGCCAAGACAGAACAGAGTTTGGTGGAGATTCTGCTGCAGGTCAGCAAGAAACACGACATGATTTTGAAGGAAAATTGTCTCGGTCGATTGAGTCTTTGCTTGAGAGAACATTAGGGCCTGGTCGTGCGCGTGCGGAGATAAGTGCGGAGTTAGATTTTGATAAAATCACCTCAACATCTATTGAATTTAATCCTGAGGGACAGGTTGCACGTTCAACGCAAAACTCAAGTGAAGGTTCTAATGGAAATGAAGCTTCTGCTGCAGATGCGATCACTGTACAAAATGCATTGCCTGAGGTAGCGGCTGGTGGAGGAAACCAGAGTAAAAATCAAGCGACACGAACGGACGAAAACACATCGTTTGAGATTTCAAATACAACGCGCACGCACATTAAAGAATCAGGCTCGGTTAAACGATTATCCATTGCTGTTTTGGTTGATGGTACGTATAAAAAAGGCGCTGATGGTAAAGATGCTTATTCACCGAGAGCAGCAGAAGAAATCACACAAATCACTGATCTTGTTAAGACGGCTGTCGGATTTAAAGAAGATCGAGGTGATACAATTAAGATTGTTAATATGCGCTTTAGCGAAACAATTGTTCCTGACGAAAAAGTTGATCTTCTCACAAAAGTAACAGATGCCATTTTTAGGCCTAAAACACTTGAGTTGCTGATGTTGCTTGGTGTGGGGATTCTTTTGTTTTTTGGTTTGATTAAGCCAATTGTTTTAAAGATTTCTGGTTTGAGTAGTGCGCCGGTAAATTCAAAAAATGGAAAGCGCGGTAATTTGTTATCAAATTCAGAGGATGTGTATGGTGAAGATGATGAAGAGGAAATTGACGGGTATAAAATTAATAAAAAGAAAGGAATTGGGGACATGATCGACATTGAGCATCTTGAAGGGCAAGTGAATATGTCTTCAATCAAGAAAATTAGTGAAATTATTGAAAAGCATCCAGCTGAGGCCGTTGCTATTATGCGCACCTGGATTCATTCCGACTAATAATTAATACAGAGTAGTTACACAAGAAAGTTATAAATCATGCCAGAACGTGCACAAGATCGAAGTTTTAAAGGGATTGAAAAAGCAGCAATTATGATGTTGTCATTGCCAAATGAACTTACATTGCAACTTTTTGGCATGTTAGATGCTGATGAAATTCGCGAACTTTCAATGATAATGGTGAACCTAGGCTCAGTAAAATCAATGTACGTTGACGCGACAATGGTTGATTTTGTTAATGAAATGTCTTCAACAGGTTCACTTATTGGTTCGATTGATAGTACAGAACGTTTGCTTGTTGCTGCTTTATCCCAAGAAAAAGCAGACTTAATTATGGAAGAGATAAGGGGCCCTGCTGGACGTACACTTTGGGATAAACTAAATAACGTGAGTGAAGATTTGCTTGCGAGCTTCCTTAAAAATGAATATCCACAAACAGTAGCTGTTGTCCTAACTCGAATTAAACCGCTTAATGCTTCTCGGATTTTAACGATATTACCTGAAAGTTTTGCTATTGAGGTTGTGCAACGTATGCTTAATATGGAAACAGTTCGGAAAGAAATAATGACCACGGTTGAAGATACGCTTCGACATGAATTTATGAGCAATCTTGCACGTGGCGCTAAACGTGATACACATGAATTGGTCGCTGAAATCTTTAATAACTTTGATCGTGCAAATGAATCGCGCTTCATGCGATCACTTGAAGAAAAAAATATTGAAGCAGCTGAACGTATACGAACCTTAATGTTTACGTTTGATGATCTTGCAAGACTTGATAATGCAGGCATTCAAACCTTATTACGCAATGTGGATAAAGCAAAACTGGTTCTAGCTCTTAAAGGAAGTAGTGAGCATATTAAGGAACTCTTCTTATCAAACATGTCTGAACGTGCTTCTAAATTGATGGAAGATGATATCAAACAGCTTGGAATGGTGAGGCTTCGTGATGTGGAGGAGGCACAAAGTATTATTGTTCTTGCTGCTAAAGATCTTGCCTCACAGAATTTAATCTTTATTGCTTCTGGTAATGATGATGGCGATCAGTTGATAGGATAGACAATTATGAAAAATCAAGAATGTGTTTTTAATATAGATTTCAATGCGAAGAATGTTCAGACTGCATCGCAAAGAGACGAAATTCAGTTGAATCTAGATGAAGATATTAGAAATACGCAGGCTAAAAGTTACGCCGAAGGTTTGGCGCGTGGCCTTGAAGAGGGTGCGGTTCATGGTGAATTAGGAGCGTTAACGAAAAGTAAAAAACATGCTGAAGCTGCATTTATTAAACTATATGAAGATGTTAATTCGTTGCTAAAGCAGGAATATATCTATGATCAAGCATTGACAAATACGGTTATTAACCTTGTGGAAACAATTGTAAAAAAAGTTCTTCCGCATTATTCAAATAAATATGGTGTGGATGAAATAGAACATGCCATTCGTTATATTCTATCAACACTTTTGGATCATCAAGATGTTTCTATTTTTTTAGCAGCAAGTACAAAAGAAGATATTTATGAACGCATTGCTGCTATCCAAAGTTGTATTCCAAATAAAATAACGTTACATGTCGATGACATATTGAAAGAATGGGAATGCCGTATTGAATGGAAGGGAGGCGGTGCGAGATGGAGCCAGCCAGATCTTCTTGATAGTATTCAAAACATATTTGCACAATTTATACAATCGCCAAATTTAGATAAGGAAAAAACATTATGATAGATGATAATGAAAACAACAATTCAGGAATATCAGAAAATAATATGAATGATATTCTTGGACAGTTAGATGGAAAAGAAAACTCATATGAAAATGAAGAAGAAAATACTCAAGAGGTATTAAAAGGAACAACAAGTAGGTCTGGTCGTGGTCAAGCTAGCACTCGAGACCTTGAGGCAGTTTATGATGTGCCCGTTCAAATCTCAGCTGTACTGGGCCGCAGCACTATGCCTGTTCATCAATTATTAAAGCTAGGCCGAGGCGCTGTAGTTGAGCTGGACAGACGTGTAGGTGAAGCTATTGATATCTATGTAAATAATCGTTTGATTGCACGTGGCGAGGTTGTCGTTGTTGATGATCATCTTGGTGTAACAATGACTGAAATTATCAAATCAGATCGGAGCTAAATTTATGCGCATACTCATCATTGGATCACTTCAAGGTCATGCTACAATTGCAGCTCATATTGCTATTAAAAAGGGAGCAAAAGTCACACAGGTCCTGACACTTGATGAAGGATTAAACGCATTACGAGCCGGTAAAGGGGCAGATCTTGTTCTTGTTGATGTTTTGTTAAATGTCCCCCACTTCTTACGTGCCATTGAAAGTGAGCGTATATGTACTCCTGTCGTTGCATGTGGTGTTGATGCAAATCCAAAGCTAGCAGGAGAAGCGATTGAGGCTGGCGCAAAAGAGTATTTGCCGCTTCCACCTGATCCAGAATTGATTGCAGCAGTTATTAGCGCCGTTGCAGAAGTAAAATCAGCATTTATATTTAACGATCCATCGATGAAGTCATTACTTGCCCTTGCTGACAAGATTGCACCAAGCGAGGCTTCTGTCTTTTTAACAGGAGAGTCAGGCACAGGTAAAGAAGTGATGGCAAAGTATATTCACTTGCATTCGAAGCGTGCTGAGAAAGCATTTGTAACAATTAATTGTGCTGCAATTCCTGAAAATCTTTTGGAATCAGAGCTTTTTGGTCATGAGAAAGGTGCTTTTACAGGGGCAATTGCGCGACGTATTGGTAAATTTGAAGAAGCAAGTGGCGGTACATTGTTGCTTGATGAAATTAGTGAAATGCATCCTCGTTTGCAAGCCAAGCTACTCCGCGCTATTCAAGAACGTGTCATTGATCGTGTGGGTGGGGTGCATCCAGTTTCAATCGATATTCGTATTCTGGCGACATCAAATCGCGATATGCTGGATGCTATCAATAAAGGTGAATTTCGTGAAGATCTATATTTTAGGCTTAATGTCGTTAATTTGCATATTCCCCAGCTTAAAGAGCGCCCGCAGGATATTATTCCTTTGGCTGAACATTTTATTACCAAATATTGTGGACAAAATCATCTGCCAGTAAAAACAATGTCAGATCGCTCACATGAGTTAATGAGAAAACATAGCTGGCGTGGAAATGTGCGTGAGCTTGAGAATGTTATGCATCGTGCTGTTTTGCTCAGCCAGGAAATTATTGAGCCAGAAGATATCTTTGGTCTTAATCTTGCTAATCTTGATGTTCCTGAGATTGGCAATGATGCTGCTAATGCTCATAAATTGAACGGAGAACGTAAAAATGAAAACGATGAGAATGGAACCCATATTTATATTGGACGAACTGTAGCTCATATGGAGCGTGATTTGATTATGGGAACACTTGATCATTGTTTGGGTAATCGTACTCATGCGGCAACGATCTTAGGTATTTCCATCCGAACGCTTCGTAATAAATTAAAGGAATATAATGAAAGCCTCAATGAGTCTGAGAATTTCGCATCAATTCAGGATTTGAATCATAAAATGCAAGAACAGAAGGCCATGTGATGAGTGATAGAAATCTATTTTCCTTTTCTTAGTTTCCCTCTGACGTGACTAGGGGACTCGATTTTCCGCACACTCGCCATGGCATAGCCTTGAGTCCGAGGAAAGCTGAGGAGCGAGTATACTAAATCGACACAACATACAAAGGCATGATATGGCAGACATAATTGAAGCAAAAGCAGGAAGTACCATAAATCCATTTGGTTCTTTTAACTTTGGGATTCTGACACGAAATACAGATATTGCATTTGCATTTGGTATCATCCTCATTATGGTCATCTTGGTCATGCCAATGCCAAGTGTTTTGTTGGACCTCTGTTTTTCTATTTCAATTACACTTTCTGTTCTCATTCTTATGACATCCCTTTTTATTGTAAAGCCATTAGAATTTAGCTCGTTTCCAACGGTTCTTTTGGTGTCGACGATGATTCGTCTTGCGCTTAATGTGGCGTCTACCCGTCTAATTCTTTCGCGTGGTCACGAAGGAAGTCATGCCGCCGGAAAAGTCATTGCTGCCTTTGGTGAATTTGCTATGGGAGGTAACTTTGTCATTGGGCTTATCGTATTTGCGATTTTGATTATCGTTAACTTTGTGGTTATCACAAAAGGTTCTGGCCGTATTGCTGAAGTTTCTGCGCGTTTTAGTTTGGATGCAATGCCTGGCAAACAGATGGCGATTGATGCGGATCTTTCCGCGGGGTTGATTAATGAAATGGAAGCTAAAGCACGCCGTAAAGAGCTTGAAAGTGAAAGTAATTTTTATGGATCGATGGATGGTGCGGCTAAGTTTGTTCGTGGTGATGCTATTGCGGGCCTTTTGATTACGTTCATTAATATTATTGGTGGTGTCATTATTGGTGTTGTGCAAAACGGGATGGATTTTATTGATGCGACGCGAATGTATACATTGCTGACTATTGGTGATGGCTTAGTAACGCAAATTCCAGCACTTATTGTATCAACAGCGGCGGGTCTTTTAGTATCTAAGGGTGGTGTTGAAGGAACAACGGATAAAGCATTGTTTGGGCAATTGAGTGCTTATCCATCAGCACTTGGAATGAGTGCTTTCTTATCAGGTACGATGTCTCTTTTACCAGGTATTCCTATGTTCCCATTTTTAATAATTGCATTACTGGCAGGCGCAGGCAGCTGGTTTACTTTTAAAGAGCAACAAGAAAAGATTAACCAAAAAGTGATCGAAGATAGAGAAACTGAAGAACGCTTGTTAAGTGACAAATCAACAGCCAAAGCTGCTGAGACCCTAACAAGAGCACCTGCAATTGACACTATCCGTATTGAACTTGGTCTTGGATTATTGTCACTTGTTAATCAAGAAAAAGGCAATCGCCTGACTGATCAAATTAAAATATTACGCCAAACATTGGCCACTGATATGGGCATTATTTTACCATCTATTCGTTTGCAAGATAATATGCAACTCCCGTCAAATTCGTACATCATTCGTATCAAAGAAATGGAAGCTGGACGTGGAGATTTGCGTTGCAATCAAATTCTGATTATGGATCCAAGGGGCAATCCCATTACGTTGTCGGGTGAAGAAACAACAGAGCCAAGCTTTGGACTTAAAGCTATGTGGATTACCGAAGATAAACGTACGCAGGCTGAACAATTAGGATATACATTGGTTGAAGCACCAACTGTTCTAACTACGCATTTGTCCGAAATCGCAAAAGACAATATTACAGAATTATTCTCATACGCGGACACGCAACATATATTAGAAAATTTGAGTGATGGTTATAAAAAACTATTGAATGACATTGTGCCGGGGCAAATTACCGTGGGCGGTATACAGCGCGTCTTGCAAAATCTGATTGGTGAGCGCGTTTCAATTCGCGACTTGAATACAATTCTTGAAGGCGTTGCAGAAGGTAGTTCAATGTCACGTAATATGACAATGATTACTGAACATGTCAGGCTAAGGTTAATGCGTCAGATTAGCTTTGCCAATGCTGATCAGAATGGTCAGCTGACAATCTTTACCCTATCGCCATTGTGGGAGCAAAACTTTACCGAAAATCTAATTGGTGATTATGAAAATCGTCAACTAGCAATGCCACCGTCCATGATTCAAGACTTTATAGGCAAAGTTCGTCAGGGATATGATCGTGTGGCGATGATGGGCGAAACGCCAGCGCTGGTGACAAGTGCATCTGTGCGGCCGTTTGTGCGCAGTATTTTGGACCGTGCACGACCATCTACGATTATTATTTCACAAGCCGAAGTGCACCCCAAGATTAAGATACGCAACTTGGGGCAGGTTTAAAGAAAAATTTTCTTATTTCCTAATCTGTCTCGCAACGCCATTTCCAATGCTTTGGACTACCTGTACTAGCGCGATCAGCACCACCACAATCGCGATCATCAGTGCTGTATCATAGCGTTGGTAACCATACCTGACTGCAAGGTCACCCAAACCGCCGCCGCCAACCGTGCCAGCCATTGCTGAAAAACCAACCAAATTAATGATAATGGTTGTTAGTTGAACGACAAGGCCTGGCAATGCTTCGGGTAATAGAATCACCAAAAAAATGCGCAACGGAGAGGCACCCATACTGGTCCCAATTTCTGTAAACGTGCGGGGCAGATTTAAAAAAGCTTCTTCAGATGCGCGAGCAATTAGTAAAATAGCGGCGAGCGTTAATGGGAAAATAGCTGCCATGGTACCGATGGATGTTCCAATGCACATGCGTGTAAGGGGGATAAGTAATACCGTTAAAATAATGTAGGGGATTGACCGGGCAGAGTTGATAAAAAAGCTCATCCCTTCGAACAGAGTACGATTCGGGCGGATTCCTTTTGGACTGCAGGCAAATAATGCCATACCAAGTGGTAAACCGATGGCGATGCCTAATACCGTTGATACCGCTACCATGAATAGCGTTTCATTGAGGCCATGCCAGAGTAGGGCGCCTTTTGCACCTAAAAGGATTTCCTTAATATTCAGGAGGAAGTCAGTTGTCATTGAATTTATTGTTCCCATGATATGAACCCTAATGTTTCAACACCGACACCATGATCAGTCATATAATGAATGGCAGCATCTAATTTATCGTTAGCCGTGCATGAAACCCACAAATGCCCGAACATATGATTTGCTTGCTCGTCAGATAGATTGTCTAGTGACCCTGCAATAATACTAAAGCATACGTTAAATGTTTTCGCGACGGCTGCAATGATGGGTTTTGTCGATGATTCTTCAGTGAAAATCAATTTAAGGACAACATCAGCATGAGGCGTTTTATTAGCTTGAATGCGATCCGATATAAACGCAGGTAGTGCTCCGCCAGTAGTTGCATCAATTAACTGGCGCGTAATAGTGTGTTTTGGTTTCATTAATACATCAATGACCGATCCTTGCTCAACAATGTGACCGTTATCCATAACGCATACTGTGTCAGCGACTTCTTTCACGACATCCATATCGTGTGTCACTAAAACAATTGTAACGCCATGATCTTTGTTAACGCGTTTAAGTAGCGCCAGAATCTCGACGGTTGTTTTTGGATCAAGCGCAGATGTCAATTCATCACATAGCAAAAGCCCAGGATCAAGCATTAGCGCACGTGCGATGGCAACTCGTTGACGTTGCCCGCCGCTTAGCTGGGATGGATAGCTATCTGCTTTATCGGATAAGCCAACTTCGGCTAATAGTTGCATCGCCTTTTGTGTATATGTATCGGTAAGAGTCACACCCTGTAACGTAATTGGTAAGCATACATTCTGCAATACAGTTCTACGGCTAAGCAGGGTATATGCCTGAAAGATCATAGCGATATCTAAACGCTGTTTTGTCTCACTTTTTGGCGTCATGCAAATTTGTCCAGAATCAATCGTATCAAGACCATTGAGGCATCGAAGAAGTGTGCTTTTCCCAGCACCACTCCGCCCAATTAATGCAGTGATCGATGATGCACGAACGTTAAGCGACACGTCGGATAAAATAGCAAGCGACCCATCACCAACGGGGACAGATTTGCACAGCTGAGTTATTGTTATGGATAAAGGCGACATACCATTTTTTGATTTTATATTCAGCGATTAGGATAACATAAGGAAAGGGGATGATTCAACAATTGCTGAAAGATAAATTATTAGTAATAAAAATTATATTTGACTTATTGATTTTCTATCTATATTTTTTAAAATTACATATTATAAACAAGGAATACAATTGTGATTAATAAACTAACACTAATTTTTTCGATATTTACGTTTTCATACGTTAGTGCTGCAGAGAAAGGCATTAGCCACGAATATTCTGGTGTGGCATTTGTTTTAGGAATGCCAAGTGCAGTCATATCTGAGGCTCTGGCGTCTTCAGGGCCGTTGGAGCCTGGAACTCCTATGAATGAAACAGGGATTACTAGAAGTCCGGCTAACCCAACTTATTTTTGTGTGATTAATAGAGATGTTCCCACAATTACTGCGGGCATGCACCCTAATGATTTATCGCTTGTTATTGGGAGGTTTGGCTTCATTGACTCAGAACGCTTAATTGCTCGGCTTCCTGAGCCATTACATCCAAACATTGACACTTTATTTAATCAATTTATTCGTCATTACAGGAAATGTCCTTATATAGGAAATCAAAGTAGTGTGATGGGAGAAGCATCTGCTGGATGGTTTGGTGGTCTTTCTATGAAGACGTTGCTTATGCTTAATGACCTAGCTAAAACGCAAGATGAATTGTCAGCAGATAAAAAAATGAAATTTCTTAGCGTCGGTGCTGGAAATGGATTGTTTGAAAAAATGCTAAGTGCTGTTGGTGAAACAGTTGCTATGGATGTAACAGATGAGAGTTTGTCTGTAGACTTCAACAGTTGGGTGCAAAGTAAGGTTACAAAAAGGCCATTAGTGATGGATGATAGCAAAAAAAATAGGGTTGGTGATTATTCAGATATGAAAAGAAGGATAATTCAAAACAACTTTTTTATGCCTGTGAAGATTTACTCACAAAATTCAGATGCAGACAAAAATAAAATTATAGAAGCGACATTCAAAGATGTGGATTATGCCAACACTGTTCTTGTTCTTAGTTGGCCAAGAGAATACGCAAATCCTTATATTGCGCATTTTATAAGAAACGGTGGGAACACAATTTTATTTGTTCGCAATCAAGCGATTGAAACAGTATTTGATTCATCACATTTAGGGGAAGCTATTAAAGGGACACCAGCTTTTAACATAAAGTTTGCTTTTGATAATCGTTTTCAAAAAACATCATTTGATCTAAATACTGCAACTGTTTCAACGGTTGATTTGTATTACAGAGGTGAAGATAACCCTGTGGAAGCCTCACTAAAAACAACGATAAGCCGTGTTCGTATGGCTCCTGCTGGTAATGGTAAGAAATAAGAGGATGATCACACTTTGAGTAATGACGAAGTGTGGTATTTCTACCTGATCTTTAGCGTCGACAATCCGATCAACGCTAAAATCGCCGCGATAATCCAAAAACGAATTACGATGGTCGCTTCTGCCCAGCCTTTTTTCTCAAAATGGTGATGGATGGGTGCCATTAAAAATATGCGTTTACGTGTTAATTTGAAATAAGCGACTTGCAAAATAACGGATACGGCTTCTAGCACAAAAAGCCCGCCAACGATGGCCAGTACGAATTCATGTTTTGTCAAAACACCAATACATCCCAAGGCGCCGCCGACGGCAAGTGACCCAGTATCGCCCATGAATATGCGTGCGGGCGGTGCATTAAACCACAAAAACCCAAGTCCTGCACCAATCATTGAACTTAAGAATACACACAATTCGCCTGCATGCGCGACATAATGAATCTGCAAATAGTTAGAAAATACAACGTTTCCAACCAAGTAGCTAATGATCAAAAAAGTAGCTGACGCAATAATTACTGGGCCAATGGCAAGGCCATCAAGTCCGTCCGTTAGATTCACAGCATTAGATGCGCCAACCACAACGAATATTGCCCATGGAATATAAAACCAACCAAGGTTTATGAAAAAATCCTTCATAAATGGAAATGTTAAGGCATGGCTTAAATCATGTGGTACTGCATCAGTTACATACCAGATAGCAAATCCACCGATCAAGCTTTGAAAGAGGAGCTTTAATCTGCCTGACAAACCATGATGTGTGCGTTTTGTTAATTTCAAAAAGTCATCATAGGCCCCAAGCATACCATAGGAAAGCGTAACTAATAAAATTACCCAGATGTAATGATTGGTAAGGTCTGCCCATAGCAGTGTGCTAAGCGTTAATGAAAATAAAATAAGAACTCCGCCCATCGTAGGCGTGCCTTTTTTGGTTAACAAGTGAGATTCGGGGCCGTCACTTCGGATGGGTTGTCCTTCAGACTGCTTTTTTTTAAGCCACTTGATGAGTGGATCACCCATAATAAAGCTAATCATGAGTGCGGTAAGTAAAGCTGCGCCCGTACGAAACGTAATATAACGAAGTATGTTGAGGGCACTGAATGATTCTACGTAGTTATAGAGAAAATTATACAACATATGTTTTGTTCTTAAGTGAAGGGTTGTTTATAGCCTCGGCGACGCCGGGAGTCCATGACACATTAATTTTTACCAAATGCCGAGTATCTTCCACCATACACCACCAACACCAAGCCAGATAACGATATTGATAATACTAATAATCAAGCCGTTTTTCCACCACACAGGTAATGGTACGTAACCCGCGGCATACAAAACAGCGCCTGCTGAGGTTCCATAATGGGTCATACTTGAAAATAGACTGCTAAAGAATGCCAAAACTAAGGCCGCAAGCAGAGGTGGAGTTCCAACCGATATACTTACCGCTAAAAAGGCTGCATACATAGAGCATACATGCGCTGTATTGCTGGCAAAGAAATAATGGCTGTAAAAATAAGCAAGAATAAGTGTTAAAAAGGCTGTTTCCCAAGGCCAACCGTTTACAATTCCACCAACAGATCCACTAAACCAACCAATGAATCCAAATTTATCAAGATAAGTTGACATTGTGACTAAAATAGCAAGCCAAACCAATGTGTGCCATGCTTCATGTTCAATCAAGACGTCCCGCCAGTCAATGACGTTAACGCTTAATAAAAGGCATAAGCCTAAAAGCGCTGCCGTTGGTGCAGTAACTGTTATACCTACAATAGCCTCGAACCAAGATTTCTCACCGATCATCCAAAGTACCAGCATAATAAAAAATATTCCAGTCATGGTCCATTCTTTGCTGCTCATCGGTCCCATTTCTTTAAGTTTTTCTTTAGCCAAATCGACCGCTTGCGGGAAATGTTTAATTTTAGGTGGGTATATCAGATACAAAACAAATGGAATAACAATTAAGCTAATGCAACCAGGTACAACAGCTGCTTTAAACCAATTCAACCAGGTGATTTCAACACCTTGCTTCCCTGCCAACGCTTGCGCAATCGGATTAGCTGCCATTGCGGTTAGAAACATAGCGCTTGTAATGAGATTTGCGTTAAAACTCACCTGCGACAAAAAACTACCTAATTTTCGTTCCGTATGATTTTTGGGTGAACTGCCCAAAGCCTCAGAAATAGATTTAATGATGGGCAGCATAATGCCGCCTGTTCGCGCAGAATTACTGGGAGTAAATGGGGCAATCACGAGCTCAGTCAAAACTACGCCATATCCTAAACCAAGAGAACTTTTGCCCAACAAACGAACAAAGCAATATGCGACACGGGTACCAAGATTCGTTTTGATAAAGCCGCGTGCTATAAAAAACACAAAAACCACAAGCCATATGATAGGTTTAGTAAAGCCGCTTAGTCCTTCTTCGAGTGTCAACACGCCGGTCAAGGTTGTGGCCAACATACCCATAAGTGCCACCGTTCCCATCGGGAATGGCTTTAAAATAATTGCTGTTATGGTTGAAACGAAAATAGCAAATAAATGCCATGCTTTGGGTTCAATGCCTTCGGGCATGGGAAGATTCCAGAGTACCACACCAACTAAGATGGATGTTGCGAATTTCATTAATTTATTGCGGCTCAAGGAAGACCTCCGTGAAAAAAGCCAGTATTATTTATATGCTGAAATTAGTAGGCAATAATTGCCCGACAAAGTATAAGAATGAACTGAAATATGAGTAAGTTCAAGGGAAAAGTAGAGGTGTGGACTGAATGATAAGACACATTTGATGTGAAAATGGCAAGTAACATGATCAGGTTTTTTAAGACGCATGGTTTTGATGCATCCACCTTAATTTTTTATTTGTATTGATGGTTGCCACTAAAGGTAGCATAAAGCGCCTTTGTTTGCATCTTTTGTCTTTTTCAGGTTTGCGTGATAATAGCACTATCAGTTTTGCCACTTCTTTTATGGGGGCTACTTTTAGGTTTGTTTTTCTCTTGTTTTGTAGCTATGTGATCATTTTTTATATAAGACTTACCCTTTGTTGTTGATGGTGAAAGTAGATCAATTCTTCATTTTTTTCTTGTGCTTGGTTTACGTTCATAGTCGCCAGGTTTTACCCAGCTTTTATAGCTAATTTGTGGAAACTGGATGTGTGTTGCTTGGTCTCGAGTTAATTCAAGGGTAATTGGTTGTGCTGTAAATATTGGAAGTTGATCATTTGTGTTTGTTGAATACGATTTTCCCCGTTTTGTAAGTATAAGTTTTTCAGGGAATTTTCTTTTTCTAGTCCCAAAATCCCTGAGGTTAGCTTGACCAAGAGTGTTTTTATCTCGTTTGCGATATGTTCTTTTGGTCGTTGGATCTTGGATAGATACGGCGTTGGTCTCAATGACAGTTGCTGTGGGTAGTTCATCCGTTTGAATTATTGCGTCAACCATTAAGAACGAATGGGCTGATGATTGATTTAGTAATGATGCAAGTTTATCAAATGTATTGGTTGTTTTTGCCTGTAACATCTCTTCTGATTGTGGATAGTCTAATCTTGTAGTCTCTGTTTGTGTTGCTATGCTGTTTATTTTTATTTGAGATTGAATGGCAATATCGGCAAGCAATCCAATATAGTTTTGAGTGTTTGGTTTTAATTTTTCATCTAGAATCAACATATCCATGCCCCATGTATCAGGCTTTTCTTGATATTCACTTTGAGGAAGTCTTCTTATATCTTCATTCAAAAAGTTATAGTCGCATTTGTCTCCACACTTGCCAGGCATTACACTTAAGATAACGCCAAAAGAGGTGGTTAGAATGGTTTTTGAGTAATTTTCAAACAACATTTCGGTAAAATATTTTCTATATGAATAAATTGTCTTTATTTAATACAGCAAAGTTATCCAAAAAATCAAGGATTATTTTTGTATGAAATAACTAAAGAGAAGAGATGATTGCTAATTATTCAGATAAGGCGAGTACAAACAAAAATGGACGCTTAAAAAACGCCCATTGATCGTTATAAAGGTGTATGTGTCAACTGCACAGAATTGTCAGTTCAAACTACTGCATCTGGCACAGTATCAACATTGTCAGTGTTTGCGATATCTTCTTCATCATCCACTTGAGAGCCTTCGTTAGATGAGCCAGTTTCTGACTTTTCTTCATCCTCTAATTGAGATCCTTCATTGAGTGATCCTGCTTCTGATCTGTTTTCTCCGTCTTCTGCATCAGGTAATTTTATATTAGCAAACCCAAAATCACTGTCTTTTTCACCTTGTGTGATGGTTACCTCGAATTTAAAGAATATTTCTTCATTTTCGTTGACAAATCCTTTGCCAGTTATTGTCATGTTTTCGTGAACAGGCACAGTCTTTTCCTCAGGCATACTTAATATTTTACCTAGAACAATGCTGTATGTTCCAACAGGATAGTTACCACCCTCAATACGAAGCCCAAACTTACGTAAATCTATGGTAGTAGTTGTTGCATCATGAGTTTAGTTGAGCAAGGTTTCAGGAGTAAGCATAAAAAAAAGTCATTAGCTTGTGACCCATCTTCTTCATTCACAGGTGTTGCTGCTCTACTGCTGTGTAAAGAATTGTCGGCTTTATCAGCAAACTCCATCGCTATAGCGCTGCTGATGAGTAGTGGAATTGCTGCTGTGTAAAGTAATTTATGCATAAAAATTTCCTTTCGCATAACCATGTAACATCGTACCTTCGATGTTACTGCGACTAATTTTAAGCAAATTAACTGTAAAAGCAATCTGTTTATTTTTTCTCACAGGATAATTTTATTTCTAATCAGGCGTCAGTATCAAACCAGTCAATCGTATATTTGCCATTAAAGTGTTCAACCATTGCTGCAACAGCGTTTGTTGCAGCTGTTACTGCAACGGGGTCAGCACCATGCATTACAAAGCTTGTGCCAATATCTGGGGGCGTGCGATAAAAAGGGTAGCTGCCAATTTCAACCGTTGGATGTGCCTTTTGAATGTCCGTAAGGGCCTGCGCTATATCACCTTCGCGTAAATTACATGTTACTGTGTTTGATACAAAAGGCGCCCCTGTTTTAAGACTAGGCAGCAAAAGATTAAATGAATTTTGCATAACCGTTGGCATGCCTGCTAAACAATAGACATTCTCAATCTTAAAACCAGTGGCAGTGCATATTTGGTTTTTTAGCAATTCTGACCCGCGTGGCATAAGTGCCATACGCTGGCGACTCGCGTTAAAATCCTCTTTATAGTGATTTTGCATAATAGCGAACGTTTCTGCGTTTACCTCTAGCGGAACGTCAAAAGCTTTGGCAAGGCATGCAGCGGTAATATCATCATGGGTTGCGCCGATTCCGCCTGTTGTAAAAACATATGCGTATTTAACGCGTAGGGTATTAACGGTTTCAACAATTGCTGTTTCATCATCTGGAATAACACGTACTTCGCACAGACGAATACCAGCTTTATTGAGACGTTCGGCGATGAATTTTACGTTTGTATCCTGCGTGCGCCCGGACAGGATTTCATTGCCAATGATAAGGATTGCTGCAGTAGGGTGATTCGTTGTCATGATATGCCAGATTTTTTATACTTTGTATTAAGGCATTAAAGCAAAAACCCCGACCTTAAGCAAGATCGGGGGCACAGAAGATATTAAATTTGGTAAGTAACTAAGACTTTTCGCAATGCGTTAGTTTGAACACAGTTACAGCAAGTGCAATAGCAATTACATGCGCTACAGCAAATAACCATAGTTGACCAGGCGCCCAGCCGCCGTGAACAATGGCAACACCAAAGCTACGTGCAAAGTTCACAGATGTATTTGTTACAGGAATGCTTACCATGTGGATTGCAGCAAGTGTTAAACCAATAGCAACACCAGCAAAACCACCTGCATAGTATGATTTTGTTGAGCACAAAATTGCATACAACAAAGTTGCAGTCATAACAATTTCTGTTATTAGGCAAGCAACCATACCGAATTTGCGTGGAGAGTGTTCAGCAAAACCATTAAGTGCAAACCCTTTTGCAAGTTCAAATCCAGGTAGGCCAGATGCGATTAATTTAAGAACGAAAGCCGCAATCACAGCGCCAATGAGCTGTGCAAGAATGTACCCAAGGACATCTGTCTTTGGAAATTTATCTGCTGCTGCAAGACAGAGTGTAACAGCTGGGTTTACGTGACATCCAGACACAGGGCCGATACAGTAGATTAAGAAGAGTAGCGTAAGACCAAAAGTAAGTGACACGCCTAAAAAGCCAATGTCGCCACCTGCAAGTACGGCGCTTCCGCAACCAAACAACACAAGTAAGAATGTGCCAAATAATTCGGCCAAATAACGATTTAATGGTGTTCCGTTCATAATAATAGTCCTCTTCCAAAAGTTAATAAACGTTCAACTGTGTTAATTTTGAGTTAAAATTTATAACTTGTAAAGACTTTTTATTAAAATTTTAGGTAAAAAGTGCATGAGTTCGATATGTGTGATGATTATTTCATGGTCTGAGGGGTGGAGGAGAAGAGAAGTAGTGGAGAGCAAAAAGGAGGCAATGTAACAAGGTGTTAAAAATGCCTTTTAGAGAATGCTCTGCCAGAGCCTGTTTTTAGGTGCGCCTCAAATTTTTCTGCTTTTATCTTATCACTAAAAGCAATGTATGTCATGATTTCCCAGGGCCTAAACTTATTTGTATGAATTGATTTTCCACTGTTATGCTCAATTAATCGACGCGGCACATCTGTTGTTGCACCTACATAATAACGATGAGGATCTATTTTAGTTTAAATGGGGCAAACAAAATACATACAGCTCAGATCTGGAAATAACCTGCGATGAACTTTTTTGTAGTAAAGTAAAAAGGATAGAGTGATTGGTCCGACTTCGCTCTACGTGCTTCGTCGTGACATCTCGCCTTAGCGCATTTTACGCGACGGCGGATGGCGGAGAGAGGGGGATTCGAACCCCCGATACGGAATAACCCATATGACGGTTTAGCAAACCGTTGCCTTAAGCCGCTCGGCCATCTCTCCAGCACGTCCTATTTAAAACAAAAAATAGGGCCCACGTCAAGCTTAAGTTCACTTAACGAGTAAAAATCCTAAAAGAGATGCTGTAATGCCTGTTGCCAAGGTACCAATAAGCAAGGCTTTAAAGCCAAGAGCCACTAAATTATTCCGCTGTTCAGGGCACATTGCCGCAACTCCGGCAACAGAAACGCCAAGCGACGCAACATTAGTGAAGCTTGCTAATGCTGAGGTTAAAATAATACGTGTTTTAATAGATAATGTTTGGCCTACTGTTGCAAAATCCATAAAAGCGAAAACTTCATTCAATGCCATTTTTGTCCCAAGTAGCTGTGCTGCTTGAAAAGTCTCATTTGCAGGTATTCCCATCAATAATGCAATTGGTGAAAATACATATCCAAGAATATACTGTAACGTAATTGCTTTTTCAGTTGGAACCAAACCTAATATTTGATTACAAAGAGAGATCAATGCACCCATTACAATGAGCATCGCTAAAATATTAATGTAAATGGAAAGTCCCTCGCGTGTGCCACGGCTAATGGCATCCAGAGATCCACTAAACGTATACATAGACTCAAGAGAGCCTCCTGTTTTATGTTGGTCTGGTTCAATGATTTTGCACAGCCCAATGACAATAGGTATTGTGATAACATTCGTCATTAAAAATACAGGCATCGCATTTGGAATAAGGCTATGAATGATATATCCATAAACAGGTATAATGCTCATAGCAGATGTTGCTAAACCAAGCGTCATCAATGTGAATATCTCTGAGCGTGAAAAATTCTTAAGATAGGGTTTTACAAAAAGTGCAACCTCCATAGGCCCGAAAAATATTTTTGTAATGGACACGATTCCCATGGCGCCGCCAATGCTGAGCATGCGTTCAAATAGGGGCGACAGAACGCGCACAAAAAGTGCAATGATCCCCCAATAAAAGAACAACATTGATAACGCACCTACAACAATCACCATTGGAAGCGATTGAAATGCAAAAATATGCGCAAAATTTTTGCGATTTTCTGGAATATCAAAAGGTGTTTCTGAGCCGCCAAGATAACCAAAAACAGTTTTTGTGCCAGCAATGGTTGCCGATTGTAGTGCGTTAATGCCTTTACCTAAATGCTCGAACACATGCTCAATAAAAGGAATATGTGTAATAGCAAGGGCCAAAGCTAAAGAGACAGAAAAACATTTGAAAACAGCCCACCAATCAATGCTGCTACGTTTTTTAGAGAGCATACAGCATAACAAAATAATAAGGAAAAAGCCAATGCTCGGCAACAAGAAAGGGGGTATATTTAACATAAAATCTTTAGTCTATTAGAGATGCGCTGTCAGTATGCGTAATTTATCATAGTTTGTAAATAACTATTGATATTTTTATGATAGATTATTGTAGTTTATTTACACCCATCGTGAATGAAAGTGTTGCCCTTTTTAACATATAAACACATACACAATTCGACAATAAAGAATATAAAGTCATAGTGATCAACTTAGTCAGGCAACCAGCCATAAATGCGTATTCACATACGTTGATGTGGCTAAGAAAAGTGATTTTGCATTAACAATTGACCACAGTTGCAATTAATTCATCTGCGAACGGGCTATTTAATAATTTTTCAGGTTGGTTCTTTTTATTAGGCATTGTACACTACAACATTAGAGATACTATTAGTTGTAATTTCAGTATAATTATGCATAAAAAATCAATACGTTTGTTTGGCCACAATACAAGTCTTGCGCTTGAAAAAGAGTTCTGGGAATCACTTGCAGAAATTTCAGCAGCCCAAAAACTGACATTTGTTGATTTTATTGCCTATCAAGACTCTCATCGAAAAGATACTAATCTAGCGAGCCATCTGCGTGTTTATGCATTGAATTATTATAAGGATCAGCTGTTACATCAGCTTTCAGGCGAGAAAAAGTAAATTTCAATCGTGTAGTCATTTCATTATTGGCCCTCTGAGAGGGAGTTATCTGGAACGTGAGGATGACAGTATGGGGTAGGGAGAGGCACTTATGCGCCCGGCGCACCCTTTGTTGTTGAGTATTCAAAATGGATAATTTCATCTGGGTACAAATGCGCACGAATGGCATGTGCAGCCTGAGCAGCCTCAGCAAATCCTGTCAAAATTAATTTTAATTTATGTGGATAAGTAGCCACATCACCAATGGAGTAAATACCCAGGCGGTTGGTTGCGCCCGTCATAGGGTCAATTGAAATGTGGTGATTTGTAAGGCCAAGTTCCCATTCTGTTATAGGGCCTAGATTCATGGAGAGACCAAAGAATGCAAGCAGATAATCGGCTTTTAATTGTTCTTTCTCTCCATCAAGCGTTTCAACACCAACGTGTGTAAGTAGGCCGTCATTACCTGTCAATGATGCAAGTTGATAGGGTGCAACGAGCTTGATTTTACCTTCTTCTGAGAGCGTTTTTAATTTTGCTTCACTTTCTGGAGCGGCGCGGAATTTTGCACGGCGATGTACCACAGAAACAGAAGCAGCAATTTCAGATAATGATAGTGCCCAGTCAACGGCTGAATCGCCACCACCTGCAATGACAACGTGCTTATCACGGTATATTTCACGTGACTTTACATAGTAATGAACACTAGATCCTTCGAACGCTTCAATTCCATCTAATGGTGGACGATTAGGACCAAAAGCGCCAACCCCAGCGGCGATAATAATGCATTTGCAACGAACAACAGTACCATTTGAGCCTTCGATCTCAAACGCCGTGCCCGTGTCATTTAATGCCTCGAGCCTTGCGACCTGTTCGCCAAGATGAAACACGGGATGAAACGGTTCTGCCTGTGCCAATAAATTCGCCGCCAAATCAGCGCCTGCAATTTGAGGGTGTGCTGGAATATCATAAATGGGTTTCTCAGGATAAAGTGCTGCGCATTGCCCGCCGGTTGCATCCAGTGCGTCAAACACATGGCATTTTAATTTGAGCATGCCGCATTCAAAAATAGCAAAAAGCCCAACAGGGCCAGCGCCGATGATAACAACATCAGTTTCTAAGATCATGATAGTCTCGATTTTATATTCAATATATTGGGCTTTTATAGCACTTTTTAAATGATTATAAAATGAAAAAGGGAGCTTGAGCTCCCCCTTCAGCTACACGTGCCTGTTACAACTTATACACTAATAGCATCACTTTCTTGCTTTTCATTGTTACTTCTGCCTTCATTTATAATAGATAGTTCTTCATCCGAATCATCATATGCAACATAAAACCTGTCTTGTGAATCATCAGACCCATTTAGTGTTTGTGAATATGTGTCGTTTTCTGCTTCATCAAATTCTTCTTCCCATGTGTAGCCTTGGAAACTCACTTCATCTAGTATTTCAATATCGCTTTCCAATGTTTCATAATTATTGTCAGATTCTTTGTTAGGTTGTTTCGACAAGTACATTTCTTTACTATTATTGTTTGCCTTTCTTATTAAATATCTATTTTTGTTGTTGATCCTATTATTTTTTTTGCTTTTAGATTTGTCTCTCGCATTCTCATTATAAATAATGCGCTCTGCTGGTTCATGCAAATCTAATTGAGTAATTTTCTCACCTCTTTCGCTGTTTTTAACTCTCCTATCTCTTTTTTTCTTTTTAACGTTAACAGGATCAGCTAATAGACTTGAACTTTCCTCAAATTTTTGTTCATCATTCCTTAAACGAACATGATTGCTGTTTGAATCAACATCAAATTCACTAGCCATTATAGGGCTTATTAATAGTGAAATTGCGGCTGTATAAATTAACTTATGCATAATATTCCCTTCATAGATTGTAAGGAGAGCTCAAAACATGAACGCTCGTAACAACTATTTTTAGATAAAATTAGGATAAAAGCAATTGATTAATTTTAATGCTATTTGTTAACCGTATTCATAGAGTTTTTAGCGCATTGATTTAAGCATCACAAGTTGCCAGCCACAACTTAGCCTCCGCAACTATCTCTGCACATTCTGCAATTGCTTCATTAAGTTCACCTTGACTTTTCCATTCTGCAGCAATTAAAAGTGCTACATTCTCGATGTATTGGTTTTTATTTCGTCCCTTTTTACTGATTCTTTTACAAAACCTCCTAATTTTATTTTCAGTGTAATTTGATTTTTTTACTATACGTGGATTGTCAGCACGATAGGTAAGTAGGTCTATAAGTTCATATTCTGGCCATTGATATCGATAAAAACCATTACTCTTTAAGCGTCGTTTGCATGACTTAACCCTTTTGTCGAGCACCCCTTCTTTTTCCCATGCATCATAAAGTGTAAAAGCTGCTTCTTCAGAGGTTGTCACTCCGCTTTCTATTTGTGCACATTGCATTTGCATGGGATTTTGACGATTTTTTCCTATTCTAAATCTATTCGCTAGTGTGCTTCTGACTTCTTCATGAGTTTTACTTCTTCCTTTTCCTTTGGTTTTGACAAATGTTAATTCACCCTTGAACATTGCTAAAATATTTAGTTGTTGTGCTATTTTACAACGCTCTGTAGGAATGATTGATTTAAAAACTTCAGCAATTTGAGTTAAAGCAAGCTGAAAATTAGCTTTTTCCTCTTCGGTATAAGCAGAGCGTTTCTTTTTCATATATGTCTTAAGCAAGTTTGCACATGACATAAATAATGGGTGTTCATCGCATTCTACGGGATCAGGAATATCATCATCTGCAGTATGGTTCTCCTTAGTACGCCATCCTATCAATCGGGCTAAATCTTTTAAATCATCACGTGAATCAGGCGAATCGATTTCACTTGAAGAATTCGTAGTTTTAGGTGTTGTGTCATCATCACTTTGTTGCGTGGGACTATCGTTTTCTGGCGAACTTAAACTATCTAAAACTGAGCTATGAAGGTCGTTGTAAGCAGAAGCTGCGCCAGGGCTGAATGTAGCGGCGTGATGTTCATATTTCTTGCAATGAAAACTACTGTTTTTTTGTTTGGCACTGTCAGATTCCAGGTCAGAATCAAAAGCAGTTACTATCGTAGCGTTTAGTAAGAAGGGGATTATTGCTGTGTAAATTATTTTTCCCATAATAGATTTACCCTTTCACTGGTTGCGGAGAGATACGTAAATGTATATCCCACATTACCATTTTTGAATAAATTTAATGAAAAATCAATTTAGTTTTTATTAAAAATAATTAAATAGCTAACTCGTCAGCTGCTTAATCTGCTTACGAATCAAGGGTGCCTTTGACTCATCTGTAAAAGGACCCGCTTGAACGCGCCAGCTTTGCTTTCCATTAGCATTTTTCTCTGAAACGACCCGCGTTGGAATTTTCGATTGTAATTTCTTGGCAAAAGCATCTGCACTTGCTTTGCTTGAAAATGATTCTTTTACGTTAATAACGTATGGTTTTTGGTCACTCTTAGCTGCCACTTTTGTTATTTTTGCCGCTTTAGCTTTTAGAGGCTTTTTTTGTACTACTGGTTCTAAATGAGGTTCTTCCTTTATGCGCTGCGGCGTTCCTAAATATTTACCTTTAATTTCTTGTTCATAAATTTGTTGCCATGTACGTTTTAAGTGTTCTTTACCCATGCGATGCTTATGCAAATAGTCAGACAGTGCTTTGCTATCTTCTACCAGTGATTCTACACGCACACGGGCAAGTCCCTTTTGATAGCAGCCAATTACTTTTGCTGCACCCATTGAAAGGTCAATGATCCGGCCGGCGTACGTATATGGCCCACGATCATCAACCAAGACAACAACAGATTTTCCGTTTTCAAGGTTTGTTACACGAACAATGGTCGGAAGCGGCAATGTTCTATGGGCTGCATTCATCGAATGCTGATCAAAACGTTCACATGATGCCTTTTTCTTATCATGAAAACGTGGTCCATACCACGATGCCAACCCTTCTTCAGAATATTCATAAAACTTTTGTGGGTGGTGCCATGAGCCCCGCACGTAATATGGCTTACAGCTTCGGCACAAGCCAGTAACTTCTGTTTGATCACCTGAGTATTGCGAGCAGCTTGTCATGAATATGGCAATGCAGATTAGCGATAAAAATCTTAGATGTAACAAATGCATATTCTCTTAAAATTATTTGGTTCATTAGTAGATTAATGACTTTTATAGCATATTTTTTGAATATATTAACGCGTTAATTGTTTGATCTGCTTACGAATCATTGCTGTCTTAGATTCATCTGTAAAGGGACCCGCCTGAACGCGCCAAACTTGTTTGCCGCCTGCACCTTTTTCCGAAACAACGCGTGTGGGAAATTTTGATTGCAATTTCTTGGCAAAAGCATCTGCGCTTGCTTTGCTTGAAAATGATTCTCTTACGTTAATAACGTATGGCTTCTGCTCGACCTTTTCTATTGCTTTTATGAGCTTCGTGTGAGCCTGTTTTTGTTTCTTTGGATCCTTCTTTTGTGCCACTTGCTCTAAGTTAGTTTCTTCCTTTATCCGCTGCGGCGTTCCTAAATATTTACCTTTGATTTCTTGATCATAAATTTGAAGCCATGTACGTTTCAAGTGTTCTTTACCCATGCGGTGTTTATGTAAATAATCAGACAATGCCTTGCTATCTTCGACTAATGATTCTACACGGACGCGGGCAAGCCCATTTTGATAGCAACCAATTGCTTTTGCAGCACCCATTGAAAGGTCAATAATCCGCCCGCTATATACATAAGGGCCTCGGTCATCGACTAAGACGACAGTCGATTTTCCGTTTTTGAGATTGGTCACGCGAACAATCGTAGGAAGTGGTAGTGTTTTATGCGCGGCAGTCATAACGTGTTGATCAAAACGTTCGCCTGATGCCTTTTTCTTACCGTGAAATCCAGGCCCATACCAGGATGCCAACCCTTCTTCAGAGTATTCATAAAATTTTTGCGGGTAATGCCAAGACCCTCGTTCGTAATAAGGTTTGCAGCTACGGCACACACCCGTAACTGATGTTTGATTGCTTGAATGTTGTGTGCAGCTTGTTAGAAACAAAGCAGTAAAAAACAAAAAGAAAAGTCGTATTTGTAACAAATGAATATACTTTTTTAATTATTGAGGTGATTTGCTTTTTGTACCATTATTGATTAGCACATCGCAAGTAGTATGTTTACATGTTTTTATATAGAGATCTTTGCATGACTGCCTTTTTAGCTGATTTTCTTGTCAAATCTTGCATGTGCTCCCCAAATACATTAAGTATTCTGGAATACTCTGCTGCGGTTCTCCTAAAACTCTCTCTAAAAAATCAAGTCATGCAAAGGTCTCATATAGTTATTGATAAGGGTATTTTGTGCAATAACGCCCCTGAGCCTAGAGAAGTTTAACTACCAAACTTTGATACTGTGCCAACAATGTATTTTTTAATGCCTACAGTGTCTTTAACTAATGTATCAAATTTTTTAATTTTAGATTTATTTTCTTCTAAAGATTTCATAAGTCTATTATAATCTGGGTAACTAGAGTTAGGACTCTCTGCACTTATTTTTTGCTCAAGACGGGCTATAGATTCGTTATTTTTAGTTTTTCTTTCCTCGATCTTTGTTATTTGTTTATCAAGATTTTCGCTTATCATTTCTTTTTTATCATAAAGATATTTTTTAAGTTTTTTATTCAGTTTACTATCTTCTGTTTCATTTTTTAAATCTTTTAAAATAAATTTAATAAATTTCAAATTCTGAGCATTGTTAATTCTATCGCAAATTTTGGTCCATACATAAAAAAATTCATTTTCATCTAGCTGATATTCTTCATTTAATATTTTATTTTTTTCTACTAAATTTGTAAATTTTTTAATCCTAGACTTATGTAGTTCTTTTGAAGAATTATCAGAATTATATGGTTTATCAAAAATATTACTTTTATCTAATAATTCAACAAAAGAATGATAGATCAGTTCTTTTACTTTGGATAGTGATTGAGGGTCAATTCCGGACTCAGGATCAAAAAACCACTTAATAACTTCGTCTCGATTGTGCTCCATAGCAATTACTACAGCTTTAGCAAAATCATTTGGATTCAATTTTTCTGCTTCTTCTATTTCGTTATTTTGATTCAATATATTTTTTAATTTATCTAAATTTCCCATTCTTGCATTAAATAAAAAATCATCTTTTCTTTTTGCTATTTCCCTTTTTTTTCTGCTGAGCTTACCGATTTCATAGAGCTACCATTTTCAGTTTTCTCATTGCTTGAATTACTGCTTGTTATTCCAATAAATAATCCTAGTATCGTTCTAGAAAATATATTGTATATATTCATATTAATACGTCCATTAAAAAATATATTGATAATTATATTCAAACATGAAATCATATAATATATAGTTAAAAAATCATTGCATTAAATTCATTGCTTACCCTTGTTGGAGAGTAAGCCTCCCCTCATTACTGAAGGTTTTATCGCATGTATTGAATTCAAGTAGATCATGATTTATCCTATGACAAAAACAGGAGTAATTTATGCCTGAAGTTTCTCATGAATTACGCAACTATTTTATAGGATTTTGTTCACACCCAGTGTGACTATTCTTTTTATGTACATGAAGTCTCTTTTTCCGTTTGATAAAGAGAGCCAGAATTTTGACTTTCTACTGCGTGCTAAACGTGATGCAATTGCGGCAAAAGCCTTTTTCACCAAAGCATTTAAGGAATATGGAATACCGAAGAAAGTAAGCGTTGATAAAAGTGGAAGTAATAAATCAGCTCTTGATTCGTGCAATCGCGATCTTGGCGAAGGCAATGAGATGGAGATCAGGCAGGTGAAATACTTGAACAACATTGTTGAACAAGACCATCGATTCATCAAAAAGCGTACACGTCCGACGTTAGGACTTAAAAACTTCTACTCAGCACTAGCTGCAATTACAGGCATTGAAAACATTCGCATGATTCAGAAAGGTCAAATTTTTGGATGTGATTCATCACGTTCTATCTTTCATATTTTCTGCACTCTAATGGCATAATGGTGCCAGACGCCAGATATTTTGTGAAGATACTTATTCGTCTTTAGCAAGTGCTATGGAACAAAAAATATTTTTTAGGCAGTAGGGTCTGATGCAAGGTCAGGGTCTTTTTTTGCTTCTTTTTCTGTACGCCAAGCTTCAGCAATCATTTTTCGTCTTTCACGAAGCTCTTCTCGCTTTTTAACTTGTACCTGTATCGCTGCTTCGATCAACGTATTGCGTTGGTCAGCATGTGCTTTTTGTTGTTCTTCGACGACGCCGACTGCTTGGCCATCTAGATCATAGCGTTTGTCATTGTTTAGCAATGCTTTTTGGTAAAGAGGTGTGTTGGTATACACGGTGATAGCATCGCGTACAGCTGTTTTGCTCGGCGTGAAGGGTGTTTGTGCTTCGGTTTGAATTTCAACGACATCACCAGAAGGCTGTTCTAATTTTTTTCGAGCATCAATCCAGGCAGCGACATCTTGCGTAATGCCTATTTTAAGAGGCAATCGTTCATTCATTTTAAATAGGTTAGGGAAAGTCTCATATAGCCAAGCAAGCGCCGTCTTTACACGCTCATTTCGGCTAAGAGGAATAGGCTTAGATTCAATATGTGGCTTGGGTTTATGTTCTGTTTTTTCGAGAGGCGCGGCTTCATGTTTGGAATGATTTGTTTTGTATGTATTGTGATTTTCAGGCGAAGTTTCTTTTGCTGTTTTATTTTTCCATTTTGGCGAAGTCTCTGTACGAGCGGGCGATTTGGATTCTGGTTTTTTAACGTTATTATGCCCAGAATGTGGTTCTTTGTCTTTAGATGTAGAGGGTACACCGTCCCGTTTGCCTTCTTCAAGTGCAGCTTTAAGCTTCAATAAAGCTTCAGGAATTGATTTTGTTTGGTGAGGTGCCATAATAGTTTCGATGCCTGCGTAATGTTAAGGTCTTTTTATTCTGAATCTAGTTGTAAATCATTTGCAAGCTTGATGTCAAATCGTTCGCATGTCATTTGCTTGTAAATTTGATTTCAAGATGTAAGATTATTGTAATACGATGAAAAATATGTAAGTAAAATGGGCTAAAAATAACCCCTATGCTCTGAAAAATGTTTCATAAATGAGATTGGTGCATTTATTGGATTAAATGTTGTCCCGAAAACAATAAGATTTTTCTTTATCGTTACTTTCTCTTTCAAATGAGTATTGCTTTTTTAGATTTTCCCCTTTATATATAAAATATTAACATAAGATACTTTTTCTATGAAAGATAGGATTTACACTATGAATACAACACCCGAGAAAACAACGAGCCTTTTGGCGCACGTAAGCCGTATTGTTTCAGCGTACATTGCGAGCCACCAAACACCACTGGAAGAGATTCCGGCTGTGATTAGTCGTGTTTATCAGACACTCTCGGCAATTGAAAACAATCCACATGTATTGACATCAAAACCACGTAAAGACCCTGCTGTTCCTATTAACGAATCAGTTTTTGATGATTACATTGTATGCCTAGAAGATGGTAAGCAACTTCAAATGTTAAAACGCCACCTAAGCACAATGTATGGCATGACGTTGGATCAATACAGAGAACGTTGGAGTTTGCCACATGATTATCCAATGGTATCACCAAGCTATGCACGTCGTCGTAGCGCGATTGCACGCAATACAGGTCTTGGTAAAAGTGGCCGTAAGAAAACAAAGCTTAATAAAGCAGCGTAAGATTTAAATTATTTATCACTCTTGGGCACTGCCATAATCTCTTAGATGTGGCTAGTAGCCCTTGGGATGATAAATGTATAATTATTTCTTAGTTATCAATGTTTAATATTTCTTCCATTTTATCATGTGGTAAAGTATCTTTATTTCTTTGAATATGCTCAATAATGAAGAGAATATGATAGATGGTCGTTTCTAACTTTTTTATGATTTCTTCTAATCCATTAATTTTTTCTATTTGGTTTAAGAGAAGAGATTGAGTGCGCCACACATTGCACTGTTTGTATGCAATCGTAATAAAATCACTTTGTTCTTCATGAATATACAAAATTTCATTGAGCAAATGTGTGCTAAACAGTTCTGGATGTGTTTTATATATTTCCAGCTTTTTTAAGTGCTGCTGAGCTTCCTTAAGCTTACTTTGAATTACATTTTTGAAAACATAGAAGCAGTCAAAGTCATGCATATAGATATTATTTTCCATTTATTTTCCCCGTAATAATAAGTTGTTATTGCCAGTTTTAGGAATGCTCTCGTATTGCGCTCTTATAAAGAGGCGAAAAACGAACTGGTTGATGAGGAACGGAGAATATATGTGTGCTTTTCCACGCATAGATATCATAAAATATATAACTCAAAACGATTTTTATTGAAATAACCTAAGTTTTTTCGTGTTCTAAATTTTGAAATTTACAGTCTCAGCATCTTCAATTCAGGTAGGATTAACATTCTTAAAATATAGCAATATATAGCTTTGCTAATTATTTTTCATTGAACCTATTTTGGGAGCCACTTCATTCATTTTAAAGTAAGATTCTTTATGTTTATCATGTGAATAATTTGGCTTGCCCCTAAGAGGATCTGTTTTCCTTTTTAATTATTTTCATGTAATTGTAGGAATAAACAATTTATACATTATTTCTATGTCTATTTAAAGTTGAATTGCGATAATCATTTCATCTTAAATTTAATTATTAAATATAAGAATAAAAGAGATTAAAATTTAAAAAGAATGTCGCCTGCCTCTATAGTAAATAGCTTTTTGGTTAATTCACCGCTGGCTATTTTTAGAAATCCAGGCGAAAAAGTACTTTATATACGCATTGCAGCATATGCGGTGCCATTCTAGTGTGTTCATGGTAAACCATCCAATAACTTAAGGTGTACGATGCAGATTAAATCCATTTGTGAAAATAAGAAGATGCCAAGTGAATCAAGATTAAGCAAACCGATGCCTGTGATTGAAGGTATTAATAATCAAATTAAAGTTCTGCGTTCAATGATGATGCGTATAGATGATCGAAGTACGCGCACTGCGTCTAACCGCGTAAGTGAGATGCGATCTACCATCATATTTGGTTCTATTTTCCCACTGCAGAACTTAAAAAGCTCCTCATTGTTCTTTTGTTCAAAATGAACATAAAAAGTAAGAGTACGCAAATTCTTTAAAAGAAAGCTGCTCTTGATAAGATAGTTAGATTAAAAGTAGAAAGTGATTGATCGAATCTCATTTGAGTGGTAATGGTACATTCATAATATTTTGTTTTTTCTAATATGTGCACACTGAAGGAAATATATGAATAAGAAAATTATCATTTCAAGTTTTGTTGGTAATGCGCTTGAATTTTTTGATTTTATGTTATGTGGTGTTTTTATGATGACACTATCAAGCGTATTTTTTCCGTCAACAAATTCTAACTTATCTATTCTTGCCGGCCTTTTTGCATTCTCCGCAGCCTTTTATACACGCCCAATTGGTGCGCTTCTGTTTGGTTATCTGGGCGATAAATATGGCCGTAAGAGAATTTTATCGATGACAGTCTTTTTAATGGGAATTCCAACGTTTGTAATTGGTATTTTACCATCCTATGAAAATATTGGGATATTTGCACCACTCACACTTATTGCATGTCGTCTTCTCCAGGGGTTATGTGCAGGCGGCGAATATAATGGGGCTGCAATTTTTGCGCTCGAGCATGTGCAAAAGGATCGCCCTGGTTTTGTAAGCGGTCTTATTTCAAGTTCCTGTGTGGTTGGTGCGTTAAGTGCCACTATTTTAGGCGGGATTTTCTTGTATGATGGTGCGCCAACATGGTTTTGGCGGGTGCCTTTCTTGTTTGGTGCCCTTATTAGTGTGATGGGTTATTATCTACGCCGTTATACGTTTGAAACAATGGAATTTATGAAATACAAACAATACACACAGCAAGAGCACGTTAGTTTCTCATATGAGAAATACATCAACCAGTTTATTGTCGCCATTAGTGTTGGCGCTCTTAATGGCGCATTATCGTATACCTTGTTTGGTTTTCTTAATGTGTATATGACAAAGTTCGTCGGGTTTCATGGGCTAAAAGGCATTTGGTGTAATGCCGTTGGGCTTGTGGCTTTTGGACTTGCATGTGTTGTCTTTGGTGCACTTTCAGATCGATGGGGTGAAAAAAAATCAATTATTTATTCAGCCTGTCTTGCGAGTATCATTGCTTTTCCAGCTTTTTATTTATTAATGCAAGGGCAACTTATTCCTGTTTTAGCAGGACAGATTTTATTGGGAATTGCTGTCGGTAGTTTTATTAGTACAAATCACTTTTTCTTGCAGTCACTCTTCCCTGTGCAAATTAGATACCGAGCCATTGCGTTCGGTTTTTGTTTAGGTATGGCAATCACGGGTGGCACAACGGCAATGCTGCTGACATATACCATTATGCAAACTCAAAATCTATATGCACCTGCTTTCTTAATTGTTAGCTATGCATTAATCTTCATGGTATCGTTAAAGTTATTGCCTAAAAAGAGCGAACTAATATATAAAAAAGACCACTTAAGAGCTGCATAAGAAGTAGATATTAGGAATTAGCGTTGCTTTCACTTTCGAAACAAGACTAGAATTTTGTTAGAGAGTCTTAGTTTTATTAAATGATGCACGGACTAATAATTGCACTTGTCCTAATAATTTGCTTGACCATTGTCATGGCAAGTGTTGCGTCATATTATTATAAGGCCTATTGGCGCCTATCGCTCGAAAATCACCGACTTAATCTTGATGTTTTGCAAAGTCAAAATATACTTGAAGCATTGCCTCAGCCTTGGTGTTGCTGGATTGATGGCGAGACAACAGTAAATACATCTTATATTTTTAAAAATCAATTTCGAATTGATCCTATTTATCATTTTCAGGTTCATGATGTAGCGAAAATTTTTGGTGAATCTGCGCTCTCTCCATTTCAGCGTGCACTTCAGCATATTATATCTTTTGGTGGTAATTTCACGTTAGAAATCAATGTTTTTGATGACAATCAATATTTTGAAGTTTATGGATGTTGCGTCCCATATGATCCACCACCCACGCCTGGTTTGTATCGCAAGTCTTTAGGGCCACAACAGATGGTTATTCTTAGCTTTCGTGATATTAGTAAGCGTTTGAATGAGCAATCAAAATCTAATATTATGCAGCAAACAAAAAATTATGAATTAGAAATGCTGCGTATTCTAACTGATGTGTCGCCTATGGCTTTGTGGTATCGCAATGATAATGGGCGTATTCAATACTGTAATTTAGCGTATGCAGGTGCCCTTGACACAACTATAAGCAGAGTGATCGCGGAAAACCGTGAACTCGTGGATCGTTATGGCGAAGTTAGTACATATGAATTATCAAGGAGGGCTTTGCAGAGAAAAGAAAAAGTCAGCATTCGTACGCATATTGTGATTGCTGGGGAAAGACGTTTTCTTGAACTTGCTGAAATTCCAATTCCTGATTCATCACAAACGGTTGGCTATGCCATTGATATAACTGAAATCGAAGAGATTGAGAAAGAAAAATATCAGGCACAACAATCAAATGCTGAAGTATTTAATTACCTGTCAACGCCACTTGCTGTTTATGGTTCTGATATGCGGCTTGAATTTTTTAATAGTGCATATCGTACTATGTTTGAGCATGATGAAAATTGGTTGCTTACAAAACCGACAGTTGGTGAAATCATGGAGCACTTGCGTGAAAAACGTAAGATGCCAGAATACACTAATTTTCAAGCACACAAACGTGGCCGTATTGAATTATTTAATACACTCATGGAACCACTTCATGAAATCATGCATCAACCTGATGGCGTCACTTGTCGTTTGGTTATCGCACCTACGCCAACGGGTGGACTTGTTTATTTATATGACAACATTACCGATAAGCTTGCATTGGAGCGTCGTTACAATACGCTAACAGCCGTTCAAAAAGAAACAATTGATCACCTTTATGAAGGTATTATTGTGTTTGGCATAGATTATCGATTGCGCTTATCAAATCCAGCAATGGAATATATTTGGGGATTGAAACCACATGACCGCACTGTTGGGATTCATATTAATGAGATTTTAAAAGTGGTTTCGCGTCAGTTTAAAGATTCCCGCCAAAGCAAATCATGGCGCACTAAAATGCTTGATGTGATTTCAAGGCGTAATCCTGAGCGTCAACGTATTAGCCTCAAAAAAGATAAGATGTTGGAATATTCTTACGTGCCTTTACCTGATGGTAGCCACCTACTGAGCTTTATCGATATTAGTGATACATGGAGATTCGAACGATCGCTTAAAGAGCGCAACCAAACGCTAGAACGCGAAGATCGTCTGAAATCTGATTTTATTTCACATGTGTCGTATGAATTAAGGTCGCCACTGAACACTATTGCTGGTTTTAGCGAAATTCTGCTTAATCAATATTTTGGCAAACTCAATGAGAAACAACTGGATTATTGTAAAGGTATTTCTGAATCCACCGATCGTTTAATGAATTTGATTAATGACATGGTTGACTTAGCGAGCATTGAATCTGGGAAAATTAGTTTGAATTATCAAGATGTGCAAGTTGAACATCTGCTTGGCAGTGTGCTTGTTCTCGTGCAAAACCGTGCAAATGATCAAGGACTTGAGCTTGTTGTGGAAAACCAAGTGGCATCCGATGTTTTGCGTATTGATCTGAGGCGCTTAAAACATGGATTATTCAATTTGTTGACTAATGCGATAAAATTTACCCCTAATGGTGGGCGGATCACGCTTGGTGCCTATAAAAGTAAAACAAATGGTGCCATCGACATTATTGTTGAAGATACCGGTATCGGTATTTCTACTGAAGATCAATCACGTCTGTTCCAGCAAAGCTTACTCAATCTAACAGGGCAATCAGGCGCTGCGGGTCTTGGACTGACACTCGCAAAAAGTTTAGTAGAGCTGCATAATGGGCAGCTTGCACTTGAATCAGAAGTCAATCATGGTACAAAAGTACGCTGTACAATTCCGATGCTGCCGGCAACGGTTCAATCAACGACGTCGCAGAAAGTGTTGAGTAAGTAATAACATTTTATATTCGACCGACCCATTCATAACGATGTAATCGATACTGAAACGGTGCCATGCGCATAGTAAAATCACTTTGTGTTATGCGCAATAAAGCGGTGAGATCAACTGAAAATATTTTTAGGCTGGGTAAATTAGGTGACTCTCCAAAAGCGAGTATTCCATTCTCGGTCACGTAGCTTCTTTCGACAGTTAATCCAACAAGGTTCTTAAGATATTCGCATGCTGCAATTTTTTGTGAGGTTTCGTCTTCTATGTGATGCAATGCTAAATAATAAAGCTTGGAAGAGATTGGTTGGGCAAGTAATTTATTGATGCTAGTGGCATCAATTCTTCTTGCTGTGCGATCACTTAATCCCACCCTAATTCGCGGATCAAGTCTTTGAATAATCTTTATAAAACGATTCAAGTTAGTTGTTTTGTCGGTTGTGATGAGTAGCACGAATTGTGCGAGAGAGGAATTTAAAGTCTCAATTAGTGAATTGGATAATACGCTTTCGCTGACTTGCATAAGAAAGTGATCTGTGGGGAGAGTTTCTGATAAATATTCTGTAAAATGTTGCTGGGTTTTTGTATTTAGTTTTTTTGATAATTCGATAAGTTCATCGGGAATTTCTGGATTGCAAGGCGGAGGAGAATAAAAGGGGAACGTTCTTGGGGCATCTTCTTCTTGATTAAGTTTCTGCACTAAAATTCCCTTGGTTTGGTGAGGAAATGTTTCCATAAATGCTAGTACAGACAAACTGAAATTGGCTGTTATGCGTGGTGTCTCAAGCGGAGGAGGATCACCCATACTGCGTGCACCAAGGATAAGACTATTCAATATAATTATTACACGTATTATTTCTTTCATAAAATAGCTCCGTTTGACATATTAATTGTTTTTCAACAGGTAGATCAACGTTTGCAATAAAATATAAATACTTATATAATGAATAGTGTATCATCTTGTGTATTAACACAATGTTAATGTGATAATGAGAATGCTGAAACAGTTTAATGAAAATTCCCCTTTGCCGTTCTGTTTTTTGAGAATTCTAAAGTAGCAGACTTAAGAATTCTTTTCTTATGCCTGCTACTTGCATGAATAAAGTATAACTACCCGAATCGTTGATTTTGCTGGCAAATATGGTCATGCGCTTGTGCTATCAACTCATCAATGATTTCTTGCGTGGGTTGTTCTTTTGTGACCATGCCAACACTTTGTCCAGCCATGATTGAGCCATTTTCAATATCGCCATCCATTACAGCGCGGCGCAATGCACCTGCCCAGAAATGTTCGATTTCCAATTGACCTGCTTTGAGTTCAACTTCACCGCGGTCAAAACGCGCAATAATTTCAGCTTGGCATTCAGCAAAGCGTTTACTGGCTTGATTCACAAGGGCGCGCACCGGAATTACAGGAAAACGTGGGTCGAGCTGTATTGATGCGATGGCGTCGCGGGCATTACCACGGATAAAGGCTTTCTTAAAGTTGGCATGTGCAGGTGATTCATTAGCACACACAAAACGCGTGCCCAATTGGCAACCCGCTGCACCCATTTGAAGATATGACACGATTGCTTCACCGCGACCAATACCACCAGCCACAAACACAGGGATATCACGAATATATGGTAAAATTTCTTGTGCAAGAACACTGGTCGAAACGGGACCGATATGTCCACCGGCTTCAGCGCCTTCGATTACGATAGCATCTACATTTGATCGTTGTAGTTTTTTTGCAATGATCAACGCTGGTGCAAAACCAATAACTTTACAGCCGTAGCCTTTAATGCGTTCGATTGATTCATTTGTTGGTAATCCACCGGCCAGCACAACGTGACCAATTTTATGCTTACCAACCACATCAATCAGATCATGTAGCATTGGGTGCAATGTAATTAAATTAACGCCAAACGGTTTGTTTGTAAGTGCTTTTGTTTTTGTAATTTCTGCATCGAGAATGTCAGGCGTCATGGCGCCGCAGGCTACCACACCAAACCCCCCTGCGTTCGAGATCGATGCGACCAGGCTTGCGTTTGAGACCCATGTCATAGCGCCACCCAAAATGGCATGTTCGCATCCTAAAAAGTCACATCCTTTTTGCCATAGGTTTTTTAATGTTCTATCTGCAGTTATGGTCATTTGGTTCTCTCAATTTAGTGGTTCATTTAGGTTGTTTATAATCAATGCGTCATGCAAAACACTCATTGCTTTTGTCATTTGATCATGCGCAATCACAAGGCTTAGTTGAATATCGGAGCGTGCCGCTAGGTGCACACTAATCTGATGGGTGGCAAGTATCTTGTGTGCAAAAGCTTCTATCGTCAGATCGTGCATTATACCAGCACCAACAATGGATATTTTAACGATATTGGGATCAATAGCAAGTGTATCAAGCTCAAATGTTGATTTTAATTCAGCCAAAATTACTTTTGCACGTGCATGGTTAGCTTTATTGACGGTGAGATGTAGGGTTTTAGGCGTAACATGCGTCACCATATCCAGGATTAAGCCTGCGGCCGTAAATGCGTTGCATGCGTTTTCTAATTGTTCAGCTGTGCCACTGATAGTGATGTAAATTTCGTTTAAACTATGTGCGATACCATCGATTTTACGTGTGCATTTCCCGGCGATAATGCGTGTGCCTGTAGCAAAGACAAAGCTTGAGCGTACATGAAGATCAATACTATGTTGCATGCCAAGCTCTACACATCGTGCATGAAGAACTTTTGCGCCATGGGTGGAAAGCGCCAGCATTGCTGGGTAGCTGATTACATCAATTTTGCGTGCATCCGGTATAATACGGGGATCAGCTGTATAAACACCCTCTACGTCGGTGTAAATATAACATGAATCAGCGCTAACGGCTGCAGCCAGTGCAACAGCTGTGATGTCAGATCCACCGCGCCCCAGTGTTGTAAGGCGATTGTGGGCTGTAAGACCTTGAAAACCTGCGACAACGGGAATAATGCCGCGCGCAAAACAGCTTTGTAATTGATCTGCGTTGATGTTTGTAATTTGAGCATCGCCATGATTAGCATCTGTTTCGATGGCAACCTGCCAAGCCAAAAATGATTGTGCCTTAATACCACGTTTTTGAAGAGCAAGCGCCATAAGGCCGGCAGTAATTTGCTCGCCACTTGCAGTTACAACATCATGTTCAGAGGTTTGTCCGGGAGTATATTCTGCGCTGAGTGAATTTGCATAAGCCGCAAGTTGGTTCGTCATACCTGCCATCGCAGATACAACTACGGCAATTTCATGCCCAGCATTGACAAGTTCAGCAACAATGCCCGCTGCATGCTGAATACGATCGATGTTTCCAACCGAAGTGCCACCAAATTTTACAACGTATCGCGCCACGAAATTGGATATCGTTTTATTTACTATTGGGGCCTATTATGGATTAGCTTTTGATAAAATGAAATGGAAAAGAATATCCATTTATTTTATACGATCCTGGGCAAGAAACCGCCATAATTTATCAGCACCTTGTTTAATGCCAATGCGAGGAGTTGTTAACGCAGCATATTTTAAACCCACATCAGCCACAAAAAAATCGCTCGAATTTACGATATCTAATCCATAGTGTTCGCGTGTTATGCCCAAATGGCGACATAACTTCCCTGGCCCATTTAATACAATGGATTCAGGTTCGATAAGTTTAATTGATCGAATCAAAACACCCGCGGGAAAATCAATAGTTTCAGTTACAAAGTTTAAGCAATGATACATACCATAAATGAAATACACATAGCTATGACCCGCTGGCCCAAACATAATTTCTGTGCGCGGTGTTCGGCCCCGTGCGGCATGGCATGCAGGATCATCTTTGCCAATATAAGCCTCGGTTTCGGTAATAATCCCCCTAAAACCATTAAAAACCAACAGCTTGCCCAAAAGATCTTCGGCAACGGTTAATGTTGATTGTTCAAAGAATGGTCGCATGAGGGGGGTAATTTTCATGTTGCTTTTGTAGGCCAGAAAGTGGCTGTTTTACCCTCAAGTTTGTAATTTACCATGCCAGCAATTTCTTGCATAAGTTTGCTCCACATATATAAATTTAATCGATCCAATGTCGCTAGAAAAAAGTTCTGCCATGTCCAATGACGTGGCGTATGGAAATCAACAGGGTATGGAATAATGTTCCATCCGGCATGTGTGAAAACATTATATGAACGCGGTATATGGAATGCTGATGTGACTAAAATCCATTGATCCTTTGTCTTTGGTTTAACGATGTCGTATGAATTTACCGCATTATCAACCGTATTATAGGATGCATTTTCAATTATTACACGCTTGGGATCAATACCGACTTCATTGAAAATTTGTTGTGTCCACGCTGATTCATATGGTGTTCCCGTAATAAGAATGGGCAAATCAGGGTGTCTCTGCGCCAGGGTGATAAATTCAATGAGGCGCCCTGCTGCAGGGTTATCTTGAGGCCGATCAATGCGCGGAGCTTTAATCATGGGACTTTTCTCAGTAATTTTTTCTACCCCTGCGGATGACATAAAATTAAAGGTGCCTCCTAATAAAATAAGACCTTTTGCTTCTGCTGGAAATTGCTGAGGCACTTTAAAAGCGTATTCAAATTTATGAAATAGTAGGCGTGTCAGTGGAATTAATAGGATAAATATTGCAGCCAAAGCAATGCATTGAGAGAGAGTTGATACTTTGTGTGGAAAAAAAGCCATTGCGATCAGTGTGGTAATTAAAATGAGATCAAGATTGATTAAAATGCCAAAAAAGTATTTGAGAATTTTCATGATATGCACTCCTGTGTACCACATTAACATTTTAAGGGGTGGCGGTTATAAAAAAACTATCGCATTAGGCTGATGCCGCTTATTTATGGAGTAGCTTTTGACGAACTTCGAGTGGAAAATCGCAAAGGAACACCCTAATTCCTTATTGTTAATTTGCACGGTCAGGCATATGGTTATCTTTAGCCATGACAAATATAATCCCTGTGTGAGGGCTCTAGCTTAAATGAAGTATCATTCAGGTTGTTAAAATAATCTTTTTCTACTTGTTTTTTTAAAATAAACCTATATAAGAAAGTGAGTTTATCAATTACTTTAATATTAAATTAACATTTGTCTTGGGAAAGATATGAAAACTTTTTAAACTGATAATAAAAAACTTAACTGTATAATAATAGATAATCATTAAATAAAATTAATGTTAAAAAGGATAAAAAAAATGAAACCTTTAAAAGCACTTTTGTGTATAGTATTACCTGCATTTTCAATTGCTTATGCGGCGGAAGAAAAAGAGGGAAGGGATGATTCTCGGAGGGGGGTAGATTCTATTAATAGTAATGCCAATAGTTTATTTAATTATGAAGAACCTTTATTGGCAATAGTTCCTAAGTATTATAACCATTATAAAGATGAAATTAAAGCGGGAATTCAACATTACACTGAGGCACAAAAAAAGGAGCTGCTTGATCAAGCAAATGAAATATATCAAGAATCAGGGACAGAAAAAGCTGAAGTTGTTATGAACTTGCTTAAGACACCAACCATTGAACGTCCTTCTTTAATAAAGTACGCTATTCTTTTGTCAGAGGGTTTAAAAGATAGAAAAGGAAGCATAGACGAAGAGGGTAGGGCATACATGTTGCAGGCACTTGTAAGATTGGAATTACCTTTGCTTGATATTGATGCTTTTATTAAAGATTTAAACTCAAACGAGGAAATAGAAAAAACAATTTTTTCCACTTCAAGTAAGTATCATCGAGCCAGCTATATCGGCAGCCTCGCTCCTCTCCCAGATGTAAATTCACGTATTTATTGTATAAACAAAATGCAGCTTTTTGACATATGTTCAAGCGGTGAAAAAGAAGATCAACTGCCAGATTTAGCTAAAAAAATTGGTATTAATGTGAAAGATGATAATGGTCATACGCCGCTTCGTGTTGCATGTAAAAATGGAAAAATGTCTTTAGATGCAATAAATTTTCTTCTTCAAAACGAAGCTGATGTGAATGAGAGAGATAGATTTGGCTCTACACCTTTCTCAGAAGCGTGTGAAAGAAATGACCTTGTGCTTGCACGTTTTTTGCTTAACACGGGGAAGGTTATGACGCACACAATTACGAGTGATACCCGTGAAATCTTAGAGCTGAAAGCAAAACTTGGTGTTATCATAAATGCAATGGGTGAGCGTAGGATGCCTGCAACACATGATCAAGAACCTTTAATATTACATCGTATTTTAGCAAAGATGAGAGATGCATATGGTTCAATGGAGGAGAGGTCTCTAGAATATTTACCTATGTTTAGATTTCTTGCAGACGAAGCACACGTGCCGATTGACTCTATTAGAGACACAGGAGCTTCTAAATATCATCCTGAGTTAAGAACTGCTGCCCAATTTGCGCACAAGATAGGTGCAATTCAACTTAGAGACTTTTTGATTGAAAGAGGCGGCACGCTTTAGATAGATGTATTGAGGTATATTTCAATGTGGCATATGATGAGCTAGCTCTTGATTACTTTGATTAATGTAAATGATTTATACCTCATCTAGCCAAAATACTAATCACGCCATCCCAGCGCAGATTAAACTCTTTGATAGCGATGCCAGTTTTTGGTGGAGCGCGGGCGGACCGTTTGATCTGCTCCACGCGATGAATCCCCTTCGGATTTCGTTCATTACAGACTGCGTAGGTGATGTGCGTGATTTGCGGGTGCTCGATGTTGGTTGTGGTGGCGGTATATTATCAGAACCCTTGGCGCGTTTGGGCGCACAGGTAACGGGGATTGATGCAAGTTTAGGTGCGATTACGGCTGCGCGTGCTCATGCGGAAACGATGGGGCTGGCTATTAATTATAAACAGACGACAATTGAAGAATTTAGTCAAAGTGGGAATGCGGGCTTTGATTTGGTTATTGCATCGGAAATTATTGAACACGTGCCTGACCCTGCATCATTTTTGGCAGCATGTAAGCAAAGCTTGGCTTCTGATAATAAAGGGATTATTTTATCCACCATTAATCGCACACCAAAATCGTATCTAGGCGCAATTTTAGGTGCGGAGTATATTTTGCGCTGGGTGCCGCGCGGTACGCATGAGTGGAATCGTTTTTTAAAACCAAGTGAAATTGCTGAGATGGTGGCAGCAGAAGGATTGACGTGGCAAGAACTACGTGGATTATCCCTCAACCCTTGCTCACGTCAATGGTCATTTTCGAAAGATTTATCGATTAACTATATTGGATGGTTAGCTTAATATATATTTTTCTTCACCAGGAGTGGGTTAATAGCTCCTGTTTCAATGAGCGCGGTTAGAAATTGGTCATATGACATTTTTGGTCTCAAATGTAATGGATGGTCTAATTCAATATCTCCTATGTTTTTGAAATGAATTTCTGAGTATTCATGAATTTTACTATTTTTAGAATGAATAGTTGAATAAGGAGTATGCCTAATTTCTGATTCATCAATAAGACGAAACGTGGAGCACCAGTTTGCACTATAATGGTAATAATTATTTTCTGCTGGTGTTGGATTTAGGTAAAGACCTAATGCGATTAATTCATTTATAATATCATATTTTTTTGATCGTGTATAAATAGTTGAAGAAGTATCATTATAGTTAAATGTGTATTTTCTGACATACCGTTTAATGTGAGATTCACTCACTTGATTGTGTGTTTGAGATCCTGTGTCTATTATAATTAGATCTTTTCCTCGGGAAAGATGACACCCACCCTCTAAATGAAGTGTGAACTCTTCATTATCTCTCACAGGTTCATTGTATCTTATTTCAGGGAAGGTTATTTCTATTGCTTGCTTGAGTGCTCTTGAAACTTCAGATTGAGTTGATGCATGAGGTATCTTCCATTCTATATCTACTATCTTATTATTCCGCGTTATTGATCGCCTAATAGTTAAGACATCGGTTTTGAGTTCATTTCTGGTACCTTTATCAAGGATGAATTCATAGAGATCGCGTGTAACAGTGGTTTCATTTCTTGTTCCAGGCTGAACGATAAAATTGCCCGTCCAGCATTTGCTTGCTTCAGCGTATGCAAATTCTTCCTTCTTCGTGCCAGAGTAAAGTCCTGATCTTATCAAGATATTAGTAATTTCAGATGACTCCATATCCTTTTCCAGATATAATGGATGTTTCAACTTATAGCCATTAAAATAATCAAAAGGCCAGTAATAAGTGGAGGCTGAATATTTTTCTTTTTGAAAAAATACCTCATAGTTAGGGTTGATCTTTGAATCAGTGCTATCGACTATTATAAGTCTATTTGTACAGGTAACCACTGTGCCGTCAATTAAAATAAATGTGCATTTCACAGTCTCTGCTTGTTCTGACGTTCTTGTTTCTTCTTCATCTTTCTCAGTAAGTTCATTAGCAAGAGAAGCTATTTCATTTTCATTCATACTGAAAGGTTTGCTTTGCTTTATACCCAGAGACTTGGCTTGATCTATACTAGCAGGGTTGGTTTGAGCTACATCGGTAGCAACCTGAGATTCTTCGTATTTTATCTTTCCATTAGAACAGACCTTTCGAAATAAAGAAACTATTGATCTCGGAAAGTTTGATGCTTCTTTATTAGACTGTTTGAGATTAACCAAGTTATCGAGAGACTCCGTACTATTTGGCTTGGCTTTTTCCATCAGGGAGTTCTTTTGCATAGAATTGATTGCACTTGTTTTTGTATGTTCAGATGCATTCGAGTATTCAAGCGGTAATGTAGAAGCATTAGTAATAAGAGAAAAATTTAATAAAAAAATTATAATAGATATTTTGAAACGAAAAAGCTTCATTTTTCAGCTAATGGATGAATTTATTAACTATATTCTATTGCAATAAGAATTATAGTTCAATACAAATGTTTTATCATATATTTTAATCAATATGTACGAAAGCAAATATTATCAATCTGGTGAAAGTAATGGTGGATGGATCGCTCGCATTTTATTTGTGAAATTGAATGATTTCAATTGAACATGACAATGCAGAACTGTTTACATAATCCAATGATGGCACCTTTCCAAATTAATGATTAAGTCAGCATCTGTCCTATAGTGGGACTATTTATCGGATGTAAGATGCAACACTTGTATTATCAAATTGCATCGGTTGTTTTTTTTGGTAATAGTTCGCTTTCATAAAGCTCATTTTCTTGTTCGAATCATCTCCATTTGCAAAGCGTAATCCCACCCTTTATAATGACTCATACATAATAATTTTAGGAAAATTGACACATGCAGGTATCTTTTGAATCAAATGCAGCAACTCAATCAGCACAAAAGGGTGTTCTTGTCCTTGGCACGTTTGAGGGAAATACGTTATTCGCGCGCACGAGTGAGATTAATGCGCAAACACAAAATCATATTCAGCGTGTCATTGATGGTGGGTCATTCAAAGGGAAACAAGATGAGGTTTTATCGATTTCCGCTCCCCAAGGCCTTGAATATTCTCATATAATTTTGATTGGTTTTGGTAAAGCTGCTGAGGTCACGACACAATCAATTGAAGAAGCGGGCGCAAAGGTATTTGCCGCTGTTGCGCGTAGTACGCAAGATACAATCACGGTTGATATGCCAGAGTTACCACTTGGTGTTGATGGATTGGCACGTTTTGTAAGCGGAATGGAACTGCGCGCGTGGCGTTTTGATAAATATAAAACAAAAGATACAGATAAGCCAAAAGGGCCAACACATGTAATTGCGCGCACAAATGCACCTGATGCAGCATCTGCTGTTTTTGCACGTTTGCATGCCGTAAATGAAGGTAATTTCCTAACGCGTCACGTTGTAAGTGAACCACCAAATGTGATTTATCCTGAAACGATGGCTGAACAAGCAAAGTTGCTTACATCACTTGGGCTTAAGGTTGAAGTTCTCGATGAAGCTAAAATGAAGGCGCTTGGTATGGGATCGTTGCTGTGTGTAGGGCAGGGAAGTGCGCGTGAATCACAGCTGATTGTCATTCAATGGAATGGTGGTAAGGTAGGCGAGGCACCAGTCGCAATCGTTGGTAAAGGTGTGACGTTTGATAGCGGTGGAATCTCCCTAAAGCCCTCTACGAATATGGAAGACATGAAATACGACATGGGCGGTTCAGGCGTTGTATTGGGATTGCTGAAAACACTCGCGCTTCGCAAAGCAAAGATGAACGTTGTGGGTGTGATGGGGATGGTTGAAAACATGCCGTCGGGTTCTGCAGTTCGTCCTGCTGATGTCGTAACATCGATGTCAGGACAAACAATTGAAGTTGTGAACACCGATGCTGAAGGACGTTTGGTTTTGGCAGACGCACTTTGGTACACGCAAGATCGATTCAAGCCGCAAGCAATGATTGATTTGGCTACGCTTACGGGTGCAATTACAGTTGCTGTGGGACACGAGTTTGCGGGAATTTTCTCAAACAATGATGCGTTATCTGATAAGTTGATCGCTACTGGTACAACGGTTGGTGAGCCTTTGTGGCGTTTTCCACTAACAAAAGCGTTTGATAAAGAAATCGATTCTGATATCGCAGACATGAAAAATGTGGGTTCAGGTCGTGGCGCGGGTAGTATTACGGCTGCGCAATTCTTGCAGCGTTTTGTGAATAATGTACCATGGGCACACCTTGATATCGCTGGCATGGCATGGGATAAAAAAGAAAAGCCATTGACGGGCAAAGGCGCAACAGGATTTGGTGTGCGTTTGTTAGATGCCTTTATCGAAACAAATTACGAGAAATAGTATTTTTTTTCAGAGGGATAATAAAAAAGGGAGCATGCATGGCTCTCTTTTTTTGTCGAACTACTGCTTCGTTGTACTCAATTTTCACCTAAACTAATCCATTCCCAAATCAGAGCTCTCCCCCTATACTATCTATATCCATTAAAAAGGTAAGATTGCATGGACATCATTCGCTTTAATCAGCTATCAACATTGTTCCAGGAAGCTCTTGGACCTGATTTTATAGTTGCGCGTTATCAATTAGGCGAAGCGACATTAACGGTCTATCCAGCATCGATCGTTCGTGTGTTGACTATTCTAAGCGACCATCATAAATGCGATTTCAAGCAACTTATTGATATTACAGCTGTGGATTATCCTACACGTCAGCAACGATTCGAGGTGGTTTATCATCTGCTCAGTCTTTCGCAAAATATTCGATTGCGTATAAAAATCAATGTGGAGGAGGGGGCATCTGTGCCAACAACGACGCAAGTATTTAGTTGTGCTAATTGGTATGAACGTGAGATTTGGGATTTATTTGGTATTCCGTTTTCACAGCATCCTGATCTTAGGCGTATTTTGACAGATTATAATTTCTCAGGGCATCCGCTTAGAAAAGATTTTCCGCTGACAGGATATACACAAGTAAGGTATTGCGAGAAAGAAGGACGCGTCGTGTACGAGCCAGTTAAGTTGCAGCAAGAATATCGTAGTTTTGATTTTCTCAGTCCGTGGGAGGGTGAAATTAGTAATAATGTGCTTCCTGAAATGCCGATTTCCTTAATGGCTACTTCTGCAATCGTTGGCAAGGAGGGCATATGACCCAGCAAACCTACACGCTTAACTTTGGCCCGCAACATCCAGCTGCGCATGGGGTGCTGAGACTTGTGATGGAACTTGAAGGTGAAGTCGTTCAGCGTGCTGATCCCCATATTGGATTTTTGCATCGCGGCACTGAAAAGTTAATTGAAAATAAAACGTACCTGCAGGCGATTCCATACTTTGACCGGCTTGATTATGTATCCCCTATGAACCAAGAGCATGCGTTTGTATTAGGCATTGAAAGGTTGTTGGGGCTTGATGTGCCACTTCGTGCGCAATACATCCGTGTGATGTTTTCTGAACTGACCCGTATTGCGAACCATTTGTTGAATATTGCAACGTTTGCCTTGGACGTTGGTGCCATGACACCGTTCTTATGGGTGTTTGAGGAACGTGAAACCTTGATGAGCTTTTATGAAAAGGTGTCAGGTGCCAGATTGCATGCAGCCTATATTCGGCCAGGCGGCGTGCATCAGGATTTGCCCGATGGCTTGCTTGCCGAGATCGGCGAGTTCATAAAGCGGTTTCCAAAAGTCATTAATGATGTGGAAACGATGCTGACGGATAACCGTATTTTCAAACAACGTACTGTTGATATTGGGGTTATTTCACCAGAGGATGCACTGGATTGGGGGCTGACGGGGCCGATGCTGCGTGCCAGTTGTGTGCCGTGGGATTTGCGTAAATCGCAGCCGTATGAAATTTATGATCAGCTAGAATTTGACGTGCCTATTGGCCGCAATGGTGATTGTTATGATCGGTATTTGGTGCGGGTCGAAGAAATGCGGCAAAGTGTGCGTCTTGTGCAGCAATGTATAGACGGTATGCCAGATGGTGCCGTATTGGCTGATAATGCTAAAGTTGTGCCGCCAAAACGTGAAGCAATGAAGCATTCAATGGAAGCAATGATTCATCATTTTAAGCTATATACTGAAGGCTTTCATGTGCCGGCCGGCGAGGTATACTCGGCAGTTGAAGCACCTAAGGGTGAGTTTGGTGTGTATTTGGTTGCTGATGGAAGTAACAAACCCTATCGATGTAAGATCCGCACGCCTGGTTTTGCGTTTTTGCAAGCGACAGATTTCTTATGTAAAGGGCATATGCTTAGCGATACAGTCGCAATTATTGGGTCGATGGATATCGTGTTTGGTGAAATTGATCGGTAATAGAGAGCGCCATGCAAGACGCTCTCATAATATTCTTTAATTGAAAGTTACAATCTCTTGTTTAAATTCAGGCTCATACGATAAAACAACTAAGCTTTGTAGAGTATCTTTAAAAAAGATGTGTTCAACGTACTGATCAATTGTTAATTCTTCTAAAGCTTTTTTACCAATAACAAGTTGTCCTAAGGCATGAAAGTTCGCTGAGTGTGCTAAAGCTAAAGCGCCAATTTGACTAAGGTTGCTTCTGCATACAGATAAATTCACAAGATTGTGAAAGTTTTGACTCTGTGAAATTCGTGCTGCATTTTCATCATTTAAATTGTGTAATGCCAAATAAAAGAGATTAGCAATTTTTTGGTTGAGAATAATTCTTTCAATAGCCGCTGCGTCAATGCCAAGTTTTGTACGATCACTTAAAGCAAATTTAATGCGTGGGCTTAATTGGTCAATAATTGCTTCGAATCGAGATAAATCACTTGAGTCATACACTGCAATAAGGAGCAGCATGTTTGCAGGTGAGGCATTTAATGTAGAGATATGTTCATCTGTCAAAGTATCTTCTCTAGCTTTTATGATCAATATATCTTCGGTTGATGTTTTTGTGAAATATTCATTAAAATATCCATTTGTTTTATTGGCGTTTATTCCAAAATATCCGCATCCTATTCCTTCCACTTCTGGATCTTGACGTACTAAGTAGTTTAGTGGATTAGTGGATGTTGCGATAGAATGAGTATGTTGAAAATCACTACTAATATATTCATTGTTCATTTTTACAACACTGATATTTTTCTCAAATATGTCCCCATAAGCTAATACATTAAATGCGGCAGAGTAAGATTTTTTAGAAGTATCAATAGTTTCTGTGGATGCAGCGAAATCTGTACGAAAGCTAATAATGCTAAATAAGATCATAGCAAGCAGTCTCTTTTTCATAATTTTTTTCTTTCTAATTTAATCAGTTATATAGACCATAATACGTATATAGTTATCAAGAAGATTAATTTCAAGGTGAATTTTACAATTTATTCTCACTTTCCACCAAAACCACCATCAAGCATTGACATTTTGAGTTATTCCTTGGAAACTAGTATTAATTATAAATAATTTTTATCTTAATGTGCAGGGATGATTTTTCATGAAAAAGATTTGGCCAACTCACTTTAATCCTTTGGTTGTTAGCGGTATTGTTCTTGGTATGAGTGGGAGTGGTTCTTTTGCTGCACCCTCCGTAAATGTATCTGATGATAATGCTGATGCAGTGGTCAGACCTAAAAAAGTAACGGCTGGGTCAAAATCATCGATAAAGACGAATGCTTCTGCACCTACTGTCAAAACAGAAACAACAAAAGTTAGTCAAAAGGCTAAGCCTGCAAAAGGTGTGAAGCTGGAAGCTGATGATATAGAAGAAGATACGTCTGATTCAGCCCTTGCTACTGATAAAGACGAAGTTGAGATTGAAAATTCTGTTGTTAAATCATCAATAAAAAAGGATAAACCTCTAAAAGATGCGCCTGCAATGGCGTCTATAACAGAGAAGCCTGCGCCACAAGTTGTTGTTGCACCTATTCCTGTAACTGATAAGCCAGTTTCATCTGTCGTTCAAGAAACAGAAATTGATCGTCATGCAAAATCTGTGCTTGAAATTGCTGATAATCATAGAAATCGCAGGACACACTTTTCAGCAGTCGATTCATGGAAAGAGGCTGTGCGTCTCTATCAAGAGGTTGCTCTAAGCCAAATACCAGTTAGCCCTGATTTAAAAGCCCGAGCGATTATCAATTTGGTTGATATTACTGTGTTGTCACCTTTTGCTGCTCTTCCTCAGGATAAAAAACTTGAATCACTTAGTAGTATTATAGCAATTACACAAAACACATTGTATTCTCCTGATGTTAGAGGTTGGGCAAAACGACACTTGGCGAAGTTGTATTTATTAGGCGGTTTTGATCTTGAGCCGACGCAAGCAAAGAAACAGGCCCTTGCTTTGCTCGAAGAAGTGATTGCTGACTCAACCGTATTAGATGAAACAAAGTCACGAGCAAAGATTCAATTGGCACATCATTATGTAAGCTTAGCATTTGATGTTACAGCAAACGTAGCATTGGAAAAAGCAACTAAGCTTTTAACAAATGTTTTTGAGGATGAGACTGTGCGTGATGCACTGCGTGCTGATGCTAAAATATTGTTGGCGAGCATCGTTAATCCTTACGATGATATTACAAACACAAAACGTTTGAAATTATTACGTGAAGTCATTGCTAACGAAAAAATTTCAATATCCAAAAGATCTAAAGCAAAAGAGAGACTTGCACATTATTATTTAGAAAATATGTTTGATGTTTCTCCAATAGAAGCACGTAAAGAGGCACATAAGCTTTTGAAAGAGCTTGCTGCAGAGACAAAATTAAGAGAACAAGAACGTATTAATCATTATGTGATGCTAGCAGAGCATTATATTAATGTTAAATTGGATTTGAAGCCAACTGAATCGCGTGCAGAAGCATTAAAAATGTACCAAGAATTGCCTGCTAAAATTCAGCTTAATGTTTTGCAAAACTATGTGTATCAAAAAGAGTTAGCCCATTATTGTGTTATCAATGCGTTTAATCAAGATCCCGTATTATCAAAGCAGATTGCGTTTAAAATCTACCAGTCTTTGATTAATGATACCACTTTGTCTATTCAACAAAGAGCCGAGATTCATTGGATTGTTGCGAATTTGTATATTACAAAACAACTTGATCCACATACGGGTATAGACGGTAAAATGGAAGGTCTTGCATTAATTAAGCGCATTATTAGCGATCCAAAGGTAGGGGTTGATACAATTAATCAATTTAAGTTGAATTTGGCCATTTTATTTGAAAGTAATGCGTTTTCCATTTTGCCAAGCAGAGCACGCGAAGAAGCGGCAAGCTTGCTGATGGAATTACTTGCTGACAATCGAATTTCAGCTGTTGATAAACAGCAAATTCAAGCACGCTTAGATTTGTTGAATAAGACCCGATAAACCACCGTTTACTGGGGGCATCCCCGGACGTGATCAGGGGATCTATAGCAATTCACTAACAAAATGACCTTATATTTGTCATTGAGAGCCCTCAATGGGGGAGTGGCAATCTTGATTATTTAAATACATAGATTGCCACGTCTCTACGTTCCTCGCGATGATGAGTTTTTAACTTTTAAGGACAGAGGATTCTTTATCACCCCCTTGTTTTCTAAATCACGGGTATGGTAGGTTTTACAACAAGAACTCACATAATAAGTACCCATTATGTCTTACGATTCATCCAATGTTTTTGCACGTATTTTACGCGGCGAAATTCCGTGCAAGAAAATAGCTGAAGACGCATATTTTCTAGCATTTCATACCATTGCACCCCACGCACCTATTCATGGGTTAGTCATCCCAACTGGTGCTTTTACCGATGCTCATGATTTTCACAAAAATGCCAATGCTGATGAAATTGTCGGTTTCTACAAAGGTGTAGCACAGGTTGTGGACTTACTTGGTGTGTATGATACTGGGTTTCGGCAAATTAGTAATTGCGGTGTTAATGGCGGGCAAGAAGTTCCGCATTATCACATTCACATTTTAGGTGGCCGTAAGCTTGGGCCGATGGTTAGTGGTGTAATTGCTGAATAATTTTTAGAATACATTGTATTTCTTGAAAGTATTGTCAATATGTTGCACGCCACTTGATTTGGCGAGCTGTCTCCCCTACATTAGAATAGATGATTTGATGACGTTTAAATAGTATTGCATTTTTGTCATTGCGAGTCTGTGTAAAAGGCGTGGTAATCTAGATTACTTTCTTCCGCCAGTGTTTATGTTTTTGAACATTCTTCTGGATGGTTACAGAGCTGTGCTCCTCGTGATGATGTTGAGAATTACATTTGAGTTGTTCACATATTATCTTTTTTTACATATTTAAATATATAACGGTTAGCAAACACACATGGCAGAACTAAATCTATTCCAATCCAAAACACCGCTTGCGAAAAAGCCAAAAGCTGATTACACCGCGAAAGACATCGAAGTCCTTGAAGGGCTTGAACCTGTCCGTAAGCGCCCTGGCATGTATATTGGCGGTACAGATGAAAAAGCAATGCATCACTTGGTTGCCGAGGTTCTTGACAACTCGATGGACGAAGTTGTTGCAGGATTTGCAAAGCGTATTGAAATCAGTGTTGAAAAGAATAACGTTGTCATGATTCGCGATGATGGTCGCGGTATTCCTGTTGATCCGCATCCAAAATTTCCGCAACTGTCAGCGCTTGAGGTCATTTTTACAACCCTCCATTCGGGTGGTAAGTTCGATACAAACGTATACAGTACATCCGGTGGTTTGCATGGTGTGGGTGTATCTGTTGTGAATGCGCTATCTGATTTAGTCGAAGTTGAAGTGTGCCGTGATAAAGTGCGCTACCGTCAGGACTACTCTCGTGGGAAGCCAATTACCACGTTAACGCAAGATGAAACGCCAACGCGTAAAAAAGGTACATCGATTAGATTCCATCCTGACCCCGAAATTTTTGATAATCACACGTTTAAGGCTGCGCATATCTACCAAATGGCGCGTGCGAAAGCGTACCTGTTTAAGGGTGTTGAGATCATGTGGTCGTGTGACCCATCACTGATTAAAGATGATCGCGTGCCACGTGAACAACGTTTGTTTTACCCTGATGGTTTGAGCGATTACTTACGTGATTTGATTAAAGACGAACCTGACTTGGTGTTGAGTGATACAAACTGCTTTAGCGGCGATGCTAATTTTCCTGATCAACAAGGGCGTGTTGAATGGTCTATGTTGTGGCCGCAAGCGATCATGGAAGACGATATTGATTTAGGTGAGGATTCGCGCATTGTATCGTTTTGCAATACGATTCCAACCCCTCAAGGTGGTACACACGAGGCAGGTCTGCGTGCTGCATTGACGCGTGCGATTCGTGATTATGGTGAACGTATTAATAATCGTCGTACATCAACGTTAACGGCAGAAGACGTAAATGGCGCTGTTATTGCAGTTTTGTCATGCTTTATCCCACAGCCACAGTTTCAAGGGCAAACAAAAGAAAAGCTTTCTTCCCAGAATGCAACGCGCCTTGTGGAAAATACTATTAAAGATCATTTGGATCATTGGTTGTCTGGGCATCCAAAGTTGGCTGAACGTATTTTAGAAGTTACGCTAATGCGTGCTGATGAGCGTTTGAGTAAGAAAAAAGCGAAAGAAGTTGCTCGTGCAAGTGCGACGCGAAAATTGCGATTGCCTGGTAAGTTGACCGATTGCACATCAACAGACCCAAGTCTATGCGAAATTTTCTTGGTCGAGGGTGATTCAGCAGGCGGGTCAGCTAAACAGGCACGTGCCCGAGCAACGCAGGCCGTATTGCCGCTTAAAGGTAAGATTTTAAACGTTGCAACAGCTTCGCTCGATAAGTTAAAAGCGAACCAAGAAGTATCTGATTTGACGTTAGCGCTGGGTTGCGGCGTAGGCAAGAATTGCGATGTGACAAAACTGCGTTACCACAAGATTGTTATTATGACCGACGCGGACGTGGACGGTGCGCACATTGCATCGTTGTTGCTGACCTTCTTTTTCCAAGAAATGCGCCCAATTATCGAAAAAGGTTATGTGTATTTGGCTCAACCTCCACTTTATCGGTTAGCGAATGGTGGTACCGTTTTATATGCACGCGATGACGCGGAAAAAGATTTGTTTATGAAAACAAAATTCCGATCGAATAGTAAGGTTGAGATCAGTCGCTTTAAAGGTTTGGGTGAAATGCCTGTGGATCAATTGCGTCAAACGACGATGTCACCTGCGCACCGAACATTGTTGCAAGTGCAGTTGTTGCCTGATCAGGCGACGGATTCAGATAATTTTGTGGTGCGTTTGATGGGGAAGAATGCGGAATTTCGTTTTTTGTTTATTCAAGAGAATGCTCCATTCTTTAAAGATGTGGATATTTAGACATTATTATTCAGAGGTAAAAACTGGACAAATTTGCAATCATAACGGAAACTTGTCCAGTTTATGTCCACAAATATGACAATGGGACGGCATAAATATTTTCTTCAATAGGTAATACTTGCGTGCCCCGATATAAAATAAGCCCCATTGTAAATTTTTCACCAAGGCTTTCTTTCAACAAACGTAACCCTTTTACATCTTTTTGAGAAAACTGAGAAGCCCCCTTAATTTCCAAACCAACGACTTGACCATTTTTACCCTCTAAAATAAAATCCACTTCATTACCAGTCATTGTTCTATAAAAATATAAACTGATAGGTAGTTGTTTGTACGATATTTGTTTCGTTAATTCTGCTGCTACAAAATTTTCCAAAACATGCCCAAATAATGCAGGATCTTTATCAATATCACGATGAAGAATTGATTCTATCAAGGCTGTATCATTTAAATAGATTTTATCTGATTTGATTAAACGTTTTCCTGAATTTGTAAACCATGGTTTCAAGGGGCAATATAAATAAGACATTTCTAAAAGGTTTAAGTAACGTTTAAGCGTAGTATGAGGAATTTGAAGAGAACGTGATAAATCATTTAGATTGAGCAAAGATCCAGCGCGACTTGCAAGCAACCCAAGAATATTGGGCATTTCCGTCAAACCCTCAATATTTGATAGATCGCGAATATCTTTCCCTAACACCTGCTCAAGATATGTTCGATGCCACTCTGCACGATCAGCATTATTTTCAGACAAAAGAGATAAAGGATAGCCTCCTTTTTTGATATCAAAAACAAGATTGCTTGTATCAGCATTTCCCAGCGATATTTTTTGTTGAAAGAGTCCTGCTAAAAAATCGGATTGTTTTCCAAGAATTTCTTCCATCGACAAAGGCCAAAGCGAATAAACCCCCATGCGCCCTGCTAGAGAATCACTAACATCGCTTATGCGTAAAATATTGACAGAGCCCGTTAGAATAAATTGTTGGGGGATTCTTTTTTCATCGACAAGTGTTTTTATAGCGAGCAGTACTTCAGGACAGCGCTGTACCTCGTCGATAATAATTGGGTTTCGTGCAAAGCGAACAAAATTTAAGGGATCCTTACGTACAAGTGAAAGAATCTGAGGATTATCAAGAGTGTAATAATCATGGGTTTTCTCAAAAATCTTTTTAACGAGCGTACTTTTCCCTACCTGGCGTGCACCATTTATAAAAATGACCGGAAGTTGACTGGCTTTCAATTTGTTTTCAAGAAAACGTGCATACATAAAAGCAATGCCTTATTAAGTATTTTAACTAGTGTAGCACCATAATGGTGAAATTATCACCACATAATGGTGAAATTATCACCATTTATCAAATTCACTCATGAAAATATATTGACGTTTGTTCGCAGAATTCAGTAACGTGCATGCAAGAATGTAACGCAATCATGCGTAAATATGAGAAATCTCGGTTTTTGTTTATTCAACAGAATGCGCAGTTTTCAAACATGTGAATATTTAGCGGAAGAAATCTTGTATGAAATTTTATATTAAATCATACGTTCTAGTCTTTTTCTTAATTACCCCTTGTTATGCAAATATAGGGGGGGGAATGCTTAGCCTTTTAGGTCCAGCTTTCACAGATGCGACGGAACTTGCAAAAAGCTACGAAGATTAATTTCGCTTTTGTTTGAAAGATTATGTCATTTTAGACCGTTGCGCTAACAAATACGATGGATCATAACGCGTGTATTGAATCAAACTACACGAAGCAAAAATCAATACGCCGCCACCGATAACGTACCAGGATGGGATTTCACCAAACCAAATGATGCCAAAAGCGCACGCCAACGGGAAACGTACGAATTTAAATGGCGCTAGAAATGCCGCGCTTGCATGAGCATAACTATAAATCAACAACCACTGCACAACACAATAAAAGCATGCGATGACAGCAAGGGCCACACAATCCCACGCATGAATAGGCACCCATGAATGATAAGCAAACGGGGCACTTAGGAGCGTCATCCCGCCGAGCAAGTAAGTGAGTGATACCTCTGTTGAGTCAACAAGGGATACTTTTTTCACAAACAATGATGAGGCTGTGTAACAAACGGCTGACATCAATGGCAACAGTGCATCCCATGAAAACATCGTCATTGATGGTTTTAGCACAACGCACACACCGATGCCGCCTAACAGTAGCGCTGCGATTGTCGATGGCCTAAGCGATTCTTTGAAAAATAGCGCCGCACCGAGTGTTGTAAGGATCGCGCTTGTTAATGATAACGTCGTCACATCAGCGAGGGGTAATTTTTGCAACGCCATGATTAAAAGAACATTTCCAATTGCGCCAATGATTGCTTTTTGTGCGTGCCACCGTTTGTTTGGCGTGTGCTCAACGCTTGACCAATGACGAAGCAACCATGGAAGGCAAAATAGAAAACCAATTCCTGCTTTTAGAAAAAGCAATTGCCCGGCAGAGATTGGCGTTGCAAGCCCATGAACCAGCGCATTACTTGTGCTCGCCAGTAAGGCGGATAATACAATAAAAAAGGCTCCCTTCTTATTCCAGAGGGAAGCCGTATGTTGTGTGCTCTTTGGGTAGGGTTTCATTATTTTTGCTACTGAGGTCAATTCATTATTCCCAACATCCTGGATCACTCCTGTCACCGATGGTTCCTCGTGATGACGGAGAGTGAGATTTTTTTATTGCAAAACGCTCAAACAACAAGGGCCAAATTCCACGATGATAATAGAAATTGAGATCAGCTTGCCAATTTCTGAGCAACCTCATCTGTTACTTCAAAATTTGCGTACACATTTTGCACATCATCATTGTCTTCAAGTGTATCAATCATCTTAATTAATGTACGCGCAATATCTTCATCGCAACTAATCGTGTTCAATGGGCGCCACATGATTTTCGCTTCCATCGGGTCACCAAGTGTTTCAATCACAGCATCGCGAACCGTTGCAAATGCATCCATAGGGCAGGTGATCTCAAGCGCATCTTCAGTATCATCAACATTATCGGCGCCGGCTTCGACAGCGGCCTCGAATACGGTATCAAACCCTTTTGCGCGATCGAAACGAATCAAACCAACACGTTCGAATTGAAATGCAACACCGCCTGTTTCACCAAGACTGCCGCCATGTTTCGAAAAAATGGACCGTATTTCAGAAGCTGTACGATTGCGGTTATCGGTTAAACCTTCGATGATCACAGCAACGCCGCCAGCGCCGTAGCCTTCGTAGCGTACTTCATCATAGTTCGTATTCTCTTCGCCACCAATAACTTTTTTAAGGGCACGTTCAATGTTATCTTTCGGCATATTAACGCCTCGCGCAGCAGCAAGTGCCGATCGTAGCCGTGGATTTGTCGCAGGATCTGGTAGACCCGATTTCGCAGCCACAATAATTTCACGTGTAAGCTTTGCAAACGTGCGTGCGCGTTTTGAATCTTGCGCACCTTTGCGGTGCATGATGTTTTTAAATTGGGAATGGCCAGCCATATGATCTCGCTATGGTGTTAAGGAATGAAATTAATAATAAACACTTCAATAGAAAATAACAGATATAAGCAGCAATATGCAATCTTTTGATCAATTGGCTTTAGACCTTAACTACTTCCTTTTTCCCTGTTTCTCAGAACGAACGATTAACAAACCATTTTTTGATCATTTTTGTTCTTCTCTTTAGCTCATTCACATCATCTAATGCATCTAAGTCACTAAAATTATTTGCTGACACATTACAGCCAATGCTTTTTGATTTATTTTCAGGATTAAACAAATTAACCCCGATAAATGAAATAATGACCGCACCAAAAAGAACCATGCATAACGTAGAAAAGCGTGTAATTTGTTCGCATACATATCCTGTTAATAAATACATTAACGAATGTGAAAATGCCCAAATTAATAGAAGATTGGTATATCGCCCTATAACTGGAAAGCTTTTATTGATAATAGGTGCGGCGGGCGTTAACCCTTGCCCTAAACACGCTACAGCTATCTGGATAACAGTTAAAGCCCAATAATTTTGGATATTATCCGAACATAACGCAAATACAGGTAAAATACACAACAGAGCAATTAGCTTAAATTTTAAAATTTTAAATGGATGAATGCGTAAACCCAGCACCCCATACAATATTTCTACACACATGGTAATAAACAAAACAATCGTTGTTTGTGTCATTACGATATTGGGACTAATACCTAACTTATTTGTTAATACCAATGGAATGTAAGCCCATGAAAAATAGAACCCAACAGCTGGGAATACATACATGGCAAAGAGGGCGGGGATATTTCGATTGCGATAATTTAGTGATGTATAAAAGGTTGTTGCCTTAGTTTTTTCACGTTCCTGAAGAGACTTTAAAAATTCAGGGGTTTCCTTTAATGTTTTTCGCGCAATGGTGCCAAGAACAGCAACACCAGAACCAATATAAAAAGGGATTTTCCACCCTTGTTCAGGAGACAAATACAAACATAACGCCCCAAGTCCACACGCAACCAGTCCGCCTAATGAACACGTTGCCTCTACCAATGCGCTATAAAAATAAACCTTAGGTTTCGGCACTGTTTCAGTGATAAACACATCTGCGGCAATACATTCGCCGCCCGATGCAAACCCCTGCACAAGCCTTAAGATTAAAAATAGAACTGCCGAGGCCATCCCCCATTCTGCATACGACGGAATATTAGGGATTAAAAGGCATGTAATAGACATTAAAAATGTTGTGGCTATCAACACAGGAACCCGGCCAATATTATCACCTACGTACCCCCAAAAAAGAGCCGCAAGTGGTCTGATACAAAATGCAGAGCAAAATGCGAAAGTAGTTAAAAGAGGCGCAAGTGCCGTTTCAACAGGCAAAAAAATCTTAGTTAATACAATTGTGAGGTGCGTTGCTAATAAAAGATCAAAAAAATCCAAAAAATTACCAATAAGGACGATCGCTACAGATTTTTTAGTTTCCATCGGAATAGGAATGGATGTTTGAGCCATGATAAAATCAATTCATTGTATGCACAATAAAATTAAAATATGTGTTTAAACCTTCAAAAGGAATTAGTTTTTTATGTTTTTTTTCAATTTAAAAAATTCATTTTAATTTAATATTTAAAAAATAAGAAAAAGGAATTGTGGTTTCTGAAAGTTAGAACCACGTCAAACAAGATACTTTTTTGCTTGACCTATTATCGCCAACTCATAACAAGAGTTTATGGCGGATGGGGTGAGATTCGAACTCACGGAGAGCTCACACCCTCGCCGGTTTTCAAGACCGGTGCCTTCAACCGCTCGGCCACCCATCCAATTTACAACTGTTACTATGCAAAAAACTACAGCAAAGAGCAAGCTTTTTTTGATAAATCTTAGAATTAATTTAGTATGCTGGAATTACCCAATGCGTAATGTCTTGTTACCATTCATGAATTGATACGCTGGCACCTCTAGGTTTTTAGGCGCGGGTCCTTTTACAATGCGACCTGATCCATCATAAACAGATCCATGGCACGCACATAACCAGCCGCCATCTATACCATCCGCTTGCATACCGCGACGTTCATTTGGCACACATCCCAAATGCGTGCATACACCTACTACTACAAGCCATGCAGGGTTTTTAGAGAAACGTTCTTGATCTGTCTGTGGGTCAGGCAATTCGCGCAATGATGTTTTTTGTGCCTTATCAATTTCAGTTTGTGTGCGATGCCTGATAAATACAGGTTTTCCGCGCCACATTACAACTTTGCTGGTGCCTGGCTGAATATCACCAAGCTCTACATCGATTGATGCCTGTGCAAGCACATCTGCTGCTGGGTTCATGCTATTAATAAATGGAATCGCAACTGCGCCCACACCGACTACGCCTACGGCAGAGGCCGTTAATGTTAGAAAGTCACGACGCGTTGTGCCATCGGTTTTGTGTTCGGCTGAATCGCCCGTTGAAGAATCTTGTGCGGGTGAATCGTGGGCAGCTGAGTCGTCTGTCATCGTGTGTTCCAGAAAATTGAATGGTTGCGTCCATTTTGAAGGGGAGCAGGGTGAAAATCAAGCTTTTGCTGAAAGATGAAATAATAAGTAAAAGGTGGCATGGATAGGAAGTGCATGTTTCTGAACATGAATTTGGGCACATGAGTCCTTTGCTAAACCTTCCAATCTGTCCACCCGCGTGCTAAACTTTGCCTAACTCAAGAAACAACACACAAAACAAAAGAACCTCCCATGGCCATTCAACAAAAAAGCCTTTTTGGTGCAAAAAGCACACCTGTTGAGGCAGTCAAGGCACCAAAGCAGATGGCTGCGCCTCGTGCACCTTTGCCGTCGCTTGACCTAACACATGGATTCAACAACACAGAACTTGCCGCTGAAGCCGTTTTTTGGCATCGCCTGATCATCAATCAACAAATGCGCAATATCCAAGATCCAAAGTCACGTCGTCGATTTGTTCGAGCTGTTTTATCAGAAATGAAGATCAAGCAAGGGCGTTCCACACCTTTGAATTTGATGCGTGATATGTTATTGATGAAGAACCTTGGCTAATACCAATTCGCTAAGTCTTGATTAGTGCAGCGCTCGGCGATATCTGTGCTGCTCATTTACTGCAGTAAACTTCGCTGCTGGTATCTTGATGTCTTTCTACACAAATCTTATTGAGACTGGTCTTCTTGTCATTTATTAACTTTTTCTGTTATCTTCGGAAGTCTGGAGATAATAATTTAGAGCAAACGGAATTTATCATGTTTTCATCCTTTGAGCGTTTTGTCGCCTTTCGCTATTTGTTCTCTGCCCGCCGCGAAGGGTTTGTATCTGTCATTGCGTGGTTTTCATTCCTTGGCATTGCTCTTGGCGTTGCAACACTGATTGTTGTAATGGCAGTGATGAACGGTTTTAGGCAGGAGCTATTTGGCTCGCTTGTTGCAATGCGCGGTCACGTAACCGTTCAGTCATCCTCTGCGACTCCGTTGCCTGAAAACAAAGAACAACTCGCACTTATTCAAAGTGTGCCCGGTGTGCGTTTGGCTTATCCAATGCTTGAACGTCAAGCAATCGCCATGGCTAAAAACAATGCATCCGGGGTGATGGTTCAAGGGTTGCCGGCCAATGCGATCACAGGGCGCGAGCGTATTAAATTGATGCCTGAAACGGCTATTGAGCAGTTTGTCGGTGATCACGTGTTTATCGGCAGGCGCATGGCGGAGACACTGCATCTTGATGTCGGTGATAAATTAACACTGCTCTCGCAGCAAGGTACAGCAACAGCTTTTGGTACAATGCCGCGCCAAAAGACATTTATTGTGGCGGGTATATTTCATGTAGGGATGGCGCAATTCGATAAGAATTTTGTTTTCATGCCGCTAACAACAGCGCAAAGTTTCTTTAAAGCAAGTGACCAAATATCACAAATCGACGTGTTTTCAGCACAGGATAATTTAGCGCCAAATCTTGCGCATGTGTTGCAGACAGCACTCGGCCAAACAGTGCGAGCTATAGATTGGCGTCATAGTGATCTTAGTATTATGCATGCTGTTAAAATGGAGAGGAATGTGATGTTCTTGATTCTGACGCTTATTATTTTGATTGCATCTTTCAATATCGTTTCAGGCTTGATCATGATGGTAAAAGACAAAACCCGTGATATTGCGATTTTACGCACGATGGGCGCTACAAAAAATACGATTCTAAAGATTTTCTTTTTAACAGGGGCGAGCATAGGCGGCGTCGGTACATTGCTGGGCGTTGCACTGGGGTTGTCATTCGCACTTAATATTGAGGGGATCAGGCAATTTCTGCAAAGCATGACAGGCGCCGAACTGTTTTCTGAGGAAATCTATTTCCTATCAACTCTGCCTGCCAAAGTTGAGTTTGATGAAGTATTACGGATTGTTGCTATGGGGATTGGATTATCATTTTTGGCAACACTATACCCATCATGGCGTGCGTCGAGTCTTGACCCGGTTGATGGGCTGCGGGGATGAGCTATTTATTATGCACACACTTAAGGGCCAAAAATGATGGGTACTTTAAGATATCATATTAGATTGCAGCATCATGTCTAATTTTCAATCTGCAATTTAGCTTCGGCATCACTCAACCATCGTTTGTTTTTAATCAGATAGTCATATTGGTACCGAGCCACTTTTTCATCAGCTTGTTCAGATAAACTTGCTGCTGCAATATAATGTAGCCCTACAAATTCAATTTTATTTTTAATACATTCGGCTGCAACAGATCTTATATTTTCTATTCGGTCGTCTATGAAAATAATTTTTCGCGGCTGAAATTTAATTTTATTTAAGAAAATCATTAAAGACTCTCCCTTTTTGTCAGGTATCGTAAAAAGGATGCCTTGATAAAATACCGGGAATAAACCAGAGACTTTCATACTATATATATTTTTGTGGGCAGGAAATGCACTGCTAAAATCAATTCCAAGCTGACGAAGATGAGCCAGCCTCAGTTCCTCCTGACTTGATATTGGGCCTAATGGTCCAATCCCAGAAGAGGTGAATCCAATAACATACTGTGATTTTTTTTGTAGCTTTTCAATGAAAGCAGGCATTCCCAAATCAACTAATTCAACCTTAGCATTCAGGAGAGTTTGACCGTCTAAAAAATCTTTTTCCTGCTTTTCTAGCTGCTTTATCTTTTTTCTCAGCTCTTTCCTGAGCTTTTCTCCGCAAGGACGTAGTATTTTATCGCCGCAATTTATTAAAACGTAGTCAACGTCAAATAAAACGAGATCGTTTTCGCTGACATCACGCAACATCTCTGATAATTTTTCTAGATTTTCTATCGTATATATCCCGGGAAAGGCGCAATAAGATCGTTCAAGAAACAGAAGAAGTATCGTTATGATGTATATTATTTTTCTCATTTTCTTTCTTCTTTTTTATATGAGGTGTTTTAATAAGGATACTCTCCGATTTTGATGCGTCAGTCATTAATTAACGACGTGGGGGTTGCTGCACTTGTTGTTGTGCCGGCTGTTGCATAGGTTGCTGAATATTTTTCTGCATTACTACTGGCTGCCTTGGCATGATCGGTTGTTGTTGTGGTTGTTGTTGCGGCCTCATTTGCTATTAAGGCACCATTGTCGGCGCCATCATAGGTGCAGGGGGGCAATTTCCTCTTGCGATTCTGCTTCCAATGCGCTTTCTTCATCCATATCTTGCAAATTCAAAAAACGATTCATATCACTTTGTTGTTTTGCCGTAACGCTAGCGCCGTCTGTTGGTAGAACGGCTTTTGGTTGTAAGCGCGCTAAATTCTCAGCCTCTTGTTGAGAGGTTGGTGATTGCTTTAAATTGTTTGCCATTTGGCTTGGCGTTGCGAATCCTGGTGCGCCATTTACCATATTATTCATGGTATTTGTCATCACATTTCCCATGTTCGCTGTAGCAGCCATAGAAATATCACCGATAAGTTTTTGTTGTTGTTCAAATATTTTCGATGCAACTTGGTGCGGTAATAAACTAAATATCAAGTCACTGCCTTTATAAATCATAGGAGCAAAGCGATTGTTTTGAAAGGTTTCAGGTTGTTTGTGACGTGGGACGAAGCAGCTAATGATTAATTGGAAAATACATAACACAATGATGCCGCGCCCGACGCCAAATAAAAAGCCGAGTGACCGATCAATACCGCCGAGTACGCTTTGTCTGATAAAGCCTGATAATGTATGGCTAATCACACTAAATAGTATAAGAAAAAGCAGAAACAATCCAACAGCTGCAGCAACATCAGCCATCATGCCATTTTGAATATACCGACGCGCAATGATTTGTACGAACGGCATGCCAACAAATGTAAGCGATGCCCCACCAATCCACGAGGCAAGACCAAGAACTTCACGTGTTAGGCCGCGCATCAACCCCATTAAGGCAGATAGCAGCGCAACGCCAATGATAATTCCATCAAATATTGTCATTTTCAGACTCCTTTTTCAGGTTATGCACTTCTTGAATCTCGCGAGGATCATTTTCTTTTTTTGGCCTAAAACCTTGCGCGACAACATATAGCTCTGACGACTCTTGGCGACTCGATTTTGGTTTAAAATGGCTGATCTTTACAAATGATTGCTTAAGCTGCCCAAGCAAATTATGTTCCGTTCCACCACGCAAAACTTTAGCGACAAAGCTGCCACCTGGTTTTAGCATGTCAAAAGAAAACTGGTACACGGCCTCAAGTAATGCAATTAATCTAACATGATCCACATCTGACATGCCGCATGAACTGGCCGCCATGTCACTTAGAATAACGTCGGCTTTTTGCCCTTGAAACGTGTTAATGATTTTATCGCGCATCTGGTCATCATGGAAATTTCCTTGCAAGAATTCAACACCTGCAATGGGATCAATCTCGAGCAAATCAACGCCGAGCACGACACCTTTATCCCCAACAATTGTTTTTGATACCTGGCACCATCCACCTGGTGCGGCACCAAGGTCAAGTACGCAGCTGCCTTTTTTAATGAGCTTGAATTTTTCATTAATTTCGAGCAATTTAAAAGCTGCGCGCGAGCGATAGCCCTCTTTACGTGCTTGCGCAACGAATGGGTCATTAAGCTGCCTTAATAACCATTGACGCGACGAAGCCGTGCGTTTTTTTGAACTTTTAAGACCTTGTACTTTGCCTGGTTTTTTAAATGTAGTCATATGATTGCTTAAATTATTATTTAAACAACCATACAATACTTCAGGGCTTTAGTCCATTTTTTTACTTTTTAGTATTTTTATGCCACGCTTCGCCAACAAAATGGTCAGCCATTTTTGCAGTAGTTTTAACACCAATAGAATCAAAGTTTTCCTTAAGCCAAGCATCGCCAGCCGCGCGACCTTTTTCAAACAGATGTGTCAAAAATTCCCACTCTGTATTAAGTTTGCTTGACCAACCAAGATCTTGAAAGGCAGATTCATCTTCGATTACGTGCATAAATAACCGTTTGTGTTTCTTTTGATCTAATTCACCACTGTCAATCATACTTGTAATATATGAAATAGCACGCATCTCGCGCACAACAGATGAATTATTTGTAATTTCATTTAAACGGTCGGCAATTTCACGCGCTGTGGTTGGTAAGCGATTGCGTACTGTTGGGTTCAATTGAATCAACATGATGTCAGGTGTTTCGCAATCATAAATCAAAGGGAAAAACACAGGGTTTCCAATAAACCCGCCATCCCAATAGTATTCGTTGTCAACCATAACGGCACTATGTAATGTTGGCAAACATGCTGTTGCTAGCAATGTTTCAACGCGCATTTCTGTGGTTGTAAAAATGCGAAGCTTGCCGGTATAGACATGGGTTGCGCATAGGTAAACCTTGCACTTATCTTGGGTGCGGATCAGCTCGAAATCAAAGCTTTTCATGATCACATCTTTAAGCGGGTCTTTTTTCATCGGATTTAGTTCATAAGGTGAGAATATACGACTTAAGTAATCAAACGACATAAAGCCAGGTGAATTATACATCGTAAAATTACCCATGGCTTTATCAATAGGGCCACGATTATTGAGCGAGCTATTTTTACCTGATTCAGAAATGCGTGTCCAAAATTCGCGTAGTTCAGTACGTACGGTCTCGTTATCACCACGCGCCAGACCTTGCGCAACACACACTGCATTCATGCCGCCAGCACTGGTTCCTGTTACGCCTTCAATTTCAATACGTCCATCTTCTAAAAGTCGATCAAGCACACCCCACGTGAACGCACCATGCGCGCCGCCGCCTTGAAGAGCTAATGCAACGCGTTTCTTTTTTGGTTGTTCTTTTGTTTTTTGAGGAGCCATGCTAAATCCTAATCCTAATTGGAAACTTACGGATAGAATAACGTCTAATGTTTAATATTTGGTTAAGTGGAGGGAGGGTAGGAGTTTGCTAATGTTAATTATTATTCATTCACCCAAAGGCATATAGTGAACTTCCGTTTTTTTTAAGCCATATGCGGGCCTTTTCATAATCCGGGCATACCTTTGCTACCGTATCCCAAAAGGCTTTGGAATGATTCATATGCACGCGGTGCGCGACTTCGTGGGCGCAAACGTAAATGAGCACTTCTTCTGGTGCAAAAATTAATCGCCAATTGTAATTCAAATTCCCAGCGGACGAACAACTACCCCAGCGCGTATGCATCGCTTTCATTGTGATTTTCGCAACGGTGACGTTGAGTGCTTTTGCAAAATGTAGACTGGCCGTAGTGCATGCATCCGTGGATTGTTTGAGTAACCAACGCCTGACATGCGTATCAATGCGTGTGCTTGCGGCACGCACAAAGAATGAATCTCCGTCAGGTTTTACAAGTACTTTGTTGGATTCTTCATGGGTGAGCGTGTGGGGCTTACCCTTGTATGGCACAATCACGCCTGGTGCAAATACCTTAGCAACAGCACCATGTTTTGAAACTTGCTTTTCAATCCAGCCAGTATGCGTCGTGATAAAATCATGCAAAAATGTTTTCGTTGTGCGTTTGGGCGCACTGACGACGACGTGGCGTTCTTTTGTGGAAAACGACATGGTGATGCGACTTGACCCTTTGCGTTCACGTATATAGATGGGAACACTTGCCGAAATTTGTTCGGGTGTTTTACTGGTTAAAGGGATTTCAGCGAAGAGGATCATGGTGTTTTTAATTTTTTCTTTTTGCTGTCATCATGAAGAGTTGAAGACAACGTGGTAACCCAGATTGTTCTAGATTGCCACGCCTCTTTGAGGCTCGCAATGACTTTGTATATTTTACCCCAGCATCTCTAAAAACGCACCCACATCTGCCGCATTTTGCACTGAAATTGCTGCCACATCCGGTTTAATTCGTTTGATCAAGCCTGCAAGTACTTTGCCCGAACCCAATTCCACAAACGTTGTCGTACCCAGCTGTTTCATATGTGTGACGCTTTCACACCAACGCACGCGACCTGTGATTTGTGACACCAGCGATGGCACGATAAATTCTTTTCCAACCAATGGCATCGCGGTTATGTTCGCAACGATCTGACTTGTGCCATCATGAATCGTTGTTTTATTCAGTGCATCTTCCATCACGCGTGCAGCTGGTTCCATTAATGGGCTGTGAAATGGCGCACTGACTGGCAACAATAAACCACGCTTTGCGCCGGCTTCAAGTGCACGTTTAATGACATCATCTACGGCATCTTTGTGACCACTGATTACCACTTGTCCAGGACTGTTGTCATTGGCGACACCGCAAAAATTATCAGGTTGATTAAAGCCATCCAGCAATGATTCAACCACAGGCAGATCAAGCCCCAAAATAGCCGCCATGGCGCCAACACCAACGGGAACTGCCTCTTGCATGGCACGTCCGCGCAAACGAACCAATCGCACAGCATCCGTCAAACTTAAATAGCCCGCCGCGCACAGCGCCGAATATTCACCTAAGGAATGCCCAGCCATCATGGGCGATAATGTGGCAGAAGTATTTTTTGTCTCTTCCATAATGACACGAAAGGCCATTATACTTGCCGTTAGTAATGCGGGCTGCGTATTTTCGGTCAACATTAACGTATCGTTGGGACCTTCAAACATTGTGCGCGAAAGTTTTTCTTGCAAGGCCTCTTCGACTTCGTCCATCACAAGACGGGCAGATTTAAAATTATCATACAGGTCGCGCCCCATATTGATTGCTTGTGAGCCTTGGCCTGGGAATACAAAAGTAAATGTCATAAAAGTTCCATTGTTTGTGTGTTTTTAAATGTGCTTACACGGGCATCTTGGCTTCAATGCACGCATTTGCTAAAAATGTCTCGAATGATTCGGCTGTTTGATCAGTCGATCCAAAGCGACGTACGGAAACTGTTCCTTCTTCGGCCTCGCGTTTACCAACTGCCAAAATGTACGGCACCTTTTGTAACGAATGCTCGCGTATTTTATAGCTAATTTTCTCGTTTCGATCATCAAGTTCTACTGACAAACCAGCCGCTTTTAACTGTTGATGAAGTTTCATAGCGTATTCATTTGCCTCAGTCGTGACACTTGCCACAACTACTTGTGTTGGCGCCAACCACAAAGGGAAATTGCCTGCGTAATGTTCAATCAGCACACCAATAAAGCGTTCGAATGATCCCAAAATAGCGCGGTGCAACATAACAGGACGGTGACGCTTGCCATCTTCACCTACATACGTAGCATCAAGACGTTCAGGCAATACAAAGTCCACCTGCAACGTTCCGCACTGCCAATCACGGCCAATGCTATCACGCAAAACGAATTCAAGTTTAGGGCCATAAAATGCGCCTTCGCCTGGGTTTAACTCATAACTTAGCCCTGCTGCCGTTGATGCTTCAATCAATGCTTGTTCTGCTTGATCCCACACTTCGTCTGTACCGGCGCGCTTTTCTGGCCGATCTGAGAATTTCACACGTACATCCGTAAAACCAAGATCTTTGTACATACTTTGCAACAGATCACAAAACGCTTTTGTTTCAGTAATGATTTGCTCTGGTGTACAAAAAATATGGGCATCGTCTTGTGTAAAGGCGCGCACACGCATAATACCATGCAATGATCCTGATGGTTCATTGCGGTGACAGCTGCCAAATTCAGCCATACGCAGCGGCAAGTCACGATAACTTTTAATACCTTGTTTAAAAATCTGCACATGACATGGGCAGCTCATCGGTTTTACGGCCAAGGTGCGGTCTTCTGATTCAACGGTAAACATGGCATGGCCATACATATCCCAGTGACCTGATTCTTCCCACAATTTGCGATCAAGCAATTGCGGTGTTTTAACTTCCAAGTAATCATTCTTTTCAAGACGCGCACGCACAAATGTTTCAAGTGCGCGGTACAAACGCCAGCCCTTTGGATGCCAGAACACACTGCCTATGGCTTCTTCTTGAATGTGGAACAATCCAAGTTCGGCGCCCAGACGGCGGTGGTCACGCTTTTCGGCTTCTTCCAATTGGAATAAATGTTCTTTCAGCTGAGCATCATTAGCCCACGCCGTGCCGTAAATACGTTGCAACATTGGGTTTTTGCTATCGCCGCGCCAATACGCACCTGCTAATTTCATCAATTTGAATGCACTGCCAATACGACCGGTGGATGGCAAATGTGGCCCACGACACAGGTCAATAAAGTTCCCTTGACGGTAGAGTGTGATTGTTTGATCAGCAGGGATACTCTCGATAATCTCTGCTTTAAAATGCTCACCAATGGATTTGAAGAACTTAATTGCTTCTTCACGATCCCATTCTTCACGTGTGAATGGTTCATCACGTTTAATGATCGCGTGCATCTTGGCTTCGATCTTAGTTAGATCATCTAATGTGAATGGCTTTTCACTAAAAATATCGTAATAGAAACCATTTTCAATGGATGGCCCAATGGTGATTTGCGCGGAAGGATACAATTCCTTAACGGCTTCTGCCAGTACATGCGCTGTGTCATGACGAATGATCTCCAGGCCGTCAGCCTCACTGCGAGTTACAATTTCAAGGGTCGCATTTTCAGGCAATGTTCGCGTTAAATCCCAGAGTTCACCATTAACGCGCGCTGCAACGGCCTCCTTCGCTAAACGAGGGGAAATATTTTGTGCAACAGCCAACGCATTCACTGCACCATCAAATTCACGCACGGAACCGTCTTTTAAAGCCACTTGAAACATGTGGAAGCCTATCTATTAAATTGTCAATGTGTATTATCCTTGTAAAGTATCATATTTGGCGAAAAAGGGCAAAAGAGTTTACTGCAGAAGCCCTGACTCCATCTCGAGCTCATTGTTTGGTCAAAAAAACAAAGCTTCACAATATTACATTTATCACTTTCTTCAATTTAGTATCGATCGTGAACAACGCCAGCAATTATTTGTGCTGCAACAAGTAAATCATGTAATGCGCAGCGCCATGAAGGCCATCTCTTTTCCTCTGATCCTTTGTGAGCTCTATGATACGTTTTTGCGATCAAAACCCCTGTTTTTGGCGATTCAATTGAAAACGCGCGTTTTTTGCCTTCTACTGAATGAGTGCCTTTGAAGCCATAGTAGTCAAGAAAGTCAAGATAGCTTGCAACACCGTCGTTCATATCTATTTGGCGAAGTGTTTCTATCCTTGATATGAAATCGGTAGTATCATCTTTATATGTTTGAAAATATGTATTAATGTTATGTTCTTTGAGGTTCATAGTCAGGGCATCTTTTGCAGCAGGTTTGGCTAGGGTTTCTTGGGCTGATTTTGCATAAGGTTTAGCACGAATTGCTCGAATTGGCTTTGGATAAGCAATTAATCCTTTTATTATAGATTCGTTAGATTCATGTATAATTATTTCTGATTCTTTGATCTCTGGTCCTGCCATCTCTGTTAAAGCCTTTGTCTCTAGTATTTCTGCTGGCCTTTCTTGCACTTTCTTTTCTTTTTTCGGTAACAAATCTGCATTGTGTTGTATCTTTTTATATTCTGTGCTAACTTTTTCAATTTCTGATGATAAATTGTCGATTATTAATAATTTTGTCTTTAAATACATATTTATGTAAAGAGAATGTATGCATTTATGAAAATCTTGACTTTCCAGCTCTACCCTTCTTTCTTTAAGAGCTTTATCTAGTGCAGCATTCTTTAAGTATGAAAACACTGTTGTTGTTTTTATTTCAATTATAGACTGAGATTGCTTAATGGAAGAAAGATCGGATTGCGACTTTGCAATATTTTTGAGAATATTTTTGTACTTTGGTGATTGCTTATTTTCGACATTAGTTATCATTTGTGATAGCAAGGCGAATTGTCTTTTTTGTTCTGCTATTTGACTGTCAAAATAGTTGATACAGTGTTGATCAAGAAAATCAGAAATTTTATCTTTATTAAGAAATAACTTGTGACCCGACACAGAGCTTTCCACATCAAGACACTCGTACACAAGCATTCCGAATTCTTCTAAGTTCTGAGGTAAAATGGAACCTTGTTGCGGTATTTTTAAAATCAAATCACATATTTTTTTATGGTAAGGGGAGTCATGAAACTCATCATCTCCTCTGATCGCTAATTTGGTAAATACATGTAACTCTCTTTTATGGTAAGCAAGAACATAGGTATAAGCGGATTCTATATTAAGCGAACTTGCTTCATTTTTAATGCATAATAAAAGGTTTTTCATGTCAGCGTAGACATCTATATCGCAATCAATACTTTCGTCGTATCCACTAATTTCCTCCAATAAATATGCTTCATCGTTAGATTTTTTCTCTATTCTTGCAATCTGATTTTGATCATTTGTTTTCTTAAGATACGCAATAAGTCTATCTTTAGCAGGAACGGTTGGTTCGGTAAGATCACTTTTAAATTTTTGGTTTGTTTCAATACGATCATGAATAATAGCGAGCGCAAATTCCAGAGGATTCAAACAATCTTCTCGTTCTTTTGAACGTGCAATTATATCTGTTGATAAGTCAGTATCATCATTTGAAAGAATAGCGATTAAACTAGAGCCATCTTCTTTTTGTCTCGCTGTATCTAAAGTTCCTGGCGCGTCAGACATGGTTGCATAAAGAGGATTTTTATTACCCAAGTCTTCTGGTAGCGTGGCTGCCCATGTATGCGCAATAATTCCCGTTGATAATAACAAACATGTTTTTAAAAAATGCACTATAGAAATCCTTTGGTTTTAAAATATATAAATTAGATATGGTTATGTTTTTTGATAAATCAAGTAGGTTTACGAATGGTTTTCTAAATGAGCACCCATAAGGTTGCATAGCAACAGAACATAAGAAATACTTTATACAGAGAGCTTGGTAAGCAGAAGCTATTTTTGCGGCCACTCAGATTGAAGAAAAATGAAAAATCGAAGCAAACCAGGAACTTGTAATAAGCAGTGTGTCTTTGCTATAATTTAATGAATCTTACATAAGAATGAAATTTTATGAGTACAAAGCTCTTCTCATCCACTCCGCCCTCAGATGATACTTACCCACAACCACGCACATATGTTCTTTCCGGTGGTGGCACAGGCGGTCATCTTTTTCCAGCATTGAGCCTTGCTGATGAAATTGAAAAAGCTGGCCACAAGGCTTTGCTTGTTACAGATACGCGTGGCGTTGTTTTTTTTAAACATCACGACAGAAAGCCATCATTTGTCTGCACAATTGTTAGAAACCATTGGCTTTTCGGGCGACTCGTTTATCCTTTTAGTTTAGGGTTTCAAATTCTTAAATGCTTTTTCTGGTTACGCAAAACGCGTCCTGCTGTTGTGGTTGGGTTTGGTGGCTACCCATCTTTTCCATGTGTTTTTGCAGCTCAATGGATGGGCATTCCAACTGTGTTACACGAAGGAAACGCGTTTTTAGGGAAAGCGAATCGTTTGTTGCTTAAAAAAGCAAAGAAAATAGCTTTGTCATTTCCTCTTGCTGAAGGGGCATTTGTTGATACACGCTTTCATGTAACAGGAAATCCTGTTCGTAGTGGTGTATGTGAACTGATGAATGATGTCTATACAGCGCCAGCACCTGATGAACGTTTTAATATTCTTGTTGTAGGCGGCAGTCAGGGTGCAAAGATTTTTTCTGCTCTATTGCCTGAAACCATTCATAAACTTCCCCCAGAAATGCAAAAGCGTCTTGTTATTACCCAGCAATGCAGGCCGCCACAAATGGAGGATACCGAACTTGCGTATAAAGGCACGCGTTGCAAGGTTCATTTAAAAACATTTTTATCGCCTATTGAAAAGTACTACAAAGATGCCCATCTTGTTATTGGAAGGTCAGGTGCGTCAACGGTGGCTGAAGTAGCTATTGCAGGGAAACCAATGTTGTTTGTACCTTTTTACGGTTCAGCAGAAGGTGATCAGGCGCAAAATGCAGCACATTTAGTTGCCGCTAATGCGGCGTGGGTTAAGCGTGAGACAAGTATAACACCTGATAAACTTGCGCAGTTTTTAAAAGAGCATTTGGAGAATTCAAACGAGCTTGCCGAGAAAGCAAAGGCTATTCGTCAATTTGCGCATCCGGAGGCTGCTAAAAATGTGTGGAAGATAGTTGCAGAAACCACCTAATCTTTGCTATCGATATAGAAGTATAACTTGGTTATATAATATTTTTTACGAATCTTTCCGTCATGACAAGCCCAGAAGGCGTGGTCATCCAGTTCATTAGATTTTCCTCTAGTTCAACCAGAGGATCATCTTTGAGCAATATCTTTGTTCGAGCATGGATCTTCGGATCAAGTCTGAACGATGCTAAAGAGAGTCTTGGATGACTACAGAGTCTTGCTCCTGATGACGGTTCTTTTTTAATTGTCGCTTCAACAACACAACAATAAACATAACAGGAGACTCCATGAATAACCCACTCGGTATATTCCCAAACAAAACACAAAAAGCAATCCACTTTATTGGAATAGGTGGTATTGGGATGAGTGGTATTGCCGAAGTTCTGCACAATCTTGGTTACAAAGTAACAGGCTCTGATGCGGGCGAGAATCAAAATACACAACGATTGGCTGGCCTTGGTGTTCAGATAACTGCTGGTCATAATGCTGACAATGTTAATGATTGTTTGGTGGTTGTTGTATCGTCTGCTATTAAACAGACCAATCCAGAAATTATGCGCGCGAAAGAGCTCCGTATCCCTGTGATTCAACGTGCTGAAATGTTGGCCGAACTAATGCGCCTTAAAAAATCAGTTGCGATTGCGGGTACTCATGGCAAAACAACCACAACATCATTGATGGCATGTTTATTTGAAACGGCCGGGCTTGACCCAACGGTTGTAAACGGCGGCATTTTAAATGCATACAACACAAATGCACGTCTTGGTACTAGTGAGTGGATTGTTGTCGAGGCAGACGAGTCCGATGGCAGTTTCATGAAACTCCTTCCCACCATAGCTGTGGTTACTAATATTGATCCAGAGCACATGGAATATTATAAAACCGTGGAAAACCTTGAAGCATCTTTCGTTAAGTTTATTCACAACATGCCTTTTTATGGCGTTGGCGTTTTGTGTTCAGATCATCCAGTTGTTGCTGGTTTGCTGACTAAAATCACTGATAGGCGCCTTGTAAGCTATGGCTTGGAAGAAGGCGCTATGGTGCGCGCTGTAAATATTCGTCCAAATGCGTGTGGCGTAACATTTGATGTTGATATGGCGCCTGACCTGGCATTGCATTTCAAATCTGATCAATCAAATGTATTGGGTTTTCCCAGAAGAATTCGTGACGTGAAATTGCCAATGATGGGGCTGCACAACGTACAAAATGCACTATCATTGGTTGTGGTTGCCCAAGAACTTGGTATTAGTGATGATATTATTCGCCAGGCATTTGCAAACTTTAAAGGCGTTAAGCGTCGCTTTACACAGGTTGGCGTTTCAGGCGGTGTTACTGTGATTGATGACTATGCACACCACCCCGTTGAAATTAAGACTGTTGTAAAGGCGGCAAAGCAAGCATGCCCTGATGGTAAGACAATTTTTGTTGTGCAACCGCATCGTTACTCACGCTTGAACGATCTGTTTAATGATTTTGCGCACAGCTTTGATGGCTGTGATCACGTAATCGTGGCACCTGTTTATTCGGCTGGTGAAGAGCCGATTCAGGGTATTGATTCTGCTCATCTAGCACAAGCTATGCGTGATGCCGGCGTGCCTTATGTGTATGAACTGGCTGAACAACGTGAATTGGCTTTGCTCGTTCGTCGTATTGCGCAAGCGGGTGACATGGTTGTATGTATGGGGGCAGGTACCATTACGTATTGGGCGGCCGCATTGCCAGCACAACTTGACGCATTATGGGATGATGCACCTTATGTGGCGAATGGTAATTCGGTGCATGCATGACCAATCAAGTTGCTTCCATAACTGAAACAATGCCCTCGTTTTCGCTTCCTGCAGTTCGTGGACGTTATGCGTTTGCATTTGATCTGTCGAAGGTAACGTGGTTCAAAGTTGGCGGCGTGGCAGAAGTATTGTTCAAACCAAAAGATGTTGAAGACCTTATCGTATTTATCAAAGATAAAGACCCAACGATACCCGTCACTATGCTTGGCGCTGGGTCAAATGTATTGGTGCGTGATGGCGGCATTAAAGGCGTTGTAATTAAGTTAGGTTCTGGCTTTTCTGAGATCACATTCAATGGTAATGAAGTCATTGTTGGCGGGGCATGTTTGGATCGCACCTTTGTATTGGCGTGTGCTGAAAAAGGCTTGTCGGGAATTGAATTCTTGGTTGGTGTGCCTGGCACTATTGGCGGCGCGATTGCCATGAATGCAGGTGCTTATGGCGGTGAGGTTAGAGATTTTATCAATTGGATTGAGATTGTTGGTGCTGACGGCGTGTTAGTGCGATTGCAAGCGACGGATATTTCGATGCAATATCGTAAGGGGAATCTACCAAAAGGTGCAATTGTTGTACGTGCAAGTTTTATGCTGCGAAATGATGATCCTGATGCTATTCATGGCCGTATCACGAATCATTTACAGCAACGCGAAGATACTCAGCCTGTTCGTGGCCGCACCGGCGGAAGTACATTTAAGAATCCAGCCGATAGGGTAGCATGGAAATTGATTGATCAAGCAGGCTGTCGCGGTTTGATGATCAATGACGCCCAGGTATCTGAAAAGCATTGTAATTTCTTGCTTAATCTTGATGCGGCGAAGGCAGCGGATTTAGAGCAATTGGGTGAGCGCGTGCGCAAAGCTGTGAAAGATACCACAGGAGTTGACCTAGAATGGGAAATCATCCGTCTGGGTGAGTGATGGGTGTAAAGAAGAGGCAGATAATAAAACTGCCCCCTACTTCGGTTTATTAAAGACCTAATGCTGCCATCATGCTATTCATAAATTCATCATTTTCTTCTACTTCAAAAGCGTCACCATCAGCATTAATTGCATTTGCACCTGTTTGTTCGAGCATGCGAGAATCATAAAACATCGAGTAGAAATCTTTTCTAATCGCAGCATCTACGATCGCATCCTGCGTGCTTTGTACTTTTGCTTTTCCTTTTACATTTGTACTTGCTGCTGAAATTGATTTATTTATCGCTGCTTGCTTTGCTTTTTCACGCTCTTCTGCACGCTTTGCATTTTCAAGATCTTTTGCTTGCTTTGCCTTTTTAAGGTCTTCTGCACGCTTTACGTTTTCTTGTTTTATTTTTGCTTGCCTTGCAGCAAACTCTTCTTTTTTTTCAATCTCTTTTTTCGCTGATGCTTCAATCTCAGCCGCTTCACGAGCTGCAGCTTCATTTTCTGCTGCTATACGATCTGCTTTTTGCTTTTCATTTTCCAGTATTTTTAGTTCTTTTTTTCTTTCTCTTTCTGCTTCTGCTTTCTTGCGATTCTTTATTCTTTTTTCATTATCAACAGAACCATGTGGTACAAGAATTGTCTCAGTAACTCTATTTAACTCATTTGTTGAGGTTTCACTTGCTTCTTGGGTGCCTAGAGCAGCTAGAGCAGCTTTTTTGCGCGCTTTTTTTGCAGCTTTTTCAGCTTGTTTTAGTGATTGATATCTCAAATCTTCCTGTCTTTTATTTTCTATTTCCAGCCTCTCTCTTTCTACTTCTTCTTCTTTATTTCTCATATCTTGCTCATATTTATTTTTATTATTTTTTATCATTTCTGCATATTTTCTATTAGCAGAAACACGGGGATCATTTTTCTCTGTTAAAATCTCATGAAGGGCATTAAGCCGTAATAATGCACTGTCAAATTCATTTCTCAGATTAAAGAAATTAGAAAAATAAGTGACTGCTGTTACCAGCCTGTTCAACCCTATCTCTTTACAATATTCTTTGTAAATATCAAGAGGCGAATTACTTGTGATAGCATTGTCTGTGATGATGCTATCTGTGGACGAACCTGAAATCCTTAAAGATTCCTCTTCAGTACGAGGACCTTTAGCTAATTGTCGTGCAATTCTGCGTTCAATCCCAAAAATTAAGTCACGAGAAGCATCAGGCAGTTCCTGTGATGAGGATCTATTCGCAGATGCTTTAAGATGTGAAAACTTATATATTTCTGCCTTAATGTTGTGTAATATTTTTATATGATCTAGAAATAAATGTTCTTCTGAAGATGAAAATGTATCTCCTTTGCTTTCACCAAGCAGATCCATTGCTTTTATCATATACTCATTTGCTTTTTTAGGATCACGTTCTGTTTGTGCTTTGTCATGCATGAACACAGCATTCATAACGGCTTTCATTTTCTCAGAAAATTCATATGAAGTATAATCTTCATAAAGATCAAACATTTTTGTTCGATACGTATTTCTTTCTTGACCCTCAACAAGTTGATACGCACGCGCATACTGTTCCATGAGGCCCACTATAATCTTAGAAAAATCTTCATGGTCTTCTGGGGCGTTTTCATTAGCCATTTCATAATAATAAATAGCCTTTTTCAATATAGATGGAAGTGGGTCAGCATTATTCCTTATTGCGGGGTTTCGACTGATTTTAGAAAGTTCATTATTCATAAGATTACTCAAGGTATTACCCGCGGTAATGGCAAAAAAAAGTCTATGTTCTTTTACTTTTATATCAGCTTCATCTTCCATAGAACTTGTTATCGGAAAATTATTTATATAATGTGTTATTAAATTCACTGCTGATAGGTCATGCGCTTTTGGCTTCTTATCAATTTTAGATACCTCTTTATGGCTAAGCATCATTCTCCATGTATAATTAAAATGATAATATTCTCTGACATCAAAAGGGAGTTCAGCTTCAATACTGCTGTAATCAGAAATTGGTGGCATAGCTAATACGCCTTGATAATCTTTCAGAGAAAGTTTTTCTCCCATTTCTTCCTCGTATTTTACGTAAGCACTTATTTTTTGAACTGACTCAACTGATTGAACTGGAATTATTCTATTTGGTAAACCAGGCCTTTGTAGCACCACTCCATATACTGGCTCACTCCCATATATGAAAGATGTTAAAAAAGTTGTTGTTAATAATGTCGCAAGTATTTTCATTTTAATTCCTTAATTTCATTTTTTATTTCTATTAATGATTTTTATATAGGATAAATATGTTTATTTCAAGTAAATAAATTGTTTCTATATACTTCTCATCTTTTTAAGAAGCACTCAAATAGTCGTGCGCCAAGCTGGAATGGGAAATCATCCGTCGTCTGGGTGCGTAAATTTACACGTATGAATAAGTGAGAATGTATCGGTAACATCTTCCCACTTAATACTCTAATCTTCCTGATTATGATCTAAATTCTCATCTTCTAAATTAAGTTCAAAGATGACACTTTTTCTTATCCTAATTTCAAAAATAATGAGTGGATAAATCTGTAAGACCTCTTTAAATTTTCAGTTCCCTCTTTTTCTCTAGTCTTCTTCATACCCTTTTCTCGTTTCATCTGACGTGACTAGATGATCCATCTCCAAACATCACATGTGCCTGGCCATAGGCCCCTCCCTTTTTTCCACTTATCAATACATAAATAATTTCTTGGTCATTACATAAATTAGTAAATAATTTATTAATTCTCATATTTCTACCACAACGCAAATGTGACTTGAAACGCACGATCAAAAAATTAATCTTTTGTTAATTAAAGTTAAAAAATGATTAAAATTTTAAGAAATGTTAGAATTAATTAGCTATAACCTTTTGAAAGGAGAATTTTAAGGTGGGCAGACTTAATACTGGTGTTTTATATGACTGGTAGTAGAAGGTGAATATTATTTAATGATTAAATGTATTTACATACTACTGACTCTAGTGTTCATGAACACTATAAAAACTGATGCGATTGCAGCAGAAGGGAAAGCTGTACCCACAAAGTTGCTTGGTACGGGTTCTGTTGCGCTTGTAGGTAATAGTAAAGTAATACTAGAGAATATGGTTGTAGCTAATCAGCTTATCCTTCTCGACACATCGACATTCTCTGTGAGTGACGGTGCAATATCTATTTTGTCTGGAGTCATCTCAGGCAGCGACATGAACCTTGAATCAGATAATGCCGGATTTGGAACCATACAGATCCAAGGCTATAGCGGTAATTACAAAAAGAACATTACGGCAAACAATGTGAACTTACTTATTAATGGTACGGTTGGCGCAAATGTGACTATAAAAGACAGAATGCTTGGTGGAACAGGCTTTATGGGTGATGTCACGTTGGAGAGCAAATCAGTTATTAAACCAGGTGGCCTGCCTGGCGCTCCAGTAAGTGATATTTATATTAATGACTTAGCCATCCAACCAACAGTAAAGCATTATGTTGAAGTTAATGCTGACACGCAAGCAAGTCAAATTTATGTCATGAACGATATCTTTTTGTCCGATGATTTCACAGTGAATGTGTTGTTGAAGGCAGGAACGTACAGCGCCGGAACGGTGGACTATCCAATTATGACAAGCAGAACTGGTCGTCTGATAACAGATAGTAATAAAGTACTCAATTGGAAAGCACAAACCACAGTTGATGGCAGTGACCTTCTCACTTTTAATCTTGGGTTGTCAGGTGATGGTACCCAGCTTATCTTGCAATCTGTAATAAAGCAGTCATTTACAATCACTGAAGACGAAGTGGAGCAACCACAGTCAAAATCGACGGTAATTAACGTTGGAGGCCGTCTTGCGGTTAAGGGTGCGCCTGCGTCCCAAACACCAACTTATGTAAATGATCAAGTGACTGTGTCAACAGCAATGTTAACGTCATTACCATCTGGTAAGCCGCTTAATATCGCAGGCGGAACGATTGTAAATGATAGTGGCTCAACTCAAACTATAACGAGACCAATTAAACTGACGAGTACGTCGACCATTAGCACAAGTTCTGGCGCTGAAACAATTATAACAACACCAATTAGAAGTGATATTGGCACGACATTGAACTTAGGTGGAGGTGGCGCCACAACATTCTTAGGCGATAATAGTTCAACATTGCATGGTGATATATCTGTTGCAAGATCAACGGTCAATGTTGGATCTGGTGCAAACCTTGGTTCAGGCAATCTCAAGCTGTCAGGTGAGGGAACAACGGTTAATCTAGGCACGAATAGTGGGGATAGTGTCTTCCTACAAAATATTGTCATTGTATCTGATCCTGCAGCTTTTGTGACGCCAGCTGGTGCCACATCGACATTTGGAAAAGCGATCATTGGCGCTGCTGATTTGCACTTTGATGGTGGTGGGAAAGTACACCTAACAGGAGATAGCCCTGACTATACAGGAACACTTAACGCAAATTCTGGCAAGGTTGCTATGAATAGTGCTATGCCGCAAGCTAATGTTTACGTGGATACGGATGGTATTTTGAGTGGTAATGGAACCATGAAAGACGTTGTGCTTAGTGGCAAGATTAAACCTGGGAATTCTATAGGAACGCTGCATCATAGTAGCTTAACGACTATGTCGGGGGCATCATATGACGTTGAAATCAATCCAATCGGTGACTCAAGTCAAATCCATGTCGTCAATGACGCTGTGCTGAACGGAACATTTGTTATCAATTCACTCATGAATGCTGGTACGTATCCAGCAGGAACGATCGATTATCCAATTTTGACAACAGGCGGCGCATTGACTCTCGAAACATTACGCATCAGATGGAACGCACAGCCAGATTCTGGCTTAACGTTTACCGCTGGAAACCTAAGTGATCCTGGATCTGAGTACGATGAAAAAGCATTGATCCTAAGATATAATGCAACTGCACCGTTCATTATTGAGGCGGATCAAACTGAAATTAACTCAGGTGCGGAAATTTTGTTGATAAATCCGGCATTTATTACACTTCATGCAGGCGATATTGTGGCGAAAGATGGCATATTAGTCGTCCCTGACGGTCCGATTAGTGTAATGGCAGCGCCTGTTGCAGATCAAGTGGAATTGACAAGTATTGTGTTCCAAAATAACCCGGCAACGCAAGATGTTGCATCGACTGCTACTGCTGACGGCTTTTGTTCTAAAGGATTGGGATCAACGGCGTCCACATCTGATGGAAAGAGCGCGTTGCAAACGCTGCTTACAGCTATTGCTAAGAATGGACCAGTCAGTTATGAACGAAATGAAACACGTCTTTGGATCAGTCCTTTTGTAAATCGCAGTCGGACAAATCGAACAAGTAGTGATATTGGTAATCAAGGTTGGTCAGGTGGTTCATTAATGGGAATTGAACAACGTGATAAAAAGAATGTTTGGTCAGCTGGTGTGTTAGCCGGTTTGATGGGGTCGCGATCACATACCATAGGTGATCCAAATACATTCTCGAAAACAGCTAGCATGCTCTTTGGTGCATTTAACACATATAAATACTCAGATCATAAGGATAAAGGAAACTTTGGTCATGAACTTTTGGCAAGCCGAACAATCACATCCATCGATGCACAACGTTATGGACTTGATTTCATTGATAAGAAAACGCCATTCTATGCATTAGGATCATACAAAACAACCACTGATGTTGCAAACGCGCAAATAAACTACCTATTTAACATTATCAAGAAAAGCCTGACATGCCGTCTGGATCTTGGTGCAACCTATAGTGGTGCAAAATCAGGACAGTTCTCGGAACGTAATGCGGGTGTGAATGGTGTTAATACATCAGCGAATCTGAATAAGTCGATAGAATACTACAGCGGTATAGGCCTTCGCAAGATATGGAATAGTGATAAAGTCACCATCCGTACAACTTTTGTATATGAATATGGTTATCAAGCACAAAATTCAGGATCAGGTGTTACACAAGTCACGCAATCTTCGGCGCCAACAACCTTTATGACGCCTCCAGGACCAAAGCAGAACAAGCATTACTTGCAATTAAATAGTTCGTATCTGGATCGAGACACAGGCTTGAAATTCATTGCGTCTTACTCGGGTGTCTTGTACAAGAATGTTCAAAACCATACAGGTATGTTGAAAGTTGAGTTTAGATTTTAGGATGTAATGGTTTTTGTTAATTCTTTTATTCCATCGTCATTTCGAATCCGGAAAAGGCATGGCAACACAAGATTGTTCCTTCTTTGCAGGTCGTTTAAGTATATGGATCGCCACGTCGTAAACACTTCCAATCTTCGTCAAGGCTTCGAACTGGCAGCCAGCGATGACAAATGCAAAGAGGATTACTCACGTGATGAAGAAGGATGAATGGAAAAAATAGGGGCTAGATTTAATCTGCCCCCATGTATTATTAAATATTCACTGGGAAATTAACGAAGATCGATAGTAGTTCGATAAACATACGGGGCATTTTTTAATACTACTGTTGAGCTATTTATTAATGTTCCACCTGAAAAATTATTTTGTGCATTAAGCTGTGTGTTGTTCACAATCAACGTTCCGCCACCATCAACCATCAACATTCCTGAGCCCGTAATTTGGCCGATTGTACTTACTTCCTCCCCTGGCACAGTGCTAAAACCTTGACCTTGGACGTTAATTTCAAATCTACTTGATACAATTTCAGGTAATACAGAAGAGTCCATAATTGTATAGCAAAAGTGGTCTTGTCCACAATACAGATTATTTGGTGTATATTTAGGAGGAAAACTAGTAAGAGCTACACCTACTGATACACTTGAATCATCGTTTTGGGTTAATGTTCCACAAGTAGGAAGGTCGTTCACAACATAAATGTACGGCGATACACCGCCAACAGCAGTAAAGTTAGAAAGGATTCTTGCGGTAGGAGTCAGCGTAAATGGAATATCTTGGGATTGAATGCCTACATTCAAAGGATCACCAACACGAAGTGTCACAGTATACACTAAAGTATCTATATCATCGCTGGAATCATGTATACGGTAAGTAAATGTATCAACCCCGCAAAACTTTTCTGCAGAAGTGTATGTAAATGAACCTGGAATTGCGGTCGTAGCACCAGTAATGCTACCCGCAGTGAACGCGACTGAACCTCTATTTTTGGTGACGCCAGATGTTGCTGTGCCACAATTACCAAAATAATAATGAAGATTTCCGGCAAAAACCGTGCCTTTTTCAAGTACAAGCGCCGGGAAAATGATAGGATCAGATGTTACAGGGTTGACTGTATATGCCAATGGTGTGCCCGTGTAATCTAGATTGTCAGATATTAACGTTGCAGAAAATGCAGTACTAGAAAGCACGGCACTAATAGCAAGAGCTGAAGCTATGTCCATGCATTTATCCCCAAAATGTTAGAAGATCTGTACTTGGTGATTTTGAAAGATTTTGATTTACGCTGTTTTTTGTGGCGCACAACTTCTTAAATTGACATCCATAGTATAGTTCTCCTTAAAATAATAAATTATATAACAACCTATTAAGTTAACCGTGCGTTAATTAATGAACAGTAAATGTATCAAATTAAAAGAAATATGTTTTAAGTTGAATCCTTTAAAAGAGCGATATGATGAGAAATATGTACCTGTTCATAAAAATGAGAAGGAAAAAAGAGTCCCTTCTCATATATTTTAATATATTTTCAATTTAATTATAATTAACGAAGATCTATATGATTTGCGATAATCGTTTTGTCCCTTGCGCCTATGAACCCGCTATTAAGACGAGCTACATTAGCTGTTGGTAATTGTTGAGCATTCCTTAATACCACAACTGAATTTTTAACTAATGCATTACCTGAAAAACTATTTTGTAGGGAAGGTTGTGTGTTTTCCAAAGCCAACGTTCCGCCACCATCAACCACAAATGTTTTTGAACCTGTAATTTGACCAGTTACACTTAAATCTTCTTCTGGTAATGTATGAATGCCTTGAGCTTGTACATTTATATCAAACCTGCCTGATATGATCGCAGGTGGTGTGGCAGAGTCTGTAATTGTATAGTAAAAATGGTCTGCTCCATAATACATGTCATTTGGTGTGTACGTTGGAGTAGCCGCATTTGTCGCACTTAACGTCCCATGAACAGGGTTCACAGTCACAGCATATGCATAGGTTGACACGCCACCAGCAGCTGTAAAGTTAGAAAGAGTTCTTGCCGCAGGAGTCAGCGTAAATAGAACATCTTGCGATTCAGTTTCAACATTTAAAGGGTCACCAACAAGAAGTGTCACGGTATATGCCACAGTATCAACTGAATCGCTGGAATCATGTATATAATAAGTAAATGTATCAGCCCCATAAAATTCTGCCGCAGGTATGTAGGTAAATGTGCCTGGAGTTGCAGCTGTGGCACCGGTAATGCTACCCGCAGTAAATACCACCGTACCTTGATTCGACGTAACGCCAGTGGTTGCCGTGCCACTATTACCAAAATAATAAAGAAGGTTGCCGACACCGGTCGTGCCCCCAGTAAGTGTAAGTGCCGGGAAATTGATGGCACTTGACGTTACAGGATTCACTCTATATGGCACTGGCGTGCCTGTGTGATCTAGGTTGTCAGATGTTAATGTTGCAGAAAATGCGCCAGTAGAAAGCGCAGCACCAATAGCAAAAACTGATGTGATGCGTAGACAATTCTTCATAAAATGTCTGGAGAATTTCATTTTATGCGTTAAGCTGTTTTTGTGCGGTGTGAAACTTGTTGATTTAATACTCATAGTAAATATCCCCTTTTTAATTAAAAAAATAATAAATGCTTTATAGTTAATAATTTATCAGGTATTTATTAATAAATAGTAAATATTAAATTATTGTGTGATTATTTCTTTGTGCTAAATTTATATTTTAGATTGAGAAAAGTAGATTAGAAAATATCAACCACAGAAAAATAATGTCATATTCAAACTTTCTTCTTCATCAAGAAGTTTCAGAAAAACTCACGATTGCAAGAAACTGGCACGGTTTTTTTTTGGAATGGATAGCATTTCTGATATGTATAATACTTAAAAAGGTACAGCTGATATCGGAGAGATTCCTGTGGTTTCATTTACCTCAATGCCGTAAAATGCATTATGGACAGCAGCCATGTGTGAAACTACGATGGTTTTTGCTGGCAGGACGTATGATTTTGAAGATTTAACAGGCACCATCATCGTTGAGTAAGAAGATGGATCGTGGAAAAGTGCGCACATGCATGCATCCTTTCCTGATTGCCGAAATCCTGAGGATAATTCGTTGCCTATATCTTCTTCTTGTTATCCTCGCGAATGCTGGGGTTTAGCCCGGGCAAGACACGTTTCTTTATTACTACTTCATGCATCAGATAATATTCTTTTGGTAAAAATCATCAAGATATTTGCCCTTAAGCTTCATAAGGTTTTCAGCTATTTCCTTGTTTTTTTTAAGATATGGCAGCATTTCTGCGTATTTTTGAGGTGTCAAAGAATTAGCGATGCGAATAATATCATCTGTGCTTTCAGCAATTAACATGCCACGTGCATCAAAATAGTCAGTTACATTAGGGCAGCCTAAATAAATGGGGACGGTGAGCGTGAGAAAGCAACTTGTTAATTTCTCAGTCATGTAATTATGTTGTCTGCAATTTTCAATCGCTATGTTAAATTGCCCCCCTAAAATCCATTTTTTTGAATCATCTGGCATTTTCCGATTTTTGAATTGTGCAGAATAACTGTCAATAGCTCGATTTGAAACATAGAATTTACGGGGGATGTTGGTGATTTCTGCCTCGCGTTCCCAGAATTTCAAACGGGAAGTGTACGTACGTGAGGGATCTTTGAGATAGTTTGTGTCCCCAACTGCACCTAAAGATAGTAAGTATCCAAGTTCATAAGGCTTTTTTTCAAGTTGAGTCCCAGAAAAATTATCCCAATTTTCAACTAAATGGCCTGGAATGATTCGTTCATTTTTTACACCTAATGGTAGGCCTGTGAAGACGAGATCATATCCTTCTGAAATACGTTTTAAAAAGACTTTATAATCAGTTTCTGTATTAGCAAAGCTACAATAGTGAAGCGGTTCTGATTCATGAAATGCGATATTGATAACGAGAGGATTGATTCGACCCTCGACGGTGTAGTTCGTATACATAGGCAATCTATGCATGATGTAATAAAATTTTCTATTACTTACGGTGTGGGTGTAATAATATCGTTCATGTCTCCATTCAAGTGTGCCAGGCGCCTTTATAGATGTTTCTTTTTCTGGGTTAATACCAAACGCTGTTGGGTTTTGTATGAATGGGCTTTTATAAAAACTCAATTCATCATTATTATTGAGTTGTACGTCAAGGCCACGTTCAATCATTGGTTTAAAACAAACGGGAATGTTGTGAAATTTTGCTGGTGAAAGACGTACGATTGGTTTATGTGTTTTTAACCGAAGGAATGCTTCTGTAGCCATCCATGCACGAGAGAGTTCGCTGCTATCCTTTATAAAAATTTCAACTGTTGGGGCCGTTTTCGCAAAGTCAACTTTAGGCTGTTTTAAAAAATCAACAAATGGATTACCTTCACATGGCCACAAGCGTTCCTTGTACAATGTGACATTAAACCAGCCATTAGGATCGCGGTGTGTTTTGCGCTCGCCTTGCCAACCGTGCTGGATAAAGTGATCGATAGGTGTCAAGCCTGTTTTATCAAGATCTTCTTTATAATTATCTTTATAAAAATTCTCGTCAAAATAAGGTGCTATGAGCTTTTTATTATCCTCATGTAAAAACTGTGCAAGGGCTTCAGTTGCAGGTAAAATAGCAGGTTGTGTTTGGGAAGCAGGAGGGCCCGCAATAGGTTGTGATTGTTGTATGGCTTCAGATGAGACAAAATTAATTCCACTCAATAAAGTGAGTGCGCAGTAGAAAAAATATTTTATCATAAAGTTATCAATAATAAGGTCTATATATAGAATTTAACATTAATTTTTTAATTCTGCAAAGCTATATTTTGTATTCTTTAAAATGGTTTGTGAGTTCTTAGAAAAATCCATTGATGGATTAAAAGAATGGGTTCTTAAACGTGATACGTAATGTAATTTTGTTTACAATGAGATAAGTGTTTTTTATTATCAGATATGTTCTTAGCGCTTTGCACTGGTTTAATTTTATTAAAAAGTCATTTATGAATTTTTCTCCTTTTTTATTGATGTTCCTAATTTTAGTGACACTAAATTTCATGCAAACAGCTGTCAAAGCCGATCAACAGTCTCTATCTAACATCAATGGTATGGTTGTTGAGTCGACCGGTGTATCGTCTTCTAATGATCCTTTGCTCGAACGATTGATATTTTTAGATGCACTTGATAAGTCAATTCTTGCAAAAGGAATTGATGAAATGAAAAGACATAAGGTGATTATTGCTGGAATTACGCGAAATAATGCGCCAGATCTAGCTGTTACAATGAAGACAATCGAGTATATTGGTAGTTTTTTTTCTGATTACCGCGTGATTGTTTTTGAAAATGATTCTGATGATGGCACAAAACAAATATTGAATGGGTGGCAAACACGCAACTCTAAAATTAATATTTTATCTGAGAATTATTCCATACAAAAACGACCCAGTAATAAATTTTTGGCAATGGCCCGCAATAAATATATCAAAGTTCTTCAGTCAGAACAGTACAAGGATTTTGATATAGTTCTATTTATTGATATGGATATGTCGTTTGGGATTGATGCAAGAGGCATCCAAGATTCATTTGCAAAAATAGATGCTTGGGATGGTGTTTGTGCAAATGGGATCTTTAAAAACACGGGTGAAATGTGGGATGCATTTGCCTTTCGAAATGATGAATTCCCACACGATACACACGTTCCTGGTTATTGGGATCAGCTTTTACCGAAGATTCAAAAAGTATATCCTGTAGGATCTAATTTGGTGCCTGTTCATTCGTGTTTTGGTGGGCTGGCTATTTATAAAAAAGCAAGTATTGTAAATTGTGAATATGATTCAATCGATGAGGATTGCGAACACGTTGCGTTTCATCGATGTGCAATTAATAAAAATAAAATGCGCTTATTTATGAACCCTAATCAAATGGTTCGATACTCTCATTATAAATGAGGATTTTGTGACATCACATTATGTTGGGTGATCTCAAATAAGGCTATTATTTTTCACGTTGTGCACAGTTGCACTTTTGTGTCATAGCTTAAGCAACACCACAAACAACACCTTAAAAAAAGATTTTGCATGTCATCGCCAACTATTTCTAATAAGCCACTTCAAATTGTATCTCCATTCGCACCTGCTGGCGATCAGCCAGCTGCTATAGCTGCGCTTATTGATGGTCTTAACCAAAATGAGAAAAATCAAGTTCTGTTGGGCGTTACAGGGTCGGGTAAGACCTTTACGATGGCGAATGTCATTCAGGCTGTGCAGCGGCCAGCTATTATTTTGGCGCCGAATAAAACATTAGCGGCACAGCTATATGCCGAAATGCAAAGTTTTTTCCCGCATAACGCGGTGGAATATTTCGTGTCTTATTATGATTATTATCAACCAGAAGCCTATGTGCCACGCTCAGACACATTTATCGAAAAGACGGCTGCCATTAATGAGCAGATCGACCGCATGCGTCATTCTGCCACGCGCGCATTGCTTGAACGATCCGATGTGATTGTCGTTGCGTCAGTATCGTGTATCTATGGTATTGGCGGTGTCGAGACGTATAGCGAAATGGTGTTAGAGCTGCGCACAGGTATGTCGATGGATCGTACGAGTTTGTTACGGAGATTGACTGAGCTTCAATACAAGCGAAATGATATTGCTTTTGTGCGTGGTACCTTTCGGGTGCGTGGTGATATTTTGGATATTTTCCCATCACACTTTGATGAACGCGCCTGGAAGATCAGTTTTTTTGGTGATGATCTTGAAGAAATTGTTGAAATCGATGCGCTGACAGGCGAGCGTTTTGAAAAACTTGATCGCGTTATTGTTTATCCGAATAGTCACTATGTAACGCCTGGTCGTACAATTCAACAAGCGATTAAGCAAATTCAAAGTGATCTTATCATACGGTTGGCAGAATTTCGCGCGGATAATAAGTTGCTCGAGGCGCAGCGTCTTGAACAACGGACCATGTTTGATCTTGAAATGATGGCAGCCACAGGTTCGTGTGCGGGCATTGAAAATTACTCACGGTATCTGACGGGCAGGGCGCCTGGCACTGCACCACCGACGCTGTTTGAATATCTGCCTAATAATGCTATTTTAGTCATCGATGAGAGTCACGTTGCTGTACCGCAGCTGGGCGCAATGTATAAAGGAGACAAAGCGCGCAAAACAACCTTGTCTGATTATGGGTTTCGTCTGCCATCCTGTAGAGATAATCGCCCGTTGATGTTTGAGGAATGGGAAGCCATGCGTCCGCAAACAGTGTTTGTATCAGCAACTCCTGGGCCATTTGAGCTGAACCAGACTGAGGGTGCTTTTATTGAACAATTGATTCGTCCAACAGGACTTGTTGACCCATTATGTGAAATTCACCCGTGTGAGCATCAGGTAGATGATTTGATTCATGAATGTAAGGCAACCGTTGCAAAAGGCTATCGTATTCTTGTAACGACGCTTACAAAACGAATGGCCGAATCCTTGACTGATTATTTAAATGAAGCGGGACTTAAGACGAGCTATTTGCATTCGGATATTGATACGCTCGAGCGCATTCAGATCATTCAGCAATTACGTAAAGGAACATACGATGTGTTGGTGGGGATTAACTTGCTTCGTGAAGGGCTAGACATTCCTGAGTGTGGGCTTGTTGCGATTTTGGATGCTGATAAAGAAGGGTTTTTGCGATCAAAAACATCATTGATTCAAACCATTGGGCGTGCTGCGCGAAATGTCGATGGCCGTGTGATTTTGTATGCTGATAAGATGACAAAGTCAATGGAAGGTGCATTGGCAGAAACGGATCGTCGTCGTGAGAAACAGACTGAATATAACGTAGCGCATGGTATTACACCGCAATCTATTCGTAAAGATTTGCAGCAATCAATGGAAAAGGATGGTAAAGGTGCGTCAGCTGAAAAAGTATTGCAGCTGCACCTTGATACCACAAAAATTGCTAAACAAATTGCGGATGTGGAAAAGAAAATGCGTAAAGCTGCTGGGGACTTGGATTTCGAAAAAGCAGCTGAGCTTAGGGATGAGCTTAAGCAGCTCCAGGAAATTCAGCTGACGTTGTAAATACGAAGGGGGCTCATGACATTGGTGTTCATAAAGCCCTTCAGAAATCCTAACCCACTCACTTAACTGTATCTATCTTCTAATTCTGCGAGTGAAAGTCTCTCGCTCACTGTAAAGCCAAGCTTTGTAAGTTTTTCAAATAAATCATGTAGATGGCCATTTCCTACATATGCAAAAGCAGATTTGAACACCGTTTGATTTAACGCAATTATTCTTTGAATCCAAATATCATTCCTTCCAAGAAGGTTCAATGAATTATCTTTAGGAAGTTCGTTGGAATAAAAATTATCATAGTTAAATTCGGATTCAAACGTTATTGATTTAGATTTTTTTTGTGCTTCATCTGGCCGCAATGTCAGCTGTTTGATAGCATCTTTAAAGTAATAAAAACCAATTTCACATTCTTTATCTATTGTTTCTATAAGTTCTTGTTTGCAAGATTCCTTGCAACGGTCAGCAGTTTCTTCAAAAGCATAGAGCGTTTTTCCATATGTTGATGTCATGTAATCTAAATGATCGTCCATCCCACCGCATATTGGTCTTGTATAGGATGAACTATCCGTAAAACTCTTGAGTAGGAATTCTAATGCTATGGGATGTAGTTCTTTACCATTACGTGAAGGCACGATGAAAATTTTACCCTTTATTTTTAATTTCTTTGGATAAGCTGTTTGCCCATTTTTTGTTGATCTAAAATCAGCGTCTACATTATCATCAGAGACTATTATGCCTGCTTTTTCATACCAACAGTTGTTTGAATCAAAGATTTTAGACATTTGTGTATTAACATCTTTTTGGAGATTTTCTTCGTTTATACTGCCATCTAGATTTAGATAGTATTTTATGCGTGCTTCGCCAAGGTAAAATTCTCGCACACTTTGTTTTATTTTTTGTATGCGACTTTCTGTCATGTAAGGGGTAAGATTTTCATCATTTTTAACTTCATCATCTGCTTCTGTGATTTCAGAGCTCGCCCCAGGTAACAGTTGTCCATTAATTTCATTTATTACAAAATCTGATGCCTTGATAATCTTATGCGCCAACCTGTAAGGTAGCATGCATCCCAAAGGAACATTGTGGGTTGTTCCCAGAACCAACATTTTTTTCCCGTTTGGAAATGTAATGTCATATACAGGGGGGCAAGGATGTTCAGGATATTTTGTTAAACGTAGATTAATACGTGGATCAATAGCCCGCTTGAGCATTTCTTGTATGATTGGGATTAGCGATAAACGAGAGGGTATTTCATGTGTTTCTAAGAAATGGACCATCGTTCGCATAGATGTTTTTTCAGTTTTTAATGGATGTATCACGTCTGAATTTATTAATGGTACAGCAGATTCTGGCGAGTTTTTATCATTTTCAGAGTTAGCATAAGTGCAATTGGCAATGATGGCGCATAGTAATGCTGTGGATATGTTTACACATTTATCATAAGGATTGATTTTCATTATCAGCTTTTCTTTAAGAATATGATTTTAAATGCAATGGATAATTTATATATAAGCATTATTATTTTATTTTCAAGTTTTTTTTTGAAGAACCTAAATAACATGCATGGGCATTTTAATTAATGCGTAGGCAGTAATATAGGCTGTGTAGAGAAATAACTATTAAATAAGATCTTTAGCTGAGGGATTTTTTCGTGTTGAGTGTCCCAGCGCTTCCCTAATCAACACACCAATAATGGCTGCCGTTGGAATTGCGAACAAAATACCTGAAAAACCAAACCACGTTCCGCCGGCAAGGAGTGAAAACAGAATAAAAACAGGGTGCAAACCAATACGCCCACCAACAAACCGCGGGGTCAGCACGTTTCCTTCGATCAATGATACGGAAAAGAATACAAGTATGATGCTGATAATTTGCCCCCAGCTTACGAACGTTGTGAAAGCAATACTAAGTGATGCACATAAACCAATGATCATGCCAAGGTAGGGTATAAAGGTTAAAACACCCGTCATTATTCCTAAAAACCAGAATTTTTCAATTCCAGTAAGGGAAAGTCCAACAATGTATAGCACAGCAACAGTTAAGCAAACAGTTGATTGGCCAATAAGGTAATGGGTTAATGTTGTGTCAATGCGTTTAAAAATTCGGCGCACTGTTGGTGCTATGTTATCAGGCAAACGTTGATTGACATTATGAATAAGTTTGGGCCAGTCACGTAGCATATAAAACATGATAACAGGTGTTAAAATAGCAAGGGTAAGCATGTTTGCAAGTAGCATGCCATTGCTGAGTAGATTCATTATAAGGTGCATTGCCCATTTAACGATGTCACCTAAATAGGTAGAAACTTGTCCGCGCACATTAGTCGCAGTAAGTGGATCTCCGCCCATAGATGATAAAAGTGGCTGTATCTTAGCCATAACGCGTTCAGCAAAATTAGGGATGCCTTTTACAAGGGAAATAAGCTCATTTTGTAAATAGGGTAATACGATGGAGCTAACAAAAAAAAGCGTGATGAGGAATGTTAAAATTATTAATCCAGAGGCAATACTACGTGGCATATAGCGTTCAAGGCGATGAGCAATTTTATTGAAAAGATAAGCACCAACGAAGGCAGTGAAAAATGGTTCACCAATGCCATCAAGGCTGTAAAGTATGCCGACAGTCATCAGTGCAATGAGAATGATCACCAGGAGCCATCTTAAAAAATTTGGCTGCGCGATAAAAGTGGATAAAGATCCTTGCATAAACAAAGCCTGATAAAAGTGTTGTTGTCAGTGTGCCATAGATTAGCGCGCTAGAAAAGAGGGGATAAAAATTAAGGGGCGGGAGTAGGGGGGCTAAGAGCAACCAGCCAACGAGTGACATTTGTAGGCCTGTATTATATTTACTGATTCTTATTGGGTTGAGTGTGTATGGGACTTTTTTCTTCTTGATCCAAAGACCGCCAAGTAAAATGAGAGAATCTCGAAATATAATAATACTTATAAGCCAAAAGGGTAATTTTCCCGCAGCAAAAAGCCCTGCACAAACACATATAATAAAAACTTTATCGGCAATTGGGTCAAAGGTACGGCCGAATTCAGTTTCAATAGATAAGAAGCGCGCGCTAGCGCCATCAAGCCAGTCGGTCAAGCTAGCAAAACAAACAAGCCAAAATGATAAGGTAGTATGATTGGCAAGCAAAGTCCAAAGCACAAAAGGCCCCGCCAAAAGACGAAGCCCTGTTAATGCTTGTGGGATCCAAAAGTAAGAATGGAATCTAGCCAACAATTTCTGTCCTGCTAAAGAAGTATGAAATTTCTGATGCTGCATTTTCTGCAGAATCTGATCCATGAACAGAGTTTGCTTCAATAGATTCAGCAAATTCTTTGCGAATTGTGCCTTCAGCTGCATTTGCTGGATTTGTCGCACCCATAATGTCGCGGTATTTAGCAACAGCGTCGCTGCCTTCAAGTACTTGTGCAACAACTGGACCTGTTGTCATGAATTCGCACAAATCACTGAAAAATGAACGCTCTGCATGAACAGCATAAAAGCCTTCTGCTTGCGCGCGTGTTAACCATAGGCGCTTTTGTGCAACGATGCGAAGACCAGCATCTTCGATTTTTGCATTGATTTTGCCAGTGAGATTACGACGTGTTACATCAGGCTTTAGAATGGAAAGTGTTTGTTGAACAGACATGTTTTAAACCTTAAATTTATGAAATTGTTATCCTTATTTAATAGAATAAAAAAGTTGAAAATGCAAGGATAAGTCGCCTAAGACGGATTTGCATAGATAAAATGCGATGCTTTTGCTTATCTTTCGCCATACATTGCATCATGCAATGACCAATATTATAAATGTATTTTGCAGGCAGGAGAGCAATTCTTTTATTTTATGGATGCCATTAACTTGACATTTACAATACTAATACTGTAGAAGGGTAAATACGTACCGATTCAAATTAAGAGTCTGTGCGCTGCGTTTCATCTGTGCATTAACCATTTCTTAAGAGTTAGCGATTTAATATGATTTTAGTGCAAAAGCGAATGTATCAGCCTCTGATGAAAAATCGATTGAAGATTAAGAGAAATCTTAAATATATTTTGCCATTTTGTGGATTTTCAGTTCTTTTGCTGGTCTTTTTTGGTGTTGGCATGCGGACGTATGTGATTTCAGATGCTTTTTCATCTCTTAGTCTCAATTATGCATCCAATCTAAAATATGGTGGTCACAATCAAAAGGGCCAACCTTTTCAGATTCAATCCGAACGTGGTACAGAAATTTCTGATAAAGAAGTTGTTTTTGATCAACTAAGAGCAGAAGTGGACCTTAAAAAAGGTGAGAAACTCAATATAGAAGCAAACCAGGGTACATTTGATAAAACATCAAAAAAAATGGAACTGAATGGAAATGTGCAACTTAAGCATGCTAATGGCTTGACATTACACACCACAAAGGCAACCATTAGCATGGCTAATGGTTCAGCTGAAAATAACGCTCCTATCGAAGGCACAAGTGATCGTGCTCATATAAAAGCCAAGGGCTTTCGTATGGAAGGGGAAAATCAAATCGTATTTTTAGGTAATCCAGAGCTAACAATTCGTGCACATTAGTTAAGTTCATTTGAGGGGCTATGAGAATATCTAGAAGCTCTATCCTGTTTTTTATGAGTATTTCTATTACTGCAGCTATCGCAGAAGGTGATATGGTTATTCGTGGCGAAACAATGCGTCATGATACAAAAGAAAACATTACAGTCGCTGATGGTGGTGCAGGTTTGGCGACAGCTGATTGGGGCGCGAACAAAACATTAAAAAAATTGCAAGCTAGAATAATCAGCGCAAAGGCGTGCGAGAACGCAACGCAAGCCAACAAAGACACTCCAGTTAACAAGAATAGTGGCACTACAGATACTTTTGGGCAAGACATTGAATGGCTTGAGGCGAAAGGTCACGTGCAAGTGACATTTCCAAACCGCATCATGACAGCTGATTATTGTAAGAGCCAAGGTAAAAAAATTAATTGCACAGGAAATGTGACTATTATTTCAGGTAAAAACCACGTAAAAGGTGATAAAGGATCGTTTGATCTTGAAAAAGATCAATATGAAATTTCAATAAATCAAACAACTAAACATCAAGTTGAAGCAACGCTTTATTCAGCTAAGAAGCAGGAAAAGAAACGCCTGACTCAGCCGCGATAGGAGAATAGGAACTTTAAATGCCAACTACTTCTAGTCAATCAACCACTCCATCAACACTTGTAGCCAAACAAATCAGTAAAACATATGGCAAGCGGCCTATTTTGCAAGGAATTGACTTAAGCCTGACAGAAGGTGAAGCTGTTGGGTTGTTGGGCCCTAATGGCGCTGGGAAGACCACCTGTTTTTCCATTTTAACAGGTCTTGTAAAACCTGATCTTGGCAAAATTTATCTTAATGGTGATGATATTACGCATACACCGCTTTATTTTAGAGCGCGTAGCGGGATTGGCTATTTGCCCCAAGATGCATCGATTTTTCGCGGCATGACTGTGGAAGAAAACATTCTCGCAGCACTTGAGTTGTATGAAAAAGATTACGACAAACGACACAATTTTTTGAATTTGTTGTTAGATGAATTTTCGATCAGTCATTTGCGTGGATCGCCAGCAATTGCTTTGTCGGGTGGTGAGCGTCGCCGCGTAGAAATTGCACGGGCGTTAGCAACACGTCCACATTTCTTGTTGCTCGACGAACCACTTGCTGGTATTGACCCTATTGCTGTTGGTGAAATTCGTGAAGTTATTTTGCATTTAAAATCGCTTGGGATCGGAATTTTGATTACTGATCATAACGTACGTGAAACGTTAGACATCGTTGATCGCGCCTATATTATAGCTGGCGGTCAAGTCTTATGCGAAGGCACCCCTGAAGAAATTATAAGCAACGAAAATGTCCGCCGCGTTTATTTGGGTGAACGGTTTAGTCTTTAAAGAAGAAGTGATGTCATATATAACAAAAGTTGTAAGCTCAATTTTATGATAAAACCGCAAGCACCTTATGAATCGTATATTAATAAATTTACCAGAAATCATTGAAACACCACGCTTAATCTTGCAAATGCCAAAAGCTGGATTTGGTGAGTCATTATATCATGCCATTAGTGATGGTTATGAAAATTATGTGCAGTGGTTGAATTGGCCAGAAAAAAAGCCAAGTGCTGAAACAGTTGAAGAAGACTGCCGTAAACATCATGCTGATTTTATATTGAGAGACTTTATTCGCTATCTCATTATCGATAAAAGCACAAACGAAATTATGGGAAGATGTGCTTTTCCCTCTTTTCAAGCAAACTGGCTGGTACCACAATTTGGCATTTCATATTTTATTCGCAAGCGCGAACGATCAAAGGGTTATGCCACAGAAAGCTGCCATGCTTTGTGTGTCCTTGCTTTTAAGCTTTTAAACGCTAAAAAACTTGAAATTTTTTGTGATGCTGAAAATATACCCTCGACGAGGATTCCTTTAAAATTAGGGTTTAAACTGGAATATGTCCAGAAAGGTGGCTGGCCAAGGAAAGATGGCAAACTTGCTGAGCTGCAAACCTATTCTATGTTTTCTGAGAGTGATCTGCCAAGTTTAGAGGTCACATGGTAAACGTACGCATGATTGAACTTATTGCTGTTACAATTAGTGATTATCCACTTTTGAGAAATTCATAAATACGTGATATTTAAACAAAAAACGCATAAAAACTCTTTTCCCGTTTACTTAAAATAAAGGATTAGCTCTTTATACTTAAACGTATGATGAGACATGAACAAAATATAACGGTTCGCCAAACCGCCGAACTATCGATGACGCCGCGCTTGCAGCAGGCGATTGCCTTGTTGCAACTATCAACGGCTGAATTGAATGCGTATGTAGATCAGCAACTGCTGGAAAACCCTCTTTTGAATCAGGAGATGGATGATTGCTCTGGGGATGATAGTAATGATTCTGACAGCGATGGCTCGGATTCTTTTGAAGAACGTAGTTCTGCAGCCCCCGATGATGCAGATCAAACGCCTTTATGGAAAACACAAAAGACACTGGGTGAATATCTAATTGAACAAATTCACATGGCATTTCCCGATGACGTTGATCAATTAATTGCTTTTGAACTTATGCTGCATCTTGATGAAGATGGACTGTTGGATAGTGATTGGGTTGAGGTGGCTGAGATTTTGAGTGTAACAGATGGGCAGGTAGAATATGTACTTAGTATTTTACAAACCTTTGATCCGCCTGGTATTTTCGCACGGTCTGTTTCTGAATCACTTAAAATACAACTGATAGAGAAAAACACTATTGATATAAATCAGCTGGATGTGATGCTTGATGCTTTCCAGCAGTTAGAGCGCCACGATATTGCAGAAGTCGCCAAAACTGCGCAGCTCAATCTCAATACATTTAAAGAATTTTTGGGGCAGTTGCGGCATTTGCAATTTAGACCCGCGCATGCTTTTGTGCAAAATGATACTATTACTGGGATCATGCATGATGTTCGGGTTACGGCCCAGTCGGATGGTACCTTAGCGGTTGCGCTTAATTTTCATAATCAACCACGCGTTCTTGTGAACAGTCAGTACTATAATGATATCAAAGGCAAAGTTAACCGTGCTGAAGAACTGAGTTATTTAAAAGAAAAGTTTGCGGCCGCCAATTGGTTGATTCAATCGCTTCAAAAACGCGCGGTGACGTTGCTGCAGGTATCGTCTGAAATTGTGCATTGGCAACAGGATTTTTTTGCATCATCGAATAATGCGTTGAAACCAATGACCCTTAAAGAAATTGCTGAGGCAGCTGGCGTGCATGAAAGTACGGTTAGCCGTATAACGACCTCTAAATATATCCAAACACCACGCGGGATGTTTGAGCTTAAATCATTGTTTGTAAGTTCCGTCGGTGTAAAGAATACGAATACAAATACATCGTCAAATGAAATTCAAAACGCGTTAAAGCAAATTATTCAGGAAGAACCTAAAAATAGTCCTTTGTCAGACGAAGATTTGGTGAACATTTTGCAATCAAAAGGGTTAACGGTGGCACGGCGCACGATTTCTAAGTATCGCACAATTTTAGGCATTGCATCATCGAGTGATCGTAAGAGGCACTATGCGATGAAGCTGACGTTGCAGCGATAGATGTGCGGGAGAACTACTGAATAGGGATTACCCAAATTGCAAATAAAGTGTAAAGATGAGGAATGAGCCGCAGTTCGTCGAGCACTTTTGTCAGAGGGTGAAATGATAGAAAAACTATCCATTTTAAATCAACACATTATTGATTGTCTACAGAACGCTTATGGTATCGAATTTACTGTGCTTACCCCACTTCTTTGGGGAGCAGATATAAATGCTTCAGTATATAAAGCTCTGGCTACTGATAAGTCAACTTATTTCGTAAAACTAAAACGGGGAAAAAACCATAATATTAGTGTTCGTGTAATAGAGCTGTTAGAAAATGCGGGCATTAGGCAGATTATCCCCATTATCAAAACTACTGATGGCCTGCCTATTCAGGCTATTGGTGATGATTTTACGTTATGTGCGTCTCCCTTTATTGAGTGGGAGAATGGATTGAATCGTGATTTAAGTGATAGCCAATGGCGCACGCTTGGTAAGGTGATGCGGAAAATTCACGATATTAAGGCGCCATTTGAATTGCAAATGAAAATCAGAAAAGAAAGTTATGCATTTAAATGGGGAGAAATTGTTCGGTCACTTTATCGCCATATTGAATGCCAATCGATTAAATCTCGGCCGATTAATGATGAAATAGCCGTGCAGTTAGAACTGTTTATGATTAAATATAAAGTGACAATTTTCCGACTGATCGATGCAGCAGAAAAGCTAGTTCAACAGATCCGAGGGCAACCTTCTCAATTCGTATTGTGTCATTCCGATATTCATGCTGGCAATGTGTTGATTGATGAGAATGATGGGTTATATATACTTGATTGGGATGATCCTATTAGGGCCCCTAAAGAACGTGATCTTATGTTTATCGGCGGAGGGGTTGCGAATGCATGGAATAAACTTCATGAGGAAGAGCTTTTTTATAAAAGCTATGGCAAAACAGAGGTCAATAGAACAATCCTGGCCTATTATCGTCATGCGCGTATTGTAGAAGATATAGCGCTTTATGGTCAGCAGATGCTTTTAACGAAGGTAGAACGTCAAACAGGCATGATAATGTACAAACAATTTGTCGATCAATTTAATCCAAATGGCGTTGTGGATATTGTGCTTAAATCGGCTGAGCCGCATGTGTGAAAGAAAATCTTTAGTTGTATAAAAATGCAGTGCGGCACAAGTTATACAAAATTACGATTAAAGTTTATTAGAATATCTGGGTGTGTAAGATCAGCATCAAAACATGCATTTGCTTTGTTCCATTTTTGGACGTGCCAATCTTCTTTGAAAGCAAAATCAAGAAAACTATTTTTACCTATGCAATGTGCAAGTCCCACAACTACACAAGGATTACTATGATCATTTAGTAAGGTAGCCAATCGTTCCCACCAGTTCTCATTTTGCTTAGTTAATTCTAGGTCAGTGCCATCGATACCAAGTGGAGACAAAAGATGAATGTTGCCTGATAAATAATGCTTAATTGTCTCTATAATTTTACTATCATTTAAATTTCCTCCACAATGAATGCTGTCTTGTATTATTTTTTTTAATTCATTAAAGCAGGCTTCTTTTTCTGTTTTTAAATATTTATCAAACATATCTAAATGTTCTTCTGTTGTGTCGAGGCCTATTATTTTTTTATTGTTTTTTTTAAAATGATCTTGAATATCAAAATCCATAGATATTGACATGAATATACTTTCAATAAAAGTAGGTAAAATTCTTATGTCAAAATTCAAATCAATTAAAGAAAGTTGATTTGATATCTCGCATATTTTATGTAGCCTTCTTTGTTCAGCATCTGGCAGCAATCCAAACCAATCATTTGATGGGTTAGTGTATTTTTTCACAATATATTGCTGTCTTTCATTTACAAAGTCAGGATTTTCTTCATCATATCGTTCACATATGAGAGTGTCACAGTTTAATAGTTCTGTTTGAAGGTTGTTTAGTGGCCATTCCAACATCCATAGCTGTGCTATATGCAGTGTGCCAAGCAATAAGAAGATTTTCTCACCTTTGGTGACTTTGTAAAAATGAGGATTTTGAAAATAACTTGGATTTTTGTAGTTGTCAAATATAGCGCAGGACATTTTGTTGCCACCTAAATAATCACCTTCCCAAAGGACTTCATTATTAAGTGGTAAATCATTAAAATGTCCTTGCAGAGACTGTTTCCATTCTAACCGTATACTTGCTTCGTGATGTTCGTGCCATTTTGAGGTGTATTGAATACATAGTAGTGTGTCATTATCTTCTGGAATAGGTCTTTGTATTGCAATAGATTCTGTTGAAAGAAATGCAGATAGAATTAACAATGCTTTATTCAATTTATTTATTTCTATTTAATTATAATCATATAAAATATAAATTTTCATATGATTAATGTCAATGTAAAACTTTAAGATCTTTGTTTTAGAATATGCCTTGTGCCTTGAATCCTCACCCTAATACGCGTATATCTTAAGTATACAAAACAACATATTAAGCCCTAATTTTGTCTTCGAAAACCTCTTCATCCACAGCTTTCTACGATGGGTTCATTCACCTTCGCGTGCATTCGGCCTATTCGCTGACCGAAGGCGCTATTTTGATGAAGAGCTTGCCAAAGCTCTGTCAAAAGCAGAAAATGCCGGCGGTTGCCCTAACCGATACCAATAATATGTTTGGTGCCCTGGAATTTTCCATGGCGGCAGCAGATGCAGGGATTCAGCCCATTATTGGGTGTCAGCTGACCATTGACCTTTCCACATTTTATCCCAAAATAACAACGACGCCAGCTCCGATGGTTTTTCTTGCGCAAAACGAAGCAGGTTATATGAACCTGATGAAACTTGTAAGCCTTGCGTATTTCAAGGAACAGGGCTTGATTGGTGCGCATATCACCATGGCTGAACTTGCAAAGCATACGGATGGCGTTATTTGTTTAACAGGTGCGCATGAAGGTACGCTTGCACAGTTACTACAACTTGGCAGTGAAGACGTACGTAAAGAATGTTCTGAAGGTTTTATTAAAACATTGCTCGATTTGTTTCCCAACCGTTTGTATATGGAATTACAACGTCATGGCATACCGCTTCAGCAACAGTTGGAACCTGATTTTCTTGATCTTGCACTTCGTTTTGATATGCCACTCGTGGCGACGAACAATGTATTCTTTGGTACCCCTGATATGTATGATGCGCACGATGCATTGCTGTGTATTGCCGCCGGTACGTATGTTGAACAAGATCAACGCCGTGTAGAGACACCACGTCACTATTTTAGATCAGCTGCGGAGATGAAAGAGGTTTTTGCAGATCTTCCTGAAGCTATTCAAAACACAGTTAACATTGCGCGCCGTTGTCATTACAGGCCGCTTCCGCGTAAACCAATTTTGCCGAGTTTTCCTACAGAATCAGGGCGCAGTGAAACAGAAGAAATGTGGGATCAATCCCATGCAGGTCTTGAAATACGCTTGACGGAAGAAGTTTTTAATCGATTCCCGACAGAGCAACACCAGGAACTTCGCACACAATATACGGAACGCCTGCGGTACGAGCTTGGCATTATTGAACGGATGGGTTTTCCTGGGTACTTTTTGATCGTATCCGATTTCATTAAATGGGCAAAAGATAAGGGTATTCCTGTGGGGCCAGGTCGTGGTTCGGGGGCGGGTTCGCTCGTGGCATGGTCGTTGCTTATTACCGATATGGACCCTATTCGATTTAATCTACTGTTCGAACGTTTCTTGAACCCAGAACGTGTTTCAATGCCTGACTTTGACGTGGACTTTTGCCAAGATCGCCGTGACGAGGTAATTCGTTACGTCTGCGAAAAATACGGTATGGATCGTGTGGCACATATCATTACTTTTGGTAAATTGCAGGCGCGTATTGTGATTCGTGATGTTGGGCGCGTGCTGCAGATGCCATATGGTCAGATCGACCGTATCTGTAAGATGATTCCGAATAACCCAGCGAATCCAATGACTCTGGCTCAATCGATTGAGCACGAGCCACTCTTAAAACAGCAACGTGATGACGATGAAATGGTTGCTCGGTTAATGGATATGGGGATGAAGCTGGAAGGCTTATATCGCCACGCATCGACGCACGCAGCGGGTGTTGTAATTGGTGATCGCCCGCTTGATGAGCTAGTTCCGCTGTATCGCGATGAAAAGTCTGACTTGGCTGTGACGCAATTCAACATGAAATATGTTGAAACAGCGGGTTTAGTGAAGTTTGACTTTTTAGGACTAAAAACACTGACTGTAGTTGAATCGTGCTGTCAATTGGTGCGGACATTAACAGGCAAAGATTTTAGAATTCATACCATTCCCTTGGATGACCCAGCGACGTTTGCGCTGCTCTGCCGGGTTGAGGCCGTCGGTATATTCCAGTTGGAAAGTGCTGGTATGCGTGATGTGTTGCGTCGTTTGCAGCCTGACCGGTTCGAAGATTTGATTGCGCTTGTGGCACTCTATCGTCCTGGCCCGATGGATGATATTCCACGTTATCTTGCCTGTAAGCACGGCGAAGAAGCCGTTACGTATCTGCATCCATTGTTAAAAGATATTCTAGAACCTACTTATGGCGTTATGGTTTATCAAGAGCAGGTTATGCAGATCGCCCAGGTTTTGGGTGGGTATACGCTTGGTGCCGCTGACTTGCTGCGTCGTGCGATGGGTAAGAAAATTAAATCCGAAATGGATGCGCAGCGTGCATTGTTCACCGAAGGCGCCATTAAAAATGGTATTAAACCGAATATTGCATCACAGATTTTTGATCAAATGGCAAAGTTCGCAGGGTACGGTTTTAACAAATCTCACTCTGCGCCATATGCTTTGCTCGCCTATCAAACGGCTTATTTAAAAGCCAATTATCCGCTACAGTTTTTCGCGGCAACGATGACATTGGATATGCACAACACAGACAAACTGAATGTTTACCGTCAGGATCTTGACCGCCAAGAAATACCGTTGCTGTCCCCAAGTGTGAATGATTCAGGTGTGAATTTTAACGTAGAAGATGGTGGCATCAGGTATGCGCTTGCGGGGCTTAAAGGTGTAGGGGCGCAGGCAATGGAATCATTGATTGCAGAGCGTGCAAAGAATGGTCCGTTTAAAAACTTACGTGATTTTGCAACGCGCATTGATCCAGGCATTATAAATAAACGACAGTTGGAGAATATGGTGAATGCTGGTGCTTTTGACTGTTTGCATTCTAATCGTCGTCAATTAAACGAAGCCTTAGAAGCATTATTGGGAATTTCGCAACAAATACGGTCTGAGAAAACAAGTAAGCAACGCATGTTGTTTGGCACTACAGCCAGTGAAACAGAAAAAGAAGTTCCATTGCCAAATGTGATGGAATGGACGCCGCTTGATCGTTTGCAAAAAGAATTTGATGCCATTGGGTTTTATTTAAGCGCGCATCCACTTGATATGTATAAAGATGTGCTGGGCCAATTAGGTATTGTGAAAAGTTGCGATCTGCTTGAGCGCGCAACGAGCAGTAATCAGTCTGTATCGCTTGCAGGGATTATATTGACTAAGCAAGAGCGGACATCAAAAAAAGGTGACCGTTTTGCATTTGTGTCATTGACAGATCTGACAGGTGTGTTTGAGGTTGCGTTCTTTTCAGAGGCCTTTACAGCCGTGCGTGACAAGTTGATTCCTGGGCAAGCTGTGTATGTGACAGGTAACCTTAAAGCCGATGGCGACGATAATTTCCGTCTGACTGGGCAAGGGTTAGAACCGCTAGATAATAAGGCTAAAGTTGACTCGCTAGAGCTGCCCATTAATCCCAAGCTCGCGAATGTTGTCCACCTTGGTGAGATTGTACAAAACCTTAAAAAAGGCCGAACAGTATTGCATTTTCTGGTGCCGGTTATAGGTATTGGCACCATTAAAGTGACTCTTACTGGCGGGTATGACGTCACGCCGAATCAAAAGGCGACGTTGTTGCAGGTATGCGGGTAGAAATAAAGAACCATTGCAAACCTTAAGAAAATATCATACGTTCTTTTGAATGTAATAGAAAATAATCTATTTTTGCGTTAAATGCTTTTTAGGGAATGAAATGTTTAGAAATTTAGTCATATTTGCCATTATGATTCAGTCAACCTTAGTGATAGGAGCTAATTCTGAATATTGTGAATCGAACACGTCAAATCCAATTTGCACGCAAAATTTAGACCAGCGCCCTACTAAATTTATTTCTATATATGATGAGACTACAGAAAATTCTTCAAATTCTTCTGTGCACACTAAAGAAGTTATGAGTAATGTAGAGTATGAAACTCATAATATCGATATTGACGCTGCAAATGATGTGAAAGATGCACTGCTTTTTCAGAACTCTTTTGTATTAAATACGGGCAGCACCCTTGCTTATTTTTCTACTCTACCAGATCTTTTTGCTCAAAAAAAATTTAAGACTGCCGAGTCTCTTGTACTGCAGCATGCAAAGCAAGCAGGTTGGCTTGATTACCAGAACCTTAACAGACAAGCAACAATTCAATCATTTTGCAAGAGATCAATATCTTTTCTGGCTTTCTCTACAGTTCCCCTGGCATTCGTAAATGTAGATCAAAATGTTGTGCATGGAATAGCGTTGGCTGGGATAGCTTTGGCTGCAGTGCCACTATTGTACACAGTGATACCGTGTAAGTATGTTCCAGCTGAGTTGCTGGGTGTGATTCAACATTACGTTGATAAATCATTTGTAAATGCATGCAATGATAACAATTATGAAGCTATGAGTTACTTGTTAATCCAAGGTAATCTTTTGCCAGTGCCTTCTTCTTATTTACGAGCAGAAATTCGCGACGTTTCAAATGAAGAAAAAAAATCTAGGTGATTCTGCACTGAGATTAAATCCAATTATAGCGAGCATTGATCTATTAACTCGGCGTTTTCATTTCTCCGTGGATTGTATGTGTTTCATATAAAGTTACTAAGACAAAATTAAAAAACAATGTTGCTTTGGTTGTGCCGGCATATCTTTATTTTATCTAAAATCTAGCTGGCAATCGCTTATTTGAAACAAGTTTATAGTGAAATTTTTTCTCCTTATCCCATATCAGTATCAACATATGAGTATTATTATCATGCAGAGCAACATCTAATCCTGTTGGATGCCCATATTTTATAAAATCACGTGATATTTGTTCTAATGTATTAGGTTCAATTGTAAACGTATTACAAATATCAGGATATTTTCTGTATATTCGAAAAAATGCATTTATTGCTTGTTGTCTATCCATATCAGGATATTCTTTTGCATATCTACGCTGGCTGGAATGTTTATCGGTCTGACGCTGAGCAGGGGTTTGTGGCAAATATGTGGGGCCTGTTATTTCATCCGTAGTAAATGGAGGCTTAAATTGTTGTGTTTGATTGTTGTATTGATTGCTAACTTCCATAACAGTTGGTGTTGTTAAAGAAACGGTTGATAGCACAATCATTTTAGATCGTGGTAAAGGTGAGCTTGCTTGAAAGTGCAACGATACATCAACAGTAGCAACAGGCCTCTGTTCTAAATTAAACGTTTTATATTTTCTTTTTGGCGTTAATATCCCCCATGATCCTGTATTCCACACAAGTGTTACTTGATCCATTTCAGCTCCACAAAATATACCTTCTAGTTCATATTTTTTTTCTGAAATTGATAAAATTTCAGCATAACCTTTAGGTGAAAGTTGAATATGAGAGCCATATTTTTCGTGAAGATTATTGTTTATTATTTTTACATCCTGTGGAATATTCTGCAGCCAAATGTAAGAAGAATTTTCTGTATGGGTTGTTTTGGGGGGTATCGTTATGTTGGAGTGTCGAGAGGCTTTTTGATAATCAGAAGGCAGCTCTGCAGAAAAGCAGACTTTTTGAGTAATAAGTAAGAATAGTGTCGCGTTAAAAAGGCTCTTATGCAAATTGAGTGGGTAGATGCGGATTATGTCTCATTAAATTCAGCC
>JAZKDQ010000012.1:0-26920 GCA_040387495.1 Pseudomonadota bacterium | reverse complement strand
GAAATTCATTCTGTCGTATTCGGGTGCTTTGTATAAGAATGTGAGAAATCACACTAGTATGGCTAAGGTTGAGTATCGGTTTTAAGAAGAGAATGGTCATAATAACGGAATAGGAATCATACATATGCCCAAGATAAAAATGTTTTTAACTGTTTTGATGTTGGGTGTTGCTACGCAAAATCCATCTCATGCAGTTGACACAACTTTGGAAACCGCACGGCCCGTTGCGCGCAACATACGCGAAATAAATCGTATGTTACCGATGCGAAAAAAAGTGACGCCTACCATCATTCAGAACCTAACGCAAATTCCTGTATCAGTTTCAATCACCTGTTGTTGTTATGACCCAGAGCCGGGGGAACCTGGTTCGCGTTTTATGATGATCATCGAGGATACATTTGAACAGATTAAAGTCACTTCTTTTGATGACAATGGTTTTCCGCAGTATAGTAAAAAAGGGCAAAACGTTATCACAACAGTCGGTGCTAGTCCTACAGAAGACTCCGCTGTGTGGATGATTCGAGATTATGACCTGCCTGCTAACCAAGGCCCCACCACGCAAGGTAATGTCAAAATAGTTCCGTATGTGAAAAAAGATCTTAAAATATTGGGTTATTTATCACGTATCAAACTCAATACACCTGGTGTATTCCTTAATCGTACGGTTATGGGAAATGATTTTGTGTTGACGGTAACAGAAGCGTTCACACCGCTTACTCGATCGCTACCAGATACATTTGATTTTTCCGGTATAGATGTAACCACTGATTCGACATTAACTTATTTTAAATCCGTTGTGGCTACCGCAGAAGGCTTTGACCCTGCAGCATTTACCAGCAAGTTGAACACTCTTTTCGCAGAATACGCACAAAGAACGAACACGCAACCTCCAACAACTGCACCGCGCAATCCGCTTAATATGCATAGTTTTTTACCCGATGGTAGCGACCTAGAAACCTATTGCAAGCGCCTTAAGACCAGTATGGAAAGCTGTCGTCCCGATGATGGTTGGAATCATATTGTATGGGTTGTAGAAAAATCAAGTGCTGACAGCGTGAATGAACAGTTGCATGCCCTTGGAGTTAATTCAACGTGGTCTGTTACTATTAACGAAGTTCAAGAATTAACACCCTCTTTTCCAGCCCTATTACGATCTTCTTTGCAAAGTGAGCTTAAGCAACTTATTGATGCGCATAACACGAATGACTTATCATTACTGCTACGCTTTCTGACGTTAAATCGAGATGGCGGCGTTTATCGAGGCGCTACTGTTGAGGTGCTCCAGGACTTAGCACCAAGTCACATGACTGCTGAGTTTTACACAGGTCAAGATATCGTGTCACATTATTTTACAACTGATAATGTTGTGGCCGCTATTCCAGGGCACCCTATTATCACGACTGGGTTATCGCTGATTGCTCGTAATGTAGCGGCAGCAACGAGACCATCTTATCTCAAGGGTGTGCCAGCTAATGTAGATGCATCCGCATTAAAATACGGCAGTGGGCTTATGGCGATCGCAATCATGCAAGCATCGCGCGCTGGCGTAGACTTTGTTGAGCGACCTTTTGTCTTTTGCCCAATGATTCCAGAAAATGCTGATACCTTTACGCATCAAAAAATACAGTTGAGTCCGGAAGCGATGGCTATCGATTACGATTTGCGTTATCAGATTACACCACGTTAATCATTGAACTAACTAACGCAAGCCTGGCCATGCGCAGGCAGATATTAAAACAGAGTGAATCATCATTGGAGTTTTTTATGAACTTAACTACCCTTTTCCGTGCGGGCATTTTAAGCAGCATCTTTTCACTGTCATCGTTTGTCATGTCGGCATCATTGAATGAATCAAGAGCTGAGAGTGCATCTACATTGTTAGAGGCACTACAGCATGCTCAACTACATGATTTACGTCTTCGAAATTCTACAGCGGCACCTGCAACATTTAATGTTGTGAGTGAACAAACGTTAACGTTAGCATCTGGTGAACGTAAGACTATTGGTGAAATCACGTATTTTAATACACGGAGCGGTTCGTATGAGGTCAAAGCTGAGTTGACGGAGCAAGTAACGTTGGATCCTGGGGCCGAGCGTGTGGTAAATTTTAAGGGGGCAAGCTTTGTTAAGGATGTGTGGTCTGCAAGTGATCAGGCGGGTTTTTTGAATTGGGGCTTTGAAGTGGGCGAAATTGTCTCCAGTTTTGATACAGCTAAATTAACCATATCGTCACCAGAAACATTATCGTTTTTGATGGTAAAAGATTTTGCTTATCAAGCACGTTTGTATCAAAAATATTTTCCGACTTCTGGGGCCATGAATTGGTTGGATGATTTCATCGCACAGCCATCAGGGGTAGCGGATGTTAAACGGGACGAAGAAGTGATTATATCACTAACATCTTACCCTGCGCGTATGCAAACAACATGGCTTGCGATTGAATCATTATTAAGACAAGAAGAAAAGCCTGATCGTGTTGTGTTAAATTTGTTCGAAGGAGAATTTCCTGGCCGTGTGGTTCCTTGGTTTATTAGGCAGCAAATGAAGCGTGGGTTAGAGATTAATTGGTGCCCAGAGAATTTGAAGGTTTTCTTGAAAGTAATTCCAGCAATTCAGAAATTCCCAGAAGCAGCTGTGGTTGCAGTGGATGACGACATAATTTATCCAAGTGATCGCTTGAAAAATCTGATCGCAGGGTATAGAGAACACCCAGATTGTGTGATCGCTCAAGAGGTTAGAGAAATTGCACATCACGCAGGCGTTGTGTACCCATGCTGCGAATGGAACTTTACTGGTTGGAATGGTTTTATAGATGAAAGAAAATTAGGCCCATCTAACATTCTTGTTCCTGAAGGGGTAACAGGGGTGCTATTCCCCCCCAATTCTCTTGCACAAATAGTACAAAACTATACACTTTTCAAAGAATTGACCCCAACAGAAGATGATCTTTGGCTATATTCTGCTCTCTTATTAAATAGGAAAAATGTTGTTAAAATCGAAAGTTTTAATCTTCCTTTTGATAGTGTTATATTAGATGCACACTATATGGATAGTGCTTTATCAAAAATTAACACAGCTAATAATTACAGAGTATCAACCCAATCTTTTTATAATTTATTTGAAAAACTTAAATTAAATAAAATTCTTAATATGACAGATTTTTGTCGTGACAGCGAAGAAGCGCGAGTAACAAATTATAGAAATCTAGGTTATGGAGAATTTTATACCCCAAGACAATTAAAAAGCCCTATTGCCTTATTGGAAGGTTTTTCATGGACAGAAAACTGGGTTAGTCAGAGAGGCGGCGTTTGGACTGATAAAGAAATGGCAAAATTTTCTCTTATATCGCCCGAAAAAGGATTTGTAAAAATACAGTTCAAAGCACGATTTTTAAAGCATCCGATCCATGATTTTATTAAATTCAGAATTAAAAGGAATGGCGCAACTGTATTCAGAGGGGAAGAATACGAAACAGATTTCTTTAACTTTATGATGATAGATTACTTTGAAAAGTTTAACCAAACATATGAATTAATTGTTGACAACCCAATTGTTGCAAGTACTTGTGGATTTACGGACGAAAGAAACCTTGGTATACTAATACACAAAGTTAATCTTGAACCCTATTTGCAAGAACATTGTGATGCAAACTTTGTAGAAACATTACAAAGACAAAAAAGACCATTAAATATAAATTTTATTAATATTGATCAAAATTACTTACCCATAGATGCAGGAATCATTTCTTTCGATTATGCAAATGATCAATGCGGGCTGAATGCTTTAAATTTACAGGAAAAATTTCATGCCTTAATCATGCGAAGCCATAGTATTGCTCAAAATAATGTTGCTATCAGAAATCGAGCTATACCATTTTTTCATCTTCGGTCATGGCATACATCAACTACAAACCCAAATGAAATACCAGATTATATTTTAGATAAATACATAAGTTCATTGAAAATTATGCGTGTCCACCAAAAATCTTGGCGTCATATGTTTTGGTGTAATAATAAAAAGCTAATTCCGTTAAGTATTGAAAGATTGATGGTAGAATGTCCCTTTCTTGAGATACATGAAGTTGAAAATTTTCCTGGAACCTTTGTAGGAAAAGAAATATATGAAAGACTGATGTCTGATAATAGATACACTAATGCCAACGATATTTTTAGAATGTCATTAATTCATGCAATAGGTGGTTATTACATGGATTTAGGATTTGAAATTAACGAAGACATTTCAACTTGGGCTAATTCATATAATTATATCTTTCATATGTACGATTTTGGTGCAATAGATCATAATTTTATGGCGATGCCTCCTCATAATAAGATAACAGGATCATATTTGAGAAGGTTACTTAACCCAGAAGGCATATCGAAAACGTTTAAAGATAAGTGGAAACATGATCCATATTTTCAACAACACTTATTTTGTGGATCAATTGGGTTAATGATTGATTTGTTAGATTCAACAAATGAACAAGATGACGTGTTGTTTGTACCAGAAAAAAATTCATATTATAGAAGGTATCATATGAATTCATGGGGCCGAAACAATATTCTTGGCAATAAAAGTCTGACTGAAACAAAAGTAGACTTATTTAATACAAATAAATAATGTTCATTAGAAAATGAGGAATTTAGGAGGCCTATTGTGTAATAAGAAATCACACCTTTTGGAAACTAAAAATTTAAATAAATTAATGGAGAATTAAAATGAGATACAAAAATACTAAAATTACAAATGCAGTATTCAGGAATTTTTATAGAATTATTAGTATTGTACTGTGCATTATTATATCGTCACTGCAAGCTAAATCCGCCGGTTTAACTGATTGTTTTCAAAATATATATGATGAAAATAAATGGAATGGAGGATCTGGTCCAGGATCTTTTCCAGAAAACACGGTGGGATATAGAGAAGTATTACAAGATTTAATTAGCCAAGAGGATATTAAGTCGGTATCGGATGTCGGTTGTGGAGATTGGCAATTTATGCAGCTAATAAGTATTGGCGCTGATGTTACATATACTGGGTATGATGTTGCGCATAGTATTATTGACATGAACGCGCAGAAATTTAGAGCACCTAACATAACATTTGTAGCATATTCAGGTGATTTTACAGATATCAAGCCTGCTAATTTATGTGTTATTAAGGACGTACTCCAACATTTAAATAAATCTTACATTGATTTATTCATAAAACAAATGAATAAATTTAGATATGTTCTTATTACAAATTGTTGTGAGAGCAGTGATTTAGCTTATCAATCTAATTTTAATGGTGAAATACAAAATGGAGGATGGAGGCCGCTGGACTTAACTAAGGCACCATATAATCTTAAAATGGATTTATTACTTGATTACAATGGTGGCGGACATAAAAGGGTATATTTATGGAAAAATCCAGAAGCTTTTTAAAAACGTCTTTTTAACTTGAATAATAAATCTTTTGCGTAAGCTCAATTATTTGCCTGCTAAAGCACTTGATAGCATATGAAAGACTTACGCAAATATCTAGTAATCCCAAATATTAAATGTAAATGTAAATGTGAATTCGCTTTTATTATAAAAAATATTTGAATTAAAAATTTATCAACGAACTATTTTCCAGATAATAAAAGTAAGGTGTTTTATCATAACCAAAATAATCAAAGTCTTTTTCGTACACTTCTCTTGCCAAATCAACGCATTCTTGATCATAAAAATCAGAAAGCTTCCCAGATGACCCTGTTGCATGATCAGCCCATGTGTAATCATTAGGCTCACCCGGTAATTCTAAATAATCCATAACAGGTCTGAATTCATTTGTGAAATTTTCAAGATGTACAATGTGAGTGTATTGCACTAGAGGCGTCATCGTTAGGCACCATTGTGGACGGAAATGAAGATCAGTTTCTTTAATAGGGGTCCTTTTTACAGCATTAAGAAATTCCTTAAAAGTTATAATTGTGTTCGCATTTAAATTAAGAGTAATTCTATACGAAGATTTGTGCGGAAGTATCAGATGCTGGTACATCGATAAGGCCCTAACATATGGATTTCGCACGCATGTAAATTTGAATTTATTTTTATTTAAAACTTTCTGATATCTATCATGTATAGCACTCGTTAAACTATGAAACACCCAATGAGGGGGGAAATTGATTATTCTATTTATTTCATGGCTTACATGTGCTTTCGCAATGCTTGAGCTAGCACTCTTTTGATTATTCACATAAAAATAATTTGATCCTGATCTAATACACTCGTTTATTCCATTCTGTTGAATAAACTGATCTAATATATTTTCATCTTCATTTTGAATAATTGGCTCAACATATTCATGATCCCATGGTTTTTCGCTACGTACAAAAGCATGTTGAATCGACTCCCGCATAACATCCATAAAGGGCAACTGATCCTGTATCATATCCTCTGCATACGGAGCCGCCTCTTCCATGGTCGCATACGTCGCGATATGTGCATCTGTTGAAATGTGCACCCCGTCGCCTGTCGCTGCACTGTTGGTTAACCTCACCGGATTGTCAAACCCAATGGCACCTCTGTATGCCAGCAGCTCATCTGTTTTTGGCCATATTTTTTTAGGTTCATCCGGCACAAAACCGTTATATAAGCAGCTAGGAAAAGATACTGAACGATGATCTGCATTATCAGCAATAATTTCAGCCATCGATTTATGGGGATATAATATCTGCCTATCGGTAAGATTTAACACCCATTGATATGACGACAGATCTGCACCTGTTTCATCCAGGGTTGTATCGCGCGTATGCAGCGTGCAAATATCAGATACTCTGTAGTAAAATTTATCGATCAGCTTTGTTTGCTTTGGGGATAGGCCGTTGTGCGTAATTTCAAAATGATGAAATCCAAAATAATAATGCCAACACAAATTTTCATAGATCATATCGTCGTTGGTGCCAAGCTGAATCTGCAATAGTGCATTTAGCGGATCGTTCATTTGATTCGGCCCAAGCTGAAATGTGCTCGGTATAACAGGAGGGGCATCTATGATACCACCATTCGCCGGAGCGTTAAGATTGACAGTATCTGCAATTAAAAATAATTCAGGTTCAATTGTGTTGGTTGTGTCGAGTTCAATTGTGTTGGTATTAATAGCCGCATTACAGATATTCATACATAGAAGGTGCAAAAATATAATTATCCATAGGTACATAAGAACTTAAAACTTTAAATTAACATAATGTATAATACATCAGTAATTGTTAATATTATGTAAATTCTGTGCAATACAAAATATTTTTTCTTGCGTAATAAAAACCACGCATATAAATAAACACCGGTAGATTTAAAAAAGACAACAATTCCAAAAGAAGAATCGAATCGAATGTTTACTCTCACATCATCAAGGTAACCGAGGGCGTACCCCCAAAATGCCTCTACGGCATGTCGTGGAATTTTTAAATTAGATGCATTAGAATATTTCTAACGTAAAAAAAATAGTAATTTATTTAAGAATTCCTCTTGTAAAGATAAAAAATCGTACACATATATATTATCTAACCCTATCAGGAAAGCATATTGATGTTACATACACATTATGATTATCAATGTGCGCCTGTTAAAACATCTATCTGCCGCAAAATTATTTCCACGATTGTGCTGTTTTGTTTTTGTGTGATGACGATACGTCAAGCCGTTGCAATGGATTCATATCATGATACGAATGTATTTAATGGCTCGCTTCCTTTCATTGAAATGAAAAATGCCTATCCGCATCAAGAAAAGTGTGCATCTTTTCAAGAATCCATTTGCCATGTAGAAGTTCCATCTGAACAGCTAATAGCAGTTGCGGCAAACAAAAAGAAAACTATTCATTATACTGAACCTTTTTCGAAATTCTTTCAGTTTTTTGTTGGTTTTCTATGTCTTGCTACCTATGTGCAAAAATCATGTGCGGCTAACTTAAATTTAGGGAGTTTGACGACAGAGGGGATTAGCATCACAGGTGCCGGGACTGGTTATTATGCTGCTTACTCTGTCAGTAGCGCTGGCGATGTCAATGGGGATGGCTATGCGGATATGCTCATTGGAGCTCCTGGTGATGGTTCCAATGCAGGTATTGCCTATATCATCTACGGTGGCCCTAATAACACGAACATAAATTTAGCCAATACCTTGGAAAGTCGCGTCACTACCATCACTGGTGCTGGAATTGGCGATAGAGCAGGTTACTCAGTCAGTAGCGCCGGCGATGTAAATAAGGATGGCTTTGCAGATATACTCATTGGTGCTCCTGGCTACTCTTCATACACAGGTATGGCCTATATCATCTACGGCAGCAAGAATTCAACAAATATAGATTTGGCCAATCCATTAGAAAGTCGCATCACTACCATCACGGGGGCCAATAGTGGCGATCAAACAGGTTATTCAGTCAGTAGTGCCGGTGATGTCAACGGTGATGGTTTTGCTGATATGCTTATTGGTGCTCATGGCTATTCTTCCTATACAGGTAAAGCTTATCTTATTTACGGCGGAAGTAGTTTAGGGAATATCAATTTGGCCAGCCTCGGTGGCAGAGGAATTACCATCACGGGTGCCGAGACTGGCTATCAAACAGGTTATTCAGTCAGTGGTGCCGGCGATGTCAATGGGGATGGGTTTGCTGATATACTCATTGGTGCTCCTAGCTACTCTTCCAATACAGGTATGGTTTATCTTATCTTCGGTAACAGTGCGTTAGTCAATATAAATTTAGCCAGCCTGGGAAGTAGTGGCATGACTATCATGGGGGCTAATAGTGGTGATCTAGCAGGTTGTTCTGTCAGTAATGCCGGCGATGTCAATGGGGATGGCAAGGCGGATATGCTTATTGGCGCTCCTTGGTACTATTACAAAACCGGAATCGTCTATCTCATTTACGGCGGCAAGAATTCAACAAATGTAGATTTAGCTAATTTGGGCAATAAAGGCATTACCATTACAGGAGGAAATGGTGACGAACTACTAGGTTATTCAGTTAGTAGCGCGGGTGATGTTAACAAGGATGGCTATGCGGATATGCTCATTGGTGCTCCGGGCTATTCTTCCAACCCTGGTAAAGCTTACCTGGTTTATGGGCGCAAAAATTCAACAAATATAAATTGTGCCAATCTCGGTGACAGCGGCATTACCATCGCAGGTGCTAACATTGGTGATCGCGCAGGTTATTCAGTCAGTAGCGCCGGTGATGTTAATGGGGATGGCTTTGCTGACATGCTCATTGGCGCCCCATACGGCGGCTCTTTCAATGCTGGTAAAGCTTATGTCATCTACGGCGCGGCAAGTGGCTTTATAACGCACTCACCAACATCACAACCTTCGGTCCAACCAACGGAGCAGCCAAGCAGCATCCCAAGTAAGCAACCGTCAGTTCAACCATCAAGTCAGCCATCAGTTCAACCGACGGATCAACCCTCAAACCAGCCAAGTGCACAACCGTCAGGTCAACCTTCAACGCAGCCAAGTACACAACCTTCAAATCAACCCACTATACAACCTTCAGAGCAACCAAGTGTGCAACCCTCAGCACAACCGACCACTCAGCCAAGTGCACAGCCTTCAGTGCAACCAACTAATCAGCCTTCTAATCAACCAAACAGTGTTCCAAGTGTGCAGCCGTCAGATCAACCATCAGAGCAGCCAAGTGCGCAACCCTCCAATCAGCCAAGTGCCCAACCTATCCGCAAACCGAGTGCGCAACCATCAATGCAACCATCAGTGCAACCAACGAAACAACCCAGCACGCAACCTTCAGAGCAACCAAGTGTGCAACCCTCAGCACAACCGACCACTCAGCCAAGTGCGCAGCCTTCAACACAACCAACTAATCAGCCAAGTGCACAACCATCAGAGCAGCCAACGAAGCAGCCAAGCAGCACTCCAAGTGGGCAACCAAGTGTGCAGCCTTCTGGACAACCGTCAGGTCAGCCAAGCGCACAACCGATCCGAAACCCAAGTGTACAGCCTTCGGGGCAGCCCACAGATCAGCCATCATCGGAACCTTCTGTGCAGCCAACCAATGACCCTAGTGTACAACCTTCTGAGCAGCCAACAGCACAGCCTTCTGGGCAACCAAGCGTGCAGCCTTCCGAACAACCAACGGATCAGCCAACGGATCAGCCAACGGATCAGCCAACCACTCAGCCAACGGATCAGCCAACCACTCAGCCAAGTGCGCAGCCAAGTGCGCAGCCAACCACTCAGCCTTCTAATCAACCAAGCAGTATTCCAAGCGCTCAACCAACGGAGCAACCAAACAGTGCCCCAAGTGCGCAGCCCTCAAATCAACCCACAGATCAGCCAACCACTCAGCCAACGGATCAGCCAACCACTCAGCCAAGTGCGCAGCCAAGTGCGCAGCCAACCACTCAGCCTTCTAATCAACCAAGCAGTATTCCAAGCGCTCAACCAACGGAGCAACCAAACAGTGCCCCAAGTGCGCAGCCCTCAAATCAACCCACAGATCAGCCATCAAGTCAGCCAAGCGCTCAACCAACGGAGCAACCAACGGATCAACCAAACAGTGCTCCAAGTGCGCAGCCATCAAGTCAGCCCACAGATCAGCCATCAAGTCAGCCATCAAGTCAGCCAAGCGGGCAACCTTCTGGGCAACCTTCTGGGCAACCTTCTGGGCAACCAACGGATCAACCAAACAGTGCTCCAAGCGCACAACCCATTAGCTTTCCTTCAGCTAAGCCTTCTCAATCGCCAACCATCCATACGCATCGACCCACGTATCGTCCATCTGCAAATCCCAGCTATTTACCTACTTATTTACCCAGCCCAATTCCAAGCGCATTACCTACGTTGGAACCTACCCTAGCGCCCTTCCTTCCAGGCAATTGGTCTGTCCTAACACCTTGGTCAAGCTTAACCAGCACGTCTGTCCTCACAACCGGAGAAACGATTCTCTGTGGCGGGCAACAATGCCTTCGTTTTGCCAATTGGGATGGGCACCAGGTTGCAGCAGAACAACTGCCATGGAATACAACGCATGCAATATCTGCAATGGGTAATGAGGTTATTTTGGCAGGTCAAGCAAACAATCAGAGTGATCCCTCTGCCACGTTGACATGTATCGATTTTAACCACCAGAAACTCAAATGGGGCAAGGTTTCCCATCACAATACATTGTCTGCGATCGATTTTAATCCAGATAGTAACCTAATCACAGCGATAAGTTTCAACAACGTATTAAACCTGCCAGTGGCTGCAGCTTTCAATCAAACTTCAGGTGCTCTCTTATGGGAAAAAACATATCCGATCGATGCCGCATTCACGGATGTTGATTCAATTATGCTTAACGACCAGCTTATGACGTATGTGTTAGGTTACACAAGCAAGAATAGAGTAATCTTTGCTGGGCTGGGCACAGATGGCGCGGTCACGTCAAGTTATTCACTAATAATGTTTGATAAGCCAACAAATCTCCTGGATACAGCAAATGCATTAATGATTGAGCCAAGATTTGGCGGGCTTATTTTTGGCGGAACTCTGCTTCAAACAGATACTGGAAATACAAAAGCACTGATTGCTTGTTTTGGCTCTTGGGCTTATTCGTTTCTAGGTGGAAAAAATAGCCAGATCAAAAAGATGCTCATACAGAATAATGTTTTATATGCAATGGGAGATGCGACAGGCTTAGGTTTACAAACAAATAGATCCACATTGATTCTCATTAAAATGGATGAAGCTGCAGGTACTCCCTATGATGCCATTCAGATTAGTAGCAAGAATTCAGACAATATTTTTAGTCACTCTCTTTTGCCGCAACCAATGACAAATGACCTGGAGCTGGTATTTAACATCGGTAATCAGACCGTTATCATGTCTCTAGATGCAGATACGTTTCTTCCAAAGAACCTTCCTTCGGAGCTCACGTTAAAAACTAATATTCTGCCTAGCTTGCAGGCCCGTTTAGATTTTATTTTGGTTCGTAGAACAGCCCTTGCGGCAGGCCCATCTGACGTTTGGTCCACCGCACAAGACATCTCTAATTATTCCACGTCAGGTGTGGCTTATACACATCCATCGGCCATGCCAACGTACACTCCAACAGCGTTTCCCTTTAAAAGCCCAACCAGAATCCAGACAAGCTCACCCAGCGCATCTTTTTCTCCGACAGTGCATCCGTCAACGGATCAGCCAACGGCATTTGGCCAGTCACACAAGCCAACAGCTATCCCCGTTACAATACCCTCATCGAACCCAACCAGCATCCCGACTAGTGCCCCCAGCGTGTCATTTGCTCCAACCAACTCTTCAGTCGACGAATCAGCCAACGACAGCAGGTCAGCCGAGCCAGAATCCTTCATCAAAGCCTTCCGAAACAACAACTGTAATGCCAACAGCCAATTCAAAATATCATTCTTCGTTCTCTCCAACGCCATCACCCAGTTCGGCTCAAGTCCCAAGCTATCATTCAGCAATGCCCACCTATACACCGAGCCAACGCCCCGTTACGACACCCGCACCAAATCAACGTGTCAGGATATCACCTACTTTTGCCCCATCGTCCTCTAGCATCACAATACCATCATTTACGTCTACACAACCTACTTTAACGGCATCGGACAAAGCTAGCTCTAATTCAGCGGTTAAGAATTATGTTATTATTTCTGGATTGACATTGGCTGCCTTTGTTTTTGTAGGAATGCCACTGATGACGTGTGTTTACAACAAGGCTAAGTCAAGAAGAAACATTTTACCTATTGAATCACCAGAAATAACAATGATTACCTATTCTGACCCACAACAAAGTAGAGAGAGCGATTCCGAAAATTCCTCCATATCAAACGATAGGGATGATGATGTTGAAAGCCATAGTTCTAGTTCTTCAAGCTGTCCTTCACCGAGAATTACAGAAAGTGGTTCTGAGCGTTCATCAATATCAAGGTATTTTGCACGTTATTTAGGCAATGATGCCAGCAACCCTAGTGTGACTTCTTCAAACTATCCTTCACCGAGAAGCACAAAAAACCATTCTGAGCATTCATCAATATCAAACCACGCGAATGCTGAGCCTGATAACGGCAGTTCAAATTCTTCAGTTTATTCATCGCACAAATCCTTTTTGATGGATATCGAAAAAAATTCTGCACATTCATCAATATCAAACCACGCGAATGTTGAGCCTGATAACGGCAGTTCGAATTCTTCAGTTTATTCATCACACAAATCTTTTTTGAGGAGTGTGGAAATAAATTCTGAACATTCGTCACTATCAAGGTATTTGGCACGTTATGTGAACAATGATGCGAGAAGCCGTCCTACAGACTCTTTAGGTGATCAATCATATGAAGCATTTGTGGGGAATGATGAGAAATTATCTGATTCCGGAACAAGTGTTTATTAGTGCTGTAATGCAAAAATGAACACTCACAGACAACTGATTGCTAGTTTGAATTATTGAAGAGCACGTTGCTTTTCTTCGTTCGCGGCATAAATAAAATGTGAGTGTACAATAAACCAAGGCATTTTATGTTCGAAACAAAAGAAAGCGTAGCATTCTGACCAAATTAACCAAAAATATATTTCATCATTTTATATTAAAACACCTTCCCAAACGTCAACTAGGCCCATTTTATATAATATAGAAAGGGTGGAGTTGTTCTTGCGTTTTTTACACGATATATTGGATTGTAATGTATACGGCAAGGAAGAATATGAACAAATTTGCTAAGGCTAATATTAGGTGTGTTAATGCAGCGGATGTATCAGCTATGGTTGCTTTGTCTGACCAAAAACGTCGTGCTTATGAAACGGCGCAGCCTCAATTCTGGAAACGTTCCGAACATGCGTATGATAGTCAGGCTGAATGATTCATGCATTTGCTTAATGTAGATGATCATATAGTGTTGCTTGCTGAAAATACGCATATTGTAGGTTTTATTATAGGGCGCTTGATGCGTGCACCAGAAGTATAAAGCCCCGGCGGATTGACGTTGATGATTGATGATTTCTGCGTTGCAGAAGATGCTTTTTGGCCTGATATTGGAGCGGTGCTTTTAGATCAGCTGATACATGAATCACAAAAAAAGGGGGCAGTGCAAGTGGTTGTTGCTTGTGGAGATCATGATGAAGCGAAGATTGGTTTTCTTGAAAGCGTGGGGTTGTCGGTCGCTACGCGTTGGTATGTTGGAGGTGTTAAATGACACGTGTGCTTTCGCATAAAAAAGAAATTATAGCCAGGTTAGGTGACACGCATAATGCCCGTATTCTGGAGTACGGTTGCGGAACGGGTGATTTTATCGAACTTTTATTATCGAATCAAAGCAAGCCAAATTTGATTTATGCCGTTGATTCGAATGAGAAAATGATCGATACCATTAAATCTAAATTTCATACTGAAATTACGAATGGTGTTGTGCAATATGCGCTTTGTGATACCCCAAGAGATTTAAATGGATTAATGAGTTTTGATAGAATCATTTGTCAAAATGTATTGGAATGCATAGAAAGTAAGATTGAATTTATCAATGCCTTTCAAGATTTATTGTCTGATAATGGAATTTTTATTCTTTCACATCACGATTTTGATTCAGCTATCTTTAACAGTAAATATGTACAGCTTACGCGGGATTTAATTCATTACTTTGCAGACACAAAACAAGCTTGGCAACAACACTCTGATGGGCAAATGGGTAGAAAGATTCCCGGTCTTATTAATCAAAGTTTTTTTCATGATACATCATCTATTAAAACTATAAGAACAACTGAAACAAAATTAATGCCTGGGAATTATGGTTATCTGATGGTTCAAATGCTTTTGTCGGTAGCAAAAGACCATTTTAAGGAAGAAGATATTCTCTTGTGGCGACAAGACTTGGAAGAGAAAAGTGCAAACGGGGATTTCTACTTTGCTATTGATTTGGTTGTGGCGGTGCTAAATGGCGGGAAAAAAGATGGGTAGACTTTATAAACTCATATGTATTGCTTTGGCATTGTCAGCGTGCACATCTTCTCGCGTTTCGTTTGAAGACCTTGATTTTATGCGCGAACAGATCATAGAAAATCATCCAGGAATGTATAACCACGAAGATCCGTTGTTTAAGGACGAGCTTGAAAAAGCGTATGTAAAAGCAAGAAGTAATATTGCCAATAATTCTGGCTCAAACCAGAAAAAATTGATTCTTTCTACATTTGCTAAGACTTTCAATGATGCACACTTGTGGGTAAGTTGGAAAGATGCAGAGAAAAATACACCACGCAAATTACAAAACCAGAAATTTGCAATCAAGCATATCAGCCCCAAAATTGTCTGGATCACATTACCCACTTTTGACATTCAAGTGGATCAAAAAAAGGATTTTGAGCATATTCTGCAGCAATTGCTAAATCTAAAAAATAAAGATGCAATTGTCTTTGATTTGCTTGGCAATCAAGGCGGCAATTCAGAGTATAGTGACCAAATTGTGGATTATTTATTTGATGAAAGTTATGCAAGTCAGCAGCGACGTATTGCTAACCGAAATGTTTCCGTTGATTGGCGTGCAAGCCCAGGAAACCTAATACATATGCGCGAAATGTATGCGCGCTACAAAAGTGATTGGATGAGACATGTTGCTGATTGTATTGAGGATAGTATTACTAAACACGAGCCTTATTATCATGCGGCGTCTTCAGAGATTGTATATCCCACTAAAATAGTGCGTGCACATAGCGTCAAGGCAAAAATCTTTGTGATTATTCAGCCGCTGAATGTAAGTGCTGCTTTGGATTTTATTGATTCACTCAAAATGATGGAACATTCCATTACGTTGATCGGTAAAACGACTAAAGCGGATCGTCTATATATGGAAGTACGTACTGTCGATCTGCCAAGTGGAATGGGCACATTTTCCTATCCGATAAAAGTCTTTCGTAACAGGCCTCGCGGTGACAATGTGCCATATGTGCCCGATTTTGAATGCGACGCTGCGGATGATAATGAATTGTTGAAGTATGTGGAGAGTCTCACATGATAGCAAGACTTAATCTCATACGTTTCCCGTAAAAGACATCGATATATACTTCTAATTTTACAAGGATCTCCTAGGGTTTACACCTATCTGCACGTTGAATGGTTTGTGTGAAAACTTACCGTCGCTGATCGCCCGCGAGTGTTTGGCCGGTGTCACAACAAAACGTTTTCCCCATTTCAAGCCAACTACCGCTTTTTGATTTTGAATCGCTAGCTTTTAAACTAATCTTATTATTCGTAACTTCTAAGATTGTAATGCCAGGGATTTCTGATCCGTATGAATACGCTTGGTCATTGAGCCAGAGTGTCCAATTAGTTGTTGTTGAGAACACAATGCCACCTAAATAATGACATACGAGGGCCTCTTCTATAGGGTTTTTATTGCAGTTCATAGCGTTGGAAATCATTTTTTCTTCAGCATCGCTTAACATGAGAGAAAAAGTTTCACTTGGGCCTTGAGAAGCGGGCGTTGGGATAAGAGTAGATGCATTCTTGGGAGAAGGCGTCGTTGCTGCAGGTGAGCCTTTTCTGGGTGATTCCGCTGTTAGAATGGAAGCATACAAGAACACGATTATAAATAGAAGAACGCAGTTTTTGATTTTATTCATTATTTATCTTCACCAATGAAAAACCAGTCACACACAATTGTTCCTTCAACAAGGATGTTTTTTTTGCCAGATAATAACTGATTAATTGTTTGCAGAGATGATCCCACTACACGCTTTAAATCGATATGCTTAAGAACAATGAGGCCAGGCGCATCATTTTGTAATTTTTCCAATAATTGGTAAAGCATTTTGTCATTTAATACGTGTGCTTTGAGCGTGATGGGGACAACCATAATACCTTTGCCACGCGTATACGGTTTTGCAGACTCCATTGTAACATTGAGTGTTTTTATGCGGAGCGTTGATTGCCATTTTTTAAGATAAGCTTTCATCGCAGCAAAAGATGTTGGCCGATTGAATTTTAAATAATGTGCGCTTAAGTGAGAGCTGGTTTTATTATCAACTGCGGACTGGTATTGTTCTTCAAGAAAAAAAAGATTTTTAATAGATTCAAGGTCTTTTTTTTCATCTCTTAGGTTTTCTTGTTTAATTGTGTAGGTTGTATAGGTTGTCATAACACCGATGATGCTGGTTAAAAACAGGACGCTTGTTAACACAAGAATCCCACCTGTTTTTTGACTAAGCCAGGGAATATGCCATGTCTCAAAATTGAATGTATTTTTACGAAAGTTATCTAGTTGAGTTTTTAATCCCATGAGACCCCCAGTGTATATGCCGACTTTCCATGTATTGGCAACCAAATGATTTTTGCGTTTGGATAACTTTTTTGTAATTTCCTTTGGACTTTTTGTTGATAAGTAGCTAAGTTCTTGTTGTTCTTTGTTTTTCGCTTCGTTAGTAATGAATGATCAGGCAGAGTAATTATCGCCTCAAAAGAAGATAACCAATGATTATTCGTTTTCTTTGCGTCCCAAGAAAACTGCGTGATATATGCTTCTTTTGTGAGTGATATGGATAATGTTTTTAAGAATATTAATGGATTCTCACCAGTGAGATCTTTGAATACATTAAAATTTGCAGCAGCTTGTCGACGTTTTTCATCTCCTGTTGTGGAAAACATAGCTTCTTTTTTAAAAAGAGTCGCCTTAATGTTTTCCTTAAGAGTATGTGTTTTTGATGCGTATGTAATGAGGGTAAAAAAACATGCAATGCTTAACGGTATAATAACGCGCTTACAGATATATGGGATCCAATAGGCGAGACGTTGACTTAACATGAGACGAGGACTAAAACCTTTCGTATAAAATGAATTTGGTTTTCTTAAAATAGTTCTTACATGATTTAAGATCCAAAAACCATTTTCTGAAAGATCACTAAAATGTGAATCTAACTGAATACGTGTGTCGATATCACGTACAGGAACTGGAATAACATCTGTTATAGAGACGGAGTCAAATGAATGCCCATTGAATTCATCTGAAAATCCTGCAGTAATCAGCGTAAGATTTTCGCCTTCTTCATAGCCATTTCGTTGTAAATAGCGAAGGGTTGTTGCGATTTCAGCTTCTATCGTGGATTCTTCCGAATTATTAGCAGCGAATTTTCCACGTCTGCTAAGGACAATTGCACCATATTGTTGTGCTGACAAAAGCCAGTCGGTATCTGATATTCTTCGAATAAACAATGACCATGGGCAAAAGCTACGCATTGGCTCATATTTTTTGATTCGATCGATGGCTGCCACAGTTTGCTGAACAGAAGTTAATTGAATTTTTGCAACGGGGTTTTTAAAATTATTAAGGTACATGAATGTCTCTAATAGCGTGGTGGATGGTTTGAAGGCAATAAAGACATATCTGTGAGAATCAGCAGAGCATGGTACATGTTCATGATATACCCAATCAGTTTTGTCAAATTCTGCGATTTTAATTTGATTAAAAAGACCATGACGATTCCACCATTTTGTCTGACGTAAGGATATCAACCGATAATTTACATCTTCATTATCAATAAGAATTTGTAGAGGTAAGGCAGAGCGAGGAGCTAGAAAAAAGGCTAATGCACCTGTTTTTAGCTGAGACGTTTCCACTTCAAAACGATCAAGAATATGTCGATTTTTGATGTGAAACAAAGTGATGTGATTGGGATGAATATGAATTTTTATAAATTCTGGCGGTGTATGTGCAAGAACTTCTTGCGCGTATTTACATACCTGATTAAAAGGTGTGATTACCTTTTTACATGTTTCTTGCATGAGCTCAAGAAGCTGTGGGGACGAATTAATCTTTAAATTCTGCCAAACTATCATAAAGGGGTACAATCGTTGCTTGGAGTATCCATAACACTACTAACCCCATGATAAGTATTAAGAGGGGCTGAGTCCAGGATAATAGTTTTTTAATTAAATTATTTATATAATTATTCTCAATTTTTGCTAAATGATGGATTATTCCAGGTACATCTCCTGTTTTTTGAGCGAGCATAATGAGTGATGAACGCGTTTGTGATTGAGCAGGAAGACTATGAAAGGAGTCACTTAGACTGATTCCGTTGAGAAGTTTTTCTCGTGTGAGTGTGGTATGTTCTTGAAAAAAAGTAGGCAAGCCTTTTTCGATAAGACCTAATGCTTCAATTAAAGGGATGTCGTGGTGCAAGCAAAAGGAAAGATCATGCCAGAATTGCCCCATATATGCTCTCGCTACAATCGGAATACGATATAAAAGTGCTTTGCTGAGAAATAATATGAGTATTAACCCTGCTAAAAATCCTACGACTTGATCTAAATGAGATGAAAACCAACGAAAACTTGTATAGGCGAATCCACGAGATGATGGTGGTGTAAGTGTCTCTATGTTTGGTAAAACAAGTGTTGAAAGTATGCCAATAAGTACACAAAGCATCGTTGCTAAAAATATTGGATAACGAATGATACGATGTAATTCTGTACGATAGGTATGACGTGCTTGATAATGTTCGGCGAGTGTTGAAAAAATAGCGGTTAGGTTTCCGGTTTGTTCTGCACGCAAAAGTGTTTGAAACCCAGTTTCATCAAAAAACTCATTTTGGTTGAAAGCATGCATCCCACAGCCGAAATGTATTTTTCGTGCAAAAGTAGAACAAAGAATGCGACGTTTAAGGTCACGTTGATCCGTAGAAAGTGCATTTAAGGCATCAATGAGTGTAACACCTGCTTTTAGCATTTCAGTAAGGGCATGGCAGAGTTCAAACCGGTCAATGTCATTAAAACGTGTGAGTGATAAATGGAAAATCCCTCGAATTTTAAGCGGATGCTGGTTGAACTGCCGTAAAGTTTCGTCAATATCGTTTATAGAATTACCTATCATCATACCGGTGATGGTTTGTTTGTGTTCGTTGAGTGCCCAAAAACGATAAAAGGGCATTTGCAACTCCTGATAAAAATAGGTTAACGTATAAATTATAATTCAAATTTTATTAATAACCGATTAATGTGCTGCAGGGAAAATAATACATGTCTCTTGAACCTGCTCTTGAAGTCAACCAGTGGCGATCAATGCAGCCTCTTATCTTAAATGGCATTAGTATTAATGGAGGGATTGGAAAAGGTTTTGCACATTTTCATAATTCTATTTCAAACTCAAACAACCAGATACAATCCGCACTTAAAACAGCGTTTTCTCATTTTTCTTCAGAAATGAATTCTAGCGTATCGTTATTAGAAACAGATCGACTTAGTTTGGCATTAACACGCTTGCGTAGCAAAATTGAGTTGCTAATTTCTGCTGCAGATATTTCTACGTGCGATTCCAAAGGTAAAGAAGACGCAAAGGATGTTTTTTCTAGTCTTCGTTTGTTGGCGCATGATCGTGGGTGGGAACGTCGTCTTATACAGTGCATTGAAAATGGCTGCACGTGCGAAGAAGCAATTGTTGATGTGCTCGATACGATGAAAACTCAGTTTTCTAAAGAGCAATTTTGGCAAAGTCGTTTGTATGAGTTTGAAGATTTAAGTAGACGTCTTCTCGGGTGTTTGCACACGTCGACTGGGGATTCTAATATTCCTGGGCACGTCAAATCAGATAGCCCGGTTATTGTTGTAGCATCATCGCTTAGTCCAGTAGATTTAATTGATTATCATCATCATAATTTGGTTGGATTGATTTTAGCGGGAAGTAGTTATACTTCTCATGTTGAGATCATTGCGAAATCACTTCGTGTTCCTGTCGTGGCGGGTGATCACTCTGTGCTTTATATGATTACTGCAGGCGATCCAATTGTGCTTGATGGGGATAAAGGAGAAATTTATGTGCGTCCAATAAGAGAAATTGGGTTGCGTGCAGCATCAATTTTGAAGACTTCTGTGGTAGACCCTAATGAAAGAGAGCTTGATGGGCCACCGCCAGTCACATTAGATGGAATTCACATTAAGCTTTCAATCAATGCAAATCTACCAGATGACTTGGTTCATGTGCATCAACCTTCCATTAATGGGGTAGGGCTCTTCCGTACAGAAATACCGTTTATGATTGCGAATGAATTACCCAGTGTGTGCGGCCAAACTGAGTTCTATAGTCATATCCTAAATCAAGCAGGTGCGAAGCCTTTGTGTTTTCGCACGTTGGACATTGGTGGTGATAAAATGTTGCTTTTACAAAAGCAGGGGAAAGCAACCACCCAAGCAACGGCGAGTGGATGGCGTGCAATCCGACTATCTTTGGATCGGCCAATGCTTCTTCGCCATCAGATACGTGCTTTTTTGCGAGCAAAAGTTGCATGCAATTATCGTGATATACCCCTTTCGATTATGATCCCGATGGTTGCTGAAGTTTCAGAATTTTTATCAATTCGTAAAATTATTCAAATGGAGATCAATCGAGAGCAGATGCTAGGGAGAGATGTTCCTGCTGTCATTCAGGTTGGCGCAATGATTGAAATTCCATCGATTGTATATCAGCTTGATCAACTATTACCCTTTGTTGATTTTTTGGCGATTGGGTCGAATGATTTGCAGCAATTCTTTTTCGCATATGATCGTGATAAACCGGAAATGAGTAATCGTTATGATTTTTTATCACCAAGCTTTCTTGTTTTTCTGAAACAAATTATTGAACGTGTGGGTGGCCGTGTTCCTTTATCTATTTGCGGAGAATCAGCAAGTCATCGTCTTAATGTGCTTGCGTTGCTTGGCATTGGGATGACACATTTATCGGTTTCTCCTTCGCAGGTTAGCAGCCTTTATAGTATGATTACGCGCGTGCATCAAGGTAATTTGAAAACCTACATCGATACTGCTTGTCAGCATTTATTAAGCTCTGAAGGATGTTTGCAACGCACATCTGTGACGCTTCGGCATCGACTGATGGGATTTGCCGTAGATCACGGCTTGATTCGTGTATAGACTTTTTTTTCCTCATTCATAGTTTGTTAATATTTTTTTGCTTAACATCTTACTTAGAGTCGCTAATGAATTTAAAAAATATATGCATATTTTTGCAAGACTTAAAAAATCTCAACTATCTGTAAGAGCACCATTGGTGGTAATTTTATGCCTTATGTTATCAATAGCAAGTGCTGTTTTTTTGTCATACAGTGTGCAAGAAAAAGAACTTGTAGAAACAAAACGTATAGCATTAAAAGATATCATAGAAAAAATACAAACAGATGTTGATGAAACGGCTGCACTTGCTGCGTCACGTGCGGTTATGTTCGCGACTATTCCTTCTATTGTTGAAGCCTTTCGAAAAGAAGATCGGGAATGGCTCATTGATCAAATGAAAGTAATGTTTGCGAAACAAAAGCAAAAATATTTTATGAGTGAACTTCAATTTCATAAAGCTCCAGCTAAGACATTTCTGAGAATTCATAAAGAAGGTGGTTATGGTGAAGACTTAAGTGGGTTTCGCAAAAGTGTTGTTCTAGCCAACGAGGAAAAACGTTCACAACAAGGTCTTGAACTTGGTCGGGCTGGTCTTGGAATTCGTGGTGTTGTGCCAATTTCTGATGATGAGGGGCACATCGGGAGTATGGAATTTGTCTTTACAATGAAAAATATAATCAACAAATACAAATCCCTAACATCCTCTGAGATAGGTGTGTTTATTGAAACAAAGCTTTTTGAAGAGGTTTGCACACTTATAAGCGTTAAATCAGATAACACTAATTCAGCAGAAGCAAAATCAAATATTATAGGTGATTATACTCATACTGAATCAAGTAATAAAGAAAAAATATTTTTATTCATTAACAATGAAAATCTTAAGAAAAGCTCTTTCGCAGAAATTATATTTCCTGTAATAAATAAACAGCATTTTGGAATTATATTTTATCCACTAAATGATTTTCATGGGGAGACTATTGGTAAGATTGCAGTTGTAAAATCATTTGAAGATCTTCATATAAAATTCTATAAAAAAATATTATGGGAAATCGTTAATGCTATTGTTCGAATTATTGTTCTTGCCAGCATTGTTTTCGTCGTGTTTAACGGTATAACACTTTATCCATTAAGTGAATTGACTAAGCGATGCAATGCGATGGTGCGTGGTAAAAATGTGTCCTTGTCAGATTTTGCTCACCATCATAATCAACTTGATACTATTTCACATCTGATAAAGCAGTTGCATCCAACGCTTACATCTAATGAAAATTTTATCACTGAAAATAATGCTATGGAAAACGAGCATACATCTGAGAATTCTGAAGATGATGTAATGGAATATGGGTTTAAAAATGATGTTTTGCTTTAAAAAATATTTTCTATTTTTAGTGTTTCTACTAACGCAGACAGCACTGTTTTCATCGGAAGCTGAAAATAAGGAGGATTTTATATTTCCTGTGCCTGTAAAGGTTGAGCTTTTGGTTTTGAAACTAGATGACATTAGCAATCTTTTGGAGGGATTTTCCGGAATAATTCAGTTGAAAACAGTATGGAAAGATCCAAATCTTGCCTTTGATAAAAAGGAAAAAGGTGTAAGTCGTATAATGTTGGATGACGTAGAAGCAGTCAAAAAATTAGAAAGTATTTGGAACCCAAACTTAAAAATCAAAAATATACTAAAAACACCGCAAAAACAACATCATGGTCTCATTATTTATAGTGATGGCAAGGTTGAATATATTTTAACAATAACAGGTGAATTTGGAACTCCGCTGGATACAAAGGCTTTTCCTTTTGATGAGCAGCTTTTAGTTCTTGATGTTGAGTCTACAAAAAATACAATGGCTGATATGCGTATCGTGTATGAAGTTGAAGAAGAATATGATTCAGGGATAACCATTGGCGCAAGTACTCCTTTATGGTATTTACATGGATTTCATACAAAGATGAAAATTTTACGAGGCTGGAATGGATATTTATATGAGAATTTACGTTTCATGGTTAAGGCGGAACGTGCTTCGGCAACTTATGTGCCAATGATTTTCTTTCCATTTTTTATGATTATGCTATTTCCACTTATTTTATTATGGGTCAGCAATATAAATATTATGGCAAAAATAAGTGTGGTGCTTTCGTCCCTTTTAGCACTGATAACATTGCAATTTACGATCACTTTAAAATATTCCGATAGCGCTGTTGTTGACAGCTTGGTTCTAAAAGTATTTGGCATTGGTTATATGTTTCAATTAACCATATTATTTTTCGTCTGTATTTTAGAGAAATACATTGTAACTACCGTTTATTCAAACAGTATATTAAGAACGCTTGTTAGTTATTGTCAATGGGCATTGCCACTATTTGCAATTTTTATATTGGCTGGTTACATTATTGATGCCATGAAGTAATTTACGTTATATTATTAACTATTTGAATCAGATGTTTATCTTGCATCTCAAAGTTGAGGGTTGTTTTATGGTTTATGTAAATAAATTTAAAAAAGGAAGTTTGAGATTTAAGATTCCTCTTCTTATCCCTATGGTTTCGTGCATTTCTTTAGTGCTTACGCTTATTGCTGTTTATTCAGATCATGAGCGTGCTTTGGAACGTGCAAAGACGAGTGAGTTAAAAGCTATCTCAGAACAAATTGCATCGGACTTTCTTAAAATAACAGGAAAAGCTGAATCGCGCGCTGATATGCTTGCGACTATGCCTAGTATTGGAAAAGCATTTAAAGATGAAGATTGCACGTGGTTATGGGCTCAATTAAGGCCAATGTTTATTGAGCAAAATGAAAAATATGATCTGAGTGAAATGCAATTCCATAAAGCGCCTGCATCAACTTTTCTTAAACTTCATAAAGATGGTGATTATGGAGAAGATTTAAGTGATTTTAGACAGACTGTTGTGAGTACGAATAACTTAAAAAGTCCACAAAAGGGCCTTGAGTTAGGGAGAGCTGGGCTTGGTCTTCGTGGCGTGGTCCCCGTATTTTATGAAAAAGAACATATTGGCAGTTTAGAATTTGTATTTTCATTTAAAAGTTTGATAAACAAAACAAAGAAAATTACAGGTGCAGATATTAGCATTTTTGTTAACAAAAATACATACAAGCGAGTTTGTACAAAAATTTCAAATGAACAGGAAAAGAATGAGAAGAAAATTACGGACGAACAGCTGGAAGTCCTTAATACAATTGGTAATTTTAGGTATTTAGATTCTACAGATAAAGAAAAAATAATATCATTGATGACTTCTACATATCTGAGTAAGGGAACAGAATTCTATACGGTATTTCCTATTGTTAACGGTAAAGAAGAAGGGATTGCCATAGAACCACTTTTTGATTTTAGTGGTGCAAAAATTGGTACAATTGTTGTCTCGAAAAGTTTTGATAAACTTAATGCGCAGTATCAATCTATATTTGCTACAAATGTTATTATCAAGCTCATGCAGATTTTACTCGTTTTCGTTATTTCTGTAATTACTTACAATGTATTCTTAATGATTCCTCTTCACACTATTGTTACTATAATCCAAAATAATTTAAATGGCAAAAATGAAACATTTGAGGAGTTCACTAAAAATGACAATGAAATTGGAAGACTTGCACGCGTATTAAAGAAGTTATGTGAGATTTCCGTAGATCATGTGAAAGACAAAAATAAGAACAAAGATAAAAATAAAAAAGAAAAGTTAGATTAGCTTTATTTACTTATAATCACATGTCTATCTGCTTCAGCTTCTGCAATGAGGAGCGCTTGTGTTAGGTGTATGCGCGATGCCTCTAGTGCTTCGTCGCTCCTTTCTTTATGCGCGATGGGTTTGCCAATTACAAAAACGCCTTGTGTGAAGGGTAGGGGGACTAAAAATCGATCCCAGGTCTTTAAGAAGTGATGTCTTTTTAGTGCATAACTTATAGGTAGGATAGGGGTGTTACTCAGACGTGCTATATGGAGCACACCATCCGACACATGATGTCTTGGACCTTTTGGACCATCGGGCGTTATGCCAATGGGGCATCCTTGTTTAAGTACTTTCACACATGAGAGTGCGGCTTGGGCACCACCACGGGTTTTTGAGCCATAGATGCCTTCTATATTGTGGTAACTCACAACCTTCGCAATGAAACGACCGTCTGCATGTTCAGAAAGAAGCATATAAAATGATTTGTTAGAGTGCCACAAAAAAGGAACCATTGCCAATCGACCATGCCAGAAAGCAGCAATAAAAGGAGAGTCTGAATTTAGAAAATATTCTAGATGTTCTCGCCCAACGTATGACCAGCGGGTAGTTTTAAATACAAACCATAAGTAATGATAACCAACCCAGGCTAAGATCGTTTTTGTTGTTGCAGAACGGAGGATTTTTTTGAGAATTTTTTTCATAAATAAACAATGTTGGCTGGGGTACTAGGATTCGAACCTAGGGGTGGCGGTACCAAAAACCGCTGCCTTACCGCTTGGCTATACCCCAACGTTAACAATTAAAAGTATACAAAAGAGTAAGCGAAAATGCCACTTAAAAATGAGTGGTAGGTAATATATTTTTAGAAAGAGGAATTTGAAATTGCAAATGCTCGTTTAAACATGGTGCAACGCCCCGTAATACTTGGCTGGGCGCATGTGTTCCGTAGACGTGTATAAAAGGGGGAGTTGAGTAGGGAGTTGAATGGGGAGTTATACCCCTTAATGAGCCTCCTCTTGATGATGTGGTATAGTGGGATGAGAATGCATTGATCATTTGAGGAGAAAAGCGCTACATAGTGGTTCACGTTTTAATTGAGTTGATAGTACCTCTCTTAGTTTCCTTCATCTGTAATGTGGTGGGCCATGTATGTGTGGATTTTATGGTTTAGCCATAGGAAAAATAGGACTAGTGGAAAACTCAATTCTATAATCAGTTTATAAGAGATAAGCTGTAGCATGCATGTGGACGTTCACAAAATATATTAAGCAAGGTGATAGTTTAAGAATAAGAATCAAGGGTGTAAAGTTGCTTTTGCAGCAAGCGGCATAGAGGTGCAGAGAGAGTTTGTGTTGTTGTGTGAGGAGCATATGGCTATGGGAACACTGCAATGGCT
>JAZKDQ010000011.1:24033-41479 GCA_040387495.1 Pseudomonadota bacterium | reverse complement strand
CATAAAAAAGGCTTGACCTTCAAGACGGTATCTCTCCTTTGCCAACTGGTCTATTTTATGGGGGGCATTATAAACCGTAATAGACACGTTTGCCTTTATCTGGTAGTTTTAACGTACCTAAGGTGCGTTTTGTAAAATTAAATTTGTCCTCTTTATCATTCATTTTTGTGCTACTTTGGCTCTACCTTTTTGGTAGAATGCGGTTAAATTTGATTAATAACCATAAAGAAAATATACGTAGAAACATAAGATTATCAAGGTTTACTAAAGATGATTAAAAAAAAAATAGTACATATTGAAAAGACTTTTAATCGACGGGCCGTAGATTCAAATCTCACGGCGCCGACCAATCAAACTGTATTGTAATGATAGCTTCCATCCCTTGTGAAAAAACACTTAATCTCAGCTATGATCTAAATTTTCAAGATTTGTATAGCAATGATGGTCTTACAAAAATACACCAGTATTTTAACCAATTTTTAAACGAATTAGATTTTGAATTATGCGCACGCTGGCACGCGGCGCAAACGGCACCTGATGCATTGCTTGCAAAAGATGAAAGTTCTTTAATTATTGCGTTGGCTCCCTTTGTTGAAGAATTTATAGCAAACCTATTTGATATCACCCCTGCCCTGATTAGCCTTAAAAAATCACATAATGAATTAAGCATTATTCCATTCATTAAACGGCAATTCGTTCAAAGGTTCGCGTTAAAAAAATATGACTCATCGACTTCTGAAATAACTTTCAACTATACGAATGACCTTGCTTTTGCAAAGACTATAGAATCTTGGCTTCAAAACCCAGAAATACATGCAGATAAACTTGATCAGGCAGCTAGATTTGCAGCCTTTGCTACACTTACAGATGCTGGACAGGATCGTTATGCGCAGTCAGTCCTCTTCAAGATACCTCGCGCACTTGATTACCAATCACTTTTAATACATGCGCGTGATGGTAATCATGGCGTACAAAACGAAACACTTCGCGCACGGCAAGGTTTCAATGCAACGGATGATGGTGTTACACGCAGTTTTTCAATTGAACAATGTAAGTATTGCATTCATTGTCACCATCAGGGCAAGGATTCGTGTTCAAAAGGTCTTAAAATCCGTCTCCCTGAAATCGGTATACAAAAAAATCCACTAGGGATTGATTTGCTTGGTTGTCCTCTGGAAGAAAAAATATCCGAGATGAATCAGCTTAAGGGTGATGGTATTCCTCTTGGCGCACTCGCTGTTGCCATGATTGATAACCCATTGCTTGCTGCAACAGGTCATCGTATTTGCAACGACTGTACCAAGGCGTGCATATTTCAAAAGCAAGAACCCGTCGCAATTCCTGAGATTGAAACACAAACGCTGAATGATATATTAAATTTACCTTGGGGCTTTGAAATTTATAGTTTATTGAGCCGTTGGAATCCCATGAACTTTAGACGCATATTACCACCCCCCCCTACCAATAAGCGCGTATTAATTGTGGGTATGGGGCCCGCGGGTTTTAATCTTGCTCATCATTTACTAAATGACGGTCATACTGTTGTAGGCATTGATGGTCTTAAAATAGAGCCCCTGCCCTCAGATCAAAATGGCAGCATTTCCACCGGTGAAAAAAAAGCTTTCACACCTATTTATAATTGGGATGACTTGCGTGAACCACTCTCTTCCCGCATAACGGGAGGATTTGGCGGTGTTGCTGAATATGGCATTACGGTTAGGTGGGATAAAAACTATCTTAAAGTTATCCGCATCTTACTGCAAAGGCGGTCTCAATTCTTACTTAAAGGCGGCATTCGCTTTGGTGGAACTTTATCAAGCGAGCGTGCGTTTGAACTTGGTTTTGATCATATTGCACTGTGTATGGGAGCAGGTAGCCCTACGCTTATCCCCATGAAGAATGCGCTTGTGCCTGGTGTTCGGCAAGCAAGTGATTTCTTAATGTCTTTACAGCTATCAGGAGCGCACAAAGAAGATTCCCTTGCTAATTTGCAAGTTAGACTTCCTATTGTGGTTATTGGTGGTGGGCTAACAGCTATTGATACAGCAACGGAGGCTATGGCATACTACCCTATTCAAGCAAAGAAATTTAAAAGACGTTATGATGCCATGACAAAAGTGCATGGCGAAGTACATGTGCGATCTAAGTGGACTGAGCATGACCAGATTGTTGCTGATGAAATGCTTGCTCATGCCGCTTTATTCGCCTTGGTCAAAACATCAACAGAGATTCAAGAAATCATTCAAACTCTAGGCGGTGCCACTCTTTTATATCGTGGCAATTTAGTGAAAGCACCAAGCTATCGCCTTAATCATGAAGAAGTTGAAAAAGCACTTGAAGAAGGAATTTTTATTAAAACAAATGCTGTGCCGAAAGAAATTATTATTGATGCCTGGGGGCATGCAAAAGGGCTTATCGTTGAAGTTAATGGCACCCAACAAACCATATCAGGAAAAACAATTTTAATTGCAGCAGGCACAAAACCTAATATAAATCTTACATTTGATGAGTCACACCCAATAACATCCGATGGTACATTTCAAGCACTTGATGAAAATGGCATATCAGTAACTCCACAAAAATCAGCAAAACCTGATGCTGTTCATGTTTTAATGGAAAAACGTCCAGATAATCGTGGAATGAGTTTTTTTGGTGATTTACACCCATCTTTTTCTGGCAATGTTGTAAAAGCCATGGCAAGCGCTAAGCGGGGCTATCCAATCATTACACGCCTTTTAAAATCAGTCACTTCAGACATAAAACCAAATTTTTTAGAACAACTCAATCGATCTCTCACCGCAAAAGTGCATGCTGTAAATAGGCTGACTCCAACCATTGTTGAGGTCGTATTAGAGGCGCCTTTAGCTGCTGAATCATTTCAACCTGGACAATTTTATCGCCTCCAAAATTTTGAAACATGTGCGCCTTATCATCACGAGACACGTTTTGCGATGGAGGGCCTTGCTCTGACCGGTGCATGGGTAGATCGTGAAAAAGGATTAATTGCGACAATTGTATTAGAAATGGGAGGCTCATCTAATTTATGCGCACATCTTAAAGTTGGAGAACCTGTTGTGTTGATGGGACCAACTGGTGCTGCAACACATATTCCTAAAGATGAAACAGTATTGCTTATTGGTGGGGGCCTTGGTAACGCAGTACTGTTTTCAATTGGCAAAGCTATGCGCGATAATGGCTGCCGTGTGCTCTATATAGCAGGATATAAAAAAGGTGAAGATCGTTTTAAAGTTGCAGAAATTGAAGCTGCCGCAGACACAGTGATTTGGTGTTGCGATGAATCAAATGCCTTTCAACAAATTAGGCCAACTGACTTTAGTTTTCATGGAAACCCCATTGATGCCATTAGCGCATATGCAGCAGGAGAATTGGGCAACACAGGTATAGGTATTCCCTTATTAGAAACTTCACGCATGCTTGTGATCGGTTCAGACACACTTATGGCTGCGGTTGCACGTGCGCGTCATGGAAAATTACGTGGTATTTTTAACCCAAAACATATTGCATTTGGCAGCATTAATTCACCTATGCAGTGCATGATGAAAGAAATTTGCGCACAGTGCTTGCAGGTTCATAAAGACCCTGTTACGGGTGTAGAAACAGTCATTTACAGCTGCGCTAATCAAGATCAATTGCTCGATCATGTTGATTTTAATCATCTAAAAGGTCGCTTGTCACAAAATTCAGTTCAAGAAAAACTTACAAAGCAATGGGTAGATTTTTGTTTAACAGACTAATACTTTTTAAATCAGACTGCTTCCAACCACATATGAAAATCAAATCAACGCTCACATTCAGTCCTCGAGATTGGTGTGGATACTGTGTTAAGTAAGAATGATTCGCTGCCGACAAAAAGGTCTTTTGTAACATTGTCGTAGGAATATACGGCATACATGATACCTTAGCCATTGAATTATTCATCCCACTATCACGGAGCTTTTCCACGAGACTTTCGACAGATGTAACTGAAAAGGAAAGATGTTCAATATCAGCAGTGGGGTCTGCAAATCCGGCACGTTGCATAAGCATCCCAGCATCTTTAGTATGAATGGTCGGTAGGAATCGTTGTTGAAGTCCCTGTGCATGCTCAATATCATATGCAGCACAAACAGACTTGAACTCAATAAGTGTATCTTGCCCAAAAAAGCAAGCTACGAAAAGGCCACCTTCAGTAAGAGAATTATATGCTTGTTTAAGCATACCTGGCACATCCTTTGTCCATTGTAGGAATGGACTGAATAAAATAAGGTCATGCGTATTTTTAGATATAGTAAGTGTCTCAAGTGAGGCAAGACGATGTGTTAAAAGAGGGTCAACCAATTGTGACTTTGGGAATGGCAAAAATTTGGGGTGCACCAAAATAGGATTTACAAAGGGACGCTTAACAAGAGAAATACGCTCAACTAATCCATCAACCCAATGCGATTCAAACTGTTGCCAAGTAGAAAAGTTAATGCGCTTTAACATTCTCTTCTTCATGCATAAATTTATTTTTCTTCAGCTTTTTTGACGTCATTAACGTATATACCACAGGCACAATAAAGACGGTAAAAATTGTCCCAAGTGACATACCACCAATAATAACGCAGCCTAGCTGACGTTGGCTTTCACCACCTGCACCAGACGCACCAAACATCAATGGCACAGCTCCCAAAACCATTGCAAGCGTTGTCATCAAAATTGGGCGAAGACGTGTTTTTGCCGCCATAATAATAGCATCCGAAATACTGCTTCCACTTTCACGCAAACGATTTGCGAAATCCACTATCAAAATACCATGTTTCGTGATTAAACCAACCAACGTGATAAAACCAATAAATGAATATACGTTTAGTGTTCCTCCACTCATCAAACTTAATGCGAACACGCCCCCAATCAAGGATAAAGGAACACTAAAGAAAATAATAAATGGGTCACGCCAGCTTTCAAACTGTGCAGCCATAACAAGATAAATAAAGCAAAGTGATAAGCCAAAAACAATAAACATTGATTGGCTTTCAGTAAGAAACTTTTTTGTCTCACCGGCAAAATCACAGCGCGTATCTTCTGGTATGTGCTCCGCAGCAAGTTCGTTTACGAGCGCAACACCATCACCAACGGTGAAACCAGGCTTTAAAATAACATATACAGTCGAAGAACGTGTCCGGTTATAGCGATGGATTTCATGAGGACCTGTACGTGCATCAACTGAAACAAGTTCGGACAATGGGACCAATGTTGGGTTTTTTTCTGTACCTGCTTTTATAAATAGCTTTAAAATATCTTCAGGATTTTCCTTAAACTCCATTTTAACCTGGAGTTTAACATCGTATTGTTTATTATTTCTTTTGAACTTTCCAGCTTTCCTCCCTTTAATAAGATGTGTAATTGTGTCAGAAACATCACGCGGTTCTTTTTTTAGATTTGAAATTTTATCGCGTTGCAATGTTACGATATAGTCTTCACTGTCATTATTACTTACCGATCTTACCTGACTAACAATTCCACTCTGGTAAAGACCCTGAACCACGTTATTAGTCAAATCTTTAAGCTCAGTTTGCGATTTGTTACCACGAATAACAAATTCAACCGTATTAGCATCAGTTGAGTTTCCGCTGCGTATACGAGGGTCAATGCCCGTTACTTTCTCAAATTTTTTCCTAAGTTCTGCAATGATTTCTTCTGTCATTTTTTCATGTGGCAATATGAATGAAAATAGTGAACGTATTATAGATGATTTATGCTCGGTTAATTCGATTCCAACATCAACAGTTGGATTGTTGATTATCGTAATGCGTCGTTCCATTTCAGGATATGTGGCAAGAATATCATCTAAATCTTTGATGTGGCGTTCTGTATATTCAATTGTTGCAGATTGGGGGGCATTTGCTTCAATTTGAATGGCTCTAACATCTTGCTGTGGAAAGAACTCCGAACGCAAGAACACATATACCCAAAGACCAAGCAGAGCCGTTGCAAGCGCTATTCCTAACACCTGTAAACGGTGCAACAGGGAATAGCGTAACATTTGCTCATAGTTAGACTCTAAAATTTCAAGCCAAATATCTATATTAATTTTTTCTTTAATTTGTTCCCACAACGATAATTTAGCTGTTTTGTCTGTTACTACATGCGTACGTGTCAACAAACGTGAACACATCATAGGCGATAAGGTCAGCGCCACAAAACCAGAAATCAAAACGGAACCAGCAAGAGTCATAGCAAATTCTGTAAAAAACCTACCCATTTTACCATTAGCAAGTGGAATTGGTGCATACACAGCAACAAGTGTCAAAGTCATTGCTATAACAGCAAACCCTACTTCGCGGACCCCTTTGATTGCCGCCTGAAAAGGCGCAAATCCAGCTTCAATATGTCTATGCACGTTTTCAAGCACAACAATAGCGTCATCAACCACAAGACCAATTGCTAGAACCATGGCAAAAAGTGTGAATGTATTAATGGTATACCCCAGCATATACATGATAAAAGCGGCGCCTAGCAATGACACAGGAATGGTAACGAGTGGAATCATCGAAGCACGTGCTGATCGCAAAAATACAAGCACAACTAAAATTACTAAAAAGCTTGCTTCAAAAATAGACCAATAAACGCCCTTGATACTTTTCTCAATGAATTTTGTTTGATCACGTGCAACAGAGAGGGTATAGCCCGCAGGTAAACGTTTTGACACATCGATAAGGGCGTGTTTAACAGCTTTTGCAACATCCAGTGGGTTTGAATTTGACTGTTTTGATACCGACATGCTAATACCACGTTTGCCATTGAAAAGTGTACGGGATTTTTTATCATCTGCTTGAACACTTACAGTACCAATATCTTTAATACGAATAAGACGCCCAGACACTTGACGTACAATTACATCTTTAAACTCTTCAGGTTTTTCAAGATTAGCAACGGTAGTAATAAAATATTTTCTATTTTTACTAACAATTTCACCAGCAGGTTCTTCTACGTTTTGAGCGCGAACTGCTTTATTAACATCCTCAATTGTGATTTGATGCGCTGACATGCGTATAGGATCCAGATCAATTTGCATCGTATAATCTGATGCACCCATCACTTCAACACGCGCAACACCTGATAATGCTTCAATATCTTTTTTAATCTCATTTTCAGCATAATCAAACAGGACGCTAGGCTCATCTTTGTCACTGGTTAAAGCCAATGTTATAATTGGTTTTTCATCCATCTTTGTTCTATTGATTTGTGGATCTGTTCGGCTGCCTTCGGCAGGCAGTTTATCGTGTGCTCTTGCTAGACGATCACGAATATCATTAACGGCATTATCCATCGTGCGACCGGGGCGAAATTCAATCTGCACCTTGCTATCACCTGCAGCGCTTACAGACGAAATCGTATCAATACCTTCTACACCAGCAATTGCTTCTTCTATAACACGTGTAATTTGTGTTTCCACAATGTCCGGGCTAGCACCTGTCATTTGTGTTTCAATAGTAAGAAAGAGTATTTCAAAATTTGGATATTGTTGGACAGACAAACGCAAGAATCCAACGGTCCCCACTAACACAACCACCAGTGTTAAAACCCAAGCAAGAACAGGGCGTTTAATACAAACTTCTGATAATTTCATAGAAAATATGCCTCGTTATTTCTTTGGCTCAACTGGTGTTGGTATCGTTTGATTTTTAAGGATAAATGATTGATCTGCTTTAACAATCATTTTTTCTGCAATCTTAGGTACTTCAACAGCTTTAGGTGCTTCAACAGCTTTAGGTGCTTCAACAGCTTTAGGTGCTTCAACAGCTTTAGTCGTACCTGACTGTTCAGCACTCTTATTTAACAGTGCGCCATCTGTTTTCGAATTCACATCTTTAGAACTTTCTGCTTTCTGTTCCTTAGGATTGTCAGCAGCTGCCTTTTCCTTCTCAGCTTTTTCTTTTGCCAAGCGCTCACGCTCAATTTCATCTTTGTCATTGACAACTTTTACACGGACACCATTTTGGAGACGCTGTTGCCCGGTTGTGACAATAATTTCACCTTGACCGACACCTGCAATAATTTCGACCATGTTCTTTTCACGAACACCTGTTTTAACTAATTTCTGACGTGCTTTGCCCTTTTCAATCACCCAAACAGTTTCAATCGTACCTTCACGTACGATTGCTGCTTCATCTACCATTACAGTGTTACCACGCTCACCTATGATCAAGCTCACATTCGCAAATAAACCAGCGAATAATTCACTGTTATCATTATCTGTCGTTGCACGAAGCGCTAAGCTATGGCTGTCTGGGTCAACCTTGGAATCGACTGCTTCTACCGATGCTAAAAACACGCGATCTTTAAATGCATCAATACGAATTTCAGCTGACTGACCAACACCCACATCATGGACAAATTTCTCAGGGACTTTGAAATCAATCTTCATAGGATTCGTTTGAACGAGCGTCACAAGCTCACTACCGGCCTGAACATATCCACCAACGTTTACTTCTTCTTTAACAATGCCAATTTGACCTGAAAAAGGCGCCTTTATAATTGTCTTTTCAAGTTTAGCTTTAAGCACAGCAACGCGTGCTGTCGCTACATCAAACTCACCTTTAGATTTATCGTATTCTTTTGCACTGCCAAATTTTTGCTCATGTAGTTTTGAGGTTCTTTCAAAGTTTGCTTTAGTAAGCACTAAATTAGCTTCAGCTTCTTGCAATTCTGCCTGAACATCATTATTTTCAAATCGAATGATTTCTTCATCTTTTGTGACAGAGCCACCTTCAGTAAATAATATCTCTTTAAGACGTGCACTTATTTCCGATTTTATGACGACAAATTCGTTTGCTTTTGTTCTTCCTACCGCAGTCACACGTTTTGTCATTGTGCCGAGCTTGGCAGGCAAAGCTTCCACGTTAACTAAACGTTCAGCACGCGTTTGGGCATCATTTGTTGCACAAATATATTCTTTTATAGATGCTTTTGTAAAACCCAAAACTTGAAAAAGAATGGAAAAGAAAAGAAGGCCTACAACTAATCCCAACAAAGAAAACACAATTTTCCTGCGTGTTGTAAGAGATAATTCATCGCGAAATGATTTGAGCATATAGTCTTCCTTTTTTTGAATATGCTTTATTTTTTCTGTTTAATTCCATGCCACCTTAACTTAGGTCAGAAAACATAACAGCGTAAGTATAACATACTTTTTCCCAAAGAGAAGGACTGTTCGCCAAAAAATTTTCGTTTTCAGTAGCAATAATATTTCTTACCAATGTCGGCGATGTCCCCAGCCACCAACGACTACACCTGGATATACATATGGGCCATAATATGGACGTCTAACCTCTTCAACAATTATTGTTTGTGGCTGAGGAATTGTCTGAACTACAACTGGTGCTTGCGCTTGAGTAACAATAGTTTGCGGGGCAACTACATGAACTGAAGATGGCTTAATAATCTGCACTGACTGAGGTTCCACTGACTTTCCGGGAAATCCAGGATGAGAAATCAAATCAATTAAAAACTTCCCAATTTCACTCTCTGGATATTTAATCTTTATATCTGACAATCTTGCTTTAATGCCTTTATCAGCACTTTTATTATCTTTTGGATATCGATAATTAACTATGTATGCATTTTTTTCTGGATCATAGAGTACTTTTTCCATCAAAAGATCAGAACCTTCTGTAAACATCTTTAAATCGCCATCCCACTCAATAACAGTTAATGTGGCAGTCGTTCCGGCTCCCTCTGCTTGAATTAAACTTCCTTTTTGCAACTCACTCAGGTCTTCTTTCGTCAACCTTAATTTAGGTGTAATTAACCATCTAATAGCCTCGCCATGCTCCATCTTTTTCATCTGTTTATAGGTTAGTGCGGCGATATAATCTTCTTTGTTCTTATGTGCACTATCACTTTTCATCGCGTTTGCATGCGATAAACCTATGCTTATCATTAGAATACATATAGCTTTAAACATTACAAATAACCTCATCTTTCTATACATTTTAAACATATAAACACTAATAAATCATTAAAATTTATTTCAAACAGTTAAAACATCTGAAACTTTTAAAATGAATAGCTTTATTTTACATGAAAACCAAGATTGTTAAGAATCTGTTAATAATTGCTGGTGTATTCTTAAGGTATGAAAAAAGTTTCTATTACATATAAAGATGTTGGTATGCCAACATTCAAAGACATTCGCCCGCTCGATTCACAGGCGATTAATGAGATATCTGTTACCCCATTAACTCAAAATAGCCGTGGCTGTGAAACATATGAAGATCAGGATTTGAGCTTATTTGATCTTTCTTCTCACAAACGCGCGCGAGACGCGATCGAATTTGGCCTTAAAATGCGCGATAAAGGTTTTCACGTATTTGTTGTTGGCGAAGATAGAAGTGGCCGAATGACATCGACTCTCTCTTATTTGAAACAATATACAAAAACTCTACCTGCCCCGAGAGATTGGGTATATGTTAATAATTTTATCCACAACCATCAATCTAAGCCATTTTCATTTTCATCAGGTATGGGGACACATTTCAAAGAAAAACTAGATGAATTAATTGAAAACGTTGGTGGTATACTTAACAAAACCCTTAATAGCCCACAATTTGTACGACATATAGATAAACTAACAGTTACAGCTCAGAATCAAGTTGATAAACAAATACAAGAAGTTCAAATCTATGCAAAAGAAAAGGGATATGATGTTGTTCAAAGCAGCGATGGATTTAGTATTGATCTCACTAACACTGAAAATGAAGTAATTCCTGACACTTCTGTTGAAATACAAGAAATTCGCGATAGAATCAACAAAATGTCCCTTTCTGCGCACTTAGCAACGCAAAGGGTACATAAAAAAATTAATGATTTTGTGCAAACGACAGCCAAAAAAGTAATTTCCCCTTTGTTTATACGGTTTCATGAAGAATTTACGCCTTTTCTAGGCACATGGATTGGTGAATTAAAGGATGATATTTTAAAGCAAGCAAAAGGATTTCATTCTTTTGCTGAAGATGACAATGTTGATGAAAACCAAAAAACAATGCCTCAGCATTTGCGTGAACGATACAGTGCTAATGTTCTTGTAGATAATAAAGAATACCCTAATGCAAGGGTTATGTTGGAGCATAACCCTACATATGAAAATCTATTTGGATCCATTAAGTACAGAACAAACGCTAATGGTGCTTTAGAAACCAATTTTACGATGGTTAGACCTGGTTCACTGCATTTGGCTAATGGAGGAATTTTAGTTCTTCGTGCAGATGCAATTGCGCGTAATCCCGAGGTCTGGGAAATGTTAAAATCGGCGCTCCGTGATCAGGTGATCCGAATTGAAGAACGCTACCGTGACAATACGTTGCCTTTACTTGACGCCCCAGAACCAGAACCAATCCCTCTTGATGTTCAAATATTTTTAATTGCCTCTCCCTATTGGTATTACAATTTCTTTTTTAATGATCCTGAATTCAAATCATACTTTAAAATAAAAGCAGATATTGATGTTGACATGCCTGCAACAGAAGAAAACATCCATGTGTATCGTCAATTACTACGTTATAATTCACTGCGTTTAACTGGAAAATCGATTGATGACGATGCGCTTGATTATTTGCTGGGGTGCAGCGCCAGGTGGGTGGGGCATCGAGAAAAACTAAGTGCAAAATTCGAGCAAATTGCAGATGTACTGCTTGAAGCAGAAGTAAACGCGGGCACCACCGGCACTATTAGTAAAGATGCTATTTATAAGACGCTTTCTATGCGCCGAATTCGCAACGCAACATCTGAAGATAGAAATCATGAAGACATTCAAACAGGTCAAATACTAATTGATACACAAGGCACAAGCATTGGTCAGGTCAACGCCCTTTCTGTCATAAGCACTGGCGATCATAATTTTGGCCTCCCCTGCCGAATTTCCGCACGTAGTTATGCTGGCGATATTGGTGTACTTAATATTGAGCGGCTAACAGAATTAGCGGGGCCAATTCAACAAAAAGGCGCCATGATTTTAGAAGGTTTTTTAAATGGATTTTTCGCTCAAAAATTTCCTTTGTCTTACACATGCTCACTTACATTCGAACAAAGCTATGTCGATATTGATGGCGACAGTGCATCCATGGCAGAAGTTGTCGCTATTTTATCTTCGTTATCAGGTGTGCCAGTGCGACAAGATATTGCAATAACTGGGTCGATGAATCAATTTGGTGTAACACAACCGATTGGCGGAACACATTATAAAGTTGAAGGCTTTCACCGTGTATGCGCAGCACAAGGATTTACAGGGACGCAAGGCGTTATCGTGCCACGTGCAAATTTAATTAATTTAACGCTTCGTGAGAATGTTGTTGAAGACATGAAGCAAGGGCGTTTTTCAATCTGGCCAGTTGACACAGTGTTTGAAGCAATTGAGCTAATGCTCGGTATTGAATGTGGAATTACCCATGATCAAACAGGTGCGCATAGCCCTAAATATCCATTTTTTGTCTTTAAAAGAGCTGAATTGTTTGACAAAGTTGAAAAGAATTTAATGCATTATCACCATTTGGTGAGCCAAGGGCATTCGAAGAAATTTAAGTGATTTACCTACTGCCTTGCTTTAGCAATATTCTGTCTGCATTAGATTCTTTCAGGGAAAAAATCTATTTAATTTTAAATATTTTTGGGATGTTAGAACATATTATTTTTTCACACAACATTTTTACAAAACAAAAAAATATAGATGTGGTTAAGCCTTTTTTTATCTTTTATGCTATAAACTATAATTAAGAAGGAAAATTAATGTCTCTGCTATTTCATTAATTTGAGTTTAAGGTTATGATTACATGGACCAAACCTTCTCAGAAAGAGATTAAGATAGTCTAATGGAAATAATTTTACTGGCAGCATTAAGTGCTTTTGTTTTTTATCGGCTGTGGACTGTGCTTGGAACAAGAACAGGTGAAGAAAAAACGCGTGACTGGCCAACAGCAGCAAAAGTTGAAACAAGCCAAATTATCGAGAGTGATAATGTGATTGTTTTGCCCAATCGCAAGACGCGTCCATCGGAAGTTGTCACAGAACCCACACGATCTTTTGATTCAGTACTGACACAAATAAAAGAAAATGACTCTACATTCAACGAAGAAACGTTCTTGCGTGGCTGTAGTCGTGCGTTTGAAACGATTGTTATGGCCTATGCAAATGCTGATCATACACAATTAAAAAAATTACTCAGTAAAGAAGTTTATTCAAAGTTTGCTGATGCAATAGATACACGCCAGCAAAATGACCAACAAATGGAAGCGCAAATTGATTTTGTTGAAGCAGAAATTGTTGATGCGAAACTAACAAAAACAAGTGCGTCGATTACCGTTCAATTTAAAAGTGAACAAATGCTTGCCACTGTTAATGCAGATGGCGCAAGTTTTGACAACCCAGCACGTCTTAAAACGAATGTTGTTGATGTGTGGACATTTAAAAGAACATTTTCATCAACATCAAATATCTGGTTATTGGTTAAAACTGAATCAAAGCATGCCTAATTTCTTATCTTTGCGTTTCCTAGCTATTGCTTCAATTGCTTTATTTATGTGTGCCTGCGAAACGCGGCGTACAAGCGATTTATCTTACCAGCCTGTTTCTCAGAAAGAGCTCCCCTTCTTTGAACACGACACAATTATAGATGCTGTGCCAGCACTAAAAAGATCGTGTGCGACCATGTTAAAGCAAGGCAACAAAAAATACCCAGTTCCTCAAAACTCAAGCCTTTCTGGCAAATTAAAAGATTGGCATTCATTTTGCACAGCTGTTACCGCCGAGCATTCACGTCAGCCGACACATTGGAAAGCTTTGCTTCAAAAACATTTGACTCCCTACAAAGTATCCTTAGATGGCAATTTAGAGGGACAATTTACAGGCTACTATGAACCGCTTTTACATGGTTCAAAGCGTCGTCATGGGCGCTATAAAACACCTCTCTATCGTTATCCAAGTAACAAGTCAGTAAATGTAAAATTTTCACGTGCAGATATTGTCCGCGGAGCACTAAAAAGTAAGAAACTTGAACTTGTTTGGGTTGATGACCCTGTTGACGCATTTTTCTTACAGATACAAGGTTCTGGCCGTGTAATGCTCGATAATGGTAAAATGCTTCGTATAGGGTATGCAGGTACAAATAAGCATGCCTACCATCCGATTGGAAAAACTCTTTTAGAACGTGGTGAATTACCGCGTGGTGGCGTTACCATGCAATCCATTCGAAAGTGGTTAAAAGCACACCCAAAGCAAGCAGAAGAAATTATGTCAACAAATGAATCATATGTATTCTTCCAAGAGTTAACTAATGGTGATGGGCCCGTTGGATCGCAAGGTGTCGAGCTTACACCAAGAAGAAGCATAGCTGTGGATCCTTCTTATATTGGCTTAGGCACCCCGCTTTGGCTTGATATTGAACATCCAATTCATGGTAAGAAACGTTTGCAACACTTAACAATAGCACAAGACACAGGTGGTGCCATCAAAGGTGGACTTCGTGCTGACTATTTCTGGGGCTTTGGTGAAGAAGCAACACATTTTGCAGGTAAAATGAATAGTAAAGGCCACTTGTACATCTTTTTACCGAAAAGCTAAGCAAGATGACAGATGATGACCGAACAAAGAACAGTATCTGGGACTTATTCGCAAAAAACGTAAAGCCACTTAAAAAGAAAAATGATAAAATCATTCCTGAAATGCCAGAACGTGATTCTAATGGTGAAATTACTCTGCAAAAACAAGCAGTTAAAGTAACACTTCAAACGCGTGTATGGAAAGGTGAGACATCTGAAAGATGGGTCCATCAACAGGTTCAACGTTTAACCACGAAAGAAGTCAAAAAGAAAAACATTGAAGGTCGTATCGATTTGCATGGATACACGCGCGCTGAGGCAGAGTCCGCCTTGCATCGTTTTTTTAATTGGGCGCAAACGTCCAACTTACATTTTGTTTTGGTTATCACGGGCAAAGGTGGTGTGCTTAATGAATTAGCGCCGTTTTGGTTTAATCGACATCCAGAATTTGTGGTGAGTTTTAATAAAGCGCAACCCAAAGATGGAGGAGATGGGGCCTTTTACGTACACGTTAGACGCATGAGAGTGTAGACGTTATTACCAAGCGTTAATCCCGATGATAAGGATGATTAATCCCTATTTGCTGACAACGATACAACTGCTCTGCAAGCAGCCCTCTTACCAATAAATGCGGCCATGTTAGTTTACCAAAGCTCAAACAAAAATTTGCACGGCTACGAATATCATCAGCTAATCCATCTGCCCCGCCAATGACAAAAACAACTCGTTTAAACGTTTGCTCTGCATCACTTATTCGTTGAGCCAATTGACGCGATGTAATGGAGTCTCCACGTTCATCAAGAGCACACACCCAGTCATCCTGTGTGATATGCTTTAAAATTTCAACAGCTTCACTGTTCGGACAATTACGTTGTTTTAATTCAACAACAGCTAAAGAACGCGTTAAACGTTTTTGATACTGCTCAAACAGGTCTTTCTCAACACCGCTGCGCATATCTGCAACGGCTATAAGCAAATATTTCATGGATTACTGTTCAGTTGCTGATGCCACGGCATGTGATGCTGACAATGCAGCCAAATCGCTTGGATTAGCTGAAGATGGGCGTGGCGACTTATTTCCCCACATTTTTTCAAGATTATAAAACTCTCGTACGTCTGGACGGAACAGATGTACTAACACATCACCAATATCCAACAATACCCAGTCACACAATGGCGTACCTTCAGTTTCTGTCCTAATTCCACGCAGTTTAAATTCACTCGCAACGAAACCTGCAAGAGCATTTACATGACGATTGGATGTTCCAGAAGCAATTATCATATAGTCAACGATGGCGCCCTGCCCGTTTAAATCTATAATTGTCACATGCTCCGCTTTTTTATCATCAAGCAAGGTTTTTACAAGGTCTACTATCTCAGTCGTTTTCATTAATTTTCATCATTTCATGTTATACGTAAACACTATACAAAACTGTGGCATAATACAGCAAGATAAATGGTGTTAATAAATAAAATGATGTGTTAATGTCAGCAAAAATCCTCTTATCATTTAGTAGAACGTTAGAAAAATTAATAGTTAGAGTTATAAAATGATTGAACACTATAATACGAGCACTCTTACAAAAGCGCTCTCCCTATTGGCTGATGGTCAAGTCGTTGGTATGCCAACAGAATCAGTCTATGGTTTAGCAGCGGATGCAACAAATGATAAAGCTGTTGCGCGTATTTATCAGACAAAAGACAGGCCCTCATTTAACCCGCTTATTATTCATGTAAACTCAATTGAAATGGCACGTCAATGGGGTGTTTTTACCCATCTTGCAGAAAAGCTTGCAAGTGTTTTCTGGGGGACAGAACCTAGCTCATTGACACTTGTTGTTAAACGAAATAATGATTCATTGTCGCATTTAGTCACTGCTGGTTTGGACACAGTTGCGATACGTATGCCATTACATCCAGTTGCGCTTGACCTAATTAAAGAATTTGGAAAACCACTCGCTGCGCCCAGCGCTAATAAATCGAATCATATTAGTCCTACATCTGCCGAAGCTGTCGAAAGTGATTTAGGGGATAGAATTCACTTGATTATTGACGGGGGTGTTTGTGCAGTTGGCTTGGAATCAACTATTTTAGATCTGACAGGTGACGAGCCTGTCTTGCTTAGACCTGGCGGAACGACCATTGAATCAATTGAAAAACTAATTCGATCCCCCATCTTGCGCTATGAAAATAATAAGTCGCAGACTGAAACAGGACATAGCCTAAAAGCCCCAGGCTTGATGAAACGTCATTATGCGCCATCCATACCACTTCGTTTAAATGCAAGCACTCCATATCCAGGAGAAGCATTTCTTGCTTTTGGTAAAACCGCTGTGAATCAAAAGGAAATGCTAAATTTAAGTGAAACAGGTAATTTAATTGAAGCTGCAGCTAATTTATTCAGAATGATGAGGCAGCTTGACAATGCTATGCACAAAGGAATTTCTGTTGCGCACATTCCAAATAATGACATTGGTGCTGCAATTAATGATCGGTTAAGCCGCGCTGCAACATCTGAATAAAAAAACGCCGTGCAGTGACTGAAGTTCAGCCACTAAAACACAGCGAAATTAATTAAAATAATTTTTCAGTTATCAATGGAAACCTTGTGGTTGTTGCCCATAACCTTGTGGTTGTTGTCCCATACCCTGTGGTTGTTGACCGTAACCGCCTTGAGGTTGCCCATAACCGCCTTGAGGTTGACCGTAAGGATTCTGACTGTTTGGTTGACCAGCATATCCTCCTGCCTGAGGTTGAGCAGGATAAGCGCCATAACCGCCGCCGCCCATGCTATTCATTCCCATACCCATACCTTGCTGTCCTGGCATACCTTGTGGATAACCACCCATACCTTGCTGTCCTGGCATACCTTG
>JAZKDQ010000011.1:6626-23933 GCA_040387495.1 Pseudomonadota bacterium | reverse complement strand
GTCCTGGCATACCTTGTGGATAACCACCCATACCTTGCTGTCCTGGCATACCTTGCGGATAACCACCCATACCTTGCTGTCCTGGCATACCTTGTGGATAACCACCCATACCCATGCCGCCACCCATCATGGAAGCACCACCCAACATGCTACCTAGCATGCTCATAGCATCAGCATTTGTTGGCGAAAAAGCTGCAAAAGAAACCGCAAGAAGAGCTGCTGTTTTAATTGATAATTTCATAGTACAAAACCTATCTGTTATATCTTTACTGAATACAGTATACACATAGGCATATTAACAAATAGTTAAAAAAATATTATAAAATCAATTTTTAATTAACAAGAAACTATTCTTGCTTTATTATCTACAATGATGTTGATTTTTCAATCAATCAATTGGCTTATAGTTTCATATACACAACACAGGCTGGGTCCTTCACCTCAAGATTAAGATTTCCTCCGTTTGTACATTGGCCGGGCGCAGCCCCCTGTCCTTCTTTTGCACGGAGAAGACCGTGTGCAGAGTCGCTTGCGGCTTGACCTTCATCAATCTTAGACATTAATTTTTGCACTTGCTTAGGTGTTAATAAGGCTTGACCACTATCTTTCGAAAGACGAATCCAATTACCCGGCATAGTCGCATCTGGTGCGGAAATAATATCATAATTCCCACCAAATTTTGATGTTGGTGGTGTCGCTGATTCCCAGTCCCCCGCTTTGTTTAGATGCTCCCATACATGGGCACTCTCAGCTGATTCAACAAAACCATTTCCATTGCCTTTCACGACTCCGCTACCAAAGCGTGTATCTGCTTGAGGATCATCTCCTGGCAGTGCACCGTATGTATCTTGATAGTTATGAATGGCAATCTTTATATGTTGAAAATCATGAACCACTGAGCGCACTTTTGCGACATCAAGTAAATCTTGGCCTTTAAAAATGGCGCCCATAAGGACGCCAACAATTACTAATACAACGGATAGCTCTATTAGGGAAAAAGCTGCAAGTCTATAGTTTAATCCCGACCTCATGCCAATTCCTTTAGCGCCTTAATTATATCATCACAAACTTTTTTAGCATCACCAAGAACCATCATTGTATTATCACTATAAAATAACTCGTTATCGACACCTGCGTAACCTGATGCCAAGCTACGTTTGACAAAGAACACAGTACGTGCATTTTCAACATCAAGGATTGGCATACCATAGATAGGTGAAGTTTTATCTGTTTTTGCAGCAGGGTTAGTAATGTCATTTGCACCAATAACAAATGCAACATCCGTTGAACTGAAATCAGTATTAATTTCCTCTAATTCAAGAACATCATCATAATCAACATTAGCCTCAGCCAACAATACATTCATATGTCCTGGCATTCGACCTGCCACTGGATGAATAGCATAACGTACACGTGCACCTGATTTCTTAAGTGTATCTGCCATTTCACGTAGTGCGTGCTGCGCTTGCGCAACTGCCATACCATAACCTGGGACTATAATAATACTTTGTGCATTTTTCATCATATATGCAGCATCTTCAGCGCTGCTTGCTTTAATAGGCTTATCTGATGCAGAGCTCTTTGACATGTTCGTATTTGTAGCAGTGTCCCCACCAAATCCGCCTAAAATCACATTAATAATTGATCTATTCATTCCTTTACACATGATATAGCTCAAAATTGCACCAGAAGCACCGACAAGCGCACCAACAATAATCAGAACGTGATTGTTTAATGTAAAACCAATACCAGCTGCAGCCCAACCAGAATACGAATTAAGCATTGAGACTACCACAGGCATATCTGCCCCGCCGATAGGAAGAATAAGTAAAAACCCTAAAACAAGTGCGACGAAAATCAATGTCCAAAAAATAAGAGTAGATTGAGTTATCATAAATACAATCATCAAAACGATAAGTGCCGCACCAAGCGTAGCATTTAATGCATGTTGGCGAGCAAATTGCAAAGGTTTACCGGTTATGAATCCTTGTAGTTTACCAAAGGCAACAATTGACCCTGTAAATGTAATGGCACCAATAATAACGCCTAAGGACATCTCAAAAAGGCTCGCTGCTTTAATGTGTTGAACAGTTCCAATTCCAAATGCTTGCGGAGAATAAAATGCTGCTGCAGCAACAAGAACTGCCGCTAAACCAACTAAACTGTGAAATGCTGCAACTAATTGTGGCAAAGCTGTCATTTCAATTTTCTTAGCAAGAAGCGTACCGATGCTTCCACCGATCATAATTGCGAGCAAGATATATTGAAAATGCGTCACAGCTGGTGAAAGAAGAGTTGTCAGAATGGCTATAGTCATTCCAAAAATGGCATATAAATTACCGGAGCGTGAAGTCGCTGCTGATGACAATCCTTTAAGCCCCAAAATAAAACAGACTGATGAAACTAAATATAAAAAGGAAGAGAAACTTGCTGACATAATTAAAACCTTTTATTTCTTTTTTGAAAACATGCTAAGCATGCGTTGCGTTACAACAAAACCACCAAAAATATTAATGGAAGCTAAAATTACGGCAAAAAAACCAAAACAAGCAGATATACCACTCGAAGATGGTCCCATTGCAAGCAGGGCCCCTACAATAATAACACTCGAAATCGCGTTTGTAACAGACATCAGCGGTGAATGAAGTGCTGGTGTTACTTTCCACACTACGTAGTATCCCACAAAACAAGCCAGCACAAAAACGGTAAGTCCCATAACAAACGGATCTTGTGCCGCATGACCGCCTGTTTCAATCATTTTTTTTGCGATGCTATCAAGTTGATTAGCCTCATCCATAAGTTCACGTGCAGTTTGTGTAATACGTGTCACGTGTTCGGTGATACCATGTAAATCCATGCTTTTAATCCTATTAAGTTAAAGTTATGCTTTGCTTGCTTCTTCTTTTGAAGATATGGTTTTTGGCTTTTCGCTAGTTTTTAAAGCTGGCTTTTTCGGTGCTAGCTTTGGCACTACTTTTGCTTCTGTCTCTTTTTCTTTTGATTCCGCTTTAGGTTTTACATCAGATTTTTCAACCGTATCTGCTGATTTCTTTTCCTTAACTTTATTAAATAGCGGATGTACGGTAGAACCATCTTTTGTCAACAAAGTAGAAGTGACAATTTCATCCGACCAATCAACTTCCATCGTTCCATCAGCAAAATTTGATATCCCTTTAATAAATGCGAAAACATTTCGCGCATATAATTGGCTTGCGTCAGCCGCAATTCCTGACAATATATTTCCAGGCGCACTGATTGTGACATCATGCTTTGTAACAGTTTTTCCATGTTCGCTTAAAGCACAGTTGCCACCATTTTCAGATGCCAAATCAACAACGACCGAGTTTGTACGCATAGACTTAACCATTTCTGCCGTAATTAATACAGGGGCTGTCTTTCCAGGAATTAATGCTGTTGTAATAACAATGTCTTGCGTTTTGATAACTGCAGCAAGCTTTTGCATTTGAGCGGCTTTATATTCATCACTCATTTCCTTTGCATAACCACCTGCACCATCGCCGATCTCAGATGCATTTACTTCAATAAACGTTGCACCGAGACTTTGAACTTGCTCTTTTGCTGCTGTTCGGACATCAAAGGCTGAAACAATTGCGCCTAAACGCTTTGCAGTTGCAATAGCTTGAAGGCCCGCAACACCAGCGCCGAGGACCAGCACACGTGCAGCAGGTATTGTTCCAGCAGCAGTCATCATTAATGGCAGTGCTCGACCGAAGGCAGTTGCTGCCTCAAGGACGGCGCGATAACCCGCCAGATTGCTCTGTGAAGATAAGATGTCCATAGTCTGCGCACGTGTAATTCGTGGAATCATTTCAAGTGTAAACGTAGTTAATTTTTGCGTATTATAATGAGCTAACATTTCAGCGTGCTTAAATGGTTTTAAAACACCAAGAAGAATAGCGCCCTTTTTGCTTGAATTAATGTCTGCTATTTCGAGTGGAGAAACAGTTATCACGAAGTCTGAATCAGAAAGTACTTTTTTCCTATCTTTTTCGATATGGGCCCCAGCTTTTTCATAAAGCTCGTCAAGGTAGCCTGCTTCAAGACCAGCTCCTTTTTCAATGGATACAGCAAAACCAAGTTCGCAAATTTTCTTTGCAACATCTGGGGTTAAGCCAACACGTTTTTCATGTTGGTAAGTCTCTTTTAAAACGCCTAGCTTCATTCTCATTACAAATTTTAATTACTTTGTAATCATTATAATGATTTTTGGCTTTCAGGAAAGAAAAATAAAACGATTAGGAAAAATGAAATATAATTAAACTCGCGGGAATACACCAATTGGTTCTGGCAATTTAGTACCAGGAATCAATGCATTATCCAAGCAAGAGAATAAACGATTTGATTCAGAGACAACAAGCTGATTCAAAATTTTAGCACTCGCAAGTGGAACCAAAGGCTGAGTCAAGATTGCTATTTGCCTAATGAAATCAGCGAGGACGTATAAAACTGTTTTCATACGGTCAGGATCTGTTTTTTTAAGTCCCCATGGCTTATGTTCATCAACATACTGATTGGCTCTTGCTATCAATAACCAAACACCTTCTGCATAACGATTAAGCTGCATCTCATCAATCGTTGGCGAAAATTGCTTTGGTAAATTTAAGAAAACAGAATCTTCTGCTGTCAAATTGCTTGGAGTTGGCACGACACCATCGCCGTTTTTATAAATAAATGATAAAACGCGTTGTACAAGATTTCCGTATGCATTCGCTAAATCACTATTTAAACGATTAATTAAAGCTTGACGTGAAAAATCACCGTCTTGTCCAAAGGATACTTCACGCAACAAGAAATAACGCACAGCATCAATACCGAAAGTATCAATCAATTCTATTGGATCAATTGTGTTCCCTAAAGATTTTGATATTTTAACCCCTTCGTTTGTCCACCACCCGTGTGCAAACACCTGGCGCGGCAAAGGTAAACCAGCAGCCATTAAAAATGCAGGCCAAAATACTGCATGAAACCGTAAGATATCTTTTCCAACAACATGAACTGCTGTTGGCCAAAAGGTTTTAAAATCTGGAGTGGACTCATCTGGATAACCAAGCGCCGTCATATAATTTGTTAATGCATCTAACCAAACATACATAATGTGCTTGTCATCACCGGGAACAGGCACGCCCCATGTAAAGCTTGTACGGGAAACCGCAAAATCATGCAACCCACCTTCTACAAAACGGAGCACTTCATTTTTACGTGCATCTGGTGCAATAAAATCAGGATGCGCTTTATAGTATGCTAACAATTGCCCTTGATACGCGGAAAGCTTAAAAAAATAGCTTGGTTCAACAAGCCATTCAACATCTGCACCTGTCGGCGCTTTACCATTAACAATTTCTGATTCTGCATAAAAAGCTTCATCACGAACTGCATACCAACCCGCATATTCACCTAGGTATATAGCACCGTTATTAATTAAACGTGTCCAAAGTGCTTGCGCTGCCTTAATGTGACGTGGTTCTGTCGTACGGATAAAATCGTCATTGGTAACGTCCATCTTTTCAATCAAATGACGAAATGTTTGTGATACCGTGTCTACAAAGTTTTGAGGAGTTACATTCGCAGCAGCAGCAGCCTTTTCAACTTTTTGACCATGCTCATCCGTACCAGTCAAAAATTTTACATCTTTTCCTTGAAGACGCCAAAAACGAGCTAAAGTATCACATGTTAGCGTTGTGTAGGCATGCCCGATATGTGGCTTATCATTTACATAATAAATTGGTGTCGTGATATAAGCGGCTGTCATAAAAATACAATCCTTTTTTTTTTTACGCTGCAGCAGCAGCTGAATTCGATTTAACTACTGGTGAGTCAGATATATTGTTGAATAACGAACCATTTGACAATGGAGTCTTGCTAAAATCTGTCATAACAATATCGACAGTGAATTCAGGATCTGAATGAGTGATTTTCATTGATACAGGAATTCCCAAACTATTTACCGTTTGGTTATAGGTATATTCAGGATCTGAGTCATCACGGCTGCCAAGTGTGAATACATTAACTTTAACTTGCCATGCCTTTGCATTCTTAAGCCGCTGTGCAAGCTCAATTTCCGCCGAATCTGTTGTCTTTGAATCAGTGCTTACATTCATTTTGTAATTATTTTTTGGCGTTATATAAGCATCTACTTCAACAACTTCTTGTGCATCACTCGAACCATCAAATACTTTCTTCTGCCCAACAGTCGTGTTTCCTTTTAATGCTTCTTCAATAAGCATATGCATATGTTTTAATGGAAATAAGGTCCCTGCAGGCAAAACAACTAGTTTTGATTCCTCTTCTTCAGCTCCATTTTGCTTGAGTTGAATGTAACCTTGTTTACCTTCAGGCAGCCTTGCCTCTCCTTTAAAAATAATTTCATCTTGAGTATCATTCACAATCGAACGAACATAAAATTCATAATTTTCACCATTTTTTGATTCATAACTAGCAATCATCAATTCATATTTATCAGCAACGGTTTTTCCCTTGTAATAAATATATAACGTTGATTTTTGTTCGGTTGTCCAAAGACGAACATCGTCTTTATCCTTTTCGATAACGGTCATTTCCAAAGTTCCGTTTACTTTATCTATGCCTTCGTCAAAATGGGATGCGTTATCCAGCGCAATTTTATATTTTGCATGAAATGGAATTGGACGAAATATTTCTTTATCATTTTTTTCAGGTGTATTCACCGCGCTTACCATAACAATTGCAGAATTATTTTCTTTTACAGCAATTGGCGAAGTCACACTTTTTTGACTTGAGGGTGTTGCATCTACCTGCAAAACAGCTGCACAAAACACAAAAATGAATTGAATTAAGGAATAGTAAGATTTCATAAAAAGTTTTTAATCCTGTAGATTTTATTTGTAAGGTATAAGTTTTGAAAAGTCATACAATTCTAATTAAAATGTGGTTAGCTTGCGGAAACAAGATGCATTAAAAGTGCAGCAATTAAATTCAGAAATTTATTGCAACAATGGCGACCATGCCCCATCTTCAGCTTCTTTAGGCGTATTAATAGGTCTTAGATTGTAACCTGTCATATCCACCATATACAGTGAACTTTTATCCCGTGCAGAATTTTGCTTTGCAAATAACAAATAACGACCATTTGCTGACCAGCAAGGTGCTTCAACTAACCAGCCATCAGCAATCATGCGTTCGCCGGTTCCATCAGGCGCCATAACACCAATGTATAACTTATTTTCGCCAAATATTTGCTTGGTAAAAGCAATCAAATCACCGCGTGGTGACCAAACTGGCTGGGAATACTTACCCTCGCCAAAACTAATGCGACGCACATCTTTGCCCATCGTATCCATTATATATATTTTCTCTCTGCCACTACGATCAGATGTAAAAACGATTTGTGTACCGTCAGGTGAATAACAAGGTGAAGTATCAATACTCACATGATCTGTAAGGCGCGTCATTTTTTTTGATTTAAGGTTCATAGCGTAAATTGCTGAGCTGCCACCTTTTGTTAAACTCATAACAATGGAACTTACATCCGGTGAGAATCTGGGGGCAAAACTCATCCCTTCAAAGGTACCAAGTTTTTGTTGATAATTATTTTTTAGATTTATAAGAAAAACTTCAGCTGAACTATTTTTAATTCTAAGGTACGCAATATCTTGCCCTGATGGCGAATACCTTGGTGTCATCGACAAGCTTTTTGAGTCTGTAATAGGGGTAACACCATGACCATCATAGTCCATACGCATAAGACGCTTTGTACTTTTTCTTCCTTTAACAACAGGTTCTGAATACACTATTTGCGTGTTGAAAAAACCAGCTTCATTTGTAATGCGTGAATACATTAAATCGGCTGCTGCATGTGCAAGACGCCTCCATTTTTTACGATCACCACTTACTGATTTTGCTAATATCTGTTTTTTATCAAGCACATCATATAAACGAAATTCGATCGTCATTGCTGACCCTGAATCAAAAACAACTTTTCCGGTTACAATAAAACGCGCTTTAGTTTTTTGCCATTGCTCAAAATTAACGCCTTTAGCTTGAACATCTCTCGCAGGTTGTACGAAATCTGTTTTTGGAATCGGTGCGAATAGCCCGCAATTATAAAGATCATTCGTTATGACGTCCGAGACATTTACACCCGCAGCTGAGGCATCTTTATCGGTAGCATTCAAAAAATCAACAATTGCAACTGGGTCAGGCTGAACCTGACCACGTGTTATTTCTATAATTGCCGGCGCTTTAGCGGAGTATACGGAAGAAAATCCTATTGCAAGGAGCAGAAAAAGAAGAACGAATGGTTTCATGCTATTGTTTCAATTTAAGTCATCAGAAAGTAGTATACGCACTAGTCTGTTAAAAGTCAGCAGAATTAGCGCATACTATTTCAGTATTTATCAAGCGATTATCTATTAAAGTAATGAGAAAATTCTTGTGGATGTGGGCGGAGATTAATATCATCAATTTCAGCTTTCTTTTGATCAATATACGTATCAATAAAGTCTTTATCAAAAACAGCGCCTTTTAACAAATAAGCATGGTCAATTTCAAGCGCATTCAATGCTTCTGTCAATGAACCGCATACTGATGGTAGAGATTCTGCTACTTCTTTGTGTTCAAATAAATCAGCAGTTTGCGCTTCACCTGGGTGAATTTTATTTTCGATTCCATCAATTGCTGCCATTAACAATGCTGAAAAACACAAGTAGCCATTTGCTGTTGGATCAGGAAACCGTACTTCGAATCGCTTTGCATTGGGTGTAACAACGTGTGGAATGCGACATGCTGCTGAACGATTGCTTGCAGAGTATGCACACATTACAGGCGCTTCGTATCCAGGCACAAGACGCTTATAACTATTTGTTGTCGGGTTACAAAATGCATTCAGACTTTTCGCATGTTTCAACACACCGCCAATTGCATAGAGAGCGAGTTCAGATAGCCCAGCATAAGCATCACCTTTAAAAAGTGCTGTACTATCATTCCATAATGACATATGTACGTGCATACCCGAACCATTATCACCAAAAATTGGCTTTGGCATAAATGTAGCTGTCTTTCCGTATGTACGAGCGCCGTTACGAACACCGTATTTAAAAATCTGTAAATTATCAGCACAATCAACCAATGTTGAGTACATAAAACCAATTTCATGCTGCGCCGGAGCCACTTCATGATGATGACGCTCAACATTAAGCCCCATCAACCCTAACGCTTGCACAACATCTGATCTAAATTCAGTCAATGCATCCACAGGTTGTACAGGAAAATAGCCACCTTTGACTGCTGGTCGGCTCCCGTGATTATTCGCATCAACAATTGCATTACGTTGCGGAAATTCATCAGAATCTAAATAATAAAATGAACGGGTCATTTCTGATGAATAAGCAACGGAATCAAAAACAAAGAACTCTGGCTCTGGACCAAAATAAGCTGTTTTAGCAGCTGAATGTTTGCTCAGAAATTCTTCTGCTTTGCGTGCTATGTTGCGCGGGTCCCTATTATACAAAGCACCATCACGTACAGTACGCGTATCTGCAAAAAGAAACGCCGTTGCTACGCTTGCAAAGGGATCAACGCGAACAGGATTGTTTTTTGTAACATCAGGCACAACAAGAAGGTCTGAATCATTAATGGGTGACCATCCCTTAATTGAAGATCCATCTATACAAAAACCATTTTCAAAGAAGCTCTCATCTACTTGAGAGACAGGAAAAGACATATGATGCCAAACACCATTCATATCTGTAAAACGAATATCAACAATTTGAATTTCGTTTTCTTTTAAAAATGACAAAACGGATTGAATTGATGCAGTACTTTGTGCCTTTGCAAGTGACATGAACAGTCTTCCCCGAAGATAAATTTGAATTAAAATCAAACCACCTTACGAGAAATTTGAAATACTGGCAAGCACTAGTGAGGAGGAAAATCAGAAAAAACATAAATAATTTTTGATCAATAAAAAAAGGAATTAATGGTTTTAATTTCCATCATTCCCTTTTTCAAATTATTAACATTTAATAAGAATTAAGCACCAACAGCGTCTAATACGACAACAACTGCTTCTGAGCTATATCCAGGTACAGCCTTCATGCTCAATTTAATTTTTCCACGATCATCAAAGCCAAGAACTTTAACTTGTACAACATCACCAACATTAACAATATCAGTAACTTTTGCGACACGTCTATCAGCTAATTCACTTACGTGAACTAATCCATCTTTTGCACCCATGAAATTCACAAATGCACCAAATTCAGCAACTTTCACAACTGTTCCGGTGTAAATTGCACCAATTTCCGGATCACCAGCAATTGACATAATTGTAGCTACAGCTTTATCAAGTGATTCTTGATTATGCGCAGCAACTGTTACAGTGCCATCATCTTGAATATCAATTTTAGCCCCAGTTGTTTCACAAATTTCGCGAATGACTTTACCGCCAGCTCCAATAACATCGCGAATTTTTTCACGATTAATACTGAAGGTAGTCAAACGTGGTGCATTTTCACTTACTGATGGACGTGCATTTGTAAGTGCTTTTGCCATTTCGCCAAGAATATGCAAACGACCTTGTTTTGCTTGATCAAGTGCAATTTTCATAATTTCTGGTGTAATGCTTGTGATCTTAATATCCATTTGTAAAGCAGTTATACCTGATTCAGTACCTGCCACTTTAAAGTCCATATCGCCTAAGAAATCTTCATCGCCAAGAATATCAGATAAAACAGCAAACTTTTCCTTTTCTTTAATCAAGCCCATAGCAATACCAGCAACTGCTCTTTCAAGCGGCACACCTGCATCCATCATCGATAATGATGCACCACAAACAGTAGCCATTGATGATGAACCGTTGCATTCAGTTATTTCAGATACTGTACGAAGTGTATATGGAAACTTTGCTTTTTCTGGAACCATTGGAGCCATTGCACGCCATGCAAGTTTCCCATGACCAATTTCACGGCGACCAGGGCCGGATACACGCCCCACTTCACCAACAGAATAAGATGGAAAATTATAGTGTAACATGAAGCGTTCACGATATTCACCATCAAGCGAGTCAATAATTTGCTCGTCCTGACCAGTTCCAAGTGTTGTTACGACAAGCGCCTGTGTTTCCCCACGTGTAAATAAAGCACTACCATGTGTTCTTGGCAATATACCAATTTCACAAACGATTGGACGAATGTCACTCAATGAACGCCCATCAACACGCTCTGATTTATTCAAAATATTTCCACGTAAAATATTTGATTGAAGAATAGAAAAAGCATTTTCAATCAACCCATCATGTTCTGGGAACTCTTCTTTTAATTCATCTTTAAGCCTAGTCTTTGCTGAGTCAATTGCAGCATAACGATCTTGCTTTAACTTATTCGAGTATGCCTTTATCAGGTCACCCTCGATTACATCATTCGCGCGTTCTTGGACTTTCACCATAAATGGATTTTCAACAGCTTCAGGCCATGCAACTTTTGATGCCTTAGCTTTCAAGCGATCGATCATTTGTATGACAGCTTGAAACGCATCATGAGCAAAAACAACACCTTCCAGCATTGTTTGTTCTGAAAGCTCTTTTGCTTCAGATTCAACCATCAAAACACCTTCTTTTGTCCCGGCAACAACCAAATCAAGTGCACTTTCTTTTAGTTGGGCATATGTTGGATTCAAAATGAATTGACCATCGATATAACCAATACGTGCAGCCGCAACTGGTCCTAAAAATGGGACTCCAGCAATTGCAAGCGCTGCCGATGCGCCAATTAATGCAGCGATATCAGCATGTGCATCTGTATCGTAGCTCATCACTGTACAAAGAATTTGTACTTCATTGTGGAAACCTTCTGGGAACAATGGGCGAAGAGGACGATCAATTAGACGTGATGTTAGAACTTCCTTTTCTGAAGGTTTTCCTTCGCGTTTGTAAAAACCACCAGGGATACGTCCTACCGCAAATGTTTTTTCAAGGTAATGTACACTCAATGGGAAAAAATCTGCATTTACCTTTGCCTTTTTTGCAGCAACAACGGTACACAAAACTGTAGTGTCACCATAAGTGACCATAACTGCGCCATCTGCCTGACGGGCCACTTTACCCGTTTCAAGTACCAGTGGAAGTCCTGCCCACGTTAATTCTTCACGGTGGATATTAAACATATTTGACATTAAATTCTCTTTTCATTAATTAAGACTACATTCTTACTAAATTCAAGCAAACTCAGCATCTTAAAATCAAAAGACATAAAAAAGAAAACACCTTTTTATTACAATTATCTTTGGATATCAAGATCCTGAATGAGTGCTTGTATAAAGCATGCTAATTATAAAGCATAATATTAAATTTTACGAAGGAAAAGGCGCTTGTGAGCTGCAAAATATTATTTCAAACTAAAACTTGATCCGTTCAAGCGGCATGCTAAGACTAAATAATACTTTTGCCGAGGTTTTGCCAACGGTCTGCTTTACAAATGTTGTATCAACTTTTATATGATCAAATATATCCGCCTGAAAACCAAAGCTTGGTCCCTTTGTAAGTCGTGATTCACTGCTTCTGTTATACGAATACCCACCAAACAGTTTCAATTGAGGAAAAAAAGGAATGGCTAAAGCAAGCTTCGTATCACTAGCAAGAGGTTGCTTTTTTTTCTGATGTCCAATCTTCGTGCTATTTTGCCCAACTTTTTGCGAATTTAATTTGAAATATGATGCTGATAAGTGTGTCGATTGTGTTGAAACTTCAGTTGTTACACCGCTTCCACGCGCTAAGAAAGGAATATCAGAATTTTTAAACGTTTTCATTTTCGCGCTGAAATGACCCCCTATAAAAAGTTGAGTTAAAAAGCCCTTTGTTTTCATTGGAGCATTGTAATAAAAAAGACTATTTGTTCCTTTATTTTCAATAAAATATTTATTTTTATCATCTAATTTATTATAATCAGAATTAATTTCGATATATTCTATTTGAGAATTATTAGTGGATGACACACTTTTATAGAAAGCAGGTATTGCTGCAAGTTCGCTATTTTCCCCAGCTTGCCTATCAATTTTAGTGGGAATATGTTCAGCTTGGGTTGAGAAATATGATGGGGCTGAAACAACTGGCGTGTAATTTGCCTTAGCTAATAGCGGCAATAAATCACACACAATAACATAAAGAAAAACACCAACAATTCGCAACATTTAGCATAAAATTCCACTGGTTTTATGTAATTAGAATACGTCTCAAATGTTAACGAGATGTTAAAATTAGAAAATATTTTAAGAAAAAATTAGGGAATATTCCAAGGGAGAAATAGGAAAATTCTATACTATATATTAATTCTGGTTGATTGAAGATTATCAGCTAATAACATTAGTTATATTATAAAATTATTTTTCCAGACTGTTCACTGAACTGTGTCAAATAGCGAAAATGGGATAAAATGAGTTATCCCTGAAACGCAGATTTGACATGAGTTCAATGGAAAAGAAAATCACAAACTTACCCTCCTTAAGTCCCGAGGCTCTACACGAAATCATTAAAGGTATGTATGCTGGCAAGACTGGCCAAAGATTTGATTCAGATATCACTCGATCCTGAGATGGACATTCATTTAAACGAGAATAGCCTTGAAGCCGGGGCGAATCGTCCCAATTAGATGAGCTCTAAAACGATAAGATCAGCTTCGGCTTCTTTTGAACTGGACGTTCCACGTGACCGCAATAGCAGCTTCGAGCCGCAGCTGGTTAAAAAGCGCCAAACGATCTTGAATGACGAATTGGATTCGAAGATTCTTGCGCTTTATAGCTTAGGCACAAGCTACAGCGACATTTCCGGACATTTACAGGATCTGTATGGTGTTGAGGTCTCTGCAGCAACCATTTCAGCAATCAGCGACAAATTAATTCCCCAGATTGCCGACTGGCGCAGTCGCCCGCTGGAGTCTGTTTATGCCATTGCATTTTTGGATGCCATGTACTTTAAAACCAAGCAGGATAACAAAGTTGTCACAAAAGTGATTTACAACATTATGGGAATCACCACAACAGGCCATAAGGAGATTCTTGGGTTTTATGCGGCTGAGTCGGAGGGGGCTCACTTTTGGCTCGGAGTTTTGAATGACTTAAAGGCCAGAGGCGTTTCTGATATTCTGATTGCTTGTATTGATGGCTTAAAAGGGTTTCCTGAGGCGTTGAATGCAGCCTTTCCTCAAACAGAGATTCAGTTGTGTGTTGTTCATCAGATTCGTAATTCATTGAAACATGTTGGATCAAGCAATCAAAAAGAATTCATGAAAGATCTTAAAACCGTCTATCAAGCTGAAACCTTAGATTTGGCCGAACACAATTTGGAAAGACTTGATCAAAAATGGGGGAGAAAATATCCAATTGTGCTCAAATTATGGAAAGCCAATTGGGAGCATTTAACCGCTTATTTCAAGTATTCCCCTTATATCAGGCGTCTGATTTACACGAGGAATCCGATTGAAGGCTTCCATAGACAGGTGCGTAAATACACCAAAACCAAAGGCGCTTTTACGTCAGAGAACGCCTTGTTCAAATTGCTGTTCTGTGCCATTACGAACATCACAAACAAATGGACAATGCCTGTGCAAAACTGGGCACTCACCATTTCTCAACTTGATATTTACTTCCCAAATAGGTTGGGGATAAAATGCTAAGATGAGGACGCTGACACAGTTTAATGAACACTCCCTCGGTGATTGAAACAGTCAATGGAGTGCTAAAAACAGACTTTCAAATCGTGCATACAAGACATCGTTCCTTCATTAATGGGTTCATTCATATCTTCTCAACCCTTGTGGCTTATTGCCTTAAATCCCAAAAAACCTTCTATCTCGTTTGATTTTTTAATCCCGAATTGAGGTTAACAGGGTCCTATCAGATCCTTACTGAGTACACTTTGAATTATCAATTGAGACAATGCCGTTTTCGAAAAGTTCATTTTTAAGTTCATTCTTCATCTTACCAAATGTCCTCGCAAATTCCATACCACACCTCTTCACAAGATTAGTTCCTGTCCACATCTCAAGAAATTCTTTTTTTGCATTAAAACATTGCTCTTGTGTTAGGCCGGAAATTTCAAAAATACTATCAAAATACTTGCGAATGTGTTGTGCTCTTTCCTCATCTTTAATTAAATGATGATATTCTGAATATAATTTTATAGCTGATTTTCTTATTTTAATTTTATATTCAATTGGCAAGATATCTTTATTCATTAAATGATTGTAGATATCAATTATTTCCTGTCTTTTCTTATTTAGGAATTTTTTTGTGTATGGTTCATCTTTATTATCTAATTCTATAGCAATGCTTGTAACTTTTTTAAGTTTTTCTTCACACCATTTTATTTCTTTTTTTGTTTGTTTTTTTACTTCATCAGTTGGCTCTTCTGTAGTTTGATCATTTTTGACGTTGGAATTATCAGTGATAGCATTTTTTTGTTCATTAGCGTATGAACTTAAATTAAAAACAATAAGAACACTATATAAAGATATTTTCTTTAAAATCATAGATTGTTTATTCATTTTGAAAACCTGTATAAATATTAAACATAAACAATCTTACTACTACATTAATTAATATTACGTTAATTTTTTTACAACTGGTTGCATAATTCAAAAAGAGTCAAACCTATAGAAACTCTAGGTTTATGTGATTAATATGGTTCTGATACTGTCTTAACTGTCAATCATTTTGTGTCCTTTTTTGAAAAAGAGACCGTTCACTGAACTGTGTCAAATATCTAAAATAGGATAAAATAAATTATCCCTTTGACATGGAGATTTGACAAAATGAGTACAATAGAGAAGAAAATAACAAACTTACCCTCTTTGAGTCCCGAGGCTCTACACGAAATCATTAAAGGTATGTATGCAGGCAAACCCTTACTGGGCTCAGAGGGATTATTAACGCAACTCGCCAAAGATTTGATACAAATCTCACTTGATGCAGAGATGGATGTTCACTTAAACGAGAATAGCCTTGAAGCTGGAGCTAATTGTCGCAATGGGATGAGCTCTAAAACGAAGAGATCAGCATCGGGTTCTTTTGAACTGGATGTCCCGCGTGACCGCAATAGTAGTTTTGAGCCTCAGCTGGTTAAAAAGCGCCAAACGATCTTGAATGACGAATTGGATTCGAAGATTCTTGCGCTTTATAGCTTAGGCACAAGCTACAGCGACATTTCCGGACATTTACAGGATCTGTATGGTGTTGAGGTCTCTGCAGCAACCATTTCAGCAATCAGCGACAAATTAATTCCCCAGATTGCCGACTGGCGCAGTCGCCCGCTGGAGTCTGTTTATGCCATTGCATTTTTGGATGCCATGTACTTTAAAACCAAGCAGGATAACAAAGTTGTCACAAAAGTGATTTACAACATTATGGGAATCACCACAACAGGCCATAAGGAGATTCTTGGGTTTTATGCTGCTGAGTCAGAGGGAGCTCACTTTTGGCTCGGGGCTTTGAATGATTTGAAAGCCAGAGGCGTTTCAGATATTTTGATCGCCTGCATTGATAGTTTAAAAGGATTTCCTGAGGCATTGAATGCGGCTTTTCCACAGACTGAAGTTCAGTTGTGTGTTGTGCACCAAATCCGCAATTCCCTGAAACATATTGGATCAAGTAATCAAAAAGAGTTTATGAAAGACCTTAAAACCGTCTATCAAGCTGAAACCTTGGATTTGGCCGAACATAATTTTGAAAAGCTCGATCAGAAATGGGGCTCATGCTACCCTATTGTGATCAAATCATGGAAAGCAAATTGGGAGCATTTAACCGCTTATTTCAAGTATTCCCCTGATATCAGGCGCCTGATTTACACCAGGAATCCAATCGAAGGATTCCACCGACAGGTGCGTAAATACACCAAAACCAAAGGTGCATTTACGTCAGAGAATGCCTTGTTCAAACTGCTGTTCTGTGCCATTACGAACATCACAAACAAATGGACAATGCCTGTGCAAAACTGGGCACTCACCATTTCTCAACTTGATATTTACTTCCCAAATAGGTTGGGGATGAAGTGTTAAGATGAGGAAGGTGACACAGTTCCATGAACATTCCCTATTTTTCAAATATCACTTTATAATTTCATTACTCTTCTGCTTCTGACTCATCTTTCTTTCCTTTCTTACTTTTCTTTCCCTTCTTACCTTTCTTTCCCTTCTTACCTTTCTTGGCTTTTTTAGGCTCCTCCGTTTTCTTAGCTTCTTCTGTTTTCTTAACCTCGACAGCTTCTTTATCTTCTTTATCTTCTTTATCTTCTTTATCTTCTTTATCTTCTTTATCTTCTTTATC
>JAZKDQ010000011.1:0-6526 GCA_040387495.1 Pseudomonadota bacterium | reverse complement strand
TGCCTTATCTTCCTTTACATCATCGTCTTTGCTAGAACTCGAGTCACTTTTAACTGTTTCAGGTATCTTTTCTTCTTCCATTGTTCTGCCTTCAGAGTCAGAACACAAAGTTGTCTTTGATATATGTTTTTCATGATCAGAGCATAAAAACGCTTTTGTTCCGTTAGCAGAAGATCCTGCACTCGAATTATCATTTTCTTCCTCAATATAGAGTGCTGTTGGACCTGATGTTGCTTCGGGGGCAGGTTCATCATCCATAATCAGAACATAAGGTTCAGCTTTTTCTTTTTCAACATACAAAGAAGTAGGTGTACTTAAGTGTTCGTCATGCCCATCAATTAATACTGACTTTGGTAAGCTAGCTGGCTGTGTTGATAGTACATTAGAAGAAACGGCGTCAGGAACAGTAGCAAGAACAGGAGCTGCAAAAGCACTGGATACAGTATTTATCGGCGACATTAGAGATGCGGCAGCTTCCCCGTACCTTACTGTTGCTATTATAGCAGATAAAATAGTTAAAAATATTTGAAACCGCATTACATACCGCATACAATTATTTTAATAATTAAAATAATTGGCACTCCTAATAGTTGCATCCATCGAATTCAATAGATCCAACACTTCCCCATACAACTACTACAACAAAAGTTTCTAAACAAATCGTTAATAAAATGCTATGCTAAATAAAAATACAAATTTAGAGGCATTTTATGGATTTATCGGAATTTGACGTTGTTATTATAGGGGCAGGCCCTGGAGGATACGTTACGGCTATCCGCGCAAGCCAACTTGGGCTAACTGTAGCTGTTATTGATAAAAATGAAAATCCAGGTGGTACATGCCTCAATGTTGGTTGTATCCCGTCAAAATGTTTACTAGACGCATCGCAAAAGTATTGGCAAGCGCAGCATCAATTTAAAAATATCGGGATCGAACTTGAAGGCATACAGCTTAATCTTTCTCAAATGATGGCGCATAAAGAATCTGTAGTTGAAGAACTTACGCATGGTATAGCACATCTTTTCAAAAAAAATAAAATTCACTTTGTACATGGTACCGCAAAAATCTTAAATGCAACGGATATTGAAGTTACAAGTAAAGACAACAGAAAAAAAATACTTCATGCTAAAGCGATTGTTATTGCTGTGGGTTCTTCCCCCCAAGCCTTGCCTCATTTACCTTTTGATAAAAAAGAAATTTTCTCTTCTACAGATGCGCTTTCATTTAATGAGGTTCCAAAGCATCTGGTTGTTGTTGGCGGTGGATATATTGGCCTTGAAATGGGTTCAGTATGGTTGCGTCTTGGATCACTTGTTACTGTTGTCGAATTTGGGGATACAATCTTAGCACAAACAGATGAGGATGTACGGATTGCATTGCAACGCTCCCTCGAAAAACAAGGTATGATTTTTAAAACAAAACGCAACGTTGTTGGCATGACAAAAAAAGGAAAAGACAAAGAACTATGCCTGCAAGTGCTTGATGTAAAGGCTAAAGAAGGCGAATTACCTGAATTGATTACATGCGACGCTGTTCTCATCGCTGCTGGCCGCAAACCTGAAACAAATTTGCTTGGACTTGAGGCTCTGGCTATTGCTATTGATGCACGTGGTTTTATCGAGGTGAACAATAAATATCAAACAACAATTCCAAGTATTTTTGCGATTGGAGATTGTATAAAAGGGCCGATGCTCGCTCATAAGGCAATGGATGAAGGTGTAGCTGTTGCCGAGTTGCTAGCGGGCCAAGCAGGCAATGTCAATTATGATATTATTCCTGCCGTCGTTTTTACACATCCGGAAATAGCCACTGTAGGGAAAACTGAAAATGAACTTAGAGTAGAGAAGCAGGATTACAAAGTTGGAAAGTTCTCATTTGCTGCTAATGGACGCGCAAAAACAATTGGCGATACAATAGGTTTCGTTAAAATCATGACTGATGCAAAAACTGACCGTGTTTTAGGATGTGCAATCGTCGGTGCAGAAGCAGGAAGCTTAATTAGTCAAGTAGCAGCCATTATGGAATTTGGTGGCGCAGCCGAAGACATCGCACGTACATGTCATGCTCACCCAACCCTAAATGAAGCCGTCAAAGAAGCAGCCTGGAGCGCCTTTGATAGCGCCTTGCATTCATGACATGCCATATTTAATTATAGCAGGCCCAACTGCATCAGGCAAAAGTGCACTCGCACTTGAACTCGCAAAAGCGCATAATGCTATCATTATAAATGCCGACAGCATGCAATGGTATCAAGACTTACCCACACTAACGGCTCAACCAGCTGCTGCTGAAAAAGCGACTGTCCCGCACTATCTGTACGGTACACTTGATAATAACGCTGAAGGATCTGTTACAATATGGCAAAAAATGACTTTAAATATATTAAAGGCATCAACTGAACGTTTATCAATTGTTGTTGGCGGATCTGGACTTTATTTACATTCAATTACTCATGGCATGTCACCTGTTATTGATATTCCTGAAAGCATTCGGGCTGAAGTTCGTGATTTATCAAAAAATATTCCGCTGGATAAATTTAGACACCTTGTCTTGGCTGAAGATCCGGAACTTGCCAGCAGTGCCCCCCCTGTAGATAGACAACGCTTATCACGTGCGCTTGAGGTAAAACGGGCCACGGGACAATCGATCCGCACATTGCAAGGAAATGCCGAACCACCCCTTCCCGCTCCTCTTGCTTATATTGTCTTAACCCCCAACCGTGCGGATTTGTGCGAGCGAATAAACCAACGTGTGCTGTGTATGCTAGAAGATAATGTATTGGATGAAATACGCGCTTTTTGGGCTAAGAACCCACCAACAAATTGCTTATTGCGTAAAGCCATTGGACTTACACCGTTAACGGCCTATCTAAATGGAGAATTATCAAGAGCAGTGGCTGTTGAGCTAATGCAAATACAAACACGTCAATATGCAAAACGTCAGACGACCTGGTTTAAAGGACAATCGCCCGATTATGCATGGACTAATCCAACGGTTAGTGAAGTGTCAGCACGGATCATAAACAATATTAATTGAAAATTAGATTCTATGATGTCATGCTGATAATCCTTAAAAAATCAGAAATACTATAGCTAGTGAAACATATTTTTCTATATCTTCTTTTGTGTATTAATTTCACATTTTTCGAAATAAATGCAGCGGGTCCTCTTGCTCAAACATTACTAGAAACTCAGAATTTAAAAGAATTCAATGGCTTTTTAGATCATGTTTTAAAGCAAATCAACGCATCAGATTTTGAAAAAATTATAATCCAATACAAATCACAGAGCACCACTAAACCTAAACAAAATTTATACGAATTTATTAGAAATGAGCCTCATTATTATAAAAAATGGCCTTTTATTTGGACACAAATCAAGGCAATGCAAAGACATAAACATATTTTAGCAGGCCAAACAGCTCAGCTCCTTAATCAAAAAAAGCATTAAAAATATTGTTGAAATTGGCACTCCCGGCACATATTTAAGTGCTTTAAATAAAAAGATTTCTATTATAGGTCATCGATATGCCATATACGATGGCGATAGCTGGAAAAATAGATTCTTTAACTTTGCTTGGCGTCCATTAGCCGTATTTAAATCTTATGATACAGATATTCATTTAGATAATTATGCACCCATTTCCACCAATAAAATTTCTGCAGAGTCCATCGACGTCATTGTTTGTTATATTGGATTACACCACATTCCCTCTGAAAAATTACAAAAATTCATTGGATCAATTTCACGTATCCTAAGGCCAGGTGGAACGCTAATCTTACGCGAACATGATGTAACGAGTCCACATCTCAACAACTTGGTTTCAAGTGCGCATAGTGTTTTTAGTGCTATTGCAATGGATATTTCGAGTGCAGATGAAGAAGCTGAAATCCGCAATTTTAAACCGTCAAGCGAGTGGAAGGCCTTACTAAAAGGCGCGGGGCTGATTCACGAAACATATAATGGGCAAACAGGAACTTTGCAGGACGGTGATCCTACTAAAAACGCACTCATAAAATTCACTAAGACTCAAAATAAAGAAAAACCCGGGCCTCCCCAAGAACCTGCCAAACGTTCTCTCATTAATACATTTCTAACAACACCTGAATGGTACACTGTTGATATCAGTCAACAGTATGCTAAATTTATTCATACAAAACCATTTTATGAGTTCCCTTATTTTGAAAGTGTTGGAACTTTCTGGAAAATATTTGGCAATTCATATTCAGTTGCACGAAAATACGCAAGACATTCTGAAATAATTTTTTCAGATAATATGATAATGACTCTATTTGTTGGCCTAATGATGACAGCTGAATATGGAATAAAAGGGGCTCTTTCTCTACCCATTAAACTACTTTATGGAGGGGTTGAAGATCGATTTATTGATCTTCAGATAAAAAACAATGAAACAGACCTTAATCAACTCGGTATTTCGCATACACTCCTTCAAAAAAAAGCAGAGAGCATGTGGATTCGAGTGCCACGTTATATGGAATTTACCAATATACTAAAAACGTTTTCCGAGTATAATATCCAAATACAATCAATTGCGGGCAATGATGTTATTCAAATTCGTATTTCAGGAACAACAGAACAATTAGAGAATTTGCAACGTACAAAAGCGGATAAAATACAACTTGCTTACATGTGGAAAGTTCCTGCACAGGATAATATTAGCCAAGCAATTCTTATTGTTAAAATACCAGATTTGATAACCACACTTAAGATGCTTAAAGAGAAATCAGTTGCAATAGAATATATACATGATTATTAAAGGAATCATTATGCAAGTTTTTTGTTCTCTATTTTTCATAATAATGTTGCTCTCATCTGTTTTAAAGGAAGCAGATGCTCATTCACAAAACTCGTTTCACAAAAAGGTCATCGCATCTTTACTGCCACCAGAGTTGGCTTCAAAAATAGATCTAGAAACAATTGATCAAATTCTCATAAATCCCAAAATACAACAAGCCATAGACATATTAAAGCCATTTGATACTGAGCAATTTTCACTTGACCAGCTTATTCATCACCCCAATAAGAAAATTTCAAATGGCGCAACTTTTATGCGCCAGTACTATTTGTATTTTATTTATTCAATCTCCCCCGTTATCGACATGACAGGATTCATGCCAACGCCACATAGTGCAAAATGGCATGATTAGCTTTGATGGGCAAGAAGTTGATTACCTTATTATTGGGAGCGGACCGGCCGGGAGTCTTATTGCCTCAGAACTATCAAAGAGAGAAAATGTAAAAGTACTTTTAATTGATGCAGGTGACTTTGTAAAACCAGGCAGTATAAAAACCGAGTATAATTCAGAATTTATGGAATCATTTAATCAACGAAAGACAGTGTCGGGAAGCATTTCGATCCGCAACGGACGCGTAATTGGCGGCGGGTCGACTGTCAATATTGACCTTGCTTTCTCACCCTTATTACCATCCATAAAGAACAATCTAACTCAGTGGATAAAACAGGGTCAGCTTCCACATGATTTTGTTCACACATCAAATAATAATTTTAAAGTCATTGAGCAAGCGTATGCATGGGTAAAACAAACAATCGGCACACGAAGTTTATGCTCAGATGAAATCAACGCTAATAATAGCCTCCTTTTGACTGGTTATTCATCCGCAAAACCATACGATTTAAATGCAAAAAAATCAAACGGAAATCCAAATGATCTACTCAAAATATCTGCCGTTGATGCCTATTTATGGCCTGCATTAAATCAAAATTCACACAGCTTGCAAGTCATATCCAATCTGAATGTTGTTGAATTAAAACAACGATACAATAATATTACTGAAGTTATAGTGAAATCAAATCAATCTTCTGTCAAAAATTACACCTTTAATGATCCACACGGTTTACAACTAAATCCATCTAAAACGTATACAATTAAGACCAAAAATATAATTCTATGCGCTGGCACACTGGGCTCAGCAGAAGTCTTGTTGCGATCCAATATGCCAAATTCAAATATTGGCAAAGGCATTATCATGCACCCCTCTATTGGTGTCCTTGGTATATTTGATAGACCCATCCGAAATCTGTATGGCATATCGGCAACTATATATGCCCCTTCAATTCCATTAGCGGATAATTATTTTTTCGAAGCGATGTCTGCAGAACCTGCATTCATCGCCTCTATTCACCCGGGAAGCAGTTCCGACATTAAAAGAAACCTAAAAGATTTCCATAATATCGGTGGATTTGGCATCCTGCTGGTTGACACGCCTTCAAATGATAACCTTATATTTATCGACGGAAATAGCGACGTTCAAGTTGATTACACGCTATCAAAAAAAGATAAAAAACGTTTTCGAAAAGCGATACTCACAGCAATTAAAATTCTATTTGAACAGGGCGCAAAAGAAGTGTTTATCCCTTCCATGGAGCTGATTTATAAAAATCCACACCGTCGGTATTTTATATCATATGCAGAAGCCAAAAAAGCTATTGACCTCAATTCGGGATTAAAATTGCACCATAACTGATTTTAGATTTTAATCAGATT
>JAZKDQ010000010.1:0-70748 GCA_040387495.1 Pseudomonadota bacterium | reverse complement strand
TCTGATTAAAATCTAAAATCAGTTATGGTGCAATTTTAATCCCGAATTGAGGTTACAAGCTAATGATATCTTGAAGCAAAGGCCTCTCGTGCACAAACACGGGAGGTTTTTTCTATTTCAGGTTTCGCATAAAAATTAAATCTTCACGAGAAAAGCTTCGTGCTTTACTGCCCTATAGAAACAACCCTACATTTCTATTGCGGTGTGCTCTCCATTGATTTAAAACTAGATCAGAACTCAATATTAATGGTCTTGATAATAATGATAAAAATTCTTTCTGTTTCACTTGCCTTGGCATTACTTGTAAATGTAGCATTCGCAACGTCATCTGCTCCGGCGACTTCCTCCGCACCTGCTGCTATAGCAGAAAAAGCATCTTCAGCTCTTCCAGCACCAAATCCAGCTAAAGCTGTCACTGCAATTTCGCGTTTTGGTAAACCAACATATGAACATACAAAACTTGTCAATCCAGATGCACCTAAAGGCGGCACGTTTCGTCTTGCAACGGTCGGCACATTCGACACGTTGAATGACAAAATTGTAAAAGGAATTGCGGTACAAGGCGTGGCGCTTACACTTGAAACCCTTATGGTACGTTCACCAGCAGAACCTTTTGCTTTATATGCTCTCGTTGCCGAGAAAGTTGAATTTGCTGATGATAGATCCCATATGACGGTTTATCTAAATCCAAAAGCACGTTTTCATAATGGCGATTCTGTCACAACAGAAGACCTTAAAACAACAATGGAAGCATTGATTAGCAAGGGTGCTCCACGATACAAAAAGTTTTATGGAAACATTGAAATTGTTATTCATTCACCGCTCGTCATTCAATTTAAACTAAAACCAGATGAAAATGGCGTGTACGACAAAGAGCTACCAATGATCGTGGCATTAATGCCGGTCTTGTCCAAGAAACAACTCGATCAAATTGATTTAGCAAACTCAGGTTTGACGCCCCTCATGGGAACGGGACCTTATATGATTGATCAAGTTCAACAAGGTCGCAGCGTTTCTTTTAAACGTAACCCAAATTATTGGGCGGCTGACTTGCCAATTGCTAAAGGGCAATTTAACTTCGATGAAATTCGACTTGAGTATTTTAAAAATGCAACGGCACATTTCCAAGCATTTCTTACTAAAGAATTTGATATTTTCTTTGAACCTGATCCAAAGCAATGGGAAAATGGCTACAATGTTGACGCTGTACGTCGTGGTGATATTGTGCGTAAAGATCTTCATCATGAACGTCCTGTTGTTGTGAAAACAATCATTATGAATATGCGTCGTCCGATATTTCAAGACATCGAATTACGTCGTGCAATCGTGATGGCGTTTGATGCAGACTCGCTCAATCGTATGGTGTTTGATGGCACTATGAATGTTCCACATAGTTTATTTGCAAACACAGCATTAGCACATCAGGGTCCAGCTGAAGGACGCGAGAAAGAACTTCTACTCAAGCATGCATCAGGCATTGAGCCTAAGCTGTTAAAGCGCATGTTGGCTGAGCCCTTTTCCCCAGCACATACCAATGGCGCAGGCGATCAACGCAAGAATCTAAAAAAGGCTGCAGAGATTCTCGATGCCGCTGGTTACAAAATAGTTAAAGGCAAACGTACTACGCCTGATGGAACACCAGTACAATTTAGCATCATGGTTAAAGATGATCGTCTTGAAAAAATTGCGCTTAGCTTAAAAGAAAGCTTAAAAGCAATCGGGATTGATTTAACTGTCCGCAAATTTGACGCCAACAGCTATGAAGCACGCGTGGTTGAATCTGATTTTGACATGATCATTCATACCTGGACAAACACGTTATCGCCAGGCGCTGACCAATCATATTATTTTGGTGTTAAAACAGCTGATATAAAGGGTAGTAGCAATTATATTGGCCTTAAAGATCCAGTGGCGGAAGCACTTTCGAAAGAAGTAGCCCTTGCAACTGATTTTGAGGATTTAAAGGCACGTGTACATGCGCTTGATCGTTATGTGATGCACCTCTGTTTGCAAGTTCCATTTCAGTATGATAACACATTACGGTTTGCCTATTGGAAAGATACGCTCGCTATTCCTGAAATTCTAACAAAGTTTGACGTGAACGTGATGAATCGTGGCTGGGATCCAAAAGCGATTACTAACCCCCGTATGAATGAAAAAAACGCACCAATAACTGCTGCCACTGACAAAGCAACAAGCACTATCACTGCTGCGAGTAAAAATGCGTCGTGCGATGATGCGTCATGCAGTAAGCCATGCAGTATTTTCTGTAAAATTCGCACATGGTTCAGCCGGTTATTTTAAAAGCTAAAGAGCATCCAGCGACTTAATGGTGTGTTGCCCACCAACACACCTAACACACATACGTATCCCGGGCATCCTCCTTCACCCAGTGGTTTCGGGCGGACAGGTGACTCGGGAGGCATATCATTCAATCGAACTAAATCACCGGGTCACAAGCCCGGTGAATACGCACAAAGGTTTGGGAGAGAAGCCTTCCAGATCACGCGTCTCGGCATAGCCTTGACATCATCCAACGCCTAAAGATAACACTTAAATGGCTACAAACACCTAAGCACCAGGTTTTTCCAACTCTTCTATAATTTTCTTCACCTTCTTTTTCTGCTCTGGCGTTAGTTTTTTGTCTTCAATCAATTCATTATATAAGCGCAACTTTTCAGTTTTTGCTTCGCTTTTTTTCATGCCTAATCGTTCGGCCTGATGTTCACGATACATATCTGCTATAGTGCATTTCGTTTCAAACCATTTTTCTTGTTTTAGTTCTGGATCGTTTAAAATTTCATTATAAAGGTTAAGAATAGTTATTTTTACATCTTTGCCAGCTTCTGGTTCAAAACCACCCCAGCCCCAAAGATAGCTTTGCGCCAAATCTTTTCTAACTTTTATCCTATCATCCACAGGCAACGTTTTGTCTGTTAACAATTCATTAAAAATCTTATGCGCCGCAGCTGTAGCAACGGCCCGTTTTTGCTTGTAACTATTGAGTGAATAATCATTTGCTAAATCCAACCTAGCCTTAAAATATTCTTTTGCATCAACGCGGCTTTCTTCAACAATTTCAGGCGAAATTTTAAGTGCTTTTGCATTCGCTTCACTTGGCAACATGTCAGAAAACTGACGATACCAATTTTTCAACTGTCTTTTATATTCCAACCTCTCCTTAATAGGCAAAGATGGTTCATTAGCTGCTTCTTCCATCAAATTTAAACCAATCGTACTTCCCTCGCTTTTTTTCACATTGAAATTCCTCCAAACGTACAAATTAGCAAGTCTTGCTTTTATATTTGCACGCATCACAGGTGTAATTGCTTTATCAGCAATAACTTCTTTATATAATTTTAGTTTCTTTTCTTTATAAAAATAATCTTCTTCAGATGAATGATTAGCCAAACCTATTTTGGCTTCTGCCCGCAAATCAGGGCGCGCTTTTGTATCGCTAACAATTTCATTCATTAAAACGATTGCCTTTGCTTTACCTTCTTCCTCTGTTAATCCTAAATCTTTCCGTCCATCCTTAGAAACATAACGACCGGCAAGCGATAGTTTGGCGCGTCCTTTTGTTTCTGCCCCAACACCAGGATCGACACATACTTCCTCAAGCAAAGAAACAGATTTCTTTCGCGCCTCAACAGGGTCCATATCAAAATTATTACTTGAATAAAGATCTGACAAATGGCGTTTTGCCCATCCTTTTAGATCAGGCGATATATCCATTTCATGAATCACTTCATTGAAAAGACGCAAAGCTTCAGCATTACGCTGCTCACGTTTTACGGTATCATTAAGCCAACCAGCATTTATATATATATCTGCATAATTAATTTTTCCGCGCGCACGAACATCTGGGCTGACTTTTTTATCATTCATTATTTCTTCATATAAACGAAGCGCTTCTTTTTGCGAAGCTTTATACCCAAAATTTGTACGGTAGTTTCGATGGTCATCAGCTATTTTTAGCTTTGAAATTGCTGTCGAATCAGGCGCTGTATCTGTGCTAACCATCTTTTCCGGATCATCACTCGTTGCTTTTGCATCCACAACTTGTATTGGGTTTTTCTCGTTTAAAACAGGTGTGCTCTCTGAATTTCCTGCTTTTGCTGTAGAGCCAAGATCATTTTGTTCAGCTTGTGCAATTAATTTCGCACCGAGCTCCACTTTCGCATATAGAGAATTCTCATTGAGGATAATTAGAGTGCCTCCAAGAAGCAAAGTCCGGGGAAGATTTAAAGTGAACATATGCATTTCACAATTCCAATATTACATTTCATTTAATTATCAATAAAACATAAATATTAATAGCTTATTAATAACATTTAATATTTAGATGTGACCGTAAATATTCACATAATCCTTAATGAAAGCATGCTCATCCCCATAAATAGCCTTAAATGCCACCGCAGCGTGCTTGAAGTAAGGTTTAATTGCCTCATCATTCATGCTGTTATTCGCAACACGATCCATATCAAAAACCTTCTTTTTTTCAAGCACTTTGTATGCCTTTTTACTTAGAATTGCTTTGCATACCATTTTAGCATGTTCAAAAAACGTCGAAAAATGTTCAAATGATTTCGAAAAATCACCCTGTTTATATTTTATAATGGCTGCATGATAATACGCCGTTGCCAAGATCAGTTTTGAATAATTAGGACATTCTTTTTGTTCAGTCTTAAATGCAGCTAAACAATCATTATATGCGGCATCAAGTTCATTCAACCGAATATGTGTTTCCGCACTAAACACACGTGGAAATAAAAGCAGCATATTGGTAGTTCCCACTAAATCTTCTGCGTCTTTAATGACTGTTGTTAATTTCTTTTTTGATTTAACAAGATACTTTTCTCGTAAATGAATTTCTCCCATACCAATTGCCATGTAGATTTTCAACAAATCATGTGAACATGTATCTAACTGATTATCGATGATATATTGAACGTCTCTATACCCCAGCTCATACGCCCTTTTATAATCACCAAAATGACAATACACATCCCCAAGCGATGCTTTTACACGCGCTACTTCACATGAGATCTTTTCTGGTTTTACTTTCGGTGCTGTTTTCGTATACAACTGCAATTCAGCATTCATAACATTAACTGCTTTGTGTCCGTAGCCAATTCCGTCTTCAGCACGCTCCCCATTAATATACGTCACACTGTAAAGCGATCCAAGCAAGGCGTATAATGATGCCTCTGCTTCCTTTCGAACGGCCGCATCTAGAGATGACAGCAAATAGATGCCCTTATTAAAATGAAGTTTTGCATTGTCAAAATCATTTTTAAGAAGGTATGCTAGCCCAATAATACGCAGGCAATCCGCAGAAACAAGTGTTTTTTCAGGCAGAGACTTGCATAAATCAATGCTTTTTTGTGCATATAAAATAGCATCATCATTATGAGACAAATCAACACAGATCGATGCTAAATCATTAAGCATCACAGTCAATTTATGGTTTGGAATATGTTGTGTTTGCGCCTGACTTGCATATGCTTTTGCAAAACATTCTTTTTCTAATAATAGATTCCGTGAGAATCGTTTGTATGCATATCCTAGCGCATAATATAAATTTTGTTTAATTTGTTCTTTGTTAGCAGCATCCAACTTCATTCTATTAGTATTTTGCAGGAACTCATTAATGTGCGTAACTAAATTAAGCATTTCTCCTGGTTTTTTCGAAATATAAGTTTCTGAAAAGTTCTGAATAAGATGCGCAAATGCGTGTATCGTTTTTTCTGTATCACCTTTCTCATTTGTACTTAATAAAAAATCCTTAATAATTTTCTGTGTGCTTCGATGAATCGAGAATGTTGCTTCACAATCATGCTTTGATGAAATCTTCCCCAGCACAAATGCATATTTTTTAAGACAAAAAATAAAACGGTCAATAAGAACGGGATCTTGATACGATTCAAATAATGCTCTAGGGATATCTTCAGCCGCAACAAGACTTAGCAACATTAGTAAATTCTTAAACTCAGGCTCTGTATCAATAAGCCGCTTAATAGAAAGAGTAGTGATGTTATATCGTGTTTTTGTGTATGTGCTTGAGTCTTTTGGAAATTCAGTTTGTGCATTCTCAAAATCTTTCGTATTATCCTTCATACGTTCTAAGTACGCTTCACATGTGATATTAGAATTCTTGATATAATATGATGCAATAGATACATCAAGCGGGTATGACGGAATATTAGAAAGAAAACGAATAAGTTTCTTCTCTTTTTCTCGTGAAAAAACATATGCTTCGGTGTTATATGTCATTTTAGTGAATAACGTTAAAGTTTCACTCATGTTTAATGCATCAACATAAACAATTGAATCTGCATTAAAATATTCAGCACGTCCTTCACTTTGATCCCGCGTTGTAATAATAACTTTTCCAGCCCCATAACAATCTACGTCATGCGGGAAAAAATGTTCAAGATTTGAAAATGATTCAACATTATCATAAATAAGCAACCAATTCGGGCGCTTTTGAAGATGCTTTGCAACAAATATAGCTGTTCTTCTTACCATCTCATCAACATTTTGTATGCGCTGAATACTCGATAATTCACTTTTAGTTTCTTTTGTTTGAGCCAAAGCGTGCGCTAGGTTCTTAAATGAATCCACCAGACTATCGTGTGTTTCTGCATTAATTTCCCATACAACAGAAGCATTGCTTAAGGTTTTTGCATAGGCACGCGCAAGAGTGGTTTTACCTGATCCCTCAATACCAACAAGACCAACGACAGTAATTATTGGCTTACTATTTATATGTTGTGAAAAATGCTCTTTTATCCTTCTTACAAGCGTTGGTCTGCCTAAGAACACTGACTCCGCAGGTATGCGTAGATTTGAACGTATATACTTATTATTATATTCTCCATTCTCTGCATCATCACCCTTATAGCCAGAAAATAAAAATAACATCCCAAAAAAGGTAATAGCAAAAAAAACTGCCTGAACACTTTTGTGTCGTAAGAATGCATATGTTTTTGATTTTATCGAGTGGTTTTTAACGTAGCTAGATTGACTTCTCATTTTTTTGATTTTCAACTTTTTATATGATTCATAATTACTTACAGGTTTTAGGTCGTTGCGTAATAAAGACGCATACTGTACATGAAACTCACTAATTTGCGCCTCAAAGTTTTCGTTGGAATATATCATTCTCAAAATTCCAAAAACGCCTTGATAATAAACAGACAAAGCATAAACATTAGTCTTATGTGTCTTTAGATTTTGCATGGGTACATCATTGATTAGGCTATCCAAGCGAATGAAAATAGAATCCTCTGAGGCATATTCTTCTTGCTCACTAATTTCCAGATTATCTATTAGATACAATGATTGATGTTCTTCTTTGCTTAGCACCGTGAGTGAGTACTGGTTTAATTCATTGTTCGCTTGAACTGCGGTCGAACCAAAATGCCTAAATTCATCCTCACTTTTTCTCTTTAATATTGTTTCAATGCCAGCCATCTTAATATGTTTTATTAATTTATGAATAATATCCATGTGGTGTATAGATGCATTTGGTTCATACCAGATTGTACATATACCCGATTGCTCTCGCGTGAAATTTGCAATGGATTTTAAACATCTTTCAAACAAGACATTGACAACAAGTTTTTGATAATGTGCTTTTGTAAACAACACCTTGCCTGATTGTTCAATAAAATCAACAATCCCCTCATACGAATCACATTCAATTTTAAGCATGATATTATGTATATACGTTTCAAACGTACGTGAAGAAATTGATAAAAGAGAAGGAATCATAGCAGCACGCCCGCATAACAAACATGCAATAATATCAATTTCTGGGCGTGTAAATCTTTTGCCTTTTATTGCAGCCAAATGATTAGAATTCAGATTTTGCAATTTTCTAACGCTTATTATGATGCCACCTTTATATATACGTCTTGCTATAAACTTTAAAGTGAGCAAACTATTTAATACTGCATAGCGAAAGATGACATAATTTTAAATTAAATCAAAATTGAATATTAGCCTCATTTTCATATGGCATAAACATGCAATCATCTAGGTAATTTCTACGCAGATTAACAACTAGTGGAATTGCCCTACTATTAGCAGGTATGAGTTTAACTTAATTTCAAATAATCAACGGGCAATAGCCTATAAAACCACCGGCATGAATAGATAAATAAGATGAAGATAGAATTATATAAACCGAAACCACCCAACAAAATGGATTTATTATTTCCTGTGCTAGAAAAACATAACAATTGCAACTCAGGTTTAGTTCTAAATGCACCAGTTAACGCTAATGTAAGGCTTAGAGTGAGCTCTAATGAAACACACATAAGATGACCCAGAGTTAATTCATATGAGCCTCACTGCGTTGATGGTGGCTGGCTATTAAAGGATATAAAAATATTGCGATTAGCTTGATTAAAGCAAGCGCAGACGCACGCAAAAAAGATATTTTCGGCTACGCTGCAAGGGCTCAGGTAACACGATTAGGCCATGATGAAATTGAAGCAATATTAATGGATAGTTCTAAATAATGAAAACATAGAAATGCTACCTGGCATATAAACAAAACCAAGCAGCATCCAATTTAAAATGATTTTGTAACTGGCATTACCCCACAAAACTCTTCTTGCGAAAGATTGCTGTAAGTTTTGGTAAGTTAACATTTTCAAGAAGTGCGTAATGATTAATTGCCCACAAATAGCTTAATGTAACCGGCAGCATGATCAGCCACAGACCATAATGACCAAAATACTCTGTCAAATAAACCAAGCCAAAGGACGTGATTATATATGTAATTGCACGGGTAAGAGAGTAAAGAAGACTGGTCGCCGTCATCCGTTTAAGGACGGGGAAATGCTTGATGAAGATAGCTTCGGCAGGACTGGTATTAAGACAAAAGAACACAATTGCCGCCTGCAGGGCAAAAATATGATAATAACTTGTTGCCCAATTCACGAGAGACGGCAAGCAAACAGCTAATCCAAGGAAAATACAACCAATAATTCGCAATATTTTCAAGGGATGAATTTTGTAGGAAGTAATAGCTAAAAACAACAAAGTTGCAAAATGAAGTATTACCAATATAAAGTTATGAAATATAATATCTTCCGATGCATATCCAAAGGTGTTTTTTAACGTTGGATTAAAGTATATATATATTAAATAAAAACAAAGTGGGCAGCCACAATTAGCTGCAAAAAAAGAAACCACATTTTTTATTTTTATCTTTTCATGCTCAGTATCATTAAATGATTCTGCAAACGTTTTTCCACTTTTTTCCGCCGCAAGTCTTACGCTTTTTCTGTTCTTATATGCATTTGATTTTTCAACAAATTCAGGTGTTTCTCTAAGCCGCGTTCTCGCAACGGAGCCAACAAGTGCAATTACTGCCCCGATCCAAAAAGCAATGCGCCAGTTAAAACCTGCTGTTGTAACAAGGGTTGCAACGCCAAGTGCCGCAACCCCACCAGCTGCACAAGCCGCAGATATAAAAGAAACCGCAGGATATTGAATAGGTGGCTTTGTGATCTCCGTCATATAAACTTGAGCGCTCATAACTTCACCCATAGACGATAGTCCTTGCATGACACGACAGATGGTAATTACCCACGTTGCTGTAATTCCAATCTGAGCGTACGTTGGCAGATTCGCCATAATAATACATGATACCGACATCATCATAGTGGTCAAAATCACTGTTGTTTTTCGACCAACGTTATCGCCAATATATCCAAAGACAAGAGCGCCAAAGGGACGTAATACATAGGTTGAACAAAACGCAAAGGCAGTGAGCAGCGCTGCTGTATGAGGATCAGTCTGAGGAAAAAATAATTCATTCAACAACACAGCCATATGCACATATAACATCAAATCAAAATATTCTAGAAACGTGCCTATTTGCAGTAAACCTACGGCTTCTTTTTGTTCGCGATTTAGTGATTTTAAAATGCCCATTTTTTTCTTCCTTTCTTAAAGCAGCTTAAAGTTAAGCCAATTTTTTATTTACGGTCTGATTATTTTCTTCTTTATGGTTTTGTTTGAGACCTTCTGAGGGTTTATCCTTTTCTCCAAACATTGAAAAAATTTCAAAGCCTGTAACGCCTTCAAGACTTGCATAGTGATTGGTAGCCCATAAATATCCGCCAGCAATTGGCAACATAATCAACCAGAGCCCATAAATCCCAAAGAAATTTGTTAAATAAATAAGACCAAATGATGTGATTGGATACATAAGCGCTCTCGCGAGTGCATATAAAAAGCTTGTTGCTGTTACACGCCTTAGTACTGGAAATTGTTTTATAAAAATAGATGCGGCTGGCGTATCTGACAAGAAAAGAAGCAGGAACATTGATTGCAAAGCAAACAGTTGATATGGATGCGTTATGTTAGGGATTATAATTGGAAGCATAAGAATCAAGCCTACAAGGCACGAAATTCCAAGTTTCATTATTCTTAATGGATGAATTCGATAACTCATCACAGCGAAAAGTATGCATACTGATACTTGTATCAAAGATAAATATAGATTATGCAGAATGATATTTTCAGAAGAGTATGCAAATGAATGTTTTAAGAGAGGATTGAAATGCATATACACAATATAAAAGGTTAAAGGTCCGCCACATGATGTTACAAAAAAGGCAAACATTGTTCTTTTTTTAATTTTATCATTAGAAAAGACAGATTTTTCTATTCCATTTGCTTCTGCTTTTGCTTCTGCTTTATTCTTGCGTTCATACATCTTCGCTAGAAACTCAGGTGTTTCACGTAATCGCGTTCGGGCGATAGATCCTATAACTGCAATACCTGCCCCAATCCAAAAAGCAATTCGCCAATTAAACCCGACTGTTGTAACAAGTGTTGCAACACCAAGCGCCGCCACAGCACCTAATGATGAAGCAACAGTAATCATTGAAACAGCAGGATATTGCTCTGGCGCCTTTGTTATTTCAGTCAGGTAAACCTTTGCACACATGATTTCACCCATTGATGATAATCCTTGCACAATGCGACATATGGTAATAATCCACGTTGCGGTAATACCAATTTGCGCGTAGGTGGGTAAATTCGCCATAACGGCACACGATACCGACATCATTAACGTTGTAATAATAACAGTTGTTTTTCGCCCAATATGATCGCCAATATAACCAAATAAAATAGCGCCAAAGGGGCGCAAAACGTACGTTGAGCAAAAGGCGAAGGCCGCTATAAGCGATGCTGTATGAGGATCCGTTTTTGGAAAAAATATCTCATTTAGCAAAACAGCCATATGCACATACAGCATTAAATCAAAATATTCGAGAAATGTGCCTATCTGCAGCAAACCGACGGCTTCTTTTTGCTCGCGATTTAGTGATTTAAAAATGCTCATCATTTAATCCTTATTTAAAATTAAGTTATTTTTATGCAATTCTTTTATCTTCATTTTGATAAGGTTTGCTCTGGCTTCCTTACATGAGATGCATATCTTTATCCTTGCGTGCAAACAATGATGAGATTTTTGTAAGCTGCATACCCTCAAGAGCTGCATAGTGATTTATTGCCCATAAGTAACTTAATGTGACAGGCAACGTAATTACCCACAATCCATAATAACCAAAGAACTCTGTCAAATAAACTAGACCAAATGATGTAAGGATATACACGACCGCGCGCGTCATCGAAGATAGCACACTCGTTGCCGTGACTCGTTTGAGAACAGGGAAATGCTTAACAAAGATGGCATTGCCAGGCATAGACCCAATAGAAAATAATACAATTGCTGTTTGTATAACAAAAATATGATAATAGTGTGTAGCACTATTTAGAAGAAATGGCATAAAAATGATTAGAATAAGAAATAATTTCCCAGTATAATTTAGTATCTTTAAAGGATGAAACCTATAAGAGATAATGCACATAAATAATGAACGTGCAAAATGGATCAATGCCAATATAAGATTATGAAAAATAATATCTTCTGCCGAATAACCAAAACTTTGTTTCAAAGCTGGATTAAAATACATATATGTTAAATAAAAACCAAGTGGCCATCCGCAAAAGATAAGAAGAAAAGACAGAGCTGTTTTTTTTCCTATTTTTTCAATATTATCATTATTCTCAACAGTGATCTTTTCAGATACTAATGCTGCTTCCCCTGAAAGAGCTGGTTCGTTGTTACTTTTTTTTGCTTCAATTATTGCTTTTTTCTTATTTTTAAGCGTATTTAATTTTTCAAGGAATTCAGGCGCTTCGCGCAAACGTGTTCGTGCAATCGAGCCAACAACTGCAACACCTGCGCCAATCCAAAATGCTATTCGCCAATTAAAACCAATAGTCGTCACAAGGCTTGCAATACCAAGCGCCGCCACAGCACCTAATGAGGCAGAAACACTTATGAAAGAAACAGCAGGATATTGAACAGGCGGTTTTGTTATTTCCGTTAAATAAACCTGTGCACCCATAATTTCACCCATTGATGATAAACCTTGCACAATGCGACAGATGGTTACAATCCACGCTGCAGAAATACCAACTTGGGCATAGGTAGGAAGATTTGCCATAATGACGCAAGACACAGACATCATCATTGTGGTTAAAATTACCGTTGTTTTTCGCCCGATACGATCACCAATATAACCAAAAAGTAGTGCACCGAATGGTCTTAACACAAAGGTAGAACAAAAAGCAAAAGCTGCAATAAGAGATGCGGTATGCGGATCGGTTTTAGGGAAAAAAAGCTCGTTCAGCAAAACAGCCATATGCACATATAGCATCAAATCAAAATATTCTAAGAACGTGCCAACTTGTAAAAGACCAACTGCTTCTTTTTGTTCGCGACTTAGTGATTTTAATATCCCCATTTTTTAATCTCCCTGTGTTATTTATGAATTTGGGTCATGCAATTTGCTTGCCTTCAATATGAGGAGCATATTCCTGGCTTGTGTGCGCCGAATCTACATACTTATCTTCATATCCATCTATTGGAAAAGTTCCAGACGTGCTTATGCCTTCTAGTTTTTCAAAATACCTTACAGCCCACATATAGCCAACAGTAACGGGTATAACAACAATCCAAAGACCATAATAACCAAGGCTGTCCGTTAGGTACACAAGACCAAAAGAAGTGATGACATACATAATGGCGCGACTTAATGCATAGATAAAACTAGTTGCCGTCATACGCCTTAAAACAGGGATATGCCTGATAAACACACCATTGGCTGGGTAAGGATCTAAAGATGTTGCTAACACAAAAAGTTGAACTGCAAAAATCTGATAGTAGCTTGTCGTATTTGAAATCATAAAAGGAAGCAATAAGGACATAACAATAAAACAAGATGACCTTAATTTTAGTATTTTAAGTGGATAAATACTATAACTTAAAAATGTAAGAAAAAGACATGAGAATATATCTATCGTTGCTAATAAAAAGTTATTAAATATTATATCACTCGCTGAAAATCCATATTTAGACATTAAAATTGGATTGAAAAATATATACAAAAGATAAAAACAAACTGGATTTCCGCAGTAGATCAAGAAAAAAGCAAGTATAGTCTTTCTGTCGACTGTTTCTCTTTTTTCACCACTCTCGGCCACTAAGAGATCAAGTTTTTTCTGTCTTTTAATTTCTGCTTTTGCTTTGCTTTCAATGAAATCAGGTGTTTCTCTTAATCTTGTCCTAGCCACAGAGCCAACAAGAGCAATACCCGCACCAATCCAAAACGCATTTCTCCAATTAATATCAAATTTTGTTACCAAGGTCGCCACACCAAGGGCTGCCGAAGCACCTAACGTCGACGCAAGGCTAATAAAAGAAACGGCAGGGTACCTAACTGGAGGCTTCGTGATTTCAGTCATGTAAACATACGCGCCCATTACTTCACCCATGGATGAAAGCCCTTGCACGATACGGCAAATTGTAACAATCCACGCGGCTGAAATACCAATTTGTGCATACGTAGGAAGAGTAGCCATAACAATACATGACGTCGACATCATCATCGTTGTTATAATGACAGTTGCTTTTCTACCAATGTTATCACCGATATACCCAAATACAAGCGCGCCAAATGGTCGCAAGATAAACGTAGAACAAAATGCAAAAGAAGATAAAAGAGCTGCTGTATGTGGATCTGTTTTTGGAAAAAAGAGTTCATTCAATAAAACAGCCATGTGCACGTATAACATCAAATCGAAGTACTCAAGAAATGTACCTATTTGAAGAAGTCCAACTGCTTCTTTTTGTTCGCGACTTAGTGATTTCAAAATGCTCATTTTTTTCATCCTTTTTTAAAGTAAATTAATCAAATCAAGCTATTCTTTGTTTTTAATTTTCTGTGATTCCGTCTGATTAACCGCTAAAGTTTTCTCATGGCTATAGCAAAACATCGATGAAATCTTCAGTACCGGAACACCTTCAAGGACTGCATAATGATTAACCGCCCAGAGATAACTCAACGCGACAGGCAAGGTGATAACCAACAGGCCATAATGACCAAAGAATTCTGTCAAATAGACGAGTCCAAACGATGTGATTATGTATGCAATGGCCCCTGCAAAAGAAAATAGAACACCTGCCAACATAACTCGTCTAAGGACAGGAAAATGCTTAATAAGAATCGCATCAGCAGGAACGGATCCAATGGTGAAAATTGATATTATTGTTTGTAAAGCAAAGATGTGATACCACTCAGTTACACTATTCAAAAGATATGGAAAAAAAACAGCAAAAGAGAAGAATACTATACCAAAGAATCTTAAGACTTTTAATGGATGAATTCGATAAGAGAGCAGAGATATCACAATGACTCTCGCAAGCTGAATTAATGATAATAAGAAATTATGAAATATAATATCTTCAGATGTGTACCCAAATTTATTTTTCAAAATGGGATTAAAGTACATGTAAACAAGATAAAAACAAATTGGCCATCCATAGTTAATAAGTGAAAAAGCACCCATTGTCGCTTTATTTATTCGACTGTCATTTATTTTGCAATTCTCATCTAACAATGCTTCTGTATTTATTTTTTTATTTTCATTATTTTTTCTTTTCATTCTGAATGTATTTATTTGCTCAACAAATTCAGGTGTTTCCCGAAGTCGTGTTCGTGCAATCGATCCAACTAGCGCAATACCAGCACCAATCCAAAATGCAATACGCCAATTAAAGCCAACAGTTGTAACAAGAGTCGCAATACCAAGTGCTGCCACAGAGCCTACTGAGCCAGCAACACCTATAAAGGAAACCGCTGGATACTGAACAGGTGGCTTTGTGATTTCAGTCATATAAACCTTAGCTGCCATAATTTCACCCATGGATGACACCCCTTGAGCGATACGACAAATGGTTACAATCCAAGCTGCTGCAATTCCAATCTGCGCATAAGTAGGTAAATTTGCCATAATAATACATGATGTTGACATCATCATAGTGGTGATAATAACCGTTGTCTTACGTCCAATTCGATCACCAATATAACCAAAAAGCAGTGCACCAAATGGCCTTAACACAAAGGTAGAACAAAAAGCAAAAGCCGCGATAAGTGATGCGGTATGAGGGTCAGTTTTTGGAAAAAATATCTCATTCAGCACAACAGCCATATGTACATATAGCATCAAATCAAAATATTCTAGAAAAGTGCCGATTTGTAGCAATCCAACGGCTTCTTTTTGTTCGCGACTTAATGATTTAAAAATGCTCAATTTAAACCCTCATCTTTCAGGCTTCATAGATTTCATTTAGTACATATCCGGCACAATATGAAAGTTGAAAACACGTAGTGTTATTCATCTAAAAGGAGAATAGTTAATTAAGGTTAAGGCTTGTTCTCCCCAGCAAAACTCTGTAGAGCAACAGAATGGCTCATAGAAAACTGAAAAGTGAGCTAAAAGGACAAAATTACTGAGCAAGCCAACGTTTTAAAAGATTTTGCTGATGTTTATTGAAGTCGGGGCTTTTAGCTTTTTCATCATTATTAAATTCTGACAAATCTACACTATCATCGTCTAATTGACTAAAATACAGTCCTTTTTTGTTTAAATAATTTTTATATGTCTCTGTCATTTTATCGGCGGGCACAAACACATATAATGACACGAGAAAAATACCTGAGAAGAAAAGTAACAACCCAAGAACACCCCATAGACCAAATAACTTTTCAAGGTAAAATGTTAAGTACCCTGTTGAAAGATACATAATTGCTTTTGCAAACGCAGAGGCTTTTGCGTATTTTGAAAAACGCGTGCTGATACCAAAGGACTTTATAACAATAGGTGCTGCAGGGTCAAAGCTAGCCGTAGAAAGAATAGCAATGACTTGTGTCATAAAAATCGTAAAGTGATTCGGATAAAATAAAATGGCAATAAAGCTTAAGGGCATCAAAACAAACGATGCATAAGTTCTTACTTTTAAAATCAAAAAGGGGTGATGACGAGAAGCAAGGCGGGCGCAAAATAATAAAAAAAAGATCTCTGATAATAAAAGAAATGAATTGTTGAAAACAATGGTACTTGCACTAAGACCAACTTTTTCTTTAAGAAGATCTGAACACACACTATATGCAAAATAAAATGCAGTTGGACAAATTAAATTCAAACCTAACAAAGCAATAAAATTTCGACGTTCAAAATATTGCCTTAGCGGCGTTTCTGTTTTCTTTGAATGATTTATTTTGTTAAGAAACTCTTTCGTCTCACGTAACTTCAATCGCGAGAGTGATGATGAAAATGCAATGGCTGCACCCACATAAAATGCAATTTTCCACCCTTCTTCTGGCGAGAATGCAAGACATAGGCTGCCAATAATAGCCGCAAAGAACCCACCTAAATCGCATGTAATAGGCACAAGAACTGATGCTATAAAAATCTTAGGGAGATTAGGCAGAATCTCAACAATAAATACCTCGGCACATTTCGACTCGCCAGCCGAACTAAACCCTTGCAGCATACGGCACATAATTATCGCTACTGTGGAATAAATTCCCCATTCAGCATACGGCGGTATATTAGGAATCAACATACACGTCAGCGCCATGATAATTGTTGTGTAAGATAAAACAACAACACGACCAAAATTATCTCCCAAATAACCCCAAAAATACGCAGCTAATGGCTTAACTGCAAATGCAGAACAAAACGTAAGTATACTAAGCATCTTTGCAACAAGAGGATCCTCTTTTGGCATAAAATATGGCGAGATAACAAAGGCCAAATGGCTAAAAAGCATCAAATCAAAATATTCAAGAAAATTACCAGTTAATACAATTGCAATTGCTTTTTTTTCGCCAGGAGCGAATTTGCTTTCGTCCTGCACATACTGCTTTTTTGTTACATCAAAAGACTTTATTTCAGACATGATTAAATATCTCTTCTAAGACCAATAAATCAGAACTACCATCAAATAAACTCATTTTCTAGTTGAATTAATACTTAAAATATCGCTTAAATACGAAATATATTTCTTCAGATAGTGGGAATATAAAATGCCACTAACTTGGGCAAAACTGACATGTCATTAAATACAACTTCCACACCGGCTTCCTCCAGTACCTTCGCATAGTTGGCATCATGGTGAGAGCCACCAAAAAACCCAAACACATGCATTCCTGCTGCTTTTGCAGCTTTAACTCCTGCCTCACTATCCTCAATAACAAGACATCTTTCTGGTATTATGCTCATTTCACGTGCAGCAAGCTCATAAACATCAGGATATGGTTTTGGATGCTCAACAAGGTCGGCGCTATAGATATGACCATCAAAATATGGCAATAGATTATTTATCCTTAATAATGCATGTAGCTTTTCGTTATAAGCATTTGATACAACTGCTTTAGGCAAGTTAATCTTTTCCAACGTTTCTCTAATACCAGGTATACAAAATGCTTCTTTTTCCAGCACTGCCAATGTTTTCTTTTCAACGGACTTCACGAAGCCTGGATGAAAAATAACATTGTTTTCATTGGCTAGAATCTCAAAAGCATCTTTCGTTGTTCTCCCCGCGAAGCGAGCATTATAGTCTTCGACACTAATTGAGCAGCCATGGCTCCTCAATTCTTCTACCTCAATACGATTGCCGCTCTCTTCGCTGTCAACAAGAACACCGTCACAATCAAAAATAATGGCGTCAAGAAAATTTCCATTTCCATATGATTCTTGAATGTTCTGAAAATAGTGCGTGTAGGCAGCTGTTTGTGATGTTATATTCATGATACACACTCCTTAATGACTGCTTTATTAAAAATAAAATTCTTTAAATAAAAAATACCACTAAGTATGAATATATTAAATTAGAAATATTTATAAGATTTAATCAGAACACATAAAATTCCAGGAAAAATTACTAATAGAGACCTTGATTGTTAAAAATTATCCTTCTTTTTATTGAGTTGGTTGAAAAAAAATAAGTATTTCTTTTTAAGCCACAGAGCAAATTGATATATTCTACCGATTACATACATATGTTTTTAGAATTTGAGTGTGTAATCTAACTATGATTGTTACTGGACGTATGAAATAAGATTTTATAATTTTATCTCAAATAAAAAATAAATTGCTTTGGAATATTAAAATACAACATTATTTATTACAAATTAACTCAATAATTATTTCGAACTTAATATTGACTTACAAAGGATAAAATATGATAGATTCAAACGATCAGCAAAAAGATCTTGATAGCTATATCGGGAGACGTCTCCGTGAGAAACGTCAAAAGCTAAGCTTAACATTAACAGATCTCGCTGAAAAGCTAGGTGTTTCGCATCAGCAAATTCAGAAATATGAGCAAGCTCAGTCACGGATTGCTGCAATAACACTTTACCAACTAGGAGAAATACTTGGCGTTGAACCAAGTTATTTTTTTCAAGGTTTCTCCGCATTTAAAAAGAAAACTGAACGCTTATCTGGGGACGTCATAATACCTGATCGTGAAAGCACGCTTCACATTCTGCTTGTTGAGGATGATGCAGCTGACGAACTTCTTACACGGCGTGCTTTTTCTGAGAGCTCAGTCGCTGTAAACTTGTTTACGGTACATGATGGTGTGGCAGCTTTGGACTTTTTACGTAACAAATGCACTTCCGTCGATTTTCCAAGACCTGATATTATCTTACTTGATTTAAACATCCCAAAGCGTGATGGTGCCACCGTATTACGCGAAATCAAACGTGACCGAGATATTAGCGATATCCCCGTTATTATCATGACGAATAGCATTAATTTCCAAGAAATGATTTCATGTTACAAAGCGTATGCTGCAGGTTATATTTGCAAACCCTTTGACTTTGATGTTTTTCAAAATAGCATTGATGCCTTAGCACGTTATTGGGCTCAATCCGTTGTTTTACCTAGTCGATCACAAGGATTGCTCGCATAACACTTAATATAATGCACACTCCAAGCATTTTTTCAAAGATAGTGCTTTTCTAATCCATCTTCACTTTAATTTTCCTCGGGCGTCAAAGGATATACTGCACCAAGCACCCCCGAGGATCCACACAAAAACTATTACCGCCCCCCCTCCTCCAATCCATTGTTCCTACTTTTCCTTACCTGTATAAAGCCCTAAAGAGCACGAGCAGAAGAATGGCCATTACTCTCATTTTAATGCCCAGAGTAATTAAAAAAGAATATGCTAAAATAACATTCATCATGACTGTACACGCAAAAAAACCCTCTACAATTGCATAATTGCGAGGGAGAGGGTATTAGTAGGATCAGTCAAATTACAGGGAAATAGCTACACTACTGCTTAAGCTCATCCATATATTATGCACACGCAACAAGCTGCTGTGTAAGCACATTTGATTCATCTCTGTATAGAGTATTCATAAAAGAATTTATATAGTTTACAACAGCATCTGCACGCATCATTATTTTCTCACGCAGGTCATAATCAAAAGATTGATATAAAATAATGTGACGAATGTCTAGGAGCAATACCTTTGATTTACAAATTTGCTGTTTCGCATCCTTTGAACTGAAACAAGATATTTGAACCAAATCTTGAAAACGACATTCAACATGATGTAGTATCCCCATCTGAAAAACGCGAGACGGACGTGGAATCTTGGATACTACCTTATTTTCATGTTTCATTTTAACACCTAAATTACTTGGAAAATCTTAAGGTAATCATGACCCAAAACAGCCAAAACGTTAAGTTGAGGTTTGCTATATTTTTCAACCAGATGTAAAATAAAGCGCATTATTTCATAGTTGAAAAAACAGCTATTATTCAACTTGAGTACGGAAATTGGTAAGAATATGATATTTCTTGACAATTATATCCTTCTTTATTTTATATAAACATTTTTATTGAAATAAAATACTATCTTCAGGTACGTGTATCAAAATAAAACAATTTTAAGCTTTATGCAGAAAAAAATTATGTCAATCAAAAGCCTGACACCACCAGATCTTTTCTCCTCATATAACACTCCGCTGCGTTCACAATATGGTTTCTTTGAATGGTATATTAAAGAAGGCCGAATCATGTTTTGCCCACATCTAGCCGAAGTACTAGCATTTGAAACAAAAGACACTCAGCAGAGTTATGATGCCTGGTGTCAATTAACTCACCCCGATGACATTGTGCACGCAAAATTAGGGTTTAATAGAGTTAATGAAAACAAAAGTCCTTATGCTCTCTCGGAAACTCGAAAATTATGCCGTGATGGGGCATGGCGTTGGTTCAGTATAAATGGAAAAATTATTGATTTTGATGACCAAGGGAATCCAACTCGTATTGCCGGAACGTGCACAGATGTTTCAAAAATCAAAGAAGCAGAGCTAAAACTTGAACAAACTCTTTTCTTATTTAAAGAAAACAATCGCATTAAAGACTGCTACAAAAAAGAATTTTCTCTTAGTGAACTGTGTGCAGAAATCTTGGAATCATTCAAAACACTAACCAATTCTACTAATGCACTCTTGATTTTTTCGTCTACAAACAATGTAAAAAATAAAAAAAATGAGTTTACTAATGCTAACAATCCAGCTTTATATAATTTAAATAAGAATGACTTACATAATTTAAGCTCAAATCCTGAAAAACTTAAATTCGTTAATATGATGTTAAATGCCGAGACTCATAGCATCCAAAATAATTGCAAAACCTCATTATTAGGTATTCTTTTTGATTTACCACTTCAACAGAAGGGTGTCGTTATCATTGAACGCGACAAACCTTTTGATGAGGAGCTATTAGATTTATTAGAGCCTCTTATTGGGACGTCTACTCACATAATTAGTATTAAAAAACTACAAACAAACAGTACTGAGTTGGACAATGTGCTCTCTTTCTTCATTAAACAAGTGCCAGTACCAGTAGCGATGTTTGATACAAATATGTGCTATAGATTTGTAAGCAATGCTTGGGTGAATGATTTTAACCTCAGCCAGCATGAAAGCCTTATTGGCAAGAGCTGTTATGAAGTTGATCCATTACAACCCAAAGAATGGCGCGAACGACACCAACGGGCCATGCATGGTGAAATTGTGATATCAACAGCAGAAGAAATCACTAATTACTTTGATCAACCGATTTGGTTAGAAGGTGCTATTCATCCCTGGTATACAGTAAATGGGGAGATAGGCGGCATTATTATCTACTCAAATGTCGTTACTCAACATAAAGAGAATGAAAAGAACCTCAAAACTACTGTTGAGAACTTAATTCGATCGAACCAAGCTCTTGAGCGATTCGCACATGTTTGTTCGCACGATCTAAAAGAACCACTACGTAGCATATCAAACTTTATCCAGCTCTTATTTGGGCGAAACAGTGAGCACTTCGATGAAGAATCTTTGATCTATATGCGTCACACGCTTAAGGGAATTGATCGTATGAACTCTCTTATTAAAGATATTCTTCTCTATTCAAAAATCACCGGTCAGGCAGTATCTTCAAAAATCCCATTAGATTTGAATCGTGTAGTCTATGATGTCAAGGAAGCACTCACCTATAATTTTTTTAATATAGATGCGCATTTAAATATAGGTGAATTACCAACGATTTTAGCAGAGCCAACCCAAATCGACCAACTCTTTAATAATCTTATTGAAAACGCACTTAAGTTTCGCTCTTCACACCCATTGATTATTGATATATTTTCAGTTGAGAAAAGTCTTTTTTGGGAAATTCACGTGCGAGATAATGGTATTGGAATACATGAAGAATACCATAAAAATATTTTCACTATGTTTAAACGCCTTCATGGCAAAAGCCAATACGAAGGATCTGGCATTGGCCTTGCTATCTGTCAAAAAATTGTACATGAACACTTTGGAAAGATTTATGTAAAATCAGTTCATGAAGGTGGAAGTGACTTTGTGTTTACGCTACCAAAAACTCTTGTCTAACTTGTCTCTAATGCTAATGGAAAATATATGAATGAAGAACAATCACAACAAAACAGATTTAGCAATTAATAATAATGCACCATCATTTGGCTTCGTCAGCTGGGATCTAGTAACAGATACAATTACAATGTGCCCCTATTTAGCAAAAACATTGGCTTTTAAAACCGAAGACATTACACAAACATATGACGCATGCTTAAAGTTAGTACACCCGGACGATCTATCCCAAATTGAGCAGTTAGTAAGAGCTTTAAAACAACAAGAAACTCCATATATTGTTACGGAAAGCAGAGAATTGTGCCGAGACGGGAATTGGCGCTGGTTTAGCTTTCGTGGAAAAGTTACTAAGTATGATTATAGTGGCAACCCAGTGCAAGGTACTGGAATATGCACAGATATCACCCACTCCAAAGAAAATGAAAAAAAACTTAGTCAAATGGAACTTTTATTTTCTGAAACCAATCGTATCAAAGCATATCTGGATGCAGATTATTCTCTTACTGACATTTACATAGAAATCGTAAAATCTTTTGAAAAATTTACAAATACATCTAATTCCACATTCATATTCTCTTTTATTGTTAATGCAGATGAATTCAACATAAATAATACAATCTTACATGACATAAATGAATCTATCATCGATAATGCAACATTATCTTTTGATAAACTCAAATTAATCGGATTACTTTTGCATAATAAGAAAAATATTATTCACAATGATAACAAAAAATCGACATTATGCATCTATTTTAATTTGCCATTTATGGAACAGGGATTGCTCATTATTGAACGAGACGAACCTTTTAACGAAAAATTTTTAGATTTTCTAAAGCCCCTTATCAATACTGCAGCACACATTATTAGCATTAAAAAACTTGAATCAAATCACAGTGAATTAGATAGATTTCTTTCTTTCTTTATCAATCAGGTACCAGCACCAGTGGCAATGTTTGATAGAAACATGCGTTACAAATTTGCAAGTGATGCTTGGCGCAGTAGCTTTATGATTGATCACCCGGATGATTTTATTGGAAAATGTTTTTATGATCTTTTTCCTAATACACCTGAGGTATGGCGCAAACGACATCAAGCTGCTTTGCAAGGTGAAATACAACTTTATGTGTCTGAAAAAGCAACTCATATCATTAAGGAACCTGTTTGGCTGGAAGGTTGCATGCACCCTTGGTATGCGCTAGATGGCTCAATTGGTGGAATCATTGTTTACTCAACTATTATTACTAAAAGAATTGAAGCTGAAAGAAACATGAAGAATCTTGTTGATAATTTAAGCCGTTCTAATCAAGCACTTGATCGATTTGCACATGTTTGCTCACACGATTTAAAAGAACCACTTCGCAGTGTTTCAAATTTTATTCAGCTATTGTTTAATCATAACTCAGGACAATTTGACGAAGAATCATTACTTTATATGTCGCATGCACTCAAAGGAACTGAACGTATGAATACCTTGATTAAGGATATTCTGTCATATTCAGAAATTATTGAACAAACAGCATGCGAAAAAAATCATCTCAATATGAATGATATAATGAGTGAAATTAAAGAAACTTTTGATTACAAACTCCGTGAAATAAACGCTCAATTAAATATAAGCGCTTTACCAATGATTCCAGGAAATAAAACTCAGATTAGTCAGCTCTTTACTAATCTGGTTAGCAATGCCATAAAATTCCATTCTGAGAAGCCACTTGTGATTGAGATATTTGCCATCAATCGTGACGATTTTTGGGAGTTTCACGTGCGCGATAATGGCATAGGAATAGCACCAGAATATTATAAGGACATATTTGGCATGTTCAAGCGTCTACACAGTAAGAATAAATATGAAGGATCTGGAATTGGACTTGCTACATGTCAAAAAATTGTGCATGACCATGATGGTGAAATATTCGTCCAATCAGCGCCAGAAGGTGGAAGTGAATTTATATTCACGTTTCCAAAGATTAGAATTTAAGAAATAGAAAGCAAAAAGAAGAAAAATTAATGTTTTTTGAGCTATCGAATATTATCTTTTTTTTATTTTTTTGTTTCTCATAATTGAAAAAAAATTACAAAATTCGCCTTGCATAAAACATATGAAATACGTTAAATTTATTGAGATACGTTATTGTTTCATAGATTAATTGCATCAAAATCATTCACCTATGTTTTCTAAAGTAAAATTTATTTATGTCTATTGCAAAAACAGAAAAAACTTATGATTCTTCACCTAAAAAGACCACGCCAGATTCACAGTTTGGGCTTCTTGAATGGGATGTCCGCGCAAATAAGATTACAATTTGCCCCTATTTAGCAGAAATCTTTGCATTTAAGACAACCGATATTATACAAAAATTTAACGATTACCTGGAATTAACTCACCCCGAAGATTTGCCGTCAATCCGTGCCTTGTATGAAAAAATAATAAGGAAGGAAACTGTTTATGTGATCGCAGAAAGCAGAAAATTGTGTCGTGACGGAAAATGGCGCTGGATTGGTTTGCGAGGGAAAATCGTCGAATTTGATTCTGACGGCAATCCAGTGCGTGGGATTGGAACCTGCACTGACATTACGCATTTTAAAGTAGAAGAACAAAAGTTCAATCAAATGAAGCTTTTATTTGCAGAGATTAATCGTATCAAAGAACATTATCATGAATGTCATAATGTTAATTTTGCATCTCATAGCGCAAACGCTGACACCTCAATTTATTCTGAAATGCTAAAATCGTTTGAAAGACTTACTCATTCTTCCAGCTCATTTTTCATCTTCTCGTCTTCAAAAAAACCAGATGAGTTTAATATGAGTAACAAAACATTACATGGTTTAGATGAACGTAATATAGATGAACTGGAAATATCTCCCGAGAAGATTTCTTTTATAAAAAAGCACTTTCATAACAAAAAAAATGCCATTCAAAACAGTGAAAATGTGTCATTTATAGGGGTTCATCTTAATTTACCATTTGAACAAAAAGGAATGATTGTACTTGAACGAAGTGAGCCGTTTGAAGATACCCTTTTAGACTTCTTAGAACCTATCATTGGCACAGCAACATACATTCTTAGTATTAAAAGACATGAAAACAACCGCGTAGAATTAAACACGATTCTTTCCTTCTTTATCAAGCATGCACTCTCGCCAGTGGCGATGTTTGATACTGAAATGCGCCATAAATTCGTAAATGATGCATGGAAACGGAGCAACAGGCTTATTGAAGATCATGAGTGTATAGGAAAAACGCACTACGAACTTTACCCCAACCAACCTCCCTTGTGGAGAGAGCAGCATCAAAGAGCGCTCAATGGTGAAATAGTTAAATGGTCTCCTGCAAAAATTGATGATCATTATGGTGAAGCGATTTGGTATGAAGGAATCATGCTTCCTTGGTATACATTAAGTGGAGAAATTGGCGGAATTATTATTTATACAACTATTGTTACTGAGCGCATGGAAGCTGAAAATAATTTAAGAATAACGGTTGAAAATTTACGCAGATCAAACCAAGCCCTTGATCGTTTTGCATATGTTTGCTCACATGACTTAAAAGAGCCTCTTCGCAGTATAGCTAATTTTATTCAATTATTGTTTAGCCATAATGCAGAACAGTTCGATGAAGAATCACTGGTCTATATGCGTCATACACTTAAAGGTGTTGAACGTATGAATACTCTGATTAAAGATATTTTATCATATTCAGAGACTGTTGAGCAGACAGGGCATGAAAGAGTTCCGCTAAATATGAATAAAATTCTTAATGATATCAATGAATCATTTGATTATCGACTTTCTGAAATAGGCGCGCAATTAAAGGTAGGGGTATTACCAACAATTTTAGCTGTCTCGACTCAAATAAATCAGCTCTTTACGAATCTAATTAGCAACGCTATTAAGTTTTGTTCAGAGAAGCCACTCGTTATTGAGATTTTCACCGTTGAGCATGATTATTTTTGGGAATTTCATGTGCGTGACAATGGCATTGGAATTGCCGAAGAATACCATAAAAGTATATTCACCATGTTTAAGCGGCTCCATAGCAAAAACCAATACGAAGGTTCGGGCATTGGCCTTGCCACATGCCAGAAAATCGTGAATGACTATGATGGAGAAATATACGTTCAATCAGCTGTGGGTGCTGGAAGTGATTTTGTATTTACATTACCTAAGATGAATGAATAATCTTTGATCGTTTTATTTTTCATTTTATCATTGATTTGCAAGAAATACATAGTGTTTTATATATATGATAAAATTCAACCCTAAAGCTACATCAATAATTACTACTATTGATAAAAATTCTAAAAATGAAAATGCTAAATTTTCATTAAACCAATCGAAAGTTATTGCTCAAACTCATCTAAAAACTATTGATTCTGACGCCGTGGCAAGAAAAATAGAAAAAACCTAAACTACTTTCAAAAACAAAATTATTGTGACTTAATACCTATACTCAGATTCCGATGCAGAGTGAAAAGAAATTACTCTTAAGATAAAGACTTAAGAGCAGTCAATTGAACCATAATATAACTACATCTCTGCCACGATAATATGCACATCCACTACTGGCTTTTTCATCAAATAACGATGTACAGCTTTGCGAATCACTGCTTTTAATGTTTCAAGGCGATCATCATTCGAACGATAACCACGCTCTAACGTTTCACGCAATGACAAATAAATCTCACGAGAGAGAGCTTCTTTTTCAGCATCAGAATCACACAAGCCTTTAAAGGTCAGCTGAGGTGCTTGCAAAATTTGTCCTACATTATCTATTACAACAGTTGCTACAAGCAGACCTTCAGTTGATAGGTTATGACGATCTTTCAAAACGATGCTTTTCATATCAATCATACGATTACCGTCAAACACCCAACGACCTGTTGGTATTAAATCAATCTCGCATGTGTCATCTTTTTTAAGTCTGATCAATGAACCATTTTCAGGCACAACAGCTGTATCTACGCCGCATTCAAGGGCAAAACGTGCATGTTCATCCAAATGGCGTGCTTCACCATGCACTGGAATTAATACATCTGGGCGCACCCATTCATACATCTGACGGAGCTCGTCCCGCGCAGGATGCCCTGAAACATGGATATCTTCTTCGGATGATGTAACGATGCGAACACCATTGTGAATCAAACGGTTTTGCAAAGCTGAAATGTTTTTTTCGTTCCCAGGAATCATACGTGATGAAAACAAAACCACATCATTATCGGCAAATTTCACAACTGGGTGCTGATCACCGGCAATACGCGCAAGTGCTGCACGTGCCTCACCTTGTGACCCAGTTGCAATAAAGCACACTTTGTGATCTGGCAATCGCATGGCATCAACATCTGATATAAATGGAGGAAGATCCTTTAGATAACCGGAATCCTTTGCTGCAGCTACCATACGGTGGAGTGAGCGTCCAACAAGTGCAACTTGACGACCATGAGCCGCAGCTACTTTAGCGGCAGTTTCAAGACGTGCCACGTTTGATGCAAAACAGGCAACCGTCACACGATTCTCAGGGAATGTTCCCATTAGTTTTAACAATTCATCGCGTACATCTTTTTCAGATCCAGCCACACCATGATTAAACACATTGGTCGAATCGCAAATAAGCGCGAGCACACCTTTATCGCCAATTTCTTTAAGACGCTTAATGTCTGTTGCTTCACCAATCATAGGATCTGGATCAATCTTCCAATCGCCAGAGTGTAACACTACACCATGTGGTGTTTCGATTCGAAGCGCATTTGGCTCTAAAATTGAGTGAGTAAGGGTTACGTATTCAATATCAAAATCACCAACTTTAAAGGCACCTGACAATGGAATTTCAATCAATACAACATCATTTTTCCACGGTTTATCGGCAATTTTCTGACGAACAATACGCATTGTAAAAGGTGTTGCATAAATCGGGCAACGTAAATAAGGCCATAAATAAGGAATCGCACCCACGTGATCTTCATGCGCATGGGTAAGCACTAAACCTGCAATATGATCTTTGTGTTGAATCAAAAAACTTGGGTCAGGCGTAATCACATCAACGCCAAGGCGATCATGAAAGGTAATACCAAGATCAACGATGAGCCATTGTTCGTTGTATCCAAACAAATTGAGATTCATACCGATTTCATTGGATCCGCCAAGAGGCAGGAACCAAAAATCATTTTTCGTTGGGATTAGTTTTGCGTGAAGTGTATCAGTCACTGTTTTTCCTTAAGTCCTATTATATATTTCTTGCTCACTTTGTCATCATTGCTCGGCTGCAATCTAGACTATTTCTTCCTTTCTTCTAGTTTCCCTATGACTTGGCCACAGGGTCTTTGTGGGAAGTGTGTAGTAGATAGATCCTCTGATCGACTCAGAAGAAAACTACGAAGGAAATTATTTCCTTCTGGATCCACGCCTGAGTGGGGATGACAAATTAAGAATGAGCGCGTTGTTGTTGAAATGTTTCGTAGAGGGCAATCGCCGCTGCATTTGACACATTCAACGTTGAAAAAGTTGATGCTGATTGTAGTTTAACATAAAAATCACAATTTTCCGACGTTAATCGCCTAAGTCCATCGCCCTCCGCACCAAGAACCAATGCAATCTTTCCCTTAAGATCGATCTGACTTAAGGTTTGCGTGGCTTCTTCAGCAAAGGCTACACACCAAAAGCCGGCTTCTTTGATGTCTTTAAGGGCGTGTGCAAGGTTCTTAACAAAACATAACGGCACGTGTTCTAACGCACCTGATGCTGACTTTGCAAGTGTTGGCGTTTCCTTTGGTGCATGACGATCCGTTAAAATCAACGCTTTTGCACCAAACACAGCTGATGTACGTAAAATTGCGCCAATGTTATGTGGATCAGTCACTTGATCAAGAATCACCAAAATCTGGTTGGGCGCGTCATTATGTAACAGGTCCGATAAATCAAGCGGCTCCAAGCTTTTTACTTGCAATGCAATTCCTTGGTGAACCGCCTCTTTTGGCAACATTGCCGCGAGTTTTTCTTTTGATGTTAATTCAACATTTTTGCGCGCACTACCAGTCACCGTTGGAGGCAACCGATCAAGCAATTTCTTATCAGTTAGATAAATCTTTTCAACGACACGTTCAGGGTTTTGAAGCGCAGCGATGCAAGAATGGAGTCCGTAAAGTAGCATTTTTTATGTGATCTGTTCGTTTGTATTATATAAACCCGATCGTGCCATGTTAACAAATTTCTTGCAAGAGATTGTTGGATATTCGAATATGCATATTACATTTTTCTCTTTTATAAATACGAAAAACGATTTGTTATAAGGGCATACTCTGTCTACCATTTTTCGACATACCATGATATTATCACCTACAAAACAAACAACACGTATTTTTATGAAATCCTTTCAAGACATTATCTTTGACCTGCAGCGTTTTTGGGCATCCCAAGGCTGTGTAATTTTGCAACCTTATGACACTGAAGTTGGCGCTGGCACATCGCATCCCGCAACGACACTTCGTGCACTTGGGCCAGACACGTGGAACGCCGCATTTGTGCAGCCGTGCCGCCGTCCAAATGATGGTCGTTATGGTGAGAACCCAAATCGCACACAACAATATTATCAATTTCAGGTAATTTTAAAGCCATCGCCTGCAGACCCACAAGCGTTGTATCTTAAAAGCCTAGAAGCTATTGGGCTGAACCTTGCTGACCATGACATTCGCTTTGTTGAAGACGATTGGGAAAACCCATCTCTTGGTGCGGCTGGTCTTGGCTGGGAAGTTTGGTGCGACGGCATGGAAATCACACAATACACGTATTTCCAGCAAGTTGGCGGCATTGAATGCAACCCAGTTCCTGTGGAGATCACCTATGGGCTGGAGCGTATTGCGACGTTTGTACAAGGCGTTGACAACCACTTTGCGCTTAACTGGAATGGACTAGAAGGTGAAGGCAGGCTAACGTATGGCGATGTATTTTTGCGCGCTGAACGTGAGTTTTCTGCCTACAACTTTGAAGTAGCATCAACGGATGGCTTGCTTCATAACTTTCATGGGCATGAGCTTGAATGTGACAAACTACTTGCGCGAAACCTTGTACTACCTGCATATGAGCAATGCGTAAAAGCGAACCATACGTTTAACTTGCTTGATGCGCGTGGTGTGATTTCTGTGACCGAGCGAGCGGGATACATTAGCCGTGTAAGGGCGTTGGCACAGAAGTGTTGCCAGGCGTGGATACAAGGATAGTTTTACAAAATTGCCATCATGGCGAGGAATACAATTTTTCCCTAGTTTCCCTGGGGCGTGACCCGAGGGCCCACGAGCTCAGGCGACTGGATCCTCTGGTCAAGACAGGGAAAACTGAAAAAGAGACAATTAATAACCACTAAAACCAACAAAATAAAGTGAAAAAACATGGATCTACTGATCGAAATTTATAGCGAAGAAATTCCAGCGCGCATGCAACGTGCAGCACTTACTAATAGTAAGGATGTGCTGTCAAAATTACTGGCAGAGCAAGGCCTTACCTTTACGGAAATAGGCAGCTATATTGCCCCGCAACGTTTGGCTATTTTTGCAAAAGGTCTACCTGAAACAACAGAAGCTATGACAGAAGAACGTCGTGGCCCACGTGTTAATGCGCCTGAGGCTGCAATGGCTGGTTTCTTAAAATCTACTGGTATGACCAAAGACCAACTCGAAGCACGTGGCGATTACTATTTTGCACATATCGTATCGGCTCCTCGGCCTGTGGAAACCATGCTGCCCGATGTATTGAACGGTTTTCTTGACCAAATGCCATGGCCCAAATCCATGCGTTGGCACAACCCAGCAACTAATGATTTCACACGTTCTTGGATCCGCCCGATTCGCGCAATTACAGTAATGCTTAATGACAAAACAATTGCCTTTCCGGTTAAAGGGCTTGATATCACAGCTGGCAATAAAACATTCGGACATCGTTTTTTGGCTCCTGAAGCCATTCAACTAACTGGCCTAGCGAATTATGTCGAACAACTTCGCACAGCACAGGTGATTGTTAATTTTGATGAACGCCGGATTGTTGTTTGGGAATCTATGGTAAAGGCAGCTGCGATAAAAGGCCTTACAATTCAACCAGACGAAACGCTCCTCGACGAAGTCACAGGCCTTGTTGATTTTCCGTATGCGCATTTAGGAGAAATTAATGCTGCATTTATGCATTTACCGGCAGAGGTGCTCTCAACTTCCATGCGTGTGCACCAAAAATATTTCACATTACTTACAAAGGATGGCGAAATTGCACCATACTTTGGCGTACTCACAAATGTACCTGCGCGCACAGATAATCGTTTGATGATGGATGGACTCGAGCGCGTGCTTCGTGCCCGCCTTAGTGATGCCACCTTCTTTTATGATACTGATCGCGCTATACCATTAACGGATCTTGTCAAAAAACTCGACACAATTGTGTTTCATGAAAAACTCGGTTCGGTCGGTGACAAAGTACGTCGCCTTGAATCTGTTGCAACTGATGCTACCATCAAACGTGCAGCACATTTGTGCAAAAGCGATCTAGTTACACACATGGTTGGGGAATTTCCAGAATTACAAGGCATCATGGGGCGCATTTATGCAACCCTACAAGGCGAATCTGTCGATGTTGCCGTTGCGCTTGAGGAATATTATCAACCCCTGGGCCCAAGCAAAGTGACACCAACAGCGCCTGTTAGCCGCGCGCTTGCACTCATTGATAAAATGGACACGCTTGTTGGATTCTTAGGGTCTGGCATTAAGCCAACAGGGTCAAAAGACCCGCTTGCGATTCGAAGGACTGCTCTTGGGATTATTCGTTTGATTGTCGAGGCTAAAGCAGATGATGTTGATCTGGCAGAGATGATTAATAAAGCAATTGCTGCGTATAAAGCACAAGGCATTGAATTGTCAGTCAAGACCATTGATGATATTTTGGAATTCATCCAATTACGATTCCAGGTTTATATGCGTGACCGTTGCCCACGCGAAAAAGCGGATGAGATTTTAGGTGAGAATGTGCGTATTGCCGATATGTGGAACATTAATTGTAGAAGTCAGGTGTAGCAGAAAAGAACAAGGAAGCTTAACTAACTTATTTCCACCTTTTCATCAATAAAAAAGGATAAGAATCTTTGTTTTTAAAACATCAAATCTTATCCTTTAGTTTTTTAAATAGGGAAGTGCTAATTATTCATATTAGAGCATACGAACATTAACAAATTATTGACCCAAACATTCAAATTTTATATCCTTTATTTTGAGCTTCTCGCACGTTTCCCGACTTTCACTCCATCTGCAAGCGGTGGGTTCATTTTCACAAGAAGTCTTGTTTTTGTATTTTTCACAACGAGCATTAATTTTTTCTTCGCCATTAACCGCAGTAATTTGACAAGGTGATTGTTTTTCTGCAGTTCCTTCAAAATTTTTCTTATAATTTTCAACTTTGTCGTAGTTATTTTCCCTTTTTATGCTTTCAGATTGACTCAAATTGTTCTTTTCATCATCATTCATAGTATTAAATTCTATAGCAGCTGAAATGTCAGCTTCGCTTAACGTATTATATTTTTTTGCCCATCCAGCGCAATTCTTACTCATTCTGTCTTTATTAACAGGGCACTCAGCACTAGCATTTTCTTGTGCATTCAGCGATGTCATCAAAAAACTAAGCGCAACACCAATTGCAATAACATATTTATTAAAAATCATAACTTTCTCCAGTTCTATTACTTACAAGACTAAAGTAACAAGAATTAATGAATGAATGATTAAGATACTAAAAAATAATAAAGCTAATAGTTCCCCTAAAATGGTAACTTTTCAGACTTTTTAAACGTTGGTTCAAACAAATAGTAAGGTTCGAACACACTTGGCTGAACATATGTATCCGCTGCTAGCAACGCCTGAAGCAATTGTTCGGCTGGATATGAAACAGACTTTGCACCATTTTGCGATATAAGATCATTACCGAACAGATCAGGTTCTACAATTATTGTCCAATCAGAATGCTTGTTTTGAAACTCTGAAAAAGTGCCTGGTGATAAAATCAATGGTTCGCCAGCTTGTGTTTTTACAAAATAGTCACCGCGTTTTGAATCAATCACGGCATATGATTGCTTTGGCCTGTCATGCAGCAATACATCAAAAAGTGTTGGCGCATAACACGTGGCTGCTGGGCATGCTAAGCTTAAGCCTTGCGCAGTTGCCAATGTTACACGAATTCCAGTAAAACTGCCTGGACCCTTTGGTGCAATGATTGTGGTGAGAACTGGGGAGCCTGCGCTATCCCAAATAGTTTTAATAAAGGGGATAAGAGCCGCACTTTGTGATTCGGCGCCAAGCGTGTGCGAATCTTGAATGACACCATGTGTCGTTTCAATGGCTGCATAACATGTCGTGGTTGTTACAAAAAAAGTAAGTTTAGCCATGAAATTTCTATACTTTCTGTCATTCCCGCTTTCGCGGGAATGCAGAAAACAGAGTTGGTAAATTAGCGACGGATACCCAAACGCTTGATCAATGCCTGATAACCAGCCAAATTGCGATCTTTAATATAATCAAGCAAACGACGACGTTGACCAACCAACATCAATAATCCACGACGTGAGTGTAAATCTTTTGCATGTGTCTTCATGTGACCTGATAGGTTTGTAATTCGCTCAGTAATAATAGCGATTTGGACTTCAGTTGACCCTGTATCGTTCGGGGTTTTGCCAAATTCAGCAACGAGCTCTGCTTTGCGTTCAATAGTAATCGACATCATGTTCTCCTAAATGTAATAAACGTTTTGGCTTTAACTGACCATCTTCAATGAACCCCATGGCACACAAGCCAGACGACCCTTGAATTTGCACAACCCCAGAAGTCAGACCTAATTGCATCAAATCTGCAATCGAATCCACTGGAATTGCTTGACCTAGGTAAAGCCGTTTTAAATCATCTTCCCCAACCGTCACAGCCGGGATGTCGTCCAGAACAGAACTTAAAGGGAAAATACCAAAGTGATTATGCATGGTTTTACTGTTTTCTTCTACTAAATTCGTATTATCTGTTTTATTCAATAATTCATCCAACGATACTGCATCTTTGATTTGAAAGCAGCCATCTTTTATGCGCCGCAGGTAGCTGACATAGCCAACAGTGCCGCATGCTTCCGCAATATCACGCGCCAATGAACGCACGTATGTTCCTGTGCCGCAGGTGACTTCGAATGCATAGGTCTCATCCGAAATCCGCCTGGCAATATGCAGATCATCAATACGAACACTACGTGATGGCAATGTAAATTCCTCGCCTTTGCGTGCACGATCATAAGAACGCTTACCGTCAACCTGAATCGCTGAATAGTTTGGCGGGACTTGGTCAATAGTGCCCAGGAATTGATCAAGGAACATAACAATGCGGGCTGCCGTTGGCAAAACCGATGATCGTTCAATAACTTCGCCTTCAGCATCATCAGTGGAACGTCGTTCGCCAAAGGTTATGTGAAATTCATATTTCTTTGCCGTGATGTTCCAATAAGGAATTAGTTTTGTAGCCTCGCCCAGTGCAAAGGTCAAAACACCAGATGCAAGTGGATCGAGCGTGCCAACATGGCCAATTTTCTGTGGGCGTAACAGTCGTTTCAGCTGACTCCCTACTTTGGTCGATGTAAGGCCAAGCGGTTTGTCGATGACAAGCCAGCCGTTGATGTTGCTTTTTTGTTTTGACGTTTGCGTGCTTTTTATTTCGGAACTATCGGCTATGCTCTGCATGATTAGAATTACATGAAATTGGTATGCTCTAACTTTACGCTATCTTGGCTTCTTTTGGGCAATAAAAAAGCCCCCACAAAGGAGACTTTTTTAGGCTAAATAAAAAATTTGTACTTTAATAAAAAAACATTACGCAGCGCGCATGATCGTTTCCATTTTAGAAATTGCATCTGTTTCACCAATCGCTTCAATCGCAGCAAGCTCACGTGCAAGGCGATCAATCGCTGCTTGGTAAATTTGGCGTTCGCTATATGATTGATCTGTGTCTGAATGATTACGAAACAGGTCACGAACCACTTCAGCGATTGATACTGGGTTACCTGAATTAATTTTATTTTCGTATTCTTGTGCACGACGGCTCCACATCAAACGACGTGGTTTTGATTTTACCGTCAAAATTTGCAAAACAGTTTCAAATTCATCTTTTGAACTGATCGGACGTAGGCCCGCATTCTTTGCTTTTTGGATAGGCAATCGCAACGTCATGCGATCCTTATCAAACGTGATAACAAACAGTTCCACTTTGTGGCCTGCGATATCGTGCGCTTCAATTGCTAACAGTTTACCAACACCATGTGCAGGATAAACAACGTAATCACCAACATTAAATAGAGTTTCAGTCATTTCTTTTCTATTACTCATAAGGGTTAATATACTGTCTTTCCTTGATATAAGAATGATTTAGAAAAAATCAAGAGGGGAAATGAATTATTTTCCTGGTTTCTTGCTAAAATGGTTCTCAAATTTGTTTTCCACCTTCAACCACTCATCTGCATCTACTGGCGCAACGCCCTTTCGGGTAACATTCGGCCAGATGTTAGCATACGTACGATTTAGCTCGACCCACTTTTCAGCCCCAGGTGCCGTATCAGCAATAATCGCCTCTGCTGGGCATTCAATTTCACAAACACCGCAATCAATACATTGATCGGGGTCTATAACCAACATGTTTTCACCTTCATAAAAACAATCCACTGGGCATACCTCGATACAATCTTGGTATTTACAGCGGATACAACTTTCGGTTACAACAAAGGTCATTCTATAGGGTCTAATTTTAAATAAATATGAAATTCAATAGCATACTAGTAGATATAAAAAACAGAGTCAATTGAATTCAGTGAAGTTGTCTGAAATGCATAAATAAGCCTGCTTTTACACTATTTTTAACATGCGTATTGTAATAATAAATTGGATAATGCAAGCGATAACAATTCAACCATTATCCCTCAGAGAGTTGCAGAATCACGTCCCATTCTTCTTTTGTAACAGGTTGAACTGACAAACGTGATTGTTTAAGTAATGCCATATCCTGCAATGCCGGGACTAATTTGATTTGATCCAGGCAAATTGGTTTTTTTAAGGGACGCACTGTTTTAACGTCTACCAAGCCAAACACGCCGTCGTGATCAGTTGGATCAAGACGATAATCGCTTGCAACCTCTACAATACCAACAATAGAGCGTTCTTTTACCGAATGGTAAAAAAAGCACAAATCTCCTATTTTCATTGATTTAAGATTATTGCGTGCTTGATAATTGCGCACACCTTCCCAAGGTTCAATCCCTTTTGCTACTTGATCGGCCCACGACCATGTGGATGGTTCGGATTTAATAAGCCAAAAAGCCTGGTCTTTATGTGTCATGATTTACTCTAGAATATGAATGGTTCATATGCAAACACTATACAGATACTGTATTAGTTTCAAGGGGAGCAATTCATTCTTAAGAAGATGGAATCACAGGAGTAATGGGCACTTTCGGTACATTTTCAAAAGCAGGGATGCACCTATACATCTTATCGCCTTTTTCGCACTCTGCACTGACCATGTCTTTGTCTTTATTAAGTGATGCGCTGTAACCACCACAAATTGCTTTCAATTCATATAAGCACATTTCCATGCCACTATCATCTTCTGGCTTTAATTTTAGTTCCTTTAATGATTTATCTCTTGGATTGGCCTTAGTATCGCCATAAATGCACTGCATTGGTTTATTGCCAGGCGATAAAAGGCAGGCTGCATCATCGTCATCTTTTGCTTTATCGCAATATACGCTGCCGCACCAATAGGTAGTTTCTGTTTGAAATTTTGTTAATACTGCTTTTGGAGCAGGCTTTGGGTCTGGCTTAGAAGCTGGCTTCGGTGCAACTTTTGCTTCAGCCTTTTTCTTTTTGACTTTCTTTTTAGCAGCTTTTTTCTTAGCAGCTTTTTTCTTAGCAGCTTTTTTCTTAGCCGACTTCTTCTTAGATTTCTTTTTTTTAGATTTCTTTTTTTTGGATTTCTTTTTCTTAGAAGATTTCGCGGCAAAAACAGGCTCACAAAAACTAACGGTCAAAGTTGCTGCAAAGAAAATTTGCAGAAACAAGATAACCGTTGCACGTGAAAAAAAGCTCAAAATTTTCATTAAATTAATTCTTGCCTGAATAATTATAATTGTATCAAGCAATGTGTTAAGAAATATTTAATAAATTCTTTAACTTTAATAGAAAATTTCCGGCCGATTGATGTCGTTCTTTTGCAATACTCATCATTGATGAATCACTATCATTTGTGATCGCTTTCAATAATAATCTCAAAATAGGATCCTGCGTATACGTAGCATGACGTGGCGGTGCTGGCTCATCCGTTTTGTGCCTATAAAATAACGAATAAATTGTTTGATACCCGCCCAAAGACTGTTTCTGATTCGTTAAGATGTAATCCATTTCATACACACCTCGCTTACGAAACTGTCCTGTTAAATGAGAATAACTACTTACCAAAGCAAACAGATAATCCTTTGTCTGCCCATTTTTACTTAATCTAATAAATACAGGAGAGCCACTCGTGCCCGGCAAACCCAGCCCATAAGGCTTCTTGCCATCAGCTACCCAGTTTTGCGTGGCTTCATACGACCTTACAATCTCTTCCGAATCTGTTTCTTCAGGCTTGGTATTACGTTTTAGCGGCTTGAAATATACAGAACTTTCTTGTAAATAACGTGACGACTTTAAGACCTCTTCATCTTCTGCTTTACCAAAATAGGTATCCCGTTCATACAAACGAAAAGCACGTCGTGTTGCCTGTTGTGAACCAGACCAGCTAAACATGCCTGCCTTTATATCAGAAGTGCCATACGTAACAACGGTCATCAGCGCGTTGCTCGGAATTGTTTCTTTTTGAAAAAATTCAGCGGGAGTTATTTCTCTCACAGGCATTGATAGCTTTAAAAAAGCAAAATCAAATTTTCCCTCTCGCGTATTTGCTTCTTGGAAATAACGCGGATCAAGCAAAACATGAGTAACTTCAGCCATTATGGTTTGACTTTTGCCCCTAAAATAAACCTTTATGGATTTAATAGGAATCGTCATAATCCCATGTTCAGTTTGTGTCGGCTTTAACTTTCTAAAAATAGCCTCAATACCATGTGCAGCAGTAACAACAATATCAGGTGTGATTAAGACACCAGTCATGGACACGCCCACTTTCGAATCAACAACAGCGCACGCTGCATCAAATTCAGGCGCATCAAAAGATAGCTGTACATAATCTTCATGGGTGTGAATACCATCAGGCGCCATGGCATAACTTACATTCAAAATAGTATATATTATTAATAACAAAATTATATACATATTTATATTGAAATAGCACTACTCAAACAATAACTAACACAATTGAATTGATATGTATATATTTTTGTAAAACAATCCCCTCGCCTTTTTAGTCTCAATCCCCTATCATTTATGAAAAGAGCACAAGGCGCACCATCCAATGGACGTTCTCGACTTTCGTGATTTCTACACAACCCCGCTTGGTGACGTCGTTCAATCAAATGTTGATGCTTTGCTAAAAAAGCTTTGGCCAACGGTGGACGCACCGCAATCGTCTGCACATAAAAATCGTGATGTCACATTAGCCTATGGCTACACACTCCCTTATCTTAAAGAAAATAGTACGCAACTTGCCTTTATGCCAGCGGATATGGGCGTCATTGGATGGCCAAAGAATAGCCCGCGTATTGCTCTCGTTGAAGAAGATTTATTTCCGCTACCCGATCGTTGTGTCGACCGATTATTTGTCATTCATGGACTTGAAGTTAGCCACAATCCAATGGCTTTTTTAGAAGAATGCTGGCGCGTATTGTCAGCAGAAGGGAAACTATTAATCATTATACCAAATCGTCGTGGACTTTGGTCGCGCATAGATTCAACACCACTTGGGCGTGGACAACCTTACACAATGACGCAGCTTTCACGTTTGTTGCGAACGACATCATTTACACCGACTCAGTTTTTACGAACGCTGTATACTCCCCCATTTAATTCAAACCTTAGTATCAGCGCACAAACGCTATTCGAAAAGGCAGGGCCATTAATCATGCCTAAATTCAGCGGCTTAATAGCGATCGAAGCGAGCAAAACCGTTTATTGTGGAGTGCCGGTCGCAAATTATAGCAGACGATTAAAAGTTGCGCTTACCACGGCTCGGGCAACAGCCCATGCAGAAAATTCATGCTAAAAAATAATGCCCCCTCATTAAATAACAAGGGGGCTATAAAATTAGATATTCTGTAAAATTAAGATAAAATTCGCTTAAAAGAATTAGGAAGTGAAGCTGCCACTTGGATTAGCTCTTTTCCCTCTAAACTTAGGAGGAGAAACCATAGGGACTGCTTCCGTCAAAATCAATTTATTATTTTCAAATGATATACCTAAGACTACGCCTGTTATGCGTCTCACATGCGCTCCATCAAGTGTCTTTCGTAACTCGGGATTACGTCTTAAATCTTTTTTTAGTTCATCATTTAGAAGAATATCAGCCTCTATTTGTTGTATCTCCTCTTCCTTTCTTAACATTAAAGCATCATCCTCTTTTTCAACCTCAATTCCACGTTGCGCAGCAAATGCAAGCCAAAAGTCTGGAATACGTATATCAGTTTTTTTAATTGAAAGTGAATTATGATTTATTTCTGACATTCTTTGTGGAACAACAGATGTCGGACTCAAAATCTCTTTGTCAGAAATATCTTTTGTCATTCTACCTACTGTTCGTTCATCCTCTGAATCACAGCTTGTATCTGCACGTGAAGTTTTCCCAGATTCAGAGTCCGTTGCCGTCCCTTCTTCAATCATTGATTCATCAGAAAGTTTTGGTTGATCAAAGCTTGCAAACACATATGATCCTGAAGAACTTCGGTGCCTCGAGTCTATATCTGTTCCTTCATTCATTGAATGAGCAGGAAGAGAGAATACAGACCCTGTTAATAGTGTACTTAATAATATGCGAGTAAATTTATGCATGGTAAAAAAACCTTTCGTTTAAGTGTATGCAAAGCTGTCATGATTGACCACTGTGCTCAGTCATCGCAGAGGACATTTAAAAATCTTAAATGGGGGATAGCTGCATCCTAAAGCTTTCATAAATTGCCTTAGAATATTGGAAATCTTCGCTTCACGATGGGAATGTAGCCTCATATTGCAATAATTTTTCAAAAAATTCAACAATTATGTTGATTAATTTTATCAAGAGTTGATACTATCTTTAGCTTCCTTAAAAAATATCTTAAATATATTGAAAAATTTTCCAATCATAAATAATGTCTTTTTCTATTAAAGCTAAAGCGTCTTGTATACCCGCTATTTTATGCTTTATCATAAAATAATATAAATAAAAAGTTGATTGATCTAAAATGACATACATGGCAAAACCTATCTATATAATCGATGCAAAACGCACGCCTATCGGCGCTTTTCAAGGCCAACTTTCATCGTATCAAGGCTGGCAACTTGGTGCTGAAGCACTTATTGCGACAATGCGGCAATCACACGTACCAGAAGAAGTCATCATGGGTTGCGTACTCGGTGCAGGACAAGGCCAAGCACCGGCACGACAAGCGACACGCGCTGCCTTTGGCGTTGATTCAATTCCTGCCACAACCATCAATAAAGTTTGTGGATCCGGCATGCAAGCCATTGCATTTGCATGCAATGCATTACAAACAGGACAACGAAAAGTAATGATGGCTGGTGGTTTTGAAAGCATGACAAATGCGCCTTATTTGCTCCCCAAAGGGCGGTCAGGATATCGCATGGGGCATGGCGCTGTGTATGATCATATGTTGCTAGATGGCCTTGAAGATGCCTATGGTATTTCGTCAGACGGCACACGACGCGCCATGGGTGTGTTTGCTGATGCCACGGCTGAGAAATATAAATTCACACGTGCCGATCAAGAAACATTTGCACGCGAAACGTATGAGAACTATCAAAAGGCACAAGCTGCCGGATTGTTTATGGCAGAGCGCACACCTTTGAATTTTACCGACGCCAAAGGAAACGTCACAATAATCGAAACGGATGAGCCCCCAACACGCGTGAAACCCACCAAGTTTGAGGTGTTGCGTCCCGCCTTTGGAAAAACAGGAACAGTCACTGCAGCAACGTCGAGCGGTATCGCTGACGGGGCGGCTGCTATGTTGCTCTGCTCAGAAAACGGATTATTAGATGCAAAGCCCATAGCCAAAATTGTAGGGTTCAGAAGCTATGCCTGTGCACCTGAATGGTTTACAACTGCCCCAGTTGGCGTCATTAAAGTATTGTTGAGTGCCCTTAAATGGACAGTGGATGATGTCGACCTATTCGAAATCAACGAGGCTTTTGCGGTTGTCCCCATGGCAGTTATGCATGATCTTGGCATTGCGCGCGAAAAAGTAAACGTCCATGGCGGCGCATGTACATTAGGCCATCCCATTGGCGCAAGCGGTGCACGAATTATGGTAACGTTGGTGCATGCTCTTCGTGCACACGGACTTAAACGTGGCATTGCATCTGCGTGTATTGGCGGCGGCGAGGCAACGGCCATTGCAGTCGAAGTGTGTTGAAAAGGCATCGTGTCATCGCCGCGTAGGTTAGGATCCAGGAAATCGTAGATTGAAATGATATTATTAAGGTACTATATAAAGGCTAGATTCCAGCCTTCGCGGGAATGACAATAGGAAAAATATGAACTTCTCTTTTAAAAAACTCCTTATCACGCTTTTATGCACATTTGCCATCCATACATATGACACATGGGCTAACGCACCTGCACCTCAGTTCATTTCAGATGATGAAGTTGAGGCCTCACTCGAGGCATGGCTTCAAGAGCTATTTACGGTTGCTGGCGTACATATTCATCCAAAAGTCTACCTCCTTAACAGTATGGAGCTAAACGCTGGTGCAACTTTTGGTGGTATTATTGTCGTGTACACTGGGCTCATCATGAAATGTAAAAATGCATCGCAGCTAATAGGCGTCCTTGCACATGAAACAGGGCACATCGCGGGCGGCCATATGGCGAAGGCATCGGCGATCATGGCTGAATCTTCTGTTCCTGCTGTGGCGTCTGTTCTGCTTGGTGGCGCGGCATCTATTCTATCAGGTAATCCAGGGCCTTTAATGGCAGGCCTTGCAGGTGGTGCGCATTTATTTGAACGATCACTTTTGAAACATAGTCGTGAGCAAGAAGATTCAGCGGATGCTTCCGCGCTAAACTACCTTAACGCTAAGAAATGGCCAGTGGCGGGGCTAGCCGATTTTCTTGATATGCTTGGCGGACATTATACTACAGGCCATGAAGACCCGTATGTGCAGACTCACCCATTATCACCCGAACGTAAAGCAAAAGTGCGTTTGTATCAAAAACAACAACCTGAGAGTTATAAAATTCCCGAGGCGTATGAACAGCAATTCAACCGCATTAAAGCAAAGCTAATTGGGTTTTTAAAAAAACGAAACGAAGTTAATCGTGACTATCCACCATCTGACAAAAGTGTGGCTGCACGTTATGCCCGTCTTATTGCTGAATATAATAATGGTAAAAGCAACCAAAAGGCACGTGATGCACTTGTAAAGCTTGATGAATTATTAAAAGAATTTCCTGGCGATCCATATTTTCTAGAACTTAAAGGTCAGTTTTGTTTTGAAACGGGGCAAATTGCTGAATCGCTCCCCTATTTACGTGATTCTGCTAAAAAACGTCCACAGTCGTATAGTGTGCGTTTGATGCTGGCACACGCCCTGATTGAACTACCATCGGCAGGCAAAGCTGAATTCCAAGAGGCAGTCGAACATTTAACTAAAATCACCGAACAACGGCATGATAATACCTTTGCTTGGCATCTTATGGGTTCTGCTTATGGAAAAATGAAAGAAGATGGCAATGCCTCTGCATGTCTCGCCGAAGAAGCATGGGTGTTGGAAAATGCCGAACTCGCAATCATGCAAGCGAAAAAAGGTAAAACCGCAACGAACCCTGTGCTAGCGAAACGATCTGCTGATATTTTACAACAGGCTGGCCAAAAGTAAGCAATCCTAATTCAGGATTAAAATGACCATGTATAGCAATTAAAATTTATTTTGATAAAGCATCCCACACTTATTTTTTCGTGTATTCACCAGGCTCCAGGCTATGCCCAAGGCAAGTGTCCCGGTGATCTGGCTGTTTTATTGAAATTTTTTATGTTTAAGGCGCCCAGACGTGCTTTGGGATCTAAAATATAGAAAATCTATTTACTTACCCATCTATAAATACCATTTTAAATTTTCATTAATAATAAAAAACAATTATCTGCAATCTTTACTAATTTTTAATGAACTTTATTCTATCCTATGTGTATCAAGTATAAATATTTTTTACAAAATAGGATTGTTTTATTATGAATATAATAAATAAAACACGATTAATTCACCTTGGAAACACTACATATATCGCAAAAGAAACACACCTCTCGCCAAAGTTTTGGCCCAAATGTGCGGCCGTTATATCAAGTATGGCCGTGATGGAAGCGAATGCAACGCCAGAGAATACTTTAATAGACACATCGGCGACCCAAGCAATAGTGTTAAGTAATAAAATTTCAACAAGTAATACGACCACTCCTGCATCGTTAACATTTGCCGGTACTGGCGTTAAAATAATTGACAATGATAACTCACTTATCAATGACGGAGATATCACCACACCAGCTCCAACGTATACAGCTGGACATGGCGTTGCATTAACCAACAACCTAGGAAACCCATTCAGCGGCCCTGCATATCTAACTGGCGGCACGCTTGCAATAACCAATGGCGGCGCATTAGGTGGCAGCGGTGGCGGACTTGTTGTACTTGCAAACGGAACAACACTACGCGCAATGACAAACAATCAAGCAGTTTACGAATTTTCAGCGCCAGATACTGCAAACGACACAGCAACTTACACCCTTCCCAACCCAATTCAGCTTGGTCTTACTGCATCACAATACAATGCTATTAATGGTTCTGGGGGGGTTAATGAAGCAAACGCAGCAGCAACAATTACTGCTGACACTGGTATGGAACTTACCTTAACAGGCCCTATTTCTGAAAGTGCTGCAGCTGCCGTTCTAACTATTGCTGGTGCTGGCACAACAGTTCTTGCACCAACAGCCGCAAATACTTACACAGGTGGAACAACTGTCGGTGGAATGGCAACATTGCAACTCAACAACAGCGATGCAATTCCGGCAACAGGAACGGTCACACTTGGGAATGGAGCAACGCTACAATCTACAGCTGCAGCAACGCTCGCTAACTCTGCTAGCAATGCAACCTCCACATCCGATGGCATTCTTTTATCTGGAAATGCTGTAATTGATGTTAAAACTAGCAGCACACTAACAACAACAATCAACAAAGTAATTGGGGGCGGTAGCAGTGGTGCCCACAAAGCTCTTACTACAAAAAACAGCGGCACTGGCGTTGGTGAGTTAGTATTAGCAAATACCGCGAATGTTACAACTGGTCAGTATATTAATTTAATCATTGATCCGAAGAGCGTTGTTTCCGTTGCAGATGACACAAATATTCCTGGCGGCACCCTCACGTTAAATGGTGGTAAATTACTTGCATCAACAGGATATAGCTCAAGCAAAGCACTGACTATGGCTGATAACAGCTACATTGGATCCGGATCAGGAACGCTCGCTTATACAGGCGCAATTACCGATGCTAGTTCTCCAAAAATATTACACATTTATAGTGGCACTGTATCCCTTGGAAGTGATTATAGCTTGAATACAAATACCAATTTACAAGTGGATGGCGGCGCTACTCTTAGCATCGCTTCAGCAACTCATTTAACAGGTGGCACACTTACACTTGCAGGTGCAGGTGGCACGCTCAAAACAACAGCAGTCATGACGATTGAAAAAGCTATTGCACTTACGGCTGGTGCCAGCACCATTGATGTAACAGGTACATTAACATTAACAGAAATACTGTCGGGGGCAGCTGTGCTTACAAAGACTGGTTCAGGCACATTAGTATTAAGCAGCACAAGTAACTCTACGGACACAAACACAAGCCTTAATATTTCAGCAGGTACCGTTACCGTTGCAGCTGACACAAATATTCCTGGCGGCACCCTCACGTTAAATGGTGGAAAACTGCATGTAACAGGTACGTCTTCAGCGAAAGCCTTTACTATGGCCAACGACAGCTATATTGGTGGTAACTTTACACATTCGGGAGATATTATAGGTGCAGGAAGCGCAAAAAACCTACATATATACACCGGCACAGTTACATTTGATAATAATCATACTAATGATACGAATACTGCCAATACAAACTTAGTGATTGATAACGGCGCTACCCTTAGCATCGGTGCAGCAAATAATTTAACAGGTGGCACACTTACACTTGCAGGTGGTACTTTAGCCGCAACAGCAACCATTGCAACACTTGGAAAAGCTATTACACTTACGACTGGCGCCAGCACCATTGATGTGGCACCTGGCACAACGTTAACAGAAAACCTGGCAATCTCAGGGGCACAAACATTATCCGTAACCAGCAGTGACGGAACAGGCACCTTAGTACTGAGTGGCACAAACTATTATACTAATAGCAGCGATACCACTGGGGATGCTGGTCTTACTATCACAAGTGGTATTGTTTCCGTTGCAAATGACACAAATATTCCTGGCGGCACGCTCACGCTAAATGGTGGCAAACTGCATGTAACAGGTACGTCTTCAGCGAAAGCCTTTACTATGGCCAACGACAGCTATATTGGTGGTAACTTTACACATTCGGGAGATATTATAGGTGCAGGAAGCGCAAAAAACCTACATATATACAGGGGAACAGTTACATTCGATAATGATCATACTAATGATACGAATACTGCCAATACGAACTTAGTGATTGATAACGGCGCTACCCTTAGCATTGGTGCAGCAAATAATTTAACAGGTGGCACATTTACACTTAATGGTGGCACGCTGCTTGCTAATGGTTCTACTCCTTTTACTCTTGGTAAATCTATTGCACTTACAGATGCAAGTACAATTAGCGTTACTAATCAAAAATTAACAGCAAATCAACCAATATCAGAATCATACACGTTAGAAAAAACAAGTGCGGGTACATTAGCTTTAACTGCAAATAATTCCAATAGCACCACAGCTTTAAAAATCACAGATGGTGTTGTGGAAATTGGCACTGCAACTGCCTTACCAGGCGGTGTGCTTACCCTTAATGGAGGCACATTGAGTGTAACAGCTGTTATAAGTGGCATATCATCAAGCAGTGTTGCTGTAACCGCAGCTTCGACAATAAACACAAGCAATGCTATAACACTTGACAAAGCAATTACTTTTACTTATGGCCTTACAGTGAGTGGTGGTGGGTCCGTTACTCTTAATCAAGCGAACTCAGGTGCCGGCGGCATTACTGTGGCAGACTCGGGCACATTAATATTAAAAAACAATAATGATGCGGCAGGTTCAGGCGCAATCACACTTGGGAATGGCGCAGAACTTGAATTAGATATTAATAGTGGTGGCACTATTGCAAATTCGATTAGTATGGCTGGATCAGCAACGCTAACTGCAACGCAAGACGTTACGTTTTCTGGTCCAATTAGTAGTGGTGGCGACCTCACAATTAATGGCGCAGGACACTTAGTAACACTTAGTGGAAGCAACAGTTACACAGGCACAACCACACTTGGCGCCGGCGCTACACTCAGCGTTTCTGCAGGAAATCAATTAAGTTCAGCGCCATTGATTATGGGCAATGGATCAACCATACGTATTACTGGTGGCGGATTCTCACTTCCTCCGATTGTGCTCTAATCAAGAATAGATCCAATATATTATGGGGGCATCTTCGGGTGCCTCTTTTTTTGTGCGCACACTTGACCGGCGAACCTCACTTATTTAAAGTACATATAATACTTTCTATCTTTTTATAATTCTACGAAGACCAACGTCATCACAGGGGAACCCCAGGTTAGTTGGCGATCTAATCTAGGTTGCCGCGCCCTTTAGAGCTTACAATGACAAAAAAAACAATGATGACATGAATCAGAATAATACAATGACGCAGCTCGACCGAATCGCACTCTACATTGCCCTTTCTCCCGTGGGGCATCCATATCTACATGATGCTGGAGAAGAACACGTTGACCCCGGCACCGCCGGAAAACTCATATCCTATTTCGCTGCGGGGTATGCATGTGGCCTCATTCGTCTTGGTATTTCAACCATCAAAACGCCAGATGCTCCATCAATCACATTTTGGCAATCCTTTGGCCAGCTGTTCATCACTGAAGCACGCCGTGTTATTGGGCAAAATACTGAAATAACTGCTAACTTTGATATTCCAATACCTGACGCCGAACTGACTCTACTCTATGCAAAAGCACCCTTTATGCTTGGAAATGAATATATCAATGTGGGCGTGCTGTGCTCTCTTTGGATTGAAATGGTCAGTGCACTCAAAACTGAACTCACCCCATTCAATGGTGCCTTCTACGACTATCTTGCGCATTATAACCCCACGTGGAACAAAGTCGGCCGTGTGTGTTTTCACCTGGCTGAAAATAAAACTAACTCCACACACCCCTTTGCGTTTTTAGCAACGTACACAACACGACAAACCGCAACATCAAATGTGCAACATGTACCGCTTGGCCAAGCTCTTAAGGAGTACGCAGGCGATCAGAACCGTGCACAACTATTGGCGCTACTCGTACCAGTACAAAAAGCCGCCGAGAAAAGTATGTTTATTAAAGACTTGCTCGACCGATCGGCCATTTTTACCCCCCAAGCCTGGACACCGCATCAGGCTCATGCCTTTTTAAAAGAAATTCATCTCATCGAGGAAAGTGGCGTTCTTGTACGCGTACCCAATTGGTGGACACCAAAACACCCGCCGCGTCCCCAGGTGAGCATTTCCGTTGGCAATCAATCTGCTAGCGCCGTCGGTATGCACGCATTGCTTGATTTCAATATCAGCTACTCGCTACCCGATGGTAAAAACCTAACCTATGATGAGCTGCAAGAGATTATTGCCCGGCAAGAGAATCTTGTGCAAATCAAAGGACAATGGGTTGAGGTTGATCAAGCCAAGTTATCGCAAGTTTTATCTCATTGGCAAGACGTCGCAAAACAAGTCTACCGTGATGGCCTCTCCTTTGCTGAAGGATTGCGTCTGGTTGCTGGAGCCGGCAGCCAAAGGGATGCAAGCGACTTCGCGGAAACCGTTGCCACTTGGTCAAGTGTGACTGAAGGTGCATGGCTTGAAGAAACGCTCAATCAATTGCGACATCCCGAACAATCAAGTGACAATGCGGTTCAAACAATATTGGCACGCGATCTAAAGGCGACCCTTCGTCCATATCAGCTGAGCGGCGTTCAATGGTTATGGTGGCTATATAAGCTTCGTCTGGGAGGCTGCCTTGCCGATGACATGGGGCTAGGAAAAACCATTCAGGTGTTGTCGTTGCTTTTGTTGGCGAAGAATGCCGAAACTGTTCAGCGTCCGCATCTATTGATTCTACCCGCATCCCTTTTGGGTAATTGGCAAGCAGAAATTATAAAATTCACCCCGTCTTTGACGGTCTGGGTGGCACATGGCGCCAGCGCTGATCAACATATTTTAAAGCAAACCGAGGCACCCAACCTGACGGGCATTGATTTGGTGATCACCACCTATTCAAATGTGTACAGGTTACCCTGGATTGACAAGGTAGCCTGGAATATCGTGATGTGTGACGAGGCGCAAAGCATTAAAAATCCCAACACAAAGCAAACCCTAGCAATCAAGAAAATTCCAAGCCAGGTACGATTCATTCTGACTGGCACGCCCGTTGAAAATCGTTTGCTCGATTTGTGGTCGCTGTTTGATTTCGTGTCACCGGGGCTACTTGGGACCAGCAAAGCTTTTTCCGGATATGGCAAGAAAAAAACCGACGCGGATGCAACAGGGTCAGAACAATCCTTTTTTGCCAGTGTGCGTCAACTCATCAGTCCATATATCCTTCGGCGCCTTAAAAGCGACAAAACCATTATTGCTGATTTGCCTGATAAGACCGAGGTCGACACCTATTGTTTCTTGACCAAAAGTCAAATTGGGCTATATCAACAAACCGTGCAAGAACTCAAGAAAAAACTAGAAGGGCCCGCCGAACAACAAGACTCTACGGCACGGCGTGGGTTGGTGTTGTCATATCTTATGCGCCTTAAACAGATTTGCAACCACCCGAGCCAATGGTTCGGTCATGGCGATTTTGATGAACAAAACAGTGGAAAGTTCTTACGCCTGAAAGAACTGTGCTTAACTATCGCCGCCAAACAAGAAAAAGTACTGATCTTCACACAATACCGTGAGATCATTCCTGCACTACAGACGCATCTAGAAGGCATATTTGCCAGACCTGGGCTTATTTTACACGGGGGAACGCCGATTAAAGAACGCGCAAAACTGGTTGAATTGTTTCAAACAGAACAAGGCCCACCGTTCTTTATTTTATCAATTAAAGCAGGCGGCACAGGTCTGACCCTAACGAATGCATCACATGTGATTCACTTTGATCGCTGGTGGAACCCCGCCGTTGAAAATCAAGCAACGGATCGCGCATACCGTATTGGCCAAAAGAAAAATGTACTGGTGCACAAATTTATTTGTCAGGGAACTATTGAAGAGAAGATCGATTCTATGATAAATCAAAAGAAGACATTGGCATCTGATGTATTGCAAAGCGGTGGTGAGACACTATTGACCGAGATGAGCAATGATGAATTGATGAAGGTTGTGTCGCTGGATATTCATCGCGCACTTGGTGATGGTTAAGGAAAAATATGAGTCGGTATGGTAGCTACGGTGGATTCCCCGAATATGTGTCTGTGGCTGAACGCCGAGAAAAATCCAAAGCGCTCGTCGCAAAATTAAAAAAACAAGGTCGCACCTTAAATCCCGTCATCATCGAGGGGCGTACCATTGCAAAAACATTCTGGGGTAAATCCTGGTGCACTAATTTAGAATCATATAGTGACTATGAAAGTCGTTTGCCACGTGGGCGCACGTATGCGCGAAATGGATCTGTCATTGATTTGCAAATTACACCTGGAGAGATCACAGCCATGGTAAGCGGATCAAGTGTCTATACGATTTCAATCAAAATTGATGCTTTTCACGAAACTAAATGGAGCACCCTTGTCAAAGAATGTAGTGGTAAAATTGACTCACTCATCGAATTGTTACAAGGGAAGTTTTCAAAAGGTGTAATGGAAATCATTACTGCAAATGAAACAGGTATGTTTCCCAAACCTAAAGAAATCAAGCTTAGCTGCTCTTGCCCCGATTATGCTGATATGTGCAAACATGTCGCCGCAGTATTATATGGTGTTGGTAATCGACTTGACGAGCGCCCCGAAGAACTGTTTATACTAAGACAGACGAATCACATAGATTTGGTAGACAATACGCACCTTGGTATGTTACCGGTTGGGATGGATGAAACTCAATTCGATGGAGATCTGTCCGCTTTGTTTGGAATTGAACTAGCGGGGGATACGTCTGTAATAATATCGGAACTAGCAGCAGAAACACTGCCATCTAAAAATGAAAAACCAAAAGTTACTCGAAAAAAGAAAGCCACATAAATGAAAACAGTCTGTCTTGGTGAAATTGTTGCCGCTCATGGAATCAAGGGTCACGTAAAGATTAAAACGCACACAGCGAATCCTGTTGATATTGGTGCTTATGGTGCCATTAAAGATGCAAAAGGCCGCGAATACGCATTATCAAATGTACGTATAGCTACCCCTAATTCGGCTATTGCCTTTGTCCAAGGTGTGACAGATCGCAATCAAGCAGAAGCCTTACGCGGAACAGAATTATTTATTGAACGCGAGCAATTGCCAGAGCCAACGGATGATGAATACTATCACGAAGATCTTGTTGATCTTACCGTTCAAGATGAACAAGGCAAAGTGTATGGTGCTGTTTTGGGTGTGCAGAACTTTGGCGCAGGTGAATTTTTCGATATTAAAAGCGAAGAGCTCAATAAAATCATTACATTGCCCTTTAACGAAGAGGCTGTTCTTGATATCAACATCGAAGAAGGATTTATGATTATCAATCCTGAGTTTTTGTTGGTTTAAGAATTTTCTCGTTATTCCTGTAATCCATCGTCATCACTAGGAGGCGTGCCTCCGTGGTGATCCAGGCTGTTTTCTGGATGGCCGCGTCCTTCAGGCCCGCCATGACGACGCAAAGAATAACACATAGGAAATTTGCACTATTCGCTTGGCAAAGATGTGCTGTTTTCTTCCGTCAGCGCTCGTTCAGCCAATGCCATTTTCACGTTTTTTTCATCCCGCTTCAGAGCAACAAATCCTAAGATTGACGCTAAAAATATATTAAGAACTGTTGGAATATATTGCATATAACCAGTCTTAATAAAAGAGAGGCCGTAAAAAATAACAACTCCAATGCAAAAAACCATTGCTGAAACGAATGCAGCACTCCACGTTAATTTATCGATGTTTTTTACATTACTAAGATGATAGCCTTGATCAATTTTTTTATGAATCTGCTGTACGTACAGCCAATTTCCAATAAAACCAAAGAAAAGCCCGGGGGCAAGTTGCAAGGGAAACAAAAAAACTTTAATTTTAATAGGTAATACATCATATGAAGCCGCGCCAGTTGCATACGTAGCAACATTTATTATACCTGCACTATACAAAACAGTGAAAAGCATCCATAAAATCCCATACAGATACATTTTACGATACAAGCACCAGTTCCCACTAAATAAGAACGCAGACCAATTAAAGCTATACTTCTTACCCGATGTAATCTCCTCATATTTGGCGAAATAATAATTATCTGTCAAATCTGAATCCTTGTTATGATTTGTCGCCAGTTTCATAAAATTATCGATGTTATGTTCATTCATATGATTCATTCTTTTAAAATTTCTGCCTCACTACATTAAATAGTCTTTATTTTTAATTTTTCAAGGCATCTCATAAAACGCATGTATGAAATATACAGAAGAAACAGTACACTATATTTCACTACCTAGGAATCAATCTTATAATGACCACAAACCGCATCATCCCCCTTGCGCGCTACCTCTGTGCACATGAAAAACAACAGTTTTGGCCGCCGTGTGTCTTGTTCTTTGTAGGGATTTTTCTAATTAGCCTGGTGCATGCTGAATGTCCTCTGCCACCTCAAGGGGTCATCGCTTTTTTCGCCTTGTGGGGATTCATTCAAACGCTCTCCGTCATGCAAAGCCTTGAGGAAGATTTCACCGATGGGACATTTTCATATCTCATTAGCGAAGGATTCTCCATTCATGGGTATGCAAGCGCACGGCTAATCACAACACTACTGACCTTTTCCGCGCCACTTTTACTCAGCCAAGCCGTGGGTCTTGCACTCATGAACATAGATGTGTCCGCCCTATGGGGCTTGTGTCTCAATCATATCCAATGTGTATTGGGATTACTTGGCGTTCAGCTAACCTTATGTATGACTTCCTCTATTGAAAAGAAAATGACAAATCTGCTGATTTTCATCCCTTTTTGGATTCCCAGTTTTTTATATTTGGTAGGACAGCCAGTAGATCTGGTGCCGCTGTCTCCACTCACTGGGCTTGCTCTTTTGTCCAGCGGACTGACGATTCTATTGATTCAAAATGCCTTTTGTTGGCGAGGATAAGAGCACCTAACATGCTCTCCTTTTTTCCTCGCAACAACTACAAGATCACTCTTTAGTCTTCAAAGATCTCTCCTGCCAGGGGAAGGTCCCAGTTATTTTTCTACAAACGCCGTTTTCTTGTCGTGAAATTTCAAATTATCCTTATTTACCTTATTAAAAATTAACTTTTTCTTAATTTTTAAACACTATATTAGAACCATGCAGGAGCAGCATCTCGCACATTTCAGTAAATGCATGCCATTTTAAATAACAATTTATGAATCAGGAGTTTTTTCTATGTCAACGTACCGTACAAGCATGATGTTATATAGCAGTGTTTTAGCCCTTAGCCTTGTGACTGCGTCAGAGGGATTTTGTGAAAAAGGACAAGAAAATTCTAATCGTGTTGAAAAAACTTCAGAAATAAAAGGGAAGAGTAGCGAACGCGAAATTTCAAAAACTTCAGAAGTAAAAGACAAGGCAAACGCTGCTACGAAATTATCGGCAACGCCTCTCTCTGATGCTGAAGAAGAAGCTGATGAGAAAAAGAAGAGGGAGCAAATTGAACAAGAACAAAAAAGAATAGCTTATGCTAACAAATTAAATGAACTTATGTCAAAATACACAGCCTCCCTAAGCGCTATTTCCGGAGAAGACAAAGAAGTTATTATAAAAAAATTGAGTGCCCACAGTGACAATGTAAAGGACATGCTATCAAAGATATTAATAGATCCAAAAGCTGAAGTATTTGAGAAACTTGCAAAAGGATTGAAAAGAAAACTTCTCTTTATTCAAAGCAAAAAAGAATCAGTTGGCGAAGATGCTGTTTGGTTTGGTGAAGCCTTTATAGCAGCAGAAAAGCATTTAAAAAAATTAGAAAAATTACATGCTGAATTCATAAAGAATAAAGAAAATCTAGCAGAGCAAGAAAAAATAAAACGAATTTACGATGATAAAATTAATAGTTTTATTGCCTCGTACAGCGTATTCACTGCCTGCACTCACTATCTTGGAAGCGCAAAAGTATTCTGCAATGACAAAACTATCAGCAACAATAATATGAAAGTACAGTTTCCAGATTTTTCCAGTAAAGCATTCAAAGAATTTGCAGTACCGGATGACCTTCTAAATGGAGAAAGAGCTCCGCTCACACGTATCAACGGTTATAGCTTCTATGCAATTGACAAAAAAGAATTTAAAAAGGGTGAATTCTCGAAAGCAATGCCTACAGAATCAGAAGATGAAAAATTAATTTCAGTAGCTAAAAAATTACCAGAATCAGACAGCAGAAAATTGCTCGATCAAGAAAATGGTGGCCTTATTTTATCAAGCAGAATGATCCAAAAAGCAGGAATGGACAAGCCACTATGCGTGTTTTATACATATGCACTAAATGGCGAAACCGAAATAGTTTCTCGTTTCAGTGTTATTCATGAGACAGAAGAAAATTCAAAGGTTGAAAGACAGCTCACAGCACAATTAATTAAAGCAGAAAATCAACCGGCATACGACGCGCTTGCTGCTTCTAATGCTAAATTAAAGAAAGCATTGGCTGAGAGGAAAGCTAAAAAAGAAGAATCCGAGAAAAAGAGAGAAAAGAAGAAAGATGATAAGGATTCTGCAAGTGCTACTGACTCCAGCAAAGATGCTTCTAGCAACAAAGGATCAACAGCATCAAGTTCAGAAGATGATGGCACTGCTAAAAAACGAAAAGCAGATGGAGAATCAACAGAAACTAGCAGCAGCAAGAAACAAAAAACTGACACTAACGATAAGCCAAAGAAAAAAGTTACTGAAGAGGGTGATAAGCCAAAAGAAAAAACTACTGAAAATGGTGACAAACCAAAGGCAAAAGCTACTGAAAATGTTGATAAGTCATCCAAGAAATCTGCTGATAAAGATGAGAAGTCAGAAGAAAAAGTAGCCAAAGATTCTGACAAGCCATCTAAGAAATCTTCTGATAAAGATGGTAAACCAAAGGCAAAAGCTACTGAAGATGACAAGGCTGCTGAGAAAAAACCAACAGCCAAAGAAGAACCAAAGGAAAAATCAACATTTTTTGGCAGCCTCTTTGGGTCAAAAGATAAAGATGATAATAAAGAAAAAGATAATAAATCAGCAGCAGCATAAAAACAGCTACGGCTCAAACCACAAAAACCCATCTCGAACGAGGTGGGTTTTTTCTTTGGAAAGGATCGATGGGGTTAAGCCGCTTTCGCCGCCATCACTTCGGCTTTTTTCAACACCTGATCAATATTTCCAACTAAATAAAATGCCATTTCAGGAATATCGTCATAGTCACCGTTGATAATACCCTTAAAGCCTGCGATGGTATCTTCGATCGATACAAACTCACCTGGCGTTCCAGTAAAGACTTCCGCCACGAAAAATGGCTGCGATAAAAATCGTTGAATCTTACGCGCACGTGAAACAGTTAACTTATCTTGATCGGACAATTCATCCATACCCAAAATCGCAATGATATCTTGTAATGACTTATAATCTTGCAGAACACGTTGCACATCACGCGCAACCTTGTAATGTTCTTCCCCCACATAATGTGCATCTAAAATACGAGACGTTGAATCCAATGGATCTACCGCAGGATAAATGCCCAACTCAGCAATTTGACGATTCAAAACAGTTGTTGCATCAAGGTGCGCAAAGGATGCTGCAGGCGCAGGGTCAGTTAAGTCGTCTGCTGGCACATATACTGCTTGAACAGATGTAATCGACCCCTTATGCGTTGTGGTAATACGTTCTTGCAAGTTACCCATTTCAGTGGCCAACGTTGGCTGATAACCCACAGCGGACGGCATGCGGCCTAGCAACGCGGATACTTCAGAGCCTGCTTGCGTAAAACGGAAAATGTTATCAATAAAAAACAACACGTCTTTGCCCATCACGTCTCGAAAATACTCAGCTACTGTTAAACCGCTAAGCGCAACGCGTGCACGCGCTCCAGGTGGCTCGTTCATTTGACCATAAATCAAGGCAGCTTTTGACCCACCGTTTTCAAGCGAATTCACGCCCGAATCCATCATTTCATGATACAAGTCATTGCCCTCACGCGTACGTTCACCAACGCCCGCAAATACAGAATAACCACCATGCGCTTTTGCGACGTTATTAATGAGTTCCATAATCAAAACAGTTTTACCAACACCCGCGCCGCCAAACAGACCAATCTTGCCACCACGTGGATAAGGTGTTAACAGATCGATGACCTTGATGCCTGTAGTAAGCACTTCTGTTGCAGTCGCTTGTTCAGCAAAACTGGGTGGATCACGGTGAATAGGTAAATACGTAGTTGCCTCAACAGGACCACGATCATCCACAGGATCGCCCGTAACGTTAATAATTCGACCAAGTGTACCGACACCAACTGGGACCATAATTGGCGAACCCGTGTCACGAACAATAACGCCGCGACGAAGACCATTGGTTGAATCCATTGCAATGGCACGAACCGTATTTTCACCAAGATGTTGCGCAACTTCAAGCACAAGCTTACGCGTTACTTTATTTTTCTTTGCATCCTCTTCCTCTAAATCAATTACAATCGCGTTCAAAATGGATGGCATTTCTTTATCAAAGCATACGTCAACCACCGCGCCAATCACCTGACTAACATAACCAATATTTTGGTTGGCATTCATCTCCATATTGTGAGAAGCAACAATTTTTCCAGTCTTTGGAACAGTCTTTGATACAGCTTTAAGCGTTGTCTTGGGTGATGTCTTAGGCACAGACTTAGATTCCATTTTAGATGTTGTTTTTGACTCTGTTTTTTTTACAGGTGTTTTAACAGCCACGCCCTTAGTTGATTCCACTTTATCTACAACTTTTTTGGTTGCCACGTTTGGTGTGCTTTTTTTTGATGATTTTTCGTTATCATTGCTCATAAAAAATCCTTTTATCGTTCACTATCTTTATTGTTAAGTTAAGACGTGTCATAACAAAATAGTCAATAGAATCTTACGTTTTAGGATTATTTTTCCGATTATGAATGAGTATGAAAACACTTGTGTAGACTTTTTACTTTTTTGCTTTCTTCTAAGCAGAAATATTTTATCACACCCAGTACATACAAAATCTGCTTTTCAATACATTCTCACTCGTGTGATATTCATAAGCAACCCCTGCAGAGCAGCATCAGCAACAAGCAAACCAAATGCGAATATGTATTAGCTTTATTTCTTTTACACTCTTCACATATGTGGCTAAACCTAAAAATCTCCTTTACAAATTCAGCTCTTCCACAACGAAAGGCTGAAGATGCGTGTCATAGCAGTCCCCAATTACCATAACAATAGATTCGATTTGTTCTTCATAAGGAGCAGTATCAACATGATAAGACCCTATTGATTCTCTCGCATAATTAGTAAGTAAAACTGTAATATCTTCAGCTGAAGAATTCATTGTCGCATTTCTCTCAACAAGTATTCTTGCAAGATTTCTAGCGTTCTTATGTGCTTGAGTTTTTTGTTCCAAACTAGATTCACTATAAAAAATATTAAATGTTCCTTTAAGAAAAATATTAATAAGGTAAGGCGCTTCAGCTTGCGCAAAAATTGCATCAAGGTCACTATTAGCGATGCCGCGCAAACCTGTTACAACACGTTCTAAAGCTCCTGGATTGCAACTATCCATTGAAACTGCTTCAGAAAGAAATCCTTGCATCCACATTTTGGTAACTTCTTTTTGCCCAATTTCATCCTCATGCAACGATTTTAAGAACGACAACGTTTTACCAAATATTCGAAATGTTTTGCGTGTTAGAATTTCAGAAATAAGCTCTATTGCATGATCTTGCTCACCTTCATTTGCAAACGTTTCTTGAGTTAACTCAACTAAGCGGGTCTGCACATCATCCAAATGAAACACGGTTTCGCTGATACGACTTGTTATATGTGCTAAAATAGCTTTATTGAGTGTCATACGAGTTGACCCATTAGCTGATGCAGGATACTCTTCGATTTCGACAGAATCATTATCTGATTCAAAGTCTTCATCAAATTCATTATCGGATTCATTATCGGATTCATTATCGGACTCATAATAATCTTCATCAATAGCATTTTCGTCAATAAGTGCAGCAGCCTTCGCTGTTGCACTAGATAATGTCACATGCATACCGGAGTACTGATGTATTTCATGTGAATTATTACTAGACAAAGCAAACGCATTGTACACACGTCGCGCCAATTTTTGTCGTTCAATTCCCGCGTTTCTTCTCTGTTGTTCAATTTCCGCGTTTCTTCTCTGTTCTTCTATTTCAGCTCTTCTTCTCTGTTCTTCTATTTCAGCTCTTCTTCTCTGCTCTTCTATCTCGGCTCTTCTCCACTCTATTGCATCTACAATTCGACGCTTATCAAAATCTGACACTACTTTATCAAAAAATGAACAAAAAACTTTTCTTCTTTCGCCTATTTTTTTGCACTTATCCTGATGTTTTATCAGTTGATCTCTGGAATATTCAACATTAGGGTCCAATACTTCAATCTTAGGAAAACCAAATCTTTTTAAATATAATAATTGATAGACATGATTAATCAATTTTTCACTTGGCCTAAACCCTGAAAGACCATTAAACAACCAATTAAGAGCTTCTTCATTTCGATCATCAAGAGTAAAAAATTTTGCAATTTTCACAAAAGCAGCATCATACGCGCTTGCATCTATAGACAATTTATTAAAATCTACAGTCGAGGAATCTGTACTTGCTGTTTTTGACAACGTTTCTGCCAAACGAAAATTATAAGCTGTCATAGCATTAACAAAAGCTTCGTTTACTGCTTTTTTTGTTGGTTTTATGTTACCATTTAACCGAAGCAAATAAGGCACACACAATCTTCGATTGTTTCGTACAGATTCTAACAAGGCTCTATCAACCCACTCTTGCGCTTTTAATCTGGCATTCAGTTGCACTTTACGATTACGGGAATCCAAATCTTTCTGACGCGCTCTCAGTTCTTTTTCAAAATCTTTAATATAATCTGTTTCTGTTTGATTTATGATTAAATTAGATTTTTCACGATTTAATCGAGCACGCGTTAATGAAGGAAGCTGTTGTTGCAACAAATAAATGATCTCTGGCTTTTCGCCTTCATTCATCGCGTACTGAAAGAATTTTTTTTCGACATAGCTCTCTGGAAGTTGCGTATTCTTTGCAAGAAAGCAACCAATAAATGACAGATCTTCAGTAACCAAAGCCATTTCAAAGCTTTGTTTAAAAGCATTTGGGCTTGGTTTTCTGTTTAAATCATTAAGAATTTTCTTAACTGTCTCTTTATCATGCAGATTTGAGGCAGATATTAATTCTTCATCGATGACATTAGTTCTTTTTGCTATTTTATCAGGAGATTCAATGACAGGTGAGGCAAATAATGAAAAATGAGATGTAGCACCCAATGCTGTTAAAATAAATATTTTTTTAATGAATGACATATTAATAACTTACTTTGTTAATCTACCACCTTATACAACAGAAATCGAATTGATTCAACTTTATATTACTAAAAAATACAAGTACTTAATTTTATATAAAATTTAATTATTTTTTTATCAAGAACATGAAAAGATCGAGCCAATGAATGGACTTTCCGGGAGCCCGGGCAATATGCAGGAAGGAAAACTTGAGCACTGCGTGGCCATATAATTACGCTTCCCACGCGCATTACTTCCAACTAACCACAACCTTATGCTAGAATCGCACAATACAATCTATATATATAAAAATTACAAGCATTGCACATGAACTCGCTTCGATTCAAACTCGCCACTGCCTATCAGTTATGCGCCCTTAAAGGGTGGGATAATTGGACGTATACACATATTTCCGCGCGACTACCTGGGCAACAGTCTTTTCTAATAAACCAATTTGATACACTATATAAAGATGTGACGCCCCAGTCATTAGCATTGGTTGACATGACGCAACCTGCCGAAAACTATTTCGACACGCTAAACCCGACAGGCGTTTATATGCACAGCGCTATTTATAATGCTAGGCCTGACATTAACGCCATCTTTCATCTACACACACCGCACGGGGTTGCTGTGTCAGCTATGGAATGTGGCCTATTGCCCATCAGTCAATTCGCACTGCACTTTTATAACCGCGTATCAACACACCCCTATGATTCACTTGTGCTGGATGAGAAAACACAAACCGAACATCTGGCGCGTGATCTTGGCGACAATTATACCATGTTACTGCAAAATCACGGCACCGTTACAACGGGCGCAACGATCGAAGAAGCTTTTTTCTTCACGCATCATTTAGAAGAAGCCTGCCGCGTGCAATGCCTCACGCTTAGCTGCAACACGCCTTATATTCAGCCCAGCGCTGAAATGTGCAAAAAAACAGCGGATGATTTGCTTGGTTTTGAAAAAAAACTCGGGATGCGCGATTGGAAAGCGGCACAAAATTTGATGCCACAAGAGACACGAGATAGCTGGGTGTTAAACTCTACGTATTAAAGCTCTTATTGAGCAATTCCTTCTTTTTGCAAACAATCAAATGAGTACCAATGACATCACTTTGGGAGAGTTCTTTACAAAGATTGCATTTATTGCATTGCAGATTCAAAAATAAACTTGATATTTTCTTCTTAGATTCCTATATTAATATAAGTATAATTTAAAATAAGTAAAAAACAATGAATCAAAGACAAATGACGCTGAAAACATTTTTAATAAAATTAACATTAAGTACAGCATTAATTTCATTGCCAGCTCAGGTTAACGCAAGCATGGTCGTAGCCAAATCTGACGAATACAGTGATACAAGCGTAGCCCTATACAAACATCATAAATACAGCAATGAAACAATCTGCACGCATTTTCACATCCCGAAAAGCACACAATCTGTTTTTGATGATCCCAGCAATCAAGGTGAAGGGGTGGTTCAGTTTTATGAAACGATGATAACTGGCTTTAGTTTTTTAGAAGATTATAAAAGAACAGGTGATTTTGACCCACTTGAACGCTCGGCCTTCAAAACTTTTTTTGCTCCATTAATTAAAGATCAAACTTTTCATGAATATATTGATGTGATGCTAACAAACAAGTCTTCTTCTCACGATTTTTACAGGTCACTCGATGGCCGTGCATGCGTGCATAATGATGGCCTTCGCTTTCTACAATCTCTTCGGTCTATTCTTAGTCATTTGCAAAAAAAAACACGAATTAGCGATCCTGAGATTGCTAATTATTTTTTATTCAGAGCTTATCTAGAACAACCCAAAATTGACAATTTATTTACAAGCTTCCTTTTACCTGAAGACAAGCCTTACTACTTAAGAGTTCATGCTGGCATCCAATGGTTTGATAATCAAGTTATTCAAATCTTAATGGGGTGCAGTTTAGAAACAATAAATATAACAGGTGATGAAGAAAAAGGAGAGATCCTTATTCCATATCATCTTTGGGATTCAATTTTGTCCTTCAAAAGCATTAACTATACGAGTATTTCAAAGGATTCCGTACCATTTTATTTTTATTATAGCAAGCCAATTAGACAAGAAGGTCAGGTAGATGAGATGAGATTAACCCTTGCTTCTTCCAGCCCCTTTCTTAATGTTAGTAACAGTTTAATTCACACACATCATTCACATTATTATCTGGGTTTTCATTATACGGAATTGACTTCTAAACTCGAAGGAGCCACAGATTCTGTTCAATCAGCAATGATCTTAAATAAAGATGGCAGTATTTATTCACAAAAGAATCTTTTTTTTGTAAGAAATGATGATAAAATCAATAAAACCGAATATTTTTATGATTGTGTTTTAAGCCAATATGTTTTTCATAAGTTTGAAGATATTGTAGATACTCGCAATGAAGAGCTAATTTCTCCTTATGAAAAACTCTTAATTGACCTTGCCGGTGGTATTGAGGCTGTCAAGCAAAAAGGACTTGTTTCATTTAGCGAAATTATTCAAGAACACGCAGGCGAAACCCAAGAAGAATTAGCATTCTTCCTTAGTTGCTTAACTTACCTTCAAGCAGAACCAGAAGCTTCTCCTGTATATAATGAACTGATCTCTAAATTCGAAAATCGTTTATTAACGTATTATGACACAACGTTAAGCCCCGCTGAAGTCGCACATATCACAGAAGGGCTACAGACACAGCTCAGTGCTGAAACAGATCTTCTTGTAGATGACGCTTTAGAGAATCATGATCCTGAAATTATTCAAGAAATCAACGATTACTATACTGAAAAGGGGATCGCCAAAGTGATTGCCGTTCCTAAACCTGCCTCCAAAGGTGGAGCCGGTGGCAAAAAAGGAAAGAAAGCTGAAGTTAAAAAAACTATTTCTATTAATAAAAAAGATCTTCTGGATTTTAAACAGAAAAAAGTTGCGAAGAGAGTAGAAACAAGTCTTGAATCAGAAATTCAAGAGAAGAAACAGAAAAAACGAGCTGAAGCACTTGTGCGATTAAAGAATAAAACCCTAAGTGACTTGAATGGATTAAAGCACCTTAGCCGCAGTGAACTTGGTAGCATCCTGGACGGTATTCGCGAAAAAGTTATAGAACTTGATGTTGAAGAAACTGGGGAGATAGGCACCAGAGGGTCCCACCAAAGCACTGAAGTTGCTTCTTCTAGCGGTTCAACCAGACTAAGTGTTGCAAGAAGACCTGAAAAGAAGGGCTATCAAGTGGGTACAGCCAAAACAATTATTAAGGATCATTTTGAAAAAATTTACAGGATTTTTTAACTGAAAACCCAAAGTTATATTCGCTTTAAAAAGGGTTTATGCTAGAATCACAAAATATGTTGGTATCTCATAATCCCTTTAACGAATAGGCAGTGAATGCTCCAAATCAATAACCTGTGCGTAGGCTTTAAAAATGCCCTTGATAAGCATAACCCAGAAAAACTCGTCGTACGTGATGTATCATTCACCTTAAACAAAGGCGAAACAGTCGCACTCGTTGGCGAGAGCGGATCAGGCAAATCAGTAACGGCGCTCTCCATTCTAGGATTGCTCCCCTACCCCACAGCGTTTCATCCACGTGGATCAATTAAGCTCGATGGGAAAGAACTACTAAACCTGCCGGAATCAGAGCTAATCCCTTATCGTGGCCACCGAATTGGCATGATTTTTCAAGAACCCATGACTGCGCTCAACCCGCTGCATACTATTTTTCAACAAATCTCTGAACCACTCATTTTACATCTTAGGATGAACAAGAAAACAGCACGCCCCAAAGTCATTGATTTGCTGCACCTTGTTGGATTCGAAGATGCCGAAGAACGGTTAGAAGCCTATCCACACCAACTATCTGGCGGACAACGTCAACGCGTGATGATTGCCATGGCGCTTGCGTGCGAACCAGACATTTTAATTGCGGACGAGCCAACAACGGCACTTGATGTGACGCTGCAGGCCACAATTTTAGATCTCATTAAGTCGCTTCAAGAACGTTTTCAAATGGGGTTACTGCTGATCACGCACGATTTAGGTGTTGTCAGCAAAATGGCTGATCGCATGGTCGTGATGAAAGATGGCATTGTCGTTGAACAAGGTGAGACAAAGCAAATCATTCAACACCCAACGCACCCATATACAAAACATTTAATTGAGAGTGAGCCAAGCGGCGCACCAGCTGCAATGCCTATCAATGCACACGAAGTTCTTTCCGCGCATAACCTAACGGTATCCTTTGACAAACCTGTATCAATGCTAACGCGCATGTTCCAACTAAAACAAAAACCTGATTTCATTGCTGTGGACAATATCAGCTTAAGCCTTCGTCAAGGCGAAACAGTCGGCATTGTGGGCGAAAGTGGTTCGGGTAAAAGTACGCTTGCTTATGCGCTGCTTCGCCTTGTGAATAGTCATGGAGAAATCACCCTTGAAGGGCGTCGCATCGACGGCGTTGTTATGAAGGATTTGCGCCCATTACGTTCAAGTTTTCAGATCATTTTTCAAGACCCATTTAGTTCACTAAACCCGCGTTTTTCGATTGATCAACTCATCGCAGAAGGGTTGGTTGTGCATCAGCCAAATCTAACACCGATCGAGCGTGACCAGATGGTGGCTAATATTCTAAAGGAAGTCGGCCTTGATCCAGCGGTACGGTATCGGTATCCGCATGAATTTTCAGGGGGCCAGCGTCAACGCATCGCCATCGCCCGAGCATTGATTTTAAAACCACGCATATTGGTGCTGGACGAACCGACGTCCGCACTTGATCGATCTATTCAAGCAGAAGTTATTGAGCTGCTACGTGGGTTGCAAGCTAAATATAAGCTTAGCTACTTATTCATCAGCCATGACTTAAAAGTTGTTCGCGCCATGAGTCATCGTATTATAGTGATGCGTCATGGGAAAATTGTTGAGGAAGGCGCAGTTAATGAACTGTTTGATCACCCGAAAGAGGCGTACACGAAGGAATTGCTGAAAGCTGCGTTTTCATTGCGGTGCTGAATAACAATGGCTCTTATGCCAAATGGATCAAAAACTCACCTCATCCAGCCTGCATAACGCAGTGTGCACCTCTCTTAGATCAAAGAGCCTAGAGTTTTCCTCCGGTTTAACCGAAGGATCCATCAATGGAAGTGCACTTATTTTTGGATTTTCCACAAAAAATATCAATCAACTTAAATAATACCTTATTAAATATCATGGCCCTTCGGGTCACGCCCGAGGGAAACTAGAGATATTACTACTAGAAAAACTCGTCCACTTAGCCTGCATAAGAATTTTGTCACCATACCAAGCCAGGAAACCAAGCTTTTGCTTTGCGTGCTTCCAAGTCTTTCCGCTTAGCCTCAATCTTCGCATTTATCCTCGCCATTTTTTCTTTGTAAATTCTATCAGCTTCAGCATCTTTCAGAACTTTTACTTCAGCTTCTTTTTCCTTCCTAATCCTTTTTTGCTCATCATATTCTTTTTGTCGTTGCTCTTCTGCACGTTGTTCCTGTTTGTGCTGCTCCCGTGCAGCTATTTCTTGTGTGCACGCTGTTTCATGTTTTTTAATTATAGCGATATATTTAGCTGCCTGACTTTCCTTCAAAAGGTTTACGGCATTTTGAATAAGGGTCATGTCAAGTTCAGGATTATAACCAAAACCTGTGTTAGCGTAATTCTTAGGGTAATTATAGACAAACAAATCAGGGTCTAAAAATGCTGCCACAAGATCATAATTTCTGTGATTTATATTAATTTGAAAAGCATTCTCAAAACCTCTCAAAGAGGGCTTATAGTTTTCATCAATAAAACCTACAAGACGTAATACAATTTCATCATTTTGTTTTTCTGAAAATTTAACAAGCATAAAATTAAGAATATTTTGACCGAGAATGTTAATTTTTCTTACAACTGTGGGGTGATCTAATAACATTAAAATATAATCATTATTATCTTTTTTAAGGGCTTTTAGAAATGGATTTTCATCTCTATCGAAATAGGTTTTATAGTCAGGATTAATCCTAAAATCAAAGCTATCCAGATCTTTTGCCGCGAAACATGAGAGGATTGTCTTACCCATTTCAAGGTGTTCATGTTCTGCTGCTATTGAGAGTGAAATACATATCAAATTCGATATGAAATTGAATTTACAAACTCTAATGTCCACTTCACAACTTAAAGTTCTATCTTTTTTGGGTGTCTGGATGTAATCAAAGTAGTTTTGATTTTTTTCTTTTATATACTCAATAACCTCATCTTTAAGCAAAAATGCAACAACGTGCGAATATCCATGTTTAGTTGCATCCAGAAATTCCTTAGTAAACATATGTGGGGTTACAGTTTTCCCTCCAGTTTCCATAGACTGCAGGCGAGAAAGCATCGTTTGCTCATCTATTGTTATTAGTGGTGTGTTGCTGCTGCTTTGCCCTTTTGACGAAGATTCATCAGCAGAGGATGAACTGGGCTCAACTGGCGGTGCAGAAGGGCACTTTAGAGATATATTCTTATTAGCTGCCGCCTCTAAAGATGCATTGTTTGCACCCACTACTTCTGCAACGGGAAGCTCTTCTGTAGTTTCATCACTATCGTTGGTTTCATTAAGACTCATATTTTCCAACAGTAACGTAGCTGTTGCATAAAGTGTTCCAGGATCTTCTATTCGATCTGTCTCGCCAGTATCCATTGCATAAATATGATGCGAAAGTGAGGCAAGCAAAAGAGCCGCCTTCATTTTTGATAGATGATTCATGAAAAATTTAATCTTTCAAAATAAAATTAGACCATAATTTATTATAAAAATTTTTACTCCAGCATTGTCAGCCCAAGAAATGACACAGAAAACTAATTGTTTTTTAATATCCCTTCAGCTCGCCAAGTCCAAATTTTTCTTATAAGATTTACTTCTTCGTTCATCACAAGATCGTTTGACAGCAACTTTGTAATCAAGGGATTTATCTCTCCACTCAACACACGATCGTTTACCAAAAGCGGGCACAGGCACATGAGACGGATTATTTAGAAGTGATAGATACGCGCCAATTGCACTTAATATTGACTCACGGTCATCAGCCGCACCTTGATTAGAAGTAAAAGAAGAGCCTTTTATTTCTTCTGAATCCAGAATATTCATTTTTTCTTTATATTTATCTATTTTATATTCTGACAAATTACAACAATATTCATTTTTATTTTGAAGAGCATTCGACTTCGAATCACTAAGGAAAAGATTTTTAAATTGATTAAAGTCGTTGAGAATATCTCCAGCCTGAGCACTCATGCTCATCAAAAAAATAGCAGTGTAGTAGTGTATTTTACGCACAATAAAAATTTTCAAATTTAATAAAATTATAGATATTATGTTTAAAATAATTTGATCTGTCTATAGAAAAGATAACCACATGTATAGAGAAATGGTTAAAATATTATTTTACGATAAAGGAATGTGTCTATGCAACACATCCCACACAGCATCCACTGATAGCTCTGTCAAATCATCTGCGGAAATATTCTTATACCGCGTCTGATCCCATGGCCACGCACCGCCTTTACTAGGTGGATTCACTGAACTAAACAAAGTCACTGTTGGGCAACCAGATGCAGCAATAATTAACTGCGGGCCAGTATCATTACCTATTGCTCCATTTGCATTCATTCCAAGTGTTATCAATTGATAAAGGCTTGTTTTACCAATTAGATTAATCACACCTGTATTCACGCATAGTGATTCAAGCTCAGCCAAATTATCATTAACTGATCCCACCAGGATTGTCGTGATTCCTTCTTTTAACAGTTGACTGCACAATGCAGCATAGTTTTCTTGCGACCAACGTTTACGGCCACCATGCACATTAGATGCACCTGCTACTACCATTACATAAGGCTTGGGTGGCAACGTATCAAACGGTTCGGCCATCATCCGAATATCAATTGGTGGCAAAGCCGGCCATTTTTGTGCAGCACAGAGGTCGGTATATTGCTCATATGGATGCGTGTGTTTCTGATTGCGTGGTGAAGCAATCCATTGTCCAAAACGGCCCTTCAACAAAAATCGATACAAACGTGTGCGGTCAACATTTTGTAAATCAATAATACGTGCAAAGTAGTGTTTTCGAAGCCTGCAAAGCACGCCAAGATTCGTTTTTAAAGACGTTCGGTCATCACATATAATTGCTTTGAAGTGCCCTGACCGCTTTGCAAATTCGGCAAACGGTGCGGTCGTTAGCAACGTTAAATTATCACCAAAACGTTGGCGGAGCACATCAAACATAGGAAGCGCCTGAACCATATCACCAAGAGCACCAAGTTTTATAACGAGTGTTGACTGATTAGCTCTCATCACAACACAGACTCGTACAACTTTTGGGTCAATCTCAACATTTCTTTCAACGAATAATTCTCTTGGATATGTGCACGCGCTAATGCACCGCGCGCCGCCAACTCCTCTTCCCTGCAATTCAATATGCGTTCAATTTCCGCTAACAAGGCATTATCATCACCAGGGGTTACCATTGATCCAAATCGTCCCTCACCTGTCAGCTCGACTGTTCCACCATGATTCGTTCCAATGAACGGCCTACCCATCGACAATGCTTCGGCTGCAATGCGACCAAAGGCTTCTGGCTCAATCGAACATGAAAAAACAATATCAGCCAACGCATATGCGGCTGGCAAGTCCTTGCAATCGGCTTTGAATCGTACAGGCACATCACCTGCAATTAAAGCATTCGCTAACTGAATCAATTCTTCGTGGTAATCAAGGCGTCCTTGCGCATCCCCTATAATCACGATGCAAACGTTCCGGGAACGGAGCCAATCTAAACGTTGCCGCAAAGCACCAAGAAACCACGCCTGTCCTTTCCATCGCGTTAAGCGTCCAGGCAACAACAGCACAGTCGAACCTGCTGGCACACTTAAAGCCTGCCGTGCAGCCTCAACACGATCAAGTGTTATCAATGCTGGATCAAAGCACGCGGTATCAATCCCCTCAGGTATAAAGGTAAGTTTAGATGTAAGTGTGGGATGCGTTTTTTTAATATGATTTGCAATAAATCGTGAAATTGCTACGACACGATCGCCGCGCACCATAATACTATTATAATATAATTTTAGTGGTGCCGATCCATTGTACGTACCGTGATATGTCGTGATAAACGGAATCTTTGCCCACCGACATGCTAACAGAGCTGACCAAGCTGGAGCCCGTGAGCGCGCATGCACAACACGAATACGTTCACGTTTGATAAGATCATAAAGATGTTTTGCATTAGCCAATAAAGTCAGTGGATTTTTTGTTCTAAGTGGAAGTGTGTGATGTGCAATTTCACCGGATAATTGCCCCGCATAACGCCCACCATGCGATGCCACATGATGCTTACCAAAACCATTTTGCGTCAATCCTGTCACCGTTTCAAAGGTCACACGCTCAACGCCGCCCGCATCAAAAGATGGGAGAACCTGCAAAATAGGCGATGCTGTAGTATATGTCATTTTATCACTTTTGGTTTAACCCAATTGTCTCATTATCATTTAAGTTGACCAAAGAATATCGTATTTGCGCGTTTCCTACAATGTTCTTACGCTTTATAGTGGATCTTTTTCAATTGGCGATTAGTTAGATCATGTATACCATCGCAGATAAAAAGCTCGTTAAATTCAAAGTATATGAGCGCCAAAGTTTTTTTATCCTTTAAAATCACCCCCATCGAAAAATTTCTAATTCGATATTTTTACAAGTTAATTAAAAATAACAACAAATTTATTAATGTTTTGTTAACGAATAAGCATTAAAAATACATTTAATAAAGCGAAAATGCTCTGACTTTTCTCACAAGACATTCGACAAATGAAAATGACAGTGATATGTTAAGGGCAACTTTTTTGTAAAATGTACAACCTCATTTAAAAGGAATTATAACCGAATGATTATTGGCGTACCAAAAGAAATTAAAAACCACGAATATCGCGTAGGCCTCGTGCCATCATCCGTTAATGAATTAACACGGCATGGTCACACCGTTATTGTGGAAACAAATGCTGGTATGGGTATTGGCTTTGCAGATGCAGATTATATTGCCGTTGGTGCAGAAATTGTTAAGACGGCAGCAGATGTGTTCGCTAAAGCAGACATGATCGTAAAGGTTAAAGAACCTCAACTAAGCGAATGCGCAATGCTTCGCAAAGAACAAATCTTGTTTACATATCTTCACTTGGCTCCAGATCCTGAACAAACCAAAGCACTCGTTAAATCTGAATGTGTCGCGATTGCGTATGAAACGGTAACTGATTCTCGTGGCGGCTTGCCTTTGCTTGCTCCCATGAGCGAAGTTGCGGGTCGTATGTCGGTTCAAGTTGGTGCTTGGTTGCTTGAAAAAGGCCAAGGCGGTATGGGCGTTCTATTGGGCGGCGTACCTGGCGTTCTTCCATCTAAGGTTGTCATTTTGGGTGGCGGCGTTGTTGGTGTAAATGCGGCACGTATGGCTATGGGAATGGGCGCTGATGTGACTATCGTTGACAGAAGCCCACGTCGTTTGCAAGAGCTTGACTCATTCTTTGAAGGGCGCTTAAAAACAGTTGTACCGACATTTGCGATTATTGAAAAGCTGGTAATGGAAGCTGATTTGGTTGTAGGTGCCGTTCTTGTTGTGGGTGCTGCTGCGCCAAAATTAGTAACAGCTGCCACAGTTAAGAAAATGCGTCCAGGTTCTGTTATGGTTGACGTTGCGATTGACCAAGGCGGTTGTTTTGAAACAAGTCGCCCAACAACACACGCAGATCCACACTATACTGTTGATAATGTGATTCATTATTGTGTGACAAACATGCCAGGAGCAGTTGCACGCACATCAGCGCTCGCGCTTAACAATGCAACGTTGCCATTTGCACTTGCATTGGCTGATAAGGGCTACAAAAAAGCACTTGCAGACGATCGTCATTTACTACACGGTTTGAATGTCTGTTTGGGTCATATTACACATGAAGCAGTTGCACATGATTTGGGCATGCCTTATGTAAAGGCTGAGTCTTTCTTGGATGAGCACTGTGAACCAGCGATTCGTCACGCTGAAGCACGGTAGTTGACTAACTTAATAGATTAAAGTGTGTGGGGCAGATTTTTTTCTGCTCCATTTTTTGTTCATTTCCCATAAAACCTCAATTCGGGATTAAAAAATCAAACGAGATAGAAGGTTTTTTAGATTTAAGGCAATAAGCCACAAGGGTTGAGAAGATATGAATGAACCCATTAATGA
>JAZKDQ010000009.1:0-72464 GCA_040387495.1 Pseudomonadota bacterium | reverse complement strand
TCTTCCAGCCTATAAAGAATAGCTACTCCTTTATAAGCTTAATTACCAGATACATTGTTGCATAACCGTTACTTATCACCACAATCGATGACACTAAAAAGACCATTCTAAGCGCATTACTATTAAGCTTAAACATAGGTGATTTCTTTCTCTAAATGCGTTGGGTTTACCACGTAATTTAATTTATGAAAGTAATTATATACCATTTCTTTCAGACTTATACCCATTGCAGATGAAATTCCTGGTTTTAATCATCAAAGATTTTAGAACGATCACGAATGAGGGAGGGCGATGAATCACTCCCCCCATCCGTGTCATTATCCTTTTGATATTATGGTGAACATTAAAGTGTCACTTGGTCACCGTCATCAACAGCATTACTTACACCTTCTGCATTTCTACCAGTACGCAATCTAGCTACAACACCAAGCAAATGTTTCGTATGCTCAGGTTTTGTAATGCACTCCAGCGGTGTACGTATTATCTCTTTATTATCGGGCATTGATTCAGCTTGTAAATCAGCACCTTCACGTATCAAGAACTCGGCAATATCCATGCAGCCCATGCCACATGCAAAATGGAGTGGCGTCCAGCCATTTTTAAGCACAATATGCGAGCAGTGCCTGGGAGATACGTATATCTTTATTTACACAGAACATTGCATATAAAAGGAATGGCTCAAATGCCCTTCTAACGTCTTCATTTACATCGGCGTTAATGATCAATAAGTGCAAATCTATGTTTTTAGAAGTGAATATAATGTTGAGTGGTGTCACGCTTGTATCATCTGGTTTACTTAAATCCGATTTATTACTGAGCAACAATTGATCAAGATCGAGGTTTAAAGGTTCAGCATGAAGTGCTGTATGTATGGGTCTTACGCCTTCATTATTTGGGGAATCAACAATTGCACCAGCATCAATTAATAACGTAGCTGTACCTAAACGATTAAATTGAACCGCCGAATGGAGAGCCGAGATTCCATTCACATCTTGGAGTTCTGGATTTGCACCCTTACCAAGTAATTTTCGAACAATACCTTCAAAGCCATTTCCACTTGCCATATACAATGCTGAAAAACGTTTATCGTTTTGGGCGTCAATCCTAATGTTATTGTAACCAAGTAATACGTCCACAAGATTTTCGAAACCAGAAGAACATGCTACGTGCAGTGGAGTATTAAATCCTATTCCCCGCGTATTTATGTCTGCGCCTTGATCAAGCAGTTCTGTCACACGTGATAGATCGACAACTCGAGGCTGTCCTTCCACCACAGGGTCGGCTCCCTTGCACGCTGTATATAAATCGTTATTAAGTTTTACTTGCTCTTCTTCCGTGCGTGTTGAGACGGGCGTTAAGGAAGTTTCTGCAAGACTGACTGTTAGATCTTCAACAACGTCTTTTTGCATAGCAGAAGAGGCAGAGCAAAAACCAGTCAGAATTAATAATGCGCAAAGATGTGTGGATATATACTTCATAATGTGGACCTTTCAAGAGAAACGATGGGATGTTCTAACTTGAAATTATTCATATATATTTAATTTTAGGTTAATTTTATCTTTAACGAAAACGCGCTGTTTAACCTCAATTATTGCGTTAAGCGATTCGTCCACAGCTTTTGATATACGACACAAGGCAGGGCATCGTCTCCTCCATCAACACGTAAATTTAGTAAAATGTCACTGCATGACTCTTCACATACATTCGGCGTGCATTGCTTTTCGATATAATCACTAGGCACCTTGTATACAGCCGTCTCGACCGCATCCATTGTATGAACGAACCATTCGCAAAGATTGCTCAGCGCTCTGGATAAAGATGGAAGATGATACGCACCCATGATTTCATCATTAATTGCATCATTGCCATTTACGCTAAAACCTGGTGACATTGCTATCATCAAAATAAGGGGAATTTTAAAAGAATGTGACATAGTTTTTCCTTTCTAGATGCTGTTACAAAATGAAGATGATTCATCGACCTGCCATTAGCAGGGACATTCTAATTCCTTTTCTCTGGGCCCTGTTTTCCTCCAAGCACAACACCGTGATGAGCAAATATATCTATGATTTCATGATAATTATTTTTATCGATACGGCCGTTGACTCTCTTTTTGGCTATATGTAAAGCCTTGATGCCTACAAAGCGAATCCCATTCTTTTTTAATGATGGATCTCTAATTTTTTCGTTTTTTCTCAAATAATTCAACGTATCAATGATTTCGTTTACACCATCTGGATAATTTCTTTCTGCACAAGTGCATAATTGATTAGAAACAAGCTTTGAAAGACCATGTTTCTTAGAAAACGTTTCATTAACTTCTAGGTATTCATCGGCGCGCGTTTGGTCATAATGAGGAAAACTCTGATATAGTTCAACTTCTGGGTTTGTTCCGGGGTGCTCTTTATTGGAAGAATAAGAAAAATTATTTTGATTTTGTTGTGTAATCAAAGGATAATAATCGTTTGAAAATATTCTTTTATATGTTTCAAAAAATGAATCAATAGCATAACTTTCATATGTTGTGGCGACATGGACTGCTGAAAAAACCACGATAGAAATTGTTTTTTTAAAGATATGCACACGTGCTCCTGCGGTATGGTATTAATATAAATAATTTTATGTGATAATTTTTTAAATTAATATAATAATTATATTTATTTTTCAAGAGTTTTTAATTTTTCGTATCTCATCTAGCGAAAGAATAGCGCAGAGGTGTTATAACACTTAAATCCTTAGACTAACCATTGCGGCATCTTGGCTTAACAAGCGACCAAACCTGCTTGGCATCAGTAGCACAAATCAGATCTGACATTAAAGGATGTTCTGGTGATGATGCATCTTCCAGTTCGTTAAGCCCTTCGATACTGCTAAAAGACCATGTATGACGTTTAGAACCGAGTAAATTTTTAACTTTCTCCTTACCTGAACGAATCTTTTGATTGCTAAACTCTGGGAATTTAGAACCACTAGAATTCATATTATTAAATTCTGGTCGAGTAACGTTAAGACGTCCCAGTGGCGTCAGAAATGCATTCGGAAATCCCATGTGCCACTCAACGGCAATGGCACCATTCGCAGCAATCTGGTCTTTTTCAGGGTCAACACAATCACACGACATAATTCGCATCGAGGCCCATTGACTTTGGTCTGACACACCCGTGATCTCTCCGCACAAGCGCTGAATCCTTTGATAATAGTGCCAAAGCGTATGCAAATTAAGTGTTATCATTTTTCTACTTTTGGTGCTTACATCCCTTGTTTCAGGTAAATCAACAGGCATTTCATCGCCTGTCTGCGATAATTCCTGTATCTTTGAAAGCCGGTAAAAGCGTGAAATATGCGATAATTGATGAAGCTTTTCTTCACCTTGTATATTTCTGCCCTGTATCTTTGATTCAGCTAAGATGACTTTTAATATATTGGTGAGTGGTTTTATGCAATCCCTTACATCCTGACGGCAATCTTCGTGAATGAAAACTCCGTTAATGGTGATATATGCAAGGGATGTTTTTGTGCTAAATGCAGGTGCGTTTCCATAAAGAAACACTTCAACTAGATCATGGTGGTAAAATTTAGCTTCAAAGGATAATGCCTTTTCAGCAATCAACGTGGTTATCTCAGGTGTGAAAAGGTTAAATTCCGGCACGAACAGTGTGTATTGATCAACGCTAGGTTTGTTGGAAATAGAACTTTGTGACGACGTCCAAATTTCTGTCTCACTTAAATTCTCTATGGCAGCAATTTTTGATTTTTTTAGAGAAGGTGTTTTAGATATGAAACTTGATGCAAGATTACTCACACGTGAAAACAACCTGTCTGAGCGTGTCTGACCTGCCTCGATAAGATGAGCAGGATTTACAGATCCCTTCTCCATTGCGCTTATAGCCGTGGAAAAGGTAGCAGTAAAAAAAACAATGACAATAGATAACGCACAAATAGAACGAGTCTTAACTTTCACGGTACATTTCCTTATCATTTAATGCAGTGTGTGCGTGTACTATTATATTTTATTTTCGGTTAATTCTAATTTAATTTAATGTAAGCCAAAATTAATTCAGTTCATGCTCGTTTCTATGTGACAGCTAATATAGTCTTTCATCTTATAATTTGATGCTCTAATTGATTGTTTATTCCCTATCAGTTCCCATTATACGCCATTAGGTCTCCATCAGTTTTTATCAAACGATCACCCGAGGGAAGTTATGTCGCGGGCCAGGCATCACATACTAGAAATCACACAAGTGTAGTATTTTATGTGTTAAATACAAATACCTATTGAAAGTAGATGTAATTTTTTTTATCAACATTAATCATAAATTTTTCTGGTTTTTAGTATACATTTCGTGTATTAAAGATTCAGTGTGAATGACATCACGCTATGAATAAATAATATTAGTAGCAAAAGTGGAAAGAAAAGAATGAATAAAATAAAGATTATGGCCGTCTTATTGGCTGGTTTGGTTGCGGGATCAAATGCAATGTGTGCAGATATAGATACATTAAAAGCTCTTCCAACATTGGCAATTTCAGAAGTAAGCAGCGTTAAAGGTCTATGTGAACAATTTAAAGAAAGAAAATTATTAGGTTCTGTATATGGCGTTACAGATGTTGTTTGGAATGGAAGAGAAGTTACATGGGCCATAATCACCGACGTTACTAATGGAAAGGCACTTGAATATGTAGCATTTTTTGTTAAAGAAACTAGCGAATCTAAGTCCATATTCAAACGTCCTGCAGTTTTTTGTAATCATGGTTTGGCTCTTATTGCTAAGGGACGCAACGCAATAGCAAATCCTGGTAAGGCAATGTCTGATTCAATGTCATATGTTTGTCAGCTTCTTTATGCTGTATCTGTTATAGCGACTGATTCAGACGTAGTACGCTTCTTGAATGATAAAGAAGTAATTACTCGTCTTAAGACTGTGAAAGCAGATTAATAATCATTTGTAATGGGTATAAATCACGTTAATGCGTAAATTTTTATTGCTACTCATCTCACTCAAAGCCGTTGATGTATACGCGCAGCTGCCTGTACCATCAACGGCACCAGAACATGCTATGCAACCGATAAATGCTGCACCACAGCCAGCATTTGCTCAACCAGACCCAAATCAACTCCAGACACAACCTAATAGTGTGCAAAACCTAATTCACCCGCAATCCGCGTGGGCTCCCCCTCCTCATATGTGCACGGCGGCTATTTTCAACGTGATTGAAATAAAAATGAATCGCACACGAACCATTTCTATCCCGCTTACCACATCAATTAGATACAATACATTGGTTTTACAACCCCAATCGTGCTTTGTGCAGACATATGCTGGCGATCATAAAAATACAACTGTGCATATGAGTATTTGGACGCTTCCCTATCGCGTTATGATCGAGCCAAAATTGGTGACTCTATTCCCGCCGACATTGGCGTTTTCAGGTCTAATGTCTACAATTAGCCCTACGTTTGCCCATCCCAACTACGCGATTATCCCCGTGGGGTGCCAAACAGTTTCCTGCGCAGTTGGTGGGTAAAAGTCCATTATGCAGTTGGTGGATAGACAACTGTACGGCGCAAAACAACTTCAAAAAGCTACCCGTCTTTGGTTTAAATTAGGTCGCTGGTTTTGTTTTCCTCGAACTTTGCTGGCATTCTCAGGTGAACTATTAGGCGAGACTGTATTGCATTGCTGAATGTGCCTCTTATCATTTTGCCGATTGTATTGCTTTGGTGGGGTATGCCCTGCAATTATAGCACTTGCTTCTAAAAGTGCTGAAATTCCCATAGCTAGCGTCGTTGGTGTTGCTGTAATTGGCACTGTCAGAATGCGTGGGTGTAGAATCGGGCCAAGAATGCTGGATAACCATGACGATGTATACATATCAAGAGTTGGTAAGAAAGTATTAATGTCATTAATACAAGAAATGATATTTTTGTGGTGATAGCTCTTGGATTCCTCCTCATGATAGCCTTGGAAATAAAATGCCATTGCTGATTCCAGCATTGGAATAAAGGGTGCATGTGGGTTTTCGTATACATATTTGTTAAGGACCCCAAGATATTGTCCAAAAAATTGGTTTAAAGTTGATATCTGAGACACATTTTCTGGCCATTTTCTTCTATAAAGCGCCGCTTGGGTATCTTGTAATTCCCCAATTTTCGCATTCATACGTTTAATTGTTTCATCTTTTTTTATCTTAAGAGCCTCCAATTTAGCATTCAGCACACATGCTTCTTTTTCCTTTATTTCTATTTCATTATTGGTTCCAGGTGCTTTTCGTTTCTTGAATATCTCAAAAACAGTTGAATCATCAGTTGATCCTGAGTTTCGAATCTTATGATATTCATTGTATTCTAACTCTGAGAATTCAAAGACTTCATAGTCAGACCCCCATTTTAATTTTCCAAATGTTATGTCCTCAGTTGACATCTTTTTTGGTTTACAAGGCACATATAAGTTATAATTATAAGGATACCAAGTATCTTCTGATACTATTGTTATGCCAAGGTGTGCATGTTGAATGATGTGAGCTATGTGTTTTTTACAATCAATATATAGCTCTATGCTTATTAAGTCCCATTTCATATCATTAATATGTGCATCCAATTCATTTAAATCACTTTTATACAAATCCAACATATTGGATCTTATTTTTTGTGCATTATCGATAATCGCTGACTTATATTCGTTTGACCATCTCGTGGCCGCCTCACAAACCATGCTGGCTTTTCGTGCCTCTTCTGCGCAGCGTATTTTTGGATCATATGTATCTAATTCATTGGCAGTCATCAGATTGTAACGCATGGGGATCGCGTGTGGGTCATCAACGGAATAGCTTGCGGCATGTATGGTTGTTACATAAAAAAGGATTGATAATCCGCATATGATAGATTGTATTCTCACAAAAGACCTTTTTAATTAAATTTGATTGAAATAATTGTATGATATTTTTCAATTAAATTGTATAAATATTTTATGATTTGGCGATGGATGGAAATTAAAAAAAATTATTGGTGGGGTGTCAAACGACCCCATGCGCGGTTTGTGGGCAAGTTATTTAGAGCTCTCCTCCCCCTATGATTGTTTTTATACGTTCAATATTTTCAGTTGCTAAAGTTATTCCAATTTCTGGTTGGTAAATCTCGCTTGCAAGATTATTGTTTCCTATTTCTTTTATGACAGTAATTTGTTTTTCTATTCTATCGCTTACATCACTAGAAAGTGGGTAGTAGGCATGATAATTGTTTTCAAATTCATTTGGTTCTTTTAAAAAATCTTCTAACATTGCTATTTGGATTTCATTTAATGTATGGGGCTTCCCATCTTCAAAAATTCCTTTAAATCCAAAAAATAAAGGCTTTCTATCTTCATTGAACCCATAAAAAACCACATTTTCTGCTCCGCATCTTCCATATGGATGACGATGGTAATATAAAGAATCATTCTCAAGTGACAGGATATCTCCAGTGGACAGTTTGGTTAGGTCTAACTTGCCCCCCTTAAGAGGTAACGGGGCAATCAATAGATCGTTCGCAAAATTTTCATTTTCATCCGCCTTATTACTTAACACTATATTCGAAAGAAATTTATACGAAGGTTCTGACGGACACATAGTTTTCCATGTTGCCGAAGCATTTAAAGAAAAATGATTGAAATAATCCTCTCCCCCCAAAGCGTGCATAAACAGAGCATTTTGACATATTGACGCCGCAATATTGCATTCAATGTAGTGGGTTTCCCCACTTTTCGGTGTAATAAGTTGTTCAATTGCATCAGCAGGAAGCACAGTATTACGGGAATAAAAGGAAGGCGCATTGTTTTTTTCGTTAATTCTTTTTTCAAAAATATTTTCTGGTAATGAAGTAGGGTGGCCTCCTTCATCTGGAGCAGAAAATTCGTAATGTGAACCATTAAGAACGCTATAAACTTCGCGCACAGTCCTTTGTGTGTCCGTTTCTTGATCCGATGCTATAGCAGTTACAGCAGAAAATTGAATAGATAAAATAATTAATAATCTTAATATGTATCGATGTTTCATGATTCTGATGTATTTGGATGTATATATCTATATGTAATAACGAATTTAAGAAATTCAAGGGCTATTTAAATAAACAAAAAAAACCTCAGGCACAAAACCTGAGGCACGTCATTTAAATCCTAATGTAATTGGTACTACATGACCGATTTCAAAACATAATATGATGGATACTTCTCGCGAATAAAATCCGTCATGGCTTGAATCACACGATCAACCGTTGTGTTTGTTGGCTCGTCCAATGTTTGTACGTGAATATCGGCTTGTTGATACAGCGGATAGCGATCCTCAATCATTTTTTCAAGCACTTCACGTTGATTCCCGTTTGTAAGCAATGGGCGATCATTACGACGTGATACGCGCGCGACCAAGGTGTCAAGATCAGCATTTAACCATACAGAGATGGCACTGTTCTTAATTAACTCACGCGTAGGTTCATACGCAAATGAACTGCCACCAGTTGCAAGGATATGTGTTGGCTGCTCTAAAAGTCTGGCGATAACGCGTTGTTCGCCGCTTAAGAATGCTTCTTCTCCATAGATATTATAAATATCTTTTATGGGGCAACCAGCAGCGTCTTCTACTGCATGATCCGAATCATGAAAAGGAAGCTCGAGCCGTTTTGCTAAACGTTTCCCAATACTTGTTTTTCCACAACCCATTAATCCCACAAGAACTATCGTTTTTGGAGGCATGAAACTTATCGTTGGTGATGCTGTTTTTGTAAGCAATGTGTGTTCCATCTTGCCTATTCAATAAAAAATAAGTGTTATCATTCGTGCTTTTAACTGGTTTGACCAGCGCTAAACACATCTAAAATATGTATGCCCTAATGTGATATGCGGTACATAAAGAAAATCATATCATTTTGCACATATTTTTGCACGCAGTTTTGTTATCCCATGGCGTGTAATTCATTTTAAATTTCAGGATTATATATCATAAATAAAAATAGTAAAACTATAATTTACTATTTGTTAATATTTATCCATGTATAATGAAGTGTAATTTAAATTTAAATAATTTTTTATATTGGATAAATGCTATGACTAAAAAAATACGACTTTTCATACTTATGTTCGCAAGTGCTTTTATCTGCGGCCAAAGTTTTGCTGGTCATTGCAGTTCCAGAAATCCTACGGGAACATGTGCCAATACTCATCAGTCTTGTCGTGAAGGTGCATGTCAGACTCGTTGTGAGGGCACTTTTTCTGGGTACTGCCCTAACAAAGGAGAATCTTGTCTATCCGGCAAGGCAATGCTAAATGGTGTTCAGACTACTGTCTGGGGATGTATAACTAAGCAATAAAAAATAAAATTATGCAGGCTGGTTAAACAACACATCTAACTTACTTTTTTTTCTCTTAATCTTAGATGTGCTTGTTTGTTTGAACAATACATCAAGTTTATTGGTGTTCGCATTATTATTCACCGCAGGTGCATTCGTTTGGGTAAACAACTCATCGGTAGTGTTGTTATTTTTCACCACGGTCGCACCCAATTTCTTGAAATGTGTTTCCAGCAAACTTGCCATGCGACGATCGCGCACATGACGTGTTGTGCCACCCAATACCACAGCAAATAACCGTACAGGATTGCCAGCTTGTGTATACCGTATGGCTGATGTGCTCAAATTAAAGCCAGATGCATTGACCCAACCTGTTTTAATGCCATCCATTCCAGGAAATGATTTCATCAAATGATTGTGGTTATGATGCGCACTGCCTAAGAAATTAAAGGTTCTGATTTTGAAATATTTCCAGTGTTCCGGAAATTTATTGTAAAGCGCTTGTGATAAAATTGCCATGTCGCGTGCTGTAGTTGTTTGTCGTTGGACGCCACGTTTGAGGAAAGATTGCCCCCGGTCAGGCACGCCTGAAGGATTTGTAAACGTTGTGTTTTTCATGCCCAACTCGCGTGCTTTGGCGTTCATCATTTCAACAAACTTTGACATACTACCAGAGAGCCCTTCGGCCACAACAACAGCCATATCGTTTGCTGACTTTGTAACTAGTCCTTTGATAATAGTATCAACTGTAACTGCTTTTCCCGCAGAAATACCAAGCTTGCACGGAATCGCGCGGGCTGCTTGTGGTGACACATTATATGTTGTATTAAGGCTAATCTTTTTATTTTGCAGCGCTTCAAATATCAAAAATAATGTCATTTTTTTTGCAAGCGATGCAGGGTGCCTTGGCAGATCAGCATTTTCACTATGTAACACATTCCCATTCTTGGCATCGATGACAATAGCGGAAACCACATGCCTACCACTATGCGCAGTATTAGTCAGAGAAAAAGAAAAGAAAAATATTATTGAAAATGCACTAAAACGTGTCAATGTAATTACCCCCACCTATACTAATAGTCTAACCGAACTGTGGTAATTTTGTCTATATGAATTTCACAAAATCTCAGCCAAGCGCGAAGCCGTGCGTGCAAAAGGCAATTTCTGCCCTGAATCTTGATACAGTTCAGCTGGTGCTCTGTGTGCTGACATGTAAAGTTCTGCCCCGCCATCATACATAATATCAATAAATGCCATAAACCGCCGGCAGGCGTCTCTGTTTGTGTGATTAAAGATCGGCACATCCGTCACAAAAATCGTAGGGAATTCTTGAACCAGCGCCCGATAGTCATCAAAGGCACAACTCGTTTGAGCGAGTGAGGAGAAATCAATAAAGGCCGCCTTGGCATGTGTTTTAGCAAGTACCCACGTCCGATGCTTAAGCTGCAATGTAAAGGGTGAAGGGGGCATTTTTGTAGGGATACCATTTTGCGCAATAGATTCAACTGCAAAGGCATTAAATATATTTTCCATTGCCACTGTTGCTGCTGGTGATGCTAGCCAGAAATGACACAGCTTTTCTGCGCTTGTATTATCTTGGCTAGCCTTTTGCTGCAATCGATAATCCAGCGCTCCATCCAACGCCAGGCAATGAAAATGCCTGCAGAAATATGAGATAAAATCACTAAATTGTTCGCGGTTTAGCCCACCTTTATAAAAATCATCAGGCGCAATATTGCCGGTCATTAACACAATCACATGAAGTTCAACTAATGCAGGAATTAAGCGACGCAACAACATCGCTGTCGCTACATCATAGATTTGCAATTCATCAATCCAAATCATGCGATATTTATGCTGAATGTTATGGGCAAGTGAGTCGATGTCTTGTGACTGTAACGCGCGGTGGAGTTCTGCAAAAAAAGTATCACAATGATAGCGTTGCTTGGTAACGTGCACTTGATCAAACACATGTCTCACAAGCGTTGTCTTGCCCCGGCCAACATCGCCATATATATAAATGCCACTACGTGCAGATTTGTGTGAGAATAATGACAACACAGATTTTCGGAAGCCATCTGCGCACATTACCGCTAAATGACGCTGAATGTCGCGTAATAGATTTTTCTGTTCGATGTCAAAAGTGATGGTCATTTAATACATGTATGAATTTATTACATGGTTTATTATGTCATTAAACTTGCTAAATTTTGATTAACAAAAAAATACATTCACGTTGCTGCATTTTTCATTTTACTTATTTTTGGCAAAGTGAATACAAAATCACAACCTCCGGCAGAATTTGATCGGACAAAGATATCTCCATCATGAGCCTTCACAATTTTCTTACATATGGCAAGACCTACGCCAGAACTATCACAATGAGTTCTGCTATCCAGTTGTTTAAACATGTTAAAAACATTTGACTGATGTTCTTCTGCAATACCAATTCCATTATCTTTGATACTTATTTCCCACAATGATCCTGTATCTCTAGCAGAAATATCAATAATTAAAGGCTGATCTGATTTATACTTGATTGCGTTATCAATTAAATTTGCAAAAAGTTGATTGATTTGAGTCGTGTTCCCTATGATATTCGGCATTTCAGCAATATGAATTTCTGCTTTTGCTTCTTGTAATTTAAACATTAAATTCTTTTTCACGTCATCTAAAACACTATTTATATCAACAATACCGTAATTATATTTTGTGTAGATACACGTGAATATAAAAGAATGTTTTTAATCAATGAGCACATACGGTCAACACCTTTTAAAACATGCCCAATGTAATTAATCGATATTTCATCAAAACAAGCTGAATTATGTTTCAGTAAAAGTTGTATAAAACACGATATATTTCGTAGAGGCTCTTTTAAGTCGTGTGAGCAAACATATGCAAAACATTCTAGTTCTACATTTGAGCGCTTCAAATTATTTATCATTTCATTAATATGAACAGTTGACTCATTTCTTTCGGATAACTCATTTACATATACAATAAGCCCCCCAACTGAGTCATCGGCATTTTTCCATGGAGTAATGCTCATTGCCAACAAAATGTGTTTATCATTTATAGGTACAATGTATTTTTTTCTTCCTCTGTAAGGACTTCCTTTTAAACATTCTGCATATATGTCTTGGTGCTGGATTAGTTGCTTAGGAAAAACATCATGGTGTGATTTGCCTATAAATTCTACATCTGCACCAAATCCTAATTCTTTAGCCCATACGCTGCTCACATTCAAACAACGCATGTGTGTATCAAACAAGGCAACCGGCGTGGGCGCGTGCATTATGACACTTGCCAACAAACGTTCTTCTTTATTCATTTTAATTTCATTGTTTGCGATCGTTGCCATTTTTTTGCATCCCATAAAAACTATTTCAAAAACCTTCTAAAAGAAATTCACATGCTAATATTTCAAAAGACAATAAGCATGATGCTCGTTAGTTTTAATATTTATCTTATAAAAATAGCTTTTCGATTAAATTCCTCGAACACGCAAAATGTTCTATGCGTGTTAAATCAATACAACACCCAGAAAATGATTCGTTTTTAATTAATTTTTTTATTAGTAATGTATTTAAAAAACTAAGAGTCGAAAATAAGGACTCCTGAGCACTATCTCTTGATGTTTGCGTGCTTGTTGCTTTGTAAGTTGAATTTTTGTTTTTTTCTGACACAAAAATATCTTTTTCTGATTGGTTGATAAAGGATTTCTACACTCTTTTCTGATCATGAACAACCTATCAAATATAATAGGTTTTTGACTAAAACTCCTTTTATAAGAATATTTTAAATATCATCATTGTAAATTGTAATTATTAAATTACAAAATATTAACATTTATCATTAAGAAAAAGTGAATTATACATCAACATAATAAATTTTGTATTAACCTATCATATTTGATAGCTATTTATAATTTAATTTATTCGATATTAATATTGAATAGGCATTGAAATATATTTATTTCGAACTATATAAAATATTGAAGTACATATAATTAAGGGAAGCTAATATGTTGTATCTGATTCAACCAGGAGAATATGATCTCTATCGGCAAGACCTTGATAGTATGTATCGTCTACGTTATCGTGTTTTTTATGAAAGTCTTAAATGGGATGTTTCTGTTGAAAACGGGATGGAACGTGATCAATATGACGAAAAAAATATGTATTATTTAATATACAAAGATGACAACGGAATTATTCGTGGTTGCATACGCTTTGTTGAAATGATCAATGATTGTATGTTTGATGGACCCTTTAAATTTACGCTGCCTAACCTTGATGAATTTAAACGGCCAGGATATTGGGAATTAAGTCGATATTCTGTGGATATTAGTGCAAGCGAAGACTACAAGGTGCATATGCACCAAAAAGTTGCAAAATCTATCATGGCTGGATTAATAGATTTTGGATTAACTATTGAAAGAGTAGAGTGCTTCTTAACACTGACTTATCCATCTTTAACAAAACTGTGCAAGAAATATGGATTACTTACATATGTAGTTTCTTCCGCAAAGATTAATCAGGAGGACATAGATGTTTGGGCATTTCAGCCAATGAGCCATGTTTACGATAAGATAGCAAAAAGTCTGAAAATAAACAAACTAAGCAATAATGCGAATGATTTCAACATTCATACTTCGCTCCACACATCACTGACTCTTCCCTAATACACCTACAAAAAATTATCTCCACGTGCTAAACCAAATTTAAAAATAGCTTGCTCAGTGGTAACTGAATTTAATTTCTTTCTTAGGTTCTTTAAATGAAAAATAACTGTAGCATCTGACAAGTGCAATTCTGAAGAAATTATTTTAACGCTGAGGCCATCTGCCTTTAGTAACAATACTTTCATTTCTTGTTTAGTTAATGATTTGAACTGCTGTTGCAAATCAAAATGCTTCTTTTGTTTTAGATAAAAATTAGCAGCCAGGGAAAATATATATAAGAGCTCCGGATGATGAATATTTGCACCAAGTAACGTTATAAAGCCGTTAAATTTTCCATCTGGCAATAAAGGAATGGTTGTTCCAACATTTACTCCAAAATCATGTGCTTCATAAAGAAATTTTTCTTGGTTTTTTGTTATATCTTTAAATTTTTCAACATTCCAGCAAAAAGGAAGGTTTGTTTTGTTTAAATCGGAAAAAACTGGATCGTTTAAATAATGCTTTTTCTCAATATATCGTTTTTTCCATACAATTGGGTAATTATCAAACACATCAAAGGCAGCTTCTGCATTACGAAGTCCCGTTAATGCAGCAAGCGCAAAAGTATCAATAAAGTATTCACCACATAATTTTTTCAACGAACACTGCAACGAATCCGCTGAGTCTGCGCAAAACATGTCTTCCAATAGGCCATTTATTTGATATTTCGAAAGTATTAACAAAGCAAAACTCCAAATTATTAACTAATTAATTTCCTAAATTCTATGAACTCAAAATAACTCTTTCTCGAATAATACATATTTGCGGCAAGGGCTAATTTATTCATCATTGGCCAACTTTTTGCAACCTCTGCATTTAAGATAGTAAGATACGCGTGCCGATTCCCCTCAGGTGCCAATGGAATTGTGGTTCCATACGTTATATTAAAATCATATGCCTCAGTGAAAACCTTTTTTTGATGATAATTCATTTTCTTAAAAGAATTACTATTCCAAAAAAATGGCAACTGGATTTTCCCAATATTTAAGAAAACGGGATCAAACTGATGATAATTTTCTTTTTGATAATGCTGCGTCCATTCAGCTGGGTAGGTTGAATAAAGGCTAAAATTCATCTTTTTATTTCTAATACCAATAAGCTCACTCAAGGCAAATTTTTCAATATCATAATATCCACAAATACTTTTGAACGTTGAATTTAAATTATTCATAGAATCTGCATTACGCAAAGAATCTAATATAATATTGTATTTAAAATTGCAAGAAACATTCACTACATAGTTCCACCACATGTAAACTAAAATCTATTTAGCATCTCCAATTTTTAAATGCAAATGAAAAATAACATATATTTCAAAATAACTAAAATAATATTAGTTGAAACTGCATGATTTTTCTAATATTCTTTCATTTATGCATCCAACTTTCAAAATACAATTTAATTACACTTGGAAAATAAAATAGTGTATATTGCAAAAAAATATGTTGATATAAGCAAATAAAATATGTATAAGAATATTTATTACTTAAAATTTTTTTTAATATTTAAGTTTTGATGAAATTGGAATAGCTAACTAAATTAAAAATTATATGAGAGATCAGTTATGAACATTACAAACTTTATTAACAAGAACGAATTGGCCATCTTAATGTCACAAGAGAAAATGGCACATCAGCTTTTATTGGATGCAGACTTACCAGAAGAAACCGCTGACTTTGCACTTGTAAATTTTTCAATGAATTCCGGCATAAAAATCAATGACCTTTTTGATCCGCAATCTATACTTTCAAAAAGAATTCATTAGACTCTCTGCATAAGTCTTTTTAGGCGTTCTAAGCAAGAGTTTCTATAGCTTCACCGGGACGTAATGTGATTTAGGGGGGGGGCTATTAAAATTGAATGCTACTGAGAGCATCCAAGGTGATGTGGTTTATTGAATGCCATAGCTTATAACGTGAAGGGCATTACTATTCATAATTGTTGTCATATATGGAATATTGTAGGCTAGAATTTTTAACATACCTGTAATGATCCCGTATGACTTGTCTCTATTCATTCAAATATGCTATTAATAAAGATAAGATGTTAACAAACAGTTAAAGCAAAAGAAATCATGGATATAGCACTTTTAAAAGGTCTTCAAACATCGATTCCAGGGCGATACGCGCGCGCATTGTTCGAGGTTGCTTCCGAGCAAAACGAAACGTTTTCAATACTGGAAAAACTAAAAGAGTTTGATCGTGCATGTCTTCAAGATATGGATGTCAAAAAGACGCTGCCATTTTTCAAAGAACAGGAATTTGCTGATTTTCTGGCGACTATCGCAACTAAATTAGAATGGCCAAAGTATCTTGTTCATTTCTATCAAATACTGCATAGCCGTCAACGTTTGTCGATTTTTAAAGAAATTATTGATGTATTTGAAAGCTGTTATAATCACGCCGAGAACCGCATGATGGCGCGCATTTCAGTGCCGACTATGCCAACGATGTTGCAAAAAAAGAAAATTCAAGCACAGGTGTTTTCCATGTTTGGCAAGAGAATTGATTATGAATATGAATCAATTCCTGATTTGCTGGGTGGTGTTGTCATTCAGGCTGAGAACTTGCGGGTTGACGCAAGTCTTAAAAAACAGATCGATACGCTGCAGAAGAATCTGAGCGAGATTACTCTTAAAGGCGCTGCTTAGATAGCGTCATTCCTGCCAAGGTTTTTGTCAATTTCTAACGTTCCTATGTCATTATTTTCTAACGTTCCCATGTCGTTATTAAAAATAATCTGAACCGTACTTGGAAGATGACGGACAGAGTCCTGGAATCTTCTTGGGATCGTGACTGATGTCAGACTTAGGCAATAGGTGAGGAAAAAATCCCCAATGGTTGTAACGCTGTCTGGGATCGTGACTGATGTCAGGCCTGAGCAATTGTGGAGGAAATACGTCCCAATGGTTGTGACGCCGTTTGGTATCGTGACAGAGGTCACAAATGGACAATTCCAGAGAAAACGATCTCCAATCGTTGTGACGCTGTTTGGGATTGCGATGGATCTCAGGCTGCCATACATGAGAAAATTATTTCTAATAGTTGTGACGCCGTTTGATATCGTGACGGATCTCAGGCATGTGCGCGTAAGAAACTCATCTCCGACGATTGTGAGGTTTTCACCCACAATTGAGATGTTACGAAGGGAAGAAGGAAGTATGGGGTAATGATCAGGAAAATACCCATTAGGCAAATACCCAAAATAATCATTCACCCTCTTAGCCGCCTCGAAATCCACAACTAACTCGTGATCTGGATAAGTTGTAAATAAAGCATGCATCGCGTTAATGTATGCTCTGCATCTAAGCTCAGCTTCGGTTGCAATGATGTGTTTAGGTATAACGGCTTCCTTAGATAGCGCAAGAGTATCAAGTAATTCTATATAGGAGTGTTCATGAGCCACTAGTGCTGCTTGTAGTCCTAATGAGTTTGTTTCATTTACTGCCGTATCTGTCATAGTAAAAATTGGGGCACTAATAGTGCATGTTGTTATTGCAATTAAAAAAGCTCTTTTCAATTTCATTTTATCCATATAAAAACATTCAATCTTATTAAAACATTATATATTGTCACAAGAAGAAGACGGATTTGCAAGGCGGTTTCTAATATGCTACTAATGGATGTGTATATCTTGTCATAAAAACAAAAAACTAAAGGATCCGCTTAATGCAAGCACGTGCCTCAGAAATTTCTGCACTCATTAAAGAAAAAATTATTGATTTTCAAGCACATGCTGAAGTTTCCGAAACAGGTCGCGTTCTTTCCGTCGGCGACGGTATTGCGCGTGTCTATGGCCTTGATCATGTAAAATCAGGTGAATGGGTCGACATCGTATCCAGCCGCACAGGTGTTGTGGTGCGCGGTATTGCATCCAATCTTGAAACAGATAATGTCGGCGTTGTGATTGCTGGTAATGACCGTGATATTCAAGAAGGTGATCTTGTCAAACGGACCAATAAAGTGGTTGACGTGAATGTAGGCATGGGTCTTTTAGGTCGCGTTGTTGACGGTTTGGGTAATCCAATCGATGACCGAGGCGCGCTTAAGGATGTCACATTTGCCGAAGTTGAACGCGATGCCCCTGGCATTATTCAACGTAAATCTGTGAACGAACCGATGCTTACCGGTATTAAAGCCGTTGATGCTCTTGTGCCCATTGGGCGCGGTCAGCGCGAACTTATCATTGGTGACCGCCAAACGGGTAAAACAACCATCGCCATTGATACTATTCTCAATCAAAAGAAAATCAATCAATCCGGTGATCCATCTAAGATGCTGTACTGCATTTACGTGGCGATCGGGCAAAAGCGTTCATCCGTTGCGCGTCTTGTTAAAATGCTGCAAGACGAAGGCGCCATGGAATATACCATCGTTGTGGCAGCAACAGCCTCTGACCCTGCCCCCCTTCAATATTTAGCGCCCTACACCGCGTGCGCCATGGGTGAATATTTCCGTGACAATGGCATGCATGCGTTAATCATTTATGATGATTTGTCGAAACATGCGGTTGCGTATCGTCAAATGTCACTTCTGCTTCGTCGCCCACCAGGACGTGAAGCCTACCCAGGTGATGTGTTTTACCTACACTCCCGTTTGCTTGAACGTGCAGCAAAATTAAGTGATGCGTGTGGCGGCGGCTCGCTCACGGCGCTGCCCATTATTGAAACACAAGCAGGCGACGTATCAGCATACATTCCAACGAATGTGATTTCGATCACCGACGGCCAGATTTTCCTTGAAGCCGAGCTGTTTTACAAAGGTATTCGTCCAGCTATTAACGTGGGTCTTTCTGTAAGCCGAGTAGGATCTGCCGCGCAAACAAAAGCCATGAAACAAGTCGCGGGCTCGATTAAACTTGAACTTGCTCAGTACCGTGAAATGGCGTCATTCTCGCAATTTGCAAGCGATCTTGATGGCTCCACACGTCAATTGTTAGAACGCGGTCAACGACTCACCGAATTGCTCAAGCAACCTAACCAGTCTCCGTTATCAAGCACCGACGAAGTTATCTCACTCTTTGCGGGTGTACGCGGTTATTTAGACACAATCCCAGTGAATCTTATTTCGAAATTCGAAACGGAACTGCTGAAATCAATCCACGTTTTCTTACCCGACGTCGTAGCCGCTATCGAAACCACCGTTAAAGTTTCGGTGGAAACAGAAGAAAAACTATCCATCTATTTAACGGAATTTTGCGTACGCTTTTTGCATGAACATGGCACTACTGAACAAGGCGTCAGCGCATGACCACACTAAAAGATCTTCGTGTTCGAATTAAATCGGTAAAATCGACGCAAAAGATCACATCTGCTATGAAGATGGTAGCCACGGTAAAGCTGCGCAAGGCACAAGATCGCCTTGAAAATAGCCGTGCATATGCCTATAGATTCAAGCGCACGTTACATCATGCATTACAAAATTTCCAGGATTTAGACACCCTTCCCGTTTTGCTCACGGGTAGCAATCAAGGTGTGCCATTTATCCTTGCCATTGCAGCCGATCGAGGCCTTTGCGGTGGATATAACGGATCAATCATACGTGAAGTAAAAGCGTTGGCGAATCGCATGGCACAAAGCATGAATGGCAATCCCATTTTGATAGCGGCTATTGGACGTAAAATTAGAACCACACTCCAACGTGAATGCGAAGCACGCAGGATTAATGCAACGTTTTTTGACTTTAAAACATCAATGACCCTTGCGCAAGCAACGCCAGATTTTAACCAAATAGGCAGCATCGCTGAAGAAATCGTAGGTTTATTGCAAGTAGAGCGCGTGAGTAGCGTGCATGTTGTTACAGGTCACTTAAAAAGCATTATCAGCCAACCGATCGAGGTGCGTCAATTGGTACCATTTGTTGATGCATTAGCGACAACGGATGATGTGGATTCCCCTTTTACAATTCTTGAACCCAAGCCAGAAATTCTGCTGAAGCTGATGTTGATGCATAACTTTATTGTGCAGTTAGATACGCTTTTCATAGAAAATGTAACGTGTGAACATGCAGCGCGCATGACAGCAATGGATAACGCCACCCGCAATGCCCGGGATATGATAGGTGATCTACAGTTGCGCTATAACCAAGGGCGGCAAGCACAGATTACGAATGAACTGAATGAAATTATTTCAGGTTCGAATGCGGTTTAGTTGAGAAAGCATAGTAGTAGATCCTGTGATGAATCAACAAAATCTACTAATAACATAATGACACAAATAAGTTACTAACTACCCACAACTCTTGTGATAAAACTGCAGGTAATGACGTTGTATGTGAAGTTAGTATAATCAACAAAGCCACCTAGTGTTTGAACGTTGTTATTTATCCCCTTTGGTGACGCAAAACCATGTACCAGTCGTGGTATTGCACTCCGACACTTGTTCCGGGCTACAACTGGGTCTATTAGCTGGGCATGTTTTTGCAAATACATCTGCTGTCATTAACGCCGAAAAGGCAAACGTTGCTAATATAATTTTCTTCATAAATATCTCCTTTAAAAATATAAAATTAGAGTAATTGTTGAATTTTATATCCATTTATAGTATGACGTATAATAGTTAACAATTAATTATTCTGTTTAAATAATTATTTTTTTGAATATAGTGTGCACACTTTTTTCATCCCTGAATTATTATCTACGATTATAAACTCAATTAGGTTTGCCATTGCCGGTTTTGCTTAATGAGCAAAATATCAACTTAAAAATCATTTTATAATTGAATGACTGTATGATCAAGGCGCATGCTAAATATATTGCAACGGTAATTTGATCACTAAATCTGGTAGTCTTTTGTATTTTATAAATTCTATCTAATAAATTATAGTATGATTATTGCTAAATAATTATATGACGGAATTGCCTTAATGAAAATCACCAAATATTTTTTTGCACACATTGCTTGTTATTCTTTTATTTATGTCCTGTTTACACTCGCCGCACACGCAATGAATTTTCATAATATTGATCTGCCATTAGATTGTATCTCTATTAATGGCGTCCAAAGAACCGAATTGTTTAAAGCACTTTATGAACATGCAAAAATGCACAGCACCTATCAGAAACGACAATCTATTGAATTAGGCCATACATTGGAAGCGCCCACAATTGAACCAAACAATTCTGTCATAATGCACCCAAATCCATTATTATCACACCACTCCGTAACTGATGTTTTTGGGATTTCTTTTGATGATGCTCTTGGAAAACTTGAAAAAAACAATGATGAAGGAACTTTTTATCCTATAGAACAATACACGGATATGGATATGACTGAAAAACAAATGAGTTTAAGGAACGAACAACACATTAAGTTGGAACGTGTCGAGAGTTATCAGCTAGGACTATGCTTCACACGTAGAAAAGGAAGGTCTTTCACGCCAGGATGTGTACAAGATTCGCTTGATATAACGAGGTATAACAAAGTATATGGTCACGGGAAAGCACAAGAAATTCACCAGAAATTATTAAATTCAATAGATCCTCTCTTATGTGAAAACAACTCATTTTATAGAAGCAGGATGAAAAATACTCAACAAGTAACCCAAATGGATGCCACCGCATCAGGCAATTCCTTAGATCGAAAGCCTTTAGACATAATATATAGCCCCCGAAAATAAGATGGAAACTAATCAGAATAAGAAGAATGAACCCCATTCGTTTGTAAGCAAAACGTGATTTCTTCTGAACTTTTCTGAAACGTCATTTTCAGCTAAAATTTGCATTATCTTAATAAATAGGAAAAAAACCCATGGGAACTCAACACTGCACCGCCTCCCCTACCCTCATTCCATACCTCACTGTATCAGATACAAAGGCATCAGTTGATTTGTACCAAAAGGCTTTTGGCTTTACATGGCTTAACGAAGCTGAAGTCACCGCCGATGGCACCCTTGATCACGTCGAAATGCAATATAAAGATGTCCTCATCATGTTTGCACGTGAAGCGTGCTTTGGTTCAACCAAAAAGATCTTTACAAAGCTTGGCGCAGAAACACCCATGACATTGTATCTGCATTGCGATGATGTTGATTAAATATACGCAACAGCTGTTAAGGCTGGCATGCAATCACTGATGGAGCCAAATGATGCCCATTGGGGCGGTCGTGTGTGCTGCCTAAAAGACCCTGATGGCTATGAATGGATGTTTGCAAAGCGGATGTAAATTAAATCTTGTCTTAGTATCCCTCGGACGTGCTCCGAGGGTTTATCGTAGATGCGAAGGAACCCTGTTTTTACACAAGAACCCATTCTACCTCCTCTGAAAAAGACGAGTAGTCAAAAAATGGTTCAGTACGTAAATTCTTTTGTTCTGCTTTATTTGTATCTATTTCAAAATACCAGGAGAACCCCGAATAACCTATACTAACGTACCATTTAAGTTTCATTCTTTCTAGGGTGACAGTAGTGGTAGATGCACGTGTCTTCTGAGCAAAAGGAGGCACCTGATCATTATATGCTTCTTGCCTTGTGCTTTGGGTTATTACTAATATTTCTTGAGAATCACCGTTCTCATAAAAAGCATCACTTTGTGGAGAAGAATCGCTTTGTGGTGTTTCAGCTTCCGTTTCCAGAAGAGATACGCGAGAAGAACTTCTGCTAAATGAGGGTGATTGTTCTTCTTCGCATTCACTGCTCGCAAAACATGGAATAGCAAAACTGGATATGATTGCCATTATCTTATAGTGTGAACTTCTCATGTTAGTCTCCTGCCTTAAAATTCAAAACTTTATGTACTATTAGGCTTTCATGTAATCTAAAGAGTTAAAAATTGACTGACTCAGATCGTCACAACTATTTCCTGCAATCGTAAGGTTTGTCCCAAGATAAGCCAATGAAGGTGAAACATAATGATTAGACATATTACCTGTGTACTTAGTCATTAACCCAAGGATCCGCGCGCAAATACCAGCTCCATGAGTAATTCCCCTACCCAGAACCAGACTGACAGCTAGCGTTTCTCGTGGCGCATAAAGAATGTTGTCTAAGTATGAAGAGGACGTACTTTTCTCCTCAGGATGATTCTTATTTAAAAGAGAGACACCAAAAGATGCACAATCGTACCCTTTTGAGTAAGCTATTTTACCTAGATCATCGATTGCACCAACTGTATTTAGAAATCCACCCACATATAATGATGTAACGGAACCCATGTGGGCCAAATAAGACGATCCTTTTAAAAAGGAGGCGGCAGAATATAGGCCATACCCCATAGCTTGTATACTATAGCGTCTGCCAGAGCTGATGCTTTTCTGTATGAACGTTTTTGTTGGTTCAAAAGCCTTCATCGTTTCATTAACTTGTTTGCTATAGCGTGCACCAGAGATGATGCTTTTCTTTATAAACGTCTTTGTTGGTTCAAAAGCCTTCATCGCTTCATTTTTGATACTCAGCAGCATGCGGGCATTAGCTTCAATGTTATGTGGGATAGTGTATTTAGTGCTAAATCTGCTATACGGTTGATCCATCATGTCGATGCAAAAGGCGTTAGTTGATGTCAACAAAGGTATTATTAAAAATTTAGTTTTTTTTTGATTAAATAAAGTCATTTTTATTTTGAGTGACTTTCTAATTAAATGTATGCAACAGACTGACACGTAGAGGCAAGTTGAAAAATAGAACAAATCTCTATCACTAAGATTATTCAAAGAGGTTCTATCCTTCATAGTTTTTTCACTTCAATGATATAATGTGTTGAAAAGAGTATTCTTTTTTGAAGGTGTTTGTTTATCTTTCATAGTTGCAACGGAATCTATACACCTAAATAGGCCTTTATCGGTGCATAGCTGCGACGGTGATGACACGTAACGCCATGTACTAATAATGCATCCTGGTGCTGTTTTGTGCCGTATCCAGCATTCTTATTCCACCCATAAGCAGGAAATTCATCATGCAAGTGATCCATCAAACGATCACGGGTAACTTTTGCAATAATTGATGCTGCGGCAATCGAAAGTGATAGCTGGTCACCTTGTTTAATGAGTGTTGTTGGAAATGATAATTTTGGGTCGCGTATTCCATCGATGAGAAGGTGGGTTGGAATTATGGTTAATCCTTCTACTGCCCGTTCAAATGCAAGGGGTAGCGCCTTACGTAATAAAAGTATATCAAGCTCGGCTACAGCAACAATTCCAGTACTCCAAATGAGGGATCTGTCGGTTACGATTCGATCATAAAGTGATTCTCGTTTGGCTCTGCTTAACTTTTTGGAATCATTGATCTCGCACATATATGATGGCAAAGTGGACGGTAAAATCACAGCTGCTGCAACAAGCGCACCAGCCCAAGGACCGCAGCCCGCCTCATCAAGCCCTGCAATAATCCCTTGGTGTTGCTCTTCGTAAAAAAGACTAGGCTTTATCTTCATCCAATTGACTCTGAGTAACAATTCCCTTTTTATGCTGTTTTAGCGTTAAGAAAAGCTCATTCCCAAAAGGTTGCTGTGAAGTTTCGTTTAATGTATTTTCTGTGCTTTTTTGTGAAGTTCGTTTCCTAGAAAGGAAACTCTTGAAATAAAGTCGGATGCTTAGTGTGTTAGTAGTATCTGCGACTCTTTTTAAATAACGTGCAAAAAGAAGCCAGAGTGGACTTATAGCCAAAGAAAGAACAGTAAGACTGATAATAAGGTTCTCTCCGAAGCTATTAATAACATTTGCTTCGTATGCAACAGTCGAAAGCAAGAAAGCAAACTCGCCAAGCTGAGCGATAAGTGCGCTGACCATAAATGCTTGTGACCATGGTAATTTTAAGCAATGCAGAATAATAACGTTCAAAAGCGTTTTTCCAACAGTTACAATCAGCAAAAGGCCAAGAACGATGTTGATGTGTGTCCACATAAATTTTATATCGAGCAGTAAGCCAATCGATAAGAAAAAGAACATAATAAGGATGCTTTGTATTGGTTTTGTCGTTTCAATCAGCAGAAGGCGTTCATGTGTGTTTCCAAGTATAAGTCCTGCTAGAAAAGCTCCGTATGGTGCTGATAAACCTGTTTGTCCAGCAATTGCAGCAGCAATAAAGCAAAAGGCTAGGCTTGCGAGCGCTGTCAATTCTTTCTCACCAGCTACAATCTTTGCAAGCGGGATACGTACACGCTGGCGACGGCTAAGATACGTGATAATGCCAATAATTAGGCCAATAGAAACAAGAAGTTTAACAAAAATATCAATGCTAAACCATGAATGATTGAAATTTCGAATAATGAGAATCATGGGGGCAATAGCAAGATCCTGCGCGATAAGTATACCGATAATTAGTTGCCCAATATCCGTTTTCATCTCGCCCATGCTCTCCATCATTTTTACAACAACAGCGGTTGATGATAGCGTTGCGATAAAGCCGATAAGCATTGAAAGGGCAGGTGTCCAGCCATAATAAAGTGAAAGAAGGACCGCGATTAAGCTGCTTATAATAATTTGTGCGAGTGTGCAAAAAGTAGCCGTTTTCCAGACCTTTTTAAAGGACCTTAGATTTAGCTCCATACCAACAACAAACAGCAAAAGTAATACGCCAAGCTCGGCTAAAATTTCCACGGAACCACGATTGGAAATAAGCTCGAAAGCAGACGGTCCCAGAAGGACACCCGTTAATATGTAACCAAGGATAGGCGGTTGCTTTATACGTGCTAATGCAAGCCCTCCCGCGAGTGCGGCGGCGACAACGATGGCAATTTGAGTAAGACCGATTGAATCATGCATAACATATTAAGAGTATCATAATGCCTTTAATTTTCCCAATAAAAATAAGAGCGTTTCTAATAAAAAACAACAATACTTTATATTCTGAGTTTTAGCCTGTTGCAAAGTGGTCAAAAATTCGCTTGATAATAATTCAAAATTAGCAAAATTTAGACAATTGGAGCTTTTTGTAATGCATATCGCCCGGGGGCCCTTTCAAGGATGTTATTTTGGTCCATTTGGGGTGATTGACGTGTTTTGCCAAGGTGAGGTTTCACCCATTGATGCCAATGTGTCCACCAAGATCCAATATGAGAAGTTGATTGCCCAAACCAATCAAGAGAAGATTTATATTTTTTTTGGTTCGTATGGTAGCCGTACTTCTTTTGCTGTGGAGGGTTTATTATTCCTGCAACGTGGCCTGCGCCGCCCAAACAAAAAGTAACATCCTTATAGATTTTAAAGGCACTAAAGCATGATTCCCATGGGACGATGTGATCCTTTTTTGTCCCAAGAACATACACTGGATAAGCGATTTCTTCGAAATTTACAGGTAGACCAGATATTATCCTGGGCTTTTTTAAAAATGGATTTTTAAGAAAAACATCACGAAGAAAATCAAGATGCATTTTACCTGGCAGATGCATTACATCGGCATTCCAAAACAGAAAATCAAGAGGCCTTTGTTTTTTTCTGAGGTAAATTTGATCAATGATCACCTGTATGATTAAATCATTCGTGCGCAAAAGTGAAAAGCTTTGCATCATACGCTCACCTTTAAATACACCTTCTTCAGTAACAATGTTCTCAATATGTGTGAATTGATCCTCGCTCATAAAAAGACGGAGATTATCAAGTTTTTCAAAATCAAAGGGTGTAGAAAGAAATGTAAGACTTGCAATCGAATTAATGTTTTGATTGGCTACCCAGCCCGCGTACACATGCAAAGCGACACCACCAACACAGAATCCAACCATATTGATCTGCTCTGTTTTGGAATGCATACATGCTTTTTCAACAGCCTTGTGAATCCCCTTTGTGATGTAAGTAGCTAAACTTTGCCCTGAGAAAGTGGTGTCTGGATTAACCCAAGAAATACAATATACCGTTATATTTTTATCAGTCAGCCATTTGATGTAAGAATTATGCTCGCTCAAATCAAAAATGTAGTACTTATTTATCCAAGGTGGAATTATAAAGACCGGTTTTTCTTTTGTGCTCTGATGTGTCCCGGGATAATATAGTAGTTGCATTATTTCGTTTTCGAATACCACGTACCCTTCAGTTGCTGCGAGATTTTCTCCTACAGCATATCCCCATGTTTCATGCTGCGGTGCTAATGTGGAAACTCCTGTTGTTAACAAAAGAGCAGATAGACCTTTTTCGAGAGTTCCATCTTCATGAAAAAATGGATTTAATTGTGGATTCATATAATCCCAAAGAAGTTGAATTATAAAAGAGAAGCGTTTATAGTCAACTGAACCAGTATCTGCACGATTTAAAAGCTCGCGTAGCACCAATTTTTTTTCATTATAACAATCTACAAAGAGGCTTTTCTCAAAATTTGAAAAATGCATCTTTTCATTTCTGGTTAAAAAAAAGGAATCAAAAGTGCTGAAAAGAATTTTTTGAATTGCGTCTGCAACTTCTTTGTCTTCCTGAAGAACTAGCGTCGAAATAGATGCCACGCCTTCAATAAAAGCGTTTGAGAGCAAAAGTGGGGAGAAGGGAATCATCAGTGTTTAAAGTCAATCATGCCTCTAGGTTAAGTGTATCATGTTTAAGACCTTTGTAAATATGTTTCAAGAAACTTCTCCTGAAGCTCTTGAAAAAATTGAGTTGTATTACTCGCTCCTTGTGAAGTGGAGCAAGTCGCTTAATCTTGTTCAGAAAGAAACATTGCGTCCTGAAATGTTTGAAATGCGCCATCTTATTGATTGTTGGCAGTTGATCCCACATTTAAAGAGAGAGCAAACAATTTTAGACGTCGGATCTGGCGCAGGCTTGCCCGGAATTTTGCTCTCTATAGCGGGGTTCCCAGTTGATCTTGTTGAGCAAGATATGAACAAGGTGGCATTCTTAAAGAACTGCAAAGTTCTTTTGAATCTAAATTGCCGTATCCTACCTGTTGATATATATCTTCTTTCTGATAAATATTCTCAAATGACCTCCAGAGCTTTTTCCCAACTCAACACTCTGCTTCAAATTCAATGGAATGTTTCACGTGAAACAAAAGGTATTTTCTTGAAGGGAGTTAGCTATGAAAAAGAAATTGAGGAAGCCAGACTTCATTGGGATTTTGATTTCGCAGTTAAAAATAGCTTATCTGCGGATCAGGGGAAAATAGTAATCATACATGAACTCAAAAAAAAATGTTTCACGTGAAACATTTATGAATATTTTAAGTTCTTAGAGTTGGGCTTTTATTGTTCAGGCTTCACCAACTAAAATTTATCAATTGCACTATAAATACATTCAACGTGAGGTCTGTAAATCAACTTTTAGGAAATGGCCTTCAATTCAGCCTCGCAATCTTTGCTGTAAATTGTAATTTATTTGCTTTCTGATTATGGAAAATTGTTTCACGTGAAACAAAAAATGGTTTATTCTTCGATTCAGTTATGCATACTAGTAGACTAGTGAGGGTAAAAGGTATGACCTGAATTCTGAACGGATAGGATCGCGTGTCGAAACTAATGCTAATGCAAGAATTGAAGTTGATTGCAAATGAAAAGTATTTTGAAGGCAGTTTTTAAAAATTATTAATTTTGGCTAAAATGTGTTTGTTTGCCAGCTCACTCTTTGCTTGCGACGAAGTGTTTCACGTGAAACATTGTTTACTATTTAACAGGTTTTAATAAAAGTTAGCAACATTATTTGTAATGACAGTGATTTTGAAATGAAGCAAGAGAAAGTATTGGTGAATGTTGTTATTATGCGCATGTTATACTACCCATCAAGAATTTTGTATATTTAATGTTCTACGTAAAATTCCAAACTTCACATTCTAATTTAAAAGATGTACTATGACATATTATAAGATAGATTCTCTAAAAGGGCGTCACCTACCTAGGAAACGATATGACTGAAATCATCGTCATTGCCAACCAAAAAGGCGGTGTGGGCAAAACGACAACGGCTATTAATATTGCAACGGCACTTGCGGCTGTTGAAAAACGTGTTCTATTGATCGATATGGATCCACAAGCTAACGCGTCAACAGGCCTTGGATACACTAAAAAAGAAGGTTATGTAACACTTTATGATCTACTTGTTGGTCGTGCAACAATGTCTGACGTTATGCAGCCTACATTTATCCCGGGACTTTTTATTGTCCCATCATCCGTTGATCTTGTGGGTGCTGAGATTGAACTTGTGCAAAAAGAAGGTCGTCAAGAAATCTTGAAAAGAGCTCTTCAGCCACATCTTGTGGACTATGATTTTATTGTGATTGACTGCCCTCCATCGATGGGGTTGCTTACGCTAAATGCCATGGTTGCGGCAACGTCCGTTATTGTCCCGCTTCAATGTGAGTATTTTGCTCTTCAAGGACTCAGTTATTTACTTAATTCGATACAAAAAATTCAGAAAAATTACAACCCACGCTTACAGCTTTTTGGGATTGTTTTGACCATGTTTGATAAGCGAAGTTCGCTGTGTACCCAAGTGGCGGAGGATGTAAGGCAACATTTAAAAAACAAAGTTTTCCAGACCGTTATTCCACGAAACGTAAAAGTTTCAGAAGCTCCATCACATGGAAAACCTGTGCTTGTCTACGATGTGAACTGCCTTGGTTCACAAGCATACATGTCCCTCGCTAAAGAAATTCTTGACAAATCAAAGGTTGCCGCATGACAAATCTCGTTGGAAAAGGCCTCGCTGCCCTCTTAGGCGACATTGCAGAATCTGCACGTGAAATTGAAAATGGTATTGAAAACACTAATAATCGTATCCCCCTTGAAAATATTAGTCCTGGACGATTGCAGCCACGTCAAGTTTTTGATAATGAAAAACTCAACGATCTTATGGACTCAATTCGTAAAAATGGTGTTTTGCAGCCAATTGTTGTTCGTAAGGTTGATACTGATCGTTTTGAAATTATTGCCGGGGAACGTCGCTGGCGCGCATCTGAAATGGCTGGTCACAAGACTATTCCAGCGGTTATTATTGAATGTACTGATACGGAAGCACTTCAAATTGGCCTAGTTGAGAATCTTCAGCGAGATGATCTTAATCCAATGGATGAAGCCGAAGCATTTATGCGATTGGCAAATGAGCATAATAAAACACAAGAAGAAATTGCGCATGCAGTAAGCAAGAGTCGCAGTTACGTTGCCAATCAAATGCGACTTAATAGTTTGAGCAGTTATCTTAAAGAGCTTGTGCGTGATCGAAAGATTAGCCCTGGTCATGCGCGAAATTTGATCAATGATCCAAATGCTGAAGCAACAGCAAATCGTATTATGAACGAAGGTTTGAATGTTCGCCAAACAGAAGCAATTCGTCAAAATAAAAATGTTCCTCATCAATCGCCGCAAAATGCTGACGCGGCTATATTAGCGCAACAGCTGCAGGAGACACTGGGAATTCGAACGAAGATCACCACATATCAAACGGGCGGAACGCTGACGTTTTATTTCACAAGTTACGATCAATTAGATGATTTAATTCAAAAACTATCGGCTAATTAAATGAAATTTTTTTTGATTTTCATCCCTTTCACACGTCCTGTTGTTTGTATGAAAGGGGAGTGATCTCTCTAATTTATCCAACATCCGGATTACTATGCAGCCGTGGCAGCCTTAACCTCAACAGAAGAACTCTTTTTAAGCGTTGTTGCTTTATGTCCAGTTGCTCTAAAACAGACTTTTGTGCCCTAATCTTGGCATGACTGATTCAAGCCGGGTTGGTAATAATTCTTTCGGGGTTGCTAATAATTCTCTTTTATTACCTTCTTCTATTGAAGTAATTTGTGATAAAAAACAGAGTCTAACCATCTGCTTTCTCTTAAGAATTTTGACTAGCTGTGCAAAGATGAGTTAGAGCAGTTGTGGTTAAGAATGCAGCATAAATTTTTTTCATTATAAATTTTCCCTTTTATATCTAATATTAGATATATGGTGATTATTACAAATTATTTAATAGTAATTTTTTAAAAAATCACGTGTAAGCTTTTTCGCTAAAAGCTGCCGCGTACCCGAACGCCGGCATAAACTGCCATGCTAGGGGCAGCAAATCCTTCGGGGTATTCGTAATGGCTATTTCCAGCATTTTCTACCCGTCCAAAGAATTCAGTCTTTTGATTGACCTGATATGACCCCCAAAGCCGTAGAACTGTCGGTCCTTTACGGTACACACGATTAAATACAGTTGCGTCAAGATCAGAACGTTTACCATAATGAATAAGGCCAGCGCCCAGTAAAAGTGGTTCTGTCACTTGCCACAACACGTGCGCTGTGATTTTATGCATAGGCCGGCGTAGTAATTGTGTTTTTTGCAGCGTGTTTTTTGCGTGCAAGAATGTATGTTCAACGCGCAGCGTTATGGGCGGCGCATCGCGTGCACCAAGTTTCGTTTCAACAAAAGACTCAACGCCATACGTTTTTGCCTTTGAAATATTCATATAAATCCATTGTTCTTTCGTTATAGAAACATTTGAGATGAGGTCATCCAAATCTTGTTCAAAATAGGTGATGCCACCACGTGCCCGCTTTTCGATGATGACCTGTTCTGCCCCGATATCAAAACCCTTTGACTTTTCAGGATTTAGGCTTGAGTTCCCGCCTTTTGGTTCATACAATTGGTTTAAGCTTGGGGCGCGAATGCCCGTACCGTAACTTGCTAATAGCGTCGTTTGTGTGGGTGTAATTGCGTAGTCTGTTTTGGCCTTGGTGCTGTAATAATGTTTAAAGGCTGTGTGATGGTGCCAACGTCCCCAGAGTTCAATGTTCCAAACTTGAGTGGGGGATAGTTTGTGCCCCATGGCCGCTGTTTGTTGAATGGCGCGATGCTGTGCCCCGGGCAAAAATTCTGTTTGCGCCAATTGTTCTTGGCGTTCATGTGTAAGGTTTGTGAGCACACTATATTTTTGGGTCACCAAAAATTTGTTATTGAAGTAAAGCGTATCAGAGCGACCTTTGTTGGTATTGCTGGGGCCAAAAGGTGCGTATTCGCTTTTGTTTATGCGTTCTGTTAGTGCTACTGAATAACCCATCTTTTGCGTATACCGATCAAGATCAGTTTCAATTTCTGCGCGATGAAAGTTGCTTTTTGTCAGACCGTGGCGCGCTGCATTAGCGTGATAAATTGATGCTGATGTATCATTTACTTCTTGCATGCGATTCCACATATTAATACGCCAAGCATCGTTTAGTTGAACTCCTGTACGCGCGACAAATCCTGTGCGATCAGAAGAGTCATATTGTCTTTGGCGCGGTATTGTTTGCAGGCGGTTTGGTGTTGTAACAGACCCGCGGCTTGCATTTCGAATTACGCGTACATGATAATCAGCATGGTCGGATTGCCCCTCAAGCCCAGAATCAACACTATACGTATCATAAGACCCCCCTTCAATTTTTGTATCAAAACGGGGTGTGCCGTCTATGCTGTTTTGGCCACGCCGTGTTTCGATCATAATCGCGCCTGAAAGTGCATCGGATCCACCATCGGCTACGGATACACCGCGCAGGACATTGACTATGGAGACGCTTTCGGTACCGAGGCCAGCAAAATTGAATCCCCCCGTTGATGGGTCGTTGGCTTTCACACCATCAATGATGACGCTGGTGTGTTCTGAATTGCCGCCACGTATATACACCGAGGTGAGTTGCCCTTGACTACCATGCTGGGCTATATACACACCGGGAATGTTTGCGATGGCGTCAGTAACATGTTCATATTGGTTGCCTTGGATATCTTTTTCAGTAACGCTGTTTTTAGATAAAGCGGGCACGTGTCTTTTGGCCGTGACCACGATAGGAGTTAATGTGGTTGCAGCTAGGGCAGGGGTTAGAGCCGCGAGGATAAGGGATGTATAAAAATACCAGTTCATATGTGCACTTTAAATTGAAGCGAACGCAGGGTCAAGTGTGAGGGTGAAAAAGAGATGCAGAGATAGCCATTTGATTATGAATTGATTATAAAAGCAACACATCGCAATCTCCGCTGTTCAACTAGTTCTCGTATTTCAGGCAATGAAGCTGCTCGATCCTTGGTTTCTTTATGCTCAAATTATCCTTGAACCGCTATAATTAGTAGCCTTGCGCATATCTTGATGTAGAGAAAGACTATGGACAATCACTTTGGTTGAAATTTTATGATTCTTTCAACCTTTACAGAAAACTGATCTTTCATTAAAAATATATTAAATACTAAATTAAATTGGTGTGTGTGTGTTCTTTTGTTTTTTTTTCAGACAAGTGCCTTGCATAAAAAGAAACGAATGATGCATCGATCTATTGCATGAAAGTAGTAGCAGGAAAGAATCAATTTTTTGTCTGAAAACAAATTGGAATGTTGATTGTGATTTTATGTAAATTATGCTTATAAATAATTTTTTCATTCAAAGAAAGTAAAAGTAATGAGTGAGAAAATGTTTCAAAGCACTTCATTCTGGGAAAATTTTGGGAATTATTTTCCATCCTCTGTTGTTATCATTAAAAAAAATGGCGATATAGTTTATGAAAACACTGTATTTAAAAAATTAGTTAGTCTAACCCAATCTAATCTTTTCTTTTTTATCGATCAGGATTGTTTGAAAGAATTGAATGAAAATCTTTTTCAAGCTGAGGAAACAAAAGAAAAAGTTTCATGTGCCTTGAAGATTAAGAAAGCACACGGCGAAATCTATCACTTTATTTGTTATCTGGCACCATTAGAAAATGATCATTTTAGTCTGATGTTAATTGATAATACAGCAATAAATAACGAAAATATGATGCTAAGAAATATTATTGACGCTGTTTCTGACCCCATTTTTGTTAAAGATGATTTGCACCGCTGGACCTATGTAAACCAGGCGTTTTCAAATGCCTTAGGCTATCCCGTTGAGCAGCTTAATCTTAAAAGTGATCGCGATTTTTTCACCCCACAAGAAAGTGAAGTTTTTTACAAACTTGATCGAAAAACATTCAAAATGGAAAAAACAACAATAAATGAAGAAAACTTTACCGGGATCACAGGTAAAACACGAATAATATCCACGAAGAAATCTGTTTTCAGAACATTAACGGGAAGTAAAATTTTAGTAGGTATTATACGAGATATTACTGAAATCAAAAAAGCAAGAGGACTATTAAAAAAGCATGCTAGCGAATTAAAAAGAAAAGTCGCTAGTCGTACAAAACAGTTAGAAGTAAAAACAAATGATCTTGAGCAAGCTATTGAAAAACTTAAAAACCTTAATAGTGATTTGGACTGTTTCGCCCATATTTGCTGTCATGAATTAAGAGAGCCCCTGCGTGCGATTAGCTCATTTTCTAAGTTATTAAAGAATGAACATGCAGAGGGAAAAAATGAAAATATTGACCACTTTTTGCAACTTATTCATGAAGGCACATTAAGAATGGATAAACTTATAAAATCCGTTTTAGAGTATTCATCCGGTGGGCTACGTACAAATTCAATGTCATCCTTTTCTTCTAGTGATTTGATAAGAGAAGTGTTATCCATGTTGGATTCTCAGATCCAAGAAAAGAATGCAGTTATTGCTATTAATGAAATGCCTATAATTTATGCGGATCGCTTGCAAATTATGCAGTTATTCCAAAATCTAATTAACAATGCTATCAAGTTTACTGCGGCTTCAAGCCCGCCTATCATTAGCATCTCTGCGAAAGAAAAAAATAACTTTGTTGAATTCCAAATTAAGGATATCGGCATTGGTATTAGTAAAAAATATCATAAAGAAATTTTTTTACCATTCAAAAAATTCCATTCTAAATCAGAAGGAAGCACGCATGGCATTGGTTTGAGCCTATGCAAAAAAATCGTTGAAAATCATGGAGGTTTAATTACTGTGATCTCTCGCGAAAATGTCGGTACGACTTTTAAATTTCTTTTACCCCTGCAACCTGTGATTTGAAAAATATGTGCTATACGCTATTATGCTTTATCTTGTTGTTATCAAGCAGTTTTGCCTCAACAAAAGAGGGGCTTCATCTTGTTAATCCAAATTTACAAGTTATTATAGATTTACTAGATGCTGCTAATTCTGGAAGGTCTCCCAAAGCTTCAAATTCTCCCCATTATAGACGTGTCGTTAAGACCCTTGAAGCTCTTAAAGAAAAAGAAATCTCAACTGGTTCGAATGCCGTTAACAAGGCAAGTCCGAAGCCATTTTTTGCTAAAAGAGATTTGTTGAGTTCATCAAGTTCTATTCTCGATGAGGATCTTGTTGATTATGTATGCCAAGAGAGCGTTGCTCTAAATGATGATGTTAGTGATGGTCGTTCAAGTGTGCTAAGTTTTATCTGTGGGGAAAATGATGCAAGCAAAATACCACTTGTAAGAGCGTTCAGCATTAATTCTGCTAATGGGTTTATAAAACTAGAAGAAACTTCGGATGATGATAATGAGTATACAAATATAGATGGCGTAGATTGCCAGCTATATTCCAATACTGTTGCAGCATTAACTAAGGTTGCAAGTGTTAAAGTTCCAGATACGTGTCGACGTTCACAAACTCTTGACACTTATGAGCTATTGAAAAGCCCAGTTTCTGTTGCTGACGCAATTGCCTTTAATATTGGTATGCCAGAAAAAACTAAACGCGGACTTAGTCTTGAAACATTTTTGCATAGAAACAATAAACTATCAGTTGCGAATGTTCCAGGAAAAATTAGATGTGAAAGTAGTATCGAAACATTTCTACCTTTATCTTCGTTGGATAATAAAGAAAATAAACCTAAAGCATCTTACGACCCTAATGTTGCTTTTAAAAATACCCCAACTAAAAAAGGTAACGTTATAAAAAAGCGGATTGCGGTTATCGGCGCTGGCTTGGAAGGAACGACACTTGGGTTGCAATTCAATAACTTATCAAAAACGGAAAATCAGTTTAATAAAGACATTCGTGTTATATCGCATACAACATTATTTACTGATGATGAACATCCGATGGATGGAGCATCTAAAACAGGATTTTTGGTCCATGGGAAAGGCAGTGAATACTCCACTGATGCACTATCAGCATTATGCTGCCGACTAGGAGGAGGTCATCTGGCTGAGACGTACCCCACACTTTTTCCTCCTGAGCAGGACCCTTCTGTTATATTTGCAGTAAATGAAAATTCAGATAAACCTTTATATGAAGAAACTCAAAAAGCGACTCGAAGACTTTCGAAAAATATGTATTATGAAGTACGGGATACACCTGATATCAAACGTAACTTGAGTAAGTCGCAAGATGAATTGAAAAAAGAAATGACGGAAGAAGTTAATTCCCCAAAAATAAAAAGTGCATTTATATCGTTTAAAGATAGACCGATGAATGTATTAAAAAGAGATATACTTCTAAAAAGAGAAATAGAGAAAGCCGAAAACATAACACTGCAAACAAATTACAAAGTCCATGCGGTGACCTCTCATAAGGATAAAAATAACAATTTCTACTATAAAATAATTAGAATGATTGATGGTAAGCAAGAAGTTTATGATAATAATTTTGATTATGTAATTATTGCAGCTTGGTGTGGAACACAGCTAATATTAGAAAATTCTGCTAAACTTGCAGATAATGAAAATTATTCATATGAAAAAAGGATTTCTAATAGTCATCCAGTAGTGGCAAAGCCGCGCGTTATGGCCTTATGTAAGGGTGATATGAGGAATAGAAAGACGATTATGACTATGCCTGATGGGAATATGTTTCACCCGGTAACGGACAAATTTGGAGTTGTATATTCAGCTAAATTAAGAGGAGCTTATCCACCCGAAGGGGTAAGCTTAACACCTGCAATGGCGATTGAGCAGGGAAAAAACAGTCTTAATAACCTCAAAGAGAATTTTAAGAAAGAGAATGAGTCACAAAAGGGAACGTTTGATGATGTAACCCACATTGGGTCAGCGATTATTAACATCGTAATAGATGAAAATACTCCCCTTGAGATACGACATTACAAGCGGCCCTTTAAAACTGAAGACGGCAAAACGATTGCAATACCAAAAAAGGCAACTCAGGCTACGATGATGGCTACGGACGTCATAAATATGTATTTTCAAGATATATTGAAGGATAACATTAACAATCCTTGTGGGAAGAAATTATGTGATTATGCGCGTAGAGGGATTGAAGAAACAGGTAGAATTATGAATGAGGACGGTCTTTATAATGGAAAAAAATTTCCTGATTTTTTGAAAATTTTGTTGGACGATAACGTAAGTGAAGTAGAAATGTCGAATGAATTTATATTATTGATGAAACATTTTATACTAACCCCTGAAGGAAAAGAGTCATATCGCGCGGAAGAGCTCCGTATGGCCGGGTTGAAGGAACACGTTAAGCAACCAGGCTGTTAAAAGAGCTCCTGTTTTAAAAGAAATTGCAGACCTCCTGGATACGCCGGATTATTCATCTGACCAGCAGCAGAAATCCTTATGGCAAAAGATGACTTATGCAGCAGGTCTTACGTGTCTTCAGGCGCATATAGTTTAACCTTAAATACGATTATTTTATTGGGGTTAACGTCACCACCTTATGTGTTACCAAGGTGATGGCTGGAGAAAGGCAGCTTATAGGGTGACAATTAAGCGTAGATTAAAAGACTTCGCTCTCTTATGGTGTTTATATTAAGGTGAAGCTGTTCCTACCATGTTTCTTGAACTAATCACAAAAAACCCGCATAATTAATAAAAATTTAACTATTTTTATTGGAGTCCGCATGTCTGCACGTCATCTTACAATCGTCCCGCATATTCATTGGCATGAAGGCATGATGTTGACTCCTCAGCATTTTCAGCAAATGGAACTGCGTCACCACCAACACTTAGCGCATCAGCTGCACCTGCTTTCCAATCATCATTGGGGCGTAAATATTTTGCATGTGGACCCAATAGCACTTACTGATGGGCTGGTCCGCATCCTTGAACTTGAAGTGGTTATGCCCGACGGGTTGATTGTGAATTATCGGTCTGATATGGCTAAGGTCCCGCCGCTTGAACTTGATATTCGTGGTTATCAACCTGAAACTGCACGTGAAGAAATTACCATTTTTCTATCTATGCCTGAACGTAGCGGCGATAGATCACCAACAACGGGTGATTTTCCGCGATTTATTTCCATCGAGGGTGATGCCGTTAAAGATGAAAATATGTCGGATAATGTTATTTCGATTCCACGACTATTTCCACGTTTGATTTTAAGTGTGGGTAATAAGGCGCCTGCGCTTTGCCAAGGTTTTCCTATCTTGAAAATTGCATTTGATGAGTCATACGGCCGTGCGCCTTTTGTACCGCCTTGCTTTTACATTACGCACGACACACATTTATGGAAACAATGCGCAGAACTTGCACAACGTATTCGCGAGAAAGCTACTTATTTAAGCGAACGGTGGCAAAATCAAATAGGCACACCTTTAATGGTTGAAACAGAAATGTTGCTAAGGCCATTAATCACGGCGCTGCCTGCGTTAGAAACAATTTTGAATGCTCCAGCAACGAACCCATATGTTTTATTTCAGAAGATATGCGATACGGCAGGGCATCTTGCATCGCTTCGTTTATCGCAATTGCCGCCTATTTTGCCAGGATATAATCACAATGACATTCAAGGGTGTTTCGCACCTTTGTTAGAGCTGCTTAAGCATTATCTTAATACGATTGAGCAAAGCTATGCGGTTATTCCATTTTCACAACAAGAACGTTTGTTTTATCTGCGGCTTCATAAGAATTATATGACTAATACGTTTTTGATTGGCCTGCGTGCACCAAAAGGAATGACGGCTTCTCAAATAGAAGAGTGGTTAATGGATGCTGTAATTTGCAGCGATTTTGCCATTGAAATGGTGCGTAGCCATCGCATTACTGGGGCGAAACGTAGGTTGCTTGATGGTGGAGCCTTGTCTGAGCTTATGCCAGGCCGTGGGATGATTGTGGTTGAAGTGATGTGTGATTCAGAATTTATTATACCAGAGCAAAATTTGAATATATTTAATCCATCGGATATGGATGATCGTCGTCCTGTTGAGATTGTGTGTTATGTGCCGAAGACAAAGGGTAGTGTATAGCAATTCAATTATAAGTTGATTATTGCGTTGATCTACGGAAATCTGCAGTACTCATTTACAATTGTAAATGCCGTGCTTCGATCCTTGATCGCCTTATACTCAAATTACCCTTGAACTTCTATATAATAGATTATATCCTCAATTTGACTTTTTTTGAGCGAGGATAATCACTTTTACCATGTTAATTCGACTTTGAAAGTCGAGATTGCGTGAATATACAGTTCAATGCATATGGAACGCCTATACCCTTTGTGCATGATATGAAGACTTCACCTTGTTTCTTGAATTAATTCTTAAAAACCCGCATAATTAATAAAAATTTAACTATTTTTAATGGGGTTTGTATGTGTTCTGATTATTTTTATATTATTCCACAGACACGCAAACACAGTGAACGAGGCGAGCATTGATGACAAACACGCGTACATCTCGTCTTAATAACAGCCCATTGTTGCAGTGCTTTCAAGCATTTTATTACGAAATTCTTCGTTTGAAAGAGCGTGCACTACGATATGGGGAAGGGGATGCGCGTCATGCTGAGTCAGAACTGCATGAGCAAGCAACCTTTAACCGCATTGATGAAATACAAGCGCGCATTAAATCGTTTTTAGAAGTACAAAGCGGCGTCTACGCAACTAAAACAGGTGGCATCAGTGCGGGGCTTTTTCAGGATGCGCAATATATTATGGTTGTGCTTGCGGACGAGGTGTTCTTGAATTTAGCGTGGGCTGGAGCAAAAGAATGGCGGAAGTCATTGCTAGAAGGTCAAATATTTCAAACACAAATTGCTGGCGAGTTGTTTTTCAAAAAGATTGATGCTTTGTTTGATACGCATGATGCGAGCCGTTATGAAATAGGTCAGCTTTATCTAATGGCACTTAGTCTTGGTTTTCGCGGGCGATATCGCGATCACGACATGTCAGATCGTGTGCGTTGGTATCAAGAGCAGTTGTATCAAATGTGCTGCCAAGACCCCACGCATCTTTTTAATACAAATACAACAAAAGCGCTTTTTGAAGAAGCGTACGATCATACGTTCAATGAACCACCTGGACGCGGTTTACCAGATCTTAGAACATGGGGCATTTATGGGCTTTGTGTTTTTTTGATTTATATCTTTATATCGTATGTCGTTTGGTATCGTATTGCCTTTGAAATGCATCGGGATTTGAATACAATTTTCTCGCAGACGATGAAGCGACATGCATATGAGGGGCGGCGAGTCAATGGCAGGTAGCTTTATGGATTCCTTTAGGCAGCTTCTTAATAGCATTCGGGCGACCCTTCAGTCTGTGCCATTGACCTTGTGGTTATTGTTTATATGCATTCTTGTGATTGTGTTGATTTTGTTGTACATCATGTACATTTCAAACAAAAGAACAGAAATTAATCGTGAGCAGGAGACGGCGACTGCTAAAGATCATAATGCACCGTATGACGAAACTGAGCGCATGCCCCCCATTGGTGGCTGGTTTAGCGAGTTTATGTCACGTAAAGGGTATTTTCGTGTTGGCAATTTAAGTCTGTCCTTTCTGAGGGCGCTGTCTTTCTTGAAAGAAACCGTCCGCACCTATAACTATAAATATCAGCTGCCATGGTTTCTTGTGTTGGGTACAGAAGGGTCTGGAAAATCCAGCTTATTTGAAAATGCTGGGTTGCATTTGCCGTTGGGGAAACCTGATTTTTCGAAAGGGAAAGCGAATCCAGATTGCAAGTGGTGGTTCTTATCGAATGGCGTCTTTATCGAGCCACGGGGTGATTTGTTCATCCAAAAAGATGCGCTGAAATCAAAAGAAAAACTATGGCGATCGTTAATTCTATTGCTGACGCGGTACCGGCCTGCGCGTCCTATCAATGGGATTATTCTAACGATTCCAGCGACTGAACTGTATGGTCGCAACAAAGAATCACTTGATCTAATTCATCAACGTGCAGAACTTATCGCAGCTAAATTAACAGCGGCGCAAATATCGATTGGGCTTCGTATACCGGTTTATGTTGTTGTGACGAAAACAGATCGCGTGCCGGGCTTTCAAAGTTTCGCGCGTCATATTCCGCTTAAGAATAGACAAGATATGTTTGGCTGGTCTAATCCGTATAGTTTATCGACGGCATTTTCGCACAATTGGATTGATGAAGCGTTTGCTGCCATTTCAAATAAGCTGCACCAGCATCGCCTTGATATTTTTGCACATTCAGGCGCTCTGCTAAATGCTCATCTTGAAATCAATGATGGCGTGTTTGTCTTTCCAAGTGAAATTACAAAACTTAAAGAATCACTGTCACTTTATGTGAATTCATTGTTTAAGCCGTCATCTTATCAAGATGGTTTTGTGTTTCGCGGATTGTATTTCACGGGTGATGCAGGCATAGATGCCCTATCGTCAATTCCCCTTAAAGCGGATGCTTTTGATCGTGGATATGATTCTGATATAACAGATCCGTATGATGTTACCGTTATTCCTTTGCCATTTAACCCTGAAACGATTCGGTTGGAATCGACAAAAGAGACAGTTGAAGGTGCTGCGCCTGTGGTGGACGATGTGTATGCGCCGCCGCTTATGGATGAAAACCGTGAACTTAAGCTGATTTATGTAAATGACTTGTTTACCAAAAAGATTGCGTATGAGCCTGGCCTAGCAAAGCCGCTGCGTCAGCGTTTGATGTCGCTGAATCGTAATATTCTAGCTGCAAAGATTATTACTGGAATGTTCGTTGTTATTGGAAGCTACGGGCTTTTTAATGCCTACGATACCTTTGCTAAAAGCCGCAATAATATAACACCAGTGCTTGCAAACATGAATCTTGTATTACATGAAATTAAGATTGATAAGAAGAATTCCAAACATCGCACCTATCGATCGGCTGATCAGTTTAATTTGTACACCCATCAGATTGTTGACATGATGATGCAGTTGCAAAAGACAGATCTGTTTTCTATTTTTGTACCGGCGTCTTGGTTTAGCCATCTGAATCGCGATTTGCATAAGTCACTTAAGATTGCCTTTCAAGAAATCATTATACGATCAGTTGCCAATGGTCTTGCTGTTCGCGCACAAGAATTGCTTTATCTGCGGCCAACACCAGATAATTTTTCGCAAAATATTACGCAGTTGTTGTTGCCCCTTCGCAGTCCTGAGTTTTTGATTTTGCAACGGTATGTGAATGGTCTTACTGATCTTTCGAACCATGTGGCGATGTTTAATTCCCTAAGAATTACAGGTGATCCAGAGCACTTAAGAGCGTTGATTGCCTATACATTTAAGTGTGAGTTGCCTGATGATTTTTGGCAGCAGTACAAAGTATTTAGGAACGTGCTGCGTGAGACGAAATTGAATCCATTGCATCTTGAAACGTTTCAACAAGTCGCCCGTGAAACGCTTGATGTGTTATTCCAGAACTTTACGAATGCAATCTTTTCGAATCAGCTGCCGAACAGTTTGCCGTCACGTTTGAATACGTTTTTAGCAAGCTTAAGCCAACAAACGACGCATCAGTTGCCTGACCTTAAGTACCTGCGTGAAGTAAGCCTGCAGCTTGCAAAGACTCGGCCGCTTATCGGGGATGCTGGTAAGTCATGGCTTGATCAGCAATATTTCAGACCTGGTAAAGAGCTTGAGATTTTGTTTGACCAAATTGATACCTCACGTTTGTTTGGTAAGGAAGTTGCGCAATATCTGGTTGATAAGGCGGCACTTGGTTTTGCTTATTTAAAGTTACAACTATTAGCATTGAATGCGATTGTGTTAAGCCCTAAAACAACAGGGCCAGTTGCACCTTTGGTCGCTGCAACGGCAGACGAGAACAACTATCCGTCGAAGGGTATTTTAGAAATCGAACGTTGCTTATCAGCGCTTTTATCGGAAAGCTATATGGCCGCGCCAACACATTTCAGCTTTACGACAACGACACCTAAAGGAAAGATTATCTATTGGGATCCAAAGATGATTGATATTGCTTATGACATGAGTAAAGCATTTGAGGAATTCTCAGGCAGAAAAATATCAACCTTTCCGATTGTATTGCAGGAAAATCTAAAATTGCTTGCGCGTCAAAGTTTGCAGCAAAATATTGTAAGCTTGTTAAGTCAGGCTCAGAATTTTGTGGATTTGCCTGAAAGCTATAGTGTGAATGCGGCTGAAGAAGTATTGCGTGCAAAGATCAGTGATTTCAATGCATCTGCGCCCAAATTTACAAAGCTGCTCTCTATCTTAAATAAGGACGCTGTGGGGATCGCCTTTGCTGATTTGCGGACATTGCTTGTTGATAATTCCTTTTGGTTGCTTGATAACGTTAAGAAGATGCTGACTGTGGTCAACCCATATGCGGTTAAAGATTTCTCATTTTCATGGTGGGATGGTAAGCCTGGGGCAGCTTTTGCTGGTTTTGCCGTGCGTGACTCAGCTGATTTGGAATCTTATATGACATTGCAAAATCAATTGATTCAACGAATTGCGCTTGAGTTTGCCAAACCAATCGTTATGTTTTTAAAATCACCTGTTTTCACGGATGGCACCGAAAAGCAACCTGTCTTGCGTAAATGGACACGTATTGTTGAGCAGATGGAGCGTTATTCAAATCGTATCCCAGGCAATTCGGTGCAAAATCTACAGGATTTTGTGACTAAAGATCTTGCGCTAATGGATGCTAAAGAGATCTTGAACCACATATCAATTAAGGAATTAAGAGGTGATTCAGGTGATTTTTTTGCTGAAACCTTGCTGGCCCTTAAAAAGGGTGCACGATCACGTGCTGAAATTTTATTACGTCAAAAGGCAATTACTGCGTATGCCAAGTTAGCACTTTATTTCAATCAAAATCTAAAAGGTAAATTTCCATTTGTAACATCGAACCTAAGCTTGGTCACAGAAGAGGCTGATCCTGAGAGCATTCGTGAATTTTATCGTTTGTATAACGAAGCTGGCGGCAATACTGAAACGATTCTTAATCAGTTGCATCAATTGGGTAGTGTCATGAAAAATGGGACTCAGTTTTTCAAAACACTTGATACGCTAAAGCAATTCTTTGGACCCTATCTTGACCCGAGCAGTGGAATGCCTGTACCTGCGTTTGACTTTGCGGTGGATTTCAGAGCGAATCGCAGTAAAGAATCAGGCGCTGACATGGTGGTTGATTGGGTCTTTAAACCGAACGATATCACGCAGATTAATAAAAACGATAAGCTTAAGACGGGTCGTTGGGTGTTTGGTAACGAGGTTAAGTTTAGTTTTAGGTGGCCAGATGGAGCAAAGATACCGGCGAAACCAGAGCGTGACCCTGCCCAGCCTAACTTAAGCATTGAAGGACGTACGGCGACATATACCTTTAAAGGGAATTGGGGATTGCTGTGGGCGATGCGTATGCAAGATGCGGTAAACGAATATGGAAATGCGCCAAATAAACCAAGCCCAACATTGATGAAATTTAGTATTCCAAACGGGCCAAGTAGCAAAGCGGTTTTGTTTAATTCGGTTTCACTAACAGTGCCGTCGTTGTCGGCGCATACAAAAGGGCAAGTGATGCGATTGCCTGATTTTCCAGCGATGGCGCCAGAATTGCCGGCGGAAGGGGAATTGTATGCGGAGAGGGCTGTATTGACCGAGGGCGTTGTTCAAGGGGCGTCGAATGTAAACAGTACAACAGGAAACGCAGGTAATATAAATACGCCTACACCAGCGAGTGGCACGCAAAACCAAAAAGGGAAACAATCGATGGTTAATCCAGTGATGCAAAGTGCAACACAAGGTGCTGCGCAAAAACCATCTCAAAACCCGCAGCAACGATAGTAGTCATGTGCTATAGGTGATCAAGTTTAAATTGATTATCAGTCGTCTGAGATTAAAAGGCATAGTTGTACTGCTTACTCTTTAGTTTTCCTCGGGCTACCGGCGCGGCATGCGGTGGTGCCGCCTCCTTCTTTTAGTTTCCCTCGCTTAGGCACCCGCACTGTTTAAAAATGGATCCTCTGGTCGAGCCAGAGGAAAAAAAGGGGGGGGGATAGAGGAAAACTAGTGTGGGTAAAAAAGATCAACTTCACAAAAAATTTAAACTTGAATGGTGTGTATCGTCGCTTCATATGTAAGACTACATGGTTTATTTGCGGACTAAATAATTATAATAACCCTCATCTACATGAATCATATCTGACATTTTTGTTATTACTTTCCACCCCTTCAATGAATCCTCTTCCATATCATCATCTGAATCTGAGTCGATATCTGAACTTGGGTTTCTGTACGACATACAAGCAAATTTAACTTCCTCTAATTTTGGGTGACCTCTTATGCCCTTGTAGACATTGGGACTAATAGTAACCCCCTCAAGCTCTAAATATCTTAATTCCGGTAATGCTTGAATAAATGAAAGATCTTTAATCTCTACGTAATCTCCTTCGATAGCTAAGCTCTCCAAATATACTGCTTTCTTAATTTCATTAATTATTTCTATATTATACTCATTATCATCAGCATTGAAAATACGACGACCATCTCTGAGATTATTGCCTAGACTTAAGGTTAAGCTTCTTAGTTTTTCATGATTGCTGAGGTCAAAATTTGTCAAATCGCCACACTCTCTAACATTGAGTGACTCCAGATTTATAAAAGAAGAAAGTACAGACCAATCATCAATGTTAGGGCAGTTGTTCAGTTCTAATGATTGAAGATATACAAGAGACTGCATAGGCGAAATATCTGTAATATTCGGTTGCTCGTATAGATCTACCACTTTCAGTCTTGTGCAATTTGCAAGGGCAATAACTGCTGCATCCGTAATCTTCCCGCCGAAGAGCCGTCGGATATAGACACCTCTTCTAGTTCTGGGTAGTGCTGTGCAATGAAATTAACCCCTCTATCTGTGATTTTCTTGCAAAATTCTAGATTTACAGAAGTTACTTTAGGGAAACAGCTAATCCATTTTTGTAAAGTATCATCTGTCATTTCTTCGCAGCGTGAGAAATTTAAATCTTTTAGGTTGAGATACAATGTTGCCAATTTATCTAAATGCCCATCCTCAATCCACGCAGTATTTTTGGCAATAAGACTTACATTTAGTGACGTGATTGCATGTTTGTATGATTCTTTTAGTGCTGGTCGATTCCCACTATTTGTAACGGCGGTATTTAAATGACCATAATTTTTTGCATCATCTATCGTGTTAATGCCGCTTGAATATAGAAATTCTGCTGTAGCGCTAAGTATGGCTGGATGTGTGATATCAAAATTTGTTGAAGAACATAATGCATTAACTGTGCATAGCTTGCCTATGACAAATAGGGAATAAATAATTGTTGTTTTTCTCATAATGAATATCCTTGATGTGTTCTTATAATTCAATATATGGGTATGTATTTATTATTTTCAAGTGCAAAGTGAATAATATTTTTTTTCTTCGCAACAAATACAACAAGCCCAACATTGATGAAATTTAGTATTCCAAATGGCCCAAGTAGCAAAGCGGTTTTGTTTAATTCGGTTTCACTAACAGTGCCGGCGTTAACGGCGCATACAAAAGGGCAGGTGATGCGATTGCCTGATTTTCCTGCGGCGGCGCCAGAATTGCCACCAGCAGGGGATTTATATGCGGAACGAGCGGTGTTGACCGAGGGAATTGTTCAGGGGGCGTCGATGCTAGGATCATCAGGAAGCACAACAGCTGCACCGATTTCTGCACCTGCTACTGCACAGAAACAAGGTGGCGCAGCGCAACCACAACAAACACAACAACCAGCTAATCCAGTAAAGCAAGTGCCTGGAGCACGGTAAATCGCACGCCAGGTCCCAGAAGGGTTAGGATTTGTAATTAGAGAAGTTCTATACCTTTTTCTCTGCAGATTTTTTTTAAATCATCAAATCCTCCAAAAGGCCAGTCGTCGACAGATACGCGAAGACTTTTCAACTTAGAACAATTTTCTGCGAGGGCAATAACCCCTTTATATGTGACCTGTGGGCAACCATTGATAGACACATTTTTCAACCAAGGGCAATGCAGTATAAGGGCATTAAGCGTGTCATCTGTACAGGATTCCATACAATATAGATCTATAAGTTCCAATTTTGGGCAAGCCTCTATAAAAGAAATAAGGGTGTTTTTTGAAATAATGGCATCCCCAGTAAATCTATTATTGTATTCGGATAGTTTGACTTCCTTTAGTTCCTTACAATTTTTTTTAATGGCCATAAGCCCTTCATTTGTAATTTGGTCGCACTTTGTTGCCTTCAGAATTTGTAACTTGGGGTTTTCTGAAATGGCAATAAACGTTTTATCAGTGGCAATAGAGTGACTAGATAAACTTATCCTTCGCAATTCTGGGCAACTCTTTATAACAGAAATAACCGCATCCTCTGTGAATGTTTCACACCAGAATAGATGAAATTCCTGCAGTCTCTTGCAATTCTCTGCAATGGCCATAAGCCCTTCATTTGTAAGTCCGACGCAACATGATACATCCAAAATTTGTAACTCGGGGTTTTTTGAAAGGGCAATGAACATTCTATATGTGATAACGTAGGCACCATCTATACTTATCTCTCGCAATGTTGGGCAATTCTCTATAAAAGAAATAATCGCATTCTCTGTCAGTCCATTACTCAGGAAATTAAGGGATAGATTGATTTTCTGCAGTTTCCAACTCTCTGCAATGGCAAAAATTCCTTCATCTGTGATTGTACCTGTACCTAAATGTATAGATGTTATGGCAGGGAAATTCTGAATCCATTCATCTAGAGTATTTTCTAGCATTCCTTCGTAATCTGAAAAATGTAAATGTGCTACATTAGGATGGCGGTCCTTCAATTTCGCTATATCTTCACGATTGACATATGTCGAATCTTTCGGACTCATAAGGGACGGCTTTAATGATTTAATTGTTTTGCCAAATTTTTCACGATAGCTTTTTCTTTTTCCATGGTTAGTGACTGCAGTATCTAATTGGGTGTAAATTTTCCTATCCTCTTCCGTATTAATACCGCTGTCTGAGAATAAAAAACTGCTTAAATTATTGATCGTAGCATCACAACTAAATATTTGATCAATTGTTGCAGCACAGGCATTGGTTGCGCATAGCAATTTAACGAAGAGTGAAAATGCTGTAATAATTGTTTTTTTCATAATGAATATACTTGATGTGTTCTTATAATTCAATATATGGGTATTTATTTAATATTTTCAAGTGCAAAGGGAATAATATTTTTTTCTGCGCAACAAATAAACCAAGTGCTACATTAATGAAATTTACGATTCCAAATGGCCCAAGTAGCAAAGCGGTTTTGTTGCGTATGTCTCTCATTCTTTTCTATGAAAGATGAGAGTATATTTTATTTTAAATAGAGGGCGTTAGCTATTTAAGAATTGATCTACTGCATCAATGAGTGCAGTTTCATTATCCTTGAGATAATCGTTTAGTTCTTGATTATCTTCGAACATAATGCTTTTAATTGTTGATGTTTCAGCAGAAAGCAATTTTGTTTGTTCGTTAATATCATGTATAATTCTTTCAGATATATTGCATAAAACTGATTGTAATTTTAATCTGTCGATATTGGTTTCTTTGAAATATTTCTTTTCTTGTGCTTTGTAAGTAATAATTTTCATTGATTTGGTTTATAATCTTTCCAATTCTTCTTATTGAATTTTTTTGGGAAGGAGAATACTTAGCGCCGTTTTTAGAAGCCCACTTTGGGAGAATTTCTTCTTGTATTTTACCCTTTGCAACATTTAGATTTTTCTTTATTTCTTTGAGGTCATTTTGAAAAGTTTGAAGTGCAAGACTACTGTTTAGTTCAGAAAGGGTATTCCATTCTGAGTTTTTTACTTTTGGAATAGTATTTATTTCTGCTATTTTACATGTTATTCTATTTCTTTCTGTTGCAATTTCCTTGTCTAGTTTTATGATTTCTGCGTCTATTTTTTTGTTTTTTTCAAGATTGGCTTCATTTTCGGGCTCAAAGCTTTCCTTGCTACGTATAAGCATCTTCCTCTCACGTTCCAAGGCATCTACATTAGACCAGTTGTTATTTGGCATGTACTTTTGATAAATTTCACTGCCAAACAAAACGTGTTTTGTTCTTTTGTTATTGTTTTGCTGTTGGATTGGGGTAGATTCACTGTCTGCAAGAATAGCCTTATATTTTGTTTGTGTTGAGTTGGTTCTTACATAGTCTTCTTGGCTATTTTGACTTTGTGAGGAGGTGTTATTTCCTTCTTTTCTTTTTAGCATTACATGTGTGGTTCGTTTTAATTTATATCCATTCGTGCTATCTTCTGGATCCATCGCCCATGGGCTATCTATAATGCTTAAAATCGCAAGCAGCGCATATGCGCTATATTTCAAAAAATTCAATTTCATATGTTAGTCCTTTTAAGGTATTTTTATGTTTCTTAAGAAAACTAGTAACACGTTAGCATTTGTGGGTCAATTTTAAATTAAGGTTGTTTATTTAACTGGTTCTATGTGCATTAAAAAAACAGCCTCTTACCATTGAAAATTGATTTATTAATTATTATATAGTATGTATGGATAAAGTAAATTACTTCGCAGAAATAGAAAGATATAAAGATTATGAAGAGATTAGCACTATTTTTAACAACAGCATTTATCGCTGGAAATGGATTTTGTATGGATTCTTCCCAGTTGAATGAAGAAGATTTTGATCGTTGGTCTGTTTTGGTAACGCAAGATACAGTGGCAGCCAATACTTTTTTAGAGCAAAAACATGAAGAACGTATTAGACGTTCAGCTGAAAGGGATCAGTATGGTGCGCCTGCTGCAGATGGTTACGAAATTGCACCCATAGGGCATGCTGTATATCAAGCGCCTATTCTTGCTGATGATCCTATTACTGTATTTGCTGATAATCCACAGCAGTTAATGGAATATTTTACCTTTCAGGAGCAAAATCCTGATGCCACACCAGCGGAATTTATTTTGCGGGAGCAACAACGCATTGCTGATAATCGTGCTGCAGAGCAGGCTGACCTCAATTTATTTGCATTGGAAAATATGCAAGAACGTATGCTTGGGCTGGCTATTGCTGAACAGCGTGAATACATAGAAAACTATGTTGCTACTCGTGCGGATTACTCTGTGATTCAACAACAGCGTGCACTTTTTGCACCTATCTTAAATGCGTGCATAGCAGTTAATCCCACAAATGCTCAGGACTTAGATGTTCATCTTTATGATGGTTTTTACAATGCACATAATGCCGCAGTTCTTAATATTATTCGCACGCTGAGGTTAGGTGGAAATGAGGGTGGTCAGATTACGTTTGATGCAACACAAGCACGTGATAGAGCTGTAACGATCCTAAGAGAGAATGGCCAAGAACATAGTATTAACAGTGTTGCCGCTCAGTTACCTGGATATTTTGCTGGTCTTTCAGGAGATGATTCAGAACTATTTTGCAGACTAGTAGGTACTGTAAGTGATTTTGTTGAGCATGGTAGCCCTGATTTTACGCACTACCTGTTAGGGATTCCTGAAAATTGGCTAACCCAGGGTGGTTGTGTGGAAGGTCGTCGCAATCGAAATCTTGTGTCTACTGTTACCTTGTTAAGGACTCTGGGGTTAGAGGCATAAATGATTTTAACGATTAACCGTAGAAACGCATGGTCGCTACGGTTAAATTGCAGGAAAATTATGGGGTTGGAATATATTCGTTCTACTTGGCAACCACAACATCCTCGCAACGACCGCATATATCGTTATGCGCACGATCTGAATTTGCCTCGCCAACTTCAGGCAAGACGCGCCAGCAACGTTGACACTTGCCACCCTCAGCCACATTCACAACAACACCTACACCTGTCACATCATCCAATGTCACTGCGCCCGCTGGTGGTTGTGCCAATACAATTTTAGCTGCTGATGTAATGCAAAGCTCTGCCAGGTCAAGTCCTTGCAAAACAGCCGCTTTGTCTGCGCACAAATAAAGGGCAACATCGCCTTGCAAACTTGTTCCGATCGTTTTTGCAGCACGTTCTAGTTCAAGCGCAGATGTAATCACGCGGCGAATCTTACGAATGGCTTCCCAACGATCAGCGAGCACTGGTTGATGCCATGTAGCAGGCAGTTTTGGAAACTGTGACAGGTGGATGCTGGCTTTATCAGCTGCACTTGCCCCACTATTGGTTTGTGTTTGATATTCTTGATAGGCATCCTCGGCCGTAAAGCTAAGCACAGGCGCTAACCAGTGTGTCAGACACAAAAACACCTGGTTCATTACCGTCCGGGTTGCACGGCGACGCATTGAATCCGTTCCATCGCAGTACAGTGAATCTTTACGAATATCAAAGTAAAATGCTGACAAATCAACGGCACACAAATGATGCAATTCATTATAAAAACCTGAGAAATCAAATGCTTCGATGGCTTTTTGGTGTGCTGTTTCGACTTCTTTCAAGCGATGCAATACCCATTGTTCAAGCAATGGCATGTTGTGTGAATCAAGGGCTTCGGCCTCTGAAAAGCCATCAAGTGCTCCTAGCAAATAACGGAGTGTATTACGGAAACGACGATAGATGTCCTCTTGATGTTTTAGGATTTCACTTCCAATGCGTAAATCCTCGGTATAGTCGGAATTCACAATCCAAAGACGCAGCATATCCGCGCCGTACTTTTGAATGACCTCTGCCGGAGCCACGATATTGCCCAGCGATTTTGACATTTTATAGCCTTTTTCATCAAGCACAAATCCATGTGTAACAACCTTTTTATACGGTGCAACACCCGCTGTGCCGCAACTTTGTAGCAAGGATGATTGGAACCAGCCACGGTGTTGGTCGGAGCCTTCTAAATATACATCTGCTGGCCATTGTTGATCAGGATTATCGCGCAACACAAATGAATGTGTACAGCCACTATCAAACCAGACGTCAAGAATGTCATTGATCTTTTCATAATCGTTAACGTTATAGTCTGCACCCAAGAAATGCGCGCCATCGGTTTTGAACCAGGCGTCAGCACCTTCAACTTTAATCGCATCAACAATGCGTTGATGAACCGCTGGGTCGCGAAGGGGTTCGCCCGTGCGTTTGTTCACGAAAATCGTCATCGGTGTGCCCCATGCACGTTGACGTGATAAACACCAATCAGGACGTGATTCAACCATGCTTTTAATGCGGTTCTTACCGGAAGCCGGGAACCATTCAACATTATCAATTGCCTCAAGCGCTTTTTGACGAAGACCAGTTGTTTCCATCGATACAAACCATTGCGCGGTTGTGCGATAAATTAACGGAGCCTTTGAACGCCATGAATGCGGGTAGCTGTGTGACAATTTCGATGTTTGCAAAAGTGCACCAACTTCAGTCAGCGCTGCGATTACAGCTGGATTTACTTTAAAGATATGCAGTCCAGCGAACAGTGGGACATGTTCATAATACGTGCCATCCCCTTGGACTGTTTCAGGAACGGCTATACCAAATTTCTTGCCAACTTCAAAGTCTTCAATACCGTGGCCAGGTGCTGTGTGTACAAGACCTGTACCTGCATCAACGGTTACATGGTCGCCGGGTAAAAACGGTACGTCAAAGTTATATCCTTTTTGGGCATCTTTGTGCCCGCGCCATGGGTGTGCGCATATAGTGCCGGCAAGTTCATGGCCTGTGCATTTAAACACTACTTCAAAATCGTCGAGTCCGACCGCTTTGCAGAACGCGCCGCTTAAGTCTTTTGCGATCAAAAATTGACGGCCGGCGGTAATTAAGTCGGTTGCTTGATTTGCTTTTATCACCACATATTCAATTTCGTCGCCATAGGCGATGGCGCGGTTGCCTGGGATTGTCCATGGGGTTGTCGTCCAAATAACAGCCGATACATCAGCCAAAGCGGCAATTTCAGTTTTGACGATGTTAAACGCAACATAGATAGAATCACTGGTGTGGTCTTTGTATTCAACTTCGGCATCAGCGAGTGCTGTTTTTTCAACAACTGACCACATGACAGGGCGAAGGCCACGGTAAAGCGAGCCATTCATGAGGAATTTACCAAGTTCAGCCACGATTTTTGATTCTGTTTCAAACGCCATGGTTGAATAGGCATTATCGAAATCTGCAACGATACCAAGACGTTTAAATTCTACCTTTTGAAGCTCTGTCCAGTGTGCAGCGAATGTTCGGCATTCAGCGCGAAATACAAGTGGGTCGACGTCATCTTTGTTGAGGCCTTTTGCACGGTATTGTTCTTCGATTTTCCATTCGATCGGAAGCCCGTGGCAGTCCCAACCAGGAATCATACCTGCGTCAAAGCCGTTCATTTGCGCTGTTTTGTTGACTATGTCTTTTAAAACTTCTGATAGTGCGTGCCCAATATGGATATTCCCATTTGCATACGGCGGGCCGAACGCCATCACGAACTTAGGGCGGCCTTTACTTATGGTGCGGAGCTGTTGGTATAAGTTGTCAGCCTCCCATTTTGCGAGGATTTCTGGCTCGCGTGCAGCAAGATTTGCACGCATTGAAAAATTGGTTTTAGGCAAAAAAACAGAAGTCTTATAGTCCATGGATGGGTCTTTTAAATTATTTGATTATGACAATTTAGCAATTTTGACGGGATTTGTATATGAAATCACGTAATCAACAGCTATGTGTTGCCATTACTGCACTTTCTCTGCAAGTCAGCCTTCGTTAAAGCGAAATAAAATTGCACGCGTATTTACTAAAAAGTAACGAAGGTTGATGATAAACCTAAAAGGATTCATCAAAAACATGCGCTCTTAGCACGCAAATCTATCTTATCGATTCCAGATATTTATTTTTACATTGAAATTATATTTTTTTTTAGTTTTTTATATAGTAATATATGTGTCTTATGATTTAGAAAAAGGCGCGTCACTTGTTGTTAGGTAAAAAAGAATTCTCATTTAAGTGGCTCGTTGTAATAATGAATATGCACGTATTGATGTGTATCAATTTAACTCATGCGGTTAGTAAAAGTGACGCGTCATTAAAAAACCATTCCAATAGGAGCGAATCCATGCCAACGTCACACACTTCTCAATTTACGCCTGTTTGGCCTCACGGGAAAATACAAGAAATTTTCAAGGATGTTTTTTTTGTAACGGGAACAAACAAAACTGAGCACGAGGGGCATAAGATTCAAACAAGCCGTAATATGGTGATCGTGCGCAGTGGGGATGAGCTCACCTTGATCAATACGGTTCGGTTGGATGACAAAGGTCTTGCAGAGCTGGATCGTTTAGGAAAAGTTGCGCACATTGCCAAAATTGGCGTGTTTCATGGCCGCGATGATGCGTTCTATCGGGATCGCTATCCCAATTCTTTGCTTTGGAACGTAAAAGGAATGGCCTATGAAAGTGGGTTGAAAGCTGATCGTGATTTAATACCAGGCGGTGAAATGCCTTTCAAAGATGCTTCTTTCTTTGTTTTCGAAACATCAACACTCCCAGAAGGTATTTTGTATATCGCACGTGATGGGGGAGTCCTTATTTCCTGTGACAGCATCCAAAATATTACATGCACGGATGACTTTTATAATGCTGAAACTGCTAAATCATTCACCTCTGCAGGGCTGGTAAAGCCAGCAAATATTTCCCATATCTGGCTTGGCGCAACCCAAACAAAGGCGGCTGATTTTCACAGGCTTCTTAAAACAATGACATTTAAGCATCTTATTACAGCGCATGGTGAACCTTTAAAAGACACTGCCTTTGAGGAAGCTTCTAAAACGGTTAAGCGTGTTTTCTCTGATAGTGACAGTGGTCAGCAATCATTTCTGCGTTCATGTTTAAACAAGGTTTCGAATTACTTTCGCAGTTTATTTTAAGAATATAGCCATTACTGAAATTTTTCTCCCTGTGTCTTGCTCTGGATTTGATCCTGTCAGCTAGATCCACAGGAAACGTGTTACGGCATAGCCTTGGCTGTCGAGCAAACAAGAAATCATTTATTTGGTTTTGAACTGCTTTTTACCGTATATATTGATTCGCTAATTCAGGAAAAAATAGAGTAATGGCAATTATGGAATCAATTGTCAAATCGTCTAAGTTCTGCACATCATTTAAATCGTTCTTTATGTAAATTCTTTTATCTTGAGCCAGTCTTTTTATATTCTCTATAGACTTTGTATTTTTAGGATTAAAATTTGCATGACAAAGAGCCATGTAATAATGTGTAACACCTTCTATATTGTGGCGTCGCCAGCATTCTACATTTCCAAACGCGATATATGCCCGCGTCATAAAAAAAGAATCATTGATCTCTTTTGCAATTTGCAACGCCTTACTGTGATGGCTTATTTGAATATCATATCCTTGATTTTTGCATTGGTACCCTAAGTTAATACAAAAGTCTGCTTCGGCTACTTTTCTGTCCTACCATTCTTGGGTTTGCCTCGATTCTTCACTGTATTGATTAACGGCATAAAAATTACTTTCAGGTACATCCATCGGAGGTATTGCATGTTGCTGTTGCATGCGTGTTTCTGGGTAATTTGGCAAAGCAACAGGGACCCACATATACACTAAATAGGTTGGTGTCTGCATAGCTAGAGTTTCGTTAGTTCTGTATGTGAATACAGTTTCATTTGATCGTATTGACATTGCAACGCTTTGATCAATTTCCTGAACTTGCATTGCATGTGCCGTCATTATTAAGATGGCACTCAACAATGTTATTTTGATGATGTATGAAGGCGTGTTGTAAAGCATATATTTTTTCTTGGGTTAAATTAAACGATATATATTATATAAAGATTATTTTCTAAAATTAAAGACCTATTTTATAAATAAAATTTGGCATCCATTAAAAAATCCTTTAGCGCTGATGTTGATCGCCGTGGTGTCACGTCCTTTGCGAAAATGGGATGCACCGATGGCCAGAGGTCTTTGTTTTCAGTGGTATCGAGTTCGGATCGATAAAGACGTACGTGTTCATATGCTGCATCGGGATTGGTGTGGATATAATCCACTGCTTTTTGCAACGCACGTGCCACTTTTGATTTCACATCAGTAGATACAGTTGTGCCGCACACGAGCACCATCGATGCAAAGGTTGGCACGCCAAAATCTTTTAGCTCGTACACAAAGAACGGCCGTTTCATATGTTTTTTAATGTCGTGCAGCTGATACGTTCGGTACAGGTTAAATACCACGTCAATTTTGTTTGCTATAAATCCACTGACCGAGGAATTTTTTGCCAGGATGATTGTGACATCCTTTTCGGATACATTTTGACTTTTAAGCACCTGATGCATCACCGCAAAGGTTAAACTGCCCGCGCCACTGCTGCCGTGCGCAAGTGTCTTGCCTAACAGGTTATTGCCAGCTTTATCTAGTGGGATAAGGCTTAGAATGACCTCCATTGTTTCAGGAATGATCACAGCGACTGTTTCAAGCGACATTCCTTTAGCATCCATAATTAACACTTGTGGTTCGTGTGTGATGGCAAAATCAACGCTGCCTTGTAGGGCTTGCCGGCAACCTTCTTGTGAACCATTTGCAGGATAGAATGTCACATCGAGATCTTCATCGGCGAAGTAACCATTCGTTTGTGCAATGATAAAGGGGGTATGGTGTGGGTTAATAAACCATTCAAGGGTAATTTTGACGGGGGTTTTAATGGATTCTTTATTCCCAAAGGTTACTGTCTGAAATGCTAATAGTAATACGATTAAACAAGATACTTTTTTCATCTCACTTCCCTTTCCCAAAAAATGCAGTACTGCTCCACCCACCCAGACGCGCGCATCAACGCATGTGCGTATGCAATTAAAATAATGACGCAGCAAAATAATAACGGGATTTGTAGCCGACTATAACTGGTAAGAATTAAATAGCCCAAGCCATGGCTTGACCCTAACCAATCGGCCGCGATCACCGCGACGGATCCTTGTAGGCAGGCCCATCTAAGTCCTGTGAAAAAGGCGGGCAAAGCAGCTGGTAAACGTAAATAGAGAAATGCACGAAATGGTGTTGCATGGAATAATGTTTCAAGTTCAAGCAACGAAGCGGACGGGCGTTTTAACCCTTCGATGAACGCCAGGGTGATCGGGAAAAACCCGGTAAGCGTGACAATAATCATTTTTGGCACCACGCCAAAACCAAACCATAACAATAAAAACGGCATGAACAAAAAGCTGGGCATTGTTTGCATAACGACAAGAACAGGGCGCAGAAAGCGTTCGAACTTAGGGAAAAATGTATAGATGACGCCGCACAGCAATGCGAAAAATATGGCAAGAAGAATTCCTGTTACGACTTCGACACCTGTGTAAATGCTGTGTACGCTAAGTAGATTTGCGTTGGTGTAAAAGGTGTGCCCGATGGCTGTTGGGCTGGGGAGTAGGTATTCAGGGATTGTGAAGTATGTGCATGCGAGTTGCCAGGAAGCGATAAGCCCGGCGAGGCAGAGGGCGCTTTTAATGAATTTTTTGAGAATTAGCATGGGACGTTTCCTTTATCAAAAGAAGAAAACAAATCATCAAAATCCACACGGCGCGGCACAGCGGCCGTTGGCAGATTCACATGCATCGGTGCAAGCACAGCCGGCCAGCCTTTTATCACATAGACATTTTGCGCCAGCCGCATTACATCTAGCCAATCATGCGTCACCAATAATACGGTGGTCTCGATAAGCAAATCCACCAACATCGATTGCAGATCAATACGCGTATCATGATCGAGAGCGGAAAACGGCTCATCCAAAAGCACAATAGGTTTTTTTTGTAAAAATGTGCGCAGCAAACACACACGTTGTCGCATGCCGACAGATAACGTATTGGGATAGCGGTGTGCGATATGAGACAAATCGACGCGTGTTAAAAGCGCCAATGCTTCATCCGTTTGTGATGGCGCGTTCGTTAGTTTCTGTGCCAAACACAGGTTGTCAATCACCGAAAGCCACGGCAATAAATTAGGCAACTGGCTCATGTACGCAACATCAGATGCGGTGAAATTTTGGGTGGATTGGCACGTATCAAGGCCACACAACAACCGTAGCAGCGTTGTTTTTCCGCAGCCACTTTCGCCGACAAGGCAGGTGATCTGACCTTTTTTAAGCATCAGCTGAAAGGGTGAAAAGAATCCACGCGCATCCGATTCAAGCGCAATGGAATAGATATGGTTTATGTTCATTTGCACGTTCCCTCCGTCGGTATGAGCCGAATCAGGTTCTAGGGGTTGGATCAAATCCTCTCAGCGCCGATATGGCGCACCCCCCGTGTTTATATTAATTTAGATCTTAGCCATTTTTAGAAATGATTACAATCCAGCAGCATAGATTCCATCTATAAACATCGAATCTGCTTTGGGGTCAGGCTGTGTTCGTCTGTTTTTAACATCATTCTTCTTTTTAGCGGAGTCATCAAGTGGTTCTGCAAAACGTTGTGTGTTTAATCTTGCCATAAGTATCGTTATTTCTTCGTTGTTTTTAGTTTCTTCCATTGCGTATCAATTTATTGCAAAAACGCTAATTAGTATTACTTTCCTTAGCATAATATTTCTCTGTTTGAAAGTTTATAGCATATTTTATTATCTGGAATCATTCGATGCAAGTTTTTAATTTTCCTGCAGCTAGTTGAGACGGAGTTAATTCTGAGGAAAACTAAGGTAGACACTATCATAATCAAATTAGAGGTAAATCGTTATAGGCGTCAATGTATCTTTAGCAAGTGACTCACACGCGTGTTATATTGAATTAACAACATTTTTAGTAAGCGAAAATAATGACAACGACGATTCCACCTTGCCCTCAATGTGGCATGCCAAATACGTATCCAGATGGAAATTCTTTTATGTGTGCTGATTGTGGGCATGAATGGTCTCAGCACGCGGCTGATGTAAGCGATGAGGATGACTCAGTTGTGCGAGATTCCAATGGCAACATATTATCAGATGGTGATTCAGTCTCAATTATCAAAGACCTTAAGGTTAAGGGATCCTCTATTACGCTTAAAGTAGGCACTAAAATTAAGAGCATTCGTTTGGTTGGCGGAGACCATGAAGTGGATTGCAAAACAGATCTTGGGCAATTTATGCTAAAGGCCTGTTTTTTGAAAAAAGTTTAAGAACAATCATTTTATCTGTGGTGGACATAAGGTTTTGTTGCGATTGATGGATTTTTAACTTTTTAAAATCACTTCAATCGCAATAACGATCACACCGCCAAGCAAGATTAGCACAACTAACCCTTTGTTCATCAAAAACGACGTAGAGTGTTTTTCTTTTAGAGCAACTAAACATGGCAAAACAACGGCTAAGAAACTGAGCGCTACCGCTGCACAACCTAATGCTGTAATAAATCCATTGGGATAAATGAGCGCTAGTACCAGTGGCAAACCAAAGGTTAGGGCTGCTACTTTTAAGCGTGTTTTCCCATCGTTTCTTTTTTTAAACCATTCAGATACGTAATCAAATAGCCCTAGCGCAACCCCTAAGAAGGATGTTGCAATAGCCAAGAAAGCAAATGCATTTGTCAAAAATGAAAGATATGGATGCCCCGTTTTGGTTGTTAAATGGCTGATGAAAAGCCCTGGATCTTCTGTGCCATTTAGATTGTTGCCAACAATTCCTAGCGTTATGGTTTGCCACACAATATATACTAATAGCGGGATGAGACTGCCTAATGTCAGACTTATATAGATGTTTTTTTTGTCACCATCAAGATAGGTAATTAAACTTGGGACACTGCCATGGAACCCATAGGCTGTGAAAAAGACGGGAATCACATGATATAATGAAAGCTGCGTATTGCCTGTAATTGTGGTTAAGTTTTCACAACGCATAAATGGGAATAACCCCACAATAATAATCGCGAAAATCACAATTTTGGTTAAAAAAAGAAAGCGATTCGCATAGTCTGTGGCGCGTGTACAAACTATAACAAACATGCCAAAGAAGGCTGCAAAAGCAATGACGAGTATGGATACGGGCAAAGTGCCACCGGTTTCTTGATGTAAAATCGAGCTGCCGCCCGAGATATAGCACCACAGCAATGACCAAAAAAGAACAAGCATGCTTGTGGCAGCCGTGCGTGACGCCCAGATACCTAGCCGATTTTCAGCAATGGCAGCGATGCTTTGCCCTTTGCCATGACTGATTTCAACCATGATTCCCGCCGAGATTAACATATAAAACCACATACCAATTAATAATATGATGCTATGCTTAAAGCCAAAGTTGGCAGAGGTCATGGGGAGCGCAAGCATGCCAGCACCGATGGTTGTGCCAGCAATAAGAAATGTCGCACCGAGCGTTCGTTGGTTCATAAAAGGGGCTTTGTAATAGATCGTTAGCAGTCTGCATTATATGAACCTAAACACGCGAATGCAATGTTCTAGTTTGTAACTACACTTCGACTATTAACAAGCTCCATCATACGCGGACGACTTTCTAAAATAGATTTTAATCCATACATCTCTATTGTAAGGTTAGGCCGTCTTGTCGCAAGCGTTTCAACAAACGGTTCAAAATCATCCCACTTCACATAAGATAAGTTGCTAACTGAAATAGTTTGCAGCGATCGTGGCAATTGATCAACAATTACATCAAACGTAGTTGTGTCAGAAGTATCATCAGGAATGGATTGACCCCATTTAGAACAACTAAAATAAAGATATTGTAATTTATTGAAACGGTTCAATTTACTAAATAACGATCGATTTAACGTCCCGTCCTTATTAGTAATTTGAAAATTACTAATATTTGTGATGTTCGTAAATAAATGCATTTGATTTTCATGTTGAATAAAATTCATATCATTTAAATATGTAACTTTTGGTGCTACCCATTCAAGCAGCGCTGGGTTCGAACTATTTAATTCAATTAATTTACTAATCTCAGTATTGACGTTTACATGTGTATCGAGCTCTGGACGCGTTTCTTTCATCTTATTAAAAACAGCATAAGCATTTGATAACTGCTCAATTGTAGCAATGTTATTAAATGAAACATGATCAATAGAAGTTGCCATTTTTTGGACAAAGTCATTAACTTGATCTGCCGATAACACTTGTGGTATTTCTATTTCTTCCACTGTCTGATTGGGTGGCATACCATTCGACATTTAAAAACCTACGCTTTTAAGTTTATCAAATTCTGTAAAATCGAATAATTCATCTGATTTGTTAAATAACGGAATATTATGCAACCCTTTAGCTTTTTTAAAAAAATGAACATAAGGCATGATTGGGTCTTTGCCCCCCCAAATGAAACAAAGACCTGGCGCCTTTTCCATCAATTCAATTGCAAGAACCCATGCACCTGTGTTATTTTTTTCTTCAAATCGTTCAATAAGTGAACGATATAATGCTCTCTCCTCAAGATTATCTTGAGAACCAGCTTCATTTGTAAAAAGCTTTGGTGCTGAACGCAAAAAATCCATCACAATTGGTCGCCTTACCGAATCATCTAACCATGTGTTGATATTTTTATTAAACAACTTAATAATTTCTTTAATCTCGTAATGATCACCCTCTTTTTCAATTTGTTTAAAAATATTTTTGATCAATGGTAAATCAAGATGCGATTCCAACAAAATTGGCATGATCTCACGGCGCAAATCAGGCGATCTTAAATCGCTTTCCATCAATAATTTTGTAAGTTCTTGATGCGTCATTTCTGGTGTGATGAGTGTCGTTAAATCAGTATAATGCGGCTTCAAAGCAGTAAATAGTGGCAACTGAGCTAAGATATGTGCCACATCTTTATCATGCCCTTGTATCGGTGCATCGCACTTGAATATGGAATGTTTATGCATAAACTGCCACTCAAAAGGCAACCTATTTTTTATCGTTACATAAAACGTACCTGTAAAATCGGTATGTCCTGGAATACGATCGGAAATCTTACTTACACCTGAACAATTAACACGATCAAAGGCAATCTGTCCTTCTGTTAAATCAGTCATTAGCAATTGAAATGATGCGCTTAAGTGCTCTTCTGCACTCGCCTCTGGCAATGTTTCTAATTGCACGATATGTTCCCAAGTAGCATCAGTGGCGCCCCCTAAATGTGCCATAATCTTGAACATATTGATAATACCGGGAACAGCCTCGATTGTATTATTTACATCATTCATTTTCTTTGATGGTGTGTAATAAAGAACATCTTTGCCTTTATCAACTGATTTTCTTTTAGCAACCGCCGTTGCCCATTTAGACCGAGTACGCGGATCATTGGGTGTTGTATTTCTAAATTCTGAAAAATAGTGACGAAGTTCGCTACCTTCCTTCCAAATCGTTGGATCAAATGAACCATCTAGAAAACCAAAGAAATCAGCAGCATTATGCATCGCTGTTTCAAAGCAATCTGGAATTGAATGTTCATCTACCGTTGTTGTACGATACTTTATGATAGGCACATGCTTAGCGTCGAGCATTAATCTCTCGCGATAAATATATGCCCATATGACTTCATAACGCCCAGCATCATAATAACTTTGTAACAATTCTGGATTTTCGATAAGCGGCCTGACTTGATCTTTCATCGCATCATAATCTATGAGTAAAGCGCCTGATAAAAATGATAAATCGTCAATCGTTTCAGCCTTTTGCCACATATACGTTGCAAGAATACGTTCAAGTGTGCCCACAGAGTAATCACCGCGTTGTTCTTGCTTAAGAGCATGCACAAACGCATTTGCAATTTGATAACCTTGGAAATCATGCTTGTTAGCAAAAGCATCTCCTAATTGAGCAAGCTCAGCTAACTCAGCGCCCATTTTAGTTCTTTTATGCGAATGAAGATTTTGATTCCTCAATGTATCAGTTAGATTTTTACGCCTTTGGGGCAATGCTTGATGTATTTTTTGTCGTGCCGGATTTCCACCTTTAAGGGCGGTTTTAAATAATTTTCCTGCTTTGCTATCCAAAAATCCATCTTGAAAAAAATCATCATCTTGCAGATGTTTCATAACTTCATCAATCGGCTTTTGATGTTGTGCAGCCTTTTTTCTAACTGCATTTGCATATTGTTCAATATAAAAATTATTAGTTTCTGCGATTATAATTTCTTTTGCAAAAGATGATAATTGACGATCAAACAAAAGTTCAAATAGACTCCAAACATCAAGCGCTCCATTAGTACGCATCTCTGCTAATGCAGCGTAAAACTTAGATGCTTTCGTTTTTGCAATAATATCGGTTGATTGATTGGCAACCAGATAGTCCCCAGTTGGTGATGGATACAGCAGATGTACAAATTGCGTCATTAAATCGGTAGGGAAGTTCATACTTAGAATGGATTGAAAATGTCCAGAGAGTGAAGGATTCCATTGCTTTTCCCCACAAAGAAAACGTAAATTAGACACAAAATCATCATTTAAAAAACGATGCAAAGGTGAAAAAGCCTGTTCATGTGTTGCGCTTGTACTAACATGCCTATCAGAAGCATCAATGGGTTGGCATGAAATATGAGAAGTTTCCATTGCATATGATGAAGTCGACAACAAAAATAAAAGGCTTGCGGCAATTCGCTTGGTTCTCATTTTAAATTCCAATCTTTTTAATTATTCACATCATCAGAATATAGATCTTTATATTTTTTATTTCAATACATTTATTTACAGTTATATTCAACAAAAAAACAGAATATTAAAACACATCTAAAACAATTCCCGCTGTTTCGGCACTTGCATCAACCGATCCAACCCCAAATGATCATACGCGAAATCAGTCAGCATCCGCCCACGCGGGGTACGTTGCAAAAGCCCTTGCTGAATCAAATATGGCTCGATGACTTCCTCAATCGTATCGCGTTGCTCTGACAGCGCTGCAGCAATCGTTTCAACACCAACAGGGCCGCCTTTATAGAAATTCACCAACAACTTCAAATAACGAACATCTTGCTGGTCAAGACCAAGTGGGTCAACATCCAAACGATTCAATGCATCTTTCGCAATATCCATATCAATGCTCGGCAGCCCTTCCACGCTGGCAAAATCACGCACCCGACGCAGCAACCGCCCGGCAATACGCGGCGTTCCACGGGCTCTACGCGCAATTTCCTCGGCACCCTGACTTGTCATCGAACATTCAAGCAACGACGCAGCACGCAGCACAATTTTAGTCAAGTCCACCAGATCATAAAATTCCAGACGAAGCGGAATGCCAAACCGTTCACGCAGTGGCTGCGTTAAAAGCCCTGACCGCGTCGTTGCCCCCACCAATGTGAATTCAGGCAAATCAATACGAATCGATCGCGCTGACGGACCTTCACCAATCATGATATCAAGCTTACGATCTTCCATCGCAGGGTACAAAATTTCTTCAACTGCAGGGTTCAAACGATGGATTTCATCAATAAACAAAACATCTTTGGGTTGCAAATTCGTCAGCACAGCCGCCAAATCACCCGACTTTGCAATCACAGGCCCAGACGTCGCGCGAAAACCCACATTCAATTCTTTTGCTATAATTTGTGCAAGCGTTGTCTTCCCCAACCCTGGCGGGCCATACAATAATACATGATCTAACGATTCGTTTCGTGCACGCGCCGCCTGAATAAATACGGAAAGGTTCGACCTTACCATCTTTTGCCCAGTAAAATCGTCCAACGACAATGGGCGCAGCGACGGGTCTTTCAAATCATTCATCAAATCATCAAGGGTTTCGGTACCTTCGATCAAGCGTTCTTCAAAGCCAGAGCTCATATTAAACCTTTTCCTTGCCGCGAATTTTCACACGAACAGCAGCTTCGGGCGTTAAGCGCATAATAACTTGCTTTGGTAAACGCAAATCAACAGATATCACATCGCTTGGCGTAATTTTTTGTTCATCCAACAAAATGGAAAGCCGGGCAAGCGCATCTTCAAGTCCTTCTTCAGGTAGCTTTACGGTGATCGTCTTGTCGATGGTTATATCCCATCGCCGTTCACGAATACGAATCATCGCGCTTAAGTGCTTTCGAACCGTAATGAACTTATTCAGTAAATCAAGCAACTTTGGGGTATGCGCAGGCGCGTTCACACCCGTAACAATGGGAAGGGCTTTAAATGCATCAAGAATTGGGCTTTTAATCACAACGCCGTCTTTATCCACAAGATAATGATGTCCTTGTCGTTGCCACAATGCAATAGGTTGACGCTCTACCAGTTTGATATACAGTAAATTAGGCAAGCGACGTTGCACGGTTGCCGTTTTAATCCAATCAACTTTTAGCAGATTGTCACGAATAACGTCGATATCATATGCCAAAATAGGCGTTTTTGTTGCAACTTGGGTGGCCGACATGATGACATCAAGCGAAGCATTTTTACGTCCTTCGACAAAGACATCGCGCACATCAAGACCAATGCGGCCTGAAAAAATAACCAGTCGGTCTTTTGTCGCGTTATAAGCTTTTTGAGGCAAGCCAAGCGCAATGCAAATCGCCGTTGCTATGCCAATGATGGTAAGGCTAGCCGCTGTAAACCAGCTGCGTACTTGGCTGCGATTGCGTTGTGCGCGGATACGCTCTGTTCTGTTGTGTTGTGGTTTTGCATTTGCAAAGGAAAAACGATCAAGAAAAGCGGTGCTAAAGAAAAAACCTGATTTCTTTTCCTTGGGCGCGCCTTTGCGCCGTGAGGATGAGCTGTTTTCTTTTTTAGATGCTTTTAACTGGCGCATGTTGCGTGCTCGATCATTGTGTTGAGGAGTTCGCCAAAGCTAATACCATAGTAAGCTGCAATTTCAGGAACAAGCGACAAAGGCGTAAGGCCTGGTTGTGTATTGATTTCAAGCAAAGCAATCCGATGCGGGGTTACGGAGTCATCCAAGCGAAAATCAGCACGCGTGACACTTTTGCACCCCAATGCAGTATGGGCTTTTTCTGAATAATCAAAGATAAGCGCCTCGACATCTGCATCAAGTGGTGCAGGCATGATATGGGTGGTTTTTCCGTCTGTATATTTAGCTTCGTAGTCATAAAAACCGCTGTGTGGCTTTAATTCAATCGCACCAATAGCTTTTCCATTTATAATAGCCACATGAATTTCCCGCCCTGGAATATACCGTTCAAGCAGTACGGAGTCGCCAAAGGTCCATGAGGCAACGCTGTTTTCATAATCAGCTGTATCTTTGACCAGAGAAACACCGCGCGATGATCCGTCATTAATCGGCTTTGCAACATAGGGATATTCAAAAGGCTGCTCGCCATTTTTATAAGCGTCAAATGATATCACCTTGTAATCAGGTACAGGGATGCCTGCTTGAATAAAGACCAATCGCGATAAAATTTTATCCATTGCGATCGCAGATGCGGTCAAACCAGAATGCGTATAAGGTATTTTCATCATATCAAGCAAACCTTGAATGACCCCATCTTCGCCGCCTGTCCCGTGGAGGGCATTAAAAACAACATCTGGTTTTTCAGCAGCAAGCGTATCAACCAAGTGCGTGATATCACGCTTTACGTCTAATGTTGATACTGCATAACCAAGTTCTGCTAATGCTTTCGCAGCGCCAGCACCTGAAGATAAAGACACATCACGTTCATTTGACCAGCCACCCATGAGTACGATAATTTTTTTAGTCATATTTTTTTATTATTCCTTGTGTGGTTGGTGTTTTGCGCGTGTCGCGGAGATCCCGAAGATCTGTCAACGTAAAGGCGAATACTTAATTGTATTATATACAAAATATATGCACCTTCAACTGTAAAGATCCTTGTGCTGGTGTGTGTCCGGCACACTCGTCACCAGTGCATATACCTGATGGCGGATTGTTTGAATCAAATCCAAACGTGCGTCGATGATTTTTATGTTATATTACAATAGATTTATTCGCACATCAGCGGTGTGATCACTCACATGGTGACCATTTTTTTATGTTTATTTAGTGTTGTTAATCCAATGTCACAAAAAGCTATTACAGAAACTGCTGCAATTTCAGGAATTAGTGGATATTCTTTGGAAGGATCGGGTAAGTATTGTTTTGTTTGTTGTGTCGTATACGAATAAACAAAATAAACAGAGCTCTTTAATATGCTTTTTACAACATGTGTTTTAAAACTTTGAACAAAACGGGCCTATATTGCTTATTAAAGCTTGCAAACATTCTCGCATAGGAATTACCTGTAACTTGCCTTCATATTGTTACCATATCAAAAGGAGTAGACATCAAAGGTCGGGTTAATGTAGGAACCGCAGTATCATGAATAACTTTATACATAGTGGAGATTCTGGCAATAGGAACCACAGGTTCATTGATTTCTTGTTCATATGATATTGATAAAAATTCGCTGAGCACTAGAAAATACGGAATTACTTTTTTATCCATAAATCTCTCCTTAGTTACAGCATATTAAGAACATATAAACATGCCGTTTTAGCTTGCGACCACCAGCGCATACCCCTGATGACGAATCGTTTGAATTAAATCCAAACTAGGATCGATGCTCTTCATCTTATGTCGCAATCGGTTCACTTGCACATCAACGGTACGGTCACTTACGCGATGGCCGATTTTCTGTGCAAGTTCTTCACGGCTAAAGGGCTGATTAAGCCGTTGCGCGAGCAACCGCAACAACAAGCGTTCTGTTGATGTAAGCGTAATTGGTTCATGCTTGTATGCCAAAACACCACTTTTGAGATCAAGACGAAACTTACCAAACGTAATAACATCAGACGCAGGCAAAGCTGGGCCCTTGCGTCGCAACTGTGATCGTATCCGTGCAACCAATTCAAGCGGTTCAAATGGCTTCGTCAGGTAATCATCAACACCTAAATCAAACGCTTCTAGCTTGTCAGATAATTGGTCCAACGCTGTTAGCAATAAAATCGGTGTTTGATCCGTTAGACGAAGGCTGCTTGTAAGTTCAATCCCAGTCTCGCCTGGCATCATCACATCCAAAACAATCAAATCAAATGCTTGATTTGCTAAGTGAATCCGAGCCTCTGCTGCATTCGCGGCTACGTCACAGCGGAACCCTTGGGTGCTCAAAAAATCAACCAACAAACGACGGATAGCGCTATCGTCATCTACGATAAGTAGATGTGGCTCGGCCATGATATCAGGTTCATATGATTCTTTACTTAGTGATAACGGCATCCCAAAAATCCTTTGCTAAATTTTGACCATAGAGGCGTTCAGGAATACGAAGCCCCGTTGGTGATGTGATATTGACTTCGATCAAGCGATCACCAACGGCGTCAACTCCTGCTAACATAATGTCGTTCTGTAGCAAAAAAGCTGCCAAGCGTTCGGCAATCATATGATCAGCAGCGCTTACATCACATGGAGCAGCCGTTCCGCCAACAGCAACATTGCCGCGAATGGTACCTGCTTTTGGTGTACGTTTGAATACAGCTTTAAGTTTGCCGTCAATCATAAGTAGGCGTCTGTCATTGGTGATTACCTCTGGCAGAAATTCCTGCGCAATGACACCAAATGGATAGCGGGCACACATCATATCGATAATTGCATCACAATTGGCATCCGTTGCCGTCAGAATAAATACATCTGCCCCGCCAAAACCGTATAGTGGCTTAAGTATGATTGTTTTCTCAACTGCTATAAATTCATGAATGATAGCAGATTTGGAGGTAATGCATGTGCGTGGGCATATATCTTTGAACTGAAGCGGGATTATTTTTTCACCCCACGAACGAAGTGTCATTGGGTTATTTAAAACACGTGTGCTGGCTGGTAAATTAGCAAGAATATCAAGAGCAGTTAAATAAGCCATGTCATAAGGGGGATTCTGACGAACAAGTACAAAGGCGGCTTCAGATAATGCAAGGCGTTCTGTGGCGCTTATATGTGTGATATTTCCTTGCAAGTCAACGGTAAAAAAACGACCATCAGCATAAATTTCGCCATGATTATACACTAAATCAGCCGGCGTATATGCAAACGAAGAGTATCCACGCAATGCAGCCTCACCTGCCAGCATCAAAGAAGTATCAAAGGATGCCTTAAGTGATTCTAAAGGGTCAGCTTGAATGGCAACGATTGGTTTTTGTATCATAAATCCGTTTGCTGTGTGTTGGGCTCATTTATAAATCGTAACACGACAATACAAATCAGTAAACAGACAGGGATTGTTAAAATTGACATTTGATAGGCATGTGTTGAATAAAGCCGAACACCATAGTCTGTAACGGCGCCATCCCAGAAAATATCAAGTATATGCCCCAAAAGTGGCTGGAATATAATGCCGCCCATCATCACAATACCATTTGTGAATCCAACAGCGGTGCCACTAATATCAGAAGCACTGTTGTTACGTGCAAGGGTAAAGCAAAGAACTTGCCCGCCAATAAAAAAACCTGCAAGGAACATCAGGATAAATGAAAACCAAAATGGAAAAAAAGCTGTATAGGCAATACCTATGAAAACAACGCTCGATGCAGCGGCAGAAAACCGCATGACGCGTACGATCGACTTAAAATAGGTTAAAAGGTATGCTGAAAATGTGCCGCCCACAGCCATGCCGATAAAAATCATAACACTTGCAGTTGATGCATCAGCATTACCCACATTGTATACATGCATTAAAAAGGGCACACCCCATAATTCAGCAAACACAGAAATTGGCAAATACATAAAACCACCAATAAGGCCGCCCAACCAAATTTGCTTGTTTTTTACTAAATAAGAAAAACCTTCGAGAAATGGTCTTTCTGCATGCTGCTCTTTATTTATCTGGTTTTCCGGGTGATCTTTTAACCAACACCATGCTATGACGGCCACACCAAGGCCAATTCCCGCCAGCCAAAAACTTGCTTGGCGCCAACCAATTTGATTCACAAAAAGTGCGAGTGGGCGCCCGGCACAAATACCGCCAAAGGTACCCATCATATTTGTAAGGCCCGCAACAAGCGCAAAGCGCATTGGGCTAAACCACTCAACGGTGACTTTTAAGCAACTAATGAAGGCGCAAGCAGAGCCTGCCCCAATCATAAAGCGCCCAAGCTTAGCGAGACCGAGACTTTGGCTCTCAGCAAATAAAAATGTTCCTGCTACGCACAACAATGTGGAGAACGTCACAATGCGCCTAATACCGATTTTGTCAACAATCATCCCGCATGGCACTTGAAGAATTACGTATGCATAATAATAAAAAGAGCTAAGCACGCCAAGTGATGCTGAATTGACTTCGAAATCACGCATTAAATCATGCGTCATAACAGAAGGTGACACACGAAGGAATGTCTCGTATAAGTAAAAAAGGGACGTAATGCCCCAGATAAACCATTTTTGATATCGTGATATTTTTATTTTCTTTAGCAAAGTTTTAAGCCTTTATATTTTTTATGATTACTGCCAAATGATTGTTATTCCCGAAGGTGATCCAGGGATCTGCAAAATTCAAATGGAAAATACTAATTTACGTTATAATAAAATATGAGCCGTTAGTAAACAACAGAGATCCCCAGGTTAAACCCGGGGATGACACACTTTAATACGTGGTAAGAACTCTGAGACCCAGAGATGATGCAAAAATCAATTTAGATTTAGGTTTTTTTTTCTACCTTCTTATATGTATCGCGTACAAAAAGCATCACAATCCACCCGACAAGGAACGCCACCATAACTGCTGAAAATGCAATTTTGTAATTGTCGACCGTATACAATGGAACGCCATCAATATCTTTTACACCATTCCATGTTAAATCAAGCAAAAATCCTAATAATGGCTGAAACAAAATGGCACTACTCATAACAAATGCATTTGTAAATCCGATGGCTGTTGCTGCATAACGAAGTGGCATGTTTTCTTTGACAGATACAAAATATAATGTTTGACCACCTGATAATAATCCACCAATGAATAGAACTATACGCATTGTTGTGAATGATAAGTTAGGCACATAAAATACCACTGCAAAGCAAGCGAGTGTACCAAGGGCAGCAATTGACATTACACGTGTGCGGCTTTGAATTTTGTTTGAAACCCAAGCACCAAAAATGCTACCAAGACCCATACCAATAAACACACTGACACATGCACTTGATGCAACGGTTGAGTCTATACCGTAGAGTAATTTAAGATAAGGAACGCCCCACAATTCCGCAAAAGCACATAATGGTAAATACATCACGCATCCATACACACCTATAAGCCAATTTTGTGGATTTGCCATGGCGATTTTAAGGCCATCGAGCAAGCTATCTTGTTCGTGTGATTTAATAGGATGTACTTCTAAATTATTTTTACTGGATTTTTTTGCATTTGCAAGTGCAGGTGAATCAGACATTACTGTCCATGCCAGAAAACAAATTCCAACACCGAGGACACCTAAGATCATCATCGCACCGCGCCATTCTACCGCTTCAACTAGCATAGAAGTAACAGCATTTAGGCTGCCCCCAACGGTGCCCATAAACATGCCAATTCCTGCAATAAGAGCAAAACGATCAGTATTAAACCATTCTGCACCTATTTTTGCGCAACTGATGTAAGCACAAGCAGAGCCCATTCCCATCAATACACGGCCCATAATAGATGTTGCCACACTATTGCTTTGAGAAAAGAAGAAGCAACCAAGAACACATAATAATAAGGAGAACATAATAACGCGACGTGCACCTAAGCGATCAACAATGACGCCACATGGAAGCTGCAATGGTGTGTACGCCCAATAATACGCAGAACTTATTACGCCAACTGTTGTGGCTGTAATCGCGTAGTCTTGCATTAAAAACTTTTCGAGAACCCCTGGGGAAACCCGTAAAATATATTCATAGAGATAAAAAGACCAAGCACATAACATCACGACACACGCGTATAAACTCTCTTTTTTATAATGCGTCACTGGAGCTACTTTATCATCGAATAAAAAATCATCTGGATGGTGTGTTACTTTTGCGTTGCTCGTATCCATGTCGATTGTGACTCCCTATTTTTAGTATGCACTGAGCATATTGAGCTTTAAATTAACGTTATGTTAACTACAACATAAAATTATGCTAGCATAGATTTTAAAACTAAATGTATAAAAAAATGTTAATCCAATCGAAAAAACATATTTTATGTATAAAATAAAGAGATCATTAAAGGATTTTTAAACAATGATACGGATAGTTGAATTTTTATTTTTTTTCGCACTTGCGTGCACGCTTGGAAGTTTGGTTTTTGGCCTTACCGTTTACTTTAAAGGAGGCGCCCTAAATGCAAAATTTGGCAATGCCGCCATGCGCTGGCGGGTCACATTTCAAATGATAGCCCTGATGTTGTTTGTGTTACTTTTGTGGATGAAAGGGCATTAGGAGCATCTTTCCTGGTGAATTATACGAGCCGAATCTCGTGATGGTAAACATTGCTTGAAGTAGAAATGCATACTCAACATGATATTTCTTGAATTTAAATTAGAAATTAAGATTTTTGCAGGACACATCAATGCCGTTGTTTTTGCTTATGCTTAGTATTATTATCTTGTTACTGCAGAAAAATTAACTGTCTATACGCAATGGCTCGAGGCTTACCGTCAGAATCAAGCTTAAATAATTCTTAAAAATATTTCTGTTTGTTTTTAAAATCTCTCGTACATAAGTGCGGGAGATTTTTTATAATCTTTCTCATTATTTGTTTATACCTCAATTCGGGATTAAAATTGCACCATAACTGATTTTAGATTTTAATCAGATT
>JAZKDQ010000008.1:71407-115014 GCA_040387495.1 Pseudomonadota bacterium | reverse complement strand
GAACCTAGGAAAACAAAGGGTTTCTTGAACAAACGAAACTAGCAATCAGTTGAACAGTTCAAAAAACATCTCATCAGGTACTAAACCCGGAACGGCCACAACTTCCCAGCCAGTACATTCCATTAATTTTTCATTCAGCCACTAAATTTAGGTATGCCTGTTGGGCTTATCCCCAAAAAATCAATGCCATCAATAAAAACTTTAACAGCGCGTCCTTGCAGAATATCGCGCTGCTGAGCAACCAATAAGCGCCACAATGCGTGCTCTTCAGAGGTATATGCATCCCATTGTTGCTCTAAAAAACCATCAGCCATCATTTTTTTCTCATCTCACCAACATCTCTATTGCTATTTTAACCAAAAATAGTTTATTTTAAGTTTATCCGATTCAGATTTGAATTAAACAATTCAAGGTGTGTCACATAGAGACACAATTGATTTAAATCTGAAGATTTACTGCCTGCATGGTGAAATCGGTAGACACAACAGATTTAAAATCTGTCGAGCGAACGCTCGTGCCAGTTCAAGTCTGGCTGCAGGCACCACTTTTGTTACCTCCCCCTCCCCAATTGATAAAATAAGAACGAAAAAAGGTCGCTGAGAAAAATTACTTTTATTTTTAATAAAACAACACATAAATTACGTTTGGTTTTTCTTATTAAATCTGCGAACATAAATATATGTTTAACGCCTTATGGAAAACTTTTATGGTAATAAAATTTCAAATTCAATTAACGTTCTTGCTGTTTTTTATAACAACAAGCTGTTTTTCATCTGCTGCAGTGCAAATAGGACTGAGTGTAAACCCTTTAACTTCTGAAGAACGTGCACTAAAATTTATTGAGGATCATGATACCAAGCGGTGCACCCTGCACACTGAAACTCCTGGTGAAATAGCTAACTATCAAGAAAATACCATATAAATCAATACCCTTTTATCAGATCGCAATAAGGTTGATGCAAACAGGCATGCCTCGGACGAGACAAAGATGGTTATTATCACAGCCATTATCGGTGAGAAAGTTACTCATTATCGTTCAACGCAAGATCACACATTGAAAAGTGATCTTGCTAAAAATGGTTTAGCCGTACTAGATAAAAGCGATAGCCTTTACGGGCATTTCCGTGTTTTATCGCTTATCGATGAAATTGCGTCAATGCTTGCTGGTTCTATCTTTGGCCTTGATTTTGATATTGATGCAGCAATCAGTGGAATTAATGAAGATCTGTTCATCGAAATCAAGGGTTTAAGCAACATAACTGTGGATATGTTTAGGAATAGTTTTACTAGCACACATGGCAATCATAGCGCTGGAATAGTTAAACATATTGAAAAATTAAGCGCTACTAATGCAAAACCGTCACTTTTTGTTCACTATGTAACATCATCTGATTCAGCAACACTTAAAGTTACTGCCCAAAATCCAGCCTTTGATGCAATGTTGAATTCTTTATCTACCCAAAAACTGACTACTGAGTCAGAGAAATTGCCAATAGATGACTCAAGGAATGGAGAGGATACTGTAGGCCCACTTCAGACAGCTTTAGTTAATGAATTATTGTCACTATCTCACTCTACTAAAGTTGAGGTGCAAATTCCTTCTCCAGATGACGCCTTAGAACAAAAAGAAAAAGACTTAAAAGAAACCAATACTTTAAATGTCTCACTTGCTGCTAATAGTAATGACGCTCCAGCTGTGCTTCCAATCACAACAGAAGTCTTCGCTACTCAAGATAATCTATTTTTCAAAAAGAATTCTTCAGTAATAGTTACAAATGCGAACCAGGCTAAAGCTGAGGCTAAAGCAAACCGTGATAACGCTTTGATTACTCTTAATGCTGCAAAAAAACAAAAGCCCTATAATGAGGAAGCTGTCGCTGAGGCTCAAAGAGTATATAATGAATTAGAAAAAGAAGTAAATCTTGCTCGCGCTTATAAAAAAGCTCAAGAAGCTTATGATGCAGCATCTCAATCTAAAAAAGATTCATTGTTAGGAAAACTTGAGGCTACTAAGAAAGAATATTATGATTGTATGCAAAAAAATAAGGCTGTCGCTTCTCGTACTGATAGCATCGCTGCTGTGGATATATCCAGAAGAAACTCTAATACATCAGATACAGCATCATCTAGAAGAAATTCTGATGCATCTGCTGCAGGTGATTTGAGTAAAAAACTAGAAAAGAAGAAAAGCTTTTTTGGATTCTAATATAGTTAAGCTAATATTATAGATAAAAAGAGGCAGCCGAAAAAGCTGTCTCTTTTTATCTATACCCCAACAACAGCACCCTGCCCCCGGTTTTGCCACAGCCATACCGGCACGCCAGCAAGCAATATAATAAATGACCACGTCAACATAACGTGACTTGCACCCCACAGTGTCCAGAGCGAAAATACAAGTGAAAGCCCGCCAATGAGAACCGCATTCACGCTAAGCTTACCATCGCGTTTTAAAATCGTAAAATAAGCCGCGATGCACGCCAAATAAATAACCAGCACCAAGGTCAATGAAAAATCAATAATAAAGTTAAATTGCTGCAGCAAACTTTCAGACATTGATAAGGCTACAAATGGTATGGAACACAACGACGAAATAATAATCCCCCAAAGTGGCGCGCCAGTTTTTGTTGTGCCTTTGAAAATAGATGGAAATAAACCGTCATTTGCTGCACCCAGGGCAATACGGCCAACAACCATTGTCCATCCATTAAGCGCCCCTATACAACAAATGGCAGCAACAACAGCAACCGGAACGCCCCAATAGCCACCAAACAATAGTGCTGCTAAATCAGCATAAGGTGCCTTTGATTGCAATAACTCAGTCCGTGGTACCACACCCATGATTGCAATTGTGCCTATGATATAAACAAAAGCAGCGACGAGTGTGCCAATTAGAATTGCACGTGGAATATTCTTTTTAGGGTTTTCAACATCAGTTCCAGGCACTGTCCCCGTTTCAAGACCAATAAATGCCCAAAGCGTTAATAAGGCTGTCGCATTAATCGCCGAAAAGTCTGAAAGATTAGATCCGTTAAACGGGATAAAGTTATCAACTTTAATGTAAAACATCGCAATAATAGGAACTACTACAAGCGGAATTAACTTTAGTACGGTAATTATAAACTCAAACCGGCCTGCTACTTGTAAACCATACAAATTGACAGCAGCTATAATGGCGATTAACCCCGTTTCAAGCAAAAATGTTGTAAAAAGTGAAAGTCCACCAAAAATGGATGAGGTATAACCAATTGCCCCAACGACAAGAGCTGCATTGCTCACCCATGAAAGCACCCAATAGCCCCATGCTACATAAAAGGCAGCTGTTTTACCAAAAGCATCTTCAACGTATGTGTGAGGTCCTCCAGTCTTGGGACGGCGAGCACTTAATGCAGCAAACACAAATGAAAGTAAAACCGCCCCAATAGATGTTAGAATCCATCCGCCAATGCAAAGTGAACCAAAAGCAGCAAGTGTGGCAGGTAGCATAAACACACCTGAACCAACTAAATTACCAGTAACAAGTGTAACAAGGGTCCAAAGGCCCATTTTTTGAGAAGATGGCGATGCCATAATGATAACTCCGAGAACAATTTTAATAATGAAAATAAATACAAAAAGGATATAGCAGCAAATACGCTAGAAGAAATATGATGCCCCCAAGGGCTTTCGCTGTTTTCGGAACAATGACACGTGATGTTTTTTCTACGAATTGTTATTCTATATTATATAACGGATTATATTGTCTATACGCAACATTTTATTCATAGCACACGAACTTATTGCGGGCGCTCTGTGATTTTCTATGCTCATAAGTTTGGTTTAAATTTGCTTTAAAATTAAACTTGAAATAGATATGTATTTTGTTCTAATTTTTCAACTAATTTAGTAATCAAAAGAAGAGGTGATTTGTTTTTTTTGTATCTTAACAATCTCATTAACTATATATTGATGTGATTATTTAGCTCTTTCCATAAAATCAAAAATAGAATTTAAAAATATGACAATTGAAAAAAAAATACAAACAGACTGCTTGCCATTGGATGGCGACTCACTTGAATCGAATTTTGGTCTTATTGAGTGGTTGATACAAGAAAATAGAATAACGTTGTGTCCCTATTTGTCTAAAATAATAGCACTCAAAACAAATGATATTAACCAGACTTATACGGAATGGACGCAGTTAGATCACCCCGATGATGTAGCTACAGTAAATGATTTACGTGCAGGAGTGCTCTCAGGACAAATAACCTATATCCTTTATGAAAGCCGTAAAATGTGCCCCGATGGAAAATGGAGGTGGTTTAGGGTACGTGGAAAAATTATTGAGGTTGATAGTTTAGGCCGCCCATTACGTTCTATTACAATATGCACAGAAATCACCAATTTTAAAGAAACCGAAAAAAAATTAGAAAGAATGCAGCTTCTATATTCTGAAGTTAATAAAATTAAAGAACATCATAAATGCAAGGTTCCGTATAATAATATTTTTAACAGCATATTAGAATCATTTGAACTACTCACAGATTCTAATAATGCTAAATTATTTTTTTCCCCTATAAATTGTGTAAATAAAGACAATGAAGATGCTCCTCTTTTGCACAATTTAGAAAATGTTGATATTAATAGTTTAGAGATGTCATCGGAAAAGATTGAATTTATTAATACACTCTTCTTCGCTGAGAATTTTGTTATTAAGAGTAGTCAAGAAATATCATATTTAGGCATTTGCTTGGACCTCCCATTTAAACAAAAAGGCATGATTATTATTGAGAGAAATGAACCTTTTGATGACACGCTTATCGATTTTTTAGGACCTCTTATCGGCGCAGCAACACATATAATCAGTATTTATAAGCTCGAAATAAACCGAAGCGAGCTTGATAATATGCTTTCTTTCTTTATAAAGCAGGTCCCTGTACCTGTGGCAATGCTTGATACAAACATGTGTTATAAATTTGTAAGTGATGAATGGCATAAAGCTTTTACAACAAACAGAACTCAGGGATTTATTGGAAAGTCGCACTATGATATCCTTCCTAGCACACCCGAAGTCTGGCGCAAACGACACCAAGCCGCTATGCGCGGAGAAGTGCAAGTATATTTGGATGCCAAGGCAAATCACATTTTCGAAAAACCCATCTGGGTTGAGGGCACAATGCATCCATGGTACACCGTAAATGGATCCATAGGTGGAATATTTATATATTCAAAAATAGTTACTGATCGGATAAAAGCTGAAAAAAATCTTAAAGCAACCGTCAAAAACTTAAGTCGATCAAATCAAGCGCTTGAACGTTTTGCCCATGTATGCTCTCACGATTTAAAGGAACCATTACGTAGTATTTCAAATTTTATTCACCTTTTGTTTAATACAAACTCAGAGCATTTTAATAACGAATCTATGCTTTACATGCGCCACATACTTAAAGGTGTTGACCGTATGGATGTTCTTATAAAAGATATTTTGGAATATTCGAAGATTGTAGGCCAGTCTGCTTGTGAAAGAATTCCTTTAAATGTCAATAATATCATTTGTAAAATTAATGACACACTTGAATATCGTTTTTTAGAAATTGGAGCGCGTTTAAACGTAGGTCATTTACCAACAATTTTAGGTGAACCCACGCAAGTTAATCAACTCTTTACAAATTTAATTTCCAACTCACTCAAGTTTCATTCCGAAAAACCAGTTATAATTGATATATTTTCAATTGAACATGAGCTCTTTTGGGAATTTCATGTGCGCGATAATGGTATAGGAATTGAAAAAGAATATCATAAAAGTGTATTTACGATGTTCAAACGCCTAAATAGTAAGAATCAATACGAAGGTTCTGGTATTGGACTCTCAATCTGTCAAAAGATTGTTCATGAGCACCTTGGAGAAATTTATGTTGAATCACCACCTGGTGGAGGTAGTGAGTTTATATTCACATTTCCAAAAACATAAACTAATAATAAAAAAATAATTTCAGATAGAAAACATATATTGCAGGAAGCAAATCTATGAAACAGAAGATATTTACCTTCGCACGTAAACTTATTACCCACGCTATTTTAGCAAGTTACTTACTGATGAGCATTGCTCAATCTTATGCGATGGAAAATTCTGCAATGGAAGAAGCAGAATATGTGAGCAAAAGTGGCTTATGTCATAAAATTATAGGGTCTGTTCAAGAGGAAAAATGGGGGCAAGAAGAAAGCAGTGACGATCTTGAAATTTGCCAATCTAAAAGATTTGAAAGCATTTTTGATGGAAAAACAAGTGAAGAAAGCCACAGCAGCATAAGATCAACGCCAACGAACGGTTACGAAGGCATAGATGAATTGCCAAATTCAAGGAATGAAACACCAACTCAAGCTTTATTTAAGGCGATCGAAGTGACGCCTCCTCACAAGAATCTGAGTGATAAATGCTCCAGAAGCAGAACGCCAGAAAATAATAGTAACAGAACAACTCCACAATCTAAGTGGTCGGATGATGAAAATGTTAGAAGCAATGCAGGGACACCAACTTACGATGTATTAAACAAATCTCAGCACTCTAAGTCCACTCACCCTCCCAAGTTTCCTGATATGCCTGACATTGAAAATGGGAAGGAAAGTATTTTATTAAGTGTTATTATACCTGAAAAGCCCATACATGTTTTACAGAGATTAGAAGAATGTAGTGAAAGCCCTAACAGCCTGGTAAGTCCTGTAAGTGCAAAGAGCGATACATTAGATGAAGAAAAAGCTGAGGATAAAAATGAACTCCCCAACAGAGAGCCCCTACCATCTGACAACGTCATTTATTATGCTAAAGCTGGCATTTCTGGGGCATCTTCACTAGTTGGCTCAATTGGACTTGCTATCCTCGCCTACAATTTAGGGGCTCGAAAAAATCAAGAAATTGCATACATATTATTAATTGATTCACTTATAGCAAACGCCATACTATTTCATAAAAATAATATGGGATTAACAATGAATGACATTCCATATGAAAGAAGCAAATCTCTATCACAAAATGCATATACATGTAGTTCGTGTTTGTTGAAGTTTACTGCAGCAGGAATTTCATCAATTCCTGCTGCCTACGTTAGTGGCATTGTGACTAACGATATTTCTCCTGCTCTTTCGAGTGCTGTATACGCATTTAATTTCATCAACACACTTCTTCTTTTCCACAAAGCACAAATAGCTTTTGTTAATTATTTTGATGAATTATTAAAATTAAGAAAAACAGAAAATGAAAAAATATGGTTTTATAAAAGCAGACTTGAAGAAGTAGCTGCATTAAGCAGGGATGAAATTCATGTTTCATATGATAAATTTAAAGAAGCAGAAGAACCTGAGTCCCAAAGAATACCTGATGACAAATTTGAAGATTTGATGAAACAAATTAAATCAACAGAATCTGATACACAAAAACAATTTTGGATCAAAGAAGGTGCTGGAATAGCTTTTGGCCCTGGACTCTCTGGTATTTTTGGTGGGATATACATATTTAAAGTAGGGTTTACGCTTTACAATTTATTTCTACAAACAACCAATTCAGAATTATCACCTAAAGATATCATAACATTAACATATGTAGGTGCTCTCATTCTTTCAATTGTTCAAAACACGGTACAGATAAAAAGCGCATATGAGGTATTCAAAGCCTGTGCTATAAAACTCTCCCGAGCAGTTGATACACAAATATATAAAAGGAATCATTTTCTTTCTTCAACAAACAAAAGAAATATAAGCCAACTCGAATGGCTACAAGAATATGCAGCAGACGGTCTATCTGTTTTACTTGCAGGTGGAGCAGCAGCAGCTCGAGCTGAGCTTTGCATTGACTACATGAAAGACCCTGCTTTACTGACGTTTGTTTTAGCCGGCACTAGCGTCGCCTTTTTCTCTACCTTTTATTGGGCTATTTCTTCATATTTTGAGAGTTTTACTGAAATAGGAAAGAAACGCAATGAAATTATGGCGGTGATTAAATCTAAAATAGTTTTATAGCTGATTATTATTGGTGTGAGAAAATATGAGAGGCAAGGCTCGAGTCTAACTACATAAAGTCATTTTCCCTTGATATAAGCACATCCATATGCGATCATTGTCCTGTTTTTAAAATGCCGTAGTGGCTCAGTGGTAGAGCACATCCTTGGTAAGGATGAGGTCGAGGGTTCGATTCCCCCCTACGGCACCAGTTATATCCAGGTATTATCATGTCAACAAATACATTCTTCGAACGCCACTTGTCCGATTCAGACCCATTAGTTTGGGACGCTATTCAAAGTGAATTTCTGCGGCAACATGATAAAATTGAATTAATTGCTTCTGAAAACTATGTTTCCCATGCGGTAATGCTTGCGCAAGGTTCGGTCATGACTAATAAGTATGCTGAAGGCTACGCTGGACGCCGCTATTATGGCGGGTGCGAGTACGTTGACGTTGTTGAGACCCTTGCTATTCAACGTTTGAAAAAATTGTTCGGGTGCGAATTTGCTAATGTACAACCACATTCGGGTTCTCAAGCAAATCAAGGCGTATTTCTAGCACTTCTTAATCCAGGTGACACATTTTTAGGATTATCGCTGAACCATGGCGGACATTTAACCCATGGATCACCTGTAAATTTATCAGGAAAATGGTTTAATGCAGTAAGCTATGAGGTTCACCCTGAAACACATCTTATTGATTATGATGAAGTTCAACGATTAGCTGAAAAACATAAACCAAAACTGATTATAACGGGTGGTTCTGCCTACCCACGTACCATTGATTTCGCGCGTTTTCGTGAGATATCCGATAGCGTTGGTGCCTATCTTATGGTCGATATGGCGCATTTTGCAGGGCTTTCTGCAGGCGGCGCTTATCCTAACCCAGTACCATACGCCCACGTTGTTACATCAACAACGCATAAAACATTGCGCGGCCCTCGAGGTGGCATCATCCTCACAAATGATGAAACAATTGCAAAAAAAGTAAATTCAGCTATTTTCCCTGGCCTTCAAGGAGGCCCTTTAATGCACGTAATTGCTGCGAAAGCAGTTGCCTTTGGTGAAGCACTTGAACCTAGCTTCAAAACATATGTAAACAAAGTTGTCGAAAACACACAAGCCATGGGACGTACACTTATCAATGAAGGTTTTTCACTCATTTCAGGTGGCACAGATTCACATCTCATTCTTGTCGATTTGAGATCAGCTGGTGTGTCTGGAAAAGATGCAGAAACCGTTTTAGATCTAGCCCGCATGACGTGCAATAAAAATGGTATTCCTAATGATCCAATGCCACCGGTCATCACATCTGGCATTCGTCTAGGTGCGGCTGCATGCACAACACGTGGTTTTGGAGTAAGCCAGTTTGAACTAATTGGTGGCTTAATCGCACGCACTGTAAAATCAATCGCAGATGGCACTACAGACTCTGTTCTCCCAGAAGTACATAAAGAAATTGATGTTCTTTGCCAATCATTCCCTATTTATAAAAAGGCTTAAATTAAATGCGATGTCCATTTTGTGGCCATAGTGACACCTCAGTAAAAGATTCACGTACAACCGATGACCAGGCGGCTATTCGCCGTCGTCGTATTTGCGGTGAATGTGGTTCGCGATTTACGACCTTTGAGCGAATTCAATTGCGTGACCTTATGGTTATTAAAAAAAATGGAGAACGTGTACCTTTTGATCGTGAGAAACTTGTAAGATCTGTTTCATCCGCAATGCAAAAACATTCTCTAGATCCTAACAAAATAGAACGGGTTATTTCCAGTATTATCAGACAGTTCGAGACCAGCGGAGAAGCTGAGATCTCTACACATGTTATTGGCGAAATGGTTATGCAATCCTTATTTAATTTAGATCCAGTTGCATATGTACGTTTTGCAAGCATTTACAAAGATTTTGCAAATGTTCAAGATTTCATTGATTGCATTTCTTCAATGGAACAGCAATCAGAAGAAATAACTACAGATAAGCAATCTCAGATAGATATCAGCAATTAAAGGCTCTCATGGACATTATACTTATTGTTATCATTCTCACATTTTTGGGTATATCATCATTCTTCTCAGCATGTGAGACCGCAATTACAGCAGCATCAAAAGCACGCTTTCATCAACTTGCAAAAGAGGGTGATAAACGAGCGGCTATTATTAAACATTTTCAACAAAACTTAGGTTATGCAATTAGTGTATTTATTAGTTGTAACATTGTGCTTAATGCCTGGGCTGTCATCTTTGCTGGTAAACTTTGTTATTCTGTATGGGGAGAACGCGGCGGTGAAATTGCTGCATCAATCATGAGTGTTATTATTGTTGTTTATTGCGAAGTTATGCCAAAAATGCTGGCTATTGTACATTCAGAAAAACTTTTATTAATGTCTGCTAAATTCTTGCGTGTTGTATTTAATCTCTTTAGGCCATGTAATCATGTTATTCATTGGATTGCGCGGAAAAGCGTTGGTTTATTTGGCATTAAAACAACAGCATCTCCAGGAGATTACCAGGCTTCTGTTGAAGAACTTCGTGGAGCCATCGACCTTCATACCGGGCAAAATCAAGATGTTGTGCATGAAAAGGCCATGCTTAAAAGCATTTTAGATCTTGGGTCCGTCAACGTTTCTGAAATCATGATTCATCGTAAGAATGTAACGATGCTCGATGCTGCCGATTCACTTAATTCTATTGTTGAACAAGTTCTTGCTTGTCCCTTTACACGATTACCACTTTGGAAAGATAACCCAGATAATGTTATTGGCATCGTAAATACGAAGGCACTTTTGCGAGCGGTTCGCTCGCACTCTGATATCACGGATGATAAACTCACGATTGAATCAATAGCTACAAAACCGTGGTTTATTCCTGAAAGTACAGATTTACTCGACCAACTGCATGCTTTTCGTGCCAGACGTGAGCATTTTTCCCTCGTCGTGGATGAATACGGTGCATTGCTTGGTATTGTAACATTAGAAGATATTTTGGAAGAAATCGTTGGTGATATCACAGATGAACATGATATTGCTGTACGTGGAATTCGCCCCCAAGAAGATGGTTCTTACGTTGTCGATGGAAGTGTGACTTTGCGTGATCTTAATCGCCAACTTTATTGGGATTTGCCTGATGAAGATGCAGCGACTCTTGGAGGATTTATTTTATACGAAACACGCACAATTCCTCAAATCGGTCAGATCTTTAGCTTACATGGATTTAAATTTGAGATTATTCGTAGGCAGAGAAATCAAATAACCATGGTTAAGATCACCAAAGCTGATTAAGTATTAAAAGAATAGAATCACATAATACATAGCTATCGCTATCAAACAACATTAAATACAAATGAATAACAAAAGTAATTTAAACTTTTTTCCAAACAAGTGTTGACTTCCGTTTATTTAAAACTATTTTTATTATTAGGAATTTAAATTCAATACGGAGGACACCATGAGTTTAGAAGGATTATTTCCAAACGCAGGTTCTTATACAGGAACAACTCGAAATCCACTTATAGGTAGAACGACAAGCAACGTTGATGATTGTCAAAAAGCAAATGATCTCACTGTTTCGGTATCGCGCGCACCAACAAAGATGGATCCAATAAACGTTGCTAAAAGTTTGTTGACAGATGAAGTTCTATCGCAAATATTTATAACGCAGCAGAATGCCAATAGCATTACCACAGAATATGGTGATTCAACCAATGATGATGCGGTGACACAGGAAAATGATGATGCAGTAATGCAGAATGGTGTTGCTTCTTCTCAATCACCGGCAGATGAACAAAATACTTTGGTTAGCACAGATAGCAATGAAATTATGGCGGCTGAATACCCTATTACCACTAATAATTTTTCAAATTCCGTAACGGAGGCATATGCTGAAATTGAAAATATGGAATCACCTAAATTAGGTAGTAATGTATTTCTTGCTGCATAAAATATGCATTACTATTTCCGCTGCTGTTCATCAGGGAATTGTATTGCGTTATTATAACTACATGGATTAGGCGTGAGCTCTCTTCCTTTGTACAATTCAACAAAGTTTACGTGTATTCAATAGAAAAATATTCAAGTCACTCTCTTTGTGCTATGAATGTTCATTAGGCACTTCCTTTAAGGACGTATATAACTTGATTGATTTCTGCCAATTAAAAAATAGGTTCGCTTTTTAATCGAATTTCGTTTATTTCTAAAAGCATAGAATATAGTTCGATTCTCAGTGACAAAGTAACATGGCTCAAAATTCTACCTTATCTCAACGATTTTTACTACAAAGTGCCACAATTGCTGCCGTAATTGTTGCTGCGTTATTGGTCCTTGGCAAAGCATTTGCCTATTCTCTTACTGGCTCTCTCAGTATAAAAGCATCGCTTATAGATTCTGTGCTTGATGGCTGTGTATCTATCGTTAATTTTTTTGCTATTCGTCAAGCGCTTGAACCTGCGGATGAAGACCACCGTTTTGGACATGGAAAAGTAGAAGCCTTGGCTGGCTTGTTCCAATCACTCTTTATTGCAGGATCATCGGTATGGTTATTAAAAGAAGTTATATATCGAATTATTTCTCCTGAAAAATTGATATTTCATCCGATGGCAGTCATTGTCATGATTGTGGCATCACTTTTAACATTAATCCTAATCTTATGGCAACGCTACGTAGTAGCACGAACAAACTCAATTGCAGTAGCCGCCGATTCACTCCATTACAAAACAGATTTATTGACAAACATAGGTGTTCTACTCAGCTTCTTTTTGGCAAACACGCTGAATGCACATTACATTGACTGGATAGTTGCGGTTCTAATTGCTGCCTATATTTTCAAAACATCATATGAAATTGGTAAAATTTCCTTTGATATGTTGATGGATCGCGAATTACCTGACGCTATTGTCAAACAAATTAGCGCAATTGCTTGGCAAAATAAAAATGTTAAAGGTGTTCATGATTTACGCACCCGCTCATCAGGTCAACGTATATTTATACAAATGCACCTTGATATAGATGCATTGTTAACTTTACAGGACGCACATGCCATTGCCGAAGAGATTGAGCAGAAAGTTATTGCTATTTTCCCCAATGCTGATGTAATCATTCATCAAGACCCCATTCATTAAAACCAAGAAAAGACAATTATGCAAGCTCCCGCTCAAATTCAAGCTGCCATTGATGCATGCCAACTCATTTTTGATCAAAGAAATATTCCAGCCGATAAAATACTCAATACATATTTTCGTGAACGTCGGTACATTGGATCAAAAGATAAACGTTCAATTGCTGCACACGTGTATACAGCTTTGCGTCGTGTACCGCGCTATATTCGCTTAACTGGGGATAATGCACGTCTTCTTATGCTTATGGTACTAAGGGATGAAGAAAATCTAACTGTGTCTGATCTTCGTGAAATATTCTCTGGCGATGCATATTCGCCTCAAAAATTAACTAAGTTTGAGATGTGCCAATTAGAAGCCGTAGAAGAGTTCACAGACGCAGAAAAATTTGCCATTCCAACTGATCTTTATCCACTTTTCTTAGACTCAATGCCAGCTGAGACCTGCGAATCACTTGCAGAAGCCTATCTTACTGAAGGAACGTTTGATTTGCGTGTTAATACACTTAAATCAACACGTGAAGCCGTTTTAGCACTGCTGACTGCTGATGGCTTTGAGGTATCCCCTACTCTGCTTAGCCCTGTTGGCATTCGTTTCAATAAACGCCAATCTCTTGAAGGACATCCGCTTTTCAAAGAAGGCATGATCGAAGTTCAAGACGAAGGATCCCAACTTATTGCGCTTTCCTGTGAAGCTTCGGCTAAGATGACTGTACTAGACTACTGCGCAGGCGCTGGTGGCAAGACACTTGCCCTAGGTGCAGCTATGCAGAACAAAGGACAGTTATTTGCCTGTGACGTCCATGAATGGCGCCTTAAGCGTGCACGCGAACGAATAAAGCGTGCCGATATTCACAATGTACGCTGTCAGCAAGCAGATGATCCTAAATTTTTGAAGCGTCACAGCAAGTTCTTTGATCGTGTTCTCGTTGATGCACCTTGCTCAGGAACAGGTACATGGCGTCGTAATCCAGATATGAAATTTAAAACAACCGCAACAGATATTGCTGAACTTCAAGCATTACAACGCACTATTTTAACAAAAGCAGCTCCCATGGTTAAGCCAAGTGGGTGGCTTATTTATGCTACATGCTCTGTTTTGAAAGCAGAAAATCAGGATCAAATCACCTGGTTTTTAGAAAATCATCCGGAATTTAAATTAGTAACAGATAAGTGCACTGAAAACGAAATTATCACAGCAACATTTTATAAAGATCTAAAAGCGAACATTAAGCAAAGCGCTAACGACCCACTCGACAACGTATTAGGTCTGCAGCTACTTCCCCATGTACATCAGACCGATGGGTTCTTCATTTCCATCATGATTCGTCAACAAGAATCTCAAAATAAAAAAGAGTCAGTTGATTCTGAGTAATATAGTAAATGTTTAATTACGTATTCATTTCAAATTATAAATACGTAATTAAAATTAACTGACTGTTAATCAATATGATGCTATATTTAAAATACACATAATAATACTTAAAAAGTATTGGTTTGTATGGTGTATTCATGAAATATATTTTTCATTCTTTTATTATAATTTTTTTTATTTTAAAAATTGCTTATTGCGAAGAAACGCTAGAGAACACACCTTCCTCAATACGCTATATTTATCTTATCGTTCCAGGACAAGGTAATTTTGGTGGTACAGAAAATGATGGTAAGTTACCACAAACAATTCCTGAACATTACAAAGAAATAATTAGACTTAAAACGCCGGGAGACGCAACGAAATCACCTTTTTCTAAATTTTCTTCTATCGATGATGATTTTGGACAAAAGAATTGTCAGGACCTGCTTCATGCACAATTAGATGAACTTTTTGAACAGTCCAATATTAAGTTCATGGTTCATGCATATTCGCAAGGAACAGCATCGATACTTAAATATATAAGTGATTTAGAATTAGAAGATAAGAACTTAGCATTAAAAGAGAAGCGAACATCAAAAATTGAAGCACTTATTTTAGAATCAGCAATGATATCTGGCTTTAGTGCAATGTATACATATACAAGTAACCATTTTCATTATGGCCTAATTGAAGCTGGCAGACTTTGTAGTCAGGTGGCATATTCCGAGTACGTGATACCACTATTTGCACAAAAAACAACATTCCCAGAGTTTGACATAAATGGAACACAAACAATAGAAATACTAAAAAATATTCCGAGAACATTTCCAATTATAATTCTTCATTCACCACAAGACTATATTTTGCCCTTTGATGGGGCTCTTGCTACGTATCAAACATTAAGTGAACTTGAAAATAAAAACGTTTATTTAATTCCGGTCGATAGAAAAATACATATAGATATGATGTCACAAATCATCCAACATCGAGAAGACGCAAGTAAGTTTCGAGAAATACAAGATGCAGCGTGCGATACCCTTGCTAAAGTTATTGACATACTAAATAAACATGATGTATCTAACATTTCTCCACCCAAAAATAGGAATAATCAACCAATTTTTGACAAGCGCCACGATCAAAAACACGTAAAACATATAAGTAACGTAAGGTCACTTTATAGCTTATTAACAAGCTTATCGTCAGGACCATCTATAAAAACGTTAGCATCTGCTTTTTCCATAGCTATACCGCTAACAATGCTCTGTGTATCAAGATACATTCATCAGAGCAAATGAATTAGGTCTCTACACGCTTGTTTTTCAGCAAATCAACGCCTTCCATAACGAACAGTGATATCACCATAAATACCAAGCCAATTGACTGAATCCATGTGATTTGTTCGGCCAAGAATATCATTCCAAATGCAAGTGTTGTTGCTGGTTCTAAAATCGAAATGAGCGATGTCTTGATCGTGCCAATCAAATTCACAGCCTCAATAAAAAAGATAATTGGTAAAACAGTACAAATGATTGGCAAGGCAATCATATACCAAACAACAGTCAGTGGAGGCGCAGACAATGTATTTGTTGCTAAGCTTTGGACAGCAAAGAATAAAGCAGCACCAAGGCAAACCCAGGCAGTCAATGTAATTGCTTTTAAACCAGTTGCACGCGTTAAAAATACATACACTGCATAGCCAGCACCGCCAACAATACCAAGCATAAAGCCAAAGAACATATCACCCTTATAATGAAATTTAAAATCAGTTAAAAAGAGCAATGCTATAAAAGCAAATAGCATGCCCAATTTTTGAGAAAGTGGCAGCGTTTCTTTTAATATAACATAGTTTATCAATGCCAAAATCATTGGGTAAATAAAAAATACGGTCATAGCAAGACCTGTATCTATATATTCTGTGCTCTTAAAATAAAGAAATGAGGAGACAACATATCCTAAAATTGCGAAGAAGAATTGCACCAGCATTGTTTTGTTAATAGAAAAAACAGATGATGGAAATAAGCATGCAAGTAAAATAAAGGATAACATGAAACGAAAAAATAACATTGCCTCAATAGATAACCCAGTTGCTGTAATATGGAGTCCAATTATAGGAAGACTTCCGTACAGAACGGCAGAAAGAATGGCTAAAATAATACCTTTTACTTCTGTGGTCATTTCTTCCATTTCCCCTTCAACTATCTGCAGACTATATAGGAAACTAGCCATATTTACAATCGCATTCTTAGTATCAAAGTTAATTGCACTCATTCATTTGGCAATAGGCAATACACAATTTATCATCCTTGAATCAATTGCAAGTTCGTGTAAACTGGCAGATAAGCTCATCATAATCACACATTCATGTCAGATAACCCGTCGTTAGCCCCATACACAGTAATTACAACTGTCGCGCTCAATTTCCCGCTAACCTATTTGGGAGAGCCTGGGTTACCTTTGGGGCAACTTGTTGAGATACCCTTTCGAAATCAACGGATTGTCGGAGTCATTGCCAAAACTGAAGAAAATACCGCATATAAAGGGGAACTTAAATCTATTGCGGCTACTCTCCCCTATACGTTCAACTCAGCGTTCATGAACTTTGTTGAGCACGTTTCGCAATATACCATGATCCCTATAGGGCATATCTTAAAGATGTGTATTATGCCAAAACTAGATGCCATTGCTAAAGATGACAGCTTGCCGCCCTTCCCCACATATATGTTTGATACACTTACCTTAAATGAAGATCAGCAGCGAGCCTTTGAGGCTTGTCATGCCGCTCTTGATCATTTCAAACCATTTGCCCTTGATGGTGTGACAGGTTCAGGGAAAACCGAACTCTATTTTGCTGTGATTCAGTCTGTGCTTAAAATGGGTAAAAAGGCGCTTGTGCTTTTTCCCGAAATTGCACTCACCGAAGCCATCGTTAATCGTTTTAAGGTGACCTTTGGCGATTATCCACTAATCTGGCACAGTGAGGTGACACCCGCAAAAAAAAGGAAGCTTTGGAAACAGGTGCAAAATGAAGGGGCTGCCGTTATCTTAGGCGCACGCTCAGCCTTGTTTTTACCAATCAATAATTTAGGTCTTATTGTTATCGACGAAGAGCACGATGCATCTTATAAGCAAGATGAACAAGGTTGTTATAATGCGCGTGACATGGCCATTTGGCGCGCAAAAGAAGAAAACATTCCAATTATTTTGGCATCTGCCACACCGTCACTTGAAACCTTTGCTAATATCAAAAACAATCGATACGAACATTTAACGTTAGGGCAGCGCTACGGGGCAGCTGAAATGCCAGTGGTGCATATCATTGACAAAAAGGAATACCCCAAAGATATTATAAGCAAACCAATCTATGATGAAGTAGAAGCACGCCTTGCCAAAGGCGAGCAAAGCTTGCTCTTCCTTAACCGTCGTGGCTTTTCGCCATTGCTGACGTGTTTTGGTTGCGGTCATCGCTTCGAATGCCCAGGATGTCATATTGATTTAACATGGCACCGTGATCGTCAAAGTATCATCTGCCATTATTGTGGATTTCAAGCTGATTCCCCAACAAACTGCCCAGCATGCCAAGGGACAAATCTTAAAGATGTAGGGTTTGGTATTGAAAAAGTAGCTGAGGAAGCAAAGCGACTGTTCCCCCATGCACGCATTACTATTATATCCAGCGATACCCTTACAACACCCAGGATATCAAACGATTTGTTTAATAGCATTGAATCTGGCGAGGTTGATATCATTATTGGCACGCAAGTGCTTGCTAAAGGCCATCATTTCCCTAATTTAACATTTGTGGGGATTCTTGATGCTGATCGTGGTTTATATCAAATGGATCTACGTGCAGCAGAGCGAGCGTTTCAACTCCTCTCACAAGTTGGCGGACGTGCAGGCCGTATGGCACGGCAACCAGGCGTTGTAATGTTGCAAACACGAGAACCGGAACACCCACTTTATGCTGCGTTAAAAGCCTATGACCGCGATGCATTTTATGAAACTGAATTGCTCGAGCGTGAATTTTTAGGTATGCCACCTTTTTATAGACTGATATCCGTGACATTGTCATCGCTTCGAGAAGATATTCTGCAGGAAACATGTCGTCAGCTTGCACGTGTCATCCCACAGACTGAGCAAATAGACGTGCTAGGCCCTGCTCCGTCACCGATGTATCGATTACGATCACGTTATCGAATGCGTTTTTTAATCAAAGGTGATCGCCGGCAAAACTTGCAGGGTTTCACAAAAGTTTGGTTGGCCGAAATAAAAATGCACGCAGCTGTGCAAGTTCATATTGACGTTGATCCCTTAAGTTTTTTGTAAGCTTTATTCTTAGCTGATGTAAGGAATTTTAATGCGCATTACTTGGTGAAGAAGCTTATTCCTCTTTTGTAAATGCTGCAGAGCATTTTTCTTTTCCATCAAGACGAAAATATGACGTTTATACGCCTCGCTCTGTATTTTGTGTTTCTATACAATACGATTATAACTTTAAATTAAAGGATTGTATAATGACTACCAAAATTGAGATGGTAAACGAAAACGAAAAGCCTGTAAAAGTACGTATTAAACCTGAGGGCAGTGTTGTAGGGAGAATCCTGTGGAAAACTGCAGGAGAAACCATTACTGGAGCTATTGATGAAATTATTGGCAGTCAAAATCAGGAAAATTATCTTGAAGATAATGTGTTGGAGATTCCTGCAAAAGGCCGAATCACTTATTCGTTAGATTTATCAAATATAAAAGGCATAAATTCTTTTTCTATAAAAGGTGACACCAGCATGTTCACACCTGGAAGTGAATGTGAGAAGCTCAACGTTTTGCAAAATTATAGAATTACTTTTACAGATGACTTAATTGGTACTACCTGTAAAGCAGTAAAAATATAAAAAGCATCACCACGAAGTGCCAGCTTGGGACGGCCTTAAGCTGGCAGTTTTAATTAATTTGACAGATGCAAAAGACAAACCTCACTACTACTAATAGTGATTGGTATATGCGGTACCTTTATTCTTCTATTCCCATTCTCGGTTTAGTGCATTTTAGAAATCCCGCACAACGACAGTCAGCATTGCAATCAATGCATATCAGCCTTATTGTGTTAGTAGATAAAATAAGCTCTGGTCAACTTACACATGAATGCAACAGAAAAAGACAATACAGCATCAGCACATTGTAAAGAATCGGCACCCATTTGGTTTGCAGAACTTCAAGCACATATATGCAAAACGCTTGAAGAAATAGAAAATGAATTCATGCATCCAACGCATTTACCGGGTCGTTTTACCTATAAACCATGGGATCGAAGCGATCCAACACAAGCAGACAACAAAGGTGGCGGTGGGATTATGGGAATCATGGAAGGCGGAGCTGTGTTTGAAAAAGCAGGCGTTAATGTCTCAACGGTTTATGGTGAATTTGCAAAAGAATTTTGTCATGAAATTCCTGGTGCTGAGCAAGATCCACGTTTTTGGGCGTCCGGCATTTCACTTGTAATTCACCCAACTAATCCGTTTGTACCAGCAGTGCACATGAATACGCGCCATATCGTAACGTCAAAAAGTTGGTTTGGCGGTGGTGCTGACCTAACGCCGACCTTCCCTATTGATGAAGACACAAAAGATTTTCACAATGCACTTCGTAATGCGTGTGATGCGTACAATTCAGATGCGTATGCAAAATACAAACTATGGTGCGATGAGTATTTTTATCTGCCACATCGCAATGAAATGCGCGGTGTTGGCGGCATCTTTTTTGATTATGTGAATAGCGGTGATCTAGATGCGGATTTTGAATTTATAAAGACTGTCGGCAAAGCATTTATCGACGTGTATGCACAGATTGTTCGCCGTCGTATGCGCCAAGAGTGGACAATGGAAGATAAATACAAACAACTCGTCAAACGTGGTCGTTACGCAGAATTTAATTTACTCTATGATCGGGGCACACGCTTTGGCTTAATGACCAATGGCAATGTTGACGCTATTTTAATGTCGCTTCCACCTGTTGCAGCGTGGCCATAAAATGAAATTAGCAGAAACCTTTTTTACCGAAATCCTTCGATCAGAAACGCTTTATATAACGCTTGGTGTTTTAGCAGCCGTAGCTTTAACCTCAGGAATTGCGTACATCAGCCTTCGCCGAAAGTTTATGGCCATGGTACGCGAGAACGCACATCTTAATGCCGAAATTGAGTTTCAACGTGCACACATTACAAGCAAAGAAGAAATTCTTCATCGATCTCAACAACAGTTTCAAACCTTGCTTGAATCAATGTCGCAAAAAGCACTTATTGCAAATAACGAATCTTTTCTGAACCTAGCAAAATCTACGTTTACTGACCTGCACGAGCGCGCAAAAACAGAAATGGATCAAAAGCAAACGAATATCTCAAAGATGATTGAACCGTTGCAAAAATCGCTCGAACAAGTCGATAAAAAGATGGAAAATCTTGAAAAAGAACGTGCGCATGCTTTTACGGATATGCGCCGCCAAGTGATTGATTTGATTGCCACACAAAAAGAATTGCGCCTTGAAACATCGAATTTGGTAAAAGCCCTCAGATCACCCACTGGCCGTGGTCAATGGGGTGAAATGCAGCTAAAGCGTGTGGTGGAAATGGCTGGCATGTTGTCACATTGTGACTTCATTGAACAAGTTACGGTGGCCGAAGGACGCCTGCGACCTGATCTAATCATCCGTCTTCCTGGCAACAAAACGATTGTTGTCGATGCCAAGACGCCGCTTATGGCGTATTTAGAAGCCTTTGAGTGTCATGATGAACAAAAAAAGGCACAGCTATTGCAAGATCACGCACGGCAAGTGCGCACGCACATCCGCATACTTTCTCAGCGTAATTATTCAGAACAGTTTGACCAATCTCCAGAATTTGTGGTGATGTTTATTCCAGGCGAATCAATCTTTAGCGCAGCACTTGAAGCCGACCCATCGTTGATTGAATACGGCGTACATGAACGTGTAATTATGGCAACGCCAACCACGTTAATCGCCCTACTTCGTGCTGTATCCTATGGCTGGCAACAAGAAGCCGTTGCTGAAAATGCCCGACAAATTTGGCAATTAGGTCGTGATTTTTATAAACGTCTCACCGACTTTTCAGTTCACCTTGGTAAAGTTGGAAAACACTTATCACAATCTGTTGGCGCCTATAATGACAGCGTTGGCACGTTCGAGCGCCGCGTTTTGGTATCAGCACGTAAATTTAAAGATCTTGATCCAGGCCTTGAATCACACGAAATTGAAATTGCTCCGCTTGATATACAGATTCGTAGCCAACAGATTCCCGAAGCATTGGGCATTGCTGAAATTGATATAGCTAAAATTGAAGCCTTGCCTGAATAATGGCGCATCAAATTGTGATAAATATATTTATTAACTATTATTTAATAATATACATTTTATAATTAAAGGAACCAATATAGCCAGGATATTTAATTCTTATGAAAATTTTAAAAGGATATCAGTTTCTTTCAGTACTTGTAAGCAACTTATTTCTGATTAGTGGATGTTCAGAATTCTCTACTCCACCAACCGTTCAGCCCCGTCAAATTCAAGACTATAAAGGGGATAAGCTTCTTTTGTGTAGCGGTCATAATCTTAAGGATCCTAATGGTGATAATTATAGTTATTGGAAAAGAAATAATTATAAAAGCAATGATGAATGGTATACCGTTAATATTGGAACTCACGAAAAACCTGACTGTGTCGCAGACTTAACCAAAAAAGAAACATATGATTATTTAGGACAGAAAGAATTCGATACTGTTATCGATGAATACTGTGTTTCTGAAGTAAGCCATGAACTTAGGAAATATGCATCACGTTTAATAAAAGATCATGGACTTTTGCTTTCTAAACTGCGTGGAAATTTTGAAGATTCACCAAAAATCAAAGCTGAATTAATCAAATCAGGTTTTAAAGACGTAATATTTTCAGATTTTACGAACGATAAAGAAGATAATGTTTATTGGGCAAAAAATGTCACTAAAAATGAAATCATACAAGTTTTTAAAAATACTGAAGCAAAAGTGCCTAGCAAACCAAAATGTGAAACAGGGTATTGGTATTACTTTTTAGCAATAAAATAAGTCATTCACCAATTTGTAATTTCGTTTAATAAACGTTTCAGTGCCTCTCTTGGATATGGCGTCAATTTACTCCCCTTTAATCAATGATTGATAAAATTCATCCATGGTAAGGGCAATGGTGGCTTCTCAGATTTTCAATTTTTATTTAGACAGCAATTGATGCGCTTTTTCAGCCAATGCAATAAACAATCCTGGCTCTCCGTTATCTTCCAACGTCCAACATGCAGCCATTACAACATGCACAAAGTAACAATCTCTTACTTCCTGCACATCAAAAGAAAAACAGTCTGCTACAAATTTTGTGTCACGTTCAATATCCATAATAAAAGCCCAAATTTCATTTAGGGGATAACCAATTACTCCTTTTGGATCAATTACAACCCAATCTGTTTTACCTTGGCGCAAAATATTATCATGATGCAAATCACCATGGAGCAAAACAGGCTCTGCTGACGTTTGCAGCAAACGATCACGAAGTTTTCTTGCTTTTTCAAGATAGTGCGTGGGCATATCCCAGTTTTTATCCAGCACCAAAAGCCAATCACGTATATGCGGAAAATTATGCACAGGCGTTACGGATGCTTGATGTAAACGCCTCATCACACCACATACAATCCGGATGGCCTGGGTATCATTATCTGGAAAAAATCCTTTCAACGACGTGCCAGGAACAACACGTTCTAGCAAGATGACTCCTTTATCTTGTGCCAATATCTGTACAGCTCCCGTATTTTTAAGCACAGTGAGAGCCGCTGCTTCACGCATTAAGGTATTCTCATCAAGCCCAACTTTCAAAACAATCGGCTTTTCATTTTGAAATCCCGTTAACACATAATTAAAGGATAAATTTTGCACAGGCGTTAAATCAGAAAGATCCCATTTTACTTCTAACTTTCTTATAATTTCAGGCAAGTCATCGAGCCATACTTTTCCCCGATCTCCATAGATGTTAATGATATTTGATTCCAACTCATTCATGGCTTAGGCCTCAAATTGATTCATGACAATACATACCATGTCGCACGGGCTTTTCCAAAACGTACGATATATGATTGTTCAACCAAAAATGCCAAATGCTTTTTAAGGGTATTACGATTAGCGCCTGTGATTTGCTCAATCTTCATAATGCTTAATTTTTCATGTTCGCTAATAGCATTTATAATCTGATTATCAAGTTCTGATAAATGCTCCTGGGGATTTTTATCTTTTAAAATTTTATGTTCAAGGTTTCGTTTTTGACTCTGCATTACCTTTAAAAAGAACGTAAGCCATATATCAAAATCAGGTGCATCTGCGTGCAAGGTTTCTTGGGTTCTCTCTAGTGCGAGTTGGTAATATTCTTTATTTCGTTCAATGATACGCTCGATCGAACTATAAGGGGCATAAATGTAACCAGCTTTTAATAGGAGAAACAATGTCAGAACACGTGACAAACAACCATCAAGTTCCTGAAAAGGCCTCATATTTAAAAACAGTGCAGTAAAAATTCCAATAATCAATAACGGGTGAAGTGTTTTTTGATCAAGCTGCATTTGCGTCCATAAGAAAAGCTCTTTTAGTTTTTCTGGCATTTCAAAAGGCGTTGTCGTTTCAAAAAGTTTTGTTTTAGCAAACGTAATATTCAGATCTTTCCAAGGTGCATCAAAAACCTCATCATGGTTCGATACATTTTTTTCTTTCTTTAAGCTCTCTTGTTCAGTATCTGAATACATTAGCCAGTCATATATTTGCTTTAAACAATTTTCTGAAAATGAAAGTGCGTGATGTTTTTGGAGAATGCCATCATATGCACGTGCATAAGAAAAACCATCACGCTGATCTTTTATTGTTAACGAATGCAATTCCGCATTGAACAACAAACGCATAACATCTGTATCTGCTAATTTTGCCCCATCAAGACGCATTGATGCACCAACACTTTCAATTTTAGCCGCAACGCCTAACGTTTTTAGGCGTTCAGACGCCATACGCCCATGAAGTTGCCATGCACCTTTAAATTCATCAATTTCGCTAATAAGCGATAGAATTTCCGGTGTAATCATAATTTTCGAAAGATCTAACATGCGTAGCCACTTAATTCGTATCCAATAATATCTAATTATCACTCAATCTGATTTAAATATCAACATGATGTAGTAGATAATTTCCAACACATGCAACCACAAAAAAAAATAACAGCAAAGCACTATTTAAAAAGAAGCAAAAAATACCTATATCAATTAGTGAGGAATAAAATTGCTAAGGAATTATGGTTATGAATTTTTGGAATGACAGAGAACTGGCATTACGGTTTAGAAATAACGAAGTGCCATCCAAAGAACAATTTTTGTATTTAATTTTATCCATAATAATAAATTATTTGTTGATTACTGAATCTACTTATTACATAAATATTATATATAATACTTGTTGATGTATCAGGAATTTTTTTTGCTATAACACAAACAAGACAGGAGATGATAAGGAGTTTATAGAACGGTATATTTCTTTAAGTTTTCCAATAACAGTTCAAACGTTTTTAATTACACTACCACTTGTTATCATTATCGCGTCATTTACTAAAATTGAAATCTCACTTTTAATCGTATTAAGTCTCTCACTTGCATACTATTACTGGCGATTAAATTCAGCAATTAAGATTGCATCGCATTAATATTGGTGTCTTGAAGACTACCCTCTACCTATCATCGTCGATCCTGAGAGCGCACTGCCTAACTTAAGATTTCTCTTATTTTCGTCTTTGCGAGCTTCAAAGAAGCGCGGCAATCTATAATATTTAAGCAGCCTAGATTGCCACACCCTTCGGGTTCGCAATGACGATAGTCGTCACTCCAACAATGAACAATACTACTTCAACCGCTCAAACACAGCGGCTACTTCAATATGCGGGGACCATGCAAATTGATCTACTCCGTGCACCTTCTTTAATGTAAAATTACCCTCAGTCAGAATGCGTGCATCACGTGCGAATGTCTCTGCATTACATGACACATAAATAATTTGTTTCGCATCAGATTTTGCAAGCGCCAAACTCTGCGCTTCTGCGCCGGCACGCGGTGGGTCAATCACAGCCACATCAAAACCTTTTAATTCATCACGTGATAGCGGTTCTGTAAACAAATCACGAAAATGTAACTGAATCGGGTTTTGTGCATTAAGTGCGGCGCTTTCAAGGGCTGCTAAAGCTGGTTTGTCACATTCATACCCTGTCACCGGTGCACGCGTGCTAAGCGGAAGACTTAACGTACCACGACCACAAAACAGATCCACAATGTTAGACGCATCGGGAATTAACTCACTCAAGACATACGCCGCCAAATGAGCATCTGATTCAACAGTTGCCTGCAAAAAGCTATACGCATCGACTGTCACATCAATTCCTGCAAACTGCACAACAGGCACAGCCGTTTGATGAATTACATCCAAAAATTTGCGATGACGGAACACAAACCGCGCTACATCCATTTTTTCTGCAAAATCTTTAAGTGCGGCACGCTTTGGCTCTTCTAATTCTGCAATTCCTTGCACCTCAAGGCTCATATCAACGCCAACATGTGTCAACGTGAAAAATACTTTTGCTTTTTGATATGGCTCTAAAACAACTTTGAACGCCTCGCGAAGCGGCTCTAACAAACGCGTCAATGCCGTGTCCATCGTATGGCATTCCACAATATTAACAAGTGAATGCGACCTAAATTTGTGAAATCCGAGAAAGATATCATCCCCTTTACGAATCGCATCCAAATTGGCACGACGACGTTTGCCAAAGGGTAAAATGGTAATTCCATCCACAAGAAATGGGTCAAGTCCCTCTTTCACCAATGCATTGGTAATTTGAGCTTGCTTGAAATCGCGATACATTGTCGCATTCATGTGCTGCAACATGCAGCCACCACATTGTGTGAAATGCTTACAAACAGGATCAATACGATCCGCGCTGGTGCTTACGCGTGATGTAGCTGTATATTTCTTCTTTTTTTTGAAATGTTGGCACTCGTAATTAATTTTTTCGCCTGGTAATACAAACGGAATCGTAATGCTATTCCCCGTCTCACTATCAATGCCAACACCTTCGCCATCGCTATTTAAGCTAAAAATGGTTGATTGTCCGGTGGTAGTTATTACTTCTTTTTTAATCATAATGTTGCGACTCATTAATTTATTTTCGTTGACGATAGAAACGCATGTTACACGATTTCTCTGGCATTATCACGCCATAATGGTTTGCAAACTAAAAAGCATTCTCGAAAGTGGTGAGTGGAAATCAACTATTGCCTGATAACATCAATACCGTTTTAAACAACACCTCAAAAATTGGCCTCAACACCCAAACGAATGGATTTGCATGGATACCTATAAGGCTAAGCAAAGATGGCGACATCATAAACAATAAAACGATTAACATCCCAAAACGTTCAGTCTTGCTGTAATGCCATGCTAGTGATGGCGGCAAAAGACCAGCTAGAATGCGCCCTCCATCAAGCGGTAAAATTGGCAATAAATTAAAGGCAGCTAACGTGATATTAATTCGAAAGAACAATGGCAAAAACGCATGCAAAAATGTTCCATGTTCAAATGACATGTGCATTGCCATCGCTGCAATCCAAGCCAAAATCAAATTAATTCCAGGCCCGGCAAAAGCGACCAATATCATTCCAAGCCGCCTTGGATTCAGCCGTAAAAAATCAACAGGAACTGGTTTTGCCCAACCAAATAAAAACGGTGCGCCCGCCATATACAGTAAACCTGGCAAAAGCAACGTGCCTATGGGGTCAACATGCGCAATGGGATTGAATGTCAGTCTGCCCATTCGCTTTGCTGTGTCATCACCAAAAACATAGGCAATTGCACCATGCGCTGCTTCATGGAGTGTTATGGCAAGAACGAGTGAGAGAATATGGGCAATAGTATCATAATAAATCATGTATATGTTTGTTTGCAATTATAATTCTAATTTGAACGTACAAGATTATGCGCGATTTTAAAAGGAAAGATAATGATGTGAACTTCATTTCTCTTTGCGACTCGCTCATAAGAACGTTATATGCTAAGATTAATTTTGCATATCATATCAACCTATATTCTAAAAGCCTCATGTTAACTCTTTCTCTTTCGCATATGTTCGGTGGTACGTCTGTTCTGCACGATATCAATCTAACCTTTTCCAAAGGATCATTCACGGCATTAATTGGCCCTAATGGTGCAGGTAAAAGCACTTTGCTTAAAATTTGTGCAGGGGTATTAAAACCAAGTAATGGCACAGTATGTCTTGCCGCTGATGCGAAGCGTGCCTATTTGCCGCAACATAATCAGCTCGACCGGCAGTTTCCTTTAAATGTACGCGATGTAGCGGCGATGGGTTTCTGGCCAAAAGTAGGTTTATATCATGGACTTGTGCCCGAAGATCGAGATCGACTTCAACATGCTATAACAATGGTTGGACTATCAGGATTTGAAAACAAACCAATCAGCGTTCTTAGTGGCGGGCAATTTCAACGGCTTTTATTTGCACGGCTCTGGCTGCAAGAGGCCGATCTATTGATTTTGGATGAGCCTTTTTCAGCCGTTGACCAACCAACCACAGAAGACCTGCTGACATTGTTACAAAACTGGCTCACGACAGGTAAAACAATCATTACGGTGATTCATCAGCTCCATCTAGCTGAACGTTATATTCCCCAATCAATTTTATTGAATAGAAGCGTGATCGCCCAAGGTGACAGCAAGACAATTCTTTCTAATGTGGAATTGATTCGAAAGGCTTACATAGCATGATCGATCTTCTCTATAACACTTTAGTTGCGCCCATTCATGATTTTGTATTCATGCAACGTGCCCTTGCTGCGTGCCTGACATTGTCTGTTGTGTGCCCGGTGCTTGGTATTATTTTACTATTAAAGCGAATGAGTCTTATGGGTGAAGCGCTCTCGCATGGGATTCTTCCCGGCATTGCCGCAGCGTTTTTTATATGGGGCGTGTGGCTGCCTGGTTTTACGATTGGCGGCATGATTGCAGGCTTTCTGATCGCAGGACTAAGCGTTCTTGCAAGTCAAAAAACACGACTGCCACAAGATGCTAGTTTTAGTGGATTTTATCTGCTGGCATTGGCATTAGGTGTATTGCTGATTTCAAAAGCTGGCGGCGCAATGAATGTGATGCACTTATTGTTTGGTTCAGTTCTTGGTGTTGACCTAGACATCCTTAGAATGATTATTATTCTATCAATACTCTCGCTCATCATTTTACGAGTGATTTTCAGACCCCTTGTATATCAATGCTTTGACCCCCTTTTTATGCAATCTGTTAACTGCGGGGGCGATCGGTACACCATTATTTTTATTGGCCTTGTGGTTATAAACCTTGTGGCTGCGTGCCAAGCCATCGGTACATTGATGGCACTTGGGCTGATGATGATCCCTGCAATCACAGCTCGTTTATTGTGCAATAGCCTGCGTGTAACGCTATGTGTTGCCATCTTTGTTGCATTGATATCAAGTTATAGCGGATTACTGCTGTCGTATCATGCTGCCCTACCTACGGGACCAACCATTGTACTTGTCGCATCAATTTTTTATATAGCGGCTTTGATTACAACCTGTATAAGGAAACCACGATGAATTATAAAATTGCACCCACAACAGATGATCATATTGAGGGATACTGCGCCGCAGTAGCTTCGGTATCAAGCGAACGATTATATTTAACAACATTTAGTGGGTTTTCCCTTGAATCATCACGTGCTTTTGTTCTTGGAAATCGCGCAAAAGGCTTCCCCCACTTTGTGGCGCTTGATAATGAAAAGGTGATTGGTTGGTGTGACATCAGTTCATTTGATCGTCCTGTTTCAAAACATAGCGGAACACTTGGCATAGGGATATTAAAACCATACCGTGGTCAAGGAATTGGTAAAAAACTCATAAATACAACCATTGCAGCAGCAAAAGAATCTGGCTTAACGCGAGTCGATCTCACTGTTCGTGAAAACAACACAAATGCAATCGCATTATATAAAAAAGTTGGTTTCGAGATTGAAGGTGTACTGCGTAATGCCATTCGTATTGATGGCCTTTATACAAACTCTATTGCAATGGCCATGCTGTTTGATTAAGCGTCTACGCAGCAATCTTTAGCCATTTATCAAACATACGCACAACCGACGATTCAGAACTTAACAATTCTTTACGGTTTTTGCCAATCCACCTAAGTTCATTTGATTCGCTATTAATGCTGATGTCTTCATCACTTGTAACCTTTAGCAAAAATCGAACATCATAATGAAAATGCTCTTTAATAATCCCATATGCTGGAATTTTGTGGACATCTATATCAAATATTGCATTCATTACAGGTTCAATGGATGTTATCCCAGATTCTTCTTGGGCTTCTTTAAGTGCAACTGCCAGAATATCTGTTTCACCGTCCGCATGGCCACCAAGTTGTAGCCACTTATCAAGTTTTTTGTGATGCATTAATAATGCTTTGTCCCCGGCTTTATTCAAAAGCCATGCAGAGCCTGTTATGTGACCTATTTCAAGCGAACGCTCAAAGCAATTTTCATTGGCATCGATAAAGCTAAGCATATCATTTTTCATGGTAATTTCAGCGTCAGACGGATTATATTGATTAAGCAGTTGAATTAAGCCTTGGCGTTTCATATAACTATATCCCATGTCATTTGTGCAAATAAACATAACAAAATATTAGATTCATCGGCAAGGAATTTACGATAATGCTAAAAAATGACGTATCATTTCAATCTTCATTTAAAGAAAAAGTGCTTTATATGCAAGACTGTATAGGGACATTAGCGCCCTACCCTTTGCATTCGCGCATTCACCCGCTTAAAACATTTGGCGATTCCCAAACACCCTGTTTTGTTAAACGCGAGGATGAACTGGGGTTTGGCATATCTGGGTTTAAAATACGCAAATATAGCTCATTGATTCCTCATCTGCTCGCAAACAAAATTACAGAAGCCATTTTAATTGGCGGCGCTTATTCCAATAACATCGTTGGGTTAACACAATTGCTGATCGAAAACAGCATTCAGCCAATGCTTTTTCTACATGGCGATACTGAGACAAAAAAGATTGGCAATTTTTTACTAAGTTCACTGATGGTTTCAAATGATTCTATCCATTGGATTAACCGCAATGAGTGGCCAAACGTTCAGGAAATAGCAGAACTTTACGCAAAGAAACAATCAAAGCAGACCATGATCATTCAGGAAGGCGCATCAGTTGCCGAGTCATTGCCAGGAGCATTAACCCTTGCCTTAGATATATTAAATAATGAAACCCAGCTTGGTACAACGTTTGATCATATTTTTATAGACTCGGGAACTGGGATGATGGCAGGCGCAACAGTACTTGCTTTTGCATGGCTTAAAAAAACAACCAACATTCATGTGGTACTCATGGCAGAAGACGAAACAGAGTTCTTAGAGACTCTCTCAAATCTTAAAACGCAATTTGAGTCTTTGATTGGCGCACAGCTAAAGCTACCTTACATAAAAGAGAAACTAAAACTGTACCGTCCAAACACGGGGCGTTCATTTGGTTCAGCAAATAAGACAATCTTTGAAGAGATCCGACGAATCATTCGCACAGAAGGCTTTTTAACGGACCCTATTTATTCGGTAAAATTGTTTTTAGAATCACGTCGTATTATTGCGGGGGAAAACATTAAAGGAAATTGCTTGCTTATTCATTCTGGCGGCGGACTGACATTGATGGGATTTCAAGAACAACTTGCTCAAACACTTGGTGGCATCGATATATGACTTCCCCCCATTTCTTTCGACGGCCACAGAGTAACGCCAAAAATTAATTCTTGTTCTTTTTTTATTTGGATTTCCGACGTAAATCTATCTTTTTCATTTCCAGCATCAGACGTGAATTCCATATACTCTTGCCATTCCAACACATAGGCGCGTACACGTCGTACCCAACGACCTGCATTCAACGCTAATTCCTGCCAATCATCGGGCCTGAAAATTATCAGCCCAACAAGTGCGACAATCAACCATGGGCTGTAGCTAGTGATATCAAACATTGCACATCCTGCCACACCTGGGCTTCTAATGTTTCAATTGACTGTGTTGCATCAAGAGTACAAAACCGTACTGGATCTGCATTTGCCAACGCTTTAAACCCTGCACGCACACGTTCATGAAACGGTGATCCTAACCCCTCAAATCGATCTTCCTTCGCCTGATCAGCCGACATACGCATATGCGCCCGCGCCAAACCAATATCAACAGGCACATCAAACAAATACGTACGATCAGGTTGCACGTCACCCACTGTATTTTGATACAACGTCTTTAAGAAATCCAAAGATACACATTTTCCATAGCCTTGATATGCATAACTGGAATCCGCAAAACGATCACAAATCACCCAGGTTCCAGCCTCTAGTGCTGGCTCAATCCACGTTTTCCAATGATCATCACGTGCCGCAAACATCAGTAATGCTTCAGTCGATGGTGCCCAACGATTAGCCTCACCTTTTACAAGTAATGATCTGATTTCTTCAGCGCCATAACTACCACCCGGCTCGCGTGTCCACATAACATCAATGCCTGCTTCATCAAGTTTGGCAAACAACTTTTTTGATTGCGTTGTCTTACCGGAACCTTCCCCGCCTTCAAACGTAATAAAACGGCCGCGTTGTATAAAACCGGGTTTTTTCAAAGCCAAGCTCATCCTATGGCCTTCTTTAAACGATTGGATACCCGACTATACCCGATGTATGGTAGCAAATCCTTCATTTCAGGCCCATGATCATGCCCAGTCAATGCTTGACGAAGTGGCATAAAGAGTGCCCTGCCCTTGCGCTGTGTTTTTTCTTTAAGGGCATTCGTCCAAACACCCCATGTTGTTGTATCCCATGGCCCTTCAGGCAGCAACATCAGCGCATCACGCAAATAATTAGATTCTTCATGCTTTGTAATAACAAGATCATCACTAAATATATCTTTCCATGCGCTAATATCAGACACTGATTCTAAGTTACCTCTAATCAATTCCCAAAGCGTTGCGTCAATAGTTGCAGGCAAACGGTCTTTCACTTGTTCGTAAGACATGTGCGTCAAGAGTTTATGGTTAAGCACATCCAGTTCATGCTCATCAAAATGTGGTGCAGTACGGCTAAAAATTGAGAAATCAAAATTCTGCGCAAGTTCATCCAATGATAACACAGGTTCAATTGGCATAGATGTACCAAGACGTGCCAACAAACTGTTGATCGTCATAGGCTCTAGGCCTTTTTCACGCATAGATTGAATGCTAAGACTACCAAGGCGCTTAGATAATTTTTGGCCGTCTTTATCAAGAAACATAGTGAAATGTGCAAATTCAACCGCGCATGACTTTCCAGTTATTGCTTCAAACAATTGAATTTGAACGGCTGTATTCGTGACATGATCTTCACCACGCACAATATGAGTAATAGCAAAATCAACATCATCTATAACGGACGCATGTGTATACAAGAACACCCCATCTTCACGCACAAGCACCGGATCACCAATACGATCAGATAAAAACTCTACTGGCCCACGAATAAGGTCATTCCACGTGATTTTGCCAGGCATAAGTTTAAAACGCCAATGCGGTTTACGGCCATCAGCCTCATATTTTGCACGCTCTTCAGGTGCTAGGGATAATGCAGCGCGATCATAAATAGGTGGCTCACCTTTAGCGAGTTGGCGTTTTCGTTTGAAATCAAGTTCTTCAGGTGTTTCATAACAAGGATAAAGCCGTCCATCATCAATCAGCTTTTGCATCACCTCTGCATAGCGACCAAAGCGATCAGACTGCTTTGCAAACAAATCATGCGTTAGACCAAGCCATGCGACATCTTCTTGAATAGCATCCGCAAAAGCCTCGGTTGAGCGTTCACGGTCAGTATCATCTAAGCGCAACATGAATTGGCCACCATTTTTGTGCGCAAACAACCACGGCAAAACAGCAGCACGCGCATTCCCTATATGAAGCAATCCAGTCGGACTTGGTGCAAAACGAACTCTAATCATTATTTTTCTCGCTATGTATTTTGACACCTACTATAAGGGATTTCGTGATCTTTTTACAGACTCTTATCGCTAGCGGAATGTGTATACAATAATAAATTAAGCCGAAGTCTCTCGCCTATTATGATTCAATACAAGAAAAAATAAAAAAAAATGCATTTTGTTAACAATTTTTTTACTTTTGCTCTTGATTTTTTCTAAAAAAAGTCCATTTTATAGAATAGGAATACTTAAATGGTGTTTGTTAAAATGATTATTAACGTAGAAACGTTCAAAGATTTACAGTCAAAGTTGAGAAATTTTCAATCAGAAAAGAATCAACTTGAAGAAAAAATTCAAGCGACCCCACGTGTGAACATGGGTGCATTAAGTTTTGGGCACTACCAGCTAAATCGCAAGAAAGAGCAATTGCAAAGCAAAATTCTAAAACTGAATAGCATTTTGCAACCAGATATTATTGCTTAGTCATATTGAATATTATTTTTTAAAAAAACCTACCTTTCATAAGAAGGTGGGTTTTTTATTTCTCAAATAGATTTATATATCGAACTAGAACCAGAATGTGACTCTCGTTCACTGGATTCCATGCAAAACTTTCTCTAATTCTATGAATGTTAACTTGATGAGGAAAAAGGAAACTTGAGTTATAATCTCAACTCGATTAGAACTAGTACAACTCAACCCACGATATAAAAAAACAATGACACATTATGATGTAATAATAATAGGCGCTGGTGCGGCAGGCCTAATGGCTGCATCATGTGCTGGCAAAAGAGGAAAGAAGACGCTTCTTATTGAACATACGCATAAAATAGGCGAAAAAATAAGAATCTCTGGTGGTGGACGCTGTAATTTTACGAACATCAATGCAACCAAAGCAAACTATCTTTCACAAAACCCATACTTTATCGTATCCGCTTTAGCAGGATATACACCCAAAGATTTTATTTCACTCGTTGAATCATATGGGATTGCCTATCACGAAAAAACATTGGGGCAGCTTTTTTGTGACGGATCATCAAAGCAAATAATTTCAATGCTCCTCGATTTATGTGAAAGAAATAATGTTGAGGTTAAATCAGGATGCAATGTTTCAGACGTTTCTAAAAGCGACTATTTTCGCACACATACCAGTGATGGCACATTTACCAGCAACTCACTTATTGTTGCGTGTGGCGGCCTATCCATTCCACTAATAGGTGCCAGTGATTTTGGCTACAGAATTGCAAAAAAATTTGATTTAAACCTTGTGCCAACACGTCCAGCATTGGTTCCATTAATCGTTGATCAATCTCAACTAGATCTATTCACGCAACTTAGTGGAGTATCTAACTCATCCATTGCTTCTTATAAGAACACGCACTTTGCTGAGAATATTTTATTTACACATAAAGGGTTAAGCGGACCTGCTATTTTGCAAATTTCATCGTATTTGGAAAGTTTTGACAACAAAGAAATTAGCATTAACTTATTGCCAGATCTCGATCTGAAAAAGCAATTTATGATTGATAAAAACAGCAAAAAAACACCTGCAAATTATTTAAAAGCATATCTTACAAATCGATTGGTTGATCACTTAGCAACGGATACTGATTTCAACAAAAGCATTACAGACCTAAAAAAAGAAAGCCTTTTAAAAATCGCAGATAAACTTCACCACTTAAAAGTCAAAATCAGCGGCAGCGAAGGCTATCAAAAGGCAGAAGTTACCGTGGGAGGCGTTGATACAAATGAACTTTCATCAAAAACAATGATGAGCAAAAAAGTACCAGGCCTTTATTTTATTGGTGAAGTTGTTGATGTAACGGGATGGCTTGGGGGCTACAATTTTCAATGGGCATGGTCTTCAGGGTATGCCGCAGGCAACCACTGTTAGTAAAAAAAACGATGATATACGTAAATACATCACCGACTTAACATTCATTTAATTAAAAAAATTATGCTGTTTTTAAGATTGTAAGTTTTGATTTTTTACGACCAGTTTTACCAAGTCCTGTATTCTTTGCAATCGCACTACGACGACGTGCATAGCTTGGTGATACCATTGGGTAATCATGTGGAAGTTCCCAACGATCTTTATACTGTTGCAATGTCATACCATAAACAGTACTAAGGTGACGCTTCAACATTTGGAGTTGTTTTCCGTCTTCAAGGCAAACAATATACTCATCATGTACTGACTCGTTAATTGGCACCGCCGGTGCTGCCGGAGCACGTGAAGCGATTCCACCTGGATTAAGGCTAATCTCTGAAAGAGATTGGAAAATACGCCCCACTACGTGAGAAATATCTTCTATTGAGGTTTTTTGGCTTGCGACATATGCAGCCGCAATTCTACTTGTATGTTCAAGTAGGGTGGAAACATTTAATACATCAGTCATTTTGACTCCTTTTCTATTCATTAATACATACTAAAACCATACAAAAAACGCAATGCTTTTTTATTGCTAGTAAACTTTATTTTGAAATTCTATATCTCTTATACCGATTAAAAGTGCCAATTAAAACACATAGCAATACAGCTTTGTCAGATAGAGCTGTTCACATATAGCTTGAGTATAAGCCAATCAAGGATTGAAGGGGCAGTTTACTGTAGGAAATGATGAGCACCGCAGATTTCCGCCGATCAACGCCAAAATCAAGTTATAGTGGGATGCCTATAACTAACACTAACCCAACATTCGCGTCTTGTTATCAGGATGTGTTCAAAATAGTTCTTAAACAAAATCTACCAATAACGTGTTCCCTTTGATAGAAACCACACGGACTTGTGTATAGCTATCGATAGCAATTGCATTCATACTACGTACAGACCAGCGCGTATCATTAATTGCTATATAACACTTGGCATGCTCGCCATTACCAGCAGGAATTGGTTGCTCTAATGTTAGCAACTGCCCTACAAGCTGTTCTGTGCGATTATTAAGATCTCCTGATGCCTGATATTGATTGTGTACTGACTTTCGTGCATAAAATAAATAACCAACGGTTATTGAGACAAGTGAAAAGCAAGAAAAACATAATAGCTGCCCCATTACTCCTAACCCCAATAAAGCAACAGTTCCAGCAGTACATAAACACGCTATTCCAAGCCATAATAAAAAGAAGGCAGGTAAGCATAACTCAAGCAACATCAACACAACACCAATAGCAAAGAACCATTGCCAAACAGCGATATGATTTAAAAACATTTCATTTAGCATTATTCAAACCTTCTCTTTATTATTAATATAAGAAAAACTCAGCACTTAAGGTGTCCGCGGTGTTCTTGTTGGTGGAGTTCTTGTTGGTGGTGATGATTTAATAGTAGTTGTTGTGCCAGCTGTATCACCTTTTGATAATAGCTCAGCGATACCAGCAATACTTCCCATAATATTTGCCGTATCAAGTGGCATCATAAGTACTTTCTGATTTGGTGATACTGCAATGCCTTTTAAGGCCTCTACATACTTTTGAGCGATAAAATAATTAAGCGCTTGCTGATTACCTTCACCAATAGCTTGTGATAGTACTCGTGTGGCACTTGCTTCTGCTTCAGCTAAACGTTCACGACCTTCAGCTTCACGGTATGCCATTTCACGTTTACCTTCAGCCTCTAGGATCATTGATTGTTTTTCGCCTTCAGCCTCTAAAATCGCTGATTGACGCGCACCTTCAGCCTTTAATACAGCTGATTGACGTTCACCTTCAGCCTCTAGAATTGTTGCACGCTTGTCACGTTCAGCTTTCATTTGGCGCCCCATAGATTCGACCAAATCACGTGGTGGGCGGATATCTTTAATTTCGATACGTGTCACCTTAAGACCCCAAGGGCTGGTTGCATCATCAACAACACCAAGCAAGCGTGCATTAATTGCGCCACGCTGAGAAAGCAATTCATCCAAATCCATTGATCCCATAACCGTACGGATATTGGTCATTGTCATCGCTAAAATTGCAACTTTAATATTGGCCACTTCATAAACAGACTTTGACACGTCCATAATTTGGAAAAATACGATACCATCAACCGTAACTGCCGCGTTATCCCTGGTGATCACGTCTTGTGAAGGCACTTCGAGTACAGTCTCCATCACGCTTACTTTGGCGCCTATTCGTTCTATGAAAGGTTTCAATATGTGTAATCCAGGTCGTAATGTATGCGTATACCGACCAAAACGTTCTACGGTGAATTCATAACCCTGTGGCACAACGCGTATTGCTTGCGATATAAAAATAACTATAAGAAGTACTGGTAGTAAATAAAATATTAAGTCCATAATTAACACCTCATGTTGAATAAAATTAACTCAAAATACCATATTTTATTATTCTTCACAATACATTTGTTAAATTGAAGCGCGCAACTGATACTGATTACATGTTTTAAAACACTGCTAATATGGTATATCTTAATGCAAAGAAAATAATTTACTTAACCACAAATCATATACGTAAAGGTTTACCCATGGCATTTCCACCAATTCGCTCAATCGTCGATAAATACGGATTATTGCCTGACAAAAAATATACAAAGAAATATGGGCAAAACTTTCTATTTGATGAAACAATTACCGCACGTATTGCAACTTTTGCACGCTTGCCAAAAGATGCTCTTGTGTTGGAAGTTGGACCAGGCCCAGGTGGATTAACGCGCGCGCTGTTAGATAAATCACCAGCACGTTTAATTGCCATTGAATATGACCCTTTGTGCATAAAGGCATTGTCCTATCTTAAAGATGCTTATACTAATTTTCAGTTGATCGAGGGTGATGCCTTGAACATTGAATTGACCAGCCTTGTATCAGAGGATCTTCACAAACCTATTCACATTGTAGCCAACCTTCCTTACAACATTGGCACTGAATTGCTTGTACGCTGGCTACATCAATTACCCGCCATTGGATCAATGACGTTAATGTTTCAAAAAGAGGTCGCGCAACGAATAGCATCAAATCCAAGTTCTGGTGAATATGGGCGTCTTTCAATCATTGCACAAATTTTATGCACCGTAGAACATGGATTTGATTTGCCCCCTCACGCATTCACGCCAGCGCCTAAAATTGAATCAAGTGTTATTCATTTACAACCAAAACCGGGTGCAGGTGCCTATTTGCGATTATTGCCAATCCTCGAACAAATCACTCAGGCAGTATTTCATCAACGCCGAAAGCAAATCAAAGGCCCCTTAAAAGCCATCTTTGGAGATGATACATTGGCGATGCTTGAAAAAGTTGGCGCAACGGGTGATCAACGCCCTGAAAATTTAACCCCAGATCAATATTTACAATTATCGATACTAAAGCATGGATGATTATTTTAAATCATGGGTGGTTAACCTTGATGCAGCTGCAAAAGCAGCAAATACAACCCCTGCCCGACTTATCAATTGGTTGCTAAAAGGCCTCAGCATTGAAACAGATGTCAGACTTCTGGACCTTGCAATGTTAACTCATGAGCAGCAGCAGAAAATAGAGTCAGGGCTTATGCGTCTATTATCCCAGGAACCAATTTCCAAGATCCTAGAAGAACAAGAATTCTACGGTCGTATGTTTAAAACAACACATGATACGCTTGATCCCAGAGCTGATTCTGAAACACTTATTGAAACTATGCTGCCATATTTTACAATAGATTCAGCTCCTCATTTACTTGATTTAGGTACGGGAACAGGCTGCTTACTCATCACACTACTTTTGGAACTACCGCACGCAACAGGTGTTGCTGTTGATATATGCCCAAAAGCACTTACGATCGCAAAGGAAAATGCCATGCAACATGGTGTGGCTGATCGAATGCAATTTTGCCTAAGTAATTGGTGTGCAAATGTTGCTGGCACATTTGACGGTATAATTTCAAATCCTCCCTACATCACAGATGATTATCCACTCGATCCATCGGTAGCACTATATGATCCAAAACAAGCTTTGTTTGCAGGCTTTGATGGCTTAGATGCTTACCGAATATTATTTGATCAGTTGCCCATTTTATGCAAACCAAGCACTAAAATCATTTTTGAAATTGGCTTTGACCAAGCTGAATCAGTTCCCGGGTTAGGAAAAGAAAAAGGCTTTCGTTTACTGAGTAAGCATTTAGATAAAGGTGATATAACCCGTTCTTTGGTTTTTGAAAAAATTGAAAAATTAATTGAATCACCCCCCTCTTGACTCGCCGCTGCTTCATCGTCATAGTATAGCCATTATGAACTTTCATTTGACAAAAGGACCCCTTATGACAACGCTTAAAGGCTCAAAAACAGAAGAAAATCTAAAGGCAGCATTTGCTGGTGAATCGCAAGCAAATCGCCGTTACCTTTATTTCGCACAAAAAGCAGATATAGAAGGTCACAACGATGTTGCTTCTGTTTTCAGATCCACTGCCGAAGGTGAAACTGGCCATGCCCACGGACATCTTGAGTTCCTAGAATCTGTTGGTGATCCTGCAACAGGCCTTCCTATTGGCAATAGCGTACAAAACCTGAAAGCAGCAATTGCTGGCGAAACACATGAATATACAGACATGTATCCAAGCATGGCAAAAAATGCACGTGAAGAAGGCTTTGATGAAATTGCAGATTGGTTTGAAACACTTGCAAAAGCTGAAAAATCTCATGCTGGTCGTTTCCAAAAAGCACTTGATATCCTTCAAGTTGAATAACGCAGATTGATGCACGTATGAAACGCGAAGGCAGCCTTGGCGCACCAACACGCCATCCCCTTAATTGGGAAAATCCAGATTTCTTGAATAAAGAATCTCTTGATAAGGAAATGGAACGTCAATTTGATGTGTGCCATGGTTGCCGTCGTTGTTTCAATTTATGTGGATCATTCCCAAAATTATTTGATCTGGTTGACGATAGCAAAACTGGTGAACTTGATAGCGTATCAACCGATGACTTTGCTGCTGTAGTAGACGATTGCACCTTATGCGACATGTGCTTTATGACAAAGTGTCCGTATGTGCCACCGCATGAATTCAATATTGATTTTCCTCATCTTATGCTGCGTTATAAAGCCTACCAATTTGCAGAAAAACAAGTTCCTTTCGCTAAGGAACAACTCGCAGAAGTTGATCGAAATTCAGCCATGCTTGGCCTTGTAGCACCAATTGTAAATGCTATTAACAAAGAAGATTCAATCGCCAGACCTCTTTTACAAAAGCTCACGCATATTGATAAAAACGCCAGTATCCCAAAGTTTTCTAATACAACGCTGGTGCGGCAATTAAAAGATGTGCCTGTTACAATTAATAAAAATGGTCCCGCATTTGGACAAAAAGCCGTCCTGTATGCGACCTGCTATGGTAACTATAACGAAACACAAATAGGCCTTTTAGCCACAAAAATCCTAGGGCATCTTGGTGTTGACGTTCGCGTCGAATACCCAGGGTGTTGCGGCATGCCACAGCTTGAACTTGGCAATATTCCTCGTGTCGCCGCAAGTGGTGAACGCATCGCTGCCTTTTTCGAACCTTTTATTGATGATGGCTATGCAATCATCTCACTAGTGCCGTCATGCTCTCTCATGATGAAAAGTGAATGGCCACTTATGCAGCCAGGTGATGCAACTATTCAAAAATTAAAATCAAACACAAAAGATATTTCGGAATATATTGTATCTCTTGCAACACAGTTTGGACTAACGCCAGGACTCTCTGCTCTTGGGCAAGATGTGACTCTTCACTTGGCATGTCATGCACGTGCGCAAAATATTGGCGCTAAAGCTGCTGAAATGCTCAGACTCATTCCAGAAACTGATGTACAAGTCATTGAACGTTGTTCTGGACATGGCGGTACATGGGGCATGATGGAAGATAATTTTGAACTAGCCCTAAAAGTAGGTGCGCCAGCCGTTAAACAAATCGTTCAAAAGGGCAATCCAATCTTTTCATCTGAGTGCCCTCTTGCTGCAGAACATATTCGTCAAGGCATCGCTAAATCACAGAATCCTGGTGGATCAACAGGTGATTTTCAAAAAATGCATCCTATCGAGATTTTTGCGCGTGCATATGGCCTTGATCTTAAGTAAGTTAGTACAATCAGATCTTAAAAAAATTGCTTCATGCTTAATAAAATAAAACAAACAGAAACACGTGCTTTTTGGATGGACCTTTTCTGGCTAACCCTTTTGTTCGCGCCTATCTATTTTCTTTTCCTTGGCAATCGCCCTTTTGCCACACCTGATGAAGCACGGTACGTTGAAATTCCACGTGAAATGCTGGCAACAGGTGATTGGATAACGCCGCGGCTTAACGGTGTAAAATATTTTGAAAAGCCCCCTCTTCTTTACTGGATTGAAGCAGCATTTCAATATGCTTTTGGCCTTAAAGAATGGGTGATGCGCCTGCCAATTGTATTATTTGGCCTTACAGGAATTCTTAGCACATATGCCTTTGGACAGCGCGTATTTAATCGTCAAGTCGCGCTTTACTCAGCATTCATTTTAGGTTCGTCCTGCATTTATTTCGTCATGTCACGTCTTATTATTTTGGATATGGCCGTTAGCCTTTTTGTAACGCTTAGCCTTTTTTGTTTTTACATAGCACAACAAGAAACAACAGGAGAAAAACGTCGTATATTTTATGCCTTATTCACAGTTTTTTGTGCTTTAGGCGTTCTCACAAAAGGTATTATGGCGCTTGCTGTACCTGGCGTAGTTATCATTTTATGGGCTACTTACAGTCGTCGCTGGCGTGCTATTTTCCCCGCCTATTTGCCATCAAATCTTATATTATTTCTTGCCATTGCTGCCCCATGGCATATATTAGCATCACTTAAAACACCAGAGTTTGCCTATAAATATTTTATTGTTGAGCACGTGTTACGTTATGCAACAAAAATTCATTTACGCCATCAACCCGTTTGGTTCTTTATCCCCATCATCATTGGTGGCTTTATACCATGGAGCGCACTTTTTATCCCCGCTTTTGCAAAAGCATTTCGTGAACGATACATGCATGTGAACGCATTTTTGTTAATTTGGGCTGCTTTTGTTTTTGTCTTCTTTTCAATATCACAATCAAAATTAATCCCTTATATACTTCCCCTATTCCCACCAATAGCATTATTGCTTGGTAATGAAATTCATACCTGCCTGAATGATCAATCACGTGCTAAAATACCGTTAAAAATTATTAATATTCTTGCCCTTATTTGTGCTGTGGGCGCATACATATCAAGTTATTTCTTTCCAGAAATCATGACGACTAAAGTATTATTGCTACCTTACATAAAATATTTGATAATTTGTTTTATATTTATTGCATTTTTTGCTGAAAAATTTAATTTATTTAATATTCTTTCTTTATGTTACTTCTCTCTTGGAATACTTAATTTTTACAATCCATTTACTGATATTATATTAATACCGTTTCTTATTTTTTCGTTAATATTAAATAATTTTACAAAACATGTTAAATTAAAGAAAATAAACATTATTTTTAATGATTTAAAAACACGTTTATGCGGCATTGCCATTTCTACATTGGCCATATTGCTTGTACTAATCCCTGCATCACCCCATATTCAGCGACCATCACTCAACACACTTGTGCAGAAAGCATTATCCAGCAGAAAAACAGGTGAACCGTTAGCCAGCTATATGGCCTACTTTCAAGATCTCCCTGTTTATGCAAATGAAATTGTAACGGTCGTTGATACAAAAGGTGAGTTGGAATTTGGCACAACCATTGAAGACACACGTTCATGGATGATGTCACGTGAGGATTTTAAGAAACGATTAGAAACTAATAAAACACCAATTTGGATTTTTGTACGTGATAATTCATTTATACATTTAAAAAATGATAACCCAGGAATCAGGTTTAAGGAAGTTACATCTGAAAATGGTGTATATCTTGTCGTATCGCAAACCAAGTGACTTACAAATAAGAAGGTCTAACCGAAAACAGTTTTTCAACTTTACGTGCGCAATCGCGTTTAACCATTAAAATCAGTGTATCACCCACACCAATAATGAGGCGTGCTGGATTTAGTGTGATTTCATTCCCTCGAATAATTGCCGCCACAAGGATAGAATCACGAACGGTTATATC
>JAZKDQ010000008.1:0-71397 GCA_040387495.1 Pseudomonadota bacterium | reverse complement strand
CAACAGTTAGACCAATAATGTAACTTGTCTCTCGTGCCTCTGCTTCAATGACTTCTGCATACCCACCTGCAAGAGAATATATCGTACGGACACGTCCCTGACAAACATGCTGCAAGATCGTTGAAACGGTAATAACACGTGGGCTAATGATTGCATCCACACCAAGGGATGTAACCAAACTTGCATACGTCATTTTATTAAGCAATGAGGTGGAGCGTTTTGCACCCTGCCGTTTTGCAAGCAGTGACACCAAAATATTCACACGATCATCATCTGTGAGCGCAAGGATGGTCTCTGCCTCTTGAACGTTCGCTTCTGCAAGCACGTCAAAATCAAGCGCGTCTCCATTTAAAACTTCTGTGGATTTTAAAATATGAGCAATTGCTTCCGATCGTTCGGCATTTTTTTCAATGATTTTAACTTTAATATCGCTATTTTGCGCCTCAAGTTCTTGTGCAAAACCAAGACCAATATTTCCACCACCGACAATAATAAGTTTACGTTTTTCTTCAGAAAAATAGCCAAATGCTTCCATTGCAGCAGTAACATCGCCTTGACGCACAATAAAATAAACCTCATCATCAGCTTCAAGGAGGTCATCTTTATTTGGAAAAAAGATTTTATCACCACGGCATATGCACATGATAATAAGGTCAAGATGAAGAAATTGTGTGGATAGCAAACGAAGCGGCGTATTTAAAATAGGAGAGCGTGCATGACAGCGCACACCAATAACTTTTACTTTATCGAATGCCAATGAAATAACTTCGAACGCACCTGCTATTTTAGTGCTACGCGCCAACGATTTGGCAACTTCTACTTCCGGTGATATGGTGACATCAATTGCCATATTCTGTCTAAAATGAGATGAGTTTTCGGAAGTCAGGTAGTTCTGATGACGAATACGTGCTATTTTTGTTTTAACACCAAACAAAGAATGCGCCACTTCACACGCCACCATATTAACTTCATCAGAAGCCGTAACTGCAATCAACAAATCTGCATTCTCAGCACATGCTTTTTGCAATACATTTGGATGTGATGCAAAACCAACAATTGGCTGAACATCGATTTTATCACTAATACGTCTTAGAACCTCAGCAGACTGGTCAACAATAGTAATATCGTTTTCTTCTGTTGCCAAATAACGCGCAATACTGTAACCAACCTGTCCAGCACCAAGAATAACAACTTTCATAAAGAAAACTTATGCTCCGACTGCTTCATCAGTAATCATATCATCATCAGCACGATTTCTTACATCATGCACTCCAAGCGCTCGTAATTTACGGTGCAATGCCGATCGTTCCATTCCAATAAAGCGGGCTGTTTGGGAAATATTCCCAGAGAATCGATTAACTTGAGCTAGCAAATACTCCCGCTCAAAAGCTTCACGCGCTTCACGCAAGGGCAACACAACGATGTCTGCGCTCTTACTTTGCCAATTTGACACGAATGTATTACCATTTATAATTTCAGACGGCAGATGAGACGCCAAAATAGGATGCTGACTTTCAGTACCTGACATAATCAATAGCCAATCAATCACGTTACGTAGCTGTTGCAAATCACCAGGCCAGTTGTACGATTGCATCAAAACAATTGCATCTTCAGCAAAAGGTCGTGCTTGCATACCTGCCGCTGCAGCAGCTTCTTCCATTAACCGTTGTGCTAGTGTTGGAATATCACCAATCCGATCTTTTAAAGCAGGCAAAACCAAATGAGTAACGCTTAAGCGATAATACAGGTCTTCTCTAAAATTTCCTTCTTGAATCATCAACTGAACATCATCAGATGTTCCACCAATAAAGCGGACATCAATAGCAATTTTTTCCGTACCACCGACACGTGTAAATGCTTGTTCTTGTAAAACTTTAACAAGTCGCGATTGAAGCGGCAATGGTAATTGGGTAAGCTCATCAAAATAAACTGTACCTCCATGTGCTTGTTCTAAAATGCCAATCTTACGTGGCTGATTTTGATCATGATTTGCAATTTCTGTTCCCAACAGCTCAGCTTCGAGTTTTGTTGGATGCATTGCACCGCAATTTACAACCCAAAATGGCGCGTCTGATCTCTTCGATTGTAGGTGAATTTCACGTGCAACAGATTCTTTTCCAGACCCTAAAGGACCCGTTATAAACACACGCCCATTTGTTGCCGCTATCTTATCAACCGTTTGACGCAATTGTGGTACGCTACCGGTGCTACCAATTAGTGCTGTGGCTGTAACACGTGCTTTCACACGAAGCTCATCATTTTCACGTTTAAGTCTAGAGGACTCTATAGCACGCTTTGCAATCAACAATAATCGTTCAGACTGAAATGGTTTTTCTAAAAAGTCATATGCTCCCTTTTTAATGGCTGAGACAGCTGTCTCAATAGTGCTATGACCACTGATCATAACCACTGGAACGTAAGGATGGTCACGTTTTATTATTTCAAGAATTTTAAGACCATCACGCTCGCCATCACCAAGCCACACATCTAAAACCACTAAGCTTGGCTGCCGCATTTTCACACATTCTAATGCTGATATACCATCTGCCGCTGTGCGTGTTTGGTAACCTTCATCTTCTAATATGCCAGAAACAAGGTCTCTAATATCAGCTTCATCATCAACAATCAAGATATCGTGTGACATTCGTTCGCATCCTTTTCTTTTTTATCTCGTTTTGGAAAGCTTAATATAACCGAAGCACCCCCCAGTTCTTTACTTTCTTCTAGTTCAATTCGGCCGTAATGATCAGATACAATTTTTGTGACAATAGCAAGGCCTAAACCAGTACCTTTTTCACGCGTCGTATAATAAGGTTCAAGCAGCTTATTTCTCTCGTGTACAGGGAAACCAGGACCGTTATCATCTATTGATATGTATAATATAGAGTTCTCTTCATAAAGTCTAAGCCTAATCTTTGGATCACATAAAGAATTCTGATTTTCCATCACAGCATTAATTGAGTTCTGCAAAAGATTTGTTAAAACCTGGCCCATTTGCAAAGAATCTATCATAGCAGGATATGCTTTAAAATCAGATTCAAATGTTAAATCAAGTTCAGGGTGAGCCTGACTTTGTAAAAACAGAGACTGCTGACAAAGCTCAACCCAATCAAACATTTCAAGTTTTGGTTCAGGCATCCGCGCAAAATTTGAGAATTCGTTTACAAGATTACCAATGCTGCCAACTTGACGAATAATCGTATCTATACAGGCTTTAAACGTATCAGGATCAGTTGTGATTTCTTTTAGATAACGACGCTTTAAACGTTCTGCCGCCAGCTGAATTGGTGTTAATGGGTTTTTAATTTCATGCGCAATTTTTCGCGCCATATCAGCCCATGTTGACTTTTTTTCCGATAAAATTAAATCATGCTTTTGTTGCAATAACTGGTGTGTCATCCGATTAAAAGATCGACATAAGTCATCAATTTCATTATTTAATGCATGCGTATCAAGTTTTATCGTGAGATCCCCTTCAGCAACTGATTGAGCAGCTTCAATTAATTTTGTAATGGGCTTAACCATCAAATCTGCAATAATCAAGCCTACCCATATGGCCGCCATCAAAAGAAGCAAAGCCACAATAGAAAAGAAAACAACAAAGGTTACCTGCACATCAGCGCGGTGGCTTTCTAATGTGGCGTAATCTTTAATAGCTGATTTTGTTAAATCAACATGTTTTAGTACATTAGGATCAATAAACTTCCCCACGAGCAGATATGTATCAGTCGTTTGGTCAAGCATAATTAATGCACGAACACGATCTTTTACTTTTGAATCAATAATAACAAGATCACCAGGCTTATCGTGCGCTTTTATAAGTGATTCTTTTAAGTCCTCAAGCATAAGAGAAATCGTAAAATACGAACGCCCTAATGTGCGCGGATTTTTATGGCCTTCAAAAATAAGAATTTCAGCCAGTCCGCGATCACGTGCCTTACTACTTAAATCTTCTGAGATCTTTTCTTGATTTTCAGGACTTCCCTGACTCTCAATGATGTAAGGCATATGGGGCGAATAAAGTCTTTTCAAGGATTCGATGTCAATACCAATGGATTTTTTATGTTCTTTTAAATACGATTCTGCAACGACATTTGCCTGCTGAAGCGCGTCTTGCACAGGCTTTCCAAACCATGCATCAACCCCAATATTGAAAAAAAGTGCTGAGAAAATGGCAACAAAAATAGCAGGCGTAACAGAAACAAAAGCGAATAACGCTACAATATGTACATGTAGCTTAGAACCTTTTAAGCCACGTCGATGCTCAATCCAAAGCTCTACAAGGCGTCGTGCAATCACAACAGCAAGAAGAAGGAGAATTGTAAGATCAAGATAAATGAAAAAGATGACAAAACGGCTTTTTTCACCAAGTGGATTATCACGTGTCAAAGCCCAGTAGGTCATAAAACCACAGACAATTGCCAAAACACTTAAAACATATGGTAATTTACTCGCTAGATCATAGCGGCGACTTATTGCTAAAATTCGATCATAATAAGTCATTTGTTAGGTTTCAATCTATTGCAGCATTTTCCATATTGTTTTCAAGAACTTTTGAACGATGATTCCATGTTAGTGCAAAGAAAAATGCGCCCAATAAAGCAGAGATTGTAATCATAATAAATGCCCAATCCCAGCCAAAATTATCAACGATGGCGCCAATACCAACACCTGCAACACCTGTGCCAATATACCCAAATGTTCCCGTTAATCCAGAGGCAGTTCCAGCCGCCTTTTTTGAGGCAAAATCAGATGCAGCAACGCCAACAAGAATTTGTGGCCCAGTAATTAGAAAGCCAACAAAGACCATTATTAAAAAATGCAGCGCAGTTGAGCCAGCAGGAGATTTCCATAATGCAAAAATGCATCCTACCAAAAGGATCATAAATATCGCCCCAACACGCCCGCGATGTCCTTTAAAAACCTTATCTGACAAATAGCCAGCGAGTAATCCACCAAAAATACCTGCAAAATCATATACTGCCGTTTGAAAACCTGCCGTCGTGATAGTACTTCCCTTAAATTCACTTAAAAATGTCGGTGCCCACGTAAAAACAGTCATGCGAACTACATATACAAAAAAGTTTGCCATGCACACATACCAGACAAGTTTATTATTTAAAACACGTGTCAGTAAAATCTCACGTAATGACATTTTTTCTTCATTTTCATTTTGGTTTGATACGAGGCCGTGATGCTCCTCAATAGATGGTAGTCCTAGAGACTCCGGTGTATCACGCAATCTATTAAACAAAAATACAGCTAAAAATACACAAACCACAGCTGGTATATAAAACATATAGCGCCAACCATATTGCTCAATAATAAAGCCAGCAGATACCAGTACGATACAACATCCTATTTGCTGAGATGAATTCCATAAAGCCCATTTACTAGCAAGCTCTCTTGGTGAATACCAATGATTTAGCAGGCGGGCACATGGCGGCCATCCCATTGATTGGAAACAATTGTTAAGTATGCCAAAAACAAAAAACCAAGTAAGATACGAACCAAATCCCATACAGAATGTCATGACAGCTGACATAAACAAACCAAATGACATCATATAACGCGCATTAATACGGTCACCAAGATAACCGCTCAAACACTTTCCAAAACCATAAAAAATAGCACCCAGAGAAATAACAGCACCTAGCTGTGTCTTACTATACCCTAATTCACTTTGCATAAATGGCATCGCCATTGTCATATTGACGCGCAATAAATAAAAGGCCGCATACCCAAACATCATCGAATACATGATGCGTACACGCCAGTACCTAAATAAGGTTTTCTGACTTTGGCTGTTTCTTTTTGAACTTCCTAGCATCAATGGCTCTTCAAGGTGAACCGATGTTTCTGGCATCATTGGCGTCTCTTCTACTACACTTGTTAACGAAACAGCATTTATTTTTGGCATTATATCGATCAAGTAGAAATCTCATGATCTGATCATAATCGCGAAAATGCAAAATTGCACGTTTTTTTTTACTCATAGGTACAAAATAAAACAAACATTAGTTCATTTTATGAAGACTTAATAACTTATTTTTTTATATTGCGTAGATTTACTGAATGTGAAACAAATGATTCAAAGATAGGAACTGCAGCACGTCCCCCTCCCTCACCTTCACCTAAGGATTTAGGAACGGAAAATCCTACAAACGTACCAACAATCCATGTTTTATTTGATGGAAACCGAATAAAACCAATAAACCAAGCATCTTTATAATCATTAGTTGTTCCTGTTTTTCCCCCGATATCTAAACCATATTGCTCACGTAGATAGTTTATCTTTTTTGCATTTCCACGCATAACCACACCACGCAGCATTTCTTGCATTTGCTCAGCATACTGAGCTTCAATGACTTGCATACGATCATCTGTCAATACAGTTTGACGAGACAATACAGAATCAAGCAAATGATCGTTAAACGCCGGTGGCATTTGAAAAATCGAGTGACCATTACGATCGTTTATTCGCTTAATAAAATGTGGGAAAACTCGTTTTCCAGCATTTGCAATAGTTGCATAGGCTGCCGTGATCTTAAGAAGTGTCGTCCCGCCTGCACCCAGTGACATAGCTAATTGAGCAGGCATATTATCAGCAATCCCTAAACGTTTTGCCATATTTTGAACGGGACCCATTCCGATTTGATGCGCTAAACGTACTGTCATTTGATTTACTGATTGCTCAATTCCCTTATAAAATGGGGTCGGGCCCAAAGATTTTCGCGTGGAATTTTTAGGTGCATATACACCAAGACCAGCGCCAAGTACGACTTCAATAGGACTATCATCAATAATGGTGTCTTTTGTATAACCCAATTCAAGAGCAGCTAAATACACAAAAGGTTTAAAACTCGATCCTGGCTGCCTAACTGCCTGTGTTGCGCAATTAAACTGAGAAATATCAGTGCTATACCCACCGGTCATTGCAAGAATTTCGCCTGTATCCGCATCCATCACAATCATTGCACCTGTGACTACAGGAATTTGGTCAAGTAAATAATGTTGTATAGCATTAGTGCCTGCTGAATCAGAAGCAATGGCGGTAACAATAACATCACCTTCACGAAGAATTGATTTCAACGCTATTTTTTTCTTTGATACAGATCTTTTTACTTTAACAAAATCTGAAGATTCAAAACTCTTATTAGATATCTCACCTTTATGTCCATCAGCAAAACCTATTTCAATTAAATTTGGTAAAACTCTTAATACAACTGCTATGTCATTTTTTCGGTCTTTTGGAAATGAACTTAATGCATTTACTTTTACTGATAAAGATTCTTTCCACATTTTCATTTCAACAGGCGTCATTTGCAATAGCGCACCACGATACCCGTGTCGTTTATCGTAAAGCTCAAGCCCTGAACGAAGTGAACGCTCACAACGTGTTTGAATATTGGCATCAAGCGAGGTATAAATTGAATAGCCTTCTTGGTAAACGGCACCATCCTTAAAGCGTTGCATAAGTTCACGCCGAATCTCCTCACTTACATAAGTGATTTGATTTAAACGTTCAGGTAACGAAACATTTAATGGCTCATTCTGCGCCTCTTGCGCAGCCTCATATGTAATTTCCCCGTCTTCTGCTAAACGCCGCAAAGTTGCATTTCTGCGCATTAAAGCTTTTTTTTGTTCTCGAATCGGATGATAGTTTGCAGGTGCTTTTGGAAGAGACGCTAAAAAAGCGCATTCAACAAGCGTTAGTTCATGAAGTGGTTTTTGGAAATAGGTATACGCAGCAGCAGCAACACCATAACTTCGCATACCAAGGTAAATTTGGTTAAAGTAAAGCTCGAGAATGCGATCTTTAGACAAAGCGCCTTCAATTCGCATAGACATAATCGCCTCACGAACCTTTCGCATAACCGATTGATCATTTCCAACCAGAAAATTCTTTGCAACTTGTTGTGTAATCGTAGAGGCCCCAACAGGTTTTGCGTGCCATTTTCTATGCAATGTATTTCGGATAACTGCCCTAAATAAACTAAATACATCAACACCAGGGTGATAATAAAAATTTTTATCTTCTGCTGCCAAAAATGCTTTTATAAGCTGAGGAGGAATTTCATGAATAGGGACGAAAATACGATATTCAGAAACGAATTCTCGATAAAGTTCATTATTACTATTGTAAATACGGGAGCCCTCTGGAGGCTTATAGTTTTGTAAAAAGGCATGATTAGGTAAATCACGCCCGCAATAATATAAAAGAGCCATCACTGCACACGCAAAAGCACCAAGGCAAATGGTAATAACCTTTAAGATGCGATAAATAGCCCTCAACATTAAAACTAATCCGATTTGTGATTCACATCATAATCTGAATGTTGATTTTCAGTTGCGCCATGATCATTTGAACGGTTCAAAACCTTTTCAAGCTGAGATTCTTCCCACGAATTTCCTAAAAATGGGAAAAACTCTTCAAGCAATGGAATTTGTCCAAGTGAAATACCTTTTAACGCTACATTGATACCACACCCTATAATAACCCAGATAGGCCAAAACGTTCCTGCCCCCATAGACAGCCAAACAATAATTGAACATGCGCAAACAACACCGTAAACCAGCAAATCCGTATAAAACTTTTTTAATTCACGTAATTTTGCACGCGCATGCTGCTCATCTTCTTCAGAAACCACAGCATCATATACGTCATCAATCTGGGCAGCTTTAGATATCGCGCTTTTGACCGATTTTTCTTTCACACTCTTCTTTTTAATTTTCTCATGTTCCATTAATAGATGCCCCTGGTTTAACTGGTGATTTTGTAAAAGGATACCATAAAGCAACTCCACTTTAAAATGGTTAACAATCAATAATACAGCTTCCACATGTGAATGCTGGACGATTCAAAGCAAAATGTACTATATAATAAACATCTTCCATAGCAAAAGAACTTATATACGTTGGCACAAAATGTATTCGCAGAATTTTTAAAGCATTTTTCTGGATTATGGAATTTTGAGCGTTCTATATCAAAGCCAGCACTGCATATAAAAGGTGCAGCCACATTTAAAAAATTATCGGAAAATACCCTAAGCTATCACGAATACGGAACCTACACCGTTGACGAAATTGCTTATGATTTTTTTCAGAAACGAATTTTTTCATACGATATGAACGTTCTCACTATTTATAAAAGCGATCATTCTTTACTCCACAAATTTGATTTTGAGAGTAACCATACATCATACCCTATCACCCTAAATCACACTCATTTATGTGGGCAAGACATATATAAATGCACATTGATTGTAAAGGCAGAACAATGTTTTGATATACATTATAAAATTAGTGGAACAAACAAAGATTACGAGATTACAACGAGATATACAAAAGACTGATTGTCACTATTATTCGTACGCACACTTTTTTCTGTACACACATTGCTATCAACTGATATACTCAATTAAATTTAGGAGTTTTATCAATGATTCTTTTTCAAAACAAGCATTGGCGATGGCGACATCACGCTAACTAAGCGTTCGCATTATCTGTCAATCTATGTATTCGAAAAAGGCACCTATCATGTTTAAAAAAATCGCTATAGCCAGCATTGCTGCGCTTGCTCTTGTCACCAGTTTTTATGTTATAAAAAAATCTCCAAATAAGAAAAATGTTGTGGCTATCACACAAATTGCACCACATCCATCCCTTGATCGTATCAGAGAAGGTATAATTGATACGATAAAAGCCAGCAAACATAAGGATGTTGAAATCATTTTCCAAAATGCCCAAGGCAATGTAGCTACTGCAACACAAATCGCTCAGCGCTTTGTAAGCCTTAAACCCAGCGTTATCGTTCCTATTACAACACCATCGGCGCAAACAGTATATGCTGCTGCATTTTCAAAAGAGATTCCTCTTGTTTTTGTAGCAGTAACAGATCCTGTTGAAGCACGTCTCGCTACCCCTAACGGCTTAAACATCCCTTTTATAACAGGTGTAACAGACGCTCCCCCATACAAAGCGCAAATCAATCAAATGCAAAGCATCCTCAAAAAGAAAGCGCTGACCATAGGTATTATTTACAATCCAGGTGAAGCTAATTCATTAAGCCAAATTAAAAAGGTAGAAGCAGAAATTAAAGCGTCAGGTGGCAAAATCATTCTATCAGCAGCAGCATCCACTGTTGCTGTAAATCAAGCAACAACATACTTAATTGACAAGGTTGATGCTATCTATTTGCCAAATGATAACACTGTTATTTCAGCGTTGACTTCAGTTTTAAAAATAACACAAGAACACAAAATTCCTGTTTTCTCTTCAGACCCAGAATCAGTAGAACGTGGGTGCACAGCTGCAGTAGCGTCCGATCAGTATGCTATTGGAACACAAGCAGGAAAAATGATTATTCGTCTATTAAACGGAGAGAAAACCGATGTAATACCTATCGAGAATTGTGTCAAAATAAGTGAATACGTGAATAAAAATGTTGAGTTACATATGACGCTGGGCTCTCCCCAGCATTAAGAAAAAGAATTCAAATCAACATTTCAAATCACTAAGGAACATTAATTATGAAAATAAAAGCGTATACACTGGTCGTTCTCACGGTAGTCATTGCAGTGATTTCTTGGAAAAGATATGCATCTCCAAACGCCAGGCCAGCTTTGGATGATGGAATGTATATTGTTGGAATTTTACAAGTAGTAGAACACCCCGCACTTGATCAAACGCGAGCAGGCATTATGGATATTTTAAAAGAACACGGTTATACAGAAAAAAGTAATTCGCGTGTTTATTATGAATCCGCACAGGGAAATCCAGCACTAGCAACACAAATTGTGCAAAAGTTTATTGGATTAAAGGCAGACGTCATTATCGCCATAGGCACGACAGTCGCGCAAGCAGCAAAACAAGCTACACAGGAAAATAAAATTCCTGTGATATTCGTTTCAGTGACGGACCCATTGCAAGCAAAACTTGTTGATTCACTTGAAAAGCCAGGAAAGAATGTAACAGGAGTTAGTAATTTTATATCCATTTCAAAACAATTTTCATTTTTCAAACGCCTTATACCACACTTAAAACAATTAGGCTCTGTGTATAATCCGGGTGAAGCAAATTCAGTTTCGATGATCAATAAAATGAATGAAGTTTCAGATGTATTTGACATTACAATTCACACAACTGCTGCGACAAAAACAAGTGATGTTATGACTGCAACACAAAATTTACTACAAAAATCACAAGCAATTTTTATTAATAATGATAACACAGCTTTATCCGCAATTGACGTTATTGTAAAAGTTGCGAATGAAAGTAATATCCCTGTTTTCACAAGCGATACTGATTGTCTTGATAAAGGTGCACTTGCTGCACTTGGACCAGATCAGTATGAACTGGGTAAACAAGCAGGAAGAATGGCTCACCGTATTCTATTAGATGAACTACCAAGCTCAATACCAGTTGAGATGCCAAAAAAGATCCATGCAAAGATGAATCCAGTTGTTGCAGAAAAACTTGGAATTACGTACCAACAAGACACAATTGAAACATTCGAGGACTAATCAAATATGACGACCGACTGGACAGATTTTGGTTTCAAACAAATACCAAGACCACAAAAAACATCCCTTGTGCAAGATCTGTTCAGCCGTGTTTCATCAAACTACGATGTTATGAATGACCTCATGAGCGTCGGATTACACCGACGGTGGAAGCGTTCTTTTATTGGTCGTATGCATTTACGTGAAAACGATCATATTATTGATGTAGCTGGTGGCACCGGCGATATCAGTATACTATTGCATAAAACACTACCCTTTTTGAAATTAAGAACGACACTTATTGATTTAACACCAAGCATGCTTGAAGAAGGTCGCAGAAAAGCCATCGATCAAGGTATTATTAAAAATATTGAATGGGTTACAGGACAAGCTGAGACGCTCCCCTTGGGTGATAATTCCGTAGATGTGTATACAATTAGTTTTGGCCTGCGCAATGTCGCTGACCGAACTAAAGCGTTAAGCGAGGCCTTTCGTGTCTTAAAACCAGGTGGACGTTTTTATTGCCTTGAGTTTAGCCAATTAGAACAACCTCATTTACAGAAAATATATGATCTCTATTCTTTTTCCGTTCTTCCTTTTCTAGGAAAACACATAGCAAAAGATGAGTCAGCTTACCAGTACTTAGCAGAAAGTATTCGCAAATTCCCTGATCGACAACAGTTGAACCGGGAGTTGTGCGAGACAGGCTTTGGAAAAGTCCAAGGCACAGCGTGGTCGCAAGGAATTGTTGCTTTCCATGAAGGAATTAAACCATAAAGATTTTATTGAAATAAATCATCTAATGTTTGTGGCCGTTTTTCCTCTTTTATCTGTAATTTTTTTTCTTCTTTTATTATTTTTGGTGGAGTTTCCCTTTTCATAACAGGCTTATCATTTTTAACAGAGACAGTGGCTGATGATCTAGCTTTCACAACAACTGATTTTTGTTCAGCCACAGCTGTTGGCACAACAGGAGCAGTCTTTGCACTATTTGCCAGAGCTGTATTGGGCCCTTTTAAGAAATCCGAACAAACACGAGTTGGTATTTTGCCTCCGGTTGAGATCTTTGCCATTGGAGAACCACTATCATTTCCAACCCAGGCACCAAACACAACATTGGCATATCCCTGGTCAGATGTTCCATAATCTTCACGATAGCCTAAAAAGAATGCATCTTTATCACCGTTACTACCTGTTTTTCCCCCAACAGTAGAGTCCATATTTGCCGCACGGCCAGAGCCTGATTCAATATTTGCTCGTAGTAATTCTCGCATTGAACTAAGTGGCGTTGCTGCAATGATTCTTTGTTTTGGTGGTTCAGTGTATTGATATAAAATATTTCCTTCCTTATCACGAATTTCAACAATACTATAAGGCCAAACGGCATAGCCCTTATTCGCAAATGTTGCATGCGCAGCCGTTAATTCTAAAAGCGTAGTCTCACCTGCACCAAGCGCAATACTAAGCATATTTGGCAATGGACGGCTAATCCCCAAACGTTGTGCAGTTTCTGCGACACGTAGTGGTGTTACCTTTTCAGTTATTCTAACCGATATACTATTAACCGATTTTGTAAAAGCAGTTCGTAAATTCGTTTCACCCTGTGAGATATATTTAAAATTGCTAGGGCTATATTTACCGTTGTTGTAAGGCGTGTCATTCATCATTGTTTGTGGTGTCATGCCTGCTTCCATTGCAGCTAAATACACGAATGTTTTAAAAGCAGATCCAGGCTGTCGAAACGCTTGCGTTGCGCGATTATACTGACTTTCAGCATAATTTCGTCCACCAATCAATGCCTTCACCGCACCATCAGGGGACATTGCAATAAAAGCAATCTGAGTAGCTTTTAATTCTTTACCCATCGTTTCATTATAATATTTTGTTACCATTTCCGCGTGACGTTGCATATCTGTGTCAAGCGTCGTAATAACGACAATGTCTTTCGATATTGGACCGATAACAGATGGTATAGAATCATACACCCAATCAGCAAAATACTTTCCGCCCTTCCCTTGAGCAAGCTGGATATTTGCAAGGTCGACCTCACCTTGCCTTAAATGGCTTTCATATTCTTTTATATACCCAGCTTCCTGCATCAAGCGAAGCACAGTGGTGGCACGTTCTATTGATTTCTTAGGATTTTTCGAAGGCGTGTAACTAGAAGGCGCTTTTAAAAGACCTGCAATAATTGCAGCTTCAAAAACAGTAAGATTTCGCGCAGACTTATTAAAATATGTACGTGCTGCAGCGTCAATACCATAGGTTGCAGAACCCAAATAAACACGGTTCAGATACATCGTCATAATTTGAGGCTTTGTGAATTTCCACTCAAGCCAAAGCGCTAGAAGAACTTCCTGAATTTTACGTTTCATGGATCTATCTTGAATCGAAAATAGCCCATGAGTTTGCAAAATGTTCTTCGCTAGCTGTTGCGTTAAAGTTGATCCCCCTTGCACGACTCGCTGAGCTTTATAATTTGTGTATGCAGCGCGAATAAGACCAATAAAATCTACACCAAAATGATACTCAAAACGGCGATCTTCAACTGCCATAAGAGCTTGTGGGACATAAGCAGGCAAATCCGCTACTGGAACCATATCTTCATACAGGTCACCATACGTTCCCAAGATTGTACCATCATGCGTTTGGACAACTACACTCGGTTTACGTGATTGAACGGACAAAGCACCAAGATCCGGCAGATCTTGAGAAAACCAGAGCACAGCTAATGTTAAAATAATTCCACCCCAAACTCCTATCATAAAAAAGGCATAAATCATTTTGCCCATAATACGTGAAAAAAAGGTTTTTGAGGTTTTTTTGGCTTTTCTTGAGCGTTCAGCTTTTTTAGGTTTTTCTTTTAATTTTTTCTCTTCACGTGAATGTTGAGGAGAACCTGGGTATAATTTCATGCATCACCAAAAGAAGAATATAATCAAAAAACATTAGCACTCATTACATCCTTTTCCAGAATATTTTTCCAGAAACTAAGGGGTAATGTAGTACATTAATAATATACTATATTTGTAAACACATACTTCACTTCTGTCAATTTTTTTTCAAAACCAGAAAACACACCATTAAAGCAAGTAACTTAAATATTTATTTTGAATGCTCATAATAATGTTAACACAATATCTTGCTGTTATCCTGCCCATGGTCGTGCTATATATAAATTGAAGTCAGGCTATCGCTGGTTATGCTTGCAAAAGCAATAACGAGAGGAAAGTCCGGGCTCCGAACAAACAACGGTGCCGGATAACGTCCGGCGGGTGGTTCTCGAAACCCATTTAGGGAAAGTGCCACAGAAATTATACCGCCAGGATGGTGCACATACTTCGGTAAAGACCATCAAGGTAAGGGTGAAATGGTGCGGTAAGAGCGCACCGCGCGGCTGGTAACAGGCGTGGCAGGGCAAACCCCACCGGGAGCAAGACCAAATAGGAATAACGTTCCGCAAGGACAGATTGTTTGTTATCTGAGTTATTCGGGTAGGTCGCTTGAGGCGTACGGTAACGTCCGCTCTAGATGAATGATAGCCACAGTAACCGCAAGGTTGCGTTGACAAAACCCGGCTTATCGACTTTATGTTTCGAGGTTAATTCCAAGTGTATTACACAAAAAAACAGCCTGATTTGCGTCAGGCTGTTTTTGTTTCATTACTTTCTTAAGCATAAGCTAAGCAGCAGTGCTCTCTTCTTCACGCAATTTTACGGCAGCATCAATTCTCTTAGAAAGTCCTTTAACTGCATAAATCCAAACAACGCAAACAATAGCAAAGATACCAAAGGCATATGGCGCAATAGAAATTATATCTTTTGTTGCAAATGCCGCCAATAATCCCGTTTGAATGTGTGCACCGCCAGCTTTACCAAAGCGACCAACCAACAGATCAACAACAGCCTTACCCTTTGATTTCAATTCAGGATCAAGCGGAATATATGCCATCTCTTTTGTTGGACCAAATAATGTGCTAATTACGGATTTTGAGAGAAGAATAACGCCTGCGCCTAAAAACACAGCAATAGCGTTGGACTTTAAATTAAAAGAATCTAACAATGGTTGAAACAAATCTTTAGACACGATAAATGTAAAAAAGAGTGAGCCGCCAACCAAAACAACAACAGGCGCTATGACTGCCGCTGTAAACCATGAACATTTACGCAAGATATAAATTCCAACAATCATAAATATAAGGCCGTAGGTTCCTGTAGCCATGGAATACATTCCCAAAAAGCCATTGTATCCACCTTTGTCACCGGCAAAAAAGATCTTAAGCTGTTCCTTCCATTGCACTTCGATTAGATTCATTGCCACGCCGTAAGCCACAATCAAAATTGCAATCAACGCAAGTTCAGGGGATTTAATAATACTCTTAAAACTTTCAATCAATGATGGCTTATCTATTGTCGCTTCTTGCGTAACAATACTTTCAGGAAAATCAAAACAACTCTTATCCGGCAAGACACCTTTATACATACTGCGACAAACATAAATTGATATTACCCCCATTGATACAACAGCGCTCATCAGCAAATAGATAGACACGCGCCAAGCATCAGTTCCTGGCAAAACATAATTTCTAATGGATTCTGAACAGAAATAAACAAAACTACCCGACAGGATCAATGTTACGTTTGCAGTAACAGCAAATAAGCCATAAAAACGCTTTGCTTCAGAAAAATTAAAAATATGATTCGCAAATTCCCAAAAGATAAACGAGTAAAGAATGCCTCCCCAAAGCTCTGCCAGCACATAGAATACCGAATATGACCAATAAGCGTAGATATCAATGAAGGAATACCATGCTGGATATACGGCGTGTAATGCAGTAATTGCTTCCTTTGCAGGATGTAATAAATCTACATTCGGATAAATAACAAAACCAAAAAGTCCAAAGAAAACAATGAATGACACAATGATTATATAAATTAATTTTTCACGTGAAAAAATATTTACTAATTTTAGGTATAATATCACAAAAGCAATTTGAGTCATTCCAGAAACACCCCTTAAGAAGGGGATTAATGCGGCTCCGCCAGCATTAACAACAAGAGTATCTTTTGTATCTCTCAAAATTGTGTAATTAAAAAGAAAGCAAAAGAGAATAATGCTTAATGGAATAAATTTTTTCAATGTTTAGCTCATTTCGTGTTTTCTAAGATTTCGATTAGTTTGAATGGCTATTTTATTTTCGCGTCTAGAAAAAATTCTAAAGTGAGTTTTTTGTAAAGTAAACTTTATTTGTGCAAACATAAAAAAACAGCCTGATTTGCATCAGACTGTTTTTTGTATTTATACCTGTTATCTCCATTCAAAAATGGATAAAAAGTATTAAGCAGCAGCGCGTTCGTTTTCACGGAATTTCACAGCAGCATCAACTTTTTTAGAAAGTGCTTTTACTGCATAAAGCCATGCGATACAAACAACAGCAAATGTGCCAAATGCATATGGAGCAATAGCAACTACATCTTTAGTCGCAAATGCCATCAATAGGCCCATTTGAACATAGCCACCGCCAGCTTTACCAAGACGACCACCAATAACGTCAACAGCAGCCTTACCCTTTGATTTCAATTCTGGATCAAGTGGAATATATGCCATCTCTTTTGTTGGGTCAAACAAGGTGTATTTCACAGATTTTGATATAATAATAATACCAGCCCCTAGAAATGCAGCTACTGCCACTGGTGTTGATTTTAAGAACACAAGCAAAGGTGCCACTAGATTTTCAGAACATGTGAAAATAAAGAATAACCCGCCGCCTATTAAAATGATTACTGGCGTAATAGCTGCAGCTGTAAACCATGTGAATTTACGGATCACGCTTTGACCAACAAAAAGGCCAAACAAGATTGTAAATGCACCAGTAATAGCCGAGAAAATTCCCATAAAGCCGTTATAGCCACCTTTATCGCCATCGTAGAAAATTTTCAATTGTTCTTTCCATTGAACTTCAACGAGGTTAATCGTTACGCCATAAGCCATAATCAATGTAGCAATTAATGCAAGTTCAGGTGATTTAACAATAATTTTAAAGCTTTCACCAAGTGATGGCTTTGATTTTTTCTTTTTAGTCTTACTAGCATTCTCTTCTGGATCAAAATAACGTTTGTCATTCAAAACATTTGTATACATCCAACGATAAGTGAACATACAAAGAATACCCATAATAACGACGACTGTCATCAACAAGTACATAGAAACATGCCATGCATCTGTTCCTGCTGGCAAGAAGTTCTTAATAGATTCTGAACAGAAATAGACAACACCACCAGACATAATCAATGCAAAGTTAGCAATAACCGCGAACAATCCATAAAAACGTTTTGATTCTTCAAAGCGCACCACATGGTTTGCAAATTCCCAGAAAGCAAGAGCCAAGATTGCACTGCCCCAAATTTCTGCAAAAACATAAAATACTGAATAAGACCAATATGCATAGATGTCAATGAACCCTGACCATGTTGGATGCGCTGCATGCAATGCTACGATGGTTTCTTTTGCTGGATGCAAAAAATCCGCCATTGGATAAATAACAAATCCAAACAAACCAAAAAAAACAACGAATGGTGAAACGATTGTGTAAAATAATTTCTCTCTCGAAAGAATATTTGACAGTTTTGCATATATAATTACGAAAGCAATTGCGGCCATCGTTACTGCAATTCCTTTTAAAAATGGAATTACAGCTGCACCACCGGCGTTAACAACCAATGTGTCTTTTGTATCCCTTAGAATTGTATAATTAAATAATATACAGAACATGATTAAAGCGAGTGGGATGAATTTTTTTAATTCATGGTTGTGTATTGGCCAAAGTACAGCGCGTATGCCTGTAAACTCTGGTTGTTTTGTGTCGGATGCACTAGTCATTTGATATCCTTTAAGGTTGAACTTGATGCAAAAACTATCTTCTTGTTTTTGCGGCGTTTACAGTTGGAGCTAAATAGGAAAAAAACCATGCACCTAGATGCAAGCTCAGAATCAATCTATTTCCAACACGCAAATTCTATAACAAAACGTTAATAAAAGCAACTTTAATTACAACGGTTGTTAGAAACACTGAGCTGACATCATTTAACACTTAGCTTTTCCTACATATAGTTTCTTTTTATCTATTACACTCAAGATCTGGATATATTCTACGATTTCCTAAAAAAACAAGAGTCCTTTAAGTCCATGCGTACGATTTTTCCGACCGCCCCCTTTGTCTTTTTAAAGATATTTGCTACTATGCTAATGATTAGATCTATTTAAAATTTCAAGAACGCATAAGGAACTCAATTTATGACTACACGCATTTTGTCAGGTGTTCGTCCTACAGGCAACATTCACCTAGGTAACTATTTAGGTGCCATACAAAATTGGGTTTCTATGACAACTACCGTAGATGAACATCTTTTTTGTATTGTTGACCAGCATGCACTAACTACTACTGAGGATGCGTCAGATCTTTATGAGCATACACGTCTTATCACTGCAGCTTATGTTGCGTGCGGTATCGACCCTGATAAAAGCTACATCTTTGCACAAAGCCATGTACCAGGACATACTGAACTCGCTTGGTATTTTAATTGCATTACCCCGCTCGGCTGGCTTAATCGTATGACACAGTTCAAAGATAAATCCGGAAAAAACAAAGAGCATGCCAACCTTGGTCTTTACGCATACCCAGTATTGATGGCCGCAGATATACTCCTATACAAAGCAACACATGTGCCTGTTGGTGAAGATCAAAAACAACATGTAGAACTTGCACGTGACATTGCGCATGCATTTAATAACTTTGTGAAGAAGGATGTATTTGCGCTGCCTGAACCTATAATTTCTGAACAGAATGCGCGTATCATGAGTCTTCGGGACGGAACAAAAAAAATGAGTAAATCTGATATTTCTGATTATTCCCGCATCCACTTGCTTGATGATGAAGACACGTTAGCACTTAAAATCAGAAAAGCAAAAACAGATATGGATCCTATCCCAGGCAACAAAGATGGATTGGTAGATCGCCCTGAAGCTAAAAACCTAATTGGGATTTATGCGTCTCTTTCTAATCAAAACGTTGACACAATATGTAGCACGTTCGAAGGGCAAACATTTTCAGCGCTTAAAGCTGCGTTGACTGATGTTCTTATTTCTCATTTGAATCCTATTCGTGAAAAATTAACACTTCTACTAGATGATAAGAATGAGATGGATCGAATTTTGGCACGCGGCGCTGATCGAGCAAATGAGCTAGCCGCCGTTTCACTTGCCGAAGTACGTTCTAGCCTTAATTTATATCCAAGACCAAAAGGACTATAATACATGCGTCGCTTTTTTTCCTTTTTTCTTTCAACACCAATTCAATTGGTCTCAATTGTTTTGCTTGTTTTTCTGTGTGCTTCTCACATACCTGACGAAGCTACACGTAGCGCTTATACGTTAAGTTTGCTTATCAAAGACTTACTCCTGATCGTTTTGCCCATCGCTGTAGCATCTTATATAGCTTCAACCCTTATTAGCTTTAAACAAAATGCATTATTACTTGTGGTCACCTTATTAACGTTCGAAGCCATCTCAAATGCAACCAGTGTTATGTATGCCTATACAATAGCGATATCATTTGAAGAATGGATACCTATTTTTAAAGGTACTCAGCAACAATTTGCATCCCTCGTGCCATACTTCACAATTGGTGGTATACGACCGGCCTTTTGGTCATCAACAAATGGTGTGCTTTTAGGTGTTGCTGTTGGCATCATTGCTGCATTTTGCAAACCTGGTTATTTCAGCCAAACAGTTTTTAAATTACGAGACCTTATGGGATTGGTATTTAGTCGCATTTTTATACGCTTAATCCCATTCTATGTGCTCGGTTTTTTACTATTTATGCATCACTCTGGTTTATTAAATCAAATTGTTCACTCGTACGCTACTGTGATTATAATGATAACAGTAGCAATTGTTGTTTATCTACTCATACTCACCGTGGTTGCTTCTGAATTTAAGAAAGATCGCTTCGTCAGTATTATTAATAATCTTTGGCCAGCAGGGATGATTGCATTCACATCTATGTCAAGTGCGGCAACAATGCCATTCACTATTACGGCAACAGAGAAAAATCTTAAAAATCCTAAGTTTGCTGGAATGCTTATTCCTGCAACAACGAATATTCAGCAGATTGGTGATTGCATAGCCAATGCGTTGCTTTGCTTGGTAATACTAAAGAACTTCGGAAAACCAATACCTGACATGTGGGTTTGGGTTCCTTTTATGGCTAGCTTTACACTTGCACGTTATACAACAGCCGCTGTATTAGGTGGCGCTATTTTTATTATGATTCCACTCTATGAATTTTATCTTGGCTTTACACCTGAAATGATCGCGCTGATCATTGCACTGAATGTCGTACTCGACCCAATAATTACATCAACAAATGTTTTATGTAATGGAGTGCTTGCCATTATATTCGAGCGCGTTTGGTTGTATATCTCTGGCTCAAAGGACAGTGAAAATTCAAATCCCCCTGCCCTTACAATTGAATATCCATACACCAGAGAAGAAGCAGAAGCCCGCTCTGTTAAGAAGTAGTAAGTCTTGTCGATTGGTACAATCACTCGCATTCCTCATTTCAACTATCTATTGCAAATATTGATTTTTTAGATATGTTATGGTAGAAATTACTCTGCATTTCAACCGAAAATTCAATTTTGAACAATTTATTTATCATTTTGTTATTTTTTATTGTTCTTTTGAACAAAACATATGCAGTCAGTATGGAAGAACGCTTCTTGTCTTTAGAAGAGTGTAAATTATCCCTAATAGACGAACATGCTATATTAAATAAAAAAAAAGAAGCTACCCCTAGAGAGTTAGCAGAGCTATTTAACGATGGATTTGCATTAACAAATGAATATCTACTCATACTCGATTATAATTTTTTTATGAATTACTCAAAGAAGAATTTTACTGTCGCCGCCTATAAAGAAATACAAAGATCTAAAGATTTAATTTCTTCAACGCCAGTGCATTTTTCAGTGATTAACCATGTTTCGATCTTCGCACACTTGGTTTACTTAATTCATGACACTCCAACTGAGTTAGATGCAACACGTGAGATAAGCTACAAATTTGGTGCAAGCACAACTCCTGCAGCACATTACTTTAAAAACTGTCTTTTTTTTGACAAAAATGAACAGCATTTTAAATGTTCCCAATTCCCCGCGAAAGAAGGATCTGAACTAATTTCGTATCAGAGATTGCCTCTAAAAATGCGACAAGATTTGATTCCCTGTCCACATGACGCCATGCAAGAAATTCTTGATATTGGCTTACTAATTCAAAACATCGAAGCACAATTTGAACTATATAAATGGAGCCTAAACAGCCTTATTACAAATTTTGAATCAATTACACAGCTTTATGATCAATTGACGCCATTCTTATCAGAAATACAAAATCGACTGATACTTTTTAACAAGAAAATGAATGGTGGACGACCAAAGCATGCAAAAAAAGAATTAATCAATAAAGATATGTCTGGGTTAACTGTTCAAGAGGAGAAACAACTTGCTAATCCAGTAAAAGAAATAAAATTTAACCAAAGCCACATCCCCCTTAATGAAATCGTTGAGAAATTATATAGCGTAAATCATAGTACATCACCAATATCAACTATAAATATAGCTAAAAAACGCATACAAGGACGTTTACTGCATAATCAAAAATTATTAGAGATACTAAGAAGCAATGCATTTTTAAATACAGACAAACTCTCACTTATTCCAAGAACAACGAGTATTCCCGATTTCGCAATTTTATATTTATTACGTATGATTGAGAAACAGGTGGATGTATACAACCTTTCTTTAAATGAATTAGGTATAGAAATAAAAAATAAGAAAGATGAGTTAAATAGAAATTCTAATTTATACGTTTTATTTGGAACTCATTTGAAATCTTTAGAAATAGAAAAATCATTAGAAATTATTCACACAGAACTTCTTATCACTTTTTTTCATGACTTAGCTTCTACTGAAGCGAGGCAATTTGTTAAGTGCATGTCTTTAACTGAGAATATAAAAGACGGTGATAGAAGAATAATATATTCACTAAAAGTTGATAACTTATCTACATGCCACGAACTCGAATATTATAAATTGGCAGAAAGTACAAAATTGTTGCTCGATGAAAAAAAAATAGAGGATGCACTAACGATTAGTGATTTACTAATAAGATTAAAAACTGACAGAAATATTTATTCGGAAAATATTCAAATTAAACTTGAAAATATTAGCAATACAGTTTCGTCTATAAAAAAAGCGTCAGAATTAAAAAAAGTGTATATTAACTTACTTCGTACATTTAATATATTTCCGTCGATTTGTACTGAACACGAAAATCTATACAGAGGACAGATTAGAATTCTTGATGCTGCTCTTCAGAATGAGGAGGCCTATAAAGAAATAAAAATAAGAGAGAAAACGGAAAGAGAGAAAAAAGTAGAATCAAAAGAAGAAGAACTTATTGCTTTGTTTGAGAAAAATGAAGAAAAGGATTTACGTAAAGCTAAAAAGGTTAAAAAAGCTGCCCCAACACGCATGGCACTGTCAATAAATGATGTTCGAACCAATCCAAATTCCATGTTACCTATTGAGCCAAAATCCAACTCTAGCAAAATCAAAAAGCACGAAGAAAAAAAGAATCGTCAACTTTTAAAAACTATTGAGAATGAAATAGATGCTCTTTTTGGAAATGTTTTCACCTTTGTTGACTGTATGCAGGATGAAGCAAATGACATTATAGATACGCTTTTGCAAAATGAGATGAATAGCATTTCAACTGATGCTTTGGAAGGCTGCAATCGGGCAAAACAGGAAGAGAAAATACGCCAATATCAAATATCCCTTTTGCTTGGACAGATGATATCTAAAGTTGAGGAACGTCCATATATACAAGATGAAATAGCCCACATCTTGTGTAATGTTTTTAAAGAAATCAAATGTAATGCTCAAAATGCTGAATATGATACTATTATGGAAATGTTTCGTACTAAATTTAGGTTAGTTGGAAGTGCAGATAACGCCATAAATTCTAAGATTAAAAAATCATTATCTATTTGTATGTATGAACGTGTTGAACAAAAAAAATATTCGAAAGAACGAATAAAAGCTGAAAGCATAGATGCCTGCCTGAGAGCACAGCAAATTGAAAATGCGTTAGATTATGGACGATGGGGAGATGGTTTTAATCAAAAAGAAAATGAATTTTCTTATTTAAAAGAATATAAATATTGCCGCAGCTGGCTTAGACCTTATCTTGTTACACCTAGATTTCATCCAATTACAGAATTTCCCTTAAATACGTTAGATGTCCCTCATTACAAAATGCTCATGATGGGACTGGTTAATACACTAAACTCAAATCCAACCTCAGCTCTTAAGAAAAAGGCTAATAATAAAATTCATGGATACACAGTAACATATCATCATAATAATGCATTTAAATACTTTAGGACCAAAAAAACATTTAAAGGATTCAGTACTGAAGAAATAAATAAAAATTCGTCTAATCAACAGAGTTATGACCATATAGGTTCGCTTTTTATTGAAGAAAATACATTAGTAATGTTGAATAATATGATATGTGAGGAAAGGTTCTATACGGCAGCTCAGATGTTTGTATCGCAGCTCACGCACTCTACAATGCATCCATATCATTATTGGATACAACAAGAAAAAGATTGGAACCCCCTTCTTTCTGAAATCGAACAGTTTATATTTTATGCAAATTCATACTACGAACAGGCAGAGAAACTAACATGTGAAAAACCACCTTTTTTAAATGAATTACTGACAAGATTTACAAAATTCGTAACAATGTATCAGGATTTAAAAACACGTCACCTGATCAAGAATTACAAGCAAACATGGTGTAATTTTCTGCATGCACCTAAAAACCAAGATGAGGTAAATAAAATAAGAAAAGGAAAAGAAGCCCCCTCATTCAATATATACAATGAGTTCTTACTTTATTTCTTTAATACGCCAGACGACAAAATATGGAATGAGAAATACTATTATGCAGATTTTGACAACCTTAGATACACATACAGTACCTCAGTAATTGAATATAACTCTATCCCATTTCAATTGCAAAATTTTCCAGAATTTCAGCAGACGCTAAACACTGAATATGCCAAGACATTAGCTACTGCTCAACCACAAGAAACAAAATCTAGTCAACAACAATGTTCACAAGACGTCCAGGAACAACTATCACATTACGAATCGAGCTGTCTTTAAGAAACGATTGAATTGCCGGTAACGCTAATGCCATTTCATGCATCGTCTCTTTAGTTACTTTCGGCTCAGCCGAGAAAGTCCCGCGTAGTTTCCCATTCACTTGAACCGCGATTGTGATTTCACTCACTTTTGATAAAATTGGATCTGGAGTTGGCATACGAGTTGAATCAATAGACTCATCCATCAAACGTTCATACAGTTCATATCCCATATGTGGCGCTATTGGTGCAAGCATTAATAAGAAATATGAAAAGGTTTCTTTAAGTGCAGCACTTGAAGCCGTACCGGCAGCGTCTTCTAATGTACGGCAAAGCTCGCGGTGGAATGCAATTGCTTTGTTGAATGCATTGCGTTCATAAGCATCAATCAGCTTAGCAAGATATTGGTGTGCAGATTTAAGTAATGCAGCATTCACCACATCATCCCCTGCCCTGTTTTCAACAACTGCATCCATCAGTTGATAAGACAAACGTGTCACACGATTTAAATATCGCCAGCAGCCATCTAAGGCCTCTGTATTCCAATCAAAATCTTTCTCTGGCGGCGTATCAGACAATACAAATAAACGTGCGACATCGGCGCCATAGGAATTAAGAATCTCAAGCGGGTCAATCAAATTCTTTTTCGATTTACTCATTTTTTCAGAACGACCAAGAATAGCTTTTTTCCCTGTTGCCTCGACAATTAATTGACCTTTATCATTTTTGATAACTTCTTCTGGATAAAGCCATTGGTCATTCTCATCTTTATATGTTTCATGACATACCATCCCTTGCGTGAGCAAATTCGTAAATGGTTCATCAAAGGTTACATATCCCAAATCACGGAATGCTTTAGTGAAAAAACGCGCATAGAGCAAATGTAAAATCGCATGTTCAACGCCGCCAATATACCAATCAACTGGCGCCCACTGTGCAACTTCTTGTTTATCAAATGGCGCATTAATATTCTTTGGCGAGCAATAACGCAAGAAATACCAAGATGAATCAAAGAATGTATCAAGCGTATCCGTTTCACGACGTGCAGGCTTGCCGCATGATGGGCAATCTACATGTTTCCATGTTGGATGATGCTCAAGCGGGTTTCCGGGTTTACCAAACGTAACGTCCTCTGGCAATATCACTGGCAAATCAGCCTCTGGCACAGGCACAACACCACAATCATCACAATGAATAACCGGAATTGGGCAACCCCAATAACGTTGACGGGACACAAGCCAATCACGCAAGCGGAAAGTTACTTGACGTTCACCCTTCTTTAAGTCTTCAAGCTTTTGAATAGCGGCCGCTTTAGCATCTGTTGTTGTTAAACCATCTAAGAAATCAGAATCCATCATCAACCCATCAGCCAAATAAGGTAATGGAGATAATGCTTCATCTTTTACAACACGTGGAATAGGTAAATTATATTTTGTCGCAAATTCGAAATCGCGTTCATCATGGGCTGGGCAACCAAACACAGCACCTGTGCCATAATCCATCAACACGAAATTCGCGACATATACAGGTACCGTACGCGTTTCATCAAATGGATGCTGAGCGCGCAGCCCAGTGTCACAGCCTTTTTTCTCGACCGTGCTAATTGCTTCTTCTGTTGCAATCATTTGCTGGCATTCTTTTATAAATTCATCCAGTGTAGGATTTTCTTTTGCAAGACGTTCAGCTAATGGATGCGCAGGTGCAATTGCTACAAATGAGGCACCATACAATGTGTCAGGACGCGTTGTAAAGATTGTCACATCTTCATCTTGTGCCTTAATTGAAAAATGAACAAGCGCGCCTTCAGAACGACCAATCCAGTTTTCTTGCATTTTCACGACTTTTTCTGGCCACCCAGAAAGTGTCTTTAAATCATCAAGCAACTCTTGTGCATAATCTGTAATTTTAAGTGACCATTGATTAAGGCGACGCTTTTCAACGAGCGCATTTGATCGCCAACCACGACCATTAATAACTTGCTCATTCGCCAAAACTGAATTGTCAATTGGATCCCAGTTTACCCAAGAATCTTTTCTCTCTAGCAATCCTTTTTCATAAAATTCTAAAAATAGTTTTTGCTGCTGACCATAATAGTCAGGTTTGCATGTTGCAATTTCACGGTCCCAGTTGTACGAAAAACCAAGCGCTAATAATTGGCGGCGCATCTCGGCCATGTTCTCAACCGTCCATGCACTTGGATGTACATTATTTTGAATAGCCGCATTCTCAGCCGGCAAACCAAAGGCATCCCATCCCATTGGATGCAACACAGAAAAACCTTGCAAACGTTTAAAACGTGCAATCGCGTCACCAATCGCATAGTTCCGTACATGCCCCATATGCAAACGGCCAGAAGGATAAGGCAGCATCTCTAATATATACGTGTGTGAATCACCTTGTGTTTCTGCATTAGCACTACTTTTGGATTTTTCCCAACGTGCTTGCCATTTAGATTCAACAGCCTTAAATGCATATCCACTCATGTGATGCGTATCCTTTTTTACTTGTTTCAATATTTCGTATAATTGTCATTGCAAGCCTCAAAGAGGCGCAGGAATCTCAAGAATTACACAACCCTATACCCAAAGAGATCCCACAGAGCAAACGCTCCTCGCGACGAGGCTGCTAGATAGTACTACTTATTTTGCAAACGTAAATTACGCGCTTTAGTTAAAATGATATTTTCTAAATTCGACGCCGTCAAGGAATCAGACTCATCTACGTTAACCCACTGTGTTCCCCGAAGTACTTGTTTTTGAACAATAGCTTGTATTGCCTCAACACGCAATTCAAGACCACGAATATAGATCGTCACTTTGATTCGTTCACTTGGTTTCTGTGTGTCCGAATACCAATCCGTTACGATAACACCACCATTTGCATCTGTTGAAACAAGCGGCATGAATTTAATAGCTTCAAGTGAAGCCTGCCAAAGGTAAGCATTGACTGAAACACCACCGCCATTACCATCAGATGATTTTTTCTTTCTATCCCCACCAAATACAAGCGTTTCATCACCAAGTATGGAACCAAACGTAAACTTGCGACGATCTTCGCTATCCATTGGCGCTTTCTCGTCTGGCGCATTTTTATCACGGTAACCACTACATCCAGACAACAGAGTTGATATGCTTAGGACAAGCATAAGTTTTTTAATTGACATTTTTTTACATTCCGATTAAAGGGATTATCCTTACTTTTATATAGTGTTTTAAAGCAACACGCAACAAACAAGTAAGGTCTACTCTCGGTAGCAACTCTTAAAATGAAACTTTCGTACCCAAAATCAAAACAGCCCCTGTATTATTACCGACAGCAATCTGACTTGCGCTTTGCGCATTATAATATGTTTGCGCTGCATCCATTTGAGTTTTGTTTGTTTTTGTACTTAAATAATTAACCTCACCAAAGAATTTCAAACCTTCCAATGCTTTAAAATCAAGTGTTGCTGTAATAGCATCCATCTGCGCACTTTGCGTAGCATCCGTTTTTCGGTCGGTTCTAAAATACCCAAGGGCTGCCTGATACGCACCAAAACTATAACGCGTCGCAGCGTTCCACGATGCACCCGAATTGCCAAGATGTGAATTCAATCCACTCGTTGCAATATAAAGTGCATTTGGTGATTGGTTTGAAAGCTCCTGAGTCGGTAAACGCGACTTTTTATTGTCAATCCAACCTGCAGCAAAGTCCCACGCTGCAATACCCACCATTGCTGAAAGCTGATATGACTTTGTCCTGTTTAAAGCGTATGTTTTTTTAGAATCTTTTAAAACTAACCGTGAATGCTCATTAATTAAAATCCCATTTAATGTAAATGAGTATTCATTTAATCTTTTAGTGTAGGAAATACCATACACAATATTTTTCAAACCAAATGCAACTGGATTTTCATCATCGGGGTACATTCCACCCTCTTCATTTCCAAATCGCCCAGCACCAAACTTCGAATTATCCCGTGCACCTTTCCCAACATGGGATGTATTTGGCGTGTAGCTAACAGCAACTTGAAATCCACGGACGATTGGGGAAAACCAATTGAGTTTTGTTGCAATATCAGGACTTCCAATTGGATTTGTTCCCATGATTACGCCTTCAGAAAAATTATAGATATTCGGCACAGAACCATAAATACCACCTGTCCCACCAATCAACGTGTATGCATTCACAGGCATTGAATCATCAATACCTTTTATAACACCAACCTGAATTGACCCCATTCTGTTATCATCAAATTCAACATAATTACGATCAACAAGTGGATTTTGACCAGGTATCGTTTTGAAATTAAGAATGTACTTATACCCAAAGTCATTAATTGATTTTCCAGCAACGGTTAGCCTTAAATCTGATGCTGAAATAGCGAAAGAAGGATCTGTCCCACCCTTGCCATTTTGTTTTTGTTTTTGACTTGCACCAAGACCAATCATACTTGTAAAGCCAGACATCTTAAGTGCTGGTGCTTTGGCTTCTGCATACGCAGGAGATGTTAACGCATAGATAGAAGCTCCCGCGCAGAGGGCAATCAGCGATTGTTTTTTCATATATAACTCCAGAAATGTTTAAAAAAAAGGCGGGCTTATTTTTGCCCGCCTAATCAAATCAAGTAATTTTTTACTAGAATGAAACTTTCGTTCCTAAGATTAAGACAGCACCTGTGTTGTTTCCGATAGCCATGTTACTTTTACCGGCAGCATTGTAATAATTTTGGGCTGCATTCATTTGCGACTTATTTGTTTTTGTTCTCAAATAATTCAATTCACCAAAGAATTTCAGACCTTCTAATGCCTTAAAATCAAGCGTCGTAGAAACCGTATCCATACACGCACGTTGCGTTGCATCAGTTTTTCGATCTGTGCGGAAATAACCAATTGCCGCTTGATAAGCACCAAAGCTATAGCGTGTACCCATGTTCCATGATTGACCTGAGTTTCCTAAGTAATAGCCAGGATTAGACGCTAGGTAAGATACTTTCTGATTTGAAGGAGTAGCGAGATCAGGAGAGCTCAAAAGCTCTTGTGTTGCCAAACGTGATTTTTTGTTATCAAGCCAGCTTGCCGTGAAATCCCATTGCTTAACACTCAACATACCCGATAATTGATATGAACCAGTTCTGTTCAACGCATATGTTTTTTTACCTGTATTATTAGCTTTATCTGTGTTCATAACTATACGTGAATGTTCGCTCACAGTAACAGCATTCAATGTAAGTGTATAATCACCAAACGTATTTGCATACGTAATACCATACACAAAGTTCTTCAAACCAAAGGCTGTATTATCATCGTCAGGATACATGGCACCTTTTTCATTACCAGCATAAGTCTTAGAAGCAGATTTTGAGTTATCCCGTGCACCTTTACCAGTGTGTGATGTGTTTGGTGTATAGCTAAGTGCAATTTGCAATGTTCCAACACCAGGTGCAATTGTTACCGTTGGTGAGAACCAATTGAATTTCGTTGCAATATCAGTGCTACCAACCATGTTGGTACCCATAATAACGCCTTCAGAATAGTTGAAGCCACCAAATCCTTTATTACCACCAGTACCACCAAGAATAGAGTACGTATCAACAACCATTGAATCATCTGGGCCTTTTACAACACCAACTTGGATAGAACCCCAATCATTGCTATCAAATTCCACATAATTTCTGTTTACAAGGGGATCTTGTCCAGGGACAGTTTTGAAATTGATAACATATTTATAACCAAAATCTGTAATTGATTTACCACCAACTGTCAGACGAAAATCTGATGATGAAATCGCAAAGGATGGATCAGTGCCGCCTTTACCATTATCTTTTACTGTTTGATCTGCAGCGAGACCAATAATACTGGTAAAACCAGACATCTTTAAAGATGGTGCCTGTGCTTCAGCGAATACAGTGGATGTCAATGCGATGATCGCTGATCCAACCATTAAAGTTTTTGTGAATGTTTTTGTCATCGGGATTCTCCAAAATTAGCGTATTTTTAATTTATTATATGCCTATAACTTTCGTCATTAACACAATTTTTAGATATAAATGCAACCAACGATCGCCCCTTTTAAAGCCTCAAACGATGATGCTGTGTTGTTAAAGGCACAGCATGACAGGATAAAGGAGAAAAAATTTTCATATTCATCCTAACAAGTGAATATATGTCACAGCCTTACGAACTGCTTACCCATAAAAATCCAATTCAAAGAAGCTCAAAGCACAATTCCCATAAATACGATAATCAAGGCAAACTACATTTGAAATTACCATCGGGACAGAGTCTGAATGAGACTCAATTACAATTAACGTTTTCTTGTTAACAACGCCTTGCTGCACCAGAAAAGAAAATAATTCCGATTCCAATCCTGCACCATATGGAGGATCCATTAACACCAAATCAAAGGGTCGTTCTATTTTGCTAATTCTAAACGCATCCTCAACAATGGATATCTGATCTTCGCATTTTAGCTTGACTACATTATTATGTAAAATTGGTCTCACACTTTTGTCTTTTTCAGCAAACGTAACATGCAGTGCACCACGTGATAAAGCTTCTAATCCAAGCGCACCAGAGCCAGCAAAAGCATCAAACACATATAATCCATCAAAAGAGCCAATTCGACTGATAAGCATACTAAATAAGGCTTCACGCACTCTATCCGTTGTGGGGCGCGTAATATTTTGTGGGGGCTGCTCTAAAAGTCTCCCCCGCCACTTGCCGGCGATAATTCTCATATCTAAAATACTTAATTTAGAGCGTCTTGATTACACCACGAGCAAGCAATCGATCCTCAACAGCTTCCATTAATGCATGCCCAGCTGTTATGTGAACTTCCTGTACACGCCCGGTGTTCATTGAGGGCACGACAAATGCTAAATCACATAAATCTGATGCTGGCATACCTGAACATCCTAAAAAACCAACCGTTTTAATGCTCATCTCTCGCGCTTTTTGAAACGCCTTAATAACATTTGGTGATGTACCAGATGTAGTAATACCAAGAAGAACATCCCCTGCCCGCCCCAAACCAGACAGTGGCCTTGCAAAAATATCATCAAACCCATAATCGTTACCACAAGCCGTCACACTTGATATATCGGTTGCTAATGTTAAAGCAGGCAATGAATCACGATTAACGCTTGACCTCAATCGAATCAATAACTCTGCAGCAAGGTGCTGTGCATCTGCAGCTGATCCGCCATTTCCACATAAATAAAGTCGCCCACCATTTGCAATTGATTCGACAATCATATCTGCAATATCAGATAAGGTACCAAGCAGATCAGTTTCCATGACTTTTTGCTTTAAAGCAATTGATTCTTCAAATAGCATGCGAATATGATTTTGTTGTGTCATTGATCTAATAACCTCTATAAAATTTAGGTTTATGATAACGCGCAGACTATTAAATGCAATAAAAATTCCACCTAATATGAGTTCCAGCGCGAATAAAGCTGGTTTGATGCTTCTAGGGTGTAGACTAAGAATAATATTTTTGATAGAGTACATCCTAATAATGTATGTTTTTTTGGAGAATAGTTATAGCACGATTGTCAGGAGATTCCCCTTCGACTCGCGAACAAAGTCGACAGGATGGACCGCGTGTTAATCAGGAAATAACGGCGCCACGTGTGCGTCTTGTTGATGCGGATGGAGAAATGGTTGGTGTTGTCACGCGACGTGAAGCACTTGATCTTGCCATTGAAGCAAATCTTGATTTAGTAGAAGTTTCTCCGAATGCTGAACCGCCAGTTTGCAAAATACTTGATAATGGTAAGTATAAATATGAATTGCAAAAGAAGAAAAATGAAGCAAAGAAGAAACAAAAGATCATTGAAATAAAAGAAATTCAAATACGCCCAATGATTGATGACAATGATTTTGATGTTAAACGTCGTGCTGCTGAGCGCTTTTTAAAAGAAGGCAATAAAGTAAAAGTTACGATGCGTTTTCGTGGGCGTGAAATAAGCCACCAAGAAATTGGCATGGAAGTTATTAATCGTTTCAAGGACACCTTCGAAGAACTTGCAAAAGTTGAGACATCCCCTCGCTTTGAAGGTAAACAAATGCTTATGATTTTAGCACCAAAAGTGTAAAATTATTTACTATTAACTATAACTTTTATGAGAAAGAACGAGTATGGCAGTACTTTTAACCCTACATATTATTATCACCTTGTCTATGATTGGTGTCATTCTATTACAAAAAAGTGATGGTGGCTCTGCACTTATGGGTGGAGGAAGCTCCTCAAGCATGTTTTCTGCGCGCGGTGTTGCTAACCTTTTAACACATGCAACGTCAATTTTGGCAGCAATGTTTATTGCAAACTGCGTTTTGATGACTACATTATCAAATAAAGCAATTAAGAATGCATCTTCTGTTTTGGATGCACCAAGAACTGCTCCTCAAACACCAAAAAATTAGTATTTTCATATGCCCTCTCGTTTTATATTCATTACTGGTGGTGTTACGTCCTCTCTTGGAAAAGGACTAGCATCTGCTTCACTCGCGGCTTTGCTACAAGCACGTGGTTTTTCCGTTCTTCTTCGTAAATTAGATCCTTATCTTAACGTTGATCCGGGCACAATGAGTCCCTACCAACATGGTGAAGTTTTTGTGACCGATGATGGGACAGAAGCAGATCTTGATTTGGGACACTACGAACGCTTCTCGGGTGTTTCAGGAAAATCGACAGATTATATAACGACAGGGAAAATTTATTCTACTGTTTTAGCAAAAGAACGTCGTGGTGATTATCTTGGGGCAACAGTCCAGGTTATCCCTCATATTACAGATGAAATGAAACGCTTTATTCTCAGTAATACAGAAGGAGCTGATTTTGTATTATGTGAAATTGGCGGTACAGTTGGTGATATTGAATGCCTCCCTTATCTTGAAGCAATCAGACAACTTAGAAACGATTTAGGTCGTGACCGAGTAATGTTCGTTCACTTGACCTTACTACCTTACATCCCAACAGCCGGTGAACTAAAAACAAAACCAACTCAGCATTCAGTAAAAGCATTGCTTAGTGTGGGCATTCAAGCAGATTTGCTTTTATGCCGATGTGATCGCCCTATTCCGATGGAAGAAAAGCGTAAGCTGGCACTATTTTGCAATGTGAATTCTGATCACGTTATTGCAGCGCTTGATGCTGATAATATTTATCGTGTTCCCCTACAATATCATACTGAAGGTTTTGATGAACAAGTATGCCGTTATTTTGGTTTAAATGATGCGCCAGCAGACCTTGAAAAATGGAAAAAAGTATGCGCGTCTATCGATACGGTTTCAGGTGTCGTACGGATAGCTATTGTTGGCAAATATGTCCAACTCCTTGATGCATATAAATCACTAATTCAAGCACTCATGCATGGCGGCATGGCAAATCGTTTAAAAATTGATCTGACATTTATTGATTCTGAAAAAGAGCCTGATATAGAGGCGGCACTTGCTAATATAGACGGCATAGTTATTCCTGGTGGTTTTGGCGAACGTGGTGTTGCAGGAAAACTTCAAGCAATTACAATCGCGCGAACGAAAAAAATACCAACATTGGGAATTTGTTTTGGAATGCAGCTTACTGTTATTGAAGCGTGTCGGAATTTACTAGATATCGAAAATGCATCAAGTACTGAGTTTGGATTAACAGACGAACCTGCTGTTGGCTTAATGACAGAATGGATGGACGAACAAGGTATTCAAAAGCGCTGCGCTGGCGGTGATATGGGCGGAACAATGCGTCTTGGCGCTTACCCATGCAACTTGAAAGCAGGTTCACTTGTTGAAAAAATGTATGGTACATCCGCTATATCTGAACGACACCGTCATCGTTATGAAGTTAACACAGCCTATAAAGATCGCCTTGAATCGGTTGGGTTGAGTTTTTCAGGTTTCTCACCAGATGAAACCTTACCCGAGATTGTTGAATACAAAGATCATCCATGGTTTATTGGTGTACAATTTCACCCAGAATTAAAATCGCGGCCCTTTGAACCACATCCATTATTTGTTGGTTTGGTAAAAGCAGCATTTGAGCACCAACAAAAATCGTAAACGTGTCTGTACATTTCAGGCACTATCTTGCATAATTATTAAAACACAAGGTATTGATAGACTATGGCTGAACAATTTGATGAATTTTTACAAGATGTCGAAAAAGACATGCGCCAAGAGAAACTTGAAAACATTTGGAAAGAGTATGGAAAACTCATTTCAACAGTTTTAGTTATTGCTATTGGCGGATCAAGCGGATGGGTTCTATGGAGAAATCACTCTGAAAAACAACTTAATTTCACGTCACAAAAATTTATGAAAGCGCAAGAGCTTATCGAACGTGGTAACGTTAGTGAAGGCCTTGGTGTTTATGATAGTATCATTCACGATTCATCAAAAACATATGCGCCACTTGCTGCGATCGCAAAAGCTGGATTGTTGGCTGGTAAAAGCCCTGAAGATGTAAAAAAAGCAGAAGATTTGTTAAGTAAGCTAGCCGGTAATTCATCCGCTGACAAAATAATGCGTGACTTTGCAACTGTAACCCTAATTCGAATGAATCTTGATCGTTCTGAATTAAAAGCAGTTGATGGTCCAACAAAAGCAAAGCTTATTGCGCATTTAGTAACCCTTGATAAACTTGTTACTGACAATTCGCCATATTCTTTACTCGCACAGGAATTAAAAGGGGTTATTTTATTTGCTCTCAATGACTATGCAAAGGCATCTGAAGTCTATGTTAAAATTGCACAAACAAAAGATTGCCCACGTGGCTTGCAAGCACGTGCAGAAATTATGTCACAGCTTATCTTAAAGAAAATTAGTGGCGCAGCTTAATAAAAGGCAAGTAGTTACTCACGTATATCAAAAGAATCCTCCCTTTAACCAGGTGAGGTTTTTTTGCATGCTACAGAAACAAGTGTCTTTACGGTTAGTCAGTCGCTGCTTCTAGTTATGTCGGGCAGGCTTCTTCGTAAGTAGAAACAGTCCGACTTTGCACAACTTTTTCATGACGTCACACCTTAGCACATTGTGGCAGTGGTGGATGGAGGAGAGAGTGGGATTCGAACCCACGGTACACTTACGTGCACAACGGTTTTCGAGACCGTCCCATTCAACCGCTCTGGCATCTCTCCGAATTGAATAGGCAAACCTTAACACCTTTTATGGTGAATTGAAATATAAAATCCTATACAATCACACCATACAGGAGAGGTTATGTACGCAGCATTATCTATTGCAATATCGCCATTAATTTGGCTCTACGTCCATTATCGCCGCTTAAAAGGACTTGATGACCATAATCGTTTTAAAGAACGTTTTGGGTATGCGTCACTACCGCGTCCAGAAGGCAGGATTGTTTGGTTTCATAGCGCAAGCGTCGGGGAAACACTGTCCCTAAGGTCATTTGTAAGTGGATGGCATACACGTTATCCAAGTGATCATATTCTTATTACGACAACCACAATAACAGCAGCTAAAATTGTTACGGATCAATTTCAAGGCATTGCCATTCATCAATTTGTACCCTTTGATGTTATATCTTGGGTAAATCGTTTCTTGAATTACTGGAAGCCCGATCAGGCTTTTTTTGTCGATTCTGAACTTTGGCCGAATAGTGTACGTGTCTGCAAGAGAAAGAATATCCCGCTCGTGCTTTTAAATGCACGTCTCTCAGATCGTAGTTACAATCGATGGAAACGTGTCCCTGCCCTTGCGGGATCCTTACTAAACCAATTTAAATTATGCTTGGCTCCTGGGCCTGAAACAGAAGAAAGACTTAAGGCTCTTGGTACTAAGAATGTAGGCATAATGGCTAACCTGAAATTTTCAGCGCCTCCTCTGCCTGTGAATCAAGCCTATATTGAGTATTTTAGATTTTTATTTTTAAATAGACATATTTGGATTGCTGCTAGCACTCATCCAGGTGAAGAAGAGTTGATTTTTAATGTGCATCAAATATTAAAAAAGGAATTGCCACATTTAATTACAATTATAGCACCACGTCATCCCCATAGAGCGAATGCACTTGTAAAAAAAGCGATCACTCATGGACTTTCTTTTCAAACATTAGCCTCTTCATTAATACAATTTGCTTCAGGCAGTGACGGTATTATCATTGATGAAATTGGCCAATTGGGAACTTTTTATACACTAAGCGATATTGTTTTTATGGGCGGTAGCCTTATCCCACATGGTGGACATAATCCAATTGAAGCTACACATTTTAAAAAACCTGTTTTTTACGGGCCCCATATGCATAATTTTCGTGAAGTTTGTCATGTTCTAGCCCAAGCTGGTTCGCGTGCGCTTAAAGACGAAAAGGAATTAGCAGAAGTCTTAATCAATCTTTTTAAGACATCAAACGAACGTATAAAAATCGGTGAAGCACTATACTCAATCCTAATGACACAACAACAAAGCCAGACACAGCTCATTGAAGACTTATGGTGTGAGTCACCTATGAAAATTTAATTTTATTGGAATTATGCTCCTAATACAGGTTATAATAATTTCTATAAATTTAAGATGGTTTAAGGTAAATAATATGCGCATCACTCCTGCTGTTACTCAAATTCTAAACAATTATGAATCTGACAACCCTGGTGTTAAAACAAACCTCGCACGTATGCTTATGCATGGTGAACTTGGTGGTACAGGTCGTATGGTTATTTTGCCTATTGATCAAGGATTTGAACATGGTCCGGCACGTTGCTTCGCCGGAAATCCAGATGCATATGATCCACATTTTCATTATCAAATGGCAATCGACGCAGGCTTTTCAGCCTATGCTGCTCCGCTTGGGATGATTGAAGCAGGCGCATCTACCTTTGTAGGCGCCGTGCCAACAATTTTAAAGATGAACAGCAGTAACTCACTCATGAGCAAAGATTTGGCAGGGGATCAAGCCGTAACAGCTTCGATTTCAGATGCTTTGCGTCTTGGGTGCAGTGGTGTTGGTTTTACAATCTACCCAGGATCAGATGCTTCTTTTGATATGTTTGAAGAAATAAGAGAATTAACCGAGGAAGCAAAAGCATGCGGCCTTGCGGTTGTCATTTGGTCTTACCCGCGAGGTAACATTTCAAAAGCTGGTGAAACAGCAATTGATATCGTTTCATATGGTGCACATATTGCGTGTCTCTTAGGTGCGCACATCATTAAGGTGAAATTACCAAGTGCACATCTCGAACAAGCTGAAGCAAAAGTACAGTATGTTACGCACAAGGTACCTGTTGATACGCTAGCGGATCGTATCCGTCACGTTGTGCAGTGCTGCTTTAATGGTAAGCGTATTGTGGTGTTTTCGGGTGGTGAAGCATCAACTATGGATGCTGTTTTGGCTGATGCGAGGGCAATTCACGAAGGCGGTGGCAATGGATCAATTATTGGTCGTAACTGCTTTAAGCGCCCACGTGATGAAGCATTGGTAATGGTCAAAGATATCATCAATATTTATAAGCAATAAAATTGAATGGGCTATATCGTAGCTCTCCGATGTGAGCTACGCATTCCCATAATCAAGATGAGTGCTATGAGTGCGACAAGACCTATGACAGCACTCACAATAAATGAATTGTGAAAACCGAAATTTTCTGATACCCAACCACCAACGAGTGGTTCTGTAATGAAAACAGCAATTGCATTCGTTACATAATAAATACCAAAACCAGTACCACGAAGATTTTCAGGAATAATTTCGGCAATCAACGATGAAAATATATTCATCGTTATGCCATATTGAAAGCCCCAAAACAAAACTCCACTATATAAAATCCATATATTTCCAGCTGTTGCTAAAATAATATCAGCTAGAACAAGTAAAATTATACCAACAGCAAGCAACCAATAGCGATTCATACGATCAGCAATCACACCAATTGGATACGACGTTGCACACCAGCCAATATTAAATACCATCATTATGATGGGGGCATATCGTGGTAAAAGACCATAATTTGTTTTTGCATGTAGAATTATAAATTGTTCACTCAAACGCGAAAACATAAAAATACTGTTAACAAGCATAAGCAACCAAAATGAAGAACCAAGCAGCCTTAAATTAGACCACTTAACACGATGCCGACGTTTTTCTGCTGGCAAAGGAACTTCAGACGAAACAGCCGAGTGTCCATATTGTTTTGGTTCTTTAACAAAAACAAGCACAAGTATAAAAGCGATGGTTGATGGAATGCAGGCAAGCTTAAAAACTACACTTATATCATCATTAAAAGCCCTCATGACAAGATAGCCACATACAGCACCTACGAATGACCCTGCAGTTCCAAGACTACGTTTCAATCCATATGCACTACCAATGCGGCTAGCAGGAGTAATATCAGCGACAAGGGCGTCACGTGGAGCCGCATGAATACCATTCCCAAAACGTTCCATTAGTTTTCCGGAATAAAACAAACCAATTCCAGAAGATAATGCCATAAGAGGCCTCGCCATAAAGCTTAAGAAATAGCCAATCATCATAATTGGTTTTCGGCGGCGAAAAGCATCACTAATCATGCCAGACGCAAATTTCATCACATAAGATGCAGCTTCAGATAGACCTTCCAAAAAGCCAATACCAACAAGGCCCACACCAAGCATCTGCAAATAAAGTCCTGAGAATGGAAATATCATGACAAAGGAAAGATTGAATAAAAACATAGAAAAACCTAAAATCCAAACCATCTTTGGAATTGGTTGTACTTCTATGACATCATGAGGAATAGTTTCATGCTCTGTACGCACGGTTTCATCGGGAGTTTCAGGTGTCGTGGTTGAAACCGTCATGGATAAGCTCTCGTCGTGTTTGGTATATACCTTAAATAAGGGCATAACGACAAAATTTCAAGTCTTAATTTAATTTTCATATGGATGATTATTAGTAAAATTCGAAAACGTGGTATTTTATCATCAATTGGCGACTTTTATACCCTTTTTCTAATGAAGTTAGTACATTCCCCCATTAACGTTGAGCGTAGATCCTGTGATAAACCCTGAACGTTCATCCGCCAAAAATGATACGCAATGTGCAATTTCTTCTGCTGTCCCAAGTCTGCTGACAGGAATTGTTGAAATGATTTTATTAAGCACAGCTTCGGGCACTGCTCTTACCATTTCAGTATCAACATAACCTGGTGCAACAACATTTGCTGTAATCCCCTTCATTGCCATTTCAAGCGCTACAGATTTTGAAAATCCAATAAGTGCAGCTTTTGATGCGGCGTAATTGGCTTGCCCACGTTGCCCTTTCAAGCCATTAACGGATGACAAGTAAATCAGCCGGCCAAAATTTCGTTCAATCATTCCTCCTAGGACAGCCTTGGTAAGATAAAAACAGGAATTAAGATTCGTATTAACGACACGATGCCAGTCTTCAGACGTCATTTTTTGCAAGGTAGAATCCGCAGTAACACCGGCATTGTGAACGAGTATATCAATAACACCATGCTCATCATTTATGTGCTTTATACCATTAAGGCAAGCCTCTTCATCTGATACATCAAATGAAATAGTAGCAATACCTGTTTCTGTTCGAAATTGAAGTGCTGCTTCCTTATTTTTTGTATAGGTAGCAACTACTACACGATAGCCTTTGTTATGAAACTCTTGTGAAATGGCGGCACCAATGCCGCGTGTTCCGCCAGTGATAAGTGCAAGACGTGACATGATTCACCAATAAATATATGTTATTTAATTTAAATTTTACATAAAATATGCAAAATTATCAATCAAATAAGTTTTCGGTCCTTTTAGAGACAACCACGTGTATCTCACAATAGGTCTAAGCTACATTTTTATGATTCTGAGGTTGTAAGTTTAAACTATCCGAGAACTGCAGCGTTGCTAAACGACGATAAAGTGCATTTTGGTCACATAATTCTGCATGCGTACCAATTGCTTGAATACATCCACGATCAAGAACAACTATTTTCTCTGCATGCAAAACTGTTGCTAAACGATGCGCTATAACAAGTGTTGTACGTGTTGATGTTAAATATTTCAAACCTTCTTGCACAGCACGTTCATTCTCAGCATCAAGGGCACTTGTCGCTTCATCAAGCAGCAAAATTCGCGGATTGCGGAGAACTGCACGTGCTATCGCTACACGTTGTTTTTGACCACCTGACAATTGCACGCCACGTGTTCCTACATGGGTATGTATTCCATAGGGTAGAGATTCAATTACTTCTTCTAATTGTGCTATTTGCACAGCTTTCCACAGGTCCTTTACATTCGCATCGGGACGTCCGTACATGATATTATCATACAACGTTGTGCTAAATAATGCGGGCTCTTGCGGCACGATACCCACACGATGTCTTAAGTCTAACAATGATAAATCACGATAATCATGACCATCAATAAAAATAGATCCACTTTGCGGTTCATAAAAACGCATTAACAATGAGAAAATAGTTGTTTTTCCGGCACCCGACGGCCCCACAATAGCAACACGTTCACCTGGATTAACGGACAACGTAATGCGGCTTAAGGCTGGACGTTCTCGATTTGTAGGGTAGGCAAAATCCACATTATGCATTGCAATCGTGCCATGAGAAGGAAGGTGTTGCATTTTTTTAGGGCGCTTTTGTGTTAATGACGATTTTATACAAAAAATTTCCATGAGCCGATCAGCCGCACCTGATGCACGCTTCAAATCCGCAAACACTTCGCTATAGGAACCTGCTGTTCCAGCCACAAGAATGGCATAAAATAAAAATGCCGAAAGTGTACCGGCTGTTAACGTACCCATCTTAACATCATGCACACCAATCCACAGCAGCACGCCAATCGCGCCAAATGCAACAGCCATTACAAAACTGGTTAGTAAAGATCTCTGTAAACCACGTTTTGCAGCTGCCTTGAATGCGTTTGTTGTGTATCCATGAAAAGTTTCTTTATCAATGGCTTCGTGTGTAAAAGCTTGACATATACTTATGTTAGAGAGTGTTTCATCTAAAAAACCGCTAAGGTCACCCAAACGTTCTTGTGCAAGTTTAGACAAAGAACGTACTTTTTGCCCAAATAACATGGCAGGAAAGATAATAACTGGCACCAAAATAAGTGAATAAATAGCAAGTTTTGGTGAGGTAACAATCATCAAAATGAGGCCACCTACCAGCAATATAAAATTCCGTAATGCTATAGGCAAAGATGTTCCTAAAACAATTTGTAAAAGACTTGTATCTGTCGTTAATCGTGATACAAGTTCACCTTGACGTACCTGCTCATAATAACTGATATCAAGTGAAAGCAAATGATTAAAGGCATCTTGTCGCGCGGTTGCAATCATTCTTTCACTTAGCCATGAGACAAAATAGCAGCGCCCAAAACTAAACAAAGAAAGCAAAATGACGCCAACAAATATCCCAATCAACGTCGCAAGCAAATGTGAATTTTGTTCAAAAAGAAATCCCTGGTCAACAATTGTTTTAACCAGGCGACCGAATCCTAATACGATTCCTCCGGCACCAAGCACAGATAAAATAGCTAATAGCATGCGTACTTTATATGGGCGAGCGTAGCCAAAAAACATGGCTATTTTTTTAAAATTAACGCCTGCTGAATGACTGCTGCCAGGCCGTTCTGCACCACGTGCCGCATCGTAAGGACTATTTTCGCGCATACAAGGCCCTTAAAAAACAAAAAAAATTGGAGAATCTGGTGGAGCCGAGGGGAATCGAACCCCTGACCTCTACAATGCCATTGTAGCGCTCTCCCAACTGAGCTACGACCCCAAACACCCTTATTATTTATACTTTTTTTAAAATAAGGATGCAAGGGGTTAAGGTTGAAAAAAAATACTGACATGCATCGAGAAATACTTTTATATTTTGCCAAATATGCTATTTTGATGTATCTAAAAGAATTTTATATGGATAAAAAAATGAAAAAAATTTTACTCTACGTAAGTGTAGCGACGTTGATAAGTACTCCTATTTTCGCTGATATCTCCCTCGAAGCAAAAATCAAAGCGATTGATGAACAAATTCGTAAAGAAGAGCAACAACACAGCCATAATGCAAAAAAGCTCCAAGACCTTGTATCTGAATACAACAAATTGGTGCAAGAAAACGCTTCAGCGGATACAAAAGGTGATACAGCAGGCAATGTAGAACAAACCCATGAAGAAGCGATGGTTCAACGCTTAAAAGAGCATGAACGTCGCATTGACGAACTTGAAAAAATAGTTGCAACACTCACAGCAAATAAGGGAGCGTCCACAATGACTTCTGCGGGTTTATTGCCCGGGGACACAACGACAACCCAAGCTGTAGGAACGGTTTCAGTTACAACGGCAGCTGCTGCGTCAGTAAAGCATGCTGCAGCCAATATAGCTACCGAGCAAGTAGAAGCAGGGCCAGCGCCGACACTTGATACAAAGAGCCCTGCCCTTGCACAATTCAACCAAGCAATGGCTTTGTTTAACGCTGGGGTTAAAAGCAGAAGCAAAGAGGATCTTAAGAATGCAGCGGAAGCATTTGAGCTGATTACAACAACATACCCTGATGAAACATATGCTAATAAATCCTTCGTTCACGGTGGTGATGCGCACTTAAAGCTTGGCAACATCGATGAAGCACAAAAATGTTATAAAATGGCTATTACTAAACCATTGGATAGACAAAATGCCATTCGCGCACGTCTTGGCTATGGGGAAACACTTATGGCTAAAAACAATAAAGAAGATGCTTGTTCACAGCTTAAGGTGCTTTCAAAAGAAATACTTAATGATGAGCAGAAAAAGCGGTTTGATACGCTTAAAATAGCAGCGTCTTGTGAAATAAATCGCACCAGAACTAATTAATGATAAGAAAGAAAGCGAGATATTTTGTATGCATTTGATCTATTTTTACTCGACACCGATGCTTCTCTCTTCCTCTACACGATAATTTTCGCTATGATACACATCACACGCAGCTGATTATCAGATAAAAGGTATAGTTTATGAACATTACAAAGCTTGTCCACCCAGAAGGTTGGCGCTTCGTTGGAATTTTTGCTGTTATAAGCATTTGCATTGGTTTCTTCTCGCAGTTTGGCGGCTGGATCGGTGCAATTCTTACGGCTTGGTGTTTTTATTTTTTTAGAAATCCAAAACGTCTTACTCCACTTCGCGAAGGCCTGATTATAAGCCCTGCAGATGGAAAAGTTGTCATAGTCAAAGACGTAATTCCACCTGCAGAATTTGAACTCGGTTCAGAACCTTATACACGTATAAGTATCTTTTTGAATGTCTTTGATGTGCATATCAATCGCATTCCTATGGATGGAACTGTTAAGAAAGTAATTTACCACCCAGGACGTTTCTTTAACGCTTCTCTTGATAAAGCGAGCGAGCATAATGAACGTAACTCTATTGTTTTGGAAACAAGTTTCGGCAACATTGCTTTTGTTCAAATAGCCGGTTTAATTGCAAGACGTATTCGCTGTGATGTGAACCCTGGCGATACAGTAATAGCTGGCAGCCAATATGGTTTAATACGTTTTGGTAGCCGTATGGATATATTCATTCCAAAAACTATTAATCCTCTTGTATGCGTTGGGCAACGTATGATTGCTGGTGAAACTATTTTAGCTGATTTCAAAAGCGATGAATTACCACGACAAGGCCACATAGTGGAGACCCTCTAATGAAGTTGCGTCGTTCTGCTGATCATTTTCATCGAAAGACATTCCGCTCACGTTTGCCTGAGCGATTTCGTGAACGTCGCAAACTTAAAGCTCAATCGTTAACAGCAATGATCCCAAATATCACGACACTCATGGCGTTGTGTTGCGGTATGACTGCAATTCGCTTCGCCCTTTTAGAAAAATGGGAACTCGCTATTGTGTCTGTTTTGCTTGCAGCAATTTTAGATGCACTTGATGGACGGTTAGCACGTTTACTTAATAGTGCCAGTCGTTTTGGCGCAGAGCTTGATTCCTTTTCAGATTTTTTAAGCTTTGGTATTGCACCTGCTTTAATTATGTATCTACGTGGTTTAAGTAATTGGGGAGAAACCGGCTGGGCGATTGCACTCTTTTTTACTGTCTGCATGGCCCTTAGACTTGCGCGGTTTAATGTAATGAGTATTGATGATATTGATCTACCAGCTTGGCAAGAAGGCTTTTCCACGGGTGTGCCTGCGCCGGCAGGTGGTTTTATTGCACTCTATCCAATAATATTACAGCATGCTTTTTCAGACTTTACTTTTTCGCAAAATATTGCGTGTTATGCATTTTTTATGTTGGTTGCAAGTGGGCTCATGGTTAGCCGTATCCCAACGTTTACACTTAAAAAAGTCGTTGTACCTCCATCCCTTGTTTTACCATTTCTACTTGTTCTTTTTGTGATTGTTGGTTTGCTATATAGCTATCCATGGCATATGTTAACACTTATCGGCATAGTCTATCTTTGCCTAATTCCTGTCAGCGCTCTTAATTTTAAGAAACGTGAACAAGCATGGAAGCTAAAAGAAAATGAAATCGTCGAGAATTTAGAGGTTTAAAGTGGGGAAGGTAAATGGTCGGAACGGCGGGATTTGAACCCACGACCCCTATCCCCCCAGAATAGTGCGCTACCAGGCTGCGCTACGTTCCGAACATGTGATAATATAGCGTTCTTAAGGAGAGAAGGCAATGATTTTTGCTCGTGAAATGGATTTTGATTGGTCAAATCAACCGTCTTCATGTTATGAAATTCGTGTTTTCAATACACCCTTTGGATTATGGATTTCTGAAATTAATACAAAAGGATATATGCTTAGTTTAAAGCCATACAGGCCTCATCCGCATGATATTGATCCTTACATCCCTCTTCCCTTTCATGATATTCCTTCAAAAGCAAAACCAATCGGCACTCCATTTCAATTAAGCGTTTGGAAAGCGCTCACCCAAATACCGCATTACTCTACCTCACACTACAGTGGTGTTGCATCTGCCATCCATAACCCACTTGCCGTACGCGCTGTTGGAACAGCCATTGGCCGCAATCCAATCATTGGTTTTATTCCATGCCATCGCGTGCTTGCTAAGGATGGTAGTATTGGCGGCTTTTCATGTGGGTTAGAATTAAAAGAGCAACTTCTTGGTTATGAGAATGAGCATTGTGCAGCTTAAAAATCTTTTTCGTCCTATTCTTAACTTTTTTTTGCCTACACGATGTTTGATGTGCGGTGTATTTACACAAGTACTATCCACTACAGAAAACTTGGCACAGCCTTCACTATGCAGCGCTTGTTGGCAACAACTCTCATTTATTACACAACCATCATGTAAGATATGTGCAGCACCTTTATCGTTTGATGGTGATGGTTGCCGTTCATGTCACGGGAAAATATTTGAATTTGATTCAGCGCGCGCAGCACTTGTCTATAACGATGCAGCCAAACAACTTATTACGCGATTCAAACATTCTGGGCAAACAGGTTATGCACAATTATTTGGGCCTTGGATGCAAGCAGCAATGAATAACCATACAGAACAGTATGATGGAGTTATCCCCGTTCCTCTGCATTTCTGGCGTCTATTTAAGCGTGGTTATAATCAAGCCGCCTTGTTAGCGTATATTATTTGTTTAAAGCAAAAAAGTGGATCAAACTTAACTCCCGTTCCTATCTTAAAAGGCGCATTGAAACGTATTCGCCACACGCCATCTCAAGGTCACCGATCAGCACCAGATCGTGTTAAGAATATGGAGAACGCACTTGTGGCTGATGCATCTTTGATTAGAGGCAAGTGCTTACTGTTATTGGATGATGTTATGACGACAGGTGCTACATTAAATGAATGCGCCCGTGTACTTAAAGAAGCTGGTGCAGTACGTGTTGATATTCTGGTTTTAGCACGAGCAATTAAAGCGGTATAAAAATAATCTACTAAAAATATGATATACCCATCGCACCTGTAATTGACGTGAATCATATGAGTGTTTACACCCATCCATCCTGCTTCTTTATTTTTGTCTTCACTTGTTTTTCTACTGGTTTCTTTGTCTCCTTTTCTGGATGTTCTTTTTTCGATTTAAAGCCATTCTTCATTTTCTGAAAAAATGATTCATCTGGAACAACACAGGTTCCAGCTTGCTTTTTTAATTCCTTAAAGGCTTTATTTGACAAAAGGGAATTTGTCCCTGAATCCATGTGATCTGGAATATTCTTAATACGATCCTCTATGTGAGGGTGTGTTGATAAAAATCCAGGCAATTGAATTTTGAAGCGTTCTTTCTTTTCATCTCTGTCCTTAACTTGCTCACTTTTTTTTGCATCATACATGCTGCCATCATTATTACAGGTCCTTTTTTCATCTGATACATGGCTTTCATTCTTAGCTTCTTTTTTGTTTTTTGTTAAGGCCTCAATACGATAAAAAAATGTCTTAAGCCCCTGTGCTGATACATTCAATTCTTTTAATACGTTAAGTGCTGTTGCGTCAGCCGCACGCTCCATAGTGCGTGAGTGATTCAGCATGCCGATCATACTTACCACATCAACAGCACTATTTGTGCCAAAAAAGAGTTTAGAAAGGCTATTTATTACCGTAAATTTGAACACCGCGGCAAGAGAATGCTTATGTACACAGTGACCATATTCATGCGCCAAGACGCCAACAAGCTCGTCTGCATTTGCTGCTTGTTTAATAAGTTCGCTATGCAGATAGATAATTCCACCCGGCAGTGCAAATGCATTGATGTCATCATTAGGCATAACACGTATTGTCGGCTTTAGTTTATGTGATGTTTTAGAAAAAGCATCTTCAAGAAGAGCGATCTGGGGTGAATTTGTCGCATCCAGACATGTCTGTGCTTGAATCATAGGATGTGCAGCAACTCTCTCTCCCATTTCTTTTGCCATAGTATCAGAAACAAAAACATTCAAAATCATCGTAATATTAAAATACAAAGTTATGAGAAAGGCAACAAGAAGAGAAAAAAACATCAGTAGTTTTTGATGTTGCCGCACAAAACTCATAATATGATATCCAAGCAAAGCATCCAAACGGCTTTTGAAAAATAGGATCATAGCAGCATCATTTAAAATAATACCCAGGTTAAGCAATGGTTCTGTACTTAAGGGCATCTCTGCATTAAGTTTATTATCCATTGCTCGGTGTGATTGCTTAGAGGTATTTAAAACTGAAGTCTGTCGAGAATCTTCCTGATCAAACTCTTTGCTAGCCCTATGTTGGTACGCTTTAGTAAACGTAATTAAGAAGGCGCCTTTATTCCCATAGGGCACCATCTGAATGTTTTTAAAAGAAAGGCGCACAGGATTTCTCAAGGCACTCATTTCCATATTATTTTGCTCTGCCCGATTAAGCAACTCTATATCAAAACCGTTACTGTCAGCATAAATCGTGACCCGCAATCCTGTTGCAGGTCCACAAGCACCGTCATTACTTAAAATGGCTGTAGACTCACAGGTGCCACAATCAACACGCTTCAAATTATTCAAAAAAAATGTAATCAACAGGATAGTTCCCTTAAAAAAGCATTAAGTAAAAAGAAGAAAAAACTATTCTTAGAACGAAGTTTCTCCCAAAATATCCAGCATTCCTTCACCAGCTGATTCTGAGAAGTCTGTGATTTCTCTAGGGCGCAACTCTTCCATATCACCAATTACCTGTATTCGTTTAGCATAAAAACAGTACGTACGATGATGTGCATAGGCAATTCCAAGACCCAAGGTTAACAAAGTAATAAAAATATTAACAATCTGCAGCTTAAACACATCCCAGCCAGTGATAGATATTTCAAACGTAAGATTTTCATGTTTCATAGTTCGAACCATTTCTGCATTTAAATAAACATAAAACCAAATACGAGAAAAACCAAACGTAAAAAACGCAAGTATCCATGTTATCAAATGAATTCTATAAAGATTTTTAGCATTTGGTTCGGATTGGAATGAGGTCATCCCATAGGAAATACCCTCAATAATTGCTTTGCAACGGTGTGGCATCGTTTTGTAGGATAAATATCCAAGTGTAACCACATTCAGAGCAAATGTTTTAAGTATAATTGTCATAAGCTGTTTTATTGGTGCTGTTAGATGAAATGATACGCCTCTAAATTGTGTTCGAGACAAACGGTAACGAAGAGATGATAAAAATGCAAAAAAAACTAACGGGAAAATAAGCACCGCAACAAGAATATCAAATACAATTTTGCAGTGAAAGAAATCAAGCAAACCATAACATATTGAGAAAAGAATATAAAAAATAATAATTTTGAAAAAGCTATGTAATAATTCTTTAGCTGTTCCCGTATAAACAAATGGGTGTTCATTAATTGAAAATGAGCCAACGACGTAATTTCGTATGTTTGTTTTTCCCCAAAAGCGGTAAAAACCGAGTGTAATGATAGACAATAAAAACGTTTTAATGTGCAGACGAAAAAGTTTATGTGGATTTCCACTGTATGATATTTGACTATACATTGTATTCTCATGTTTAAATATTATATAAACACATATAGTATTTAACGTGTATAATATCAAGTGGAAATTTTTTAATTTTCACAATTTAATAAATTTTACATTTATTCTGTAAAAAAAGACATGTTCGAAAAATCAAACATGCCTCTATTTTACCAATTCAAAGCTGTTATTAACTACAGCCGTTCGTAGCCCCACATGTATTGCACTTCAAGCATGTACCATTGCGAACCATTGTAAAATTTCCACACTCTCCGCACGCATCGCCTTGATATCCTTGCAGACGCGCCTCAGCTGATTTATCTGCAACAACTGAAAAACGTTGCTTCTTTGGAGATGCTCCGCCAGCTTGCAGCGCAAATGAATCAGTACCTGTCGCACGTATCTGTTCTTCATCTTCATCGATTGCCGTTACCGCTTTTAATGAAACAGCATCAGTTGCTTTTATTGATGCTACAGCTATGGTGTTAACCTGTGTGGCTTCATGCTCGTCTAAAACTGAATAATCACTTGTTTCACCAATGGTATCATTTGACATCGTTGGCTTTACATGCGCCAAATCATGACGTCCAAGATATGTTATGGCCAATTCACGGAAGATGTAATCCAAAATGGATGTAGCCATTTTAACAGTATCATTCCCTTCAACCATACCTGATGGTTCAAAGCGCGTGAATGTAAAGGCCTCTACAAATTCTTCAAGGGGCACACCGTATTGCAAGCCAATAGAGATAGCCATGGCAAAGTTATGCATCAACGATCTAAACGATGCACCTTCTTTATGCATGTCGATAAAGATTTCACCCAATGATTTATCAAAGTACTCACCGGTACGAAGATAAATTTTATGTCCACCCACAACCGCTTTTTGTGTATAGCCACCACGGCGGCTTGGCAATTTACGACGATTAGATTGATAAATAACTTTTTCAACGATTTTCTCGATGATTTTTTCAGCAGCAACCGTTGCTTTTTCTGCGTTTGGCATTGCTGACAATTCTTCAGCTTCATTCTCATCAAAAGCAACCGCATTCATTGGTTGTGATAACTTAGAACCATCACGGTACAATGCATTCGCCTTTAAGCACAAACGCCATGACATCAAATAGGCTTCTTTGCATTCTTCAACGGTTGCATTGTTTGGCATGTTGATGGTTTTTGAAATCGCACCTGATATGAATGGCTGAACCGCACTCATCATTGTAATATGGCTCTGTGAAGACAAAAAGCGTTTACCAATACGGCCACATGGTGATGCACAATCAAACACGGGTAAATGTTCGTCTTTTAACAATGGAGCACCTTCAAGCGTCATTGTTCCACAGCAATAGTTATTTGCAGCGTCAATATCAGCCTTTGTAAAACCAAGGAAGGTGAGGACGTCAAAACTTACGTCATTCAATTGATCATCTGAAATACCCAGTACACGTTTACAGAAATCCTCACCAAGCGTCCACTTGTTGAATGCAAATTTGATGTCAAAGGCAGATGACAAGGACGTTGCAAACTTTGACAAAATATCGTCTGTAAAGCCTTTTGTTTTGAGTTGTTCAAAACTAATCGCTGGTGAGCCCTCTAATGTACCATGTCCAACGGCGTAACGTATAATTGCTTCAATTTGCGCAGCGTCATAACCCAATTTTTTAAGTGCTGTTGGCACCATTTGGTTAATAATTTTAAAGTATCCACCGCCGGCAAGTTTTTTAAATTTAACGAGTGCGAAATCAGGCTCAATACCTGTTGTATCGCAATCCATCACAAGACCGATTGTTCCTGTTGGCGCAATAACCGTCGTTTGTGCGTTACGGTAACCATGCTTTTCACCAAGCTTAAGTGCTTCATCCCACACGTTCTGTGCTGATTGAATAAGTTCTTTAATGGAACATTCTTTTTCAAGCAATGGAACCGGATTAATGCTTAATCCTTCATACCCTTTGGATTCACCATAGGCTGCACGTCTGTGATTACGTATAACACGCAACATATCTTCTTTATTTTTTGCATACCCAACAAAAGCACCAAGTTCTTTTGCCATCAAGGCGGATGTTGCATACGCTTTACCAGTTAAGATTGCCGCAAGTGCACCGGCGACTGCACGGCCTTCTATGCTATCATAAGGAACACCCATTGCCATGAGTAAACCTCCGATATTGGCATAGCCCAGACCAAGTGTGCGATATTCATATGAAAGTTGTGCTATCTCTTTCGAAGGGAATTGCGCCATAAGAACGGCAATTTCCAAAACAATTGTCCACAAAGTAGCTGTGTGCTCGTACAAAGATGTATCAAATTTTCCATCTTTATAAAACGTTACAAGATTAATTGATGCTAGATTGCACGCTGTATTATCCAAAAACATATATTCAGAACATGGATTAGATGCATTGATCGGGCCGCTTTTTGGACACGTGTGCCATTCATTGATTGTTGACGAGAAATGAACCCCTGGATCAGCGCACACCCATGCTGCATACCCAATTTTATCCATTAATTCACGTGCTTTTAACGTTCTGATTGTTTGACCTGTCTTGCGACCTTTTAGATCCCAATCACCATCGTTAAGTGCAGTTTCGATGAACTCGTTTGACAAGCGAACCGTGTTGTTTGAATTCTGCCCTGAAACAGTACCGTATGCTTCTGAATCCCAATCTGTTGTATATACAGGGATATCAAGGTGTGTATAGCCAAGCTCAGCTAAATGGATTGTGCGTCGAATTAGATTTTCTTGCACCATTGCATTGCGTGCAGCAAGAATCGCCGTTTTTAATGTAGGATTTTGTTTAGGGTCAGTTTTTTTATCTTTAGGCAAGTCACTATTAATACATGCATCAAGCACTTCATTAAGATACTTATTATTAATTTTTGAACCAGAAACAAGCGCTGCAACTTTTTGTTCTTCAACAACTTTCCAATTGATAAACTCTTCAACGTCTGGATGATCAATGTCTAATACAACCATTTTAGCTGCGCGGCGTGTCGTTCCACCTGATTTAATAGCGCCAGCTGAACGATCACCAATACGCAAAAAGCTCATCAAGCCAGAAGATTTCCCACCACCTGATAATGACTCACCAGAACCACGCACGTTAGAGAAATTTGTTCCTGTACCTGAACCATATTTAAATAAGCGCGCTTCTCGCACCCACAAATCCATAATTCCGCCTTCATTCACAAGATCGTCACTAATACCTTGAATAAAACATGCATGTGGTTGTGGACGTTCATAACTTGACGTTGATGCTGCTAATACACCCGTTTCGCCATCAACATAATAATGACCTTGCGCTGGACCATTAACGCCATAGGCCCAATAAAGCCCAGTGTTAAACCATTGCGGCGAATTTGGAGCACACATTTGGCTGGCCAACATAAAACGAAGCTCATCATAAAAGGCAAGCGCATCTTCTTCAGTATCAAAATAACGGTTCTTCCAACCCCAGTATGTCCATGTACCAGCGAGTCGATCAAAAACTTGTTGTGAAGACATTTCACTTGCAAAGCTTGTGCCATTTTTTGCTTCACGGCGCCATAACCATGATGGCACCCCTTTTTCCTCAACGGCCACAACTTCGACAGGAACACCAGCTTTACGAAAATATTTTTGCGCCAACACATCACATGCTACTTGCGACCATGCTTCCGGGACAGTGATACCTTCAAGCTTAAATACGATTGAACCATCTGGGTTTTTAATTTCACTTGTCGCAGGGCGAAAAGCGATCGATGCATAGGGAGATTGTCCTGCTGTGGTGCAACGACGTTGAATTTTCATGGCGCACATTTCCTTAATTGTTTGTTGTTTTATATATGATTCAATATTAGCGCTATTTTTCCCAAAAAACACAATATGTAGAGTCTTGGCGCGTCAATGCAATCAACATATTGTTAATATGGGGACTAAAAAAAATAAAAACAAGCCTTGAAAATAAAAAAAAAGGATGATAAAGAGAGATATTTTCGCGTTTAAGGGTAGTACAGATATTAATTATTTGTACGTTTTTGATAAGACTCAATCTACGGCTGCAAACGTAGATGATTCCAGTTCCCATTCACTAAATCATACCTAAGTCGTTTATGAAAACGATCTGCACTACCATGCCAGAATTCAATACTGGTGAGCTCCAATACATATCCATGCCAACTTTTACGCCTTTGGATTTCAATTTGCATCACTATTAAATCATTGACCTGAGTACGCAGCAGATTTTCATCTTCCATAGGCGAACTTTGCTTAGATATGGATGCAATTGCTTGTGCAGCAGCAATACGCTCTTTAAACATTTCATCTGATTCAGCCTCAGATAATTTATGCACCCTCCCCTGGCAATGAATCTGTTGAACTGTTTCACGCCACCAAAGCGTACATGCAGCCCAAGGATTTTGCGCTAAATCTTTGCCCTTGTTACTTTCCTCGCTCGTTGAGAACAATAAACCACGGTAGCCAAAGCCTTTTAAAAGAACAACGCGTGTTGATGGGTGGCCAGCAGAATCAACGGTAGCCAGTGTAATACCATATTGGCTCGCATACTTTTAAGCGAATGGCGGTTTCGAACCATGTACGCAAGAGCTCTAACGGATTATTCGGAGGCATATCAAGGCCAGAATCTCCAACCAAATTTGGATTACCTGTCAGCGTTTCAGCTATATTTGTGTTCATTGCATACATCTCATTTTCCTTATATTAAGGAACTTTACACTAAAATAATTTTACGGTGAAGAAAATTGAAGAGGTACACCAATAATCAATCTTCCTTTTTACCTTTATTTTTAAGAATATAAATAAATTTTCCTCAATATTAACCATATATAAAGAATTATCATGTAATAATTCTTATAAACACAGTGAATTCCTTCAAGGAACGCAGAATGCTTTATAAAATAATAACAACGGGTCGAAAGGCAGAAATTGAATTTAATGGACGACTTACTTATTCGGATTACAGTTTATTTAGACAAATCACGGATATTCTAGGTGAATCAGCAAATCAAGAGTGTGTATTTAATTTATCTGAGCTCGAGTTTATCGATTCAGCTGGACTAGGCATGCTGCTTTTGGCACGTGATAAAATTCAAGATTGTAGAGGACACATCACTTTGCTTAACCCAACAGGGCAAGTAAAGAAAATGATTGAATTAGGGCGTTTTGATGCACTTTTTAAGATAAGCATCGAGCATCAAACACAATCAATAAATTAAATTATATATAGGAGAAAAAAATGTATAAAGTTATTGCTGCACTCGCACTCATGCTAAACCAAGGCTCAGCAGCTTATTTTGAAAATGACCATAAAGTGAAAGATCTCACCCATTTGCGTTATTTAGATGATTTACGCGCCTCAGGGAGTGAACAATTTTCTGACGACCAACTTGCTGTAATACTTAACGATATCGTACAACGCCGAAATATTCATCCATCTAAAATTGTGATTATCGATTTGCGGGAAGAATCACATTTTTTTGCCAATGGCATTCCTTTTACCATAACAGATAAACATGAAAACCCTTCTAAAGATTATACATTCCCTAATGAGCAAAAGATTCAGCGTGAATTAGTTGCAGAGAAGAGCATTGTTTTAGAACCACGTAAGCTTGATATTGACAGACATGGGAACTGGAAGAAAGCAAAAGGAAAAACAAAAGAAGCTTTACATAAGAAATATAGCCGCAAGCTAAATAAGCCAGTTCATTTAAATGGCCCAATTATAAAAACAGAAGCTGAAATTTGCAAAAATTATGGTGTTCAATACTGGCGTATGCCTCTAACGGATCACTATCCACCAGAAAAAGCAGCTATAGGTGAATTCATTAAGTTCGTTTCATCCTTACCAAAAGATACATGGATCCACATCCATTGTCGCGGTGGTGAAGGGCGAACAACAACGTTCCTTTCTATCCTAGAAATGATGCGATTTAAAAATCATTCACTTTACAATGTCTTAACAAGACAACACCAAGTTGGTGGCAAGGATCTTTTAAAAATGCCTAGCCAAGTTGAGCGTCAACAGGCAGTTCGCGATCGATTAGACGTTATCAGAAATGCATTCGACGAATTGCATTGATTGGTGCTTTTGTAAAAAGAGTTATTTTATTAAAAATAATGAATTAAGAATGGGAGGCTGTAGCCTCCTTTTTTATATGCCCTTTCATATACCCCCACTCTATTTTCATTCACTTGACAACAACGCAGGTGAAACCTAGACTTAAACTACGGCATTTTATTGAAATTTTAAAAAAGTTTATGGTCAATCGTCCATTATCTCCACACATCCAAATTTACCGCCCTCAAATCACCTCTATACTGTCAATTCTGCACCGATTTACTGGAATAGGCCTTGTCTTCGGGGTGCTTCTTTTTTGTGTCGGCTTTGTTTCATTTTCGATAAGTGAAGCAGCATGGAATGAATTCATAACTATTTGGCACTCAGTGGGCGGAAAATTTTGGCAATGGCCATTGATTTTTTCGCTTCATTATCACTCAATCAATGGAATAAGACATCTAATGTGGGATATAGGATATGGCTTTGAAATCAAAGCAGTTACACAAACAGGGATTATAACCATCCTCCTAAGCTTTATTACAACACTCCTATTTGCTTATTTCTGTCTTATTTTTTAGATCGTAGAGAATTCTTTATGCGCGCATCAAAACATTGGCTACATCAACGTGTCTCAGCACTCATACTTTTCCTTTTTATTCCAGGGATTTGGTGGCTATTTAAAACAATAAATACATCTTCATATAGACAGTTGCATCTTAAACTGAGCAGCCCAATGGTTTTGTTACTCATGTCAATAGCTCTCCTTTTGGTTCTTTATCATGCGCGATTAGGTTTATCAATTATAATTGAAGATTACACACAGCAAATAAAATGCAAAATACTATTACATGCTGCTGATGCTTTTCTATCATTGTTATTGCTTAGTTTTGCTTACTCTATCCTAATGCTTCTAAAAGGAATTTAAATATATGACGAAACCTGCATACACAATTATTGATCATAGTTATGACGTTGTCGTATTAGGAGCCGGTGGCGCAGGCCTACGCGCAACATTGGGAATGTGCACAGCAGGACTGAAAACAGCGTGTATTACAAAAGTATTTCCAACAAGAAGCCATACAGTCGCGGCACAAGGTGGCGTTGGTGCTGCACTTAACAATATGGGCGATGGTGATGATTGGCGTTTTCATTTTTATGACACAATCAAAGGATCTGACTGGCTGGGAGATCAAGATGCTATTGAATATATGTGTAAGAATGCAATCCCTGCCGTTGTTGAATTAGAGCATTTTGGTGTACCTTTTTCGCGCACTGCTGAAGGACGTATTTATCAGCGACCCTTTGGTGGACACACCATTAACCAAGGTGAAGGTATGGCAAAACGCGCCTGCGCCGCAGCTGATCGAACTGGGCATGCTATTTTACACACGCTGTATCAACAGTGCCTCAAACATGAAGCTGAATTCTTTATCGAATATTTTGCACTCGATCTCATCATGGATGAAAGTGGCACGTGTCGCGGACTTTTAGCATGGTGCCTTGAGGACGGAACAATTCATCGTTTTCAAGCGCATACTGTTGTTTTAGCCACGGGTGGTTATGGACGAGCATTTTTCTCATGCACATCAGCCCACACCTGCACAGGCGACGGAAATGCCATGGCGCTTCGTGCTGGGCTTCCTTTGCAAGATATGGAATTCATTCAGTTTCACCCTACGGGTATTTATGGGTCTGGTTGCCTTATTACTGAAGGTGCACGTGGAGAAGGCGGATATTTAACCAATTCAACGGGCGAGCGTTTTATGGAACGCTATGCTCCCAATGCGAAAGATTTAGCATCGCGTGATGTTGTCAGCCGTGCCATGACCATTGAAATTCTAGAAGGACGTGGCGTTGGGCCCAAACAAGATCATATTTTATTGCATTTAGAACATCTCGATCCCAAAGTTCTTCACGAACGATTGCCAGGCATATCAGAGACAGCAAAAATTTTTGCCAGCGTTGATGTTACGAAAGAACCTATTCCTGTACTGCCAACTGTGCATTACAACATGGGCGGGATTCCCACAAACATACATGGCGAGGTTGTGCGTGGCGCATCAGAAACGATTGTTCCAGGCTTAATGGCTATTGGAGAGGCCGCATGCGTCTCTGTACATGGTGCAAATCGCCTAGGCACAAACTCATTACTTGACTTGATTGTATTTGGCAGAGCAGCTGCCATACGTGCAAAAGAACTGATTGCACCCAATTTGCCACATGATCCACTCCCCACTAATGCAGGGGAAACCACACTTAATTGGTTTGACAAACTTCGTCATGCAAATGGCGCAATCAAAACTGCTGAAATTCGTTTAAAATTACAAGAAACAATGCAACGTCACTGTGCTGTTTTTCGAAGTGATGAAATCTTGTCAGAAGGAATTAAACAAATAGATGACATTGGCAGCATGATGTCAGATTTGCAAGTCAACGATCAATCCCTCATTTGGAATACTGATTTGGTAGAGGCGATTGAACTGCTTAATCTTTATCAACAGTCTGTGGTGACAATCCATTCAGCGCGAAACCGTACGGAGAGCCGCGGCGCCCATGCACGTGATGATTTCTCTGAGCGCGATGACGGTAATTGGATGGTACATACACAAAGTACGCTAAACGATGACGGTAACGTGTCTTTTGAACAACGTCCTGTGCATTTATACACAATGACAGATGAAGTAAGTGTTGTGCCGCCAAAGAAGAGAACGTATTGAGTATGCTGTATACTATTTTGGTTTTGTGTCTCGCAGTTGCTTTATCTCAGCTTCTGTAAAATTATAGTTCTCACTGCAAAATTCACACAAAACATCTATTTTTCCATCAACAAGTGTTCCTGCAAGATCTTCTTCTGAGAAATTAGTCAGAATTGTTTCGATACGTTGCTTTGAACAATGACATCGCGCTTGAATGGTTTTTAATGGAAAGATATTTAAATCACGCTCGTGAAATAAGCGATGCAAAAGCGTTTCAGCAGAAATGTCGGCAGACAATAATTCATGTGGGGTAATTGTCGCTAAAAGACTTATATCAGTGAACCAGTCATCTTCTTCTTTTTCAATTGCTTCACTATCTTTTGAATGGTCAATTGGTGTTCTTTGCAGTAATAATGCTCCTGCTAAATATGTATCACCGTCAAATGGATTTAAGAAATCTGTGCACACAAAAAGCCCCGTTGGCACTTGGTCTGATTGCCTAAAGTAGTGGTGCATACATTCTGATAATGTTGCGCCATTTAATTCAATAATCGCTTGATAATTTTCCGTTTGGTGATCGAGCGAAACCGTGAAAACTAAATTCCCGCCGCCAAAAAGTTGAGCAAGAGATGGATTCGGTGTGGCGTGCAACAGCGCAGATAATGCGTCATCATCCCACGTCGCACAGGCACGCATATCACCGTTACTTCCTACATCAGCAATAATCATCCGAATAATTGCACTATTCGTAATTTGCAATGTAATAGCACCGTTGGTCTTCATATCCATAATGAGTGCAGCACCAAGCGCTAGCATTTCAGCAATATATTTATTAATAATTTCTGGGTATTTATGCTTCTCTGTTATGTCGGAGAGTGCTGAACCTAAACGTACAAGACGACCACGAACCATTGCACCATCCAATGCAAATGGCACTATGTATCCTTTTAATTTCTTTTTCTCAACAAGACTAATAACGTTGTCCATACACTCTATACAAAAAATACGGACATATTTTTAATATGCCCAAATAAACCAAATTACGAATGGTGCTATTATAAACCCAATTTTAATATACTTTCTAAAAAGAATATTATTTGGAACTGCATTACTATTTGCAGCCTTGTTCACAAAATGTTGAAGTGTATACGTTGCCAGTGGATTCATAAACGTTTTCAACTCCTCTTTTCAACAGGCACAAATTGTCTTTCAACTTTACCATGATATAGCTGTCTTGGGCGACCTATTTTTTGTAATGGATCTGATATCATTTCAAGCCAATGTGCAACCCAACCAACAGTTCTTGCAACAGCAAAAATAACAGTGAACATAGAAACAGGTATTTTCATTGCACGGAAAATGATGCCTGAGTAGAAATCCACATTTGGATAAAGTTTACGTTCAACAAAATAAGGATCTTGAAGGGCAATTTTTTCAAGTTCCATCGCTAAATTCAACAATGGATCATTTTTTATACCCAGCTCTGCTAATACTTCATGGCATGTTTCACGCATAATTTTTGCACGAGGGTCATAATTTTTATAAACGCGATGACCAAATCCCATTAAGCGAAATGAATCATTTTTATCCTTTGCACGATTTATAAATTCAGGAATGCGATCAATCGTACCGATTTCCTTAAGCATGTTAAGAACTGCCTCATTTGCCCCCCCATGCGCAGGTCCCCAAAGCGCAGCAATACCAGATGCAATGCAAGCAAACGGGTTAGCACCACTCGATCCTGCTAATCGCACAGTTGATGTAGAAGCATTTTGCTCGTGATCTGCATGTAAAATTAAAATTCGATCCATTGCTCTTTCTAAAATTGGATTAACAATGTATTCCTCCGAAGGCACAGCAAACATCATACGAAGAAAATTACTCGCATAGCTAAGTTCATTTTTAGGATAAACAAATGGCTGTCCAATGGAGTATTTATATGCCATGCCAGCTATTGTTGGCATTTTACCAATTAAGCGTAATGCAGCGATTTCACGCTGCTCTGGATCTTGAATATCAAGACTATCATGATAAAACGAAGAAAGTGCACCAACAACACCAACCATAATCGCCATTGGATGGGCATCTCGTCTGAAACCATTATAAAAAGATCTAATTTGTTCATGTACAATCGTATGATAGGTTACATCCTCAGATAAACGAGCGCGTTGTGATAACGTGGGCAGTTCGCCATAAAGCAGTAAGTAGGCAACTTCTATAAAATCACTGCGTTCAACCAACTCTTGAATTGAGTAACCTCTATATAACAATCGACCTTTATCACCATCAATAAATGTAATTGCAGATTCACAACTAGCTGTGGATGTAAATCCAGGATCATACGTTAATAAGCCAGTTTGTGCATAAAGCGACCTTATATCAAGCACAGATGGCCCATCTGTGCCATTTAGAATTGGCAAAATTATTGTTTTGTCACCGAAAGTAAATTGAATATCTGTGGCGGATTCATTGGACATATTATAAAGTCACTTTCTGATTAATCATTTAGATACTTTAAACTCTATAAAGTAAAAAAATCAAGGATTTATGTGTTTTAAATAATAAATTTTAAATACAATTGAATTTTGTTTTCATAACTATATAAGCATGAAATAATTTATAAATAGTAAATTTAGATAAAAATAAATATGTTTTCCATAGCCACTTTATATGATAGATTAATAATTGATGCTGCGGAGTGCGATTTGTTTAGAATCCCTTGGCCCATTTTTTACTCTCGGGAGCTGTCCCTGTCATAGCCTTGGTTATGTTATTTACGGCCCCCACCTGGCGTCTTGGCCACGAGAGGATCAGAAAAGCTACCGGCTCATGCGGCATCACTTAATTCTTGTAAAGAATATACTCATCGGCAAACAATTACTAAAAACATCACCACACTAATATCTCACTTCTAAGAAGACAGGAGATGGCCTGTATATTTGAATATCATAAACATCCAAAGCTAAACACATTCAGCTCTCTCTTGTATTAATCATTCGAATTAGCTACTGTAAAACATACCAATTTGAAATGTGATATTATCATATGTTAGTTTTATTGCCTTTACTCAGTGTCTTTGATGCCATCCTAGATCTACTTCGATATTTCTTGTTTGCATATATAATTTTGGGATGGCTTGAAGCATTTGATATTATTAACCGCTATAATAAATTCGTTTATGGAATTCATAATTTTCTTTTTAGAATACTTGAGCCAATCTTGAGTCGCATTAGACGTTTTTTGCCTGACTTAGGTGGAATCGATTTATCTCCAATTGTGCTTATTTTAGCTGTTATGTTTCTCAGAGGTCTGATTGTTCAAATTGCAATTAGACATGCTGGCTAACTCATTAGCTTAACTAGATCATTTGTACGTTGCCTTATAATCTCCACGCCAACGCTTGCTGCTTCTTTTATTGCGTCTGGCTTTTCAACGCGCACAGTTACTTCTATTAGACGCGAATCTTCAAGACATAACTCGGCTATCTCTTCTGCTAAATTCTCAACAAAGACAATATGACGATCACGAACTAATTGTTCTATGCTATTTACAATTTTCTTATAACATACAACTTGTTCAGCAGCAGCAGCGTTGTCTTGTGGAACAGTGGCACGATACATAGCACTTACATTAACAATAATTGATTGTGGCTCAGTTTTTTCTATTGGATAGATACCAATAAGTCCCTTTAATTTTAAATTAGAAATAAATATACGCCAATTTTGTGGTGACGTGGATAAGGTTTTTACAGCCTTATTGACGCTTGGCTCAAAATCGAATCTAATAAGTTGTGGTTCTTTACGCATAATAATTTTTAATACTCCCAATAATTTCTCATTAACCAGCATAGCGCGGAACATCAGCATTTGGAAAGCCCCACCCCATATGCTGTCCGCCATCAAGTGCTATCATTTGACCTGTGATGCTGTTAGTGTTTAGCAGAAATTCAATTGTGTTTCCAAAGTCATGCAAATCCGTTGAAGATTTCAATGGGATCTGAGCAACACTATCGTCAAATTGCACTTGTGTTTGATGCACGCTTGGCAAAGTTGGGCCAGGCCCAATTGCATTCACACGAATCAACGGTGCCAGTTCAAGCGCCAGCATTTGTGTCATTGCCCATAAGGCAGCTTTACTAATCGAATATGTTAAGAAATGAGATGTAAGATTCCACACGCGTTGATCAATAATATTAATTATATTTCCAGGCAAAGGCTGCGCATTCAAGCATTTACCAGAATTTACTTTTTGCAACGCATTTACAAACGCTTTAGCTAAAAACAAAGGTGCTTTAGTGTTTATATTGAAATGAGAGTCCCAAGCCTTAAGTGTTGCAGAGTTGAGTGTATCATATTCAAACGTCGAAGCATTATTAATTAATACATCACAATAGCCAAATTGTTCTACAACAGATGACATTAATTTAGGCAATCCATCCATATTATTAAGGTCAGCTTTAAATGCTTTTATTAATTGATTTGGATAATGTAGTGATAACGTTTGAGCAAGCTCTAGCGCTTCTTCTGAAGAATTATAATGAATTGCAACGTTATGCCCCTTTGCAGCGCATTGCTCTGAAATTGCTTTACCGATGCGTTTCGCACCACCTGTTATAAGTATTACGGCCACTTAAGTTCCCTTACAAAGCACAGATAAACCAAATTCCAACTTTCATTATTATAGAGTAGAAACAAAAAAGGGCAATCTCCAATTAAGTGAGAATGCCCTTATATAAATACTTATTTGATAGTAGATAGCTTACGCAGCAACCTCTGCATTATCAGCAGCAGCCTGACGACGTACTGCAGCTTCTTCTTCAGATTGTGCAACAATAACACCAATCAACAAAGAAACCTCTGGATGCAAGACGAGTCGAACTTGGTGAATGCCAAGATTCTTTACCGGCGTAATAATCTGAACTTGCGAACGATTCACTGTGTATCCAGCCGCTGTCAAACCTTCTGAAACGTCTTGTGAACGAACAGAACCATACAAATGACCAACTTCACTCGCTTGGCGGATAACAACGATTTGAACGCCTTCCATTGTTTTGGCAACAGATTCAGCTTCGGAACGAAGTTTCAAGTTTGTCACTTCTAATTGAGCCTTTTGCTTTTCAAAGAAAGCAACATTGTCACGCGTAGCGCGTAATGCTTTTTTCCGTGGCAACAAAAAATTCCGTGCATAACCTGGCTTTACAGTAACAACTTCACCCATTTGGCCAAGGTGCTCAACACGTTCTAATAAAATAATTTTCATGTAATGAACTCCTCGACTTAACCGTTAACGTATGGCACAAGAGCCAAGAAACGAGCACGCTTAATTGCTAACGATAATGCACGTTGGTTTGTTGCTGATACAGCACTGATACGACTTGGTACCATTTTTCCACGTTCAGATACAAATTTGTTCAAAACACGAACATCTTTGTAATCAATTTTCATCGCATTCGTGCCCGTAAATGGACATGTTTTACGACGACGGAAAAATTGGCGTCTCATGGATGGACGAGCACCGCCCTCTGTAATTTCTGGTATTTGATCACTCATGGTATTTCCCCTAAATCTCTTCCGTTATTTCCATATCATCAGTATTGCTACGCTGATCATCACGGTAGTGACGACTTTGCATTAATGCTGATGGCGCATTGTCGAGTTCATCGACGCGAATTGTTAAATAACGAAGGACATCCTCGTTCAAATTCATCTGACGTTCCATTTCTTTTATGGCATCAGCTTGTACAGCGATGTTCAAAAGAATGTAATGTCCTTTTTTATTTTTCTTAATAGGATAGGCAAGTGCACGCAAACCGCAAAACTCGGTCTTGCTGACTTCTCCACCATGGGCTTTAATAATAGCTGTATAATGTTGCGCCAAAGTTTCTACTTGATTTGACGTAACATCCTGCCGTGCTACAAACACGGTTTCGTAAAAACGCATAACTGCTCCTTCCGGTTGTTAACTTGATAACGACAAGCCACAGTGCAAAAACAAATCTTGCACAAGGGAGTTCATCGAACTTATGGAGTTTACCTTATTTACAACACAAATGTAAATAGAAAAATATTACTGTATATAAGTTCACTAAAATGCTTGCAAAGATCGTTAATACCGCAGAAAATATTTTCACAATGGAAGAGTATTATTCTAAAAATAGCTCTTACACATTTTGAAAAAACTTTCTTAAATAATAAGGTTAACCATATGTTCAAAGAAATTACCCCCCACACACTCAATGAATGGATGAATGAGGCTGATGTTATTTTAATCGACGTACGTGAGCCAAATGAATTTGACCATGAACGAATTAAAGGCGGCCTGCTCGTCCCTCTTTCGACAGTTGCGTTTGATCAGCTCAATTTAAAAGGCAAGCACCGGATTGTCTTTCAATGCCGTTCAGGCAAACGAAGCCAGTTAGCATGCGAAAAGATTTTTGATGATATTCCTGAAGAGATGGAATTATATTCGCTCAAAGATGGTATACTTGGATGGAAAGAAGCAGGATTTCCAGTCCTATCAGGCCCAGTGCAGTCAAGCGAAAATTCAAAATCCATGTGTCTAGCAGGAATAAAATGTCCGCTTTCATTTAGTACTTGCTTGCATCGTCTATGCTTTGTGTCTGGCCTATCAATTTTTGTTATAATGGCACTCAGTGCCGCTGTTAGTCCTGATTTTGTTTGGGGTTTTGTGCTCCTCGCAATTACGTTGATGGTCGCAGCATTTAAAGTTAAATAGATTCTACTTTCATGACACATGACCAACCTATCGATCGCCTTGCACGCGGTGTTAGCATCATACGCGACATTGTCCGCACCCTTAACTCGGATGCGGGTGTTTATCGTATGCTCAATGAAAAAGGTGATATCCTTTATATTGGTAAGGCGAAAAATCTAAAAAAACGTGTAGTTGCCTACACACATATCGACAAACTGCCCAATCGCCTACAACGCATGGTTTCCGAAACAATCACAATGGAGATTGTAACCACCCATACGGAAATAGAAGCACTTTTGTTGGAGGCGAACCTTATTAAACGCCTACAACCGCGATACAATATACTACTAAAAGATGACAAATCGTTCCCCTACATTTTGATCACAAAAGATCATGAATATCCACGCGTTTTAAAGCATCGTGGACCACACACCATTGCGGGTGATTACTATGGACCTTTTGCAAATGTGGCTGCTGTGGATGAAGCAATCTTAGTTGTGCAAAAAATTTTCAGAATTCGAAACTGCACTGATACTTATTTCAGCAATCGTGATCGTCCCTGCCTGCAATACCATATTAAACGTTGTACTGCACCATGTGTAAAACGAATTGATAATGCTACCTACAATGATTCTGTGCGACAGGCTAAGAATTTTTTGCTTGGCAAAACAGATATTGTGCAAAAAGTCTTGTCTGAAAAAATGACGATCTTTAGTGAGGCTATGGAATTTGAAAAAGCTGCACAGGTACGAGACACACTTAAGCTAATGAGTGGCATTCAATCGCGTCAACGCATCAACATCAGTGGCATTTGTGATGCAGACGTCATGGCCATCGTCAAAAAAAATGGCATGACGTGTGTTCAAGTTTTTTTCTTTCGGTATGGACAAAACTTTGGCACAGCATCATTCTTTTTGGCACACGCACAAGATGAAACAGAATCGGTAAGCCTTGCTGCATTCATCACACAATTTTACCAAGAACGCCCCCCTGCCCCTTTGGTTCTGATGAATCATGATATTGACGATCATGAACTGATTCAAGAGGCACTTGCCAAGTTGCACGAATGCAAAGTTAACTTAGAAATCCCAAAACAAGGACTAAAAGCAGAGCTTATCCAGCATGCCGTTCAAAACGCAAATGATACAATTGATCGAAAAGTTACTGATTCGGATAACTTGAAAAAGATGTTCGAAGGCATTCAATCTTTGTTTGATTTACCCAAAGCACCTGAACGCATCGAAATCTATGACAATAGTCATCTGCAAGGCAGTCATGCTTGCGGTGTCATGGTTGTTGCAACACAAAGTGGGTTTGATAAAAAATCATACCGCAAGTTCACCCCAAAAGAAGCAGCGCCTGATGACGATTTTGGTATGATGAAGGAATTTCTACACCGGCGTTTTCAACATAAAGATGATTGGATTAAGCCTGATTTATTGTTGATTGATGGTGGCCAAGGACAGCTTTCGGCTGTTCAGTCAATTTTAACAGAACTAGCTATTGACGTACCGGTTGTTGGCATTGCTAAGGGTGCTGATCGCAATGCCGGGCGTGAACGATTTTTTATGACAGGCAAGGAAACATTCCAGCTGCCCGTTGATGATCCATTTTTACATTTCCTACAACGTTTACGTGACGAAGCGCACCGTTTTGCCATTGGCACACACCGTCAAAAACGTGCAAAAGCCATCATAAAATCAGTGTTAGATGATATTCCTGGCATTGGTGGGGCGCGCAAGAAAAAGCTGTTGCTACACTTTGGTTCAGCCCAAAATGTGTCAAAAGCTGGCATTACCGATTTAGAACGCGTTGAAGGGATAAACCGAGCCGTTGCACAAAAAATATATGACTATTTCCATGAACGGTGAAATTTAGAGTTTATCCAACATAATTTCGAACAACCTCAATCATCCGCTCCACATGCTTTATTGGTGTATCTTTGTTAATACCATGCCCCAAGTTGAAGACATGTGGTGCGCCATTCATTCCTGTTAAAATACGTTCAAGATCTGCCTCAAAATCACCATTCAATAATTTAATTGGAGATAAGTTCCCTTGCAAAACAGTGCCCTGAAATTGCGCTCTAAGATCAACTATATCCGCTGTTTCATCCACACCAAACGCAATATCTAAATCTTGCAAAGTTATATAATCAGCACTCACACCGCGCGCATAATAAATAATAGGAGCATTAGGGTAATGTGCCCTAACCTTCCCCACAATACGACGTAAAGGTGCATATAAATAGTTCTCGCGTAACGTTGGTGGCACAGCCATTGCCCACGATTCAAAAATTTGAACTGTATTTGCACCCGCCGAAATATGAAGACATAACAGTTCTGCTACTTTTTCCTCAAGCAATGTCTGTAGTCGTCCAAATAACTCTGCATTGGCATTCGCAAAATCAAGTACTGTATTAAAATCTGCGGTTTTTCCGTTACTAATCATATACGTCAGCAACGTCCACGGCGCACCTGCAAACCCAATTAATGCTTTCATCGGGTCCAACTGTGCTCGTGTTTTAGCAATGGCATCAGCGACTGGCGTCATTGCTTGTTCGAATGAAACTTTATCTGCATGCGCCAATAATTCGTTAAAATCAACCTTCTCCAGCTTCGGTCCATGATCTGGTTCAAACCATACACGTTGCCCAAGCACATGCGGGATGACCAAGATATCACTAAATATAATAGCAGCATCCAATGGAAACCGCTGAACCGGTTGCAGCGTTACCTTAACCACATCATCTGGCGAAAAACAAAACTGCATAAAATCATCATAGTTTGTGCGGACTTGTTTGTATTCAGGTAAATAACGCCCTGCTTGCCGCATCATCCACATTGGAGGTGACGTTAAACATTTTTTATGGACAAGAACATCTGTTAAACGCATAAGGGTTTCTCACTCGTATATTTAAAAATTTATGCTAATCTAGTTATACATTTAGCATACAAAGGGCTGTTAATGAAAAAACAAATCGCACTGATCGGTATAGGCAGTGGCTGGGGTGCACCGGATCAACGCACAGCACGTGGAGCTGAAGTGGTTATCAATCATATACAGCAAAAGTATTCTGATATAAAAACTTCATTTGACTATTTTCACAATAACTCCCCTCTTCCTGAAACAGCTACAAAACCATTTGTTGATCACAACCTGCGATGCCACCATATAACTCGTGCGATGAATATTTTGCACGTGCGGGTACAAACAGCTATTAACAATGGGTATTTTCCCATTGTTATTGGCGGTGATCATTCACTTGCCATGGGAACGTGGGCAAGTGTGTATGACTCAGTAAAGTATAAGGATTTTTCACTGTTGTGGTTTGATGCGCACATGGATGCCAATACTATTGAAACAACGACAAGCATGGCACCTCACGGGATGCCACTTGCATCTTTGCTTGGTCATGGCTATGACGAATGGACTAAAATACATGAGAATGGCTCATCCATTCTAAAGCCTGAAAACGTGTATCAATTTGGCATTCGAAGTTATGACGAAGGTGAAAAAAATTTTCTCAACACGCGTAAGGTACACATTGATTACTCAACAGATTGTGCAGAACAAGGCCTGGGAAATTGCGTGCAAAATGTTATGAAGAACCTTAAAACACATCACTATGGTGTTAGCATTGACGTTGATGCATTTGATCCGAGCTTTGCACCAGGTACTGGCACAACAGAGCCCAATGGCCTTAATCCAACTGATATGTTATCATTTCTATCAAAGATAGCACATGATGATCGTTGTATAGGACTTGAAATTATGGAATTCAATCCAGACAAAGATATACGAAACCAAACACTTAATTGGATAACACTTTTTATCGAAGCTGCCATCGGCGCCACAATAAATCATTAAAGGAGCCTAATTTATGTCAAACGCTACATTTATTGAACGCGAAAAATCTATTAATGCACGAAACTACGATCCTATTCCTGTTGTCATTAATCGTGGTGAAGGTGTGTGGTTGTGGGATGTTGAAGGCAATCGTTACATGGATATGCTATCAGCGTATTCAGCCATTAGTCATGGGTACGGACATCCGCGATTGTTTAAAGCATTGACTGAACAAGCATCAAAGGTGGCCGTCTGTTCACGTGCTATGTATCACGATAAAATGTCGGATTTCCTTGAAACACTCTGCCAGCTTACCGGGCAAGATCAAGCACTCATGATGAATTCAGGTGCAGAAGCCGTTGAAACGGCTATCAAGGCCGCACGCCGATGGGGATACCAAGTAAAAGGAATTCCAACTAATCAAGCAGAAATAATCGTCATGGAAGGCAACTTTCATGGACGCACCATGGGAATCATTAGTTTTTCAAGTGAAGAAGCTTACAAAAAAGATTTCGGCCCATTCTTACCAGGATTTAAGATTGTACCATACGGTGATATTGATGCATTAAAGACAGCAATCACACCAAACACGTGCGCCGTATTAACTGAACCTATCCAAGGTGAAGCAGGCGTTTTAATGCCACCAAAAGGATGGTTAAAAGCGGTTGAGACAGTATGTCATTCAAATGACGTATTACTTATTGTTGATGAAATTCAATCCGGGCTAGGCCGCACAGGGCGTTTCTTAGCATCTGAGCACGAAGATGTGAAACCTGACATTGTCATTTTAGGCAAAGCGCTCGGTGGGGGCTTTTTACCTGTATCAGCGATTGTTGGACGCCGCGAAGTTATGGCTGTATTTAATCCAGGCAGTCATGGGTCAACCTTTGGTGGCAACCCACTTGCAGCAGCCGTTGGCAAAGAAGCGCTCGATACATTGATTGATGAAAAACTAATCGAGAAAAGTGCCGAACTTGGGGCTTATTTCATCGCAGGTTTGAAAAATATAAAATCAACTTACATTACGGATATTCGCGGGCAAGGTTTATGGATTGGCGTTGATATTGATCCTGCTAAAAGTACAGCGCGTGAACTTTGTATGAAGTTACTAGCAGAAGGTATAATTGCACGTGATACACACAAAGTGACCATTCGTTTTGCACCACCTCTCGTGATTACGAAGGATCAAATTGATTGGGCCCTCGAACGGATTAAGAAAGTACTAGGTGAATAATCTATTAATTTTTCTCTCCCAAGTTTCCCTCTGGCTTAACCAGAGGGGCCATGGATCCATCGATCAAGTCGGAGGAAAATTAGAGAAGGTTACATACGTTATCTAATACCCAGTTTGGATTTGCTCAAGCAATTGTTTAACTGTTGGCACAAAACCATTTGCATAGAATGGATCTTGCCCAAAACGATACCCTTGATGCCCACAAAACATAAGCTGGTTTTCCACTTGATCACTATGACTAATTGCCTGAAGTGTTTTTTGAATACAAAACGATCGTGGATCCGCTTTTTTACCAGTCGTTCCCTCTTCATTTTGCGCCCAGTTACTAAACTTACATGCAGACAAACAACCCATACAGTCAATTTGATCTTTTAGAATTTCATTTTCAGCTTCGGCTGTTACAAAAATCAACGTTGTATCAGGTGTGCGCATCGCTTCGGTAAAACCGCTACTCACCCAAAATTCTGCCATTTCTTTATCATGCGGTGTTAAATACACTAACCGCCCCCGAGCACCAACAGCAAATGGTGACACGTGGTCACCAACAGGCTTACTACTGTATGCAACTTGTCGCTTGGACCTGCTATCAAGTTCGCCCATAAATACATTATTTACAGCTGATGAATAAAATCCAGTTGGACTAAAGCGGTTCAAGAAAATATCGCCTTCTTTTAACGTTACAAGCTTACGCTTCCATGCATCTGAGATAGGGCTTTCTTGTGTTAACAAAGGACGAGTCCCATATTGAAATGAAATAGCCCCTAAATCTGGGTTATTTAACCAATCTGCCCATTCATTTAGCCACCACACACCACCAGCCATAACAATCGGAATAGCATCACTAAGACCACATTCGCGCATAACTTTACGTAACATAAGAACACGTTGATAAGGCGCTTCTGGCTTCAACGGATTTTCACTATTAGAAAGACCATTATGTCCACCAGCAAGCCATGGATCTTCATACACAACGCCGCCTAGAAAATCAGCAAAATGGCTATAGGCACGTTTCCACAAAATGTTAAATGCACGTCCAGATGAAACGATTGGGTAATAATACACACCATAAGACACGCAAATTTCTGCAAGCTTAAATGGCATACCTGCACCACACGTCACACCATGAACAATTCCTTTTGTTTGTGACAGTACGCCATGCAAAATAGGTTCAACAGCGCCCATTTCCCACAAAACATTCATATGCACACGGCCATTGCCATTCGATGTTTCGTAGGCACGTCGTGCTTGTGTGATTCCGCCTTTAATAGCATTTTGGATAAGCTCTTCATGACGTTCACGACGTGTTTTACCTTGATAAACAATAGGTATAACATTGCCATGTTCATCATATGAGTCAGCATTAACAGCTGAAAAAGTCCCTACACCTCCGGCTGCAGCCCATGCACCAGAGCTTTGTCCATTAGAAACAGAAATACCTTTACCACCTTCAATAAGAGGTAATACTTCACGTCCTGAAATCAAAATAGGCTTTAGGGAAATCACTAAACTGTCGTCCTTTTTTCAAATGCTTTTGTTCATTTTTAACGCCTTCAACCATTTTGTGCAAGTTATTTCAAAACCAAGGATGAATCTATGGGAGATTAAAAATAAAATTTCATCTCTAACTATTTGTGTTTATGAACCTCAATTCGGGATTAAAAAATCAAACGAGATAGAAGGTTTTTTGGATTTAAG
>JAZKDQ010000007.1:0-80929 GCA_040387495.1 Pseudomonadota bacterium | reverse complement strand
GCGTTTATAAGATTCTTGGCTTAGTTACTTACCCACTCGTTTTGCATAAGAGCCGTTAAAAATTATTTTTAAATTACAGTCCATACATTCTCCTTATTTATTTTGAAAATAAAGTCTATGTATGTACATTTTAATATAAAAGTGTTAACAATTGGTTAATAATGCTTCACTTGTAAGTGGTTAAAAAATAACAGTATCTCAATATTTTTAGGATACTGTTATGAATTCTATTAATTAATTTAGGATAGAATTATTAGCCTTGTATATATCTAATCTAGCAGATAGTTCTTCTGGCAGGTTTGGTATAGCTATATCATTCATAGATGTAACTGTCATATAACGCATACCTTGCGTATCACCCTGGTCTGTTGCTAAGGCATCATAGTAAGGTAAACGAAAAACATTGCTGAGAGTATCTTCAGTTTTAGTTGTAGATGGCCTAGATTCTGAAATAATAAAAGAAGGAAAAGCTGCTTTTATAGTAATAGGAGAGCCATCTTTTGCCATACTTGCATCTGGCGTAACTTTGTAAGTATTATGTTGTGCAAGCTTAACGAATGCATCAAGCATTGCAGTTGTATTAAATTGTGCAGCAAGTGGATTATCTGATGTAGGCGGTATATATACCGTAGCTGCATGAATGTCTCTGTGAATTAATGTGCCTGGATTTGATCCAAAGTTTACATTTTCATGTTCTGGTGTTATATCATGTAATTTCAATAACCAATCATAAAAATCTCCTACGATTGAAAATCTATCTGTTCTATCTATTATAGTTTCTGGCGAGCGACCAATAACTGCTAATGAAATTCGTCCTGCAGTCATTTTTCCACGATATTGACCATTTTCGTCTTCTACAATAAGTAATCCATAGTGCTGATTTTCAAGACGTGGCTTCAGTCGATCTTTTGTAGCTTTAGTAAGAATCAATTTTAGTTCTGGGGTTTAGTCTAGTTGCTCAGCTGCGCTTTCAAAGTCGTTCGTCGTTGCATGACGTAAGTAATAGACATTATTATCGTTACCTATAAATTCTTCACGCACATCAGCCCAACCATGAGCCCCCATCACAGCGACAGCGCACAGTATTCCTTTAAATGTTTTAATCATTATTATTCTCCATTCTTATTGTTTTATTTCTTAGATTATTTTTCCGCGCAAACAATCATGTAAATGCAGGATCCCTAGCACATTACCTTTAACACAAGCTTGATCCACAACAAAGACGTTTGTGATTGATTTTTTCTCAAATATCGCTAATGCATCACCCATTAATGCGTCTGGCGCAATCGTGACTGGATTTTTTGTCATGACGTCATGTGCATTTAAGCTCATTAAATTTTCACTCATATGACGCCGCAAGTCACCGTCTGTGATAATTCCGGCTAAACAAGCATTGTCATCTAAAACCCCAACACACCCAAAACCAGAGGCCGACATGCGCATCAAACAATCCGTCATAGACGTATTTGATTGTGCCAACGGCACGCGATCGCCATGGTGCATAAAATCTTTGATGGAACGCAATTGATGACCTAGATTCCCGCCTGGATGAAAGGTGTTGAAATCTTGTTTTGTGAATCCTCGTAAGGATAGCAATGCAACAGCTAGCGCGTCTCCCATCGCCATCGTAAGTGTCGTTGATGTTGTCGGCGCAAGTCCCATAGGGCATGCTTCACCAACGTCGGGTAATACGAGTGTAATGTTTGAATGAGTCGCTAATAGCGATGTGCTTTTTGATGTAATTGAGATAATTGGCAGTTGCAGACGATGTGCATAGTGAAACAGTGAATGCAGTTCGTTTGCCTCGCCTGAATAGGAAATCAGCAACAATGTATCGTCTTTTGTAATCATGCCAAGATCACCATGACCGGCTTCTGCTGCATGTACGAAAAATGCCGGTTGCCCAGTTGATGCAAACGTCGCAGCTATTTTACGCCCTACGTGACCGCTTTTACCGACACCGCTAACGATAAGCCGACCTTTTGTTTCAGCAATTGTTTTTACGGCTGATTCAAAGCCTGAACCAAGAGACTCTGCCAGCGCATTAAGCCCTTTAGCTTCATGCATAATAACTTCATAGCCCTTTTGGGCAATTGTTTTGTTCATTGTTTTATCCGACAACTTAATTAACGTCTGTTTTTAATGTTTTGCAGAAACAAATCATACCACTGCTGCATATTTTTTCAACACTATCCTTATTAATCGCACGTCGAACTTGGCCAGCTAATGCTTCAATAAACGAAGAGTGACAGGCCAAACTTGGTGCCCGGCCATAATAAGGCGCTCCACACTGCAGCGCTAAATCACGATAATCTTGATCAAGTTCAACCAATGTTTCTGAATGATCTGACACAAAGGCAACTGGAATAACAACGATGGCTCGTTTTTGTTTTGCAGCATCCTTGATTATCACATCAGTTGCAGGATCAATCCATTTTTTAGGACCAACCTTACTTTGATAACATACAGTGCTGTCAAATATATCGCCTAGTTGAGTCGTGAGCTCTGCTTTAAGGTGCTTTGCAGTTTGCTCTACGTGATACTGGTAAGGATCACCATCATCAACGACGGATTGCGGCAAACCATGCGCAGAAAACAAAATCATTGGGCGCTCATGCGTTGCGGCTTCTTGAATTATAGGAATAGACAATTCTGCAAATGCTTTGATCATGTTTGGGTCAACAGGGTAACAGCCAATACTCTTTGTGGAAACGGGCGCGTAACCCGCATCTTTCCATGATTTGTGCCAATCATCAAAAGATGATTCTGTTGTTGTGGTTGAAAACTGCGGATAGAGGGGAACTAAAACAATTTGATAAGGGGCGAAATCGTGCACAGCCTGCACAACTTCAGCTGACATTGGGTGCCAATAACGCATGCACACGAATGTTTTTGCGTTTAGCCCCTGTTTGTTTAGCGCTATCTCAAGCGCATTAGCCTGTGCAATTGTGTTGGGCAATAATGGTGATCCACCGCCCATACGTTCATAAATGCCACGGGCTTTCTTAGCACGCAGTCCAGATATCAATTTCGCAAGCAGATAACGCGGTATCTTTGGCATGCGCAAAATCGCTTGATCATTGAATAAATTAAACAGGAAAGGTTTAACAGCAGCTAGGGTATCTGGACCACCTAGGTTAAACAGGACAACAGCAAGTTTAGGCATAATCCCTACCCGCGTTGCAACAGCAATCGATCGTCATCCATATTCTTGCCGAATTGCGCGAGCAGATCTTGCACAGTAAGTGCAGCGCGTTCTTCACCACGTACATCAAAGATGACGCGTCCTTCGTGTAACATTACCGTGCGAGTCCCTACATCAAGGGCTTGCTGCAAACTGTGCGTTACCATCAATGCGGTTAGCTTATGCTCGGCAATGATTTGCTTGCTTAAATCCATCACAAATGCAGCAGTCTTGGGGTCAAGCGCTGAAGTGTGTTCATCTAACAATAAAATCTTAAGTGGGCTCAATGTCGCCATCAATAAACTGATCGCTTGACGTTGTCCGCCGGATAATGATGCCATAGAAGTATCTAAACGGTATTCAAGTCCTAATTTCAAACCGGCTAACATATCGCGAATTGCTTCCCGGCGTGCACGTGGCAATGCTTTTTTAAAGCCGCGACAGTGTCCGCGTGCCATGGCCAGTGCCATGTTCTCCGCAACTGTTAGATCGCCACATGTTCCCGCCAACGGGTCTTGAAACACACGTGCGACGGCATTTGCACGGGCAAAGCTTTCTTTCTGGCTGACGTTATCATCGTCAATCATGATTGTGCCCGATGTCGGCAGAATCTCACCAGCGATGGTATTCAGCAATGTTGATTTCCCCGCGCCATTACTACCGATGACTGTTAAGAATTCGCCTTCTTCGATGGTTAATGAAAGCCCGTTAAGTGCTTTTCGCTCACGAATGGTGTCAGGTGAGAAAACAACATGAATGTCGGTTAGTGTGATCATGTTTATCCCCTAACGAATGGCTTTGATATGACGTTTAAGTGCTGGCACTTGCATTGCCAATACCATAATAATTGCGGTTACGAGTTGCAAATCAGATGCATGCAGGCCAAATTCATGTGTGTTGAGTGCAATTGAAATAACAAAGCGATACAAAATAGCGCCTAAAACACATGCTAGCAGTGCTTGCTTAATAGTTCGTGTTGACAACAATGCTTCACCCAGAATCACAGCCGCTAAACCATAGACGATGGTGCCTGTCCCCATCGTAACGTCAGCAAAACCTTGCGTTTGTGCAAAAAGTGCGCCTGCTAAGGCCACAAAGCTATTGGATATACTGAGACCCAATTGAATCATCCGTTGATCATTGATCCCCTTTGCACGTGCCATTTTAGCATTGCTACCGGCGGCGCGAAGACCTAGCCCAAGCTCTGTTCTCAGAAATAGTAACGCAACCAACCCTACAATTATAACAATCACAAGCAACGGTAGCAGCAGTGTTGACACAGATGGAATTGCAAGCCAGCTGAAAAATTCATTAAAAACGGTTTTCTCACCCGAAAGTGACATGTTCGGACGCCCCATAATACGCAAGTTCACAGAGTAGAGCGCGATCATGGTTAAAATACCCGCAAGCAGATTTAACATTTTCAGACGTGTCGCCATGAGTGCCGTTATATATCCGCTGAGTGCACCACCAAGCATTGCCATCAATGTTGCGGTGAGTGGATGCATCCCATATAGCACGCAAGTAGCGCAAATAGCGGCGCCGAGTGGAAAGCTGCCATCTACGGTCATGTCTGGAAATTGCAATGTGCGAAAGGACAAGTAAATGCCCATGGCAACGATGCTGTAAATCAAGCCAAGCTCGAGTGCACCTGTCAGTTGTATAACGTTCATTTTTCTGTTCCTACAAGGATAACATTTTTGTCGAGACTGGCTGGCAAAACGATTCCCAATGTTTTACGTGTTTTTTCATTAACGTATACATGTAAATCATGAGATGCATCAACGATCTTTTCAATTTTTTCGTGCTTTAAGATACGTATGATAAGCGCACCTGTTTTTTGTCCAAGCTTAAAGCGATCATACCCGCGGGTTGCAAGTGCACCATTTTGCACCGATCCGGTGTCACCTGCGAAGAGGGGGACATTTGCTTTTTCAGCGACTTGTACGATACTGCTCATGGCTGAAACGGCTGTGTTATCATTTGGTACGTAAATCGCATCAACGCGTCCAATAAGGCTTTGCGTTGCACCTGCAACATCACCTGTTTTTGTGGCAATGGCTGGGACCAATGTAAGATTATCTTTTTCGCATAACGTTTTGAGTTCATTCACCATGTGTGTTGAATTGACTTCGCCTGCATTATAGATCACACCGATTGTTTTAAGATTAGGCAAAAATTCTCGCATGAGCGTTACTTGACTGTTAAGGGGCAGCGCATCGGATATACCAAAAACAGTATTCTCGCCATTAACAGGTGCATCGGCTGATTTAACCAACTTTGCATCATACGGATTAGTCACTGCTGTAAAGACAAGTGGGATCTTTTGTGCTGTTGCAATAGGAAGTAATGCTTGTGCGGATGATGTTGAAATGCCAACCAACACAGCTGGGTTTTGCGCTGCTTGCATCTGTGCAATTTGTGCAGCGGTTGCTAAATTCCCTTGGGCGTTTTGGTAAATAATTTTAATGGTTTTCCCATCGATATAACCGGCAGTTTTAAGTGCATCAATAATGCCGCGTCGTTCTTCATCCAGGGCTGGATGTTCAATCACTTGTGATAAACAAACAAGGGGAAGATCGGGTTTTGATTCATCAACTGTAGTCGCAGATTTTTTTAAAAGGAGATAGCTAATGGCAGCTAAAAGACTAACACTGATTAAGATGATTTTGAGATTTTTTTTCATTGTAACATTCACTTTCATTTTGCTTTAATTCACACCCTACTGTTCGAAATTGCCATATAAAGGGGCTAAATCGAAAATATGTATGATAAGCGTTAAAAAGAGAATGGCGCGTCATGTTGAACGATCATATTAAAAAACCACTCTTAGTATAAGTGGGTCCAGTAATTAATTGCAAGAGAAATAAGCAGCAATGAGTATCCCCTCATTCTGTTTCCAAAATAAGGGGTAAAATTAGATTCTTTAAGCCTCTATTGCTTTTTTAAATACTACAAAGATATTATTGTCATATCGTGCAGGCACAGTCGGCAATTGAATAAATGCTGCATCATATTCGCCAGAAATTTCTTCAAGTAATTTCAAAACAAGAGGAACTCCCCGTGGTGCAATGTCTTCGATAATATAAACGCCACCAGGCGCTAACTTATCAAGTGCAGCTTTAAAGAAAATATCATTCGCCTCAAAACAATGCAGTCCATCATCAACCATTACGTCAAAGAGTTTTGCAGGGATTTGTTCAAACATTTCTTTGATCGTCCCTGTATTCAATTGATCTACAAAATGGGTGCTAATACGGTCTTCTTGAAACAATGCAGCTTTATCAATGTCTGCGCCGTAAATGTGTGCATTCGGGAAAAACTCGCGCCATCCACGTAAAGATGCGCCTGCAGTACCATTTGGCCCCATTGTATAGGCAAACTGAGGATCGGTGGATCCAATTCCGATTTCAAAAACGTTTGTTGCTGCGTCACGCTTATTTTGAAGCAAGAAATTATACATTTTCGTGTAATTATGAACGGTACTTTTATCAGAATTGCAGTCCTTCATTATTTTGCATAATGGTGTTTCGCGTGCTTCTGGATCAAATGTTTCATTTAAATAACCACTTATTCTGTCAGCCGTTTCTTGAGTAGAAGCAACCACATGGCGACCTTTAAATAGTGGGTATGCTAGTGGAGCATCTGGTTGTAATGGAGTGATTAATGAATTGCCATCCATTAACTGTGGGACGATATTATGGTGTAAACATAAAGCTTGGAATAATAAATTATTTACAAGTTCTGTTCCTTCAGCATAAGGCTTTGTTTCATTGTATAAGTTATAGTAGCTCTTGATGTTTTTGTATGTCGTTGCGTCATCACTTTGATACGTAAGTGCAGCATTGAATGCTTCTTCGCATGGTGCCAATTTTGAGAGAGGTGCTTGCAGTCTTTGATAAGCATCTGCATCAATTCCTGGTATTCTTGATACAATACCTTTGATGTATCCACTAATGTAATTTAAAAGATCAAAGTATGGCGCATTTGCTCCCAAATGATGAATTAAGGTATCCAATACATACATGCCAGGCTTTGCTGATACGCCAAAAATTGAGTCGGGATATTCTTTTTGGGCAAGCTTACTTTTAGCTAATTCTGCTTCTTTTTGTTTCTCTTCAATTTCTCTTAATTTGGCGGCTTGTTCAGTGAGCGTTTCAGGAAGCAATGACTTTAAGAATTCTTCCATTGTAAAGGGGAATGGATCTAATTCTTCGATGCCCAACTCAAGCATTTTGTCTATAAATTGCTTAGAGGTGAAAGATGCTTGTGCATATTCATCTGCTTTTTTCAGAATATCCCGTTTTGGTAAACCTAAATTGTGATGAATAAACAATGCATTAGTAATAAATTCATTGTCGGCCGCTGATCCTCTAGCATAGGGCATAGTTATGGACCATATGTGCATAAAATCAAGAATTTTCATAATTTTTGTTTTCTTATCACCTGTGGAACGGCGCGCTGCCTCAAAAGCAGAGCGACATTTCCCTAAATGATATTCCACACTATTTGTTGGCGGATGACAAAGTGCAAAAGGGCGATCAGAAACTTCGGCCGTGCTATCTTTATCGTTTGGAAACATGAAGCCGCGTGAGTGCACATCCGTGTCTTTAAATCGTACTTCAATGTAAGAAAGTGTAATATCTACTTTTCCAGATAGATCATAAGGATCTTCCTTATTTAGTTTCATTTCATATGCAGCTTTAAGCCATCGACTGTATCGGTGCATAGTTAGTGGATTCGGTTGGAATGCCTTAGCACCATTAATATCAACCCAATCTTTTTCTTTATCAAAGAACCACATACAACCATCTTTATTTTGAGGATCCCGTTGTCCAGTGAAAACACGGTATAAAAATGTCTTTAATTGATTGTTTTCAGTGTGTTCACTTTCAGCAAGATCGACCCATTCAGCAACTGTATGAGTGCGATAGCGATATTCAAGTTCATCACTAAGTGGGGTAAATTCTTCTGTTTCTGATAGGTGCAATAAATGTGAAATAAGTGTTTTTGTCATATCTGGGTATTGCAAAACAGGTGTGGTCGCTCCAGCGGCCCACGGCACGCTTTCTGGGGTGCGCGAAATGCCAAAATCTTCTGCATTTAGTGTATTTGTTTTCTTAGCAACATCCTTTCGAAGGTTTGCTGCATCTTCATGAATCGTGTCAAAACTACATCTTTGCTCTATTTTACATGCAAGAAAATACGCTATATTTAAGCCTTGCTTTTGAAAAAATTCATGTGCTTGTTGGCCCCCATATAAAATATTTCCTGTAGGATCTTCTGTTGTTAGTGTTGATTTTGATTTTTCATGCAAAACAGTTTCTGGCTGATCTTTTGTTACGACAACTACTGATTGCAATTCTCCAGACAGGACATTTTCTGATTGATCTTCTGTTGCTGCTAACACAGTCCCGCACGTAAGAGATGTGGACATAAGTAAGGGAAGAATAAACGACTTCTTTTTCATAAAATTTTCCTAAAACTAATAATAACTATACTACAAGAATGGAAGATTTTGAGGGGATTTACAATATAAAATTTTAGATAAAATTTAATGATAAGTGGTGTGCAAAAACTTCTTGTTTTTATAAAAATGAGTAAAAAACTTTTAAAAGAACGTCGATTTAACAGTGAAGTACAACAGAGCACGGAGGATTGAGCCCGGGATTATAGACAAAAGGAGAGTTTATAGAAATCCTCCATACTTTTTATGTATAAAAAAATACGGGGGTTCAGCACCCCCGTAAATTGTAAATCTCGTGAATCAATATTAAATTAAATACTTTAATTAGTGTTGTGTTAACCAAGTAGCAAACACAGATGTATCAAAGTTTGTAGCACCAAATTGTTTCGTAGTAAATGCACGTTGTTGCGCAGTGGTGAAGCCAGTAGTATTTGTTAAAAGTGCTGTGATATTTGCTGCAATCGCTGCACCAAAGTCCACACCAGGTATAGCAGCAGTAGGTATTGCCTGGATCTTTGCTGATGTTAACCCAGCTAATGCTGCTGTGGTTAAGCCAGCAATATTGTTAGAATTAAGTCCTCGAATACCGGATGAAGATAAACTTGTTACACTTGTTGTCATTGCGCTGAGCTGTGTAGATGTCAAGGCATTTACTTGAGTTGATGTTAAAGCAGTTAAGCTTGTTCCTAAACCTGTTAATAGGGTGGTTGGAAGATTTGCAATGAGCGATGTCGGTAAACTGGGGATTTGCCCCGTTGACGCTGTTGTTAATGTGGAAAAGGTTCCAGATGGTATGGAGTTTATTTGAGCTGATGACAAAGCATTTAATTGAGCTGTGTTTAGTGCTGTAATTTGTGCAAGGGTTATAGCGCTCATCACTGAAGTAGGTATGCCAGCAAGTGCTGCTGTATGCAAAGCAGGGATTTGACGAGAAGTCAATGCTGAAAATACAGCACTACCTATAGCACTTAATTGGGCCGATGTAAGGGCGTTGACTTGTGTCAGGTCTAAAACGGCTAATTGGGCAGATTGTATCGCAGCTATTTGAGCTGTTGTCATATATGGTATCACTGTGTCAACTATATAAGGAACTAAAGCTGTTGATAGACCACTCATCACTGAAGTTGGCATGGCTGCTATTTTTGCTGATCCAAGGCTTGCAACACCTGAATTTGACAATGTATTAATTTGAGTTGATGATAAAGCAGCAAATTGTGCCGAAGTCATGGCCGCAAGCTGTGCTGTTCCTAATGCAGGCATTTGTGTGGTTGTTAATGCAGAAGCTTGTCCTGCTGATAAAACACCCACTTGCGCTGCTGTCAATGCAGCAATTTGTGCTGTTGTTAACGTAGTGAGTAGTGATGTTGGTAAACTTGGAAGTGCCGCTGTGGTTATAGCTGTAATAACAGCTGACCCCATATTGCTAATGGAAGGAAGAGCCGCAACTTGTGTTGAAGTTAAAACTTTAGCTTGCGCCGATGTCATTGCACCTATTTGCGCTGTTGTTACGCCAGCAAGTTGCGCTGTTGTTAATGCAGGAATTTGAACTGTAGATAACCCTGCAAATTGCCCTGTGGTAAAGTTAGCAACAACAACTGTGTCCAAAGCAGCGATATCACTTGCATTTGCTTGTAAAATTACTTTAGTACCGAGAGCACTTACACCAGCTCCCACTCCATTTAATAATTCACTTACACCAGTTACTGCATATGAATTTGTGCAGGATAAAACAAGACCTAAACACGTGCCTAGTAATTTTAATTTTAATTTCATTTAAACCTCCAAAATTTTCTATAAAATGAGGAAATCTAAATAACAAACTTCCACCATCTATCTAGAATTTGACATGGAAGAATTAATATTTGGTTAATTGAATGAAATTTTAATGTTAATTGAATGAAATTTTAATGTTAATTTGAATTTGAAAAACTATTTTTAGTTAATATCAAAGAATTTTTAACGGATATCTTATGACATAAATTATCTTAAAATTTTTAATATCTGACTCTTAAATTGTTATACTTGTCTTTTCTATGCCATTCACACACAAGGGGTGTGTTTAGAAAAATAAGGTTCAAAATCTTTGTTTTGTATGGAGAGTTGTAATGAAATAGTTATCAATTTCCATTTGTCCTGGAATGATAAAAAGATGTGAGTAATAACAGCTAAGATCCTCGTGCCATGCGCAACGGCGTCGCCGGGAGTCCGAGGATGACAATAAAAAGGAAATGAGAGATGTTTGGGAAAATTGGTAAGAGTGTTGAGAAGCTAATTATTGCATTTACTTGTCGATTGAATCCACATCATCGCAGCTTTTGCGGCATCTTGTTCCGCCATGCGGCGATTACGCCCCGTACCTTTAAATAATGGCAATCCATCCAGTTGAACTTCACATACAAATGTTGGGTTATGCGCAGGCCCAGTAACATCTGTTGGTGCGTAAACCGGCGTTGGTTTGCCGCGCTTTTGCAGCCATTCCTGTAGAGCTGACTTTGCATCCTTAGGCGGTTCTTTCGAATCATGAAATAAATCTGCCCAAAAATGGCGCACGAATGTGTGACACGGTGCGATTCCACCGTCTAGATACATTGCACCTAACAATGCCTCCACAGCATCCGCTAAAATCGCTAACATATTCGATTCGTGTACACCAGAATCGCAAATCGCCTTGATGTGCTTTTCCAGCTGAATGAGACCTGCCACTGTTTGGCACGATTCTCGTGACACAAGAACAGCTTGGCGCTTTGCTAGGTGTCCCTCAGGTTCAGTTGGGAAAAGTTCAAGAAGTACAGCCGCCATGGTAAGCCCAAGTACGCGATCTCCCAGAAATTCGAATCGTTCGAAATCTTTATTGCGCGGCGCTGCGCTGGGGTGGGAGAGCGCTTTTTCAAGCAGAGCAGGCGTTGCAAACGTATAGTCAATAATGGTTTCAAGGGGGTGCGGTGATTTTGACATGTGTCGCTCGTGTTTGTTTTTTTGAGTGTGGGCATAATGGGCACGCGTAGAATATCATATTAATGGCATCTGATGATTAAATAATTTATGATATGTGCTATCATGTGGAAAATGTTACGCAGGAGTTTTAATCTTGTCTAATATGCATTTGCTCCTCGTCATCCTCACGACTCGCCACGGCATAGCTTTAGGCGTAGCCGGGAGGCGGGGATCCAGAAGAATAGTGTTTAAAGACTTTGATTAAATTATATATCTAAGACAGCCCTAGATTCCCGCTTGCGCGGGAATAACAAAAGAAGGACTAAAATAATAAAAAGAACTTTAGTGTCGCCATCGATGCGTTATTTTCGAAATATAAGTATGATACTCATCGCTGCAGTGATAGTGACCATTGCTTGCATCCAAATTCCCTACATTAAATCGCGTTTAGTGCAGCATATTGTATCGCGTGTAACATCGCCTTATGGTATGTCGGTTAAGGTCGATGACGTGCGCGGTGTTTTGCCCTTTCATTTAAATGTTAAATCTATTCACATTTCTGATTCATCGGGTCCCTTGGCAAAAGTACACGACATGCGGATCAACGTTGCAACCCGTATGTTATTGCTTGGGAAAATACAGATTGAATCGATAACGCTTAACCAGCTTGAATTGTACAAAAAACCGACGAGCGTGCCCACTCCTCAAACAAACAATCAATTGCCCACGATGGTTACAACTCTTTTGCCAATTGTGCTTGATCAAACAGTATTGAAACGTGTTCACATCAATGTTTTAAAAACGCCTGCTGCGACGTTGTCTTTTTATTTTCAAAAAGAGGGGATGGAATCGTTTATTGAGTTGAAGTCTCTTGCAAGATCAAATAGTACTGACGTGCCCATAGAAGGTACATTTCGTTTTTCACCAAAAGGGGCAGGGGCCACGGCCGTGCTTCATTTAGTTGATCGTGTGGGTATGCTGGGTGATTCTTCGCTTACAGTAGAAGGCGCACTTCAAATTGAAGATTTAAATTCATTTTTACCGATAGGCACTATATCTATCAATGCAAATAATAAAAAAACAACTGTGCAGTTATCAGCAGTCAACGGTAATACGCGCGTTCATGTGAGTGACATGGATACAAATATTGGGCTTGATCTGAATGTTAAACAGATGATCGAACAACGCACCACACCCATTCAGAATATTACTGCAGATACACAAGGGTATCATATTCAAGGCAAGGGAAACATAGCATATAATGCTGATCGTATTATATTGGATTGTGACGGATCTCATGATGGAGGGACGAATTTAAAGTTTGCAGCTACATGGGCTCTTCCAGAACAGACGATGCATATTGGTGGTAGTGGGAATTGGAAAACAACGCCGTTTCAGTTTACAGGTGACCTCAGTAATATTGGTGATAACACTCGCCTTAAAAATGTAACCATAGATATAAATGGCCATGCAATTACGCTTTCCAGCGTTAAGGGACTTTCATTTGATGATCAAACGGATTTATTCACGTTTACAGTTGATAATCAATCGTTCGAGGGCGACGCTGCTTTTAAGCGTGATGGGTATTTAATGCATTTAAAGCCTACATCGAAATGGGTGAAAAACAATGTTGTGATGCTTCACATAAATGGAGATGGCGCGCGGATTGAGGGTACATTTGATGTAGATTGCGCAGCATTAACGAATGATGCAATTAACGGCATTGCTCATGCGACTTTTCGGTTAGATCACACATTGAGTGGAACACTTTCATGCACATTGCCAAGTGTTATGGTAAGTGGAACTACCTTTGGAAACACAACAGCTACGGTTCAATTTGATAAAGGAAACGGTGTTGTTACTGTTTCAACTGGGGCCGAGAATGTGTCGCATATTCCTCATGGTATGGTCAAGGGTCAATTACTATTACAACAACAAACGTTTCTGATGGAATACTTCCAATTGGCCTGCAAGCAACATGTGATTGCGCTCAAGGCTCCTGTATCTATTGCACTCAATGCAGAAAAAATCCCCAGTTTTTCGTTAATTGTTGATCAAAAAGGAAGCATTCATTGCGCGGAAAAAGAAAAACAAATCATCTTTGAAAATATTCCACTTATAACAGCATGTATGCTCGTTCCTTCTTGGGATATGGATGGTTTGCTAAATGGTAAAATTGATTTTCAATCTTCATTTGATCAATGGAAAGGACATTTTGTGTTAAGCAAGTTGGTTCCATATCTATCGAATCCATTGACCAATAATATACTTTTTAAGGATTTTTCTTGGACAATTCAGCTTGAACGCCAAGCAAAACAGCTTTTAATGGATATGCATACACAACGACATCAAACGCAAATCTTTAAGGCTAAAGGCACTGTTTCTTTAGATGGAGCAACCCTGTTGAAAAATACGGTTGATGTTAATCTTTCTGGCGAATTAGACATTACATTGCTTTCATCCATATTTAACACTCCTGATCGTTTGGGTGGCATCTTAAATGTGAATTTGGTGGCTAAGGGGACGTTTGAGGATATTGATCTGTCAGGTCGGATTAATGCACGCGATGGCCTTTATGATAGTGCGGATAATGGTACATATATAGCAAATATAGCTGGCACCTTAAAAGCTACTGGGAAGAAACTAATAATTGAACGTTTAGCTGGGAATGATGTGCGTGATGTGAACAATGTCAGTAAGGATGCTCATGCGGGTACCCTTGATATTACAGGCGGATTTGAGTTTGTTGGTTTAGCACTACCTAATTTTGCGCTGAAACTTAAGTTGAACGATCTTATTGTTGTGCATCGTGATGATATGACAATGCGTGCAACTGGCGATATCAAGATTGATGGACCAGGCCTTCAAAGTAAAATTACAGGGGCTGTGACATTGTCACCTTCACTTGTCATGCTTGAAGAATTTTCAAATGATGATGAGCCTCTTATTGAGATCGAAGAATTAGAAACACAAAAGAAGCAAAAGGAGATTTCTAATATTCCTCTCTTTCCAATTGAGCTTGTACTTAATATTAATAAGAATTTTTATATACGTGATTTGGACTTAGGATTAATGAGTCAATGGGTTGGTGCCATGACAGTAAAAGGGGATTTGTCAGACCCTTATTTAGAAGGAACCCTTAAAGCAACAACAGGTAAGTTTTCATTCTTTGGCAAGCCGCTTAAAATCAAAGAAGCTAAAATTACATTTGATAGTGAGCATAGAAACACCCCAAAGGTGTGGTTTGTAGGAATACGTGAAGTAGACGATGTCACGGTTCATTTGCAAGTTTCTGGCTATAGTCCGTCACCAAGAATTTCATTTGTATCTGATCCTGCTTTCCCTGAAGATGAAGTGTTAGCACGGCTTCTTTTTGGAAAAGAGCTTGGTAAAATTTCAGCTGGGCAAAGTATACAGCTGGCTTCTGTTGGCGCGTCGTTAAATAATAAAAAAGGACTTAACTTTTTAGAAAATTTTCGTAAATCATTTGGGTTTGATACGTTTGAGCTTAGAGAAGATGAAATGAAGGCCAATTCGACAGAATCAGGACAAACAGCCGCACAAGCGCTTCGTATAGGAAAAGAATTTGAAAATATGCGTGTATCAATTGATCAAAGTATTGGCAGCAGTGGAAGCAAGGCAACAGTATCTACAGCATTAGGGAAAAATGTTTATTTAGATCTTGAGGTTGGTGAAAAAAATGCTGGCAGCGGAGTTGGATTAAGTTGGGTCTTTAGATATTAAGGATTTCCATCTGTGATGGCTGTGCAATTCTATTTTTTTGAGCTAAATTCTTGGTTATATATTATAAAGATAACATAACAATTTGAAATGAGTACGCTATGTTTTTAATTAAAAAATTCTTATTTTTGTCCATTATACTTTTTGTTGTTTCCTGCAAAGAGGATAAAAAGGAATCACACACTCATTCTACCCAAATAAGTAATTTAATTCATCAAGATGGCACGGTAACAGGCACCGTTATTGAGATTTTGGGACAGGCAGGCGTACGCATAAAAGGGGCGTCTGTGAAAAAAGACTGGCCCGCTATGATTGCAGAGCTTGATTCACCTGCTTGCGAAAATGTCAGAAGTCTGATTCAAGGAAAAGATCCACGTTATCCAAATTACTCATGGTTCGCAAAGCCTGGTGTGGAACGTTGGGATATGAAGTATGAAAATAAAGAAATTGATATAAAAAAGATAATAAATCTCATTTTAATGCCGACGGTTAATGGTGTTAAAGGCTTAAACATGGGGGCTGCAACTTACCCTCAATCAAGTAACTTTTCTGATATCCTACTGTTAGGGTCAACCTTAGGTGATTTTACATCGCGCGTGAATTTTCTGAATCAGCTTATTAACGAAAGGAAAATTGATGCAAAATCAACGACAGCATATATTTTAACAGGAAAGCGGTCATTTAATGATGCTGAAAAGGAAATGCTTACTAAAAATGGATCGTTAGATGCATTAACTGTAATGGGTGCTGATTCAGAAAAGGTTGGCCTTGAATGGGTTTATAACACATTTATAAAAGATCCTCTTTTTGCTGCATTGCCTGTAATTACCATCAATGATGCATATCCAAAAGGAATTCGCGCAACAACCGAGAGCACACTTGCTTTATTTTTCAAGCAATCGAGTTTGTCAAAAGATAAAAGAATTCTTGGTGTTTCAACGCATATTTTTGCGCTGTACCAGTATTTAATTTTAAAACGGGTTGCTTTCCAAAATGGCTTTGAAGGGCATATTGAAATTTGCGCCCCTGCATTACATGGTTCAGAACGTGATGCTTACCCAGATTCAAAGAAACTTGCGATGTTATTTGATAACTTGTCTCGCATTTTCTATGAAATTTGTTTGAATAAAGAAAAGACAGGTGTGTATCCTTCTTAGGTTTTATGGGGGCACAAGAATTTTTTTGTGGAAATCATTCAGTTTTAATGAAGGTTTTATTTTTTATAAAAGAACAGTCCCTCCATCGCCTAAGAATCCACCAATCTGTGCATCCCATAATGTTTTATACATGGCTTCTTTTGCAAGCAGCTCTGCATGCGTTCCATCCTCAACGATTTTTCCTTGATCAAACACTAAGATTCGATCCATATGCAGCAATGTCGATAATCGATGTGCAATGACAAGGCTCGTTTTGCCACGCATTAAATCGGTAATTGCTTCTTGAATCAGATGTTCGGTAACGGAATCAAGTGCTGATGTTGCTTCGTCTAAAATCAAAATCTGCGCATTTTTTAGCATGGCGCGTGCAATAGCAATACGTTGACGTTGACCCCCAGAAAGCTTGATGCCACGCTCGCCAACGAGTGATTCATATCCTTCGGGGAGCTTTTCAATAAAATCGTGTGCATGCGCGCGCTTTGCAGCGGAAAACACTTCCTCATTGGTTGCCTCAGGTTTGCCATAACGTATGTTCTCAATCAATGTACGATGAAAGAGAGATGGATCCTGGGGAATCATGCCAATATGTGCACGAAGTGAATCTTGAGTAACCGTTGCAGTGTCTTGCTCATCGATCAATATGCAACCACTGCTAATGTCATAAAGACGTAAGATGAGATTGACGAACGTTGATTTTCCACTGCCTGAGTAGCCAACAAGCCCAATTTTTTGTCCTGGTTCAATGGTGATCGATTGATCTTCAAAAAGAGCTGCCGTATTCTTATAGTGAAAATAAACATGTTTAAATTGAATTTTTCCATGAGTAACGGTTAGATCAATTGCATTTTGCACATCTGTAATCTCAAGTGGCACAAACAAAGATCGTAGACTTTGATTACATTTTCCAATCATATCATTCATGTTATCGATTTGCTCCATTGTCCACCAAACGATAAAACCAACTTCGGTACAAAGCGTTAGAATAAGAGCAAAATCACCAGCACTGACAAGCTTTTGTTGTCTCAAATTTATGAGCAAATATACCATAACTGCCAGCATGGCCGTTTGTGATATTCCCTGCAAACTCCAATAGATAATCATGAATTTTTCTTTTTTTCGAAAAGCAAGTCTCATTGCTGATAGTGTTTTTAAAAGGTACGATGATTCAAAATTAAACATGGAAAAATAGCGGATGTTTTGTGTGTTACTGATGCTATCTACAAGATTTCCTGATACAGCTGATTCTGTTGATGCTAAATAATCAACAAATAAGATACTTTTTCGTGAAGCCCAAAAACTTCCTATACCGAACAAAACAGCCCATATCAAGAAGCACCAGAAAAAATCTGGATGCACGAGGTATAATGTTATAAAAGTAGCGCACACCATAACAGCGCCACGAATAATATGACGTGATAAGTCATGCACAGCACGTTCGATGCTATTGGCCAAAATCGTGATGTTATTAGAAAGTTTGCCAGCCATATGATCTTGAAAGAACTGATGTGAATGGCGAATGATATAATTAAATGTTTCTTCAATAATTGTATTTTTGACGAGGGGCTGTACCTTGTAATTAATGCAATTCATAAGGCGCCACATTGTGTTGTGAATTTCAAAATTAACGATGAAGCCTACACTCGGCCAGAAAAGCGATTTCAATGAGATTGTGGCATGCGGTGATGCAATTGTATTGGTCTCTATCGCGTCAATAATAATTTTTAGTAGTGTTGAAAAGACAATATTAAACAATCCTGAGATCACAGCACAGACGATAAAGCCAACCATATAGATTTTATATGGTTTTAAAAAATGCCACACAAAAGGCACAATAGTTTTAGGAAGGCAGCTGGTTCTCATATTGTTTATATACTCATGTAAGAAATGGTTGCATTATTTGTTTTTTGGTGAGAATTAAAGATCTACGTTGCTTGAATTTGTTTCAATATAGCATCAACATCATCCGTATTTTTAACGCAGAACCATTTTCCCTCTGGGTAAATTACCATAACAGGCCCTTTTTCACACTCATTTAAGCAACCTGATTTATTGATTCTAATATCTTGAATGCCTAATTCTTTAACGCGCGCTTTCATGTAGGTTAGCAATTCAGCTGATCCTTTTGATGAACAGCAACCGCGAACATGCCCTTCTGCGCGTTCATTCTGACATATAAAAACATGGTGTTTATAGCTAGGAAACATGAGCAGACATCTTTTTAATTAAACAGAGAAGTGTATAATTAGTACCATTTTCAGGACTATTTTAATAATAGAAAATTAGCCAGGGATGTATATAAGGTGCTTCATTCTTGATATCTCTCTTCCCTCGAAAGCATCCTATTAAATGTAATTATTTTTAATTATATGGAACTAAATTACAGTGCAACTATTTTTATCTTTATATGATTGTTATCTAAATTATGCTCTAGCAAAGATTCCGACAGTTTGAGCATAAAAGGCCTTGCTGAGCCCTGCTTTGAAAAATGGCGTAGAGACTAAATTCTCATTTATTTCACTATCCGCAGAATATAGGAACTCTGCTAAATTTATTCTATATGTGGATATTTCTTGATCAGTAAATATATAAGTTTCATTTTTACTATCAAAAATATTTTCTTTTATTGTATTTTCAGGTTGAGAGCTGTGATGGTGATCACAATTTGCGTCATGCTGATGATCGCTTGCTATATTTGACGTTGGTGTTGGTGAAAGCTGAGGAGTTATGGGGCTAGATAATTGATCATTCACAGGCTGAGAGCTGTGATTGTGTTCACAATTTGTGTGATCGTGATGAGTATCGCTTGCCTTGTTTGGTGTTATTGGTTGCGCAACCTGAGAAGGTGTGACACGTGGTAACTGAGTATCAACAGGCTTAAGGCCGTGGTTGCAATTTGCACCATGCTGATGTGCATTTTCCTTATTCGGCGTTGTTCTTGGTGCGCCCTGAAGAGGTGTGGCACCAGGTGACTGAGTATCACCAGGCTTAAGGCCGTGGTTACAATTTGCACCATGCTGATGGTGGTGTGCATTGTTTTCTTTGTTCGGCGGTGTTGATTGCGCAACCTGAGGCGTTGTAGTGCGAGGTGGTTGATTATTTGCAGGTTTATCGTGTTTAAAATTTGACTGAGTATTAATGGGTTGAGGGCTATGATCATGATTCCCATCACCACCACAACAAACTGTTTGGCGTTTTTTTGTTTTTCCTGCAAAATTAATAACTGTTTGAGGAGCTTCTTTTTTTAATTTAGCTGGGTTTGAAGAATTTGCATCTTTATTTTTGTCTTTTTCTTCTTTTGTTGGAACAAAAGAAGATGCATTCTGATTAGCTCCATCCAAAACTACCACCCCTGATCCATCAGTCTCTGTTGTTGTAACTGCTACTCCTTTATTTTCAACGACATCACTTTCATTTACATTAGCCACAATGTCAACGTCACGTATTGGAGCTTCGGTCATTCTCTTTTCAATCGTTGTTAAACTACGATTTTTATCTGATTCCTTTCCTATTGGAATTCGAAGTTCAATTCCTAGGTAATAATTTTTTTTGCGTACATTGTCACGTTTAACTTCGGTTTGTAATGACACATAATCATTAAGATTATAATTTGACCTAAATTGGTAGCCCTTAATAGAGACTACGCCAGCACGTCCTTGGTAATAGTAAGTTCCGGTATATAATCGAAGATCTGGCAACCCAGGCATGCAACGACCAATTTCTACGTCAATACCCCGTAGTGGAACTTCTTTCTGTACATGTACGTAGTCTGTTGTTTCAATTCTTTGATTTCCGCCCAGATATGATGTTTTTGTCTCACTGCGGGGTGTTCTTTTTGTGAATATTTTATTCTCTGGAACATATATATTTGCACGATAATCCCATGTTGTGCTTAAATATTCCGTTCCAAATGTTAACTGATTATACTTATTCCCAAGATTGCTAAATCGTCTGTCGAAATAACCGTAAACACCTGTAATATATTCCATTTTAGGATTCAACCATCGTTGACCTAAGCCAAAGTTACCCTCTTGATCTTGCCTTGTATCAGCCATGAAGCGAAAATCAACATAGGTTAGCATATCATTTGTTTGTGCTATCGGTCCCAAAGCCCCAATTCGGCCAATACTTCTTTTATTACCATATTTAATGTTTAAATCAATTTGAGGCAGCCACTTTTTTGGCTCTTCCGCGCATGCTTCGCGGTCAGTCGCTAATAAACAGAAGCAACAAATGATATATTTATAATTTTTATAATTTAACATATTGATCTGTATTTTTATGCCTGACGCCTATTTTAGAATGAAATGCAACACTTCTTGATGGCGGCTTTATTGCCATATTAAGGTACTGCATTTTATCCTGATAGATGAAATACTGCTTTATTACTTCTTAGCGTTCTGAATCGTTTGTTCAATAATTCTGGCGGCTGTAGCAGCATTTTCCCAAGATTTGATTTTGACCCATTTGCCATCTTCAAAATCTTTGTAGTGGGTAAAGAAATGTGTGATTTGTTTGCAGATAATCTCTGGCAAATCTTTAATATCTTTTACAGAACCATAAAATGGATTGAGTGAATCAACTGGAACAGCGATAACTTTCTCGTCCATACCCTTTTCGTCTTCCATAATCATGACCCCGATTGGGCGCACACGAATGACAGCCCCAGGCACAATGGGACTTTCACCTACAACAAAAACATCAAGTGGGTCGCCATCATCGGCCAACGTGTGGGGAATGAAGCCATAATTTGCCGGGTAATACATTGGCGTTTTTAAGAAACGATCCACGAAAATTGCCCCTGAATCTTTGTCAAATTCATACTTAATCTTTGCTTCACCCTGTGAAATTTCAATGATAACGTTTATATCCCACGGGGCATTTTTACCAACGGGTATTTTTGAGATGTCCATAATAATCCTTTGTTTTATATAACGTATAATTTGTCAGTGTTATTTTTTTGTGAGTACATAATAGCGCGGTGTGCGGCCTTCGCGAAAGGCTTTTTCTTCATAACGTGTTCGCATCCAGCCATCCCAGGCTGTATCTTTTGTGTTTTTATTTGCCCATTCAAAGGTTTTTGCAACCTCGGTAGCTTCTATATGTTCTTCAATCCACGTTTGGTACGTATCATGATCACTGGCAATGTAAAGCGTGCCTTTCGGGGCAAGTAATCGGTGAATCGTTGCTAATGTCTCTTTTTGTACGAAGCGGCGTTTGAAATGACGTTTTTTTGGCCATGGGTCCGGGTACAATAAATAGATTGCTGAAAATAGTTGATCTGGCATTTCTGGAAACAAATGACGTACATCGCCTTGGTGAATATTTACGTTTTTAAGGTCTTTTTCGTCCACATATTGTAATAGTGATGCGACGCCATTGGTAAATGGTTCAAAGCCAACGTAGAATGTACCTGGATTTTTTTCAGCCATGTGCGTTAAGTGCTCGCCGAATCCAAAACCAATTTCAAGAACGGGTCCTGCTTTTTTGCACAAATCCGGAATAGAAATATCAAGATTTGGTAGCAATTGTTCCATCAATTCGCATTGTCTATCATTGAGTGCGCGTGTTTTTTGCCGGCCATAGAGCCTAAAAACAGGGTTCTTCATTGCAAGTTTTTCTGCCATGGTTTTATTGAACTTTTCTAAGAATTGGGTGTGTAGCCAAGTTACAAAGAAGAACTAGGTTTGTCTACCTTTATTGATAATAGTATGCTTTTTAATATTGAATGGGGGAATGCTGGTTTTTTTGTAAGACTAAATAAAACGTACATGAATTGTTAGTGGAACATTAAATACGGGAATAGCTATGTTAATTTTATGCTATGTAACGTATACAACATCAAAAAACATCTTGCATAAATCTATTGAATTGACTATAAACAGTTATGCGATGCACCCATAGCTCAATTGGATAGAGCGTCAGACTACGGATCTGAAGGTTAGGAGTTCGACTCTCTTTGGGTGCGCCATTTAAACTGCGAGTTTTGAAGCAGTTTTTGGTTTCATCAAAATCATCATGTATCACATAGATCGCAGAAAAAAAGATTTCATTGTGCAAATCGTTTTTCAGTATTTTTCTTTCCCATAGCTGGTTCAGCCTATTACGTTTCTAATATTTATTACCTTGTCCGATATACTTCCCCCATAAAATGATCATTACTCATTGCAAGAATGCGCAGCTTTCGTGGCGATCTAAAAAAAGAGGATAAGTTTCCTATTTAGCTAGGTTGTCACGAAAGCTGCGCATTCTTGTAACGACGGTGGTTCATAATTAATTTATGAGTGAAGAACTATAGTTAACTCCATGCGGATTAGCAGATTGTCCGTGCTTTAGATATTGCGCTGAACTTTCTTCCCGATTCTTCTTATTGTCCAAGAATCAGATGTTAGTTTTTCGTCTACAAATTTATATGGCAGATAACAATTTCCTTCATGTCCCCATTTTGGTCCCCAAGAATTGCGAATTGTAAATGTTTGCTTTATGTCATTATACCCAATTGCTAACATTGCATGTCCACCACGCCACCTTTCTCCTGCCTGTGGCATTGGAATTATACCTGTTTGAGTAACTGTTTCTGATTCAAATGATTCATAAATTTGAACCCCAAGCACAAAAGGTCTTTGCAACATAGAAAGGGTATATTTCATAACCTCAAGTGATTGTGGAATATAACCTAATCTCATATCATCTAGATTTGCTCTGTTTAGAGCATCTATGTATGCCATTTCACTTGGAATTTGTGTGACCATAGTATCATCATATGGGCAGAGTTCTTCTTTACACACGCCGTATTCACATAATGTGCGAATACCTGTTGAAAGGCTTGCACCTGAATCTTCATTAATATCGCCTTCAACTAATCTTTCGTTAGCGTAAATAAATCGCCTGGATAAATCTTCTGGAGGCATGCCTTCCATATCCATCACAAATCGTATAAGTCCTGTAAGGGCATTTGCCGTGCAGGAATTTTGCTGTCCTTGAGTAAATGAAGATGGGAATATAGGGTCAAGCGAGAGAACATCAAATTTTGCGGGTATTGGAGGAGGTGCTGTAAATACCGAGTTATAAGTAGAGAGGTAAAATTTTTCTGGTGAAATTATGGATACATTTTTATTTTCGAGAAGCCACTTAAGTCCACTTGAATCTTCATCGGGGATCAGTTTGTATGAACGTTTTTGGGTTTCAGAAGAAATGTCATCTGCAGGAATTGCCTCATTCTGTGTAATTAAAGAGGAAGCTACAGCCTGATTAGGCGATATTTCCTGGCTATCATTAGCAGGAGGACTTTTGATTGCAAAACATGGAGGTGTTATTGATAATAGTGCAGAAAAAATTATTTTATTAACAGCGTTTAGCTTCATAATAAATCCCTATAAAATTGCCTATTAAAGTATTAATACATTAAAATAGTTAATATATTATTAATAACAAATATAAATATTTTATTATTATTATAAATCATGCGAATTATTTGAAGTGTCTATTCAAAGGGGGGAATGATAGGCAGATTAGCAAAGTTCAACAGGTCTGGACTTGCCTTGAAGAACTCTACAATTTTAAGATTAATACAATGCTGTATTTTGAACTTTAAGCTCAGCGTACGCATGAGATCTACAGTGTCATTTTCATGTTTAAGACACACTTCTTAAAGAGCGAGATAAAATTAAGCAAAAAATCTCTTGTGGCTAACTAAGAGTATGCTAGGTCTTGTTATGTCAGGTTTTCATTGAGAGCGATGAAGCGACCTGTTTACAGATTTGTACAATAATGACAATGGATAAAAGCCATGAAACGAAAAATACACTCTTCTTTTTTACCTCAATTAATTTCTCGAAACATTAAACTAGTGCCGTTGTTCATTGCATCTTTTCTTGCAGGGCTAGGGACACAGATGGCCTTGCATCCAAGCGCGAAGCCAAGTATGCCCCCGCAATCATTCACTATTCAGGCGCAGGATTTTAGTTGCAAGGCCTGTTTTACGCCAAGCCAAGCATGTTTACCCATGATTATTAATGAACTTGACCAAGCAAAAAGCTCTATCCAGCTGCAAGCCTATAGCTTCACTTCAAAGCCTATTGCGGACGCATTAATACGTGCAAAAGGCCGGGGGATCAATGTTATTATTCTTGTGGATAAAAGCCAAAAACGCGAGCGTTACACACAAGTGAATGCACTCAAACATGCTGGAATTCCTATTTATATCGATTACAAACCGGCGATTGCACATAATAAAATTATTATTATTGATCAACTTACCGTTGTTGGTGGTTCGTACAACTTTAGTAACAGCGCTGAGAACCGGAATGCTGAAAATGTGACCATAATAAAAAACAAAGAATTTGCGGCACTTTATAATGCTAATTTTAAAAAGCGGTTAGAAGTATCGAATGTGTTTGTTTCGAAGACGTAAGTATACGCCTAATTCGTGTTTTCCAGCATTTTCTTTGCTTGATCATAGATGATATCCACAGTAAGTGTTTCCATTTTTGGCACACCATAATTACGTGCATACATCACATGGACACCTTTGCCATTTGGTGTAGATTTATAAGGGTCCGTTGGGCCCCACATTGAGATAATAGGGCTATCTGAGGATGCCAAAATATGCCCTACGCCGCCATCATTTGCAATTGACAGATCGGCTAGCCTGGCCAATGCAATGGTCACAAAAACAGATTTTTCAGGTGTGGCCTGAAGTGGGAATGATGCGGTTTTAACACCCGCGGCCAGCTGTGATTGCCATTCTGTTTCGGCTGGACCTAATATATAGCTTACATTAATACCATCGGCGGCTAGACTGTTTCCTAGATTGATGAAATTCTGTAGTGGCCAACATTTAAACCGTCCGCCGGCACCTGGTGCTAACAATACGTTTCTGCCCTTTGGTAATAAGCTTTGTGCAAGTTCCAGCATAGGTTTTGGAATATCCACATGAAAAACAGGTTCAATTTTCTTTTGCGTGGCAGCTGTTAAAAGATCCATCAAGCGATCAAGCAGCAGTACAGGCTTTTGGTAACATGTTTGTCCATTGCTAAGTGGTGGCTTTTGATCCGACATCATCCATTTCACTGATGCTGAAATAAACATGCCATGCGGAATAGTTTTAAGCATGAGCATCGGCAAAAGATGCTGATCGGTATTGATAATAATATCGTATGAATCACGAGGAAGAATTGCTTTCCAACGACGAAACACAACGTCACTAACCAAATCACCAAGTTTTGTATGATTAATAATGTGGTGTATTTTTCCTTGCACTAAAGGCGCAAGCGCCGATGCAAAAATGGTAGGGTGACGGCCAGCAATCCAGGTGATTTCAGCACCAGGAAATGCAGTACTGAGGGAGTTGATAAAGGGAAGCTTCATCATGCCATCGCCAATAAGTTCACCATGGCTGAAAATGAGGACTGATTTTGTCATGTGTGAGAGCATTTCTTGATTAATTTGAATTGATCATAAAAAACATATGTAATTCATGCAATCTTTTTATAAAAACGGATAAAGTCGGCATTAAGAATGATGCTTCCCCGGTTCCCATAAAACATCCAAACGACCGTTATTGTTTGAGGCACGTGCCATCACAAAGAATACATCAGATAGTCGATTAGCATATTGTAATAGATGAGGATTCAGTGGTTCTTCATTATGCACAGCAATAAGGTTGCGCTCAACACGCCTAACAATTGTCCGGCAAACGTGCAGCTGGGCGGCGAGGGGTGTTCCGCTCGGTAGTACAAACGAAGTTAGTGGATTTAGATGTGCATTATACCGTTCTAAGGTGGCATCCAAACGTTGTACCTGGTGCGCCGAGATACGAAGTGCTGTTTGATTTTGGTTAGGCATGCATAAATCAGCACCAACATCGAATAAGTCGTTTTGTAGTGCTTTTAGGTCATTACGTAAGCAAGCCAGAAAATCAGCTGTGATTGCTGTCGAATCCGTTGCAAGCGCAAGGCCAATAACACTGTTAAGTTCATCGACAGAGCCGATCGCCTCTATCCGGGGGCAATATTTTGATACACGTTGACCATTCCCGAGTGATGTTTTTCCTGTGTCGCCGCCGCGTGTTGCGATGCATGTGAGTTGTACCATTGGTGCGTTTCTATGTTAGTTATTTATCTATGATAATACGTGAAGATGACTGAAATGAGTAGTGATACTCTCAGATTCTTTTTAAGAAAGAGTTACACAAGAAGTCTTCGCCTTCTTGTTTCTTGAACTCCACTGGCTATATTGCTAGTATACAATCGAGTTAATATTTAACGATAAAACATATGATATATATCCTTTTTTTATGCATTATCCAGGGCGCTGGAGAATGTTTGCCAATTAGTTCCAGTGCGCATTTATACTTCCTGTCGCTATTTGGTGGCTACCCGCCAACAACGCTTGATGTAGAGGTGGCGCTTCATCTTGGCAGTCTTATAGCGATGTGTATTTTTTTATGGCAACCACTTTGGCGAATGATTGATGGCTCGGTGCGTGCACTTGCAACTTTTCGCATGACGGAAGGATTTGGGATGGCATTAATTATCGTGCTTGCAACCTTGCCAGCGGTATTGATTGGTTTTCTGGTTAAGCGTTATTTTGAAATTCCGCAAACTGTTTTGGCTATTGGCATTGTCAGCATCATCTTTGGTGTTCTGCTTTTAGCTGCGGAGAAAATAGGTACGCAAGATAAATCAAAAGTAACATTGTCGCACGCATTGATCATTGGTGCGGCACAAGTTCTCGCGTTTATTCCTGGTGCGAGTCGTTTAGGGTCGTGTCTTACTGCTGCGCGGTTCTTAAATATTCAGCGTTGGCAGGCGACACAATTTTCATTTTTGCTGGCAGTTCCAACGATACTTGGTGCTGTTGTGCTGACGGGAATTGATGTTGTTCACGCGGGGAAGCTGCCTGAATTGCTACCACTCTGGCCTGCAGTTTTATTAACCTGCGCGATTAGTTTATTGGTTTTAAAGGCGCTTCAATGGTATGTAATACACTTTTCATACATACCATTCGCAATTTATCGCATTATCCTTGGTATTTTCCTCACATATCTGGCATATATGAACGTATAACTTTAAGTATTTTAAAAAATGTTTTTCAAAAATAAAGCTTTTGTTTATTTCGCTATAAAAATTGTCGTGAGCATTATTCTTGTGCGCTGGCTTATTAATAATGTTGATAGCGTGTCTATGATTAGAACATTTCGTTCTTTTCACTGGTCAACGTTTGGGTCTGCATTCGTATCGCTTTGGTGTGCATACACACTTGGTGCCTGGCGTTGGAGATATATCTTGTTGAAACGGGAATCTGGGCCGTTTCGTTTTATGGATAGCTTGCTTATTGTGGCGATTGGTAACTTTCTCAATCAAGGTTTGCCAGGGTCAATTGGGGGGGACGTTTATCGTGGATTTGCCTTAATGCGTCTTGGGTTTTCACGTAACTGGGCAATTCAAAGCCTATTGCTTGATCGTGCTTTTGGATTATTTTTCATGGGGGCGCTGGGTGTTTTTTCCTTATTTAGTTTTGATATGATTTTTCTAAATCAAAAAGAACTATTTCCTATGTATCTTGTGTTGGGTTCTATTTGTATTGGATTTGCTCTTTTTTGTCAGCTTGATCGTTTGCCAGTAACAGGAAAGCTACAGCGATTGGTGGCGCCTATTCAAAGTATGGCGGCTATCAGCAGGAACCTATTCCAACTGCGTAATATGCATTTTATAATCGTTGGATTTGCGCTCACTATTTTTCTTTACTTGCCTGTGTATCTGTTTGCACGTGATTTGGGCTATTCATTGTCATTGCCCGCTGTTTTGTTTGTACTGCCGGCTGTATTCTTGTTAGCATCCTTGCCCATTTCGTTCGCAGGTTGGGGCGTACGAGAAGTCGTCTTTGTAAGCTTATTTAAGTTTTTTGGCCTAACAAGTGAGCAAGCATTATCTTTATCTGTTGCATATGGCTTGGTTGGTTTGTTTTCAGTTACACCTGGCCTTCTGTTATACTTTTTTGATGGCAAGCCAAAAACGTCCGTTGCTTAAGTCCCATATAAAAAACAATTTAGGAAAGAGTTACTTATGACAATTCCTCAGCTGCCTTTTTATTTCATTCGCCATGGTGAGACCGACTGGAATCGCGGTCATGTTTATATGGGTACAACTGATATTCCTTTGAACCAAACGGGGGTAGGGCAGGCTGAGCTTGCTGCGCAGTGGTTGAAAGATCAACCTATTACACATATTGCTACGAGTTCACTTTCAAGGGCTGTAAAAACAGCAAAGATCATTGCTGAGTCGATACAAAAACCAATCACTGTAATTGATAATTTAAAAGAATGTCACTGGGGCGTGAAAGAAGGGCAACCCGTTGATATATGTACATTCTTTGATCAATGGATCGATGGGGACACCCCTGAGGGAGCCGAAGCTGCGTGTGATTTTGATGCACGGGTTAAGCGCGGCTTGATACATGCGCTTGGGCTATCTAAAACGGTGCTTATTGTGGCACATGGCGGTGTTTGTTGTTCAATTCAGCGCACTCTTTCCCTGCCGCTTATGAATATTAAAAATTGTGTGCCTATTTGTTATAGGCCTCCAGAGCATCCAGGTCATTCGTGGTCTGTGTGTGGGTTGGGTGGCGAAGTGAAAAATAATGTGGTCGTTAACTAAGGGCATACGACGAGACTCCATGTGGCAATGCTGACCCACACATGCGTCGGTTTATCGATAAGTTGAAGGAGAATCCTGCAAAAATTATGATTAACAAGCGCAGTATTCACGCTATCTTAATTACGCAAGCAACACCTACTGATGCCGAAGATATTGCGCTTATTCACCATACTGCATGGCAAGAAAGCTATAAAGGGATCATTGATCAAAGCTATCTTGATGCGCTTCGTTATAATGATTTTTTAACAAGGCGACGTAAGATGCTGGACAACTCAATACCAAATAGCATTCATCTTGTTGCAAAGTGTTTAAAAAGCGTTGGGTTTTGTGATGCAGGTGCAAGTAGAACCTCGGGATATAAGGGTGAAATCTATGCTATTTATGTGGATAGTGCCTTTAAAGAGCTAGGAATTGGCACGTTGCTTATGCAAAAGGCGTAAGAACAGCTTATGCGAAATGATCTTTTGCCATTTATTGTTTGGGTTCTAGCCGATAATACATTAGCACGAGGTTTCTATGAAAAATTAGGAGGGGTGGCAACGCAAGAGAAAATTGAGAAAATTGGTGGCAGAGCCTACATCGAAATGGCTTATCTTTTTAATAAACACATCCTTTTTTAAGCAATTGCACGCGCAGTTTTATACGGTTTAATTTTAAAAATTGACTCGCACATTTTGTTCAAAATTAACCATTTATTTATTGTTGGCATGATATAAAAAAGTAGTGATTAAAGAAAAATCACAGACAAATATATTTAAAATGCGGTGTTAAATGGCAAGTAATATTTATAAAATGAACATGCGTAATATAGCACTTGCATTATTCAAGATTGTTTTTGTATTTATTGCAGCACAAATACTTTTGCATTTTTGGTATGAAAAATTTTATGTGCCTATTATCACTTATGGTGATAAAAAAATATTTCCTGCGCATTTATTAATGTTATATGTATGTCTATTTACGACTGCTCAACTTATAAAAATTGTTAAAAACTGTGTTTGGGATTATTACCTTCCTAAAAGAAAAAACATCAGACTATCTTCTTTGTTGATTGGAATAATCAATTTTAGTATTTATTTGGTAATTATATTTCTTGCTTGTCGCATTATTTTCGATCTTAATGTAAACAGTGCGTTAGCCGCAACTGGTGCATTCGGTGTCGTTCTTGGTTTTGGATTACAAAAAATATTTTCAGATCTTTTTGTAGGTATTTCCATTGATATGGACAAGTCATTTCGAATTGGTGAATGGATTGCACTGAAAAATGGTGGCACAGATATTTATGGTGAAATTGTTCAAATGAGCTGGCGTGCTGTCAGTGTACAAACCGGAGAAAATGTTACCCACCAAATTCCGAATAGTGTTTTTGGACAATACATAGTGACGAATCTTAGTCGCCCGGCGTCCGAATCTGAATTTGAGTTGTTTTATTGCATCCCATTTGATTTTAATGAGAATAGTGTCATTAAAGCAATTACACATGGATTAGATGCGGTTGGATGTACTGGGATTATTAGGGATTATAAATGTCGTATCAATAAACCAACCATTGATGGCGTATTGTATAAAGTAAAGTATTTTGTTGATCCTGTAAAATGTGGGCCTGGCAAAGCGCGCCACTTGATTCATTCACGCGTCTTTCGCTTTCTAAGGGCTGCTGGAATAACGTTGTCAAATACAGATCAGCGTAACTTTCTTGTGCAGACGAAGCTTCCGGTTCTTGTGCCAGGCCATGAAATAGCTAGCTACATTTCAAAAATTGATTTATTTGAGACATTAACTGAAGGGCAAGTTAATGATATTGCAGCAGCCACTACAGAGCGCAACTTTAATAAGGGTGATTCTATTTGTCGGCAAGGTGATGACGGACGTTCGCTCTTTATCGTTAGAGATGGTTGCTTAAAAGTATTCATCACGAATGATGCTGGCGCTCAGCAGCAGGTTGCCGTTTTGATACCAGAAGATTTTTTTGGAGAAATGTCACTATTGACAGGTGATAAGCGATCCGCAACAGTTAAGGCTGAATCACAAGTGATCCTGTATGAAATTGAAGCTGATGCTTTGGCACCACTGTTTGCAGGCAATGATAAATTTCCGCAAATTCTGTCAAAAATCATTACAGAGAGAAATGCAACCAATAACAAGCTTGCTAAAACACCTGAAGAAGAGGTTGCACAGGTCAGTAAACTTCGTGAATTAGAAATGCGCATCATGAATTTTTCAAAAAAACTTTTAGGCATTAAGAATTGAGAAAAGTTTGAAGGTATTAATCATGTTTTAAAGGATCATTTATATTAGCTGGACTCCTTCTTTTCGCGCGATATCGTATATCAGCTGAGTTTTGTCATCATATTTTATAACGACATCAATTCTTTGCTCACCCAATTATTTTTCTAATTTTGCTAAGAAAAAAAATTTAGTGTCAGTGATGTGCGTCACATCGTTAAGCATTTTTTCAATGTATAAATCAATATCCCCACCTTTTTTAGAAAGATCAACACGTGAACCAAAAAGCCACAAATGATCTTCTTGCGCAAAGCATTCCTTGAAAGCTTGACGTATGATGTGTACGTATTAATCGGTGAGAAGAATGCCTTGCATAGTATATTTTGCCGATATTTTATCTTTGTTACCCTGCTGCTACAAACAGTGATATGTAAGAATTCTTCACCTAAATTCATTTTATGACTAGCCATAGACGCAAACCCTTTGTATAAACAAAGCAGTATATCCATTTATTAGATTTATTTTTATGAAAAGAACAGCACTAGCAACCTTATTTTTTGCAGCCCTCATTTCTTCAACAATCGCTGCCCCACTTAAAGTCATACGTATTGAAGGAAACCAACGTATTGAATCGGAAACCATTCATTCATATGTTCCGATCAAAGTGGGCGAAGAATTTGGGCCAGAAAAACTTGATGAATCATTAAAGGCACTCCATGCCACAGGGTATTTTACAGATGTTCACGTATCAAATGAAAATGATACGATGATTATTAAAGTGGAAGAAAATCCTATCATCAATCGAATTGCTTATGAAGGTAATAGCAAATTAAAAGATGATGTGATTCAGCAGGAAATTAAATTCCGTCCTCGTGAAGTTCTATCGCGCGCGCGTATTCAAGAAGCGCAACAACGTGTTTTAGAAATTTATCGTCGTATGGGACGCTTTGGTGCGCGTGTTGAACCAAAAATCATTAAACTGCCAGAAAATCGTGTTGATCTTATTTTTGAAATTGATGAAGGCCCTGTAACCTACGTTCGTAAAATTACGTTTATTGGTAATAAACATATCCCATCCAAAAAACTTGAAGAGCAGCTGAATTCAAAGCGTGCCCGCTGGTATCGCTTCTTTGCAGTAGATGATGTGTATGACCCAGATCGTTTTATGGCTGACCAACAGGCGCTTCGTAAATTCTATTATGATAATGGCTACCCTGACTTCCGTATTATAACAGCACATGCTGAATTAAGCCCCGATCAAAAAGACTTCTTCTTTACATTTCACGTAGAAGAAGGCGAAAAATATGATTTTGGAAAAACTGAAATCACATCAAAATTGCCAAATGTAAAAACAAGCGATCTTATGGAAATTCTTACGTTTGCAGAAGGCGATACATTCAGCGGCAAGCAAATTGAAAAATCAATTACGCTCATGTCAAATGCTGTTGGTGTGCAAGGGTATGCGTTCGTTGCAATCGAGCCAATTGTTAAGAAAAACCCTGAAACTAAAAAAGCAGATATTACGTTTGAAGTTAAAGAAGGACCGCGCGTCTATATCGAGAAAATCGTGTTTGCGGGTAATGACCGTACACGTGATCATGTGTTGCGTCGCGAGATGGAGCTTCATGAAGGTGACGCATTTAACTCACAAAAACTTAAAAACTCAGAACGTCGTCTGAAAGACTTAGGTTATTTTAAAACAGTAACAGTCGATACTGAGCCAGGCGCAGGAACAGATCAGGCACGTATTGTTGTCAAGGTTGAAGAACAATCAACAGGTGAAATCGGGCTTGCAGGTGGTTACTCTACATTGGATGGTCCATTGGCATCGATTCGTTTAGTTGAGCGTAACTTTATGGGAACTGGCCGCGTTTTGCATTCAGATTTATCTATTGCTAAAAAACGCCAAGACTTTGACGTTGGTATTATTGAACCATATTTCTTGGGTCGTAATATGACAGGAAGTGCAAGCGTCTTTAGTTCGAAGTCCACTCGTTTTGATGCGTATTCACAACAAGCAACAGGTATTAAAACTGGTATAGGTTACCGTTTGAGCGAATACTGGTCACAAGGCTTTAGCTATCTTGTTATGCAAGAGAAGATTGGAAGATCTAAAAGCTTCGTGTCTAAATATATTGATGAGCAAGTTGGCACTACAATTACATCAGCATTAACACATTCGATTTCTTATGATCGTCGTGATGCTGGACGTAATACAACATCAGGTTATATTATCGGTATGTCAAACACATATGCAGGTATTGGCGGTAGTGTAGAATATTTAAAGAATGTCTTTAATGCGGGATGGTACTACCCTGTCGCGGATGAGGTTATTTTGAATATCCGTGGTGAAGTAGGTGATATGGAGCGTGTTGGGAAAAAAATTCGTACCGTTGATAAATTCTCACTTGGTGGACAATCATTCCGCGGGTTTGAGTTCGGCGGTATTGGGCCGCGTGATGCGCTTACAAAAGACCCACTTGGCGGTACACGTTTCTGGACACAAACGAACGAACTTGTATTTCCGCTTGGCCTGCCAAGTGAGTTTGGAATAAAAGGTGCGGTTTTCTCAGATGTCGGTTCTTTATGGCGCGTCGGTGAGAAACTTCCAGATACAACCGTTCTTGATGAAAATAAAATGCGCGCCTCTATTGGTTGTGGTATTTCATGGGATTCACCGTTTGGACCAATCAGTATTGATTATTCACGTGCTGTGAAGAAGCAAAAATATGATAGCACGCAAACGATCTTGTTTGGCTTTTCAACCCGCATATAAGGATAATTTTAATGACCCAAAAGAACCTAATCATTGCTGCCACGTGTGTCATATGTGTAGGGCTTTTGGGATTTAGCCTGGGGGTAAATCGCTTTTTGATACCCTCGGGCACATTAACGATTGCTGTTGTTGATGGTGATCGTCTTAAAAAAGAATCTAAATCTTTTCAAGCAGTGCATGATATTCTTATCGCAGAGCAATCAAAAGCACATGAGGAAATTTTACCCATTGAGACAACGCTTTTAAAAGAACAAGAAGAAATTCGATTAGAGGCAAAGAAAAACCCTGAAAACGCTAAAAAGCGAAATGATGCATTTGAAGTGCGTGTTGCTGAACTTGAACAAAAGATGCAGAAAAAGAGATCTCTTTTGGAAAAGCAAAGAGATTCTTTGTCAGAGATAATTCAGGAAATGGTTTTTTCAATTATTAATGAAATTTCAGCTAAAAAAAATATAAGCATTGTGCTTAACAAAACAATTGATGATAAGCGTTCTGTATTTTTTGTTGAAAAACGAATGGATTTAACTGACGAAGTTATTGCCAAACTTGATAGTCACCTTAAAAATATAAAACTGCCTAATATTACAGAATAGAGGTTGTAATGACAGATTCCCGTTTTCATAAACAGCATGATGCTATTTCATTAGCAAAAATTTATGAACTTTTGTCTGTTTCACTGCCAATAGGTGCCGATAAGGAGCGTTTGTTTACAAACGTCTCAACGTTGAAAGATGGTGGTTCCTCATCGATTGCCTTATATCATAATACAAAATATCGTGCAGAAGCTTCGACAACGCGTGTTGGTTTATGCATCACGAATGAGACATCGGCGGCACATGTTGCCAAAGGTGTAATTATATTGGTGCACCCAAAACCGCAACGTGCTTATGCGTTGATAGCCCAGTATTTACATCCCACACCTGTTGCCAAGCCATTTATTCACCCAACAGCAGTTGTCGCATCCACAGCTATTCTTGGTAAAGGATGCTCAATTGGTGCTTATGTTGTGATTGGTGAAAATGTTGAATTGGGTGATAGCTTAACAATTGAAAGCCATACAGTTATTAATGATAATGTTAAAATTGGCAAAAATGGCCACATTGCATCACATGTTACCATTAGCCATTCTATTATTGGTGATCGCGTTATGATTAAGCCAGGCACGCACATTGGACAACAAGGTTTTGGTTTTCATATGGATGAAGCAGGCCATTTTGACGTGCCGCAGCTTGGCATTGTGATTATTGGAAATGATGTTCAAATTGGTGCAAATGCCTGTATTGATCGTGGAAGTCTTGATAATACGATCATTGGAAATGGTGTACGTATCGATAATCTTGTACAAATAGCGCATAACGTCTATATTGGTGATCAGTCAGTAATTGTTGCGCAAGCCGGCATTGCCGGTAGTTCTCATTTAGGGCGCTTTGTGATTGTCGCTGGGCAAGCTGGTATTGCCGGGCATCTTAATATTGGAAACGGTGTTAAAATTGCAGCACAAAGTGGTTTAATGCGCGATGTAACTGATGGAGATACTGTAGCTGGTTCACCAGCTGTTCCTGTGCGTGATTGGCATAAGCAAACCATCGCACTTCAACGTTTAATTCGAGAAAAGAAACATGCAAAATAATGCGCTTGCTGAAAAAACAACTGCTGAAATTATAACGCCTGATTTTTCGACAAAAATAATAGATGAAATTGGTGTTGAAGAGATCATGAAATTGATCCCACATCGTTATCCATTTTTACTTGTTGATCGCATGGTAGACTTACACCTTGGACACAGTGCTGTCGGTATTAAAAATGTTTCGATGAACGAGTGGTTCTTTCAAGGACATTTTCCAGAGCATCCCATTATGCCAGGCGTTTTGATTATTGAAGCCATGGCGCAAACAGCTGGTGCGCTTGTTGTTAAAACGATGCAAGTACAAAACGGTAAAAATGCTGAACAAGCAGACGGAGCCAACATAATGGTTTATTTCATGTCTGTTGAGGAAGCTAAATTCAGAAAGCCTGTTGTGCCTGGTGATGTATTACGTCTCAAAGTTACAAAAGATCGCGCACGCGGCAATATTTGGCGTTTTAAGGGGCAAGCCTTTGTTGGTGATACACTTGCAAGTGAAGCAAGCTTTATGGCCATGATTGTTGATAAGAAGTAATATGACAGATTTTATTGCCCCCATTCACCCTTCTGCACAGATCCACCCCACAGCGCTAATTACAGATGGTGCAATCATTGGTAAAGACGTTGTTATTGGCGCGTATTGTGTCATTGGTGCCAATGTTCGGCTTGATGAAGGTGTGCGGCTTGTTTCCCACATTTGTATAGATGGCATTACACATATTGGTGCGCATTCACTTGTTTATCCTTTCGCATCTATTGGACATAATCCACAAGATCTGAAATATAGTGGGGAGCCATCTACTGTTACCATTGGCAAAAACACCACGATTCGTGAATATGTAACGATTCAACCTGGCACAACAAGTGGCGGCATGAAAACGACTGTGGGCAATGATTGCTTGTTAATGGTTGGCGTACACGTAGCGCATGATTGTCATGTTGGAAATAACGTGATTATGGCAAATTATGCCACCCTAGCAGGGCATGTCATTATTGAAGACCACGTTATTATTGGCGGTTTATCAGCGATTAAGCAATTTGTTCGTATTGGGGCATATGCAATGATTGGCGGTATGTCTGGTGTTGAAAAAGATGTAGTGCCGTATGCAATGGTTATGGGTGAACGCGCGAATCTACATGGTGTAAACATCGTTGGTATGAAACGTCATGGTTTTTCCAATGCGGTAATTCAGCAAGTTCAGGCTATTTATAAAAATGTATTTAATGAAGATGATGATGCGCCGTTTAATGCACGTGTTATGAAGCAACGTGAAGCGCTTGCAGGGGCGAATCAGGATCGCGCAACGCAAATCGTATTTGATTTTATGGATGGCGAAACGAAATGTCATTTCTGTATGCCGAAGAGTGTGCGTGGTTAATATTAATTATATAATATACTAATAATATTCATGGAAATATTTAAGAAAAAATGCAGCTATAATCGCAAGAACAGAGATGAGTATTAATGCTGCGCAGATGATATTAATTTTTTTGCTTCGTATTGCTTTGTAGAGAAAACAAATAAATTCCCAAATGCAGCCCAAAATAATATCGGCAATCATGCCATTTTCCTTTTTCCTATTTGCTTACAAGCAGATCGAAGATAAATATAATTAGCATAATATAAAAGAGCACGCATAAAGAGTGCTCCTATGATTAATTCAAGTCGTCCGCCTTCAAATAATCCGTTGTTTAACTGCCCATATATAGCTTTATAAATGTACTGACATATTTGAGCCAAGGTTTCATCAGCAACAAAAAATATTACACCATATAGATACATCTTCCGATAAAAAAACCACAATGGACCAAATAATAAGGCAGCATAATTCGTGCAAATTGTCGGATCACCTGTTTCTTGATACTTGTCAAAGTAAGCTAAGTAATGTTGGCTAGGGTTGCTTATGATTCCATCTTTGTCATTTTCTGATGCGACAAAATCAAAAAACTGCTCACGTGTAATATCAATCATGTCATTATCCTTTATTTAAAATAAAGATGACGCATCCATATATTATATATGGGAATGCCAGGATATGATTTCAAGGGTCTAATTTTATGGATAGCAGTACGAAGTGTCATTTTTATATGATGCAAAGAATTGTGTATAGACAATCTTGCTTCATGCGCTTTACCATAATTGCTAGGCACTACTTATCAATAAGAAAATATCATGCAGTTTTACAATATCAAAGATGCGAATGAACACGTTACATTTGCTGAGGCTATTACCAAAGGGATGGGGAGTGGTGGAGGGCTTTATTTTCCAGCCAATTTGCCGCAGTTTAATGATATACAAGCACTACTTGATAAAGATTTTGTGACGCGCTCTGCGCATATCGTCAATGCAATGCTAGGTGATGAAATGGCGGCTGATGTTATTGGACGATGCATCAAGAGTGCTTTTAATTTCCCAATCCATTTAAAGCAAGTTACTAATAATATCTTTGCGCTTGAACTTTACCATGGTCCGACCTTAGCGTTTAAAGACTTTGGCGCGCGTTTCATGGCACAAATGCTGGCTGAAATTAATAAAGACAGTGTAAATCAAAAACCAATTCGTATCATCACCGCGACATCGGGCGATACAGGGGCGGCTGTTGCGCATGCTTTTTATGGCGTGCCAAATGTGGAAGTAGCCATTCTTTACCCCTATCAGCGCATATCGGACTTACAAGAAAAGATGTTTTGTACAATGGGCGGGAATATCCATACGTTTGCTGTGAAAGGCGATTTTGATGCATGCCAAACGTTAGTTAAACAGTGTTTGGTGGATAAAGACTTAACCAATCGATATCGTTTGAATTCAGCAAATTCAATCAATATCAGCCGTGTTTTAGCGCAATCACTTTATTATTTTGAGGCCATTGCGCAAATGGGGAGTGAATGTCACGCCATATCAGTGCCAAGTGGAAATTTTGGTAACTTAACCGCGGGGCTTTTTGCGCGTCAGATGGGTCTGCCGGCTCAATCATTTATAGCAGCGACAAATGCGAATGATACAGTGCCACGTTATTTAGAGTCAGGCGAATGGGCCCCGAATGATACAATTGTGACGCTTTCAAATGCGATGGATGTGAGTCAGCCCAATAATTGGCCAAGGGTTGAAGAGGTCTTTATGAGGCAAAAAGAAAGTTTGCATGATGTTGTGCGCAGTGCTTCCGTGAGCGAAGAGGAAACGAAGCATGCTATGCGTGAACTTAAAGACCTCAGTTATATTGCTGATCCACATAGTGCGATAGCTTATAAGGCGCTTAAAGATACCCTTAAGCCATTCGAAAAAGGCGTATTTCTATGTACGGCTCATCCTGCCAAATTTAAACAAAGTGTTGATAAAATATTAGAGATGGATATTTCTTTGCCAAAGGAGATTGCAGCCGTTGTCGATGAACTAGTTTTATCAACAGTAATCGAAAATGATTTTGCTGTAGTGAAAAAGAATCTATTAGCATGCTTGTGATTATATTTATATTTTGGGATACATTTTTCTTTAATTTAACAATTTGTTAATCAATTGCATGGTATATTTTTTTTAATGATATTAGTTTGTTGCATTTAAAGGATACATCAATATGAAAGTAAAAACGTCAACGATCAATCGATACTTTATTGGTTTAAAAATAGCTTTTGTAAGTATGTGCCTTTTGACGCTTAATAGCGCGGTTAATGCTGATTCAAAGATTGCAGAGACTACGCCAACAGGTGGTAAGCCAGATGTAACTGCTGGGCCTGTAAAGGAAACGGCCGCAGATCCTAAAAAGGTTGCAGTAATAAAACCTAAGGCAGTTACAGTGGCAGAACCTAAGGCAGTTGTAACTGCTGAACCTAAAGCAGACCCTAAAGCAGTAGTTGTAGTAGCAGACCCTAAAGCAGTTGTATCCGCAGAATCTAAGCCGGTTGTAGCAGCAGATCCTAAGCCTGTTGCAGCAGAACCTGTTGCTGTAGAATCAACTAAAAAATTAACAAAAAATGAAAAGGAAGCAGCAAAAGTAACTGCTAAGGACGAAACCAAAGCAGCAGAAAAAGCAACAATGAATAAAGTAGCAGAGTCAGTTGCAATGCCAGCAGCAGCTCCAGCATTACCAGCTGATGTAAAGCAAGAAACTTTATCACAGAAAGCACTTGTGCCTGCAATTGCGCCAACAACAGAGCCAGTAGTTGATCTTGGGAATAAATCAGTAGTCCCAACCGCGGAGCCTAAAAAAGATGTTCCGGGTTTACAAGAAGCAATAAAAATAGAACTGATGGCTGAATTGAAAGAAGTGATTAAAAAGCAAGTGAAGGATGAAGTCAGCTCTAGAATGGTAAATCTAAACGTTCCTGCATCAATAACTTCAATTCCTCAGGCAGATGCTCAAATAGTAACAAGTGAAAATAAAGATGATGCAAAAGGAACAGTTCAAAAATCGACTGAGGTGGCTGGGCATAAAACAGCTTGTAATATGTTTACAGTTACAACATGTGGCGAAAATGCCGCTTGTACTTTGCATAACAAATTCTGCCGAACCAACTGTGTCGCCATTGCAAACGAAGGATCATGCATCGCAGCTTCTGATTGTGAATGGGCAGGGGCTTTCAAGAAAAGTTGTGATTTTAAGAAGTAGGGTAATTACTCATAAACGAATGATTAATCACGATTTTAACAAAAATTGTTGGAATTGTTCAAACGCGCGGCTTCGATGAGAATATTTCTTTTTATCCGTATAAAGCATTTCTCCAAAGGTGCGCGTTTCTCCATTTGGTACAAAAATTGGGTCATACCCAAAGCCAGTGAGGCCTTTTGCTGGAAATTCTATGTGACCATGGCAAGTGCCCGTAAAAACAAACTCGGTCCCATCAGTGTTTATAAAAGCCAAGGCGCATACGAAATAAGCACTATGATCCATGTCTGTCTGTAAGCGCGATTGAACTTTTGCCATGGCAATTTTGAAATTACCATTTTCAGCCCAGCGTGCTGAATATACACCTGGCTCGCCACCTAATGCCGGGATAACCAAGCCTGAATCATCAGCTAATGCCGCTTGCTTTGTGTGAGAATGAACGAAACGTGCTTTGATAAGGGCATTTCCCTCAAATGTGTCTTCAGTTTCTTCAGGTTCAGCAAGGGCATAATCAGCCGCTGATGATACGATAAATCCTAAAGGTGCGAGCAAATCAGCGATTTCCACAACTTTTCCTTTGTTATGGCTGGCGATGATTAGTTTTTGACCATGCCATTTATTATTTGAAGAATATGTCATTGGGATGTCTTTTCTATGGGAAATAATGTAGTCACTGTATAATCAAACATTCTATCTACAACATTGTTAGGAATAAACGGCATTGTTTTATCATTAGGCCATGGATAATGCCATTTTGGTGTTTTATCTTTATCAATCAGTAAGGCCCGCACACCTTCCTTAAATTCACCATGACGAACAAAGTTCATGGCAAGCGCAAAGTCTAGCTTCAATACCTCTACTAAAGATAGGCCATGCGCGCGTTGCATGTAAGCATATGCCACAGCAATGCTAAGGGGGGATTTTGTGCGAAGCTCATTCAATGTATCTAACGATAAAGACGCAATGATTTCAGGAAAGGTTTCATGCGAAAAGGAAGCATGTATATCTTCTGGCAAAAAAATCGATTGTATCTTAGCTATTTCAAAGACGCATTCATTTAGCGATGCTCCTGCAGCTAACTGTTCTGTGACGTTATCCCACTGCTCTTCATTAATAGCATGTGTTGCAATACCGTTACGTATAGCATGATCACGGTTGAATTTATGTCCAGTAAGCGCTAAATAGATGCCCTCAGCTGGATCTTCAAATTGATTGTAAAGATACGCTGCGCCAATATCAGGAAAAAATCCAATGGCTGTTTCGGGCATGCCAAATAGTGCATTCTCGCCTGCAATGCGCGCAGTGCAGTGTGCTGAAATCCCCATGCCACCGCCTAGACAGAGACCATTGATAAATGCATAAATTGGTTTTAGAAATGTCGCCAATCGATGCACAAGCTGGTATTCAGCCCTAAAATACATTCCGCACAATTCCACTTCACCGTCGTTCATTATCGCATAGGCCATACGAATATCACCGCCCGCACAAAATGCACGATCAGAATTCGACATGATTGCAACATGCTTGATAGAATCATTTTCTGCAAAAACCGTTAGTGCAGCATCGATGGCCAATACCATTTCATAACTGGTTGCATTCAATGCTTCGGGGCGATTTAGCGTAATAATGCCGAGTACCCCATGTTGATGTGTGAGGATGTGATTATTTGTTTTTAAAATCAACAAGAGCACCTTCATATTTTATTCATAATTTCTTTGTACAGTAAGGTTAGGTAACGTGCAACATCACAAAGCAGCATGCTTTTAAAATTCTTATGGCTTGCGATGGGCAATATTTCTACCGCCATCTATTTTTCCGCAGGATTGCTGGCAAGTGATTATTTCCAAACAGGTTTGGTATGGGGATGTGAAGATCAATTAGCTGCTATTCGTGATACGAGCCATACAATAATACGTGACCGTTATAAGCAAAATCAGCAATTAGCTATAGTTAAAAAAAAGAACATGGATGCAGAAATTAAATCTGTATGCAAACTTTCTGATTCATATGTCAGTTATTTTGATTATGCGACTTTATGTGAGTCTAAAGACAATGTTGATTTTATCGATACTACTTTGCAAAAGGTATATTACGACTTTCTAAATGGAATTTGAGATGTTTTCTTTGCAATTCCACCAGATTTGCATATTGATTATCATACAGAAATTTTCAGGGCGCTAAATGGAAGATTGAAACAAGTTCACTCGCTTTGTAAATTTCTCAAAATTAGTGATTTTAACATAATATTACAAGAGATAGCCGTATCATTAGATGATAAAGATTCCGTGTGCTGGTACGCTGCTCGAATTATCAAGAATTATCGAAAGGGTTTGGACCTGCCTAATTTTAGTTATCTCATGAAGAGAATTGCTGAAATTCCAAAAGAACATCGTCCTATTATTTTAAGAGAAAATAGTTCCGATTCGGGTTTTAATTGCACTGAGACTTGGTTATGCATCATAAGCCAAGCGAATGAATCAAAATATTACGCAACACTCATGTATAAATTTATTCCATTTTTGGATGAGAAATCATTTTGGTCTATTTTTATTCATTATAGCTACAATTGGTTATCACGTTATCCATGTTCAAATACGTCTTGCGCAATGCCAGCAGTAGAACGTTTAAACTCTGCATTTGAATTACTACAAGAAAGAATTAAAACGGCGCGCTTTCTTCCCAGGTCACCAGAAGCAAGTGAAGCATTACGATGGTATTTATCGCCTTGGTTCCCTGTTTCTTTAGTTTACAAAATGCGCTTATGTTCGGTATTGGAACCGTGCTGGTGATATGATTCACATGGTTTTAGCATTAGATTTTAAGATATAATCGCGATTTGTTCTGTTGGAGATTCTTCTAAAACAAATTCTTCTTGCATCCGTTCTGCTAAAAAGCGTTTTCTTTTTTCTACATCATTTAATGTGTCACTATCGGTTCTTTTTAAATTGAATAACAATAATTCATTCTTTAGTTGGAGGGTAGATGCGAGAGTGCCAATTATTCTTTGTGTCTCAATATCTTTATTAAAGACTTTCTTTTTTAAATAAGGAATCTCGTTCTTGCTCGCAATTTTTTGGATTACCCTATCAACATTTATAATTAAATCATTTATTTGTGATTCATTCTCGTCTTTTTCAGGTTCTTTGGTAACGTATTGATATAATGTTGATATGAATCCGAATTTGATCCTGTTTGAATAGACTTCTTTCTAAACTCAATTATTCACACTTTTGAGACCAACAAAACTCATATGATTTTTCTAGTTTCGAAAGAAGTCTAATTAATCAAGCCTTTCGGGCCGGGAGCATATACAATATTACAAGCATCCTGGCTTACTACTTCAAATTCATCTTTATTATCAGTAATTAATTTTCTTGGTTCATAATGTTCTTTATGTTCTTTATGTTCTTTTACAACACTGTTAAGAATAGATAAGGGCTGATCAGTGCCTTCGTCCATAGCATTTAAAAATGCAATTTGTACGAGTAGTGTAAAAACAATTAAGTAAATAGATTTAACCACATAAAGCCCTATAACATGTCATGCTTCATATTAGTATTAACAATGAAATGTGAAAAATATACCAAAATTATCTTGAAATGTACTGTTTTAATGCGAAGCTTCATTTCTTTACTTATTTTACGTTATTTTGTAACGAAAAGCTTTTCAGCCTGGCATGGTGCCATGACGATATAATGAAATAGGTATAATGAGAGATATAGGTGGCATATCTTATTATCGCTGGTCTAGTTTGAACTCAATCCGTCGGTTTTTAGCCAATTCTTTTTCATCTTTACCATCACTGAGTGGCTGGTGCTGTCCAAATCCAGCCGCTACCAAGTGGCTTTCAGGAATGCCCTTGCTGATCAAGTACTTCACGACGGCAATTGCACGTGCTGATGATAGTTCCCAATTTGATGGGTACTGAAGGCTTCGGATTGGCAGATGATCTGTGTGCCCATCAATTCGTAGTATCCATGGTAATTCTTTCGGGATGCTTGCGCTAATTTCTTTAAGTGCTGTTACGAGCAAATCAAGTCCTTTTTGTCCTTCACCACCCAATTCAGCTGAAGCTTTGTCAAACAAAACTTCAGATTGAAACACAAAACGATCACCCACAACACGAATGTCATTACGATTACCAAGCACTTTTTGTAGCTTACCAAAGAACTCAGAACGATATTGACCAATACGTGTCAAACTTTTGTTTGCATCAGCATCTTTTGATAGCAACTGATTCTTTTCCTTGAGGCTATTTATTTGATCATTGAGGTGATTGAGCTCTTCCACACGTTGTAATAATGCTTGGTTGAGTTTTTTTGTTAGATCTTGAATTTTATTTTCGTTATCTTCTGTTGTTGTTTCATACAGAGTAATTGATTTAAGGAGTCGATCGATTTGTCGTTTCAGGTATTCCATTTCTTCAAGTACGGAACGATGCGAAACTTCTTTTTCTTTAAGTGCATCTTTCTTTGAATCAAGGTCTTCATTAAGTTTCGCAAGTCGCTTATTTAGATCTGACAACAATTCATCTAACTGTTCTTTCTTTTTTGAAAGGTTTTCTTTGCTTTCACGTTCAGTCGATAAAATACTCGTTAGTTCATGCACTTTTCTTTCGAGGACACTAACATTTTCTTCTTTATCTGTAAGCGCGTCGGTTAAATACAACTGTGCAATCACAAACGTCATAAGAACGAAAATAATAACCATAAGCACGGTTGCAAGTGCATCTACAAATCCTGGCCAAATATCGATGGCATGTTGTTTTTTGCGGGGACGTTGGAACATATCTCAAGCGCTGATTGGTGTTTTATTGAGCATAACAAGTTTCTTGCAGAAATACACCCCTGCATTTTGGTTTTTCATTTTACGCAATTGCAAAATTGCCTGGCTGCCGGCGATGACACGTTGGAGGAATCCGAAGATGACACTTTTATCCACTCAGTTTGCATAAGAGCCATTATGCTTAAGCTGGTTGTTCATCTAAAAATGATAAATCTTCTGCTGGATAATATTTCTTCCAAGTCTTTAAAATCTCAGAATCTATTCCCAATGGAAAGGGATGATAACCAGGTTCTAATTGTTGACCAAGGATAATTTGGCACCCTAAGTTATGCGCATAGAAAATAGGATCCAGGTAGCGCATTTTTGTTGGGTTTGGCAATGAAAAATTGAGTGGTTGTTTGTTGGCGAGCACCTGCTCATCAGAAAACCTTGGCCCAAATTCATCTTCTGCACCAACATTTGCTAGAATCTTTCCTGCAAAGAGAGAACTTGGGTAGCTGTCTGAGATGAGGTTCTTAACACCAGAGGCAGTAATAATCGTATGTGCACTCGATATTGCTTGCGTCACTTTTTCTTTTTCAAAAAATGATAATACGTTCAGACCTTTTGCTTTTGCCATTTCAAGTGCTTTTGGTGAAGTATCAATAACAGTAATATCTTTCGTTTCCTTAAGAAGAGAATAAGCAACACCACTGCCAACCTTGCCATATCCAAAAATAACAATAGGACCATCAGTGAGTGGGCAGGGAGAAAAGAATTTGAATGCCCGTAGAAAACCTTCAGCTGTGCCTAAAAATGTTTCTAAGTTCTTGAGTTTAGAATCATCAACAGAAATAATGGGGACGTGCGTGGTTATATTGCGATAAATCTGAGTACCTGACTGCGTGAGTTCTATTATTCCTTGACGCGGCTTTACAATATGAGCAATTTCTGCGCTGCAATCTAATATGAAATCAAACTCATTATCCCTGCCTTTTAGGGTATCGTGTTCTGGTATGTATTCAATGCCTAGCGCCGCGATATACGGATACGTTTTTTCTTCAATAGTTGGGCGAATTGATTGGGTGCGTGTCAAAGTGACAATAGCGCCGGCATGTATAAGGACATCTACCTTGCATAACGTATCAAGCGTAAGAGGTGTATTATTTAAAATACGAACGTCTGCGAGAGGTTTGGCGTTTCCCCATTCAGAACGCATTTTTAATAAAAATGGAATTTCCTTATAGTCTTGATAGTTCCAAAAGGCAGGTAATGTCATTTTTTCTCCTATTTAGAAAATACGACAATTGTTCGGGTAACATAAGAAAATTATGTTCTAGATGGGAATAAATGTCTATACGAACCTCTACAGTCACGGCGAGATCGCAAAAGTCGCGACCATCTAGGGCTGTTTTAATAGATGAATTGCCATATGTGCTAGGCAGACTCGCAATGACAGCGAAAGATGAGCATTACTCTTTTACGTAAAATCATCGAAAAAGGGTACAACATGATTCGACTGAAATGTTTTCTCATTTCACCCCTTGAAAATTTATTGTTTAATAGTTATATGATATGTATAAAAAAAATTAATACATTTTAGGAAAATATAGTTATGAAAAAATTAGCACTATTTTTAACAACTTCCTTTATTGCTGGAAACGGGTTTTGTGCAGAGGGGGGGGGGACATATTTTTATGATGAGGCTTCTAAATTAATTTCTACTGTTTCAATGAGAGATCAATACGAAGAAAAAGAAGATGACAATCTTTCTCAATCAGGCAACTCGGTTGATATGGAAAATCAGGACCAAGAAGAATATGACTCTGGATATGAATCTGACTATATATATGAAGAAGATTACACTGAAGAAAAAGAGAATGAAGAAGCACTTCGACTTAAAGAATTATTAGTCCTCGAGAAAGCGCAGCAAGAGGAACTTAAAAGGATAGAAGAGCAAGAAAAAGCTGAGAAAGCACTGCGAAAACAAACAGAAGATCTAAAAAGAATTCGGGAAGAAAATATGCAAAATAAAAAGCTTCGCATGGCAGCTGGTAGCATTGCATGTGTCGCAAAGTTCCCTAAATATATATTTATTGCAATGTTGAACAATTGGTTAGCCCCGAAAGAGGAGATTAACATTCATACCGCAGTTGGCTCTTCCAGTATAGGCTCTTTACCTTGCAATACTAAAAAACTTAATAGTATGCAGATTAGAGAAAAATTAGTATCTACAATCGACATAAGTCGTACTAAAGCTGAAATTAGCTCTCAAATCCTTACTGGTGAAAATTTCCAATTATTTTATAAAAAATTCCCCAAAATAAAGGAATTATCGATAGAAAATTGCATGAATATTACCGTAGATGTGCTTATCAAACTAGCGACGCATTATCCAGACTTGAAAATCGTGAATTTAAAAGATGCTTTAAGGCTTTCATATGCTGACCTTATCCCTTTCAAGGAACTTTTTCCCAATTTGAAAGTGATTTCTATGCCTTACGAAGATGCAGGTGTTGCTGTTAAAGAAAATAAGTTGAATTTGCTTAAAGATATAATAGCCACAACTCCTGGTTTTGATTGCAATGCTTCTATTTTTGGAAATGATGTGTCGCGAGGTGTTCGAATTTGTACCAATGAAACATTGCTGAATCTTGCTGCAGCTAATGGATATCACGAAATTATAGAGTTCTTAGTTGAAAAAAATAAGGTTAACCTTACTGAGGAAGAGTATGAACGTGCAAATAAGTTAGCAATCGATTTTGCAATCGTTAATAAACATTTTGAGGTAGTTGAATTACTTCATGAAAGATATAATTCGTCCATGAAAGTAGAAAGAGCTGCTGCCGAAGTTCGCGATGATTTTATGCATAGAGCACCAAATAGTAAATAATACGCTTGACGTAGGGCTAATAATGCCCTGCTTGAAGATGAAGCGTTATAGCCCATGGCTTATTGAGATAATGAAGATTTAGTTTATAGTTATATTGCAATCAAAACACCATGAAAATTCAAAATTTAGATTTTCATGGCGCAATATGTACCTATTATCCGAGCTTCTTCTTCAGATACTCATTCACCATACCTGGGTTTGCTTTGCCTTCTAACGCTTTCATCACGCTGCCCACAAAGAATCCGAACAATTGAACTTTACCGGCTTTGTACGCCTCTACCTTATCCATGTTGGCGGCAATGATATCATCGACGACTTTTTCAATCACAGATGTATCAGAGATTTGCTTTAGGCCTAATTCTTCTACCAATGCATCGGGTGCTTTGCCTGATTCCCACATTTTAGCGAAGATATCCTTCGCGATTTTACCAGAAATGGTGCCGTCCATAATCAGGTCAACCAATTTCGCTAAGTGCGCTGGCGTAAATGGCAACGTATTAAGCGTACGTGATTCACGGTTCATTGCGCCGAATACTTCAACAATTAGCCAGTTCGCCATTGTTTTCGCCGCTGCTTTTGTATCCGTTGCCGTGCTGGCCTTCACCACTGATTCATAGTAAGCCGCGATTTCAATTTCAGATACCAAGATATCAGCGTCATAAGCGCTTAACGCGTAATTCGCCATAAAGCGTTCTTTTTTAGCATCAGGCAATTCAGGCATAGTTGCTTTAATAGTTGAGATCCGTTCTGGCACCAACACCAATGGTTTTAAATCTGGATCTGGGAAATAGCGATAATCGTGCGCATCTTCTTTGCTGCGCATAGAACGAGTTTCCCCTTTGCTTGGGTCAAACAGTCGTGTTTCTTGAACGACTTCGCCGCCTGATTCTAAGATCTCAAGCTGACGCGCAATTTCGTATTCAATGGCTTGACCTAAGAAACGAATGGAATTCACGTTCTTAATTTCCGCGCGCGTACCGAATGGAGCCCCCGGTTTATGCAACGATATGTTCGCATCAACACGCATACTGCCTTGTTCCATGTTGCCATCACAGGTGCCCAAATAACGCACGATTGTGCGAAGCTTTTTTACATACGCTTGTGCTTCATGCGGAGAACGCATTTCCGGTTCAGAAACGATTTCCATCAACGCAACGCCTGCACGGTTCAAGTCGATGTACGAAAGACTTGGGTGCAAATCATGCGTCGATTTACCAGCGTCTTGTTCCATATGAAGACGTGTTACATTAATACGCTTTGGCGTGCCGTCCTCAAGGTTAATATCGATATAACCACCAAGCACGATCGGTTTTTCAAACTGTGATATCTGATAACCAAGTGGCAAGTCCGCGTAAAAATAGTTCTTACGATCAAATACAGAAATCGGTTGGATTTCACCTTTGATGCCAAGGCCTGTCTTAATTGCTTGGTCAACACATAACTGGTTAATTACTGGCAGCATGCCTGGCAAACCGGCATCAAGATAGTCTACATGCGTGTTCGGATCAGCACCAAATTCTGCTGATGCATTTGAAAACAGCTTTGCCTTCGATGATATCTGTGCGTGTACTTCAAGGCCAATGACAACTTCCCAGAGACCCGTTTTTCCTTCAACAAAATAATTATTTTCTGACATGGGATTAATCCTTTAAATAGGGGAATTGTGCAGCGGCTTCAATCACACTACCTGCATTAAACAAACGTTGTTCGGAAAGGGCAGGGCCGATTAATTGCAAGCCCAATGGTAAGCCATCATCATCCAAACCAGCCGGAATTGATATGCCAGGTAAACCAGCCAAATTCACGGTCACCGTATAAATATCTTGTAAATACATTGCAATTGGATCAGACGGCACTTCATCCATGCCGAACGCAGCGCCTGGTGTTGTTGGTGTGAGCAAAAGATCAACATCGTTAAATGCCGCTGCAAAATCATCCTTAATCAGTTGGCGTACTTTTTGTGCACGCAAATAATAGGCATCGTAATACCCTGATGACAATACGTAGTTGCCAATCATAATACGGCGTTTGACTTCTGCGCCGAAACCAGCCGTGCGTGTATTCTCGTATAGCTCATCCAATGATCCACCTTCAACACGTGCACCATAACGAACACCGTCATAACGCGCTAGGTTTGCAGTAGCTTCAGCAGGCGCAATAATGTAATACGTCGGCAAAGCATGCGGAGTCGTTTTAAGGCTAACCTCACGGATTTCAGCCCCGGCATCTTTCAGCCATTGAATGCCTTTATCGAGCAAAGCCTGCATGGTTGGGGAAAGACCTTCGACGTATTCCTTTGGAACGCCAATACGCATGCCTTTTACATCAGCTTTTAGATTTGCATGATAATTCTGCTCTGGCGACTTTATACTGGTTGCGTCTTTGTCATCAAAACTAACCATGTATTGCAACATCAATGCCGCATCAGCCACATTGCGTGTCAATGGACCAGCTTGATCGAGCGATGATGCAAACGCCACCATACCCCAGCGTGAACATAAGCCATAGGTTGGCTTAATGCCTACAAGGCCGCAAAATGCCGCTGGTTGACGAATGGATCCACCGGTATCAGATGCCGTAGTCGCAAGTGCCATGCGCGCTGCAACTGCCGCCGCTGAGCCACCGGATGAACCACCAGGGACAAGCTTTTTTGTCGGATCACTTTTACGTTTCCATGGATTTTCAACGCCCCCAAAACAGCTGTTTAAGTTGGTTGAACCCATAGCGAATTCATCCATGTTGAGTTTGCCTAAACAAACAGCACCTTGATCCCACAAGTTTTGCGTAACGGTTGATTCGTACGTTGGCACGAAATTGCTAAGGATTTTTGAACACGCTGTTGTGCGAATGCCTTTTGTGCAGTATAAATCTTTGATACCGAGTGGCAGCCCTTCTAGGCTACCAGCAGTACCACTTTGAATGCGTTCATCGCTGGCTTTAGCGCCAGCGAGGGCGAGTTCTGGTGTTTCAAGTACGTATGCATTAAGCGAACGTTTGGCTTCCATTTGCTTTAAGTAAGCCGAGGTCAATTCGACCGATGAAATCTTTTTGGTGGCTAGAGCGTCGCGCGCCTCGACCAGAGAGAGGTTTAATAAATCAGACATTACAGGAACCTTTATTCTACAACTTTGGGAACGGAAAACATATCATGCGTGGATGCCGGGGCATTGCTCATCACTTCGGTAACGCGGTTTGGCGCTGTGACAACGTCTGGTCGTTCATGCATTTGCGGCGTGGTTTGATCGACGGTGAGGTCAACTTTTGATACATCAACATTTTGCAGTGCATCAATCCAGTTGAATATGCCATTGAGTTGGGCTTGATAATAAGCGGTGTCGTCGTCATTTAAGGTGAGGCGCGATAATTTTGCGACTTTTTTAATGGCTTCAGGTGTAAGGGTCATAAAAACTGATATCGTTTATTTCGTATGCTCTTAAATTAGGATTATCTGGGGTTTGCGTCAAGGGTGGTGATTCTTTGATGGTAATTCACGCCTTAAAAACCTCTAATATCCACCATTTTCTCACGAGTGCATCAAAATTAGTTATAACAAAGGCAAAGAGTGTAGTGGTGCCGCAAGATCGCCATGCTTAACATGCTTTGCGCTTTAAAAATTACTTAGTGCTCAAATTTTTATTATCGTCATTCTACGGTATTCTTACTTTCTAGTATTTTTAAAAAAATCACTCTGGATCATATTTTTCGCAGCCTGCTGAGATATTTTTGTTTCTCTAGTGCTTTTTGTAAAATCAGTTGTCATTTGTTCTCTTATATATTTTTCACTCTGTCTTACTTCCATAAATTTCACATATACTCTTGGATTTCTTTCTTTTTGGTAAATTGGGTATGTGGCTCGTTCATGGTTGCTCGAAAGGACAGTTTGTTTTTCGAAAGAAAACTCAAAAATGCAACTGTACTCATTTAATTGTTCAGCGACATCTTTAGTAACAATAGTATTTTCTGTTATGGTGCTAATTCCCAAGCTATCCAAGATACTCTGCGGTAATGGCAGGTAATAACTAACTGGGCTTCCAAAATTATAATTTTGGCGATCTATTTCATTTAATATATTTTTTATTTTTAAAGCTCTAATATATTCTTTTATGGGTTTGCCAATAGCATCCCTAAGTTTATAAACTGTTTTGGTATGGTTTGATCGCAAATTGATTGTGAAGACTAGGGAAATAGACAGTTCTTCTGTTGATAGATTTATGTCTACCGATTTTATAGTCGATGTAGCAAGAGGAGGATCTCTTTCTTTGATTGATATAAGATCCACACTTTTATAACGAGATATATCTAATAGTTGATAATCATGGGATATAGGTTCAGATTCTTGTATTTTTGTTTGCGGTAAGTACGGAGATTTTCTTAAAGCCACGGATAGTGGAGTTATATGTTCCTTTGATTCCTCATAATGATACCCATTGTCATACTTATCTAAATCAATATTAGGAAGTCCATCTGAGACTATCTCCGTATATTGACAAAAATATATAGATTTTGGTGATGTATTATCCATTTCCTCACTTAAATCAACACAATCAGGCATTATATTATTTTTAGACACCCAACAATTTTTGCCTTTAAAGTCTTCATATTTTTCCTCTGTAAATTCGTAGTCTCCTGAAAAAACAAATGAATTTATAATCGTTGATAATATTGTAAAGATTAAGGTGTGTTTAATTTTAGATAAAATATACATTGTTTGTTTATTCTCTACTTTTCGTTTCGAAAAAGTTAGCTTAGATTTTATAAGAAAATCAACATAAAAAACAACTTGACTTTTTTAAAATTATGTTTTTACCGCTTTTTATTGCAAATAAAACAGGTTCTAATCTTCAAGTTTGTCATTTGAATGCTTACTTTTCCATTTATCTTTGTAATTTTTGTAACTCTTGTCTGAATTCTCGTTTGAACCTTTCAGTGAACGAAAGAGTGCAGGAAATATCACCTGAAACAATAAACCGAATACAAATTGATATATGATTACCATGGCAGTACTTTCATTTAGGCCTTTAATAACATATGGGTATCGAAAATCAAATTTTCAAGGGTGACTTTTCTTGAATAAGTAGTCCAAGAGATACATGGCCGCATTGATTGTGTCGGGCAGTTGGCATCTTACAAATTACACAATGTAACGAGTACTATTCTGTAGTACCGTGCTTTGAATCTCGTGTTGAATTACTGTTTTTGTGTAAACACACAACTATCCTGTTCTGGCATGCTCTTCAACATGTTCATGCCAATGCATTGGACGGCTTTTGGTTGGCCAGGGATGCTGAAAATCACGCATTGCGCAATGAATCGCTGATGCTTGTAAGTCGATTTCGATATCACCAGAAAAGAGCATGCGAATTGAATATTGACCCTCTGATTGTTTTGATTTTTCAGCATTCAACATAAGCAAATTAAGCACGCGAATAGAGTGCTTTTGATGAAAATTACGTTTGAATACATTTGTGACATGATGAAAAGTTAGGCCACTATGAACGCGGAAATAACTTTCATGGTGGTCAAAATGTTCATTCATTTCCCAGCAAAAGCGATTGATAAGGCAGGTGAAAGTGTTTCTTGTGGGATCGAAGGTCATGGAAGTAACAGGAAACAAACCATCTTGCAGGTGTGTTGAGAAATGCAGCAGATGATTAACATCTTCAGCAATTAGTTTTAGAGGTTTGTAGTGATGTAAGTCTGACATAAATTCCTTAATTATTATTCTTTTTGCTTAATACCAACATTATCTGGTGAGTCAGAAATAAAGCTAAGCTTAATTGCGGACTCTCAAGGATAAATATATGGTAATTACATTTTTTATTATATGTATCATTATCTCAAGCTTTACTCAGATTTTATCAAGTAAAAAATGTGGAAAATTTAAAAAAAATATAAGATGTGTGCGTTTTAGAAAACTTCACGTGAAATAAATTGTGAAATTGGCGCATAGTTCAGCAAACTTTTATTCAAAAATAATCATAAATTGCTGTTGAACTTGTTTATATAGCATCACGCATGAATCGACTGATTTCTTACTTGATCTTTAAATAAGTATTTTTTTTGGCAGATTGCAAAATTGTTCTTTTATAAAGAATATACGTTGAGGTATTAAAATTTTTATGATAAAGATATATTCATAAATAAATTAATAATATAAAAGAATAAATAAAATGAAATTAAAATTTTTCTTAAAATTTGGTCTATTCGTAATCTCTATGGCAACGCATTGCTTTTCAGTGCCGGGAGGGTCAAACGACTCAATTTCTTCTGGAGTGGTATATATTGAAAATCAATATGCAATACGTCGTGAGGATTTTACAATTAGACCAGAAGAAATTGTTCGGAATTCAAAACAAACAGATAATATTATAAAATTACTTTCAGACTCTAGCAAGGTTTCCCACAATCATGCAAATGAAGAAGAAAAACGAAAAATTCTAAAAGCAATTATTGCAGGTGTGTTGATTCATAATGGCGAGAGAAAATTACATCAGTGCAATTTAGAGGGAAATCATATTTTTTGGAAACATTTCAGAATTCTAGAGCGTGGGGAAACTTTGTCAATCTTGCTTAATGGCATACTTAATGTTCAAAATGATGGCAGAAGAGTGCTTAATGATCCTACTTTAAATGAGCACTGGTCGATCTTTTCTGAACTTGAGACATACGGCGGAATAACCAAAGAAATGTTTGCATTGTGGTTCAATGAAACGCTTGAAGAACATAACAAGGGTTTCGTTGTACTTGTCCAAAATGCGGAAAAGCAAAAAAAAGAACAAAAACAGGCTAGAATCATGGAACAACAAGAACAAGCTCAATTTATAGAAGAAAAAAGAGTCGATGGAATTGAAGCAAAGCAAGAATTGGTAGCAATAAATTTTGTTGTTACTGGTGAGTACAGCAATATGGATACCTTTTCTGAAGATTTAACAAATACAAACCATCTCAGCATGCCGCAAACGTCAACTATGATGGCTAGGAATGCAGGAGACATCAATACAGTGGACAAAGATTCTGAAACGTTAGAAGACTCAATTAATGAAGAGGAAGCATCTGTCTTGGAAGCCTCAAGTGAGTTGGAAGCCTTAGGTAAGCTGGAATCACCAAGTGCAGCAAGCACTTCCTTACGCACTAACAATTCTAGTTTAAATGTGGTTGTTAATGCGTCTAACAAAGCAAATGTAGAGGGCAATGGATTCGCAAAAGAAAAGCATAGAATCAGTACAGAGGAGAAAGCTAATATTCTCGAAATTAATAGCAATCAAGCAGATCATGAGATTATTTTAAATAAAATAAAAGAAGATTTGAATGATAATGCTTCGTCATTCTCAAATTTTTCTCCAGCTATGATAGTTCTTGCGTTTATAACGATAAGTACCGTATCAGTCCTCTGGTATAAAAGAAAATAATCAAAGTATATGTGCATGAAATTATCCATATATTTTAATAACTATAAATGTCGCGTCACGCTTAATGATCAAGCGCTTAATAATAAAAATAGTGTTTGATATTGTTTTTTTCGTTTCTATATAATATATTAACAAGTATTGTTGTAAAATAAATTAAAATAATTAAATTGGAGTTATTGCATGAATATCAATTTTTATTTAAATGTTGTGTTGGCGGTATTTCTTATAGCGACCCAGTGTTTTGCTGACGGTGTGGCATATATTGCGAATGAAAATGAAAATCGCTGTGCCAAATTTAATGTAAATCCTTTAATGCCAGAAGCATATACTTCACACACGGAAAACATCAATGATGTGTTGAAAGAAAAAACTAATGTTGATGCTAAACGTCACGCTACTGATAATGAAAAAGAAACGATTTTAAAAGCCGTGATGGCATCTATGGTGATTCATGGATTTGATTCAACCTATCGATTGCCTGCACATAGGATTAAAGTTGGTGACGGTCTCTATCAGCATTTTGAGATTCTTCGCCTGACGGAAGAGCTCACGGGTGGCCTTTTAGCACAATTCAATGATGGATCTATGAATATCCATGGTTTAACTGGTTATGAAAATTTATATGGTTTTAGTGGCAAAGATGTAAATACATTTAAGGCCTGGTTTGAAGATGCACTTGAAAAGCATAGACCTGGCTTTTGGGCACAAAAAGTTAATAGTGTTTCAGCGGATCTTAAATTATATCAATCAAAAAAAGTTAATGGAATGAACGAAATGGTTGAATTTGGCAATATTGAAAAGCGTTCAATAACAGGCCAATCTGTTGTTTTTGTTTCAACATATAATCTTAATAGGCATCAAATAATAAACAATGGTCTTTTTGTACATTTGCCAGCAAAAGAAGGCAGAGAAAGATACATTGTTATTGAAAATCCATTCTTCGATGATAAGATCGCAGAAACAGACAGTTCTAGGTCTCCCTATACTATTCGCGCTCACGCGCTTATTAATGCAGACTCGCAACCTCGTAATGTATCTGCTAATACTCGTATATCAAATGGGGTAAATGGAGGCGCAATAATCGAGATTGACAATACAAGAGGCTACTCTGTCCATTCACATGATGGAACATTTTCGCCTAATAATATGTGGTTAGAAAATTTGCCTAAGCGTCCTTTGGAAAAAGATGAGGTTTTTTCTTTTGTATCGCATGTTGATGGTGATGGTAAGCTGATTGATACACTACATATTGTTGCATATGATGCAAATTCAGTTGTTAATTTAGCAAGAAACTCATTAAATTTTGGTGATTTTTTACAACAATTAAGTCGTGCACATGAGATATTTAGTGTCGACACCCAATCCCACCTGGCAAAACTAATGGCGTTTATTATTGGAACAATTTAACAGCTTACTCTTTCAACGCATTTGCCATATCGTGGATTGCTTCAGAAAGATCGCCTGTGGCAGGAAACATACGCCCTAGCGTGCGACCTTCGAAAAATGCCAGAATTTCTATTAATTTAGTTGCATCGATTGACTCATTATTGATTTTCAAAGACCCTTCAGCAAACCGTACATGTGCACCTAGGGCTGTGCGGCAACTTCCGCCTAAGTGTTTTGAAAATTGACGCTCTAATTGCGCGCAGTATTGTGTATTTACATCACTAATTGGTGCAAACAAACCAGCATCTTCGGGGCGGCACTCAATGGCAATAACGCCTTGCCCTGCAGCTGGTATAAACGTTTCAATGGGTAGCACCGACTGCTGTAATGTTGGATATCTTTCCTCAAACGCATGGCCGATTAACCCAAGTCGTATTAACCCTGCTGCAGCTAAAATGGTCGCATCAATTTTTCCATCAACCATATGCTGTAGTCGGGTACCAACATTGCCACGTAAATCAACAATAGTGATGTCTGGCCAGGTGAGTTTTGCTTGGGCGCACCTTCGGGGCGAACATGATCCAAGAATGCCAGATAGTTCTTTTGGAAATGATTGATTATTAAAAACACGAGGATTATTTACTTTTTCTCCGGCTTGATCGGAGGATCCTTGGACCTTCTGATCACCGAGGAAAATTAGAGCATCATTATTTTTTCGTGTGATCAATACATCGTGTGGCGCCTCGCGAGGCAGGTACGCACCAAGGGTTAACGGCAAATTATGCAGTTCAACATCTTTCAGCGAATGCACAGCAGCATCAATCGTGTTCATCAGCAATGCATCTTGTAGTTCTTTTGTGAATAGGGCTTTTCCGCCAATATCATGTAGGCTTCGCAATGTGCGGTCGCCACGGGTGGTGAAGGGAATGATCTCGATTTGTTTGTGTGGGTGCGCCTGTGCTAAGGCGTCTCGTACGAGCGAGGCTTGGATGAGCGCAAGTGGACTAGAGCGTGTTCCGATTCGAATCATTTATTCAATACACCCATTCCTAGTCCATTTTTATCTTTTTTTGAATTGTAGGCTATCCGCATTAGTCTACGCATTTACAGTTTGATCAGTATAAGGTGGGTGAGTGATTTGGGCAAGTCTGGCTTTTAAATAAAAACTAGTGTCCTTGCACTAAATCATTTCTACCAAATAGTCTTATTTTGACTTTCAATCAGTATAATTTATACCTAACCAGGTTTTTTTAAAAAAATAAAGGCTGAGTAACCATGAATCCTTTGGTGAATATACTATAAATATTTTACTTGTATATCATGAAAAATTCATGTTAAGCATAGATGTTTCTTGTAAATAGTGAGAATTTTTATGGTTCACATTATTAGAAAAATAATATTTATTCTGGTTTTTGCATCCTTACCTATAAAAGTAAGGGATACATTGGCGATTGATAGGCCGCAACCATCTTTTGATTTTACCAAAAATCATTTTATATATAAATCCATCGAGATACACATTAGCTCTCTTTATTACTAATGAGACTGGGTTCGTACACCTTGGTCTTTCGCCCCATTACATACGCATCCCGCATTGCAGGGTCTGGGCTATCATAATACTCACGTCGTGAGGCGATAATTTCAAACCCAAACGTGCTATACAAATGGATTGCAGCTGTATTGCCAGTGGCAACTTCAAGTAGGCAGCCACATGAAATGGCATCCAAATATGTTGTTAGTAACAAGCGCCCTAAGCCTTTGCCTTGATAAAGTGGCGCAACAGCGAATGTTAAAATATCATTGGTATTATAAACAGTTCGTCCAAGGATGAATCCGGCGAGCGGTGGGGCAAATGGGCGTTGTGTGATGGAGTTGTGGGCGCTTGAATTGTGTGTTCTTGAATTGTGCTCAGGTAATTCTTGCTCTACTGCAAAACCAAAGACACCGTCCCATTCAGGTTTATCAAAATAATCAAGAAATGTTTCAGCGGTCCATGCGTTTGGGAAACATAATTTGTGAATATCAGCCATACAAGAGGCGTCAGATTGTGTGAGGGGCCTTGGGGCAAGAAAGCGAGTGGGCTTGGTGTGCATAGGTGACATATCTATTATTTTATGTCTTTTGAGTGTACCATAAATATACACATATTTCCGGGTGATTTTTCTTTATGGACCTCGTAACACAAGGCCTTTTAGGTGCCGTCGTTGGGCAAGTTGGCTTTCAACGGCATTTGGGAAAGCGCGCTATTCTTTGGGGTGGCATTGTTGGTTTGTTCCCAGATGCGGACGTGTTGGTGGCTAAATGTGTGCCGAACCTAATGGCGATGGAATTGATTCATCGTGGTTTGACGCATAGTGTGTTTTTTGCCTTTATTATGGCGATTCCGCTGGGTATGGCGTTGTATCATATTGATCGAAAGTGGATGATAAAAAGCGACATGCGACTACGTGCTGATCAAATTAAGACCTGGAGCCTTTTGTGTTTTTGGGCATTGATCACGCATCCGCTTTTGGATTTGTTTACGACATTTGGCACGCAATTGCTTGCGCCATTTTCGAATCATCGGTTTGCATTAAATGCGATTCCGATTATTGACCTTGTGTATAGCTTGCCTTTAATAGCAAGCATTGTTGTCGGTTTAGTGATCCCTCGTAAAAGCTTTACTGTCAGCAGTGTTGCTTTGTTTTTAACGTCGACTTATTTGCTGTTGGGGATTGCGCAGCATGATAAAGCATTGGGGGTTGCACGTAGTTTTTGTGCACAAAACAATTTAAAATGTTCGCGAATTGAGGCATTTCCATTATTGCCAACCATCTTTGCGCAACGACTTTGGGTGCAAACAAATGATACCGTGTATGTCAGTGAATATTCAACGTGGACGAAAAAATGTAGGCCATGGGTTGCGCAAACAATTACAGCAATTCCAGAATCCATACGTGAACACGTTGCATTCAAGACGTATGATTGGTTTACAAACGGAATTTATGTGACTAAAGCGCAGACGGCACATGGATTTTGTGTGATTGATAGTCGTTATGGATCATTAGCACACAAGCCTTTCGGGCGGTTTTGTGTGTGTATTAATGGCGATGCTGTGGTTAAAAATGTTGATTATGACGAAGTTAAGAGTGTACAAAATGCTCTGCGGTCCGTGCCGATTGCAAGGCTTGAAGGTCAATCTTTGGCTTCAAGAACATATCATTATTTAGGTCTTATTAAAGACTTATATGTTTGGACTTTTGTTGGGTCATAAATTATGTATTAGTGTCTTTTTGATTTCAGTAAATTCAAGAATACATCACTTTCTGATGGAGTTTCGTGTTCCTTCTTTATTTTTTTAGTAGGAGGGAGTTCGTATCCCTGAAGACATGTATTAATGCTGTCAATTGCACTTTGTATGGTTGGTTTATCAAAATCTATGGAATATTTTTCACTTAAAAGATCCATTCCCATTTGGAAATCACCAAAGGCTGAACTTTTTATAAGCAGGTAATTCCATAGTTCGGTTAATTGTTGATACACCTCAGGATGTAATTTTAAGTCATTCTCTTTGTGTATTTTTAATGTAAAAATTGGGAACATATTTTCTTTAAATCGGTCTCTATTAGAAATGTATCTAAAATATTCAGATATGGAGTCAGTTTTGTTTGTTTTTGTGTGTAAGTCATACACGGTTTCTATAAATTCGCAGCAAGCTGTCTTTATAGAATTTACAGGATACTCCTTTAAAATATCTATATTATCACTATATGTATCAAATTTAATTCTGGTAAGTATTTTAGAATTTTCATCAATTGTTAAAAAATCGTGAGATTTTTTTATAGCTTTCATACAATTAATAAGTTTATGAACAATTCGCGCACGTACATTAAGCATTGATTCTTTAAGAATATCACTTATTATGTGGTGATTATGTGTAATATCTAACCTTAAAATAGTACTTAAAGCTTCACCATTATTAGAATCAAGCGCTATTTCAAGCGCATCTATGGTTCCTTGTAAATCTGGTTTAACATGAGTGTTCTCATAAAGCAGATGAATAAGCTGGCTTCTTTTGGTGGAATTTGGTGTTTTCATAATGTTCCTAAGTGCCCAATTTACACCATCAACATCAAAGCATATTAAGGCAGGATTTTCTAAAATATTTCGTACAAAATCGCAAGGATTGTGAATGACTGAAAAAGCGATAATTCTGTTTGCTATTTCGGTCATTTCAATTTTATGTTGACGCTCATTAATTTTACCAAAACGTAGAAATGCCGCTTGTTTTGCATTAAGAATTTTTGTGATGATTGCTAAGTCTTCATCACCTTGTGCTGCAGGAATTCCTGCTATGCGAGCAAAGTTTAAATTGAAAAGCATGTAGCCATTATCTGGAGGATTTAATTGTTCGAAATTTAAGGATAGTAAATGATCTAAAACATGTAGGTGTTTGTTATGAGCTGCTTTTCCTAATTCCTTATAAATATATATTGCTTTTTCATCGATATTGCTTGTGAATTTACGTTGCGCAAGATCGGTTGTAATTTTTTGAATCTTTTCCTGTTCATCACCGGGAATGTCTATAACATTTAATGTATTGGTGCTGCTGGATTTGCTCACGATGTCATTCATAGTGTCTGTTTTACTAATAATGTTGCAAAACGTGGCGGATGCATGGACATTATGAACGTTTAAAAGTATCGTTGTTAGCAGCATCCAAAGTGCATGCTGCATCTGATTGCGCTTCATGTAATTATCGCCTTTTTTAGTAAATTTAAATTATAAATATTTGTTTGTATATAAAATCAATTAAAGATATAATTATCAGTATTAAAAAGTAAATTCAAGAACAAAATTTAATTGTACTTTTTTTTGCCGACATAGGCGTTATTAATTGTTCCATTTTCTGAACTTTTTCTTGTACGGCTAGGGGAATTGTTGATCTTCTATTATATTGCATTCAATAGAGGGGGCTGATGCGTAGATTTTCTTTGTATAGGTAATAGTCATGGTGGAAAATATTAAAATTATACAGATAATCCGTTTAAAAAGCATTCCATATCTGATTTTTAGAAATATTGTTTTACTACAATAGCTGAACTCACCATTTAAATTCAAATCTTATTTAATATTTTTCAAATAAAGTTCTCTCAATCGAATGATTCAAAAGAAATATTTCAGATGGAATTACATTAAATACGCTAAACATGCTTCACGATCAAGGGTGAATCCACTTGCGATCCACTGGCGTTTGATATTGGTTAAAACCTCACCAATTTGGGCGCCCGTGATGCCTGTCGCCATTACATCAGCGCCCGTTAATGGAAATGGCGGTGGTGGCGTTAATGTTTTTGCGTGTAATCGACACGTCCAGATAGGATCAGTTGATCGTGCGTTTTTTAAAAGTATTGAATCCACCCACCATTCAGGGTGGGTCAGTACGATTTCGTAATGTGGTTCAGTTAGCGTTTTACTAAGCGCTTCGAATTTCTTTTTTTGTATACGCGATAGTCTAAATATATCTGAAATGTTGTAACCACTGGTTAGCGCACATAAACGCCGAATCGGGCAGGGCGGATGGCCAACAAAACGTTCAAGCATTGTGAGTCGCCTAAGAACTTTAATGCCAGTTGAGCAATCGATCGCATCAACAAATACATAATTCAGCAAACCATAGTACATCATGGATTTCAGCACAGCGCCTGGCCAAGGGAGGGTAAGAATCTTGAATAACTCACTTTGAACGCGCTCTATACTAAGTTGAGAGAGTGCATCTTTAATTGTATCCAATGCTGGCAAAACAGAAATGTCTGCTGACCCTTTACCAAAACGTCCCCAAAAGCGAAAATAGCGATAAAGCCGCAGGTAATCTTCCGCAATGCGCGTCGCTGGGTCGCCAATGAATCGCACGTGCCCGTTTTGTAGATCAATCACGCCATTAAATGCATCATACAAAATCTGTTGATGATCGACAAAAAGTGCATTCATCGTGAAATCGCGTCGTTTTGCGTCTTCTTCAAACGAGGCGCCAAAGGTGACAGTTGCATGCCTGCCGAATGTGTCGATGTCAGCTCTAAGGCTAGTGACTTCGAGTATGAGCCCCTTGAATAAAATGGTAAGTGTTCCATGCGAAATGCCTGTTGGAATGCATTTAACATGGTGTTTTTTTGAAAATGCGATAACATCGGGTGGAGGGGCTGCGATGGCAATGTCGATGTCGGTTAAGTTTGTTTTGTCAACCGTTGTTAGCAACGCATCGCGCACACATCCGCCAACCAATCGTGCATCAATCCCGTCCGCTGCGCAAAGTGATAGAAAATCCCATGCCCGTGAGTCTATGCGGTGTGCTGTTAAGAAGGGTGATTGTTGAAACATAGGTTGTTCAGCTCTGCATTGGGAGGTGATTTCTCATTTTAACTAAAATAACTTAGCTTAGATATCAGGTTCTATTATACAAATAAACCGTGTCATGGTTATGATTGAAATTGAGGCCCCTCCGTTTTCTTTCATTAAGTTCTAAAATTTTATGCATTACATGGCTAATCTATAATTTTTTCTCAAAGTTATCCACAATTATCTTTTTCTTATTTTTTAATTTTTATGCTTGACATCAATGTAACTGCTGGTTGCATTTTGTGTTAAAAATTCAATAAAACTGCGGGTTCTTTTGCGTGATTACTTTTTAATCACTCCCTGCGGAACTGAACGAATCAGCCGTTATTAACACTTTATTTACATGTTATCCACAGGGTTATCCACAGGTTTTGGGGATAACTTTTCTAGAGAAAATTGATCGGGTTATTCATAGTTTTACATGTATAAAAACATATGAAGTTGGTCAATCATTTGAATAACTCATTGTTCGGTTCTTTCTTTAAATGAATGACTAAATATCGACACTGAGAAGATCGGTAAAAATTACCTTTAGATTTTCATTTAATAGCTTAAATTTTTATATAGGATGTTGATCTTTGTAGTCAGTAAATTTTGTGCGCATTATGCCTTTAACTTGTAATTTTTTCACAAAGTTATCCACAATTATTTTTTTCTTATTTTTCAATTTTTGTGCTTGACAGCAATGTAAGTGCTGGTTGCATTTTGTGTTAAAAATTCAATAAAACTGCGGGTTCTTTTGCGTGATTACTTTTTAATCACACCCTGCGAAACTGAACGAATCAGCCGTTGTTAACACTTTATTTACATGTTATCCACAGGGTTATCCACAGATTTTGGGGATAACTTTTAAAGCGAAATTATGTGTCAGAATCTATTAATTCTTATCTGTCAAAACAGTATTTAAAGTATGGTCTTCGTTTGTGTTTGCATAATGTTCTTGCATAAATACTCAAAGCTTGATAAAAATTTGATAATGAAAAGTGGTCACATAGCTCAGCGGTAGAGCACTACATTGACATTGTAGGGGTCACAGGTTCAATCCCTGTTGCGACCACCATTTTGTACCGCTATTATATATGATGTATATAATACGTGTAAAATTAGGTTCTCATTTGAAAAATATAGCTCTGTCGTTTTTTGTTTTTCTAAATATCCTCTTTGCAATTTATGATTGTGGGTCGACCACCTTGTCTTCGCCTTCCTCGATCATCGTTATAATCCCGCCCCATTCAAATAACATTGAAATCTCGCGACGTCTTGTTAATGCAGGTGTTCTTACAAACCCGTGGAGCTTTTTATTAGGCACTTATCTCGATCGTAAAAAAACATTTGATCCTGGAAAATATATATTTAAACCTAATATGCCCATCATAGATGTCATTAGTGTACTTAAAGCGCCGCGGACGTACAAAGTTACCATTCCTGAAGGCCTCACGGTTGCTGAAATTGCACGTCTTTTAAATGAGCAATCTTTTTTAACAGGTGGAATATTCCAACTACCAGCTGAAGGCATGTTATTACCTGAAACGTATGTTGTACGCTATGGCGATAAACGAGAAGCCGTAGTAAAACGTCTTGAAACAGCTATGAAAACAACATTAAAAACTTTGTGGGAAATTTCAATTCAAAGTAAAGCAAGAACCGAAGAATATGGTATTAAAACCGAATTAGAATTATTAACATTGGCATCCATCGTCGAAAAAGAAACAGGCATTGCATTAGAGCGTGCGCACATAGCCGGGGTGTTTTTAAATCGCTTAGCCAAAAAAATGCGTCTGCAGTCAGACCCAACTGTTTCTTATGCGATTACAGGCGGCAAACAGCCGTTGGGACGGTTACTTACACGTAATGACTTAACGATACCATCACTTATCAATACATACGTTAATACTGGCCTGCCACCGCAACCCATCGCCTGTCCTGGTAAAGCTGCCTTGCTGGCCACGTTAGCGCCAGAAACTACGAACAATCTTTATTTCGTAGCAGATGGTACTGGCGGGCATCGATTTAGTGAAACGCTTGATGGACATAATACTAATGTCAGTTATTGGCGCAAAGTTCGCCGAAATGTTAAGGGGTAATAGTCAATGCAAAACAACATCCACGTTCTAAGCCGCGCTGTTGTCATTGATCAGAATCATATTTTGCTGTGTAAAACTGTGGATTTACCGATTAATTTTTATTTTCTGCCTGGTGGACATATTGAACATAAAGAATCAGCTGAGACGGCGGTTCTTCGTGAGCTCGTTGAGGAAACTGGGGAAACGTGTACAATCAAACGGTTTCTAGGGTGTCTTGAATATAGCTTTGAACCGGGTCACAACAGTATTTGCCATAACCATGAATATAATTTTATTTTTGAGGCTGAATCGGATGCACTTAAAATTCACATTCCAATCCCGCATCTCGAAAAACATATTGAATTACAGTGGATTCCATTTGACAGCCTGGGTGATATTGATTTTCGTCCTGCTCCGCTTAACGCATTGATTCAACAATGGTTGGCAGCTTCAGTGAACGATACATTTCAAAGTGTTATGATTTAATATCCATTTTTCACTTTATTTTCATAAAAATCGTATTCAGTTTTGTTATAATCATTTTTCCACAAGCACGACTTATTAAAGCTACATGTTTTAACAAAATGGCTACTACCATTATCATTAAATCTAATGCCGAGTGTTGTATTGCATTTTCTTTGATCAACAATGCTATCACAATCAACTTCACAAGATTCAATAAATCTTTGCCACTTGCATCCTCTTTTTTGGTTACATTCATTTTTCTGATACTTAAAACATTTTTCAGCATTAATCTTTCCAAATATAGCATCTATCTGATTTTTCGTATTTTTTAGCTCTAATAGTTTTTGCTCTTTCGCCTTTGTGTTTATTTCTATTTGCTTTTCAATGAATTCAAGTTCATCTTCATCTCTTTTGTTATCTAAATCATAAACTTTTTGGTGATATTTGCTCCTTGTTTTTCTGGCTTGCGCTTTTAACATTACAATTTCTTTTTCTATAATTAAAACTTCTTCTTCTATGTCTTTCGGTGTTTTAATAAATTCATTTTTATTGCTTGCTGAGTATTCTGATGATTCATCATCTGTTTCATTGGCGGTATCAATAGTATCTGTCGTCTGTGTTGATCTTACAGTATCTTGAGTCTCTGTCGTCTGTGCTGATCTTACAGTATCTTGAGTCTCTGTCGTCTGTGGTGATCTAAGGTTATTCTCAGGTGCAGTATTAGATTCCTTTTGAATTAAGCTCTTAAGACGAGTAGCAAATGATCCTTGTTTTTTTTTACTTTCAATAGGTTTTTCTTGAGGAGGAATAATTCTATCTTTGTCTAATTGAGATTCGCTATTACTGGCATGAAATTGCAATCTATTAGAAGAGAAGGGGGACCCAGAAGTTACACACCACCCTGTATTACAGATACTGAATGCCGCCACGAAAAGAATAATGAATTTGATAACCATAATGAAAGACTCATTAAACAAAATATATTTAATATCAATATGACATCATTGAATTAATAAACCGTTAATAGTGGAAAGATTGGAGCTTATCCCTCAAGTAATTTCAGCGGCCGAAGAGGTCCTAGAGCTAGGATTGGGATACACAAATTTTTTTTATGAATCTTATTTCAACTCTTTCGTCAAACAACAACCAGAAACCATATTGATGAATTAATAAGTTTAATTGTTGTGCTGTCGATCTTGTTGATGAAAAAGAGTATGTAATAAGAATTCATCTATCACAATAAATTGCGATAGATGAATCAATAAATTACTTATTATCATAAGAATGATATAATTCTATTTCTTTTTTGGGCTATTTCGTGGTGATCTCATGTTTGGCCATATTTCATTTGCCTTGCCAGTTGTTTTCGTAAAACAGACGCCTCTAGATGGATCCCAAGAACATTGTGTTTCATTCAGACATGTTGTTTTAAGAGATTTCAATTCATCGTCATTTAAGTTTCGTGAACTCTTGTCTTCATCCCCACCAAAAGCTTCTTTTAAATTTAATCTATTCTTGCCTTTACCGGGGACAAGAAGAAATTCCTCACATGCAACACCGCATTTGTCTTTTGTTGGATCGTTTGATTTTTGGGATGAGCAATTAATAAGTGGATCTCCATCTACTGCATAGTTACTACAAACATCCTCGCCATTTTTTCTTAGGAAATCTTTTGTTGAGCATATTTTGCCTACTCTATCTATATCGTCATTACTCCAACTTGTTGAACACACAAGTGAAAACATCATTGCACTTAATCCAAATTTTAAAATCATTCTATTAAACCTTCCAATATACTGTTTACATTATGATCATAAACCACAAATAATTAATAAATCGTTAAGATTGGATTAGATAAAATATTATCCCTCAAGTGACTCCAAGGGCCAACGAGGCCTAGGACTAATATCAAAACTCGATACGAACCCTGCTTTAAAACGTTCTAATCCAGCCCAGGCAATCATGGCTGCATTATCCGTGCATAGTCCCATTGGCGGTGCTACAAACGTAAGACCCTTTTTTGTTGCTAATTCATTCAAACGTCCACGAAGGTATTTGTTTGCAGCAACACCGCCAGCCACGACAAGGTATTGATAACGTTCATCCAATAATGATAGAGCATGTTTCGTGCGATCCACAATATGATCACCCACCACTTTTTGAAAACTCGCTGCCAGGTCTGCTTTATCTTGAGCCGTTACAACCACACCCTTTTGCAGGGTTGTACGCACTGATGTTTTAAGCCCTGAAAATGAAAAATTACAATCCTTACGGCCAATTAAGGGGCGCGGCAAAGCAAAACGTTCAGCATCGCCCGTTAATGCTAATCGTTCAACCGCAGGCCCACCTGGATAACCGATACCCATCATTTTAGCAACTTTATCAAAGGCTTCACCCGCAGCATCATCCAGTGTTCGGCCCAATACACGATAATGCCCAAGACCCTCAACTGCAACGAATTGGCAATGCCCACCTGATACCAATAACAGCAAATAAGGGAAGGACACATCATGTGTCAAACGCACGGTTAGCGCATGCCCTTCAAGATGATTAATTCCTAAAAAAGGTTTATTGTGTGTCATTGCCATGGCTTTTGCAACCATCACACCCACAAGCACACCACCAATCAGGCCAGGGCCTGAAGTGACAGCGATCCCATCAATTTCAGCAAGCGTCATGTTTGCCTCGGTCAATGCACGTTCAATCGTGGGACGAATATAATGTAAGTGAGCACGTGCTGCAATTTCAGGCACAACACCGCCATATTCAATATGTTCATCAATTTGTGAGAATACAATATTGCTAAGCACGCGTTCCGAAGCGACATTTGCATCACACACCACTGCAGCTGCTGTTTCATCACAGCTTGTTTCAATACCAAGAATGTTCATAACAACCTAAACTCTGATCTATACCTAAAAAATTCTTGCAAGAGGCACCGTATGCGCTTAAAAATAAATCTAATTGTCCTTATCGGCATTATATCACTTATAACAGGAGCCTATTTTTTTATGCCTAAAAATCTTGATCATACACAAAGCCCAAGTGGCCTTCAATTCAAAGACACAAAAGTTGGTGATGGCGTTAGCCCAAAGAAAGGCCAAACCGTCATCGTACACTATACAGGGCGTTTGACTGACGGCCAAGTATTTGATAGCTCACACAAACGTAATGAGCCTTTTAAATTTCAAATTGGCATTGGCCAAGTCATTAAAGGCTGGGATGAAGGCGTAATGTCAATGAAAGTTGGCGGCACACGCACATTGATTATCCCATCAGAGCTCGGCTATGGCGCGCGTGGTGCTGGCGGGTTAATTCCACCAAATGCAACACTTGAATTTGATGTTGAGTTGCTAGGGGTTGAATAAGAATATTTCGCTTCGGCAGAAATACACTTTCTATTTGATGATCCGCGGGCCAAGCTCGCGGATTTATGATGTGTAGGTAGCATATTTCTTTTAGTTATCAATATAACCAAAGGTGTTGTGAGTAATGCAAAATTCTACCCAAAAGAATGAGTTGCGAAGCCGGCTCCTCTGCTCTATTATCATGTTGTCCATTAAAAACACATCTAACAAATAAAAAGCCCAGACATAAACGGCTCGAACGCAGCGTCAATTACACATTTTAGGAGCATCTCTTATGGTTAAAAAAGTTCTCATCCTTGGCATTAACGGTTTTATAGGAAGTGCGCTTACTGAATCCATTTTAAAAAACACCGATTGGCATGTGTATGGGATGGATATGTCCGACAATAAGTTAAGCGATTGCGTAGGGCATCCCCGTTTCCACTTCGTCGAAGGTGACATCACAATCAACAAAGAATGGATTGAATACCACGTTAAAAAATGTGATGTTGTGCTGCCGCTTGTGGCTATTGCGACGCCGTCAATTTATGTAACAGATCCACTTCGCGTGTTCGAGCTTGATTTCGAAGCAAACCTGCCGATTATTCGTCAATGTGTAACGTACAAAAAACGCGTCCTTTTTCCATCAACATCCGAAGTATACGGTATGAGTACCGATGAAGAATTTGATGAATACACATCCCCATTGATTTTAGGATCGATCGAAAAACAACGCTGGATCTACTCATGTTCAAAGCAATTACTTGACCGCGTTATCTATGCATACGGTGTTAGAGATGGCCTTGATTTTACATTGTTCCGTCCTTTCAATTGGCTTGGCGCAAAACTTGATAGTATTTTTGCTGCAAAAGAAGGTTCATCACGTGTTGTTACACAATTTATTGCTGATGTTCTGCACCATCAACGCATTAAACTTGTTGACGGCGGACACCAACGTAGGTCGTTCACTGATATTGATGATGGCATCGATGCATTGATGAGAATTATTGAAAATAAGGATGGTAAGGCTTCTGGGCAGATCTTTAACATTGGTAACCCAAGCAATGATATTTCGATTCGTGAATTAGCAACAATGATTGTCGATTTAATTAAGACGTATCCAGCATATGCTGATATAGCAAATCGCGTTGTTATTGAAGATGTCACATCGGGCGATCACTATGGAAAATATTTCCAAGATATCGCACGCCGCGTACCAAAGATTGACCACATTCAGAAGACACTTGGATGGACGCCAAAAGTGAGCATAAAAGATGCTCTCATCAAAACGCTCGATTATCACCTACTACGCCCATCAAGCGAACTTGATAGCACAATAGATAATTAAAAAGAAAAATATATGTCTTCTTTAGAGAAAAAAATTGTCGGTCTGAAAATTGACGTCGATACAGAACGTGGTACGCGTATTGGTGCTTTGAACTTGATGCGTTTGCTTGATGATCGAGGCATCAAAGCAACGTTTCTCTTTTCTATGGGGCCAGACAATACAGGGCGTGCTATTCGTCGTATTTTTAAACCAGGATTTTTTCAAAAAGTCAGTCGTACCAGTGTCGTTAAAGTGTACGGCATTCGCACATTACTCAATGGATTATTCGGAAACGGCCCACATATTGGCAATTGCCATGGTTCTATCATGCGAAGTATTGCCGTAAGCGGACACGAAGTAGGCGTGCATTGTTATGACCATAATGCGTGGCAAGATAAATTAGCTACATGGTCAGAAGCACGCATACGTGAAGAAATTAACCGCTCTGTAGAGGTATTTACACGTGTATTTGGCCACAAGCCACGCACGATGGGAGCAGCAGGTTGGCAAGCAAATAAATCGAGCCTTTCTGCGTATGATGAACATTCACTTGTATATGCAAGTGATGCACGTGGGACTCAGGCCTTTTACCCAACGGTAAAACAACGTATATTTCAAACACTGCAAATTCCAACAACCTTGCCAACGCTGGATGAGCTGCTTGGGCGACCAGAATACCCAATGGAACAGTTAACTGAAACGTATCACACTCAAATTGGAAAACAGTCGTTAAATGTACTGACGATTCATGCAGAGCTTGAGGGCATGGCATTTATTGATTGGTTTACTCAGTTCTTAGATGATTCTCTTGCCAAAGGGATTACGTTTGTGCCGGTTGAAACAATTGCCAATGATTTATTAAAGCACAAAGAAAAATTACCACGCTTGCCCATGGTTCAAGGAACCGTTGATGGCAGGTCGGGTACGCTTGCGATGCATAGTGGCTAAAAAAAGGGGAGCATTACAATGCTCCCATCTTGGTCTTATTTTTGTAAAAATGGTTTTAAACAAATCATCTATTAACATATCCCCATATCAATACCAATAAGCTTCCGGCTATAATTCCATTTGAGTTTAGCGGACATTGATTTTAATGCAGTATCACTTATCTTTCCTTCAAGCTTAGCGAGAGAAGGCTCTAGATCATTCAATCCTATCCTTAATTCACCAGGAATACCTTGCACAAAAGATTTCAGATATTCTTCAATATGTGCATATGAAGAAGCGTTATTAACAGAGTTATTAAAAACGTTAATTATAATTTGTGAATTTATAAATTTGAGTTTTTGGTTATGAATTTGCAAAAGACTGTTAATTGTTTGCGTTTTATCAGCAATTATGTTTTCTCTGTCATTACGTAAAATAGCAGTATTTTCAAATAACAGCACACCATGCTCTCTTAAAGTAATAAGATTTTTTGCACGCCAATCTGTTGTTGATTTTTCAAAAGCTGCCAAACTCTCTTCAAATTGTAGTAAATTATTAGGTGAAATTGATACGTTATGGGCTCCTAAACGTGCAGCTTCTTCAAGCAGTACCAAGCCTTTTCGCATCGCTGACGCTGAACTTGTTATACATGCAACAATAAATACGCAACCAATTATTATCTTACTGTAATGCGTTAGTTTGTTTTTAGAAATGGTTTTATTGTTATAGCTTTCCATGTTCTTTCCTATCAATTAAGTTAACTTTCATGACATTAGTAATCTAATTTACCTTTAATTTCAATATAATTATTCTAAAAAACATGATCTTTGACCAACATGCTTTAACAGCGTATATTAATAAAATCATTTCCTCCCATTATCGGAGCCTATCCATGCCAACAAAACGCGCATCTATCACTGGCAAGGCATGGCTATACACTGAACCCGACCCACGCCAAGTTATGACCTTGATTCAGCGATATGGAATCTCTGATATTTTGGCACAAATTCTTGTGCACCGTGGCATTCCCATCGATCAAGTTGAATCATATTTAAACCCAACGCTGCGTCATTATTTGCCTGAACCAAATCATTTAATCGACATGGAAAAAGCCGTCGTGCGCACGCTGTTGGCAATCAAAAATAAGCAAAGCATTGTTGTTTACGGTGATTATGACGTTGATGGTGCCACATCATCCGCGCTTCTTCGGCGGTATTTTGATTCCATCGGGCATCCTATTAATGTATACATTCCCGATCGAATTGACGAGGGGTATGGGGCTAATACTGAAGCACTTTTAATGCTCCGAGCAAAGCCAACTGATCTTGTTTTAATGGTGGACTGCGGAACAACAGCATTTGAACCACTTAAAGCTGCGGCGGATGCTGGCCTTGATGTCATTGTCCTTGATCATCACACGGCAGAGGCTACGTTGCCAATTACAGTAGCACTTGTGAATCCCAATAGGCTTGATCAGACCACCTTGCCACGTGATGAAATGCGCTTTTTATGTGCAGCAGGCGTGGCCTATTTATTTGTGGTGGCACTGAATCGTGCGCTACGGAATGATGGTCATTTTAAGGATAGGCCAGAGCCTGATTTGAAAGGACTGCTTGATCTCGTTGCGCTTGGTACCGTATGCGACGTCATGCCGCTGATTGGGCTTAACCGTGCGTTTGTTCGTCAAGGTCTTAAAGTCATGGCCGGACGCACTAATATTGGCCTTAGCACGCTGAGTGACATTGCAAAAGTCAATGAAAAGCCGAGTGCGTATCATCTTGGTTTTGCCTTAGGACCACGTGTGAATGCTGGTGGACGTGTAGGCGATGCGATGCTGGGTAGTCATTTGTTGTCAACGGATGATTTGTTGCTTTCCAAACAAATTGCCAGTCGGTTAGATGCGTATAATGAAGAGCGTCAAGGGATTGAACGTTTGGTTTTAGAACAGGCGCTGGAGCAAGTCGTATTGCATAATCTTGATCAACATCCAATTTTACTTGTGCATAACGAAGGTTGGCATCCAGGTGTTATTGGCATCGTTGCAAGCCGTCTTAAAGAACGTTTCCACAAGCCAGCACTTGTAGTCGCCTTTGATGCTGACATTGGCAAAGGATCAGGCCGTTCAGTACCTGGTGTGATTATGGGGGAAGCCATGATAAAGGCGGTGCAGCTGGGGTTGCTTGATAAAGGCGGCGGGCACGCCATGGCAGCTGGATTCACTGTTTTACGTGCGCGTTATGATGCGTTTTACGAATTTCTAAATACAGAGCTGGGCGCAAATGCTAGAGCATCATTACCGACGTTAAACATTGATGGAATGCTTTCTGTTGGCGGGGCAACCCTGGCTCTTATTGAGGAATTACAAAAGCTAGAACCCTTTGGCGCTGGCAATGCACAACCGCGATTTATGATACAAAATGTAACTATGCCTTATGCAGAACCTATTGGTGATGGATCTCATTTTAGATGCCGCATTCAAGATGAAACCGGTGCGGGGGCGAAGTTAATGGCATTTCGTGTGACAGGCACACCATTTGAGGCTGCAATAAAACGTGCGCGAACAGAGAAATTTGACGTTGTTGTAACAATCAAGAATGATACATTCGGTGGACGAAATTCTGTAACGCTTATGCTGGAAGATATTGCGTTTTAGTTGCTTATCAGATAATCATACTTGCTGCTTTATCTGTGATGCTTTCTATTTCTATGTGAGGGATACAAGATATTTCTTGAATTAAAGTAATATTATTACGTATTATATCAATAAATTCTAATGTTGTAAATGAGGCTAGTTTATGGTTATGTTTATCAAAACCATTATTTTGGTAAGAATTTCTGATGGTAGAGAGAGCTTTTAGATTTTTGGTATGAGACGCCTCTAGCGCAAGGGCATTCTTAAAAATTATGTTTAAGACCGATGGATACTGTTCGTAAAACGTTCTCGCATTCTTTGTTATCTCACCTTTTCCTCTAAGAAAATTAAAAATATTGGAAATGAATGTGTCCATATGAAAATAAATACAATCCAACGTTCCATGCTTTAAAAGAAAATTAATTGGATGAAGATCTTCTATTTTTTCAAATAAGCCAGTTAAAGATTTGCCATGTTCTGAGTTATTACAGTATTTTTTTCAAATTCTTCTTTGCTCATTGATTGGCCATTTTGAAAGCACGTATTCATATGCATGTTTAGTATCATTCCAACGGCAAGCAAATTTCTTTTAATCTGACTTAAGCATGCTAAGATAGCATCATCATCTGGATTACCTATTGCATTTTGTCTGTAAGTTGCAAATTTCTTTGTTTCTTGAATAAGCTTAAAAATTTCTTCGTAGAATTTTTGTACGTTTTGTTTGTTTTTCAGTTCATCTACGGCTGTAAATTCATTAAGTTTTGTCGTTATGATCCCATTATCTATTATTTTTATGAGCCATTAAGCTCATCTGTTGATTAAAACTCAAAGGTATTTATTGTTAAACCTAGTCTTGGACACAAAATTAACAAGATTATTTTTCACTATTTACTTCATTATGTGTTTTAATACAATGTGAAAAATAGAGATAACTTTCATAAAATATCATCTTTTCTGGTTGTTTTTATATACAAAGTTATCCACAATTATTTCTACCTGCATTTTTAATTTTGACATGTGAGGCAAACATAATATTTTATTGTATTTTGTGTTAAAGATTCAATAAAACTACATGTTCTTTTAGGTGATTCCTTCTCAAGAATCACCCATAGATTTAGATATGTTGGATTTTATGTAATTTTTTTTTATACTTATCCACAGAGTTATCCACAGGTTTTGGAGAGTTTGATTTCCATTGTTAAACAGTTTTTCGCATCTTTTCAAATGATGCCCACACACCACCTTCACCATGCCAGTCACCTTGTGTGGCAGCTTTGGAATATTCTGTTGATCGTGCTTCAAAGAAATTCGCGTGTTCAACACCATTTAAGATTGCGCTGAGCCAGGGTAGGGGGTGCTCTTGCCTTTGTTGATAGTCACCGGCTGATTCCTCAAAATAGCCATACACTGGTTTTAGTTTTAACTGCGTCAATCGCCAGTCACAAATGTAGCGAATATAGTTTTTGATATCCTGGGCTTTCATACCCTCTACAGCGCCTTGTTCAAAGGCTAAATCCACAAATTTATCTTCAAGGGAGACCATTGTCGTGCCGACTTCAATGATATCGTCGGCAACAGCTTTGGTCACAGCGCCGGTTTCGCGTGCCCATTCATGATACAAACGAATGATGGATTCGCAATGGAGTGATTCATCGCGCACTGACCAGCTAACAATCTGTCCCATGCCTTTCATTTTATTAAAGCGTGGAAAATTCATCAGCATGGCAAAACTTGCAAACAATGACATGCCTTCGGTAAATGCGCCAAACATGGCAAGTGTTCGCGCTACATCTGCACACGTGTTGGTGCCAAAGGTATGCATATAATCCGCTTTTGCACGCATGGAATCATATTCACGAAACATCTGAAACTCAGTCTTTGGCATACCCAGTGTTTTAAGCAGCAGTGCATATGCGTCAATGTGCACCGTTTCCATATTAGTAAATGCCGCCATCATCATTTGCAGTTCAAGCGGCTGAAAAATGGGAATGTAGCGTTTGAAATAATTGTCGCTGACTTCAACATCGGATTGTGTAAAAAATCGAAATATTTGGGTTAATAGATTTCGCTCTTGCGTGCTAAGCCGATCGCTATTCCAGTCTTTTATGTCTTCACCAAGTGCGACTTCCTCACCCATCCAGTGAATTTGTTGCTGACGTTTCCATGCGGAAAAAGCCCATGGGTAGCGATCGACGTCGTAGCCGTTTGACGTTTCAAGTAGGCCAATGAGGCCTTTTCCTTGCAGTGACATTGGGTTTTCGTTGCTGTAATTTTCTAGCTGTTTTATTGACATGATAGACATTCCTCATAATCGGTACGTTTGGCTTCAAGTGTCGCGATTTGTTTACCTTCACCGCCAGTAAATTCAGCACGCTGGATTGATTTTGAACGACAGTAATATAGACTTTTAACGCCTTTTTCCCAGGCAGACCAATGCAACATGAGCAGATCCCATTTGTTGATATCAGCGGGCAAAAACAAATTAATAGATTGCCCTTGGCAGATGAATGCAGCACGATCACCTGCTAGCTCAATAACCCAGCGTTGATCAATTTCAAATGCCGTTTTAAAGATATCCTTTTCGATTGGCGTCAGTGCATCAATATGTTGTACTGATCCTTCTCGCTCAACAATGGATTGCCATGTGGGATCATTGTTTATGCCTCTTTCGGTGAGTAATTTTTCCAGATAAATATTTTTAACGGCAAAGTTACCAGACAGTGTTTTGTGTGTGTAAATGTTGGCGGGGATAGGCTCTACGCATGCAGATGTACCGCCGCAAATAATGCTGATGGATGCTGTGGGTGCGATGGCCAATTTATGACTGAAACGTGTGTTGATATTACGTTCCTTAGCATCTGGGCAAGCACCACGCTCGGTTGCCAAAGCTACAGACGCCGCATCGGCTGCACGCCTGATATGCCTGAACATGCGCATATTCCATGATTTTGCGAGCACGCTTTCAAAAGGGATGCCCTTTTGTTGTAAGAACGAATGAAAACCCATCAAACCTAGCCCCACCGAACGTTCACGCATAGCCGAGTACTTTGCACGTGCCATACCATCGGGTGCTGTATCAATAAATTCCTGCAACACGTTATCAAGCATACGAAATATGTCTTCGATAATATGTGGGTGATCATGCCACTTATCCCATTGTTCGGCATTTAAGGATGATAGGCAACAGACTGCAGTACGATCCTTTCCTAAGTGATCTGGGCCTGTTGGAAGTAGAATTTCGCTGCATAAGTTTGACATGCAAATGTTGAGTCCTAATTCGCGTTGATGCTTGGGCATGGCACGATTCGCAGAGTCTATGAAGATTAAGTATGGCTCACCTGTCTGTAGGCGCATTTCAAGGATTTTCTGAAATAACTGACGTGCGTTAACGAACTTGATAGGATCTTTCGTTTTTGGTGATCGCAGTGCAAACTCTGTATCATCTTTAACGGCGTTCATGAATTCATCGGTGAGGTTAATACCATGATGCAGGTTTAAACTTTTACGATTAAAGTCGCCAGATGGCTTTCTGATTTCAAGGAATTCTTCGATCTCTGGGTGATGTACATCCAGATAAACGGCGGCAGAACCACGGCGAAGGCTGCCTTGCGAAATAGCAAGTGTTTGCGAATCCATGACGCGGATAAATGGAATGATACCAGAAGTTTTTCCAGCACGCCCTACAGATTCGCCGACACCACGCACAAATCCCCAATAGGTACCGATGCCGCCACCGTTGGATGCCAGCAATATATTTTCATTCCAGGTTGTCGTAATGCCGCTTAGTGAATCACTAACTGTATTGAGAAAACATGAAATTGGCAGGCCACGTTTAGCGCCAGCATTGGATAAAATCGGAGTTGAAGGCATAAACCACAGTTGCGACATGTAGTCATAAAGTCGCTGCGCATGGTCGGCATCATCGGCATATGCGGATGAAACGCGGGCGAACATTTTCTGGTAGTTTTCGCCATCTAGAAGATAACGATCATCTAGCGTTGCTTTGCCGAAATCAGTTAACAGGTTATCGCGAGAATAGTCTAATATTATAACCGAAGCAGCTACCTTGGGTTTAACATCAGGTTTTTGTGCAGATTTACGATAGAGTTCTTTTTGCTCTTGTGTTTCGGGGAATTTAATAAGGTTTTGTGGTTGGTAATCGATCAAATGACCATTATGGTCAAAGTCGTAGGCGTTTGTTATATTGCTTCTCATGATTAACCCTCTTTTTAATGAGGGCAGGTGATAGCGAAAACAAAGCACATCGTGCCTAATCTTCCTCTATCGGTGCACCCCGCCCGATGATTTTTCCTAATTTCATAGATGAAATTGGTTTTGTTGTTATGCGTTAGGGCAGGTTTCCTGGCTTGCGAGTCATTGCGTCGTTTCGGCCTTCCCAGATCCTAAAAATCCAGTGGCATTATTAAAAAAACACTCATCGCTTACAGTTGCGGGGGCAGCTTTGGTATTTAACCAAATTCCCTTTTAAGTTCATGTAACGTCTTACATAAAACACCATTAACACTATATATGGTATTCGGATAAATTCCTTGTGTCAACATGTTGTTTTTATGTGCATTAAAGGTTTTTGCACATTTTAAATGCCTCTAAAGCCCTGTTGCGTGATTTTTCCAAATCTATAATAGGCTTTGGGTATGTTGTTCCTAGCGTAACACCTGAAGCCTTTAACACATGTTCAGGGGCTTTCCATGGACTGAACAAATATTTATTTGGAATGTTCTTAAGTTCGGGCACAAAATGACGCGTGTAAGCACCATTAGGGTCAAATTTTTCACCCTGCAGCACTGGATTAAATATTCTAAAATAGGGTGCAGCATCGGCACCAGACCCTGCAACCCATTGCCAGCTTGCGCTGTTATTGGCAAGATCAGCATCGACCAAACAATCCCAAAACCAATCTTCCCCATGATGCCAGTTGAGCAATAAATTCTTGACTAAAAAGGAAGCAACAATCATGCGCAAACGATTATGCATATATCCTGTTTGCCATAACTGGCGCATACCCGCATCAACTATTGGATAACCCGTTTGCCCGTGCTGCCAAGCCTTTAAAAGATCAATATTATATTGCCAGGGAAAATGATCGAACTTACTTTGGAAGTTTTTACGTGGCAATTCTGGAAAATGATACAGCAAATAGTAGGAAAATTCACGCCACCCAAGCTCGCTTAAAAAACAATCAAGGTCATTTTCTACGCCTTGAATCAGCCCATGTGCTTGCGCGCTGTACCAAACTTGATTGGGAGAAATTTCACCAAAATGGAGGTGAGGGGACAATCGTGAAACATTGGGTTTTGCTGGATAATTTCGATTCTCTTTATAGCCTGGCAAACCATCATCTAAAAACGCCTCCAACTTTTTCTGTGCAGCAGATTCGCCAATTTCCCAGCATGGCTCCATTTTTTTATCCCAGGGTATTGTGGGCAAGAGATTTAAATCATTAATTGTTTGAGATTTACCGTCTTTAATAAGTTTTATGTTTTCTGGTTTGGGTAATGGAATTCGAGGTGATTTTGCCTGTGAGCATCCATTACGAAAATAGGGTGTATAAACTTTATAGGGCGTATTGTCTTTTTTAGTCACTTCCCATGGCTCCCACAGCAATGATCCATTGAAAGTCTTACATTCAATGCCAAGCGAAGTTAATTCGGCTTTGATTTCTGCATCATCGTGGATGCGCCAAGGTTCGTAACAGCGATTCCAATAAACTGCCCTGACATTGTTTGTTTTTATGATATTAAGGAGTACTTCTTTGGCTGACCCGACGTACACATTTAGTTTGCCGTCTAGTGATTGATTAAGATTATTTAGAGAATGATGCAACCACCATCGGCTGGCACTTCCCATTTTAAATTCAGCGGGGCTCTCGTCATCTAAAAGGTAAATTGGCAGTACTGATCCATCTTTTGATGCTTCAGTAAGACCAGGGTTGTCTGACAGCCTAAGGTCTTGTCTAAACCAAAATACACCAATCTTATCAATCATTTTTATTCCCAATCTTTTTTTAATCCTTAGTTAATTGATACTATGCGCTTTCCTCACACACAAGATATGTGTAGTATTTTACATGTTTAAAGTTCAAAGATTCAACGTAATGTCAGCCAAATTGCTCACGCTTGTCGATAGTCACTGTCACCTAAATTATCCAGAATTATTTCCGAACCTTGATCAGGTTTTAGCGCATGCAGCGGAAAATGATATTCGTTATTGCCTTGCCATTAATACTCGTCTTTCCGAAACAGATCTTTTAAAAACCATTGCTGATAAGTACCCACAGGTTTTTTGCACCGTTGGTGTCCACCCGCATGATGCAAAAGATCATTCACCGACGGATTTGATGGCGCAATTGATAGACCATGTAAAACACCCAAAGGTAGTTGGTCTTGGCGAAACAGGGCTTGATTATTATTACGATAATAGCCCGCGCGAAGAACAGATTGCATGTTTTGATATCCATCTAGAGGCTTCTGCAAAGCTGAATTTGCCTGTTGTGATTCATACGCGTGATGCAGACGCAGATACGTTGGCTGCTATTAGTAATCATCCCACAGCAACGGGTGTGTTTCATTGTTTTAGTGGCAGTGTAGAACTTGCAAAGGCCGCACTTGATCGTGGGTATTACATTTCATTTTCAGGGATTATCACCTTTAAAAAGGCTGAGGAATTGCGTGAGGTTGTGCGATTTACGCCACTTGATCGTATGCTCGTTGAGACCGATTCGCCATTTTTGGCGCCAATTCCGCATCGTGGGCAGCCAAATCAGCCGGCGTGGACACGTGTTGTGGCTGAAAAAGTTGCTGAGGTCAAGGGGCTTTCTTTAGAAGAAGTTGCACACATGACGACAGCCAACTTTTTTAATGTGTTTAATAAGGCTAAACCAATTTGCTAAGCGCGTTTTATTAGAAACGATACTCAACCTTAGCCATACCGGTGTGATTGCGTACATTTTTGTAT
>JAZKDQ010000006.1:29135-194796 GCA_040387495.1 Pseudomonadota bacterium | reverse complement strand
TTAAATCCAAAAAACCTTCTATCTCGTTTGATTTTTTAATCCCGAATTGAGGTTTGTAGAAAATTCTGTGTAAGTTCAAATCAGGGCAGGCTGCAAATAATATCCGCATAAATATCAGCCAGCATGCGTAAATCCTTTACGGCCACCCGCTCATCAGCATGATGTGCATAACAACTCAGCAGGCCAAATTCCAAAACAGGACACAAATCTTTCATGAATCTGGCATCAGATGTGCCGCCGCTCGTGCTAAGGGTGGGCTTTAGGCCGGTGTGCTTTTCAATGATCGTAATAGCGGCATCGGTGAAGGCTGGATTTTTTCTAAAAAAAGCCTCAGCAGAAGGTTGGTAAGTTGCCTGCCAGAGGAATTTTGGATCATGTGCATTTTTGATTTCGTCAAGTTCTTCATTTAACAGTACTTGCAATGATTCTAAAGTATATGTTGGATTAAAACGTACATTAAGTGTCGCGCTAGCCTTGCCTGAAATTACATTGCTTGTTGGATTTCCAACGTCAACAGTAGTTATTTCCAAATGCGATGGATCAAACCGATCTGTGCCGGCATCAAGTGTTAATGATTGTGCGTGTGTTAAGAATGCCATTAATGGCTTGATAGGATTTAAGGCAAATTTGGGGTATGCCGCATGGCCTGATGTTCCAATGACGTCGAGCTTCATTGTCAGGCTGCCGCGGCGGCCAACCTTGATCATCTCACCGAGTTTTGTCGGGTTAGTTGGCTCTCCCCCAAGACAAAAATCAATAACTTCACCGCGATTTCGCAACCATGGGACCATTTGTTTGATGCCGTTTTGTGAGGGACCTTCTTCGTCAGAGGTGAGAAGGATGCTAATTGAGCCATTAATGCCTTTACCATTAGTGGCGCCATCTTGAATAACACGGTGGACTGCGGCAATAAAGCACGCAATAGCCCCTTTCATATCACATGCACCGCGCCCAATTACGTGTTCGTCATGAATTTTACCTGCAAAGGGGGCATGGCTCCATAATGTTGCATCGCCAACTGGTACGACATCTGTATGTCCTAGGAAACACACGTGAGGCGCAGTGGTGCCAAGACGTGCGTAAAAATTCTCAACACGGTCAGCGCCTTCACCAAAACAGATGCGATGGCATTCAAATCCCAGCGGTGCTAAAAGGCTTTCAATGTAATCCATGCAACCCAAATCATTGGGTGTCACGCTTGGGAAACGAAGGAGCGCCTGCGTCAGCGCGACGGAATCGAAAGGATTGTTTTTCATGGCTGCATCTTTCCTGGTGTCAATGAATAAGTCTAGCTTCATACGTGCACATCCTTTTTTTTATTGAGTGTCAGAGTAATCATAAATCAATCTCGTAGCAATGCATTAATTGACGTTTTGGATCGCGTCTTCTCATCGACGCGTTTGATAATAACAGCACACGCTAGATATGGTGTAACAAGTTCGCTAGGTTGGTGCGGCAAAACACCTGGCACGACGACTGAATATGCTGGTACTCGGCCATAGGTGATGGCGCCCGTTGCTCGATCGACAATCTTTGTTGATGCACCGATGAATACGCCCATAGAAATAACAGCGCCTTCTTCAACAATGACGCCTTCGGCAATTTCAGATCGCGCGCCAATAAAACAATTGTCTTCGATGATGACAGGATTTGCCTGAACGGGTTCTAATACACCGCCAATGCCTGTGCCACCTGAAATATGACAATTTTTACCAATTTGTGCGCACGAACCAACAGTTGCCCAGGTATCAATCAAGGTTCCTTCGCCTACATATGCGCCAATATTCACAAATGATGGCATTAATATTACGTTACGTTCTACAAAGGCCCCTCGGCGAACAATTGAACCGGGCGCAGCACGAAAAGCTGCTGCAGTAAAAGCTGCTTGATCCCAGTGTTCTGTTTTAAGGGGAACTTTATCATACCAAGCAAAAGGCGCCCCATCACCGCTAACTTGATTCTGATTTAAACGGAAAGATAATAATATAGCTTTTTTGATCCACTGATGTGTGTGCCATGTCCCGTCAATTTTTTCACATACACGAATTACGCCCGCATCAAGTTGATCCAAAATAATGTTTACATCAATGGCTAATGCGGCATCGAGAGGAACAGCCCCATCCCACGCCGCATTTATTCGATCAATTTGATCTGTTTTTATTATATTTTTCATCAAAAAGTCTTTTCTTTAAGGTATGATGTATGCATGCATCTTGTATGGTTCATATATACAGCGTATTTGTTTTAATGAAAAGGGACTCCTATGGAGATTCGGTCACCTGGTTTTAATCGTATTCAAAAGAATACAGGAGTCACGAAAAAGGAAAAAAAGTCAGACGCACATGGCTTCACTGATGCCATGGATGAACGGTCATCTGCACCTGTTCACCAAAGCACGGCGGTATTTTCAGTTGATCCGATGTTTACAGATTTAGACGAACCTTCACCTGAACAAAAAGGGATTCAAAAAGGACTTTCATTGTTGGATGAGCTAGAAAAGCTACGTGGTCAGTTGCTGAGTGGCAGCATTGCCCCTGAATCAATCATGACTATTCAAAATTACGTCAAACAAATGAGTACTGATAATCTAGATGATCGCTTGAAGGGATTGTTATTGGAAATCGAAACACGTGCGGTGGTCGAACTTGCAAAACATCGCATGCGCGGCCGGTGAACAGGGTTTGGTGTTAACCTTAGTATGCTATATACGTTTCTTGTGCCAAAAACATGCTCAGTGCCTAGTACCAATCATTCCTGCAATACGTCCAACCATTGACCTTTTGCAAAAAATCCCTGATTATTAAAGTATCTTTTATTCTATCCCCCCATAAGGTCATTAAGTCGCTATGGTGCGAAATTTGCAAAATTACTTACCTATCCTTGTGTTTTTAGGGCTTGCAATAGGGCTTGCTTCAGCGCTTATGATGGTGTCATGGTTCCGTGCTAAGCAAACACCTTATGCGGCTAAGCAAACGCCCTATGAATGCGGGTTTGACGCCTTTGATTTGCCCGAAGATAATGCACGTGGGCGTTTTGATATTCAATTTTATGTCGTATCAATTTTATTTATCATCTTTGACATTGAAATTATCTTTTTATTCCCTTGGGCTTTAACATTGCAAAAAATAGGGTGGTTTGGTTTTTCATCGATGATGGTGTTTTTAGGTGTTCTAACAATTGGTTTTATCTATGAATGGAAAAAAGGAGCGCTTGAATGGCACTAAACTATGAGGAGCTGCGGGCGTATCTGCCAAAAGAAATGCAGGACGAGCATGCACTATTTAACGCTGCCACAGAGGAATTGTCGAATAAAGGTTACATCATTACACAATTTGATAAATTGGCTGCATGGGCGCAAAGCGGGTCACTCTGGCCTATGACCTTTGGGTTAGCCTGTTGTGCCGTTGAAATGATGCAAGCAGCAGCAAGCCGTTACGATATGGATCGTTTTGGTGTTGTATTCAGGCCAAGCCCACGTCAATCAGATGTAATGATTGTAGCAGGCACGCTTACCAACAAAATGGCCCCCGCCTTACGTAAAGTGTACGACCAAATGCCAGAGCCGCGATGGGTGATTTCCATGGGAAGTTGCGCGAATGGCGGCGGGTATTATCATTATTCGTATTCTGTTGTGCGGGGATGCGATAACATTGTGCCTGTTGATATCTATGTTCCTGGGTGCCCGCCTACAGCAGAAGCATTGCTATATGGCGTATTGTTGCTAAAAAAGAAAATTGAACGACGCGAGCATCTTGCATAATCGTTTTTGCGTAACCACTTTTAAGAAAATGGAATTAATATTCATGAAATATAGGGATTAAAAATATTTATGAATCCAACAATTGTGCATGAGTCATCCGTGAAATGTGATGGAAAAAATAGTGATAAAAATGCAACAAGTGATGGTGAAGTTGGGCATCCTGCAGTTTACCTTCACGTGAACTCAAAAGATGTTGTACACTGTCCATATTGTAGTCGTTCCTTTGTTTTTGGTCCTAACTCTGAGTGATTGTGTGGCATTTTATCTACACCGCTAGAATCAAGTTGTCTAAAAATAAAGATAGAGGCTTTTGCTTCTTTTAACGATTTGTTAAGTTTATTATGTTTTAACAGTAGTATAGTACTGCTAACAGATAGGATATATGTTATGAAGAATAAGATTATTGCACTTGCATGTGCATCAGTGTTTATGGTTTCTTGTGCTGATGAAAGCCAAGATGTAACAATGCATGCAGCAGCTGGTACAGCTGGTGATTTCAAAGCGAACATTAAAGACCGTGTTTTCTTTAAATTCAACCAAAGTGAAGTAGACGCTGCTTCAAAGAAGACTGTTGAAAAGCAAGCTGATTGGTTGAAGACATACCAAGCAACAAAAGCAACAGTTGAAGGTCATTGTGACGCACGTGGAACACGTGAATACAACTTGGCTCTTGGAAACAAGCGTGCTGAATCTGCGAAAAAAGCACTTGTTAAATTGGGTGTAACTGCTGATCGTTTGAAGACAATTTCTTATGGTAAAGATCGTCCGCAAGTTCCTGGTGATTCAGAAATGGCGCACGCACAAAACCGTACAGCTATTACTGTTGTTGAGTAGTCTTAAACGGCCTACATCAGTGATGTTATAAAATTTACCCCCTGTCTTTTGACCGGGGGTTTTTTTAATTAGTATACCTTTTAAAAGTCATGTCCTCATTGTGCTAATGTCATTGTGCTAATGTTAGATTGGTTAAAAGACGTTTTGATGGCGCATCTTTTGTACACATTGGCAGCGCTCCATTTTTAAGGACAGTCGTTTTTCCTGAGCGCGTAAATTCAAACGAATCCGGTAAAAAGCTATTCTGATTCAGCGTATACATACCTGCAAGATTGCCGTTGCCTAAAGCATGAGTCTTATCTGAAAATTTCTCGCCCACATAAACAAATAAATTTGGTTCGCGTTGCGTCCCGCTTAAGGCTGCTGTGCTTGGGTATGCTTGGGAACTACTATTGTGTGTATGGCCCAATAAACAATAAATGTTACCTTTGGATGCTCATTCGCTAAATTCAAAAAGAGAGTCGCCGATTGAGAAGATGAAAAATGAGGCGCATTCTTCAGCGAGGTCACTTCGCCCTTATACCAGCAATCTGTCATAAATGGCGGAATATGCGTTAAAATCACAATTCGTTTGGCACCTTGAGCAATGGCGTTTTGTACATTCCGTTCAAACGTTGCAAGATCAAGTTTCCTTTGTGTTTCGCATACATTCCAGCTATCGGCATATCCATCGATTCCAACAACAGCAGTTTTAACATCTCTTATCATATTCTTTGGCTCAAAATAAATAGCTGTATCATGCAGATAGTGTAGGTTTTTCTTTTCTTTCGTCAGTGTATCGAGGCTCTGACGTATTTCTTTTGTGCGGCTACCATACGCATTATCCGAATTGCCCAATATAAAATAAATGGGAGTGGTTATGTGATCTGCTGTAATGCGCAATGTTTCAATAAGATCACTATCAGCGATGTCGCCTGTTATAAAGATGGCCTCGCACGCGCTGTTCTTTATAGAATTAATAAACGTATCCCGATTAACTGCTTTTAGATGTGTATCTGTAACCCACAAGATTTTCTTGTCCGGGGTTGTTACAATTGATGCGCCTTCATCTTTAGTCGCAATGGACTGTATTGGAATGGTCGCTGAATAGCCCGATGGCACGCATGCAATACTAAGTATTACGAATAGTATTTTAAAAGTGAATTTCATACGATCTACAATCAAAAATAAGTATCTGTTTTTAATATGTGTGTTGGTTTGTGAAGTATCAATAGACAATATTATTATTGTTATATTTTTACCTGTGTTATTGAATCCTATTGATCACCTGCAAGCGCAAGAATGAACAATTAGAGAGTATTTATAAAAAAATTCGATGAATTAATTTTTTTATATTGACAAAATAAATATGTTTGTTTATAAAAAAACATAACAATAAATTGAGTGAATTATAAATGAATATAATATGTTTTAAATTAAAAAAATACATTCACATTTTTTTCTCTGCATGTCTAGGTATGGGGTTTCTCATTCAATCAGTTTCTGCAACAGACCAGGAACTCGATGCTGCTACTTTTACATTACCACCTCGTGTAAATATTGATGATACTCGCTTCATAAGACCTTATATGGGCGAATTAAAAAATGATCCAGCTAGTTTAAGATATGTTGAAAGTATTATTAGCAACTGTTTTACTCAGCGACCTGTTGGTAACAGTAATAAGTATGGTTATGTGTTTCCATTAAATCCTGAAATTCTTACGTACTTAATGTCTACTGTAAGAGGAAAAAGTGTTTTAGAAATTGGCGGGGCTTCAGGTGAAAGTAGCATCATGTTGGCTCTTGCGGGTGCAGAACGTGTGTATGTTAATGATATTACCAGAGAAGAAGTTGATATATTTGAACAACATAAAAGAAACGCTCCTCAAATAATTAAAGATAAACTTGAATCAATTCTTGGTAATTGTCTTGATTTATTGACATTAAAACCCGAGCTTCAAGGGCGCTGCCAGATTGTTCTTTGTCGTAATGTGTTCCACTTTTTAAAAGATGCAGATCGTCCACGTTTTTTCGAAATGCTGACAAACGTTTTAGCGCCAGGAGGACAAATCATATTTACTACAAATTGTATTAGGCCCAATATGTTGAAAGGTGAATTAGGCAACACTTTAATTCAGAATCCACATCAGACACGTTTTTCTGTAGCTACGTATGCGCTTGACATTCCTGGAGAGAGAATTCCCTCAACTTTGCATTCGAACACTTCTTTGTGTGAGGAAGATTTGGACCCACTTGAATTCAAGGTTTTTTCTGTCTATAAAAAAGAAAATAAAGAAAGAAGCACGTGGCTTTCAAATGCAACAGAAATCAAAAAACTTTCTATCAGTCTCCAACATGAGCTGAGTGCTGTAATAAAGAATCATACAGAGAGGCTTAAAACAGTTAATTCTGGTGAAGTTCGCGTTGTTCAGAATGTGTTACGTGCGCTTATGCCAGCTGCTCTTGCTGATATTTTTAAAGAGCAGGGATTCGTAATTCAAAAAACATTCGGAATTGACAGAGATGGACATACGATTACAGCTATGGAAGACAAAGATCTTATAACTGAAGTTGATCACCAGCCTAGCATCATTAATCAAGTTGGCATCATTGCACGTTTAAACTAAATTCAATTTGTTTTAAAGCTTTACAGGTGGCTCAATACGAGCTGCCTTACATTTTTACTACCAATCATGAATCGTTCTTGATAGTGTGGGGGTCAATCTTTTTATCAGCATATCATATTATCCTATGCCCGGCCTTTTTATCACATCCAGTCGCATTGGCGACGCTGTCATGACACTGTCCCTGTTAGAGGGGCTTCGTGTCCAATCACCTGATATGCGTTACGTGGTGGCGGCAGATCCACTTGTTGCATCACTGTTTCAAGATGACCCAGCATGCGATGAGATTATCCCTTTTCCTAAGAAAAAAGCATCGATGCATTGGTTTTGCTTATGGCGACGTGCTGTGGCGCAATCGTGGGATTGGGTGGCTGACACCAGGGGCTCAGTTATCAGCTATGCTCTGCGTACAAAAAAACGGTATATATGGGGAAAGATACCAAACGATCAACGCCATAAAGTGGCGCAGGTAGCTGCAATTGCAGGATTAGCACCCTCACAACCGAGGGTTATGCTGTCAACGGAACGCAAAGCACGCATGGCTGCCCTTTTGCCAGATGCACCATTGCTCGTCGTAGCGCCGGTCGCGAATTGGATTGGTAAGCAATGGCCAATGGAACATTTCCGTGCGACGATTGTACGCTTTTGTGAAATATATAGGGACGCGCATGTGCTTGTGATTGCAGCACCATCAGAGGACGCTCAACTGCATCCGCTCCGTGACCTGCCATCATCATGCATAACATTTAGTACTGATTTGGCAAAGCATCATACCTTGTCACTTATTGATATGGCTGCATTGATGTCGCATGGTTCAGTGTTTCTTGGGAATGATTCTGGTTTAATGCACATGAGTTACGCGCTTGATATGCCTGTGATAGGACTTTTTGGCCCTTCCCGTGATGCAATTTATGGGCCGTATCCAGCAACTGGTGCTGGTCATACGGTGCTTCGTATTCCACAAAGTTATGATGAGCTTGCCAATACGCCTGGATTCTCGCATAAAAATCAGGTGTGTTATATGGATGGATTAACGCCTGAAATGGTGTGGCAAGCAATTGCTGAGAAGTGGGATTGATTCAAGCATAAAAAAACCCGGCGACAAACCGGGTTTTAAAATGTATATGTTTTGCTGGATTACGCAATCCGTTCTGATCCAGATTGATACATTCGATACATTAACCAACTAAAGATACCAATACCTGCGAATTCAACAACCATTTTTGGCAATGCCGTAAACAAATGTTCACTCATCTGATAACCTTGTGACAAAGGAATTGCAATCAAGACGCCCATAACAGCCGTGCCGGCAATTACACCCGATGCATACAGAATACCTTTTTGTTCAGATGCTGCTTGTTGCACCTTGGGGAGTGATTCACGTTTTTTAGTTGTGTAATGCGCTAAAATACCGCCAAGCACAAACGTTAGAATGGCTGGAGCTGGCATATACATACCAAAGGCAACAGCCAATACTGGTAGTGAGTTTTTGCTGCCCTGTGCTTTAAATGATGTGTCAATAACAATGACTGCAATGCCTATTGCAGCACCAATCATAATCATTGTCCAATCAATGCCGCCTGCAAAAAGACCTTGCGTCATTGTCGCCATCATGGTTGCTTGTGGTGCTTTTAATGTTTGCGCCATATCCATACCCGCACGTGGTATAACATCACCAAAGCCATATGCTTGGAACAACAACTCGAGCACTGGGCCTACCACAACCGCGCCGCCAACAACGCCAACAAGCAACATGAGCTGCTGTTTCCATGGTGTAGCACCAACCATTGAACCTGCTTTAAGGTCTTGCATGTTGTCACAGCTAAGCGATGCAGCAAGCGCAACGATTGAAGCAAATAAGATTGTTGCACCGGCAACAGATGCAGCGTGTGTGGAATTCACCGAGAAGTCAACGTGCCCCATAAGAACTGCAAACAACATGCCGCCAAACAATAAGATGCCTGAAATCGTAATGCCTGATACTGGAAGTAGCGTTGAACCGACGATGCCCGTTAAATACGAAGCAACCGCCGCACATCCAAATGCAATTGTGAGTGATGCCACGACAGCCGCAACTGTCACCAGAAGACCGTGACCAAATGACAAACCAAGCGGTACAGTAAGTGTGTTGTAAAACATGATCAAAAGTGGAACAGCTAAGACAAGTGTCATTACGCCAACATAGTTCATTGGTATGTCACGTTCGACTCTAGGAAGAGTTGACATATCAACAGTTTTGCCCTTGAAGGTGTCAATGGATGAACGAATAGCATCCATCATGATTTTTGAAAGAGAGATCATTCCCCACAAACCGCCAACAATCATAGCGCCTATGCCCATCATCTTAACTTTTTTCCAAATAGCAAACGCTGCTACTTGTGCGTCGGCTTCAGGTGCGCCATAGATCATTGCGTATACAGGAACACCAATGCCCCATGTGATTACAGTGCCAACAAACATAGATATGGAAACGCGAAGTCCGACGATATAGCCGGCTCCAATAAGAACAGGTGATAGTTCAAGGCCACTTCCAAAAGGAACAGACCCAAGCTTCGTCCATGCTTGGACTTCTGATGTGAGCCATTTTGCACCATCTTGGAAAAAGCTAATAAGCGCTGCAAAAGCACCGCCTGAAATAAGCACTTTACCGCTGTTTGATGTTTCGGCTGATCTTAATACAGCAGCTGTTGCAATACCCTCTGGATAAGGTAATTTTTGCTCTATGATCATGCTGCGACGAAGAGGTACGGAAAAGGCAACGCCTAGAAAGCCACCAACAACGGCAACGGACAGTACTTCAAAATAATTAAAGTGATCCCAAAAACCAATCATGACAAGTGCTGGAATGGTAAATGTGATACCTGCACTGACAACTTCACCTGCAGATGCTGTTGTTTGTACGATGTTGTGTTCGAGAATGCTTGTCTTCTTCCAAAAGCTTAAAAACAATATGGATAGAACTGCTGCAGGAATAGAGCCGGAAATCGTTCTGCCGACTTTGAGAGCTACATATGTGTTTGATGCACACAACACCATTGCTAAGACAAAACCAAGCAAGACGGCCTTAAGCGTGATTTCTGGTAGAATGCCTTCTTTCTTAACCAGTTCAGGTGCTTCAATTGGCTCCTTGTAAACTGTATTGACCGATGTGGCCATATAAACCTCCTATTCGCTAGCACCAATTCCATGTACGAAATTGATGATTTTGTTGAGTATCCAATACTGAGAGGTGTTGGATCATTGGTATTTGGTAAACGATGCGTTGGCATTATACCTTAAATAATTGCTCATATTTCTATTAATTATATTTAAAAATAGAGCAATTAATTAATTATATGTTAACGATAAATGGTGTCATGTGCAAACTTATTTGCGAATTAGTAAAATTCTGATTCTTTTGCTTCAACAAAAACGATTTTAATTCTTAAAAGATGTTTCAGTTAAACTCTTTGTACTTTAACTGGTCCGTACATTAAATATGTGGTTCACTTAAAATGACACCAAAAACAGCCCGGCCTCGTCCGCTAAGCGAATCACATCAATCAAATCAAGCACTTGCACGCCGCCTGCTTCGATGGCTATGCCCGATAAGCTCGCATCACACACTTGGCGGATTGTGTCAACTCCAATAGTGGGCATGTCAACTTTTTGGTTTTGGCCGATTTTGCGCATCTTAACAAATACGCCGCCAGGTGCGCGACCAAGTGCTCGTATATTGCCCAGCAGAGCCGCTGTCCCCTCAATTGTCTCAATTCCCAGTACGCACCCATCATGCACAGCGATAGCTTGCCCTACGTCATAAGGAGATAGTGCGTTTAATATAGTAATAGCGTGGCTAATGTCATTTTGATCGTCAGGTGTTGGTGCATGCATCGTTAGCACGCCAGCTGAGGTAAATAGGTTTTCGACTAAGTCATGAGGCGGGATAATACAAAGCCCCTCTTTTTCAAGTAGTGATACGAGGCCACCCAACAAATGATCATCACCTTTAAAGGCGCTTGCCCCAAGGGCTTTCAACCAGCGGAGGCCTGTACGATCCATTGATAAGTCACGAAATTTTGGCCGTGTTAATCCACCTGCCATCGTTACATGTGTTATATGCCATTGTTTAAGGAAATCAAGAACTGGGGCGATAATGCCTAATTTTACCCATAGCACAGGAATTTCAGGCGGTAAACTTTGTGTTAGTTCTATAGGTGTTTGTCCTTCGAACGCAACAACGATAATAGTACGTTTGTCTTTTTGTGCATTAATGATTTTATGCGGCAGCTCACCTTGGCCTGCGATTAGCGCGAGTGCATTGTCTAATGTCTCATTATTCTTCATACGCGATATTATACTCGATGCATGTTTCTATTATATGTGCAGGCAATGGCGCGATCACATGAATTGCTGGCTTTTTTTGGTGGTACGGGATTGTAACAGCGCGCGCGTGAAGATGCAAATAAGGTGGATCCAAAGCATCTCGTGTTCCATAGATTGCGTCACCTAGAATCGAGAATCCCATAGCTTGGCAGTGTACACGTAACTGGTGGGTGCGCCCTGTGATGGGAGAGAGCTCAATCAGGGTCATGCCAAAATCACCACGGCTTAGTACGCGGTATTCTGTTATTGCTTCTTGTCCCTCAGAATCAACTTTCATCCACCAGCTGCGTTTGTCCGCACTTTGCTTGGCGAGTGGAAAATTAATCACCCCTTCATCTTCTGCGGGAGAACCAACGACAATAGCCCAATAGGTTTTCTTAATTTGGTTTGTTGTAAATAAATGCCCCAGATGCTTGAGTGCAACTCTGTGACGTCCTAGTATAAGGCATCCACTTGTGCCAGCATCAAGCCGATGTGCGAGCTGAGGAGGGTTCGGCAAACCAAAGGCTAACTCTTTCAAGGTATCCTCTAAATTAGGTCCTTTTCCCATGCCGCGATGCACAGCAACGCCCGCTGGTTTGTCGATCACCAAGATTAAAGCATCTCGGTGTAAGATATTTTTCTCAAAATTAAACATTCTTTTTATTGGTTTTATGGCATATTTAAGATATTATACCGCGTAATGCTTGATTTTGTAAGCGATTTGGAAGAAAAAACATTTTTTTTCATAAAAATAAGGGTAAAACACTTGAAAAATAAAAAATAATACCTAAATAAACTATTAGAGTTGTTATTTAAGTTTTTGACTTAATTAGAATTAACCAACTCGGTTTTTTAGAAAAAACCAAGAATTTAAAAAAGAGAGGTAATAATGAAAGAATCCTATTTTGATGTTGTTGTAATGATTGAACGTTTACATCGTCTATTTTTGGAGGTTGTTAAAGGTGAACTTGATCGACAAGAAAAGCTTGATATAACAAACGTACAAGCGTTAATCTTATACAATATTGGTAAAAATAGTCAACTAACTGTTGGCGAGTTAACCAATCGTGGATATTATCTTGGTTCAAACGTGTCTTATAACCTTCGTAAGATGGTAAAAAATGGATATGTGAATCAGGTTCCTTCAGCGCATGACCGTAGATCAAGCCATGTGAAATTGACACCAAAGGGCACTGAGCTCTATGGAAAGATCGATCAGGCGTTGGCAAAGCAAACACAATTGTTTTCAAAGCAATTGGGTACATCTATTGATTTAGATGCTTTTGGCAAAACATTACGCGTGTTTGAAAATTTCTGGACGTCGATTATCGATCGTTAGGGAAATAGAATACTATGCAGCTCTCTAACGGATCGAACCGTAGGAGAGCGCATTTTATTTGTGTCAGACTATTTTTATACGCAAGCTATGCAGGCCCGTCTTAAATTCTTCGGCCACACAATCATAAATTAGCTGATGCTGTTTTACACGCGATAAATCATTCAGTGCAGCTGCTGAAATTTCCAGTGCGAAATGTGTTTCTAAGAGATCATTGCTGATGTGCTTTTGCGTGTCATCTTCTTGCATGAGACTATTCTTTAATTCCTCAACACCTTTATGTCCACGATGCTGTGCAGATTCGTCCACAAGCAAAGTATGCGTTGGAGCGAGTGCATTCATTAGTAAGCTATGCATGCGAATGGCGCGGGTTTCATAACAAAGATTAGTCATTTTTGTTTTCCAGGTTCTAATGTGTCAGCTTATTGTTGTGTGAATGCTTATGTTAAAATGACATACATCATGCAAGTGCTGCAATCCCAGATAATATTTGCCTTCCAAACATTGCACAAACATTCCGTTTTCGGTGATCATAAAATAACTTATCAATTTCACTTTTATTGTTTTAGTCCTAACCCGCTGTGTTGTTGCGCTTTTGTGCCACGTATCAGGCCACCGTATATCGGTTTTTTACTTTGAAACTGTTCTATTAAGTAATCTGCAGCAGCTTTTAAACCTAAGTCTTCACTGCATGTAAAAATATCAATGGCTGCATAGCGATATTCTGGCCAAATATGAATAGCAAGATGCGACTCTGAAATGACAACTACTCCGGAAATTCCCCACGGAGAAAATTTATGAAAAACAGATTTAACGATTGTTCCTTTTGCACGGCGCGCAGCTTCCTGCATTGTTGCTTCTACCCAAGCAAGATCATCAAGATGCGTTGTTTGACAATCATAAAGGTCAAGCACAACTTGTCTGCCAAGTGCCTCTTTACTTTTTGGTACTAAATATTTTGTTTGCGGTGTTAGTGGAATAAGCTCCATGGTGTTTTTTTGTGGTTCAGTCTGCATTGAAGTACAGCCAGAAAGGGTCAAAAAAATGATGCCCCATATAGTCTTTTCTTTCACTATTACTACCTATCTAAGGATTCTAAATTTTAAATAAATGTTGAATAAAAATAATGGTTCAAGATGTGAAATCTTTAATTTTACCCATTATGTAAACTATGATTTTCATTCATACAGCCATGATATATAGCTATTGATTCTTAAGTAGTCAACTTGTTTCTCATTGCAAGGCCTGAGATGCGTTTGGTTTATTTGGCATAACAGAAAGCGGCCTTGTTTCTTAAAACATATTTCATTGATGACTTTTAATGAAGGGAACACAAGAGAATTATTATCCAAGTGCTGCAATCCCAGGTAATATTTTGCCTTCCAAGCATTCTAAAAATGCTCCGCCCGCTGTGGAACAGTATGACAATTTATCCACAACCCCAGCTTTGGCAAGTGCAGCTAGCGTATCGCCGCCGCCAGCTAATGTCAGCACGCCTTTTTGTGTTGCATCCGCTAGTGCACGCGCAATCGCATTGCTGCCACCCGCAAATGCGTCATGTTCAAACATGCCGACAGGACCATTCCAAATAATTGTTTGGGCACCTTGTAATTTTTCAATGAATAATGCGCGTGATTTCTCGCCAATATCAAAGACGGAATGGGTATCAGGTACTTTATCAAAATCAACGGATATGACATCCATCTTTTCGGTAAAAGATAGCTCTTCAACAGCAAGGCGATCATAGGGCAAAACAATCTCAGCTGTTGCGGCGTTCAGGATAGCGCGTGCAGTTTCAATGTAATCGTCTTCCACTAAGGATTTTCCAACACTAATGCCTTTTGCTTTGAAAAATGTATTTGCCATAGCGCCGGCAATAATCAGCCCGTCCACGTGGCGTGATAGATTTAACAATAGATCGATTTTTGTTGATACTTTGGAACCACCAACAATAACCCATAAAGGACGTTTTGGTTTCACAAAGGCGTCATTAAGATATGAAACTTCACGAGCAAGAGCAATGCCCGCATATGATGGTAATTGGCGAGTGATGGCTTCTACCGATGCATGGGCACGATGGCTGCAAGAAAAGGCTTCGTTTATATATATGTCTGCGCACGCAGAAAGTGCGATTGCAAACATGTTGTTATTTTCCTCCTCCGCGCCAAAGAAACGAATATTCTCGCACAACATAACTTCACCATTTCGCATTTCATAAATCTGATCAAAACCCTCTGCTGATAAAGGATCTTCACAAAAATCAAGAATGAAACCTAGTGCCTTTTGTATTTCGGCAAGTAAAGGCTTAAACGAAAATGCATCTTCAGCAATGCGTAAGTCAGTGGTGGCTTTAGGGTCTTTGAATGCTTTTTTTGCAAGGGTAGGCCTGCCGAAATGTGCAAGAATAATGACCTTCGCACCGTGGGTTCGTAATAGCCCCAACGTTTCTCGCGTATTGATAAGACGTGTTGTATCCGTTATCGCCCCATCCTGGCAAGGAACATTCCAATCAACGCGCACAAGAACGCGTTTGCCGTTTAATGTTTTTGCTAATTGTGCATCAAGAATTTTCATTAAAGTTACTCATCTAAAGGAAATAAACAATTGCTGTGGCTAAAAAAAGCGCTGGCAAAAAAGGGAATCGTTTGTTTTTAAGAACTACAGCTGAAATAATTCCAAGCGCCCCGCATAACATCAACAACACGGGTAGTTGAGCCACATGAATCCATGCAGAAAGTGATGTCAACACGATTAAATCAGCGATACCAATGTATATTTCTTGGCTAAAATATTGAGAAAGACCTATGCTTAGGGACATTCCAGACAATACACAAAATACGATTAGGGATGGGTTGCCATAAAACGCCAATAAAACAGATACAGCAAGCCAGCCCAATAGCCCCAACATTGGTATAGATTGGGTGTGCCAGTCTTGCCATGAAAGGTACACAGCAAGACCAGCAGCTAGGCAGAATAAACTCGTAAGCATCAAGCAGCTTTTAACGCGAGCGCTTTTTCAAAATTAGCAACGACAAAATCCCAATTTACGAGATGGTTTAAAAATACGTCAGCATAATCGGCGCGGCGATTTTGATAATCAAGGTAGTACGCATGCTCCCACACATCGATGGTAAGTAGAGCCGTTTGTCCATGAACCATTGGACAGTCAGCATTAGCAGTTTTTGTGATAGCAAGGTTGCCCTCGGCAGTCATGACAAGCCATGCCCAACCACTACCAAATTGTGTGAGTGCCGCTTGTTTTAAATCATTGCGAAATGTATCAAATGAACCAAAGTCACGTGTGATTTGTTCTGCTAACGCGTCTGTTGGCTTGCCGCCACCATTTGCTTGCATGCAATTCCAATAGAATGTGTGATTCCAAACTTGTGCTGCATTGTTAAAGATGGCTGCGTGACTTGGGGAGCCAGCTGATTTTACGATAATTTCTTCAAGAGAGAGTGATGCAAATTCTGTGTTTGGGATAAGATTGTTTAAATTAGTCACATAAGCCTGGTGGTGCTTTTCGTGATGAAAAGATAACGTATTCGCCGTGATGTGCGGCTCAAGTGCGTTTTTTGCATATGGGAGTGGGGGTAATTCAAACATGATGTTATCTCCAGAGAAGAATTAAAATTAATATTTTCAAAAGTTTAACAGATATAACGAATAAGGGATATATCTAGTTAGATATACCCCGCCCTATAATCATAAAATTCAAAACATCTTTAATCCCGGATGGGTTAAATTCCCTACTGCTTGCGGCGAATTGTCTTCATAAGTAAGCCCATCCCTAAAATGATGCTCACTTGATACCCCGCTGCTTGCGGCGGGGATGTTCATTAAACTGTAAGTTCTTCTGCCAAATTTAATGTAAGAATTAAATCTCTTCTATCCTCTGATAACGTAAGCTTCATAAATTCTGCATAAGGAACACTTCGATCAAGAATAGGTTTATTACCTGTGATGCCTTCCTTTGTTTTCAAAAGAATATATTTTATTATACCTGCAGGATATGTTCCATCCAATAAATAAGGAGAAATTTTTAACACACTATTATTTATTATCTTTTTGAAATCTATGGCATTTGACAAAGAATAAATAGAATATATAGTTAATTTATTAAAAGTTGTATGGATGAATTTTTTTTCTCCTTTACCGTTGATTGAGTATTGAATATGGAATAAATATTCATTGATTTGAGTTTGTGCTCCATGAATATTGTACACGTAACTTGGAGGTGGACTGTTAATAGTGGAAGTGTATGTTGAAGTGAATGTTGTTGCTTGAGGTATATCAAGGGTTGAGCAATTTTTCTCAACTTTTAATCTTCCTTCTGAAGATTCATCCCATTCACTACTACTGTGAGCCATGGTTGTTAAGAATACACCTGTAAGTATATAGATTATTTTCATAGAACTTCCTTTCTTGATAAATGCAATCTCTAGTGCAAAAAGAGGCTTGTAAATTTTATTTTAATTAAAACTTAATAAAATGCAATATTAATTTTAATTCTTTACTCGTGATTCTGTTTTAAATTTTATATCGTCATTCGGATCTTTTGTATCACAATTAAAAAATTACGGGACTACTTTGACTTTTTAGTCACTAAAATAAAGCAATTGTTAGAAAAATTTGATTTATCTTATTTTTTTCCCTTGCAGATTGAAAAAAGCACTATTAGTATCAAATTTTAGTAAAGATAATAAGGAATAATTTACATGGCCGGAGAGAAGCCCGTTAACGTACAAGATGTTTTCCTAAATCATGTTCGTAAAAATAAAACACCTCTAACCGTATTTCTAATTAATGGCGTAAAATTGCAAGGGATTGTAACTTGGTTTGACCAGTCAACAATGTTGCTTCGCCGTGAAGGTCATTCTCAACTTGTTTATAAGCATGCAATTTCTACAATAATGCCACAAGGCCCGATTATGCTCTTTGAAAACAATCATCAAAGTGAAGTTTCGATTGCATTGAATGACGAATATGAATCTGATTCCGACGCAGAGTCCGAATCACATCATTAATAGTTGAGTGAAGAGTACATAAAATTAAGAAAAGGCATGGTTTTGATCATGCTTTTTTTATTGCTATAAGTTGTGCTGTTATATCTGGATACTTACACTGCCATCACTGCATTTCTTTTGTCATTCCCGGGGAAGCGGGAATCTAGAAAATGTCATTCAAATTTAAAAAGTCGTCTAACTAAAGTACAGCTGGATACCCGCCTTCGAGGGCATCACAATGATTTAAAAAGAGAGCAACACCTCTGACTCTAAGGAATACCAATCATGCTTTACATTCCGCACATTTGCTTCATTATATCCGTTGCCTCATGTTGGTTTTCCAAAAAAGCGGGACTTCTTTTTTATGCCGGTGCGGTTATTTCTGGTTTATGCATTGGTGCACTTCACCCGCTTGTATTGCTCACAATCCCTGTATTGTATGGCTCACTGTATGTGATTCAAGAAAAACGCAACAAAGCTTTAACGGCACTTATGCATGTTTGTTTCACAGTGCTTTCCTTTTTACTGTTCTTTCATTTTGTTCCTGGAATTAACAACTTTAAAATTTTTGATGCCGTTTTTGTTGGTCAGCATTGCACGCCGTTTACCATGTATTTGAATATGGAAAATGGAATAATTGCGTTTCTTTTGATGTATATGATAGTGCCTACTTCGCGCACACGTGTTGAATGGAAGCAGGTTCTTGTGTCAACCGGCATCTATGGCAGTCTTTGTGTTGCGTGCTTAATGGCAGCTGCCCATTTTTCTGGCTTTGTGACGTTTAATCCCAAATTCCCGCCACAAACGTTTTGGTTTTTAATGAATAACTTGATGTTGGTATGCATTGTTCAGGAAGCATTTTTTAGGGGCTATATCCAGAATAACCTGACCGATTTTTGTGAGAGGCATCGTATTCCTAAAATGGTTGCACTTATAGTGGCGTCAGTTATATTTGGATTGCGTCATTATCAAAGTGGTGTGCTTATGATTATATTTTCAACGATTGCGGGGCTGTTCTATGGTGCGGCATACATGCGCAACAACCGTATCGAAGCTGCAATATTGGTGCACTTCGCGCTTAATGCCGTGCACTTTTTCTTTTTCAGCTATCCATCGTTTATGCGGTGATTTTATATCCCAATTTGCATAAGCGCCGGTTGCTAATCGTTTAATTAAAAAATAACTTAGGCATGGATCAAATTAAAAGAACCATGCCTAAAAACCTACACTGTAAAAAAAGATATTATTACGCTATAACCGCGGGCCAATTTTGTTGTAAATATCCAAGTGGATAAAAATTCCGCATTTCATCAACAAAAGCAAGCGTCAAGGCTGCACCAAATTCCATTTTCAATTGTTCTGTTACGGATATAATCTTTAGTTCAGATTCTATGTTTTCTTGAACTTTTCTTGTTGCACTAATCCTCTGATAATTTTGACTTACATTAGGGTTATTCCAAACCGCATGACACAGTGACAACATGTCTGCTGCAGTAGACGATTTGTATTCACTATCTAATGTCTCAAATCGTTCTAACAATTCTGTGTCAAATTCTGTGCTGCCTTTTAATTCTAAAAATGCTTTTCTTGTCATTTCAAGTTGTATATCTACAACTGTTGCTGAAGGATTAGATACCGCCATAGCAATGGTGGCGCCGATAATGGCACCGCCAGATAGAATCAATGAATTCAAGGCTTGATACTCTGGATCATTCTCCATTGCCGATTGTTGAAACATTCCCAATTTACGTGCTTCGTCGAAAATATTAACGTCAGCACTAAAGGCTGTATTTATTGACATTGTTGCTAACATTATTTTGATGAAATTCATCTTCAATTTCTTATTCCTCGTGTATGAATTTTTACATTACATGATATAGTGATTTGTTTATTATATTTCAAGCATTATATTTGGATATTTTTAAATATACACAATTCACATTTCTCACTGGTTCTTTCATCAATCCCTGGTATAATGTCTTAAAACTTAGAGTATCTTTTAAGCTGCCGAATGTCTAATAGCCCTTTACACCAATTTGAAATCGTAAAACTGATCCCCATTAAAGTGGGTGGTTTTGATATTTCATTTACCAATTCATCGCTGTGGATGGTAATCGTAGCAATCACATTGTGTGTGCTAGGGCATGTTGTTACGCGAAAATCATCGCTTATTCCAAGTCGTCTGCAGTTCTCTTATGAATACATCTACAATTTTATTGCGGATGTCTTTAAATCAAGCCTTGGTCGTGAGGGACGCGTCTTTTTTCCTTATGTTTTTCCATTGTTTCTTTTTGTTTTAGCATCAAACCTTATGGGGTTATTGCCTTATAGCTTTACGGTTACAAGCCATATTATTGTCACGTTCTCCTTAGCTCTGCTTGTATTTGTTAGTGCCACTACGGTTGGCATAATTAAACATGGTTCGCATTTCTTTCGTACCTTCTACCCAGTAGGAACGCCATTGTTTGTGGCACCTATTTTGGTTCCTATTGAAATTATTTCATTTTTAGCACGTCCAGTTAGCCTTGCCGTTCGTTTGTTTGCAAATATGGTAGCGGGGCATGTGATGATTAAGATTTTTGCTGGTTTCGTTGGAATGCTTCTTAAAAGTCCGCTTGCTGTTGTCAGTATTTTACCGTTGCTGCTAAACACAACACTTACAGGTTTTGAGGTCATGATTGCGCTTTTGCAAGCCTATGTCTTTACTATATTAACGTGCATTTACTTAAACGATGCGCTAAGTTTACATTAACAGATTAAAAAAGGAGTCATCTAGAATATGGAACTTGCAGGTATTACAAAAATTGCTGCGGCTATCGCGGTATTACCATTGTTTGGCGTGGGAATTGCGCTTGGGAATTTATTTTCAACATTGATTTCATCCATTGCGCGCAACCCATCTGTTAAAGATGAATTGTTTAATAAAAGCATTCTCGCATTTGCATTAACAGAATCAATCGCCTTGTTTGCGTTGATTGTATCGCTACTGATTTTATTCGGTTAAGCATACGCATTTAAATCGGAAGATAAGCCATGCCTCAATTTGATACATCAACCTTTATCTCGCAAATATTTTGGTTGGCGATTTGTTTGGGCATGGTTGTTTTTTGTTATGTGCGTATTTTTATTCCCAGATTTAATCAAACGATCGAAAAACGCTTATCAAAAATTCGTTACGACGTTGAACAAGCAGAATATATGCAAGAACAAGCGAACCTTCTTTTTGAAAAAAGTCAGAAAAAAATAGAAGATGCGCAACGACAGATTGAAGCGCAGATAAAAGAAACGCTTAGTGATTTAGAGCATAAGAAAAAAGTCCAACTGACGCATATTGACGATGAGCTTGCAGAGAGTTTGACGGCAATGGAAAAATCTTTTGAACGTCAGAAATTGCAGTTGCAAGAAAGCATGGGGTCACTTGCTACGGATTGCTTAAATCAAATACTAGCGCATGTTGTTAATAAGCCTAAAGAAAAACAGAAGAACTCGCTTCCAACAGTTCACGATGCGCCAATAAATCGATCAAAGAAAAAGGCAACTCATGTCACACATTGATCCATCTCACTTTGTAGCACTTAGCTTTTTAATTCTCGTTGGGTTTATGATCTGGAAACGGTTTTTTAATGTCGGTGCTGTTTTAGACGAAGAAATTGACCTCATAAAGAAGAGTATTAACGATGCAGCACATGCACGCGAAGCAGCTTATGCTCACTTAAAGAAAGTGAGTACTGAACTTGAAGGCGTTGATGCAAAAGTTGCTGATGTTATGGAAAAAGGGCGTGTTTCTTGTGATGCATTAATTCTTTCAATACGGGAAGAGATCGTCGCGGAGATAGCGCAAAAGAAAATTTTGCATGCACAGCACGCAAAGCATTTAGAGGAACGTTTTCATAACCTTTATAAAGAACAATTAATTGCGGATATTCTTGGAAAATTGAAGACTCACCTTAAAGAACAGGCTAATGATGCCTTTCATGAACAACAGCTGGAACAGTCTTTAGGATTATTAAGTACACTCAAAATTGCGGCGTAATTTTGTGCTACCCTCAAAAGGGCACTCCACACTTCCATTAATATCAAACGAGTCTAAAGATGATTGTAGTAGTTCATTCTTTAGATTGATCATTCATGTATGGGTTTGACCTTTTTCCTTCTTTGAGCGTCGCAAGGATTTCTGGCTTTATTGTTTTGCGCAGAAGCAGCTGTGGGATGAGCGGGGCTTATATTTAAAACTTCATAAAGATTTTCTTCTTTCAGTGTAGGTGTTTGATATCCTTCATTACGTTTTATAAGTTCTTGAAGTGCACGTTCTCTTGGGCCTTTACCGCAGCTAGAACGATAGGATTTTAGTTTTAAATATGCTTCAAAAACAATTAAAACGTTTTTGTAATGCATTGTCTTGGGTATTAATTGCTCTTCAATTAACACACGCAATGAGTCAGACGGACGAGAAAACAAGGTAGGCTTGAATTCGGATAATTTTGCAATAATAAAATCTCGCTCATCTTGTGAAATATTCCCGGTTGTATAGTCTTTCAAGCGCTGATGAAGCCAGGCGTCCCTTGCTCCCAATTCTATAGAGGCAGATGTGAATGTCGAAGAAGGTATTTCTTGTTGTGCCTTATTTATATTAAAAAAAGCCGCAGAACTAAGTAATATGCCAGCTTCATTGCATTCTCTGAAATCACGGTAATTCATTGCTAAACAGTTTGTGGTCATTGAGGCTAATAGCAGAATTACTTTGGCGAGCAGTGCTTTTTTCATGCATAATTCTTGTTCAAAAACATCCTTATAATATGCTGCATTGCGCAAAAATTGATGTCAACGTAATTTTAATAAAAATGATTTAGAATGTATGTTTAGCTGGATCTGTGAGGCTTCCAGTTTTCTTTCATGATATTGATATTCAAGTTTAATTTAATTATGAAATTGCTCTTTTTATCTTCTAACAGGTTCTCTCAAGCTTCATCCGAAGAGCTATTTTTTAAAAAGTAATAGGTACTATGGATTTGAGAGTAATAATACAGATTTATTGGTAATTTGTTTTTCCCTTTTTCTAGATCAATCGCTATACTGCATTCATGACAGAGACATTACATAATTATGCACAGATTCTTGATTGGTATCGTACCTGTGGGGTGGATGCTGCGCTGTCTGACGTGCCGCGCGATCATTACGTGGCAACAGCGCCTGTAAAATTATCATTCAAACCAATGGCTGCTCACACTTTGCCTCATGTGGAATTCGCATCTCACGTAGACTCCATATCCGTGGGGCCACCTCAATCGGCACCAATTGCTTCATCGATAGAACCAGTAGCACAACCTGCGCCGCAACCCGTACCACCACGAGCCATAGTTAAGTCCCTTGATTTTACGCCCCCAATTACGACAGCTGGTGATCACCCGGCTCTGGCATGCGAAACACTTGAACAATTGCGTTATGCGATGGAGCATACTACGGGATGTGATTTAATTAAGGCGGCTACGCATACAGTGTTTGCTGATGGCAACCCAGAGGCTGATATTATGTTGATCGGCGAAGCACCTGGTGCTGACGAAGATCGCTTAGGTAAACCATTCGTTGGGCAAAGTGGGCAGTTATTAGACACGATTTTGGCAACCATTGGGTTGGATCGAAATTCTATTTATATTGGCAATATTATTCCTTGGCGTCCACCGGGGAATCGCCCACCGACAACGGCCGAGGTTGCGTATTGTTTGCCATTTATTGAACGTCACATTGAACTGATTGCGCCTAAAATTTTGATTTTACTGGGCGGTGTTGCGGTTAAAACGTTACTTAATCGCGGCGATGGTATTTTGAAATTGCGCGGACAAATATTAGAACATACAACCAAGAGTGGCCTTACGATGGCCGCAATGCCGACGTTGCACCCATCCTATATTATGCGGTCTCCTAGTCAAAAGGCACTGGTGTGGAAAGATATGCTGACACTAAAAGCCTGGCTTGCATCAAACGGTCAATAATTCAAGTTTAAAACTCTCTTATAAATCTCATTTTTCATTTGGCACCTTAAGTATTAAGTGTGCTACATTCTAATTTCACAATTGAACTTGTTTTCAGGGGATGTGCACTGGTGAAAATGTATCTATGCATAATTATGCAATGAATTAAGGTTGAAAAGAATGACGTTTGAAATAGAAGAAATTAAAATAGAACTTGTTACGGATATAGTGAATTTCTTTAATTATTGGAAGAAGTATTGGTTGATTATAGTAGGATGTATTGCATCTGCAGCTTATGGGTTTCATCTTTTGGTCACAAGAAATGAAGTAGGAAGCGGACTGCCGGCAATTACCATAAGCGTTGCCATATTAGGGTGGCTTATTAGTGCCAGAAGTGCGGATGAGAATCTTCGTAGAATCAAAAGAGTTGAATATCTAAGTAATGCTTATGAAGGAATTGCTTAGTATCTTAGAAGAGATTCTTCATGCCCTGAATATAATACTTATTTAGATGGACTTGAAAAGTCTTTTACAATTATCCAGCTATACGGCGAAAGAAAAGAGATGAAATTGGTATGCTCAATCATTGAGCAATACAACCTTTCTAATGATCGAAACATTCAATGTGATGCTTTGTTGAATATGTTGCGAGACAATCTGAGGAAAGAGCTATTGTTGCCAAAGGCAGTTAAATACGTACGTACTATGCGGGTCGAGAGAGCACAAACACCTGAAGTGAAGAACGCTTTAGTGTTAGATTTAATGGCTTCGTAGCACGATAAATATAATAAAGGAGGGGAGCTGTAAATGTTTAGAAAATTAAGACGTTTAAAATCTATGGTAAATAAAAAAAGCATAATTTATGTTTTTGTTCCACTACTTGTTCTTATTATTTTAATTCCTTTTACTTTTGTATTGAAATTATTCCTACTGCTTGCGTCAATCACATTGGCCGTTAGCCTGTGGATTAAATGGGAGAATTTTTTTTCCGAAAAGAAACGTACGCTGAATAAGCGGCAGGCGTCAGAGCGTATTCGAAATAATAAAGATCCTCATGGATACTGAAATTAGCATCCTTTAGAAGTATTTTTTTATAGAACTTCCATTCAATAATGAAACGCGCCATTAAGTTTAAACAAAAATATCAAACAAATCCTCTTACAAACACCATTGTTCTAAATCCCATACAGCGCTACACTAGATGCAAATAACTTAAATTTTTAATGGGTTTGTGTGTTAACTGGTCCTGTCCTATCTCCCGTCTCAGGGATTATTCGTAAAATTGTTATTTTCTTGCATGGGTATGGTGCAACTGGTGATGATTTAATTGATATTGGCGCGCAATGGGCAAAACATTTGCCTGATACGCTTTTCGTGTCTCCGCATGCGCCTGACGTATGTGAAATGTCCCCGCTTGGGTATCAATGGTTTGGATTGCAGGATTTTAATCCACTGAATATACGTCAAGGGATGGATTCAGCTGCACCAATTATTACACATTATATAAAAAATCTAATGGCCGAGCATAAGCTGGAAGCAAAAGATATTGCGCTAGTTGGTTTCTCACAAGGCAGTATGCTAGCTATGGATATGGTCTTTCAAATTTCAGGTCTTGGTGGCATTGTGGGGTACTCTGGTGCATTTTATCCGCCGGCTTTGCTTGATCGCCCAAAAGATTCTCCGCCAATTCTTCTTGTGCATGGTACGGCGGATACGGTTGTGCCGTACGCGGCATTATTACATGCGCAAACACAACTTCAGCTGTATGGCGTGAAGGTGACTCCGCAAACATGCAATGGGTTAGGACATAGTATTGATGATCTTGGCCTTCGCGTGGGACGTGAGTATTTGTATAAAGCGCTATTTCAAGGCACCTCAGTGCAAAATCAAGATGCAAGGAAAACAGTATGACAGTATCAAAACGATTTAAAATAGCACTTGTCGGCAGTGGCAATATTGGCGGCACCCTTGCACACCTGGCGTTGCAACGAAGGCTTGGTGATGTTGTTATGATTGATGTGGCCGAGGGAATTCCTCAAGGTAAAGGCCTTGATCTTTCGCAAGGTAGTGCAATTGATGGCATTGAAAGTGGATGTCTTGGCAGCAATGATCCAGCGGATATGGTGGGCGCCGATGTGGTTATTGTAACCGCAGGTGTTCCACGCAAACCTGGGATGAGCCGTGATGATTTGTTGTCGGTGAATGCAGGCATTGTTCGCGCAGTAGCTGCCAGCATTAAAAAGTATTGCCCAGCAGCATTCGTGATTGTTGTAACGAATCCATTGGATGTAATGGTTTGGTTGATGCAAAAGGCATCGGGTTTGCCTGCATCGCACGTTGTTGGCATGGCTGGTGTTTTGGATTCAGGACGTTATATCCACTTTTTAGCCCAAGAAATGAACCTATCACCGGCGGATATTCAAGCGTTTGTGCTTGGCGGTCACGGTGATTCTATGGTTCCGATGCCACGATATACGACGATTGGCGGTATTCCACTAACGGAATGGATTGCTATGAAAGTGATTTCACGAGAACGTGTTGATCACATTATTGAGCGCACCCGAAATGGCGGTGCTGAAATTGTGAATTTGCTTAAAACAGGCTCGGCGTTTTATGCACCCGCATCAGCGGCATTATCGATGGCCGAAAGTTATCTATTTAATCAGCGCCGTATTTTACCGTGCGCTGTTCGTTTAAATGGTGAGTATGGAGTTTCAGATATGTATGCAGGGGTTCCTGCTATTATTGGCGAAAAGGGTGTCGAAAAGGTGATCGAATTAACACTCGAAGAAAATGAGAAAAATCAATTTGATGCGTCCATTCAATCGGTTCAACGATTGATGGAAGATGTTACACGTTTGGGATTATAAAAATGAATATACATGAATATCAAGCAAAGAGTATTTTAGATGGATTTGGCATCCCAGTTTTAAAGGGTTCTGTTGCATATACGCCAGAAGAGGCTGAGCAGGTCGCTGCAGAAATTAGTCAAGATGGTCTTTGGGTTGTGAAAGCGCAAATTCATGCGGGCGGACGCGGCAAAGCCGGTGGTGTGATTCTCGCACGATCACTGGGTGAGGTTAAAGCCGCCGCAGAGACGCTTATTAATAAGCGTCTTGTTACACATCAAACTGGTCCTCAAGGTCAAGAAGTCAAACGCGTCTTTATTGAGCAAGGATGCAAGATTGCGCGTGAATTTTATGTCAGCATTGTCTTAAATCGTGCTGAGGGGCGTTTGTGTTTTGTTGTATCTACCGAAGGCGGCGTAGACATTGAAGAAGTTGCAAAGAACACACCTGAGAAAATTTTAAAAGAATCGATCGATCCTGTAATCGGTGTTAAGCCTTATCAGGGTAGAAAATTAGCATTTGCTTTAGGATTGCCAGCAAGTGTTCATAATTCATTTTATCAAATTCTAAAGAATCTTTATGAAGCCTATATCGATCTTGATGCAGCAATGATTGAAATAAATCCATTTGTGCTAACAGAAGATAATGAGCTGGTTGCTTTGGATGCGAAGGTGAGTTTTGATGACAACGCGCTGTATCGTCATCAAGAAATTGAAGTGCTTCGTGATTATGATGAAGAGGATCCAGCCGAGCTGGAGGCCAAAAAATATGATCTTAGCTATGTGAAACTTGACGGCACAATTGGCTGTATGGTGAATGGTGCTGGTTTGGCAATGGCAACAATGGATGTCATTAAAATGCATGGAGCATCCCCTGCGAACTTCCTTGATGTTGGCGGCGGTGCGAGCAAAGAAAAAGTTCAGGCTGCTTTTAAGTTGATTTTATCTGATCCAAGTGTTGAGGCCGTTCTTATTAATATCTTTGGTGGAATTATGCATTGCGATGTAATCGCCGAAGGCATTGTAGATGCTGCAAAAGAAGTCAGCTTGACCGTACCAATGGTTGTTCGTTTGCAAGGAACGAACCACGAAAAGGGAAAAAAAATATTGGCGGATTCAGGATTAGCTGTGATTTCAGCTGATGACCTTGATGATGCTGCCGAAAAAGTTGTTAAAGCTGCACTTGAAGATGCTGCGTAAAGGAGCCTACTTATATGTCTATTCTTGTTAATCGTCAAACAAAGTTAATTTGCCAAGGTTTTACCGGTAAGCACGGCACGTATCATTCTGAACAAGCACTTGCCTATGGTACACAGCTTTTGGGTGGTGTTACGCCTGGTAAAGGAGAGACTCAACATTTGGGGCTGCCTGTTTTTAATACTGTGCATGATGCTGTTGCTAAAACTGGCGCCAATGCAACGATGATTTATGTGCCTGCAGCTTTTGCAGCAGATGCTATATGCGAAGCTGCTGATGCAGGGATTGAATTGATTGTATGTATCACTGAAGGAATCCCCGTTATTGATATGATTAATGTTCGCCGTTATTTAGAAGGCAAGAAATCTCGTCTTATTGGCCCTAATTGCCCAGGTGTTATTACGTCGGATGAATGTAAGATTGGTATTATGCCGGGCTTTATTCATAAAGCTGGCAAGATTGGTATTGTTTCACGTTCTGGTACATTAACCTATGAAGCTGTATATCAAACAACTATGCAAGGTCTCGGCCAAACAACATGTGTTGGTATTGGCGGGGATCCTGTAAAGGGCATGAACTTTGTGGATGTGCTTGATTTATTTTGGCACGATGATGACACAAAAGGTGTGATGATGATTGGCGAAATTGGTGGCCAAGATGAACAAGAAGCGGCTGATTATATTGCGCATCAAACGAAAAAGGGCAGGGGTAAGCCAACTGTCGCCTTTATTGCGGGTGTGACGGCTCCTCCTGGACGACGGATGGGGCATGCGGGCGCTATTGTTTCTGGTGCTGGTGAGACTGCGCAAGATAAAATTGATCATTTTACTAAACTTGGCATAACTGTTGCATCATCACCTGCAAAACTAGGGGCGACAATGAAAGCACTCATGGAGGGAAGGGACGCTGCATGACACAAACGACACGCTATTCATCTGAGTCAATTTTAAGTGGAACAAATACACTTTTCTTGAAAGATCTATTAAATGCGTATCGTCTAAATTCTGAGGACGTGGATCCATCATGGCGTATGTTCTTTGATCAATTTGGTGATGATATTGAAACTGAGTTGATTACATTTCCTGAAAGTCGTCAGCGGAATGTAAAGAAAAATCAAGCACAGGCTGCTCCAACAGATACACTTTTGTCACTTCGTGCACTAATGATGATTCGCGCGTTTCGCGTATGCGGGCATTTAGGGGCGAATCTGGATCCGCTTAATATCGAAAAACCAAAGTATTATCCTGAACTTGATCCAAGCCGATACGGCTTTGATGAATCAGATATGGATATAGAAGTACAGCTTGATAATGTTTTAGGGCTTGAGTCATCGACAATTCGAGTAATTCTCGGAAAATTAGAACAGATTTATTGCGGCAACATTGGTTTTGAGTTTATGCACATTCAAAATGCGCAGCAAAAAGCATGGTTGCAAATGCGTATTGAGGGAGGCCTTGAGAAAGCATCAAATCATGATAAAAAAGAAACATTGATTCAATTGATGCGTGCTGAATCTTTTGAACGTTTTTTACATGTAAAATATCCTGGGGCAAAGCGATTTGGTATTGAAGGTGGCGAAAGTGTGTTGGCTGCGCTGGAGACGCTTCTTACGCGTTTAGTCACGATGCATTCAGCGGAAGAACTTGTTTTTGGTATGTCTCATCGCGGTCGTTTGTGTGTTCTTACTAATTTCATGGATCAACCCATGCGCTATGTATTTGCGCAATTTAAAGGCGCTGATCTTACGAATAGTGTAAATGATTATTCCTCAGGAGATGTTAAATACCATCAAGGGTATTCAAGTGATCGCACAGTTGATGGGAAACGCGTACATTTATCACTTTCAGCAAACCCGTCACACCTTGAAGCAGTTGATCCGGTAACATTGGGTAAAGTGCGGTCTAAGCAATATATGAGTGGTGATGTTGAACGTCATAAAACTGTTGGTTTATTAATGCATGGTGATGCAGCCTTTGCAGGTCAAGGACTTGTGGCAGAAACACTTGAACTGTCCGCACTTGAAGGGTATGAAACTGGCGGCACGATCCATATTATCATTAACAATCAAATTGGCTTTACGACTTCCCCACCTATGTCGCGGTCATCCCCCTATTCATCTGATCTTGCTAAGATTATTCAAGCACCCATATTTCACATTAATGGCGATGATCCTGATGCAGTTGTTGCTATTACAAAGTTAGCTGTGGATTTTCAGCAAACATTTAAGCGTGATGTCGTTATTGATTTAGTGTGCTATCGCCGTCATGGCCATAACGAAGGTGATGAACCAATGTTCACACAGCCGTTAATGTATAAGGCAATTGCAGAACATCCTTCAGTAGCAACGCAATACCAACAAAAGTTACTGCATGCCGGCATTTTAAGTGAAGCTGAATCTAAGACAATGACTGAAGCGATTCAGCAGGTTTTAAATGAAGAATTTGTGTTGGGCATCAAACTGGCCGAGGATGCGGGAGAAGAGCGTGTTGAGCCAGATTGGCTTAAAGGTAAATGGACTGGTATTCGAAGCTTTCACCAGACTAACCCAACTGAACGTAATATTTCAACGGGGGTGAATGTTGCAAAACTAATTCCTTTGATTCAAAAATCGATGGCACTTCCAGTGGGTTTTTCTATGAATACCAAACTGAAACGTCTCGTTGATCAACGTCTTTCTATGCTTGAGACGGAGAGCCCCTTGGATTGGGGAATGGGTGAAATCATGGCGTTTGCATCTTTGCTTGATGAAGGGCATCATGTGCGATTGAGTGGTCAAGATAGTAGGCGCGGCACATTTTCACATCGACATGCGTTTTGGATTGACCAGGTAACCGAGCAGTCACATATTCATTTAAATCATTTACGTAAAGGCCAGGGCTATTTTGAGGCTGTAGACAGTCCGCTTGCTGAAGCATCAGTCTTAGGCTTTGAATACGGTTATAGTTTGGCTGCACCCAATAGTCTTGTGATGTGGGAAGCACAATTTGGTGATTTTGCCAATGGTGCCCAGGTTATGGTTGACCAATTTATAGCGACATCTGAAGCAAAGTGGCATCGCTTGTCAGGGCTCGTAATGTTGTTGCCACATGGATTTGAGGGGCAAGGACCTGAGCATTCTTCAGCACGTCCCGAACGTTATTTGCAAATGTGTGCACACAATAACTGGCGCGTCATGAATTGCACAACGCCAGCGAATTTATTTCATGCATTGCGTGGTCAGATTGTTCATTCATTCAGAAAGCCACTTGTGATCATGACGCCAAAGTCATTGCTGCGGCATAAGAATGCAACTTCTGCTCTTGATGAATTTGATGAAGGCACTTATTTGCAAAAGGTGATTGAAGATACACCCGAAAATATGAAAAGAGCACGGCGTTTCGTATTTTGTACGGGCAAAGTTTATTATGATCTTTTGGAGAAGAGGAAAGAGCTCGACATTCAAGATGTGGCACTCATTCGTATCGAGCAGTTGTATCCATTTCCATATCTCGAGATTGAAACAGTTTCTCGGAAAAATCTTAATGTTGAAATTGTGTGGTGCCAGGAAGAACCTATGAATATGGGTGCATGGACGTTTATCGATCGGCGTCTTGAAAAAGCACTGTATGCCACAAAGGCGCACCATCATAGACCGCATTATGCTGGGCGTGGTGAAGCAGCTGTGCCTGCTGCAGGACATATGAAACGACATTTGGATGAACAAGAGAAGTTAATGCTCGATGCGCTGGTTAATCCAGTAAAAACTGTGCACTGGGTTTGAGCTATGAATAAAAATGTCAGAATTCGAAAGTTACGCTTGTCATTCCTGCGGAGGCGGGAATCCAGGTGACTTTACCGTGTCAAGTCCGGGGATGACACACGGGAGGGTGGATCTCCGCCCGCGCGGGGATGACGAAGAGGCAAAGATGACAGGAAGAGGCAGAGATGATAACTTCAGTGAATAAAAAAGGAACGATGATATATGACTCTAATCGAAATTAAAGTACCTGTTCTTGGGGAATCTGTAAATGAAGCAACCGTTGCAAAATGGCGCAAAAAAGTTGGCGATGCTGTGGTTGTGGATGAGGTCTTAGTAGAACTTGAAACGGATAAGGTGACACTTGAGATTACAGCGCCGTCTTCTGGTGTGCTCGCCGTGATGAACAGTGAAAAAGGGATTTCTGTTAAGATTGGTACAATTTTAGGTGTGATTGATGCTAATGCGGTAGCTTCGATTGTAGCTACACCTTCAGTTGCTTCGTCAACACCTGAAAAAGCTGTTGTGACACCAATAATTGTATCTACAGTAGAAAAGTCCGAACCTATTACGATGGTGAAAAATATGCAAATAGTACCAGATGTGGTTACACATTTATCACCTGCAGTTCGAAAGCATCTTGGTGACAATCAATTAAATGCGGCAAATGTTAAAGCGAGCAGTCCAGACGGCCGGTTATCAAAAGCAGATGTGCTTAATCATGTGCAAAATATAGGGCAAGCAAATGCGGCTGGGGATAAAGTGGCAGAAGATGCGTTATCTAGTGATGATCGTTTAGAAGTACGCGTGCCATTGTCACGTCTTCGTTTGCGGGTAGCAGAACGTCTCAAATATGCTCAGAACACGGCTGCCATTTTAACGACGTTTAATGAAATTGATATGATGGCCGTCAAGCAATTACGCGATCGTTATAAAGATGTGTTTGAGAAAAAATACGGTGTTAAGCTTGGCTTTATGTCGCTTTTTGTAAAAGCATGTACTCAAGCGCTTAAAGAAATTCCGATGGTAAATAGCCGCATCGAAGGCGATGAGATCGTCACGAACAATTATTGCGATATTGGCGTCGCTGTATCTGCTCCCACCGGGCTTGTTGTGCCGGTTGTGCGTGATGCTGAGTTGTTGGACTTGGCGGGCATTGAACGCGCTGTCGCTGAGTATGGCAGACGAGCAAAAGATGGCAAGCTAACGATGGAAGAAATGAGCGGCGGCACGTTTACAATTTCCAACGGCGGCGTCTTTGGATCATTGTTTTCAACGCCAATTATTAATCCACCACAATCCGCTATTTTGGGTATGCATAAAATTCAGGATCGCCCGATGGCAATTAATGGCCGGGTTGAAATTCGCCCGATGATGTATGTGGCACTGTCGTATGACCATCGTTTGATCGATGGCCGCGAAGCCGTGACGTTCTTGGCGACGATTAAGGATTGCATTGAAAATCCTGGACGATTTTTGTTGGAATTGTAGTTCTTTGAATGATTATTTTGTGACAGTTAATGCCACAAAATAATCATTAATATAGAATTAGATTTAGTTTTCACTAATGGAAATAAAATGGGACTCGTTTTCTTCCATGAATTTATTATTTTGCAACCATTCATATAATTCTAGCTTACCAACAATCGAACCCCGTGATAAATCTTGTCTTTGAAAAACTTTAGAGAATTCTTTTTGATGATGAAATGCTGTTATTACCTTCGATCCCACAGCAAGTTCCTCACGAATACTCATCAAAGAAAGATAGCTAAATGGTAACTGACACGGCATATCTCTCTTTTTCAGTATAATCTCATGTTTTCTCATATTTGCATACGGAGCCATCAAAAAAGGGTCATCCGTATAATCTAGCATTTCTAACGTATGATCCAACCTTTTTGAAAAGTTAATGCTTAGGCTATCTTCTGTTAAAGATACATCTACACCAAAAAAGAAATTGGTAAAAAACAGCCACCCATCATTTTTTAACAAACTATGTACCTGTACAAATGTTCCTAATGGATCAACAAGATGTTGAAAGCAATATCTTGAAACAATCATGTTCATTTTTTTTTCATTAAGATTAAAACTCGAGAATTTAGCATCACTAAATTCTGTGATGATATTTTCAACGTTAAAGCTACCAAATTCATAACGATTGAATCGGCCGCTTTGTATAAAAATTTCTCCTAAATTTATCTCAGCACGAACGCTCACAATATTTACGTTTGCGCCTTTTTCTTCAAGATGTATTTGCACCTTAGGATCTTGTTGAAGAAAATCTAATAAACTTCTCCCCATTGGAAATTGGCGGCACCAAGATCTAGAAAATTAAATTCTGAGGAATCACTATTTAAAATTATATGCTTGGCAAGTTCATTTTCTTTTATGCCAAGCAGATCATAAGTTGGCTCTTCTCCATTCATTGTCCATGTAGATGTTTCTTTACATGAAAGTGACTGAAACACTTCATCTATTTTGGCATTAACTATTAATGGCCTATCGTTTGGATTAAGGTAATGAGCTTGTTCTATAGATGCTCCAGTTAAAAAACTGTCATCTTTAATAAGATTTTTTTGAGAATCCTCGGTTTCCATGCAGAAGCTTTTTGATGCGCAGATAATTATAGATAAGAAAATGTATATTCTTTTCATAAGGTTCCTTTTGCTAAATAATTCATAATTAAGTGTTTTTTTTTGATTAACATATACATATATATAATATAAATATATATGTCAAGTTAAGAGTAATAGTATTTGTGATTTTAAATGGTGAGCAGCATAAGTCATTGTTTTTTATAATAGATTCGTAGATTCCGGCACCTAGTTGATTTTGGTACGTATAAGATTTTAATAGGTGTTGATGGGTATAGCGCCATATACAATCGTAATAAATTTAACAATTTAGAATGATTGATTTTTAGCTTTTTACAGCCCAGCCGTTAGCATATTCGCTTGATACTTTGGCGCAGGACTAATCGCAAGGTTTGTCAATGTTTTGAAATTCAAGCTTACCAAAAAGCTGGTATCCGGTCTGATATCTCGATCGTAGCAACCTGATCGATAGACACCTAAATCAACAGAGAAACATTCATCGTCATACGTGGCTGCAAGATATGTCGCAAGAGATGCTCCCCCATTTGCTCGTTTTAAATTTCGAATTTGACCAACCGATAAACGCCACGTTTCTGTAAATTGCGAGGAAATATGCATGTTCAATTGTGAAATATAGCTGGATTCATTTAGTGTCGCACGTTTGTTTAAGAATATATAGGCACCATCGATTTTAAAGATGGGCTCGCCAATGCTTGCGCCAAGTTCGGAATATCGAACAACCTTGAAATCCGGGCTTGTCGCCATGCGATAACGGGTTGATAGCCATGAAGCTGGTTTTGCCTTTAATCGCATGAGTATGTCTGAACTTGATTTGTCTTCACCAAGACCATTTCGCACGACGTGCTGATTATCAAGGCGTTTTGATTGTCCTAAGAATAAGCTTACATTACGTTGCTTGCTGAATCGGAGTTCATTTTCAAGTCCTGCAATACCACGCGTGCCTGTATCGACGCGATCAATTCCATCAAAGCGATTTGGTAAAAATAGACTTGTATCATCTAACTCGAAGGCCAATGAATCTTCGTTTGGTATGTGACGGTTGTTGATGTTAAGTGGGCTGGATACAATCATTGCTTGTGGTTTCACAATCCAGTTTGCAAGATCCATTCGTTTTTGAAATGGCCACTGCCAGTCAAGGCTTCCTTGCGGAAAGAGTCGTACGTGGCGATGTTCAAGCTGATGCTTTGGTGCATTTGCTGTTGCCTCTGTGTCAAAGTAACGGCGCATCATATAAAGGTCTGCACGCGTTTGTCCTTGCAATGTAACAATTTGGCCGTGTGATAAAACCCATGGGCGTTTCCAGGAAGCGCCATTTGATACACGGTACATCTCTGTGCCTGATCGACCTGGGACAGATTGATGACGAAATAAAGCAAGCACTCCGCCTTCAATAGCAGCAGTTCCGCCGATTGTTGGCGTTTCTGTTTGATAGTGATATGTGCCTTTTGGCAGAATGATAGGTGTTGTTTTGGGTGCATCCGTTTGAAAAGCATACGATTGCACATCGGCATAGCTATCGTTTGAAAAGTGCTGCCAGGCTATATTTGAGCGCAAACTTTGGTTGTTCTGAATGAATGGTGACTGGCGAATTAAGCTATAACGTTGCAAATATGTCGTATCACTTGCACGGTTAATGTCTACTTTGACACGTTGATTGTCATTTATGTCAACGCGTGATTGGGCTGAAATATTCCAACGATCAGGTTTTGGTGGGCGTGGACCATTTGGTAGTAATTGGCCAGGTGGTGGCGCAGGTGGCAAATCTTTTGTTTTTGTATAACTACCTGCCATAGTCATAGAGCCATCACGAAAACGATGACGATATTCTGTTTGTATAATGCCAGATTGTTTTGATGTCATAACAGGGGTGAGGGTCATATCTTTTTGATCAGAAATTACGTAGTAAACCGGAACGCCAACAACATATCCAAGACTGTCATTATAACCATAGATCGGTAATAAAATACCTGATTTGCGTTTAATGGTTGGGTCAGGATGTGAAAAATAAGGCGTGTAAAAAACAGGAACGCCTTTAACTTCAAGCCGTGCATTTCTATATTCAATTGTATGTTCTTCTTTGTTGTGAATAATTTTTTCAGCTTTTAATTGCCACACAGGTTTTTTTGTGCTGCAAAACGTACAAGGGGTATAATCAGCATCTTCCATTGTCGAGATAATGTCGTCTTCACGACAACCTTGTGCAGCATGAATGGTTGCCTTTTCTTTTGTTAGCATGGTGAATGTTTTAATCGTGCCAGTTTTGAAATCGTGGCTTAAGGTAAGTTCGTTGGCATAAATGACATTGCCATCAATATCATGATAAATAATTTTTGTTGCATCTGTGCCATAAGCAGTTATTTGATTGTTTTTGGTTTCATAGATAACAAGATTAGCATTCAATATGCGTGTGCCTTTATTGCTTTTTTGCGTTAAAACCACATTCCCAGTCGCAGTGACTTTTTCTTGAATTGCGTCATATTGTACAAGGTCAGCTTTTAAGTCGACCGGAATATCATTTGCAAAGGAAAGTGTTGGGCCAACTAAAAATAATACGATGATTTTGGCGACTGCTAACCATTTTCTACTGTCATGTTCAGACTTCTGAATTACGTCAAAGAATGACAACAATGACCGGTTGTTATTTATTTTTATCATATTATGAATTCTCTTCTGCATGCATTAAATACCCAACACCAAGTAACCCTGTAACAATCGGTGGCAACCATGCTGACCAAAAGGCTGCCAATCGATCACCAAGTCCATATGCATGTATAATATTATTAAAAAAATGAATCATGAAACCGGTTATAAGAGCCAAGCCAATTAAGCGTCCCGTTGCATGATAGCGTGGATTTGGCAAGCAAAAACCAACCGCTAATACTGACATAACGCCAAGTAAGGCAATTTCGGCCCATAAACGATGCCAATAAACTTCATATAATATGGAAGACATGCCATTTTTTTGCTGTTGCCTTATGAATGCCGGAATACGCCAGAAGGGAAGTTGATTTGGTTTAATTGTACTGCGTTGAATTTTTTCTAGAGTTAGATCTGTGGGACGATATTTTTCTTTATCTATTTCTAAAACGGCATTCGTGCGCCAGGTATAGACCTCTTTCAAAAGCCATTTCCCATCCATGAGCGTTGCTTCTTTGACGTCAATGCGGCGTTTGAATCCATCTTTTAAATCAAATTCATAAAACGTTACGTTCTGAAAAGTTCTGTTATGTAAGGAAAACGAAGCAGCATGAAAAATGGTTTTTTGATCATTTTCGATTGTTTTTAACCAGAAGCCTGTGTTGGATATGGTGAGATGTTGCTTGTTGTGTTTGAGTATGCGCTCTTCCAGTGCACTATGTCTGGCATTAAAACTTGCAGCAATTGGATTAAGTACAAGTAAGCTGCTTGCGCCGATCATAATGGCTGTTGTGCAAAGACCTAGCGCTAGTTGTCCGCCAGATATTCCCATGGCCCGCAGTGCTGTTATTTCTTGTAGTTGATTAAGGCGCCACAAACTAAGCAGGCTGGCCAAGAAAACAATAAAAGGCAGCAATTCAATGAAACGTTGAGGCAAGACTAAAAGAGTTAACTCGAAAACAATGCTAAGGGAAGCATCTGGGTGGCTCATGGCACGACGTAATAACTCAATAGCCTCGAAAAAACCAACAATTACAAGTAATGCAAGTGCAGTAATGCCAAGCCACACAAGAAAATTTCTTGCAACATAGATATTAGAAGAGCTTTTTAAATAGCGTAGAGGGGTCATTTGCGATCTCCCCAGGCAAGACGTTGTTTGAAGGTTGAATCACCTTTGTGCCAGTTTATGAATAAATCCTTTGATAAATACCAGAAACTGACGACAATGCCACATCCGACTAGAATATACACAAGCCATAGGAGTGACAAAAATCGGACACTACCATGCAGCAGGCCCATTGTTAACAGATGAATAAAGAGAATGCTGGATGCAGCAATTATGATTTTTCGTCTGTTGTAACGACGGCCTAATTCCCCAGATAGCAATATGCCCGAGATAAGCAATGCATCAAGTAAGCATAAAAAAGGCAAGAGGATGCGTTGGTGTGCCTCAGATCTAAACCGACGCCTCATATCTTCCATTGTGGATATGTCTGGATTGAGTAACTGGCGAATCGATTTCTCAGATGCACGCTCTGGGCGCGATTCAGAACTTGAAATTGTATCTGTTAAATCATAGACAAATTCCTCAAATGAAAAATGAGCATATTGTCTGGTTGATGGAGTGTAATCTTGGCGCTGCCCCTTTTTAAGTAAGAGTAAAAGCCGATCACTACTTTTAAATACCTGGCCACTCTCAGCGAGTGTTGTATGAGCTGGTTGTCCATCCTTTGCGGGTTGGTAGATGAATATTCCATGCAACTCATCTTTGTCGTTGTGTTCACGAACGTAGAGTGTGAATCCTTTTGATGTGTTAAAAGATCCTTCTCTCAGAAGGGCGCCAGAGAAAGCGCTTCGCATGACGTGTTCTTGTTGTTTAAGCTTTTGGAATGATGCTGGCACAACAATAATATTTAAGAACATTAAAAATATAAAAAGCCCACTTGCTAGGGATAAAATAGGCAGTGATAACCGGAGATTGCTAATGCCAAGTGATCTTAATGCGGCTAATTCATGCGTGATCATAAGTCGATGAAAACAAAACAATGTTGCTAGTGCAAATGCAATGGGGCTAATGACAACAAAAAGATCGGGCAATAAGTATGCGACGAGTGAAAAATATGCTCCCATCGATACGCTATTATTTACAATAAGATCCATATAGCGTAATGATTGAGCTAGCCATAACACAGCAATAATTAATATTGTGAGCGTTAAGCTAACTAAAAAAAACTTTTTAAATGCATATTTGAATAGTAATGTCATCTTAAAATGTGGCAAAATCTTGAAAATGTGTTTATATATCTCATAACTAATTGTCGAACTACGTGTGTTAATATAAAGTTAATATGTGTGAACATGTGTGGCTCTCCTAAGGTATCGCAAATTCAACCAAATTGTATAAGGAAACTTATGTTAATAAATAAAAAAATAATGGCACGTGTTGCTATTTCTCTTCTATTATCGTCTTTTGCTGCAGTCGAGGTGTTTTCTGAGGCGGATCTTTCAGCATCTGTGAGTAATTCGGTTAAGAAAGAAAAGCCTGCTGTTGGAAGGCCTGAATTTGCCGAGGAGGATGCTAACTCCAAGTTGAAAAAAAAGGAATCAGTCACTGAAAAAATGAAAAAAATTGATTCACCCATTATAAAGCAGCCAGCTGCATCAATTGCAGTAGAAGTGAATAAAGATGTAATTACAAATGGTGATATTGAAAAGCGTCTTGCTCTTATTTTATTGTCTGCCGGTGAAGTTGATAAAAAGGCAACGGATGATCTTATTCAGCAAATTAAAGAAGCCCTTATTCAGGAAAAACTACAACGTCAAATAGCCGGGTATTTAAAAGTATCTGTCTCTAAAGAAGAATTAGACAAAGCAATTGAGAGTATTGCTAAAGAAAACAATATGACGCCTGAGCATTTAGGCATATTTTTTGTCAGCAAAGGTGTTGATATAAAGACATTACGTGATCGTGTCGAATCGAACTTGCTATGGATTAAATCAGTTCGTGATGGCATTGGTGCGCATATTTATATTACAGAGCGTGAAGTTAAAAATGAAGAGGCTCGTCTTAAGCAAAACGAAGAAAAAGAACAATTTGAAGTTGCTGAAATTGTTTTGTTTGTAGATTCGCCAGAAAAACGTGCTCACACACAACATGAGGCCGCAAACTTGCATCGTCAGCTTGTTGAAGGAGCACCTTTTTCATCTGTAGCACGTAACTTTTCGCAATCCCCTTCTAGTGCGCAAGGTGGTTTAGTTGGTTGGGTTACAAAAGATCAATTGCCGGATGAAGTGAAAAAGATTGCTGTGGGCCGTTTTAGCGAACCTGTTTTGCGTGGGAATCGTTATATTATTTATTTCGTGAAAGATCATAAATTGCCAGGCCAAGCAGCGGCGAGCGAAGCAAAAATGAGCTACATGGACGTAAAAATCAAATTGCCTGCAGAGGCATCAATTGACGATCAAGCACGAATAGGCGGATTTCTAGAAAATATACCTATGGTTGAGGGATGTAAGGCACTTAAAGAACGTGCTAAAGGATCTAATTTAGAAGTCGAGGAAATGAATGATATTTCGGTTGCTGTTATTCCTGACGGAATTCGAAAGCTTTTTGTTGCTGCTCGCAAAGGAAAGGCAACTGATCCTGTTCGATTGAGCGAGACTGAGCTTCGTGTGTTTATGTTGTGTGACCAAAAGGCGCCAATGAAAAAGAAAATGCCTACAACCGAAGAAATCAGTATGTCGTTAAAAGAAAAGCGTGTGCAAGAACAAGCAGTTGCGCAGTTTAATAAGTTGAAAGCGCAAGCCACAATTACCTACCGCACTTCAAGGTAATTTCTGCTGATAATGACTTTTATTTTTCAACCATGCTTCTTTCATATGTTCTCAAAATCATTTGAGAGGTATGGTGATGAATAATATTCGGTAAAATGCTTTGGCATTTTTTCTGAAATAATAAGCAGCCTCTTTGGTCTAAGGCAAGTTGAATGGCTTGATTGTTTGTGTTTTCTTGTGTAAAATTTTAGATATTAATTGTAAAACCGTTTGATAATGAAAATAAGATTTGCGCTCATTAATGTTTTATTTATTTGGTTTTGCCCTGTGTATGTGCATGCTGATGCGCCGGCTCAACCTGTCACAAAAAAATATATCCAGCAAGTGACATATGGTGGGGAAAAAGGCGGAGAAGTATTTAAAATGCAGTCTGAGTATGCCATTCAATGGGCGACGCATATGATTGATTTTTTGAGGAATCGTGCACATGTTGAAAACAAGCCACTTCGTTCTTATTATGTAGAGTTTTTAGGTGATACAGATACTGGGCTTGCTAAATTCAGGCGAGATATCGCATTTAAAACGGATACAAGTTCAAAGGAAGCTTTCGGTGTTCTTCGGGTCAAAGATACTGGGCATTTGTTAGATTACACGCCAATTAGGCTAAGCTGGCATGATGATATTGCTGCCTATTTTTCGGACTTACTCAAGCACCTTGATAAAACAGATACAGACCATATTGTTCATTTAAAAAGCGAGCGATCACATAATGATCTCCATGTTGTGAGCCAGGATTATTGCTTAAATGAAAATGATATCCCTTTTTCGCGTGATATTTTGGTGAATCATTACAAGTACGATCATGTGGATTTAACAGATGCAGAAGTTAAGAAAATCGCTCAACTTGAAGCTGTGAGCATGGATGAATTGTTTTTTGGCCCTCCGAATGGTGAAATCAAACGTGACTTGAGGATACTCCAACGTCAAAAAGAAGCACTAAAAATTTTAAAATACCAAATGAAATTAAAAATAGGTGATCGGATGATTCCTATCAGTATTATATATGGACTCTTTCAAACAGATCAAAGTAAACCAAATGGCGTAACACAGACCCATATTGATAAAATTAAAAATAAGTCACATTTTATTGTAATGCACACAACAAAAGATTTTATTGAAATGCTCATGCAAGTGGTTGAAGGGTATTGGGAAAAATCCATTTTGTGTGCACATACAGATGTAAATGGTATTAAAGAAAATTTGGCTAATATCTTTTATATTCAGACACATGCGATGCCTTACTCGCGGGGCAGCGAAGCAATGACAAAATGGGTTTTAGAAGCAGTAGCGCGTTTCCATGGTTGGACCATTGTGTATCCAAATGGATATGGGTTTCAAAGTCCTTTTCACTCAACCATAGATGATTTTGTAAATGATTTTGTGAGTAGTGTTAATTTTGTGCCCTATATGGCACCGCAAGTAGCCGAGTCACAACAAACGATGCCTGTTTCGCAGCAAATGATGCCTACTGCAATGATTCCTGCGATTCCTTCTGCATAAAATCTTCACTATTATTGGTAATGATTGCCGACTAACCATAAAGGCGTTATGGTAAAAGAAAAATACATCATTTTAAAATTAACTATGAGCACCGTACAACGATCAAATTATCTTATTCTTGGCTTGGCACGGTCAGGCAGAGCCACAGCAGCCTTTTTTGATCGAGTTGGGGAACATTATGTTGTGTATGATGATCACGCTAAAAGTTATGGGGATAGAGCAGTCTTATCCAAGGTGAATCATATTTCCTGGGAAACAATTAAGGCCGTTGTGCAAAGCCCAGGCATTCCTTTTTCATATCCAACACCACATCCTGTAACAGCTCTTGCAATTGCAAAGGGGATTCCGATTATAACGGATATCGATTTGTTTAATCAGTATCGTGATCCAGCAATTACTTGTGTTGGTATTACAGGAACAAATGGAAAGTCCACGACGACGGCTCTTATTACGCATATTCTAAATACAGCTGGAAGAAAGACACTTATGGGCGGCAATATAGGTGTGCCAGTATTGTCTTTGTTGGATGAGCCAAATGTATCTGTTTATGTACTTGAACTGTCATCGTTCCAGCTTGAAGTGACTCATCAAATTGATTTGGACGTAGCGGTTCTTACAAATATAAGTGAAGACCATATTGATCGCCATGGGTCAATGGCGAGTTATATCGAAGCTAAAGAACGCATTTTTAGGCATGCAAATTTACGTATCATTGGTGCAGAATGTGTAGAGCCAACGGAAGATTTGTCAGTAGTCGAGCGCCTTCCAGGGGAACATAATCAAGAAAACATACGTGTGGCCTATGCAGTTTGTAGAAAACTAAGTGTCCCGCATGATGCAATTATGGCCGGGGTTCATTCTTTTCCAGGGCTTGCTCATCGAATGGAGCTTGTTTATAAGTGCACTGACTTTAGTGCTGTTAATGATAGTAAAGCGACAAATGCTGATTCAACAGAGCGTGCTCTTGCTTATTATACGCAGCTTGAAAACCCACCAATGATCTATTGGATTTCGGGTGGAAAATCTAAAATTGGTGGTATTCAATCGCTTAAACCTTATTTCAGCAAAGTTACTAAAGCGTATTTTTTTGGTGCTGCGCAAGATGAATTTTTAGAAACAGCAGGTAATGCACTTGATGCAAAAACATGTGGCGATCTTGAAACAGCAATACAAGCTGCGTTTGCCGATATTCGAGCTGAAGCGCATGCGCATGGACATGATCCAATGCGACACTATGTGATATTGTTTTCGCCTGCCTGTGCGAGCTTTGATCAGTTTCGTGATTTTGAACATCGTGGTGATGAATTTAAACGATTGGCGCACAGTAATTTGAAATCAAAGGAACAATAATGACGAAAACTATTTTTTCAAGACGCGACACAAGTGTTATCGGGCGTTGGTGGTGGACAGTTGATCGATGGAGCCTTGGTGCGATTCTCGTCATCATTGGTCTTGGCGTATTGCTTAGTTTCGCGGCCAGCCCTCCCGTTGCGAATCGTTTGAATCTTGGCACATTCTTTTTTGTTAAACGCCATTTGATTATGGTGCCCCCAGCATTGCTTATTATGTTTGGCATATCGTTGCTTACTCCGTTGCATATACGAAGGCTAGCCTCGTTTGTGTATTTAACAGGCGTAGTAATGCTAATTGCGACGTTGCTTTATGGTATTGAAATTAAGGGTGCCAAGCGATGGTTAATGCTTGCTGGAATGTCTTTGCAAGCATCTGAGTTTATTAAGCCAGCTTTTGCTGTGTTGGCTGCATGGATGTTGGCCGAGAAATATAAAGATCGCGAATTCCCAGGACTTTCTGTGTCGATGGTATTGTTACTTATTTTGATGGTGTTGTTGTTATTGCAACCTGATCTTGGTATGACGCTTGTCTTGATTTCAACGTGGGTCGGACAATTATTTGTGGCGGGAATGCCCTTGATTTGGATGGGAATTTTAGCTGGCCTTGGTATTGTGTGTTTGTGTGGCGCGTACTTTTTATTCCCGCATGTGGCAAAACGTATGGATCAGTTTTTCGACCCTTCAGCGGGGGATCCCAAACAGGATTTATATCAAGTCACCCAATCACTAAAAGCGTTTACGCAAGGTGGCTTGTTTGGCCGCGGCCCTGGCGAGGGAATCGTCAAAAAGAACGTGCCTGATGCGCATGCTGACTTTGTTTTTGCGGTAGCGGGTGAAGAATTTGGGCTGTTCTTATGCTTATTCATCGTGGCGTTGTTTGCATTTATCGTGCTGCGATCATTGATGCGGGCAATGCAAGATTCAAGTTTATTCGTGATGATGGCAGCATCTGGTCTTGTAATTCAGTTTGGATTGCAAGCATTTGTGAATATGGCGTCTGCGTTGCATTTGATTCCAACCAAGGGGATGACAATGCCGTTTGTTAGCTATGGTGGATCGTCATTGATCGCATTGGCCATTGCCATGGGGATGTTGCTGGGGCTGACGCGCAAACGGCATGGCGTTGTTGATTTGTTGTGATAAAGAATATTTTATTGACTTAATTTTTATGATATGGCTCATATTTTTCTAATATAGTACATATCTGTATTATGCTTTTCAATTCTACGAGGACAGCCTAATATCCTTAAGGACGGCAAACGTATTTCACATCTTAATACTCGGCGGCCTATTCCTCCTCCGCTAGGCGGACCATATTTTCTTTTCCTTTTTCTATAAAATCAATGTATAGATGTCAAAGTAAGTATTACTTTTATGCCCATATTATCACCAATAAAATCGTAACAAGGACACAATATGTTTAACTCACGCGCCATCGCATGGTCTGTATGGATGACGGCCTCAATTTTTTACGCATATCAATATATTTTGCGCGTTATGCCCAATATTATGCTGGGCGATATTATGAATCAATTTCACATCGATGCTGCGATTTTCGGGCAGTTTTCCGGTGTTTACTACATTGGTTATTCACTGATGCATTTGCCAATTGGCATTATGCTTGATCGCTATGGCCCTAAAAATGTCATGTCGGGTTGTATTTTACTGACGGTTATTGGTTTGTTGCCTATTCTTTTTGCTGAACATTGGGTATATCCATTGATCGGCAGGTTGTTAATTGGCATTGGGTCATCTGCCGCCATTTTGGGCACATTCAAAATCATACGCATGGCATTTGTTGAGAAACACTTCACACGAATGCTCAGTCTTTCTGTAACAATTGGTTTGATTGGCGCAATTTACGGAGGCGGGCCCGTTAGTTATATGTGTAGTACATTGGGTTACAAAGCCGTTGTTGAAATTTTTGCAATGATTGGGTTAGTGCTTGCAGTTGTGACTTATGTGATTGTTCCTAAGATGGAAGCGACGAATCATGGGTCGGTCATATCAAATGTAAAGTTGGTTCTGACAAATCGCAAAGTTCTTATGATTTGCCTTTTGGCAGGATTAATGGTGGGACCACTTGAAGGATTTGCTGACGTGTGGGGGGCAGAGTTCTTAAAACAGGTTTATGGATATGATGCAAGTGTTGCAAGCTATCTGCCATCCATGATCTTTATAGGTATGTGTTTTGGCGCGCCAGTGCTGAGTATGGTTGCCGAGAAAACAGGGCGCTATGTTGTCGTTATAACAGGCGCAGGTATTGTGATGTTGGTAACCTTTGCAGCACTTGTGGCGCAAATGTTAACGGTCAGTAGCATGACAATTAGTTTTGTATGTGTTGGAGTGTGCTGTGCGTACCAGATTTTGGCGATTTATAAAGCATCAACTTATGTGCCAGAGCATGTTGCGGGCCTCACAACGGCTGTTGCAAATATGATTATCATGATTTTTGGTTGGGTGTTTCATACGGTCATTGGATGTGTAATTCATAACTGTGGTGGCACGAAGGTGGCTGGTGCATTTATCTATGGCATTGGTGTTATTCCTGTAACGCTTGCCGTTGGAGTGATTGGGTTTTTGATGATTGCGCGGACTGATCAAAAGGTGACATGAAGCTGCCATTTTTCATTGTCATTCGAGCCAAACATATATCCAACGAAAATTGATTCAAAATCGTTAGTTTAACAGCGAAGTTGTTTTGCATCATTCAGAAAAATGAGTATACTGACAACAACTTTTTTAGGAAAAAACAATGAATCAAAATCAAATATCAGCTCAAAGCGCGCCTAGCGTGCAAAAAGCACTCACAAAACATGGTGTGGAATGCGCCGTTATTGAACTTTCTGATAGCACGCGAACAGTGAGCGACGCAGCAGCTGAGATCGGGTGTGATGTGGGACAAATTGTTAAGTCACTCATCTATAAAACGCAATCGACAAGTCAGCCTATATTGGTACTTGTGTCTGGTCTTAACCGGCTAAATGAAAGAAGTGTCGAACATGAATTAGGTGGGGAAATCACTAAAGCCAATGCAGATTTTGCACGTGACTTTACTGGTTTTTCAATTGGCGGCATTCCACCTGTTGGGCACAAGAAATCAATCAAGTTGATTTTTATCGATAAAGCGTTGATGGAATTTGATAATGTATGGGCTGCGGCTGGCACGCCAAATACTGTTTTTAATATAAAAAGCACTGATTTGGTTGCGATGACGAATGGAACAGTTATTTCGATTAAGTAGTGCTGGCTTTTAAAGGCGCGTGGAGAAGGAAGATTGAGAAGACTTTCTAACTCTCTTCGGCTTTTCCTGCTCCATTAGCCCGTGCATAATCACATAAATCACGAACAATACATGTAGGGCACATCGGCGTTTGTGCTTTGCACGTATAGCGACCATGTAGGATCAGCCAATGGTGAGCATGATCAGCAAATTCTATAGGGATACGTTCGAGTAATAAATCCTCCACTGCACGTGGTGTTTTGCCTGGGGCGAGCCCTGTTCGGTTTGATACACGAAAAATGTGTGTGTCTACCGCCATGGTTGGGTGTCCAAAGGCTACGTTTAATACAACATTCGCTGTTTTTCGGCCAACACCAGGGAGTGCCTCGAGGGCTTCACGGGAATCTGGAACTTGCCCGTTGTGGTGGTCGATTAACAATTGCGATAACGCAATAATGTTTTTCCCTTTTGTGTTATACAAGCCAATGGTTTTTATGTGTGCATAGACACCGTCTAATCCTAAAGCCAGCATCTTTTGCGGTGTGTCAGCGATGGCAAATAATTTCTCAGTTGCTTTATTGACGCCTTTATCGGTGGCTTGTGCTGATAGTAAAACCGCAATTAATAGAGTATACGGATTTGTGTATATAAGTTCAGTCTTTGGGTGTGGATCATTCTGCCTAAAGCGTGTGAACATTTCGTGGATTATGGCTTTGTTCATGCGGTAACCTTAACGTTAACTTTTGACCTAAACGTAAACTATAATCCTAAAAATGTCTATGTACCCCACTTAGGTTAGAGTCGCAGCATACTGAAGTGCTTGTTTTAAATATTTTATGTAATTCTTGCCATAAATTCCTTTATGTGGCTTATATGTTCCTACTGGTACAGTTTGCCCTCTGATACTAAGTGATCGATGAGAGCCTCCCCCACGGTTAGTGTGGATTGCCCCATCTAACTGTTTCCACAAAGTTTCAAAGTCAGCATAGGTAACCCGAGTGAATGTAGGACTCATAATATTATCATACGTGGCGCGGCTAGAACCTGTTAACTCTGGCAAATTTCCACCCTGCTTTTCTTCTGTATTTTCGTCTATGCCATCTGCAGATTTTTTTAAGGATTTCATTAATTGATGAGCGTGGTGCGCCGATTTTGGATCGAGATAGATTTTATCAACCAACTCGCTCGTTTTATCAGCCATACCTGCTCTTACAGCTGTTTCATTTGTAGTGGCACCTGAAGCGTCTATTGTTGCTTTGAGTTGTTCACCTCGCTCTACGCTTACCTCTGCATATGCAACGTCACCTGAAGACTTTGCCAATTCATATGAAGCACCTGAATATTTTTCTGTTGCCTTGGAATCATTCTCTAAGTCTGGTAAATCATTCATATCACTTTCATCCACGTAACTGCTTATAGCGGATAGTTTTGAACGAGCGTTTGCAGCAAGTTTTTTGTTTCTTTCTCTTCTAGCTTTGTTCTTTTTTGCAGTGTCCGCCTTTTTCTTTTCAATCTTTTTTAATTCTTCTTCAGTTATAGACTGTGCCTCAGTCAAGATGGAGGACGACGTGGAAATTCTTGCCTGAGCGAATAATGGACACATGTCAGAGTCAAGTCTTATCGTTGAGCTAGGTTTTGTGGGTAATTGACCGGTGTTAAACAGAGAATGTTCATATAAATCTAAATCTTGATTCTCAAAAATAGCTTCGTCTGGATGGCCCCAATCATCACTTGGTGCCTGAATGCGAGGCCAAAGACTTGGCGACATACGAAGTAACATTTTTGGTTCAGAAGGAAGTGTTTTTAAATCAACCAACGAACAAAGACCAGCAATGATTGTGTTAAGGGTTTGGTATGTATCCGTTGTAATTTCGCCCAGTATTTTTTCTATAGAACTTAATTCACCTTGTTTGTCTGGATCTGTTGTCCATGCATAAATGCAAACTTTAGAGGGATTTTGTTGTGCTATCCTCATGAGACCAATGTTTTTTTTGCGATCTTTTAAATTATCCAGACGTGTTTGAAGAAAGCCTGAAAGCATCTCATTAAAGGTCCTTGAAAAAAACATTGGATTATTGGAATGCAAAATCAAATCAACTGATTGTTTGTAACTTTGAACAATTTCCTTTTTGGCTTCGATGCTCGATGTAATGTATTTTAGTGGTTTTGCAACATCTGATAGTGCTCCCAGTTCAGCAGAACTACGGAAAAGTATTTTCATGTCTTCTAAATGATCTAAATGCGATTGAACACGTTCTTTTAACCCATTAAGAACAAGGCGCCTATGTGCTGTTGGATCTGACTCTCTGCTTGCCATGGAAGAATGTACTGCCGAGATATTGGATGATACAACCAACAAAAAAGATATCAATAATTTAGTATTAATTTTCATTTGTTCTCTCGGGTACAAGTAAATCAATGTCATTAATTGTTTCTAGAACGAATGATTTTAAATGTAAATGAAAATTCATATAATATTTCATTTAGTACAAATTGAATAATTGTAAATAAGTTTATTTATAATAAAATTATTTAACGCTTCATAACCTAAAAATTTCCACCCAAGTAACTCATCAAACGTCGCTGCTGGAAAATGTCCTGCCAAACCATCGCCATCACATTTAAGACGTGCTTCTTTCAACGTCCAAAGTTGATAAAACCGTTTTATCATTTCTTCATGTGGACTCACTTGATTGCTGCCACCAAACACCCAACGACGTTCATCTCCTGATAACACGGCCTCAGCCAGCCCTTTGAAATCACGATTAGGCTTCATCTTTTCAATATCCACGCCGATCTTATGATGGCTTACACCTATAAGGGCATAATCACCAGAATGCGAGATATTGAATTCAACGCCCGGAACATTCACGTACGGCTTTCCGCGTTCTGTGTATTGAAAATTTAGTGTTAGTGGATCTAGCCCGAAGAACTCACCAATTAATTGTTTTGCAATAAAACGACACACAACGAATGCATGACGTTTGGCATCTACTGTTATTGTCTGTAATTTTTGCTGTTCAGTAACATCCAAGTATGTTTCAAAAGACGTAGCTTTAGCTGGGCTGACCTTTGTTAAATCAACCAACACCACGCGGGCATAATCGGGTAGGTCTTTAACGGATTCGATAAAGTCAAAATTTTCTAACAAAGCTGGAACCTAAATGTCTATAATTAAAACAATCATATCTACAAATGTGTAAAACCACCAAAGGAATCATCATGAAAGCTGTTATTTTTGGCCTTAAGGGCACAACTCTTTTGCCAGAAGAACGCGCATTCTTTGAGCGTGTTCAGCCGCTTGGATTCATTTTGTTCCGTCGGAATTGTGAAAGCCCTGACCAGATTCGTGCACTCGTGCTCGATCTTAAATCAACCGTTACACATGATGATGTTCCAATTTTGATCGATCAAGAGGGTGGCCGTGTGGTGCGTCTTTATCCGCCGCATTTCAGGTCAAACCCACCTGGGCATTTGTTTGGTGATTTGTATCAAACGAACCCTCATCAAGCTTCTGATCTGGTGTTTGAAAATTACGCTCTTATTGCACAGGAGCTGCGTGATTTAGGCGTTAATACGAACTGTGCACCCTGTGCGGATTTACTGTTTGATGGTTCTGACCCTATCATTGGCGATCGTGCTTTTTCAAAAAAAGGTAATGCCGTAGCGACGTTGTCTGCTGTGACCATCAATGCACACAATCGAAATGGCATCATGCCGGTAATTAAACATTTGCCGGGGCATGGGCGCGCTGATGTGGATAGCCATGAAAAGTTGCCAGTTGTTGATACTGATGAAAAAACGTTGGAGATGACTGATTTTTGTGCGTTTTCTATGGCATTAGAATCATTGCCGGTGCATCCATGGGGGATGACGGCTCATATCATTTATTCAGCGATCGATCCTGATTATTGCGCGACGGAATCATCGATTGTGATTCAAAAGGTGATACGTGGTGTGATTGGGTTCAAAGGATTTTTGATCAGTGATTGTATAAGCATGAAAGCATTATCAGGAAGTTATGCGCAACGGGCAAGCCGGGCAATTGCTGCGGGGTGTGATGCTGTTTTGTATTGCATGGGTGATTTAGATGTAATGGCTGAGATTGCAGCGGCGGTACCTGAATTATCAGGGGAAGCGTTGGATAGGTGTTTTATGAGATCAGCTGATTTTGGTACAGTGCCGCTTGATTCAAAAAAAATACGGGAACAACGCGATACAGATTTTCAAAAGAAAATGAACGAGCTTGGTGCGACGTGGGAGAGTCGGTTGAGCACGATTGGGGAAGGGCTATAGTGCCGAACAATGGTCATCGTTAGTTGTTTTCAATGATTTTTTAGCGGGAATTACCAAAACGAGATTAAAGGAAAATACTACATACATATATTTTTAATTATTTATTAATGATCTTGGTGTATTATCATCTCAAACAAGAGTTATTCCACAAGAGATCCAAATGTTTCTAAAGTTATCAATTTTTATTACAATATTCACTTCTTTAAATACTTTATATGCAAGTCAATCCTATAAAGGCACGGCACAGAACGAATATTCTTCATATGAACAGACAGAGCGAATGAAGGCAAATTTTGCAGCAATGTCTCCTGAAAAACAAGCTGAACTTCGAGCTTATATGAATAGTAATAGTACACTTAATAAGGCAGCTTCTGTAACTCAAAGAAGGAAAGCTGAAGAAGAGCAGCATAATAAGTTGAATGAACGATCAGATATCATATTAGACGAAAGTGATAAATTGATAGAAGGTTATAAACCTCATAAATCTAATAAACAAGCTCGTGAATATGATGATTTTTTGAACGAACGAGCAGCAGCTATTGCATTAGCTAATAAAAAAGAAGAGATGAAAGCAAATCTTGCTGCAATGTCCCCTGAAAAAAGAGCCGAATTTCAGACCCTTCAAGAAAGTGAAAACAATGCTGTAACGTCTTCAGGTAAGGAGGATCTAATATTAAACTCAGAAGACAGTGTTCCTAATAAATAAATTTACATAAATAATATTTAATTATTAACAAAGTATATTAACAATTAAATATTATAAAAAACTTCTCTCAATCAGTAACTTATAATGTTACTCTGAGAGGGAAGGCCCGTTAGATTTCCGATATTGTTACACAAATAGAAATTTGGCAGAGTTGTTCACACATTTTTTAAACGGTAGCTTCCACGGGTCATGAAAAATAACCCTTAAAAGTCTCCATTGCAAAAGAAAATCCCCTCGTTGAATGGCTCAAGAGGGGGCATGTAAATGTGTTAATTACTGCAGAAATTACCGCGTCAATGGCTTGTACTTAATACGATATGGTTGACATGCATCCGCGCCCAAACGACGCTTGCGGTCTTCCTCATATGACTGATAGTTACCTTCAAACCATTCCACATGACTGTCGCCTTTGAACGCTAAAATGTGCGTTGCGATACGGTCAAGGAAGAATCGATCATGGGTAATCACAATCGCGCAACCACCAAAGGTGAGCAATGCTTCTTCGAGTGAACGCAATGTTTCAACGTCAAGGTCGTTCGTCGGCTCGTCCAAGAACAGAACATTCGCACCTGAACGCAAAATTTTTGCCAAATGCACACGGTTACGTTCACCACCTGATAGTGACCCAACCTTCTTTTGTTGGTCTGATCCTTTAAAGTTAAACCAGCTGCAATACTGTCGGCTAGCTACAGTACGCTTGCCAAGTTCAATCATATCAAGACCGTCTGAAATTTCTTCCCACACATTTTTATTTGGATTCAACGTATCACCTGACTGATCTACATAGCCTAAACGTTCACCATATTCATTTTTCCAGCCACAAGGTAATGAATTTTTCACAAAGGAAGTTAAGGCATAGCAACGATCCAACTTGATTTCTTACATATAAAAATTACAAACTGAGATTTTTATATGTAATTGTTATTGTAATTGTAAAATAAGTTACTATATATAATTATGTAAGAAATAATTTTGGAGTTTTATAAATGAAGTTAATGACTACTTTAATGTTTACTTTACTATTGATAACAAGTGTAAGTTCAATGGATGATGTTCGTGATCCATTTGAGGATTTTTCGGATGCAAGACCTTATGCTGGGATGAAATTTAAAGATGAGGCTGTCGAAGAGTTCTATACGGAATTCCGTGAAAACTCTCTACATCAACAACCAGATAATAATAATTTGAGAGTTTGTAATAAATTTTTAATAAGCAAGCAACAAATGAGAAATACGCATTGCCTTCCAGAAGATTCGGCTGCCGTTATGTCAGTAGAAATTATAGATGGGAAAATCTACCAAGACGGTGAAATTCTAAATACCTGTCACACACTTTGGGCCTTAAATCCAAAGGGCGATCTTCGTATCTTGTCTGAGAGTCTATGGCCCTCCCTTATGGGGAGATTTGGGGAGATTCACCATAACTCAATTTTTCCAAAAGATGGTATTGGACAGCCTGTTGCCTGCGCTGGTCACATGGAAGTAAGAAATGGAAAGATTTCCAAAATCAATAGAGGTTGTGGCCATTATAAACCAACAGAATTACAATTTATCTTGGCCATTGCTTATTTCAATGGACAAGGAATTCTTGATGAGACAATGACATTTGATGAATATAATACTATGCTTAATTCTTTATCAGAAATTACAGATGTCGCAAATATGGTTGAATTTCTTTGAAATTTGAAACTAGTTATAGTTTTGTTTATCAGGGGGCTTTTACATAATGAAATGTGTTTCAGTTCTCTTGAGTAAAGACAAAAAAGATGACAGTCCATTGTGTAAAAGAAGAGCCCCCTCGTTGAGTGAATCAAGAGGGGATTCTAAATGTGCTAATTCTTGCGGAGTTTACCGTGTTAACGGCTTGTACTTAATCCGATGTGGTTGACACGCATCCGCGCCCAAACGACGTTTCCGATCTTCTTCGTATGATTGATAGTTGCCTTCAAACCATTCAACATGACTATCACCTTCGAACGCTAAAATGTGCGTCGCGATACGGTCAAGGAAGAATCGATCATGGGTAATCACAATCGCACAACCGCCAAAGCTTAACAGGGCTTCTTCGAGTGAACGCAATGTTTCAACGTCAAGATCATTCGTCGGCTCGTCCAAGAACAAAACGTTCGCGCCTGAACGCAATATTTTTGCCAAATGCACACGGTTACGTTCACCACCTGATAGTGATCCAACCTTTTTTTGTTGGTCTGATCCTTTAAAGTTAAACCAGCTGCAATACTGGCGGCTAGCTACAGTACGTTTACCAAGCACAATCATATCAAGGCCGTCGGAAATTTCTTCCCACACGTTTTTATTCGGATTTAGCGTATCACGTGACTGATCCACATAGCCCAAACGCACAGAATCGCCAATTCTAACTTCACCTTGGTCAGGTTTGTCTTTGCCCGTTAGCATGTTAAACAATGTTGTTTTACCAGCGCCATTTGGGCCAATCACACCAACGATACCACCACGTGGCATTTTAAATGTTAGGTCATCAATAAGCAGACGATCGCCATATCCTTTTGATACGTGTTCTAAATCTATCACCAAATCACCCAAACGTTCTCCCGCTGGAATGAATATTGATCCATCACCCGCGCCTGTATCAACGTTTTCATTCAACAAATCTTCATATGCTTGGATACGGGCTTTTGATTTGCTCTGACGGGCCTTTGGTGACTGACGGATCCATTCAAGCTCGCTCTTGAGTTGTCTCTGGCGCTGAGATTCACCTTTTGATTCAATGAGTAGACGTTTTTCTTTTTGCTCGAGCCAACTGGAGTAGTTTCCTTCGAATGGGAATCCTTGGCCGCGATCGATTTCAAGAATCCAACTAACAACATTATCCAAGAAATAACGGTCATGCGTGATCAGTACAACAGTCCCCTTATAATCTTGCAAATGGCGCTCGAGCCAAGCAACAGAGTCAGCGTCCAAATGGTTTGTCGGCTCGTCAAGCAATAGAAGATCAGGTTTTTGCAACAGAAGTGAACACAACGCAACACGGCGCTTTTCACCACCCGAAAGACGTTCGATCGATGCTTCAGGAGCAGGGCAACGAAGTGCATCCATCGCAATTTCAATTTGACGATCCAAATCCCACGCATCAAGATGGTCAATTTTTTCTTGAAGTTCACCTTGTTCAGCAATCAACGCATTCATTTCATCATCTGACATGGGTTCGGCGAATTTCATATTCACTTCTTCAAAACGGGTCAGTAAGCGTTGCGTTTCGCCAAGACTTTTCTTGATATTGCCGACCACGTCGAGAGCTGGGTCCAGTTCTGGCTCTTGTGCTAAATAGCCAATTTTTGCACCTTCGGCTGCCCATGCTTCACCTTGGAAATCTTTGTCGATGCCCGCCATGATTTTAAGTAGCGTTGATTTACCTGCACCGTTTGGCCCGATTACACCAATTTTAACGCCCGGCAAAAATGACAGCCAGAGGTCTTTCATTACTTCTTTCCCGCCTGGGTAAGCTTTGCGCAATTCTTTGATTACATATACGTATTGATACGATGCCATTTAAATGTCCTTAAAACTGAAAAATATGCCCTAAATGAATTTAGAGACTTGATTTTTAAACTCTTGATCTTAAGATGTAGCATAAAATAGCAAAGGATCAAATTCATGTTTTCATTAAAAGGTAAAAAAGCGCTTGTCACCGGCGCAACGGGCGGAATCGGGCAAGCAATCGCAGAGGCGCTCGCGAAACAAGGCGCAGATGTTGTGCTGTCTGGTACACGCGAAGCCGTTCTCGCTGAAGTCGCTTGTAATATCGAATCAACGTATGGCGTTCGCGCCGTTGCGATAGCATGTTCACTCAGTGACGTTGCTACAATCGAAGGATTATTCGCTGCAGCTGAAACCGCTGTCGGACAAATCGATATCCTCGTCAATAACGCTGGCATCACACGTGACACGTTGATCATCCGCATGAAAGACGAAGAATGGCAATCGGTAATTGATGTCAACTTAACAGCAGCATTCCGTTTGGCGCGTGCAGCAACAAAGAACATGATGCGTCGTCGTTTTGGTCGTATTATCAATATCAGTTCTGTTGTGGGTAGTACAGGTAACCCTGGTCAAACAAACTATTGCGCTTCAAAAGCAGGTTTGGTTGGTTTTTCAAAAGCATTGGCGCACGAAGTCGCAACGCGCGGTATTACCGTGAATTGCGTCGCACCTGGATTCATTGAAACAGCGATGACAGCAGAATTGCCAGAGACCGTTAAGGGTAAAATTCTTAGCGCAATCCCACATGGTCGCATGGGAAGCCCGGCGGAGATCGCAGCAGCGGTTATTTATCTTGCATCCGATGAAGCAGGTTATATGACAGGCCAGACAATGCATGTTAATGGCGGCATGGAAATGGTTTGATTTTAGCCGCAAGTGAGTAAACATGAATTACCAAAAATTAAATAAAATATGCAATCGCTTTATTTGGGTTGCATCTTTTATCCTTTTATTCACTGCTTTTATGTGTGTTGCGGGATGTAGCGTGTGGAGTCACCTAGGTAAAACGCTTGTTGAAATAGAGGAATTAGAAAGAACGGGCCTTTTACATAATCCTCCAGATACTATTTCTGCTGATGCAAAGCTTGAGATAAAACTGGTGCATAACTCAGAAGGGCTTAGAAAATATATAAATGAAACAAAAGAAAGTGTGATTATTTTTGGATACACATTCTTCGTCATAAGTTTTATTTTTCTTTTTTCTATTATTTTGAAATTCTTTGTGTGGATCAAATTGCGACGCCTAAGAAACTTTTCTGCTCAAGAAGGCTAGCTCAGTTTTTGCCCGTTAGGCACTTTCGGATCAGCTTTTACTAAACAAATCTTATCGTCAGCATCAGCAAAGCCAACCAACAGAAACTGCGACATGAAGCCCGCGATATTACGCGGCGCAAGGTTTACGCACCCTACGACGGATCGACTTATAAGCGATTCTTCAGTGTAATGTGCCGTGACCTGCGCGCTGGTTTGTTTGATGCCAATTTCTACGCCAAAATCGACATAGACTTTATACCCTGGCTTCTTTGCGCGCGGGAATGGTTCAACTTTAACAACAGTGCCGGAACGGAGCTCAACTTTTTCAAAGTTTTCGAATGAAATGATTGAGTGCATGTGAGATCTTTCTTGGTAGTTTTATGCATTAAATTGTAGTTCTGCGCAAATGTATTGGCAAGCTCCGTATTAAATTTTAATTTTATAATTTGATACTGGGACAAAACCCGAATCACACCTTTTGAAAAAAAATGAATCATGGTATGCTGGGTAGAATTGGACGTGCATTGTAATGGTGCGCAAACAAAATAAAAACAGGGAGATCCTCATTGAACCCAATGATTCGTAATGCCATTATGTGGTTTGTTATATTTGCCAGCGGAATGTGGCTTTTTCAGACGCTTATTGATAACCCATCAAAGCACGCTTTAAAGACAATTGCGTATTCAGATTTCTTGCATGCTGTTGATGCGAATAATGTTGCTGAAGTGATAATGGTTCAGCCGAATATGACGGGGCTTCCATTTCATGTCAAATCCAAAGATGGCAAAGAATATCAAGTGATTGCCGTTGGTGACACTAAGTTGACTGAACGCTTGGCAGATAAGGGCGTTAGTTTTCGTGCGACACAGTACGAGCAAGAAACCTCTGTTATGCGGCATATATGGGAATTGCTTTCAATACTCCCGCTTATATTTATAGGGTATATGGTGTACCGTAATATGCAAGGCGGTGGTAATAAAGCCATGGGCTTTGGCAAATCACGTGCACGATTATTGAATGAAAATCAAACAAAAATTACATTTAACGATGTTGCTGGTATTGATGAGGCGAAAGAGGAACTTGAGGAGATTGTGGAGTTTTTAAAGGACCCACAAAAGTTCCAGCGCCTTGGGGGACGTATTCCTAAAGGTGTGTTGTTGGTTGGCCCGCCTGGTACAGGTAAAACATTGCTTGCCAAAGCCATTGCGGGAGAGGCAGGTGTGCCATTCTTTAGCATTTCAGGTTCTGATTTCGTTGAAATGTTTGTGGGTGTGGGTGCAAGCCGCGTACGTGATATGTTCGAGCAAGCTAAGAAAAGCGTGCCCTGTATTATTTTTATCGATGAAATAGATGCCGTTGGTGGAAAACGTGGTTCCGGTATGGGCGGCGGCGGTAATGACGAGCGTGAGCAGACACTAAATCAATTATTGGTTGAAATGGATGGTTTCGAAGAAAATCAAAGCATTATCCTGGTGGCAGCAACGAATCGCCCTGATATTCTTGATCCTGCATTGCTTCGTCCAGGTCGTTTTGACCGTCAGGTGAATGTGCCTAACCCAGATGTGACTGGGCGCGAGCAAATCTTGAAAGTCCACATGCGTAAAGTGCCTTTGTCGCCGAATGTTGATCCGAAAGTTATCGCACGTGGCACCCCAGGATTTTCAGGTGCTGACCTTGCGAATTTGGTGAATGAAGCAGCACTTCTTGCGGCGCGACGCGGCAAGCTTGCTGTTGGAAAAGCTGAATTTGATGTGGCAAAAGATAAAATAATGATGGGTGCAGAGCGGCGTACATTAATTATGACTGAATCCGAAATGAAAACAACGGCATATCACGAAGGTGGTCATGCAATTGTATCTCATTATATGGTGGATTCGGACCCTATTCATAAAGCAACGATTGTGCCGCGAGGACGCGCTTTGGGTATGGTTCAACTACTGCCAGAGGGTGATCGTGTGTCAGAATCACGTGATAAACTTCTCGCATCCATTAAAGTTTCAATGGGCGGCCGTATTGCTGAAGAATTAATTTTTGGTGATGGAAAAGTAACAACCGGCGCACAGTCAGACATTAAGGCCGCGACGTATTATGCAACACACATGATTACAGAAACAGGCTTAGGTGATGCGCTTAGTTTCCGTAATTACAGTACGCGTGATGATCAGTATCCTGGTATGACAAAGCCTTATTCAGAAGAAATTGCGCGTAAAATTGATGAGGAAATTAACACCTTATTGGACAAATGCTACAAAGAAACGAAAAAGCTATTAAAAGACAAAACGGATGAATTACATCGTTTGGCTGCTGCTTTGCTTGAACGCGAAACATTGACTGGCGATGAGATTAGGATTGTGTTAGAAGGCGGTGAGTTGCAGCCAATGCCTGATACGTCCTTTGATGATTTGCCGCGCACGAGTGTGCCAACGGTGTAGATTGTAGTTTTAAAAACGTGTCGTCCCCTGGCTTGACCCGGGGGGGCCTATGAAATCAAATAAAAAATACTGTTTTAAATAATTTAAAAATAGCTGAGATTCCCGGGTCAAGCCAGGGGACGACAGGAAATAGAGAAACATATGCCAAAAAAAATTTTTGGAACCGATGGTGTCCGCGGTGAAGCTAATCAATGGCCAATGACGCCTGATGGTGTTTTAAAGCTAGCAATTGCTACAGGTAAACACTTCATTGATTCATGTGAGGGATTGCGGGCAGGTCATCCTAAGTTCACAGTGGTGATCGGTAAAGATACACGATTATCAGGATATATGGTAGAATCAGCACTTGTCGCTGGTTTTGTTACCATGGGTATTGATGTGATTTTGCTAGGACCAATTCCAACCCCAGGCATTGCTGTGCTGACGCGTTCGTTGCGTGCAGATCTTGGTGTAATGATCTCAGCGTCGCATAACCCGTATACCGATAATGGAATTAAGTTTTTCAAAAGTGACGGGCAAAAAATTACATCAAAAGATGAAAGAGCTATCGAGGCTTACGTTAAGAATCCGCCTGCTTTGCCGCCAGCAACGGCTTTTGGAAAAGCCAAACGTTTGGATGACGCCCTTGGACGTTATATTGAGTTTGCAAAAGCAACATTTCCGCGTGGGCAGCGACTTGATGGTCTTCGGATCGTGGTTGATACAGCGAACGGTGCTGCGTATAAAGTTGCACCACGCGTGTTGTGGGAATTGGGTGCTGAAGTAATTGCCATTGGGGACGACCCACAAGGTGATAACATTAATGCCAATTGTGGCGCGACACATCCTGAATATTTGGTTTCAAAAGTGCTTGAACACGAAGCAGACATTGGTATTGCCCTTGATGGTGACGCTGATCGTGTGATTTTAGTGGATGAAAAGGGAACCATCGTTGATGGCGACCAGTTGATGGCGGCCATTGCTCAACGTTGGCACGCTCGTGGGATGCTTCGCGGGAATGGGGTGGTTGCAACAACAATGTCAAATCTTGGATTTGAGCGTTTTTTGGAAAGTAAAGGATTGACGTTATTCAGAGCCGCTGTTGGTGATCGTAATGTGTCGCTTATGATGTTAGATAAAGGCTGCAATGTTGGAGGTGAACAATCAGGGCATGTTGTGTTGAATGATTACTGTACGACGGGTGACGGGCTAATTGCAGCGCTTCAAATTTTAAGTTTAATTCAAGATACGAAACAAAAAGCCAGTCAGTTGCTGAATGTTTTTACGCCAGTACCACAAAAGCTGCATAATATTCGTCTTAAGAAGCCTCTTAATTTTGATGATCCGGCGTTGTCAAAAGCCATTGGCCGTGCAGAAACAGCGCTTGGTCTTACCGGTCGTTTGTTGGTTAGGCCATCTGGGACCGAGCCGTTGGTGCGATTGATGGCGCAAGGTGATGATGAGTTGTTGTTAACGACGGTTTTGCACGAATTAGCAGATGTTGTTGAAACGATGCAGGTTGAGGAAGTCGCGTGATTTACATTGCATCGGATCATGCTGGGATTGAATTAAAGTCCGCCTTAAAACAACATATTGAGGCTGTTGGCCATAGTGTGATCGACGAAGGTACCGTATCAAGCGCCTCCGTTGACTACCCCGATTATGCACAAAAAGTAGCTACACGGTTGTTAGTAGATCCATCAGCACAAGGCATTTTGATTTGTGGGACGGGCATCGGCATGAGCATTGCTGCCAATCGATTTTCGCATGTTCGGGCTGCTTTATGCCAAACAATAGAGGAATCATGCCTGGCACGTGCGCACAATGATGCGAATGTTCTTTGTTTGGGGGCTCGTGTGATTTCAGATGATGCGGCAATTGCCTGTGTTGATGCATTCTTAGCGACTGAATTTGAAGGTGGGCGTCATACAGGACGCACGCAAAAGCTTGCAAAGAGCGATGCGCTTGATGCTCTGGTTACTCTTGAAAAAGATACCGTTGCGTTTGGTTTTGATTGGCCCAATCAAGACATGATATTTGATCAAATTATAAGTGAATGTGCTGAAATTCGGGATGCTGTGCAAAGCGGCGAATCATCACAGAGAATTCAAGAAGAAATCAGTGATTTGCTCCATGCTGTGATATCATTGTGTATGTACGCTGGGTTTGATGTGAATGAAACGATTGCGATTATTAATAAAAAATTTAGTGACCGGATGGCTGCTTTAAAGGATATCGCGGCGACGCAAGGGTTAAATTCCCTCCACGGGAAATCATTTGAATTTATGCTTGAATTATGGTCTGATGCTAAGAAATATATTAAATAATAATTCTTAGAGTAATAATATGAATTTTCTATCTAAGCTATTGAGGGTGCTTGTGTGTGCAATTACGATGGTAAGTGCTAGTGAAAGGGATCTAGAGAACAACCTAGCACGGATGATGACTGTCAGCATTGATAGCACAGGTAAAGATGAAAAAAAGTTTGATAGTGCTCAAAACGTAGATATTCAAAACAATAAAATAAATAAGGATAATTTTGTTCACAGTAAATCTATTGATCAAGTGTCACTAATACATACAAAAGAAAATTCATGCTGCTCCTCGTTTTGTTTTGAAAATAATATCAGGAATAAGCGGATCTTTCTTAAATTCACCGCAGCAGTCTTATGGGCTGGAGGTGCTGGGTTGATCTGGTCTGCTTCCGAGGACGATAACGCTAATTATTTATATTCTGTTTATATGGGGACGGGCTGTGTTTTTGGATTAACAGGCTTTGTTTCGCTTGCTTCATCGTATTGCTTGTCAGATTCATTTTTAGAGCGGCATTGGTGTAAGGATAAGTAGTTTAAGCCTAAATTTTTTCTCTAAATTCTGACTATTCTCCACGCTACTGCATAAAATTCTTGACTATTCTCCACGCTACTGCAGAAAAGTCTTGACTATTCTCCATTTTAGTGCAGAATAGTCATATGGAAAGAGCTCAAAAAAAATCAATTTTGAATGATCTGAACAAGAAGCTTGTTCTTCTTGTAGGTCCACGCCAGTCAGGAAAAACGTGGCTTGCAAAAGATATTGCACGCGAATTTAAAAACAGCATTTACTTAAATTATGATCAAATCATGGATCGCAAAATTATAACTGATCAGTCTTGGCTCGGCACCACTGATTTGTTGATTTTTGACGAGCTTCACAAGATGCCTGATTGGAAAAATTTCTTAAAAGGTGTATATGATACCAAGCCCTTTCATATGCGTATATTGGTTACTGGAAGCGCTCGTCTTGATGTATATGACAAGCTCGGTGACTCTCTTGCTGGGCGTTATTTTCGTCATTGCTTGATGCCAATATCATTGGCTGAATTAACACAAGTATCAGAGCCTGCTTTGATTGACAAACTAATAGAGCGTGGTGGTTTTCCAGAACCTTATTTTTCTGAGAATGCAATAGATGCTGATCGCTGGCGTCTTCAATATATTAATAGTTTGCTGAGCACAGATGTGTTTGAAATAGACGCAATTCAAAACATCAAAGCCATGAAACTTGTTTTTAACTTGCTTAGAGGTCGCGTTGGATCACCCGTTTCGTATCAATCCTTGGCAGAGGATGTGGCTGTATCACCGACGACGATCAAGAAATATGTACAAATCTTAGAAGCACTTTTTATTGTATTTTCGATATCGCCTTATTCCAAAAATATTGCACGAAGCTTGTTAAAAGAACCCAAAATTTATTTTTATGATACAGGTTTGGTGCAAGGTGATGATGGTGCTAAGTTTGAAAATTTAGTCGCTGTTAGCTTGTTAAAGCATGCATTTGGCAAAACAGATAGCTTGGGACAAGAAACAACGCTTCATTACTTACGCACAAAGGAAGGATGTGAGGTAGATTTTGCGCTTGCATCTAGTGACGTTCTTGAAATGATGATTGAAGTCAAATTGTCAGATCGTTCCCCTACTAAGCCTTTAATTAAGTTCCATCAAAAATATGGCTATCCTGCATGTCAAATTGTGAAATCTTTGCGTAATGAATATCAACAGAACGGTATTCGTGTTTTAAGAGCTGAACAATTTTTATCGGATTTATTTCTATAATTCTCTTTTTATTTTTTGTAATTCAGCGTACATGCTAATGTGAACCTATTAATTCCCAATAATGATTTCCTCATGACACTCGCTCAGCAACGCGCATCTAACCCCGCCACTAGTGTTTGGGTTTCGGCCTCGGCCGGTACCGGAAAAACCAAGGTGCTGATCGATCGGCTTGTTGCAATCTTATATCAAGGTACGCCCATTAGTCATATCGTGTGCTTGACGTTTACAAAAGCCGCTGCTGTTGAAATGCGCGAACGTTTATTAAAGCGTTTGCAAGAAGATGCATTGAGGGAACATGCGTCAGTAATTGGTGGCAAATTCGGCATCGTTGGGACTGGTAATACAAAAGCTGCTGCTATTTATGAAGCGCTGCTTGAATCGCCTGAAACCCTCAAGATCATGACGCTGCATGCGTATTGCCAAAGCTTGTTGCAAAAATTTCCGTTCGAGGCTGGTGTGCCTCCTTTCTTTGATGTGCTTGATGATGATAAAGCCCAGCAACTATTGATGAAGGCACTTAGCCATGTGCTGGAATCTCCCCCGACTGAGGCAATTGCTGATGCGATTGAGGGCGTATCCAGTTGGATGGGCGAGTATGTATTTGAAAATTGCTTGCGTGATGCATTCTCACGCTGGCACAAAGTACGCCATTTGGAACGTACCTATCCTGACCCAGTACATTATCAACAGGCGTTGGCGCGTGCTTTTCCTGCTGATCTTGAGGATACATCAGCGCCTGATGTTGATGCAGATGCGTTGGCAGAATTGTTATTGGCATCTGATCAAGGGATGGATAAAACATTGGGCGCTGCACTAGCTACGCAAGGGTTGACGCCGACTCTTTTTCTGACACGTGATGGTAAACCTCGCAAAAAGATTGTCTCTGCTGATTTTAAGAAAAAGCACCCTGCACTTGTTGCTGAGTTGGACGACCTTGCGTATCACTTGCACCAAACACAACTGCGTGAATTGTACGATGGCTGGCTAGCTGCCAATGTACATTTTTGGCATATTGTGCAAGCAGTACTCGCGTATTTTGGCACATTGAAAACAGAACAAGGCGTATTGGACTATCATGATCTGATTTTGCATAGCTTGGCGTTGTTCTCTGATGACATGGCATTAGCATTCGTACATCAGCGTCTTGATTATACCATTGATCATATCTTAGTGGATGAAGCGCAAGACAATAGCCCTGAGCAATGGTTGTTTATTCTAAAGCTGGTTGATTTGTTTGTACGCGATGACACGCCCCAGCGATCATTCTTTGTGGTGGGTGACGTTAAGCAATCTATTTACGGGTTTCAGGGTGCTGTGCCTCATTTGTTTGAATCACTGGTTTATACGTTTGAGCATATGCTGATAAGCCGCGGGCATCGGTTTGAACGCTTGACGTTGGATGATTCTTTTCGAACAGTGCCTGAGGTGTTAGGGGTTGTGGATTCTGTGTTTGCTGAAAGTCCAACAGGTATGGGCATTTATACGCAGCACAATGCATATCGTCGTGATGCTGGTTGGGTTGGACTGATGTTTTTATCAAAAGATGATTTGAAAAAATCGGCCACTTCTGATGATGAAGAAGCTGAATCTAGCTTGGAGCCCAGCACAGATTGGCCGATTCTAGATAAGTATGAGACGAATACATCAAAAGACACAATTCTAGCGGAACATGTTGCGGATAGTATACAACGTGCGATTAATGAAGGCTGGGTGTTACCAAGTGTTGATCGCGCAATTGAGGCACGAGACGTATTGATCCTGCTGCGTAATCGTGGCGCGCTTTCAGGCGAGATTATCCGTGCACTAAAACATCGAGATGTAGCCGTTGAAGGGCCTGATCGTATTCAGTTGGCGTCACGTCAAGCCATTCAAGATATCATGGCGGTCATGCGCTTTTTGTGTTTACCACAGGATGATATGGCCCTTGCGAACATTTTGAAAAGCCCGTTTGTAAATGATGGACATGGGTTTACCGAGGAGGCTTTGTTTGAGCTGTGCCATAATCGTGATGGGTCTTTATGGCAGGTGCTTTGTCAGAACTCCGCATATGAGGGAGTCGCAGCTTTGCTGAAAAGTTGGTTGTCGCGTGTTGACTATGAGGCCCCGTCGTTTTTGTTACGTGCGATTCTTGAACCAACTTATAGTGCGTTTGAAAATCGTTTGGGGGCGGACATTCATCTGTTGTTTGAAACCTTTTTGGATACAGTGATGGGTCTTGAATCAAGCACGCCAACCCTGGCGGAGGTTCTTTTTCAGTTAGAGCAATCAATGCCTGTTGTTAAGCGCGATCCGACATCGCCGACAGGTGTGCGAATTATGACGATTCATGGGGCAAAGGGGCTAGAGGCACCGCTTGTAATTGTGGTTGATCGTGATGATCGCCTTGATTTGGCGAAGGAAAATTTATTGTGGCCAAAGGTTGATGATCCTGCAAGTGGTGAGATTGTTGAACTGTTCTGCCTAAAGCCAAAAGCAGACATGACCATTGAATCAATGCAAGATTTACGTGAAAATGCGCTGGATTCTATGAAAGAGGAGCGTAATCGATTGCTGTATGTTGCACTTACACGGCCGCGCGATGGCTTGTGGGTAATTGGCGGTGGTAAGTGGGCGGAATTGATTGAAAAATGTCTCGCTGAAAGAGCTGTTGTAAATGGTAAAATGCCAACGTTTGTGCATGCTGCAGGTGCTGCGATCAATGATTTGAAGGTGCAACCCCGGTTGCCTGATTGGATTCATATGAAATATGAACAAACAAAAGATACAAAGAAAGTCAACGAAAGGTTTGAGCAAACGGTCGCTATGAAGCGCGGTGAACTTATTCACAATTTGATTGAGACACTTGCAAAAACACCGGTTGATCGTTGGGATGTTGTGATGGCGCGCTTCAAAGATGAAGGATTGAAAGGTGAGGGACTTTCTGAGGCGGATTTGCAGAAAGTTCATGACATGGCGCATCATTCTGATTTTGGCCTTATGTTCCAGGGTTCACATGCGAGCCATAGCGTACATAACGCATGGTCCGAAATTGAACTGTTGCACAATGGTAAATTACTTAGAATTGATCGATTGATCGAAACTGATGACGCCTTTTGGATTGTTGATTTCAAAACGGGTGAACAGCGCAACGTTCAGGCATACAAAGAACAGCTAGCTGGGTATAAGTCTGCGATAACGCCGATGGTTGGTGCAAAGCCTATTCGGACATACCTATTTTGGACGGATGCACTGGTGTTGGAAGAGGTTTGTATAGCTACAGAGCTTTTTTTGTGGACAAAACGCCTACTTTAAGAGAAATTAGTGTAGGTAATAATATATAATCATTATCGTCAGAAGCTTGTTCCGTAATGCTTTCTTTTTTAGTTTCCCTCTGGTTTAACCAGAGGATCCATAGATCCACCGATCACGTCGGAGGAAAACTGAGGAGAGGGTTGCCGAGCGCGCTGTGCAAGCGTGTAATGATGAATAGTCTATTACAAACAAATTCTTTTGGAGAAAAAAATGATTAACGATGTAACTGATGCAACCTTTGAAAAAGACGTTTTGCAATCTGAAATTCCTGTAATGGTTGATTTTATGGCTGACTGGTGTGGTCCTTGCCAAATGCTTGCGCCTGTTTTAAAAGAAGTAGCGCCATTGGTTGAAGGCAAAGTGAAAATTGTTAAGATGAACATCGATCAAAACACGCAAGTGCCTGCGATGCTTGGTATTCGCAGTATTCCAACGATGATTTTGTACAAAGATGGTAAGGTTCACAGCTCACACAACAGCTTGATGAGCAAAACAAAATTATTGGATTGGTTACAGTCTGTTTAAGATTTAGACGAACATGCTCGCAATTGGCTTGATGAGTGGCACATCGATGGACGGTATCGATGCTGCCCTGCTGGAATTGAATGATGAAGGGGTGGTTTTAGCAGACCTTGGGCATGTTGCACTTGATTACGGGCGCGAGACTAAATTATTACTAAAAGCCCTGGAATATTCTGTTCGGAAGACCAAAGGTGATTTAACGTTAGCGCGTGCGTACTTTGAACGTGATTTTAACGACTATCTTTCCAATCATTTGAATCTTAAAGCTGCCGATGTAATTAATGATTTGACGCGTTATATTCATGATAAAGAGGCATCGCTCACGCTTGATGATGTTGTTCGTCACTCAACAGATTTGCATATTGAATGTGTAAAGGAACTCCTCCAAAAAACTGGACGACAAGCACATGATATAAGCATTATCGGTTATCATGGGCAAACGGTTTATCATAATCCAGCTGATAAAATCACGCTTTCTCTTGGTGATGCACAACACATGGCCGACCAATTGAGTATTAATGTTATTCATAATTTTAGACGTGAAGATGTGCTTGCTGGCGGGCAGGGCGCACCTTTTGCTCCGCTGTATCACCATGCATTGGCATTCCGCGATAATACGATTCCTGTTGGCATCATTAATTGTGGTGGAATTGCAAATGTCACGATAATCCCCAGTGCTGATGAATCCGATATGATTGCCTTTGATACAGGGCCGGGGAATGGGTTGATTGACTTGCTCGTGCGGCAGCGAACAAATGGTATCGAATCTATGGATCGCAATGGTTCATATGGGCAAAAAGGTGTTGTAAACGAAGACGTTCTTGCTGCACTTTACAATACATCATTGATAAAAGATGGGCAAAATTATCTATTGCAATTGCCGCCAAAAGCACTTGATATTGGTGATATGCAACTTGTGCCGGAAATTGCTGCGCTAAACATAAACGATGCCTGCGCAACCCTTGAAGAATTCACAGCCATGACCATTGTCGATGGATTAACGTTAGTTGCAAATAAAATACAGTTGCCAAAGCGTTGGGTTTTGTGTGGCGGTGGGTGGAAGAATTCTGTCATTTGCAATGTATTTGAAGATGAATTATGCACCCTTTTAGGGGACGAAATAATTGTACAAACTGCAGATGACGCGGGTTGGAATAGTCAAGCTATGGAAGCTCAAATTTTTGCTTATCTTGCTGTACGAAGTTTGCAAGGAAAACCGCTTAGTTTGCCAAACACAACCGGCGTGTCAAAACCGCTTACAGGTGGAACCTTTTACCAATTTCATTAATGATCAGTTAGTGCAGCTCTCTGCAATATCTATACTGCTCATTTACTGTAGCAAACTCCGCTGCGCGAATCTTGAGGTATTGCTACCTAATTACTTCTGAAAATGGTGTTTTTGCAAAGCTGCTTAATGCGTATGATCATGCCCATGTGCATCATGTCCATTAAAGATCATTGGTAACAATTTAGTCATGATATCGCCAGCATTACGCGCTGAGTCATAATTAAGTTTTTTCAATTTTGTGTCATATGACACTTGAATTCGCAATCGGTTATCATCTATTTTATCTCCAAATGATGTTAATGCCATATCAGCAAATTGCCTATTTGTTTTTAAATCACCAAAGAGGTGTGAATCACTAAAGATTTTTTGACAACGAATAAAGATGCTTTCGATATCATCAAAAATTGCCTTGCTGTTTTTAAGGATTAGCTTTCCTGTAATAGAGCCATCAATATATGTTTCAAGTTCTCGGTCTGTGAAAGTATCAAGTTGTTTCATCATATTCCAGATTGCATTTTTCTTGAGGGGGAGTTCTACGGTTAACTGTGCACCATGTTGGGTTATGTTATAGCCGAGTCCTAATTTTGTATTTATATAGGCGTCGTCAAATGTGATGTTAAAATCGATTGTCTTCTTAATAGGATTGTGATTTTCAATGCTGGGCAATAAGGCCGATAACTTCTCGTCGGAAACTTCTTCCTTCTTTTCACTGTTTATGAATGAAGAGGCTAATTGTAAAAGCGGTAGGTATTCTTGTTTCCAAGTGGCGTCATATGTATCATCAAAATCAATATGCAAATTAACGGTCTTTTTTGAGCCTGAGTAGGCCATATTTGAAAAAGATTCGCGCGTTAGTCCTTCGAATGACTGTTTCCCCTCACTCTTTGCCTGAATTTCAAGAGATTCAGCTAATTTCTTCCAATCAAAGCCAGATAAGAATTCAATAATGATTTTATCAGTTGTTGCTGCGCTTTTATCCCCTAAATGAATAATCATATGTGAATGACCAGTGCTTGTCTTTGGCAGGGGCATTGTGCTTAAAGGTTGCTGTGTATCTTTGTCAGCAACGTAATTGAAGCCATTTAAACTATATAGATCGCGAAGATGAAGAGTTACTGCGCCTGTTTTGTCTGCTTTGATAGTGGGTTGAGTGGTGAATTTAATTAATCGTGCGGAAATTGTTCCAATGCCGTTAATTTGAATTTCACTATTTTTGCAGTGTACGCGAATGGATTTTATGATTTTAATAGCGCTTGAAAGCATCGTGGCTGAGTCTGTGCTTCTTAATTCAAAAATTGGGATGAAGTTTGCAAATCGTACACTGTATTTGCATTCATTTTTATTATCTTTCCTTGAAAGAGTCACAACCGGTTGCGTGTTATTTTTAGTATCGAAAATAATTGATTCATCACCTGATGGCTGCAATGTTAGTGTTTTTGTAAGAACGTAATAATTAAGCTGAAGACGGTCACCTATAATGTAATCTACGTTGGTTCCATCAACGGTCGTTTTAATAATTGGCTTATCAAAGCTTGCAGTTAACATATACTTATTGATGCTGATGTCTTTAGTAGTAATATGACCGGCCTTTAAAAGCCATGCGTGTGACTGAATTAGATTTTTCTCAAAGCAATGAGCAGCATAAACCCAAGCACCAATTCCAAGTGTAGTTAATGTGGCAAGAATAATAATCGAGCCCGACTTCCTTTTTTTAGCATCTTTTTTTTGAATCATTGGTGGCCTCGAGCAAGCGTTAAAAAAATACTAATTAAAATCTTTGTTAAAAGCATACATGTATGTTGCTAATGCCGTCAAATAAGATGTTATTTCGATGTGATGCAATTAATCTTTACTATAATCATTGTTAATAATCTTAAGCTTTAATAAGCTTGTTAACTAATTATTCATAAATTTTGTTATAAAATACGTGTAGTGCAAGGAATATCCTGTGTGTTGATGTTTATGTTTCATCGCATGACGTGCTTGAAAAAAGGAAAATAAAAATGAAATTAATAACATTAAAAAAAACTGCTTATGTGTTTCTAAGCATTTTCATGTCTTTATTTTTCATTTTTAAGGAAAGTACCTTAGTTCATGCAACATCTTCATGTTCTGGTGGTACACCATATATATCAGGTTCCGCATGTGTTGCTACATGTCCTTCAACAGCGCCTCGCATTAGTGGAATAACGTGTGTTACTGCTTGTCCAACGACGTCTCCTTATTTAAATGGATCAACATGTGTTGCTTCATGTCCTGCAACCGCACCTTATCTTGATCTGACAGCTAAAATATGTTACACCACATGTCCAGCGGCAGCATTTACAGATACTGCAAAGAAAACGTGTGTAACGTGTTCTGATGCAACAAAACCATTTTATAACGGCACTGCTTGTTCTGCGTGCGCAACAAATATGCCGATTTTTGATGCAGATAAAAAAATATGTGTGACAGCAACAGGATGTACGTCAGCATCAAAGCCGTATGGTAATCCATCGTCAAAGAGATGTGAAGCGTGCCCTTCAACAGCTCCTTATTATAATGCAACAACAAAGGTGTGTGCTTCTTCATGTGCCTCACCATATTATCTTGATCCAATAGCAAAAACATGTGTGACTGCGTGTCCTTTAACTGCACTTTATAACACTGGCGCGGGCTCGTCATGTGCAGCGGCGTGTCCAGGCACTGCTCCATTCTATAATACTACATCCAGGACGTGTACTGCATGTTCAGGTTCAACGCCAACTTTTGACCCAGCATCAAAAACGTGTGTAGCTACATGTCCAGCGGCGACACCTTATGCAGACTCAGTTTCTAAAACATGTACTGCATGTCCACCGGCAACGCCTCAATACAGTTCAACTACAAAGACGTGTTCAGCATGCCCTACAGCAACACCATTGTATACCGCGTCAGCAAAAACATGTACTGCATGTCCATCGACAGCACCAAAGTATAATTCATCAACAAAAACGTGTGAAGTATGCCCAACAACAGCACCATTGTACACTGCGTCAACGAATTCCTGCGCAGCATGCCCATCGACAATACCATGGTATAATGTAACAACAAAGTCTTGTGCGGTATGCCCAACGACAACGCCAGTGTATAATGCGGCAACAAATACATGCACTGTATGCCCTACAGCAACACCGCAATTTAATACATCGACAAAAATATGTGTAGCATGTCCAACGGCAACCCCATTGTATACTGCAGCAACAAATACGTGTTCGGTATGTCCAACGTCAACACCTGTTTATAATTCAGCAACTAATACCTGCTCTGCATGTCCAGCAACAACACCACTGCGTAATACCTCGACAAATACCTGTTCTGCATGTCCAGCTGCAACACCATTGTATACGGCGTCGACAAATACATGCTCTGCATGTCCAACATCGACTCCAACATACAATGCAACAACAAAGACGTGTGTAGCTGCTACAACAATAGCTACGCAAGCGGCAGGTTTTTCTACAACGTTAGCAGCTGGAACATCTACCAATCAATGCGCTGCTGCAACTCCGTATTATAATACATCATCAAAAACATGCACGGCATGCCCTGCCGCAACACCAACATATGATTCTGCATCAAATACATGTGTGCTATCTTGTCCAATGACCGCTCCTTATGCAGATGCAGCTTCTAAAAGATGTACTGTCTGTCCCGCAGCGACACCAACATATGATCCTGCAACAAAAATGTGCGTAGCGACATGTTCAGCGGCGAATCCTTATGCCAACTCTGCATTAAAAACATGTACGTCATGTCCATCCGCGACGCCAATATATGATACTACGTCGAAAGCATGTGTTTCCACATGTTCGTCTGCAAATCCATATGCTAATCTAACAACAAAAACGTGTATGTCATGTCCATCCGCGACGCCTATATTCAATTCATCAACAAATACCTGTGTAGCCGCGTGTACTGGATCAAATTATTACGATTCAGCCGCAAAGAAGTGTGTGGCAACATGTCCAGCTGCAACACCTTATAATTCAGGGAATGGCAGTATATGTACCGCGGTGTGTCCAAGTAATAGTCCATTGACTAATACGACTAATAAAACATGCAGTGCTTGTTCAGGTAATGCGTCTATTTTCAATAAAGCAAATAACACATGTGTAGCATCATGTCCTACGTCAAGTTACCTTGATCCAGCAACAAACACGTGCGTGACATCATGCCCGACTGCTACACCTTATAATTCTGGTGGTGGAACAACCTGTGCAGTATCATGCTCAGGTAAAACACCGATTGCTAATACATCAGCACGTACGTGTAGTGCATGCCCAACAGCAACACCGGCATATGATGCTGCATCAAAAACATGTGTTGGTTCGTGTCCTTCCAAAACACCATACTTAGATCCTACATTAAATGTATGTACGGCGTGTCCAACATCATCACCATATTATGATTCAGCAGTAAAGAAATGTGTATCACAATGTTCATCTGCTACAAACCTTGATCCAGCGACAAAAGCATGTGTGGCAACATGTCCACCTGCAACACCTTATAATTCAGGCAGTGGAACAACTTGCGTAGCAACATGTTCAGGTAATACATCATTCTTGGATGCTTTAAATAAAAAATGTATTTCTTCATGTACCTCAAATCTGCCATATACAAATGGGAATACATGTGTTGCTACATGTCCTACATCTAAGTATCTTTCTGGTAGTAATTGTTTGACGAGTTGTCCAAAAGATAAGCCTTATATAAGTGGAGGCTCGTGTGTTTCTGCGTGTCCATCATCGTTACCTTACGTGAATGGGAATACGTGTGTTGCTTCATGTCCAACAACGATGACACTTGATACGGCCACTAAGACATGTGTGTCAAAATGCTCTTCATCGACGTATCTTGATCCTTCATCAAAGACATGTGTGTCAAATTGTCCATCAGCATTTCCATATAATTCAGGTGCTGGCAGTACATGTTTAGCTACATGCGCTGGCAATACACCTTATCTTGATTCAACCACAAAATCATGTGTTACTGTTTGCTCATCATCAATGTATCTTGACTTTGCAACAAAGATTTGCGTGAAAACATGTCCATCTGGGACATATATAAATCCTGTTTCAAGAACATGTATTCCTACATGTCCTGCTTCGACTCTTATTGATCCAAAAACAAAAACGTGTGTTGCAACGTGTCCAGCAGACGCTGCAATTAACAATAATGGGACATGCACATCTTCTTGCCCCTCATCGACTTATTTAGATACAGATCGAAAAACCTGTGAGGCTACATGTTCAGCAAGCTTGCCTTATATAAGCGGAAATACATGTGTGAAAACGTGTCCGAAAACAGCACCTTATATTAATGGGAATTCATGTGTAAGCTCTTGTCCTTCATCAGCTCCAAATTTGAATGGCAGTATATGCGTATCTTCATGTCCTTCATCAACACCTACGCTGTACAACAAAACATGTGTAACTTCTTGTCCAACAGGAACGAAATTTGATGCTGCTTCAAAGAGTTGTGTTTCAACATGTCCGACAGCAACTCCATATCTGAATGGCAATGCATGTGTTGCAACCTGCCCAGTGTCATCTCCATATCTAAATGGGAACATTTGTTCAGCTGCTTGTCCTTCAACTGCATCTATTTCAAATAATAAAACATGTGTTGCATCGTGCCCTGATTCAACTTATTTTGATAGCGGTACTAATACGTGTGTAGCGACCTGTCCAACGGGAGCACCGAAGATAAGTGGTCACACCTGTGTTGCCACATGTCCATCATCATCACCATTTTCGAATGGGAATACATGCGTTGCAACTTGCCCAACATCAGCGCCTTATGCGAACGGAAAAACGTGCGTCGCGACATGTCCAATGTCAACGTATATTGATGCTGCAAGTAGTAGTTGTGTGACGGCTTGTCCAGTGTCTGCACCATACTTGGGTGGGAACACATGTGTGGCTTCGTGTCCGGCATCTACGCCTCTTATGAGTGACAATTCATGTGTTAGTGCATGTCCAGCGACAGCACCTTACACAAATGGAAGTTCATGTGTTGCTAAGTGTCCGAGCACAATGTATCTTGATCCAGCAACAAAGACCTGTGTGGCTGGGTGCTCAGCAGCAAGTTTTGTCGATCCATCGAATAATACATGTGTGGATACATGTCCAGCCTCAACTCCCTATTCTAATAATAGATCATGTGTAGATACATGTCCTGCACCAACCTATCTTAATACGTCAAGTAAAACCTGCGTAGCGTCTTGCCCCGCAGCGCTACCATATCTAAACGGTAATACGTGTGTGTCATCTTGTCCAACCTCAGCACCTTATGAAAATGGTAATACATGCGTAGCTAAGTGTCCCACCTCAATGTATGTGGACAATTCTACAAAGAAATGCGTGACAACCTGCCCAACAGCTATTCCTTTCATAAGCAATAATATGTGTGTTATAGGGTGTCCGTCGACGTCGCCATATGCAAGTGGTAATAGTTGTGTGTCTGCTTGCCCGGCATCTGCTCCGTATTTAAATGGAACAACATGTGTTTCCGCATGCCCAACATCAATGCCTTACATGAATAACAATATATGTGTGGCTACGTGTCCTGTGCTTACAAAGCTTGATCCAACAACCCAAAATTGTGTTTCAACTTGTGCAAGTGCTACACCATATGCGAGCGGTACATCGTGTGTTGCTACGTGCCCATTGTCGACTTATCTCTATAATGGAAATTGTTTGAGTTCATGTCCGGCAAATTCACCTTATATGAGTAACAACAGTTGTGTGTCATCTTGTCCTACTGGTACCTATTTAAGCGGGAATACATGTACCGCATTATGTCCAAATACAGCACCATATTCACTTGATGGCGTATGTACGGCTCAGTGTCCGGCGTCAATGTATCTCAGCAATATGACTTGTTTAGCTGCCTGCCCGGCGAGTATGCCTTACCAAAATGGTAATAATTGTGTCGCGGCATGTCCAACAAATGCGCCAAAACTAGATGGCAAGGACTGCGTGGCTACGTGTCCAACGACGACTCCTTATTCAAGTAGCGGTGTATGTGTATCTTCATGCTCTACATTCTTGCAACCATTCTTAAGCTCAGATGGTAAGACATGTGTGTCGAGCTGCCCAAGCATCGCGCCGTATCTTTATGGGAACTCGTGTGTATCAACGTGTCCTGCATCTGCTCCAACACTCAATGGAACAACATGTACGAGTGGGTGCTCTGGTTCTACTCCATACTTTGATGCAAGCACATATGCATGTACAGCTGTATGCCCAAGTACAGCGCAGTATAATACTGGGTATGGTTCACAGTGTGTAGCAGCTTGTCCTGCAAGCATGCCGTACCAAAGTGGCACAACATGTGTTGCAACATGTCCAATAGCTGAACCATTTAATTCAGGCGCTGGGTCAAAATGTACGGCATTGTGTCAAGGTGCAACTCCATTTGTTATCGGATCTACCTGTGTGGCAGCATGTCCAGCAAATTCTACGCTTGGTTTCGGCTCGTTGTCTGGGACATGTGTTTGCAATGCAGGGACAAGCTATAATACAGCAACAAAGATTTGTTCGTAAGGTGCCAATTTTGAATTAATAAAATTTGAGGATCTTTTCTGTTTTGCTAAATCAGTTTTGGTTTTGGAAATTTAGGAAAGATTCTTTTTCTTTTGGCAATACTCAATAATCGATGCGCGCACAGATGGAAATGTTTGTTTGTCATTAAACAACCATTTTTGCCAAAAATAGTGGTTCACGTGAAAAGCATTTGAAACTTCTGTCCATGCTGGGTTTTCTTTGGATGGATCTTTTTTTAACCAAAACGCCGGTAGGGGCAACAATTTATCTACATAGGGTGCCGCTGCTTCAGCGGACACAGCGCGCCCCGTTTTAGGGGATATAAATGCCAGATTGCAGCGTTCTTGTGTTACGCAGCACTCTGATAGATCTATACCAAAACCAAGTTCTGCCAAGATTTCTTTTTCAAACAAAGTCATGCGCATAAAAGCCATATGATCAGCGGACGTTGTTAACTCTTTAATAAAAGAAAGCAATTCCTCAAAAATAACAGGGTATGGATGTCGATCAGGTAAGGTGGCCATTAACCCGCATGCATTTTGCAACAGCCAAAGACGCCATGCATCATAAAACATACGAGGTGCAAAGCTTTCAAGGCGTTCGATCTGAAATCGCCCAAGGTGCTCCGACAGTCGTGCATTCCAGGTGGCTGATACAAAATCACCAAGTTGTAACGTTGGTTGACGTTTGCTTAATCGAAATAAGCCTGATTGGCGACCACTTGTACGTGTGTGAAGAGATAAGCGTGCTTGGTCTTCGGAAAAGGGTGTGATGGCGATAACAATGCCTTCATCAGCCCATTTCATTATGATGTCTTTGCGGGATTTTAAAGACAAACAATACAAAAGATGTTTGAAGAATTGCATAGATACCAAGAAGCATAATGAAACTTATTTGCTCCATATGACATTTGTATGTGAGGTAGCCCATTAGTACTGTGCCAGATGCATAAAGTAATGTTACAAAAGCGTGTTTGTACCCTTTGTCAAATAAGATATGTATCATGTGATCACGGTGTGCTTCTGCTAAGTGTTCGCCATGTATAATTCGGCGGAGAAGTGTAAATATCACGTCAAACCATAAGAATGCCATAGGCAACAGTGTGAAGACAAAACCTTTGTTGAATATCGCAGTCTCATGATTAGTTGAAACAGGGTAATGCGATTGTGCCATAAGGGCAAAAAAACCAAGTGTTAGGCCTAAGAATGTGCTGCCTGTATCGCCCATGAAGATTTTTCCATGTGGAAAGTTGAACGTGAAAAAACCAAAAATGGCGGCAATCAACACCCAGTGCATGTGCAGCAATGGCTGATGCCCGTTAACCCAAAAACCAGCAAAGCCAAGCGTTATCATAATGCATAGACTCAGTAAACCGTTCAATCCGTCAATAAAATTAGCAGCATTAATTAAGCTTAAGAATGTGAAGACTGTTAGTATTTTTTGAAAGAACAAAACACTGTCTGATTGTACATCTATAACAGGCGATTCAATGATGCCATCACCTATTACAAGCAATAAGGCGCACATTAATTGTGTTATTAAGCGCACACGATATGACACTGGTTTACAGTCATCATAAAGACTGACAATCAGAAGCAAACATGCAGCAATAAGATAATTATAAACCAAAGGTAATTTAGCATAGGTTTCTGTGAAAAATAAATAAGATAGAAACCCGATGAAAATCAAGGCAAATGCGAGTCCGCCAGCCGTAGGCGTGGGTGCATCGTGCGAGCAACGTTCAGTAGGCGTGGCACTAAGATTAAAACGCATTATGAGTGTGCAAAAGATGAGTGATAATGAAAAAGAAACAAGTACATAAGTAATAGATGTCATAAAAAACCAATTTTCATTTATTTTAAAGTGGCTGGGGGACCTGGATTCGAACCAGAGTTGCCCGGTCCAGAGCCGGGAGTTCTACCGCTAAACTATCCCCCAATATGAAAACTGTTAGCAGAATAAATATGTAGATACCATAATTCAGCTTTCTTACATAAGATAGCAAAATACAAGATGAAAAAAAAGAGATTTATCAATTGAATTGTGGTATGATCGCAACAGATAGAGGGAGTAAAGCTATTGTCTGAAGATGAAATCATTTCGAGGGATTCGGATTCTTTTGAAATGGGGCGTTGCGATGCTCACCATCCTGTTATTGCAGCAATTGATTTGGGCACCAATTCATGCCGCCTCCTTGTAGCTTCTGTTAATATAGCATCTCTCAAAAAAACATTTTTCAGAACACGTCCCAATCCTATCGGTTGGAAGATTATTGATTCGTTTGCCAAGATTGTTCGTCTTGGTGAAGGTTTGCACAAAGATGATATGCTGTCAGAAGATGCAATCGGACGTGCATTAGAAGCACTTGCCATTTGTAAGAAAAAAATTGATATGCGTCATGTGTCACGCATGCGTGCTGTTGCAACCGAAGCATGTCGTCGTGCAAAAAATGGTCATGTACTTGTTGATCGTGCAAAGGCTGAGCTTGGTTTAGACATTGATATTGTTACTGCAACAGAGGAAGGTCGCCTTGCCCTAACGGGGTGCGCGGGTATACTAAACTCTCGTATTCCATATGCAGCTGTGTTTGACATTGGCGGTGGTAGCACTGAAATTATATGGCTTCGTATTGACCCTGATGGGCGTCAACGGCCAGGGTACCCAATTCTTTTTGAAGTGATTGATTCCATATCTATTCCATATGGTGTTGTGACTTTGAGCGAGCTATATGCACAATTTGCTGCATCACCAGAAATTCATAATGATATCCGAAGTCAAGTACGTGATGAAATTGTTCGTTTCACGGAAAAGAATGGTATTAGACCGCTCATTGATGCTGGAAAAGTGCAAATGGTTGGTTCCTCAGGAACGGTCACAACGTTGGCCGCGCTTAAAATGGGCTTGCCCCGGTATGAACGCAAACGCATCGATGGTGTGTTTTTGAATCTGTCAGATATCCACGAAATTAGTCAGTCCTTGCTTGATATGGGCCCTGAGGTTAGAGCGCACCACCCATGTATTGGCGGTGGCAGGTCTGATTTAGTGGTCGTTGGATCAGCGATCTTAGAAGGCATTTGTGATGCTATTCCAACACCACATTTGCGTGTTGCTGATCGCGGCGTACGTGAGGGTATTCTGTCAGAATTGTTGATGACGCTTAGTCGTTAAAACAAACAATTTTCAGTTGAATCATTAGGGATTATTATGCTTGGGAAATTAAGCAAATATTTTCTGTGTGCATTTTTGCTGATTAGTGGAGCTGCACAATCTACAGCTATAATTAACCTAGAAGTTTTTACGAATAATCTATATTTACAATGACGAGGGAGCTTGCGAGGAAGGCATTCAAAATTGTAAAGATGCACATACATTAGATCCACACCTCTATGTCGTTGAAGAAATTAATGCAGAGCAAACAATTAGGGGTAAATGGCGAAAAGATGCTGCAGCCTGCATTATGCCAGGAGGAGCTGGCTTACCTTATTGTAAGAAACTGAATGGCGCTGGTAACGTGCAAATAAAGGAATATGTGGAGGCTGGTGGTACCTATATTGGTTTCTGCGCGGGCGCGTATTATGGATCACATTATTGTGAATTTCATAAAGGTGATACACGTGGATATGAAGTGCTTGGAGAAAGAGAGTTATCATTTTTTCCAGGGTCAGCCGTGGGTCCTGTGTTAGCAGATTATGATTACGCGTCAAAATCTGGATCAAGAATTGCAAAAATTAAATGGCAAAATAGCGATGAAATTTACAACGTTTATTTTAATGGAGGGTGCTATTTTAAGGATGCAAATCAATATCCAAATGTACAAATTTTAGCGCGCTATAATAATAAGGGGTTCGAAGGACGTGCAGCCTTAGTGGAATGTCACGTTGGTAAAGGTAAGGCCTTGCTAAGTGGAGTTCATCCCGAATGTAGTGTTGAATGTTTAAGCTGGATGAAAGATGTATCAACTGAAGATGCCATTCATTTTAAAAATAGCATTTTCTCTGGACTGTCAGATCGCTCTCATATGCATTTATTTATGATGCTTATCAAACGTATTTAATTTTATTTTTTAACTTAAACCATGAATGTTTGTTCGTTAAGCCATCAATTATTTTCTTTCCTCAGCACAAACGCTAAATATATCGCCGCGAGTACAGTAAAGAATAAACCACCCCAAAAGGCGCCCACCGCGCCATGCATCCAATCTGACAGTGCACCTGCTATGTGATTTCCAGTTAATACAGCAATGCCTGCCACAAAATAATACAAGGCAAAAGCTGTGCCCCGTAAGTGAGGTAAGGTTGATTCTGCAATCAATGTGCCCAACAGCCCTTGTGTCATACCCATATGTAAGCCAGCAAGTAGCATGCCCACCCAGATAATTTCTTTAGCAGGGGCGTAGATCATAACAAGGTTTGTTATAGTTAAAACCAGGATTCCTGTCAGTAAGATTTTTTTGCGGTTAAAGCGATCAGCAAGCTTGCCTGTTGACATGGCACCGCATGCATCTATTAGATGGTAGAACACCATTGATAGTGGGATTATAGCAATTGCAAATCCTAGATCTTTTGCACGTAAGGATAAAAAGGATTCACTAAAACGTGCATTCATTAAAATAAATGTAACAACCATGAGGTGCCAAAATTGTGTGGGTAAGTACCTGATATCGCGCCATTTCCATTCTTTTGAACGCGATACTTTTTTATCTTTCGTTTCAGTTGATTCCGTTACGAAAAAATAAAGAATGAGGAAAGCTAACGTTGCTGGAATAAGTGACAACCAAAACACAAGACGATAATTGTTTGATGAGGTGTGCATTAGCAACGATGCAATCGCTCCGCCACACGCAAATCCCAAAGCGTAAAGTGCATAGCGTGTACCATAACTGCTACCTTCACCCTTTTCTGCCGATAAATCTGCAATCAGCGCATCTGTTGGTGCTGCCCTGATGCCTTTGCTAAAACGATCAATGGTACGCGCCATAGAAATCCAAAAGATGCCGCCCGCTAGAGCAAACATTGGTTTAATAAGGATACTTCCAAACGTGCCCAGTAGAATGAGTGATTTGCGTGCCTTGATGTAGTCACTTAGAATCCCAGAAAATACTTTCGCCATAAAGGCCATGAAAACAGCAAATCCTTCAATAGCACCTAATTCAGTGTATGTCAGGTGGAGCTCCTCGTGCATAAACAAAGATACAAGAGAAAGCGCCATTGTGCTAGCCATGCCACCAAAAAAGCTAACCCATGAAATAGCCCACAAGCTTTTATTGTAAGCAGGGTTGGGGCTCATGGTGAGCATGCGCGTAATCTTCAATTTCTGACCGGCTGGCATGCATTGCCAAGCCTTATGCACTTATCAAGTGCTGCTTTGCGTGAAACGATCGTTGGTCCTGCAAGGATACGGTATTTTTTTCGTCCATCAGATGCTACAAAGGATTTGATGCTGAGATCCATACCCGCTAATTCATTGGCATAGCGTTTTTGAAGGCGTTCCTTTTCCTTTTTAGCCAAAGCTTCATTTGGTAATGTGCCAAGTTGTAGGTAATACAGCATTGTATCTACTGGGATAAACTTTGCTTCTGGTGTATTGACAACCGCATCAAGCGTGGCTTGTGCATTTGGTTTAACTTCAGGTGCAGGTTGCTCCATGAGTGTTGCTGGATTTTGTGCCATTTGTTGTTGATAGTGCTGCGGTTGATTTTGTGGTAACCCATTTAAATCAGGTGGGCCTTGATATTGAGCGGCTCGTGGCTGAGGTTGTTGTGGCTGAGGTTGTTGTGATTGCACATACGGCTGTCCAGAATAGTGCTGCATATATTCCGCAGTAGCTTGTTGGGCAGGTTGTGCTGCAGCTTGATTTGGTGTCTGCTCAGGTTGATTTGTTGGCGCATAAGCGGGTGCAGCATATACCTGAGGTTGCGGCGGTTGACCAACAGCTTGTCCTTGTGCTTGGTGAGCATAATATGGTTGTTGTGGATACTGTGCTTGTTGCTGACCAGGTTGCTGTGGCTGAACTAGTTGTTGTGGTTGCGTGTAGGTTGGCGCCATAATGACAGATTGTTCTGGTGCAGGAAGCAAACGCTCCACCGGTTGCTCTGTGGCTGGCGCGAGGCGTCCATAAATCAATTTATCTTGGTGTGGAAAATCAGTCCCCCCCGGATTCTCTGGGCGGACGCGATAGGAATCTGTTTCAGCTTGAATAAGTGGTGGCGTATCTGATGTGGGAAGGCTGATCCACCGATACGCAAGCCAAGTCACTGTGCATATGAAGACAAGGCCGGTGACAGCAACAATAAATTTTACTGGTGATGGGCGGTCTACATCGGCTTCTGAATCATCGTATTGTGCGTCAGATTCTTCGTTATGCCAAAAACCTAATCCTCTTAAATCATCGTTTTGTGCTTGGCGGTTATTAGAGCTTGGTCTTTTTGGTCTTTGCTCATAACCAGCGGGTGCCCGCTGTGCTGGGTTATGTAAGGGTACGTAGTCATCACGCTCAGAGTATCTACCACGAGGCATGTCATCATGTGATGTATTGGTACGCCTAAAACCAATGGGCATATCATCGTCAAAATCATCATGCTCAGGCCTTTGCCTTGGGCTTCGTTGCAATCGAGCATCGTCAGTGCGATAAGGGCGCATTAGGCGTGGATCACGAGAGTCTCGTGGATCATAATAGGTGTTATCTTCCTCGTTTGTTTCGTAGTTGTCATACCCAGATGAAGGCTCATGACGTAATACGATATCATCACGTTCATGACGGTTATTTTTTTTATTATCGCGACCAAAACTAAATCCAAAACGAGACATATTATTCTACCCTTAGTGCATTTCTTCAACGGCTGTTATGCCAAGTAACGATAGCCCTGACTTGAGTATATTTGCAACCCCCCAAATAAGAGCCATACGGGCTTTTGTAAGTTCAGGTTGATTTGCATCAATAAAACGTAAGCTTGTATTATCTTTACCTTTATTCCAAAGAGAATGGAAGAGTGCTGCAATATCGTATAAGGCATTAGCAACACGGTGTGGTTCTCGTGCCATTGCAGCTATTTCAATAACACGTGGCCACGCGGCAAGATGTTTGATAACTGTTAGTTCTGCATCATCTGTTAACAAACTAAGTTTTGTGTCTGTTAGTGTAGTTGTCAAAAACGAAGGATCAGCCACTAGCATATGACGTAACACTGAATGAATACGCGCATGGGCATACTGAATGTAGAAAATTGGATTGTCTTTTGATTGCTCAATTACTTTAGCAAAATCAAAATCAAGGCTCATGTCCTGGTGACGTGATACCATCATATAGCGTGTAGCATCTTTCCCAACGCGATCGATCACATCTTTAAATGTAATAAATGTGCCAGCACGCTTTGACATACGCACAGGTGTGCCATTGTCCATAAAGTTCACCATTTGGCTGACTTTAATTTCAAATGATGCTTTTGAATGCGTAATCGCTGAAACAGCAGCCGTAAGGCGTTTTAGATAACCTGCATGATCGGCTCCAAACACATTGATCATATTCGAAAAGCCCCGGCGGTGTTTGTCATAATGGTACGCGATATCGCCTGCGAAATATGTCCAGCTACCATCAGATTTTTTCAGGGCACGATCAACATCGTCACCGTATTTCGTCGCACGAAACAATGTTTGTGGACGCTCTTCCCAATCTTCAATAACCATTCCTTTTGGTGCATCAAGAACGCCAATGTAGACATCATCTGTTGCCTCAAGGGCAGCAAGTGTATCATCAACAAGACCTGCTTTGACCAATGCTTTTTCCGATGTATAGACATCCATTGTAACACCAGCGGTAGCAAGATCGGCTTTGATGTCTACCATCATGATAGCTACGGTGGCTTCTTTAAATGGTTCAAGCCAAACTGATTCAGCTTGTCCGCGGTATATATCAGCAAATTGTTTAGCAAGGGCTTTTCCGACAGGAACAAGGTAATCACCACCATACATACCGTCTTTGAAATCATCATCAGAAATGGTGTCACCAAGTGCTTCGCAATAACGTAAATAAACAGATCGTGCCAAGGCATTTACTTGGCCGCCAGCATCATTAATGTAGTATTCGCGTGTAACGTTATAGCCAGTAAATTGAAGTAGAGATGCAATGGCATCGCCAAGGACAGCGTTCCTACCATGCCCAGCATGAAGCGGGCCTGTTGGGTTGGTGGATACAAATTCAACATTAATAAGTGCATTTTTGCCAATGTCTGCACGACCGTAGCTTGCGCCAGCAGTAAGCAGGTTGTGTAATTGCTTGAACCAAAAATCATTCGTAAAACTGATGTTAACAAATCCTGGACCTGCAACAGCAACGTTACTAATTTCAGGAGGCGTGTTAAGTCTCACACATAAAAGCTCAGCCAGTTGCCGTGGATTCATAGCGAGTGGTTTTGCAAGTACAAGTGCAGCATTGGTTGCTACGTCACCATGAGATGTGTCTTTTGCAGGCTCAACGACTATTTTTGTTGTGTCAGGTGCAACTATCCCTTGTGTGGATGCAATGTCATCGATAATTGATTTGACATGACTAAGTAGCCCATGAAAAAAGTTCATTTTTAGTATTCTTTCTTTGTTTATTATGCTGCCGCTGTTTTTAAAATTGTTATCTTCAACATTTTTTTGTCATCCCCGCGTGGACGGGGATCTCTGGGCTCATTCATCAGTATTATTAGTGCGTATGTTTTTAATTATATAGTTACCAGGGTCAAGTCCGGGTATGAGGCAAGGGGCGATATTATAGAAAAATGACGCCGTACTTATTTAATCCCAATCAGGCTTCCAAGGTATGCAAATGCTTTGAAAAACGAAGATTTTTCACGTATTACATCTGCTACGTTTGAATACACCATAAGACTCAGCACAAGCGCAACACCAACCATGAATATACGTTCTTGTAATTTTTCAGAAAGTGCGCGGCCACGAATAGCTTCAATTGAGCATAACAATATATGACCACCATCAAGCATAGGAACGGGTAGCAAGTTAATCAAACCAAGATTGATTGATAGCATTGCCATGAACATTACGAGCGTTGCAATTCCCCCATTCCAACTTTCACTTGCCATTTTTCCAATGGAAATCAAGCCACCAACGTCACCGCCAGCATTGCCTGTGATCATACTGCCCAACATTTTTAATATTTGAACGGACATTGAATAGCAATAGTGGATAGACTTTCCAAGAGCGTTAATGACAGAAGTTTTTTCATACATAGGTTCGCCGCCAGAGCCAATGCCTAGCAACTTAATGGGTTTGCGTTGACCATTTTCTTCTGTATAGAGTTTTGCTTGGAAATCAAGTTTGCTACCATTGCGATCAACGGTAATAGCTACGTCTTTCCCAGTTAATTCTGATAGCGCTTTTACACAGTCATCAAACTTTTTAATATCATGTTCGCCAAAACGAACGATTTTATCGTTGACCTTAAGCCCAATTTTTTCTGCGAAAGAGTTGGCTTTAATTGTTCCTATAACCGCAGGAGCAGTAGGCATGCCTTTCATCACAATTAGTACCGTTAATACAACGATTGCAAAAATGTAATTAGCAGCAGGGCCTGCAACTGCTACTGCGATACGTTGCAATGGAGTTTTGTTGTGAAGCATTGTTTCTTTTTCAGCATCAGATAGTGTATTTTCCAATTTTTTATCAACAGTTGTGCTGCTAATGTCTTGGTCCCCAAAGAATTTTACATAACCGCCAAGGGGGATAGCACTTAATTTCCAGCGCGTTCCTTGCACGTCTGTCCAGCCAAAAAGTTCTGGTCCAAAACCGATTGAAAATGTGCTCACGCGGACTCCATTTCGGCGTCCCACCCAAAAATGACCATATTCATGTACGAACACAAGCACACCGAGTACAAGAATAAACGGTAAAATAGTTGAGAAAAAAGCGGACATGGAAAACCTTTCGATGAATGTGTTAAGTGTCTATCACGATTTTGATTCGAGATAGAATATTATTATTAATAGCATACGATAAACAGGATACCCGTTTTATTAAAAGACTTCAACCAGGATTCAATTGGTTGTGTAGGAGGTTTGTGTTTTTGATGCTTTTGATATGTAAAAAAACCCCGCAATAAGGGCTAATAATGGTTGCTCTTTGTTTTTAGCTGCATATGAGCAATTTATAAAATAGAAATTAAATATTCTTTAGATGCTGGATCCTCTGCGTGCTCTAGAAATTCGGATGCTTTATTCGTGTTTGTAGCATGTGTTTGTGCTGCGATGTCAGTCATTTCCAAGTTAACGCCTTCTTGCTTCTCACGTATTGTTTGATTCTTGCGTGCAGATTTTTTTCGTTTTTGAATTTTAGAATTTTGATCCTTTGTGTCAGAAGTACAGTCTTGTTCTTCGGGAGCGACTCCATGAATGGCTAGGACTGCTAGCGCTGAAAGCACTTCACTTTTTCTCATTTCATCTGCATCTAAGTCAACATTTTTTGAACGTTTTTTTTCTGTTTTGAGTGCATTTCTATTTAGTTTTCCTGCGTCCTCATCAGATTCATAAATGTATGTATGTGTGCCACAGAAAGCAATTCCATCGAATATATCCATGCAATTGGCACTTGCAACATTAGTGGGGGTGGCTCCTATTTCAAGCCCAATGAAATCTACATTGTTCATTGCATAACCAGTGCTGATATATAAACTTACTGTGCATATGAGTGCCATTAATATTTTATTTTGCATGATGGGCGTTTCCTTGAATGTATCTATTTTAATAAAATTAATATAAATCTAACAAAAAAATGTTGTTAAACCTGGTGGTTTTTAACATGTTAGTTTGTTTTGTGCAAGAGAGATTTTTTGTACAATTATGGCTGGCTTAAGTGCTGATATGTTGTCCTGTCCTTAAAGTACACAACATCATAGCTACATACATATCAAACAAAATCGTGATGATAAGCGTTACAATAAGCAATTTGTGTTTGATGTTTGGATTATACGGGGCGCCGGCATCGCAGCCATTGATGGGTGCATGATCTTGCCTGACTCTAATGAGACGTGTAATCGCATATGCACTGCTACTTTGTCGCAACATTAGCAATTGTATAGAAAATAAGTAAAACATTGTTTTTTTGATATGGTTCTGATGTTAGTTCGCGTTAGGAATTTCACTGTCTTTGCCCCTTTATTATTTATTATTTATGATCTATCGTTTTTTATGAATTGCTCAGTAATACATGAATTGTGTGTAATCTCACTTTATGAAATTGAGTGAGATGTGTCCTGCTGTGATTGGAATCTGTATGTTAGAGGTTTATTCTAGGCGCATCCCTTGTTCAATTGTTGTTCATAGTTATCAAGTCAAGAAAAGAGGTGTCGAGTATGTTAATCGAAAACACATTTAAATTTATAGTAAGTTTTTTTATTGCAATTATATTGATATATATAATTTTCTCGTCAAGAGCACAGGTGTCATCCACTGTTTTAAAAATATTAAATATCTCCCCATCTGCTCAATCTATTGATTATGTAAAAAATAAAAAGCAATTTCAGGTTCATAGTCTTTTAACCGAACAACGCCATCCAAAAACAATAAACTTAAGTGACGTATGTATTGATAACACAACGGCTGGATTGCAGGCCTTGCTGTCTGTCGATGCTGATATTTCTCAAAAATTCACGGAGATGGCAGGAAATCCAGCATATATGGAAAAATTAAAAAAAGCTTCAGAAGCTATTCAAAAAGCGATTAAGCAACGACGAAAAATTTATATATATGGCACTGGCTCCCCCGGTCGTTTAGCAAAACAAATTGAAAGTTCATTGTGGCGTTCTTTTTGGATGAATGTACAAACAAAACCTGAATGGAAAAAAATAGGCCCGCATTTTTCTGATATTGAAGAACAACTTATAGGGGAAATGACAGGGGGAGATCGCGCGCTGATTAGTTCGCTGGAGGGGTTTGAGGATTTACAGCTAATTGGTAAGTTGCAAAAACAAAATTACCAAATTACCAAAGAGGATGTCGTGTTTGCTATTAGTGAAGGCGGAGAGACTTCCGCCGTCATTGGCACTATTTTAGATGCCGCCCAACAAAGCAGGGACCAGAAACCAGGAAAATTATTTTTTCTGTATAATAATCCTGATAATTTGCTATATCCATTTCATAGAAGTCGTTCAGTTCTTGATGATTCTTCTATTATAAAAATAAATTTAACGACTGGACCTCAAGCATTGGCTGGCTCAACACGCATGCAAGCAACCACGAGCGCGCTCTTTGTAATGGGGATCATACTAGAAGATGCCATTCGTACTCTGTTGAAACAGTATTTATCTGACCAGGAATTGGAAAAGCTTGGTTTTCCCCCTGGCATGACTATAAAAAAACGTCTGTTAAGCTTTGTTGATCTTCAACAAAATATTTTTAATATGGCTAGTTCGCTTAGTAAATGGACAGACCTAGAATCAGAAACATACGCTTCGCATAACCGCACAACATATGTAGCTCAGCAAGCATTGTTAACCGTTTTTACTGATTCAACAGAGCGAGCACCAACATTTAGTCTTTATCCATTGGATCCAGTTAATAGACAAGAGAGAAAGTCGTGGATTCAAATTTGTTCGCCAGCTGATAATCGTCAAGAGGCTTGGTTTGCACTCTTGCAGCGACCTTTTAGAGGCTTAGATTCATCATTTTATAAGCCTTATTTTGAGAATGAAATAGATGATCCACATTCACGAGAAACAGCATTAAAAAGTTTGAACAAAGCTGGCAATGACCAGCAATATATTTATGATTTTTCTTTTTCATCGGCTAATATTGCTAATCGAAAGCCTGTTGAAAATAATTTGGGTGTTATCGTATTGTTCTCAGATGAACAGCCAATTGAGGTGCTTTTTGCAAAGTGGCTCGTTTTGTTCTCATCAGTTAATACTAAATTAGTCATTGTTGCCATTGCACCAAACACGTTAACAAAACAAAATTTGGAAAAAATAAGAAATATGTATCCAAATGCCACTGTTTTGGCGACACCAGTTTTTCAACAAGGAGATCCCCTTGGCCTCAATCAACAAATTAGCCTTAAAATGTTAATGAATGCACATTCAACGGCAGTAATGGCAAAACTTGGGCGAATTGTTGGCAACACAATGACTTATGTAAAACCATCTAATTTAAAATTAATCGATCGGGCAACGTTTTTGATAGAGAATCATGTCAATGAACAGTTAGCACATCCAGCATGGATTAAATACTATGGGAATTGTCCTCTCATTAGCTATGCAGCAGCCAATGCCGTTTTGTTTGATGTCATGAATTACAAGCAAGAACATAACGATGCATCCGTGGTTTCCTTGTCAATTGTACGTGTTTTGGAAAGTTTAAAATATAAACGTGGCATATCTTGGGAAGAAGCTGAAGCTATTTTGAAAAACAAAAGTCTGGGATATTACTTGAAAACATGTGTCGGTGAAATTGAAGAATAACATAGTTGAGGCCTAGTGGATTAGCCTTAAACCCACAGCATTACGGCAATATATACAGCAAACAAAACAGTGGTGATAATCGTTACCATAAGCAATTTGTGTTTGATGTTTGGATTGCGCGGCGCACCGGCATCCCAGCCTTTGGCAGGGGATCTGTTTTGCCTAATGCCAATTGGCAGCACCATAAACAGCACTACCCACCACGTGATAAAATAGACAACAATGCTGGTCATGAGAGTTAGTTGCATGGAGCATTCCTATTAATTTAATCTGAGTATATTTATACACCTAATCCTAAGAAATGACGATGATATCATTTTAAGTCACCCCGTTTTGTTTTAAAAAATCACGAATATCCTGAGGTAATGTTTGCCAGAAGACATCAATTTCAGCACGCGTCCCATTAAAATAATGTTCGCATGCATTAACGGGATTAGGCGGATCGACATAGCCGTGATCCATGAAACTAATATGTTTAGATCCCGGGTAATATTTCACTTTGTGACCAATTTTGATCATATCATCATACATGGCAGATTCTTTTTGATAAGATTCGCGCTCACCTGATAATAGAAAAAGAAATGGAAATTGATTGCTGCTTGGGTATGAAACCCCGCCTGCATCCAAAACAATAATGCATTCTTTTATCTCCGCATTAGTAGTATCGTGTGGCAGCAATGTCAGCCTTTCTTTCTTTTTAAAGGAAGAAGCAGCTCGATTTGCAAAAAGTTGTAAAGCATTTCCACCTAGTGAGTGGCCAATTAGTCCTATTTTTGAAAGATAAAGTTTACTGTTGAAAAGATCCGCCTGCTTTTGTTTTAGCCATTCAAATACATATAATATGTTGTCAATAACGTTCGCATATTTTGAAATACTGCGCTCTTTCCAAAACTCCGGAGGATCTTTGTCCGTATCAAGCTGATGTTGAATTGAAAAAACTATATATCCATGCGATGCAAGATCCTCAGCAATGCATGCATAATCTGTCATCGCAACATCATGCCCATGATTTAAAAAAATAATTGGGTGTTGCCCTGGGGCTAGTTTTGAAAGGTGGGCAGGGGAACTGTATCCCATTACATCGAGTGGCGAGAATGTTCTTGGCGCACGGGGTTCGAATATTTTTGGTTGAGGAGAATTTGTACCAATGATAGTCGGAAAATAAATTTGAAATGGGATTAAACGTCCTTTAGGGTGCTCAATTTCGGGGCGGTCCTCATCATAAAGTTCAAATTTCGTGAGGCCTATTCTATACTGTCCTGTTGGTTCTGGAAGGGTTAATTGCATGAATATTTAAATAATCCGAGAATGTGCAATTGCGGTCATATTGCTCAGCGGTGCTGGTGCAATAAGCGACGTCTTTTTCCAATCAATACTGCCAAATTGACCGCACGCCGAACAAAATGCATCCCATGTTGGTGCTGCATGATTGCAATTATGGCATGTCCATTCCCATTCGTGATGAATTTCGACCAGCTTTGTGCGCCAGAAATCAGCTTTGAATCCTTGATCAGGATGCTCGCGATGTTCGATTTCGACCATTAGTTGGTACGTGCTTTTCGTAGGCAGATCATGCAGAAGTGGCTGAATATGATGACGCGCTTGCCCCCACAAATCAGCATCAAGTGCCGCTTTGGCAAGCAACCAATAGCTTTCCTCGTGGTGTGGATATTGCGCTGTCAGTTTTTCAATTTTCCGATAGGTATCGATGGGTTCTGAAACGTTATGGATATGTTTCCATGTTTCAGCAAGCAATCGATGGGGCGATAGTTTATAACTACGCTGTAAAATACGTAGCGCTTTTTGTTTTTGCTGATGGTTCTGCAGAGCATAGGCAAACTCAGATGCCACAACAGGGTTTGATGGAATCATTTCATAGGTGTTCTTGAGCAAATCAAGTTGCTGAGCCTCGGTAAGCTTTACACACGTGTTATGTTTAAGCTTTATCCAGAGCAATAAACCTTGATGCATAAGTGCATCTGCCTTTGGCAAGTGACGATAAAACGGCAGCATGTCGATTGCTTTGTTTGTTGAATCAACCAAGGCGAGTTTGAGCGAATTAAGCTCTAGTTGCTTAAGTACCCATGGTGAATCAGGACGAATTTCATACAGTTGTTCAAGATAGGATTGCGCGCGCGCCCAGTCTTGGCGTTCTACGGCAAGCAATGTTGAGCCACGAAGACCAAGAAACTTGAGAGGAGCCTGTTCAGTCATGAGTGCAAACGTGCTCTGTGCCAAGGCATAATCTTGCGTTAAATAAGACGTTTGCCCAGTTAGGAAAAGCGCCAATGGATGGTTCGGCGCTAAACCGCGCGCAAGATCTGCGTAACTTTGTGCTTCCTCTGGTTGTTGGGCAGCAATGGCTGTTAAGCCCTCGATGACAACATCTTCGAATTTCTTGATGCGTCTTTTTTGAAAAAATCCTTTGGTGCGATTTGGAATATCTTGAAACCAGCGCCAGCAATGATGAATTAATATAAGTGCAGACACTAGGGTAAACAATGATGCCAACAAGTAAGTAATGGGCATTGTCTTTTTATGCCCGAACCATTCAATGCTAAATTGACCTGGGTAAAGCGTGAATAATGTAGCAATAACGCAAATAAGCGAGAGTTTAAAGAAAAATCGTGATCCATGAAAAATGCGCATTAACTCACCTTTTTGTTAAGAAGTGGGGCAATTCGTTGCCTCAGGGTTTCGATTTTTTGTCCTACAGAAACTCGCATGTCAGCATCAGCAATCCATTGTTCAAAGATGGGCTTTGCGAGTACTTGTTGTTCTTTTATTGTTTTGATAGCCTCTTCAAATTGATGTTTTTCAATCAAGGAAATAGCCGTTTCAATTGTTTTTATTAATATTTCCTTTGTGGATGGACTGGCGGCCTTAATAGCAGCTTGATCTGTACGCTCAGATAATATTTGGCTTTTTGCCTTTTCACAAAGACTGCTGAGCCATGAATTGCTTTTCGTACCTGCGGATGGATTGCTATCATTTCTATGCTGAGCACTGAGTAAGTCTTTTTTTAGGGTGAGTAATTCCTCGGTCAGCTTATGGAAAGGTTTTGTTTTTTTAGAAGCTACATTAACCAATTCATGCACCGCCATTAAAATATCTTTATTCCCAGCAATAAATGGGCTGAGAGCATGCAGTTGTTCTTCAAAAGGTTCTCCTTTATCAAATTGTTGTAGTAAGGCATGCCAGTGCTTAGCACTCTCGCTTAATCCAGAAGCAGGCAGATTGGCAGATGTTGATACACGATCGTGCAGCACTTTTACTTGGTCGGAAAGCTTATTGAGAGATTCCTTAAGCGCAGCAAGTTCCTTTTGTGTTTGTTCTGTTAGTGCTGTCAATGCCTTACTCTTTTCATCTTGAATCACGTGAACACGATCGAGTTCATTGCGTAAATTTTGAAACTTCTTAATCGATGGAAAAAGAAGATTTTCAATTTCTGGACCAAAAAAAGGTAACGCTGTAATAACTCCGCCCCAGAGTATCAAGTTTATAGAGCCTGTGATTAACAAAGTTTTGAAAAGCTGAGAAAGAAACCAAGGTTTTTCTTGTGGTAGTTGTGTTTCGTCGTTATCTATGGTCATTGGTATTACCCCACTTTTACACTTGTTTCTAGTAAGTTAGCTGCTAATTCCTCTGATGTCGATCCTATCACAATATTTTTCCATATATTCATTTGAATTATATCAGATATAGCATCGCTTAGGCAAAGCGCTGTGATCGATGATGTATAGTATAAAAGGCTATGTGATTTCAGTAAATCAAGTATTATGCGCGCACTATGTTCCGAATAAAACGTGATAGCAGTTACTTTCTTTGCATGAAATAAACCTACTGTTTCATGTGACCAGTCAGTTGTTGGAACAGTTTTATACGTAATGTGTGTATCGATGTGCATGCCTGGGATGTTTGCCAGCTCTTCTGCGATATCGATTTTAACGACTTCACCACGTATGTAGCCAAGACGTTTGAAGGAAGAATGTTTGACAAGAGTAATTAGATCTTTTGCACCTGGTATGTCTGGGTAAGAAATAGACTGAAAGCCAAGCTCGCGCGCGATGGCAGCAGAGACCGCGCCTGCGCAAAAGATGGAGAGATCTCTATTTTGTGTATGAATTGCGAAGGATTCTACGCCATTGCCAGATGTGGTAATGATTGCATCGTATGCAATGGGATTAATGGTTGCGGGAATAGGGATGATGGCCAAAACAGGGGCGAGCCATGTTGTAATGCCGGCTGATTGAAAGGTTTGCTCTGTACGTTTCGCTGCCGCTAGTGGACGTGTGATAAGCACTGTCATGTCAGCTTCTGCCAGCCTTCTTTAGTTTGTTGCCACTGTGTGATTGCGGCATTCTTCGCGTTATAAAAGTTTAATCGTTCTGCATACGAAGCTGCACCATCTCGTGTTTCGGCGATTGTTGCATCAAAGATATCAACTATGCGATCAAACCCAAGTGATCCTGGATTTAACACTATGCACCCATTGGTGACCATACAAACACTCGATTGATTGGGATTCTCAAGGGCGGTCGACAGCCAAATGGGTTGTTGATCTTTTGTTTCTTCCGAATCAAGGCGGCAACCGTGAGGTATAAATGCAAGGGTTGAGTAGGTCCAAAGCGATGTGTTTAATAAGGCCAACTTTTCATCATTTTCAATCCAAATCATGGCACGTAATTTTGAGGCGTAAATTTTATCAACAATGCGCGGCACGACTTTTTCCATCGGTGTGAGCATTAATTGATAAAATGAAACCTGCAACGTCATGATTTAATGATTGTTTTGAGGAACCGGGCTTTTCGCACTGTAGCGACCAAAGTTCCCAAAAATATCACGCATCACATTTGATTCATATCCTGTGCTTATTGTTTTGTCAGGGTTCATCGAAATAATAGTCTCGCCTTCAATTTTTAGAATATCGTCTACGATACCTTTTTCGTTAAAACAGATTGCAACCGTTTGTTGGTTTAATGTTTCTGGTTTGAAAAACGCCTTAGTCGATGTACGTTTCGTAATATAGTACCATTTTGTTTCTTTGCTGCCTGGCTGTGAGGGATATAATGCTGTCGTTGAAGGAGAGCCGAATTTTTCCATAACAGTTTCTTTTGTATCGGTACCAATGGTTATTTTTGAAATATCAAGAGTTTCATGGTTGAAGCCACGGTTGTCAATAAAAGGGCTGCACGCCGAAATCATGAATGTTGCAAGTATTAGGTGGATATGTTTTTTCATCAATTTTTAAGTCGTTTCAAATCTAAGCTATACACTTATTTATAAGCATCTTAGAGGAAGGATGAAAGATTATTTTTTATATTATGCATAAAAAATGAATTTTCACTCGGAATTCGCGTCTCTAGGCCTTGACGAAGGAGTGTGCGAAAACTATTCTTATTAACTGAGAACCGTAGAAAGGGACATCATATTATGATAATCACAATTACAGGAAAACAAATGGAAATTGGCGATAGCTTGAAAGAGTTTATCAACAAAGAAATTGAAACTGTTATTATGCGTTATATGGAAGATGCGCATGAAGTAACGATTACCATGGTGAAAGATGCACACCATCAATTTAAGACAGAAATCACACTTCATGTGGGTAAGAGTTTTCTGGTGCATTGTACTGGTAGTGATTCTGAGCCTTATAAGAGCGTTTCATCAGCGCTTACAAAGTTAGAATCACAAATTCGTCGGTATAAAACACGTCTACGTGATAAAAAGCGTCATGCTGCTAACCACGAACATCGTGCTGAGATAGTTCAAAAATTTGTAATAAAACCACAAGAAGAAGATACTCATGACGATAATCCATTGATTATTGCTGAAACAACGAGTGAAATTCACACACTAAGTGTTGGTGATGCAGTTATGCGGATGGATTTGTCATCTATGCCTGTTGTTATTTTTAGAAATGCAGCAAATGGCGAGATGAATGTGGTCTTTAGACGCACTGATGGTCATGTGGGTTGGATTGATCCAAGTCGAAAACTTGCGTAAGTAGCCCTTTTCTGCTTTTAGTGCTTGTTATCTCGCTTATTTTCTTTGTTATCTTCAAGGAAGCTTATGTTGACGCGATGATCCAGGTTTTCCTGGATTATCGCGTCTCTTACGAGGCTCGTAACGACGATAGTGAGAAAAGAACTGATAATTTATCAAAAAAACTATTGACTCCACACCTAAATCACTTTATAAAAAAACTACATTGATTCCCATGTGGGGGTGTAGCTCAGTTGGTTAGAGCGCCGGCCTGTCACGCCGGAGGTCGCGGGTTCGAGTCCCGTCACTCCCGCCATTCTTTCTCCCACATGAATCAATTGTTTATCCCATAAAAAAAATTACATAAAAATAATGATGTTGTCTCAGAATCCTTCTTCTTTTTTTAATGTTGCTTTTGAACAAGCTCAATATGCGTTTTTGCATGATGAAGTTCCCGTTGGAGCGGCTTTAATAAAAGATGGCGTTGTGATTGCAGTTGCATCCAACCGAATGCGTCAAAATTCAGATGCTACAGCACACGCTGAAATGCTATGTCTTCGTGAAGCATGCCAATTGCTTAAAACGCAGCAGCTAACCGATTGTGATTTATACGTTACGCTTGAACCTTGCCCCATGTGTGCGGGGGCGATTGCCAGTGCGCGTGTTCGCCGTGTCTTTTTTGGAGCATACGATGAGAAGGGCGGCGGTGTAGATCATGGTGCGCGTGTTTTTGAGCATACGTTGCATAAACCTGAGGTTATTGGTGGTATTAATGAAATTATTTGCGGGCGATTGCTGAGTGATTTTTTTAAGCAAAAGAGATAATGTAGGTATTTTCTCGAAAGAGAAAGTTAGTCACTCTTGAGTTTTTAAAGATCAATGGCTAAAAGATGCGCCATAGCTAATGTTAAGCGGTTGGTTTTTTACATGATAATTGCATAGTTGTAGAACAAAGATGCAGGTGCAAGCATACCAAAACAATAGAAGTTATTCCAACGGGCTTCCATTCGTGCTACCTATTAACTAGTAACATTCCAAATACGTTCACCGGTACATATTACCTTTATGAAACTTTCACCACTTACACAGCGTCGCTTGGCTCAATTTCGTGCAAACAAACGCGGATTTTGGTCATTTTGGTTCTTTCTTGCTTTGTGTTTTGTCACACTGGGTGCTGAATTCATCGCGAACGAACGTCCGCTAGTTGTGTGTTACAAAAGTAAATTATATTGCCCTATCTTTAAGAATTATCCTGAAACGACCTTTGGTGGTACATTTGAAACCAACACGAATTATCGTGATGCATTTGTACAAGAACTTGTTGAAAAAGATGGTTGGATGCTTTTTCCGCCTGTGCCGTATAGTCCATCAACAGTAAATTATAACTTATCAGTACCAGCACCAGCGCCGCCATCACGCGATAATTGGTTTGGCACGGATGACCAAGGACGTGATGTGCTTGCGCGGCTTATTTATGGATATCGTGTTTCCATTTTATTTGGCCTGTGTTTGACATTTTTTTCAGGCATTATTGGTATTTTTATGGGGGCCCTTCAAGGGTATTTTGGGGGACGCTTTGATATGATTACTCAGCGCGTGACCGAGGTTTGGTCTGGGTTACCTGTTTTGTACCTGCTGATGATTCTATCCAGCATGATCGAGCCCGGCTTTGGCTGGCTTTTAGGGATTATGTTATTGTTTAATTGGATGGTGCTGTCCAGCGTTGTACGTGCTGAGTTTTTTAGAACCAGGTCCCTTGATTATGTGCGCGCTGCAGAGGCGTTAGGCGTGCCGAGTTTTCGTATTATTATGCGCCACATTCTGCCAAATGCCATGGTAGCAACAATTACTTATTTGCCATTTATGCTAAATACGTCAATTAGTACGTTAACAGCATTGGATTTTCTTGGATTTGGATTGCCTCCTGGGTCGGCCTCTCTTGGTGAACTTATAACACAAGGCAAAAATAATATTCACACGCCTTGGCTTGGTATTACGGCGTTTTTCTCGACAGCGGTGTTGCTCAGCCTGTTGATTTTTATTGGCGAGGCTGTGCGGGACGCCTTTGATCCGCGAAAAACGATTGTTCGTTAAGAAGTATTTTCTTTCTATAATTGTATTTGTTTATTTTTATAATTACTCATACATATTATCAATATATTAACATTATTATGACTAATATAAACCAGAAATATTATATCTGGTATTATTATGTTCATATTGAATGCTAAAGAGTTTGCGGCTTCTGTGCTTGTTCTTCTTGGTGTAAATGTATTGTTTGTGTATGCAAATGATGATCTTCCTCTTCCTGAGCAAAGAGTAATGGAATTTCGTACAGTATATCTTAGTAACTATGTAGATATTTTACCTAATTGCCATGCGAATCTTACACGGATTTTAGAGGGTATTTCTGCTGTTCCATTTGATGCGAGTGTGCATGCATTGGATGCATTCGTTGACCGAGAACTTGCCCATCTATTAGCTATTGCTCAATCACTGGATTTAGGCCGATCTCTTTCTTTAGGTCACGCATTTTGTGTTGCACATGATATATATCAGCCTCAATTTGCATCATCAGAGTATTTAAATGGTCTATGCAATGATTTTAATGAACAAGATAAATTACTTTTTTCGAGATTAGTTACCCTTGCTAAAGATCTTGAAGAGAAATGGGAAATAGATGATGGCATAGCTTGGTTTGCAACACTTGAAGATAATAAAACAACAGGAGGTGGTTGTCTTCCAGGAAGACGTAATCGTTTGTTTATCGCCTTAGCATCGATAATGGCAAATATTGGGGTGTAGGCTAAAAAACACACAATTAAATCGTAGCATTAGAAAAAGATAGCTTTTTGCTAATTCTTGCTTTTATTTTATGGAGCATTCTTGTAATCTTTTAAAGAAATTACAAAAGGTTTTATTAAAACATATGGCTGACTTTCCGCTGTTAACCCGAATCACAAGAATTATATGCGCACTATTTTGGGCGTACAATTGTCTTATTGGTGCAGTGTATGCGCAAAAAAATGATGCACATGCACAAAAAAAAGAATTAATAAAAAAATCAGATGGCGTTGATGAAGAATTCATTGATGACGAAGATGATTCTGTTTTAGATGAACCAGATCCGCTTGAACCGCTCAATCGCATTACATTTGGGTTTAACCGTATTATCGATGGCTTGATTTTAAAACCTATAGCGGCGCTTTATGAAGACACGGTACACGAAACAGCTAAAGAAGCAGTACGTAATGTTGTGAGTAATGCGTTTGAACCAGTAGGAGCCATTAATCATACATTGCAAGGTGAAGGAGAACGTGCGACCCGTACGATAGGTCGTTTTGTTATTAATACAACAATTGGCTTCTTTGGCTTGATGGACGCAGCTGACGGTATGGGATTGCCAAAAGAAACAACAACTATGAATGAGACATTTGCTACATGGGGTGTCGGCACAGGTCCTTATCTTGTATTGCCAATACTTGGACCATCCTCCTTCCGTGATACAGCTGGAAAAGTGGGAGACTACTTTAGTAATCCACTTTATTACATTGCACGTAATAAACACCGTGCACACAACCGCCACAGACAGCAATGGCTTATTCTAGAGGCAATCTATGGTCTTGATGCGCTTGAGCGTCGTCGCCAAGTACTTATTCCACTTCGCGATCTTGAACGTATGTCGAGTGATTTTTATGTGGGTATGCGTAGTGTCTTTTTCCAAAAGCAAGAAGCACTTGGAAAAAAGATAGAAGCCCGCCGTAAAGAAAATGAATTAAAGCCGACGTAAGTATTGCTATCAATTAGAGTTTTTATGTTTAACTTGTTTGCCTAATTCTCAGAAACGCTGGGCATCAATTAACCTTACGTCTTTGCGAGCAGGCAGCATCGATGTGGTGATCTGGTTTATTCTAAATTGCCGTGCCATTTGCAAGGCCCTATCCTTTAGGCGCTCTCATTGAGGCTGCTAGAGGTTTCAGTCTGGCCATGGCGAAATGACGATATGAAGCCCATAGGTATAACAATTCAGCCTACCCAATTTGCTGTAAAAATTTAACGACTGCCTTTTTCGAAAAGTCAGCTTCACTATTATGTAGAATAACAATCCCTACTTTTCTATCAGGAAGGAAGGCTAAGAAGTTCTTAAATCCTTTGAGCCATCCACCATGGTAAACAATGCGCTGTTTTCCAATATCTAAAATACGCCACCCAAGCCCATACCAAGTTTGTACATTTGTTTCTGGCAGTGCTTTTTTCAACCAATTAGGTGCATCTTTTGTTGGTGTGATAGGAGTGTGGAAAGCCGCTAGGTCATCTGTATGAATCAAATTTGTTTGTCCATTTAACTGCAATAGTAAAAAATTAGCCATATCCCGAATATTAGCATTCAAACCGCCAGCGGATGGAACGTGTGCATGATAAAATCGAGATAAGGAAGAGCTTGGCACGAGGACTCCCCTTTTTGTAATTTGGTGCGGCCATGCTTTGTTTTCATTAAGATCAAACAGAGGATATCCGCAACTTGCATTGGTCATACCAACGGGCTTAAAGAGGTAGCGTTGCAAAAGATTTTCGAAAGGTGATTTTGTGGCGTGCATCAGGATGTCTTCGAGCAAACTGAAAGCCAAGTTGTGATAGTCAAACGTTTCACCGGGTATACTTTGAGGATGCGCTGATAAATCGCGTACCAGTGTAATGCGTGGGATATTTGCTTCAATTTTATTGTTCCAACCTGTGCGTATAAATCCGCTGGTATGGCTGAGTAAGTGGCGCGTTGTTGTGTTTGCACTTATCCAGGGTAAATGTGCCTGTGCAGGCTGGTCAATGTTAAGTACGCCGTGTTTTTGTAAAATGGCAACAAGTGTTGCTGTGATGGGTTTTGAGATTGATCCAAGTTGAAATACCGTATCTATGTTAATAGGAATTCCTCTGTTCCCTTTGACCATTTTTCGTACACCAAAGGCATTCATATAAATAATTTTATCGTGATCAACAATAGCAATAGCACAGCCAGGGATCTTTTTTGTTTTAATGAGGTGCTCAATCTGATGGGTGAGTTGCTTTAAGGGTTCTGTGGTGTCATCGGCACGAGAGACGCAAGGTGCAATACGTATAAAAAAAGTCGAGATGAAAATATAAAAAATTATACGCGTCATGTAAGCAATGTTTCTATTATTAAGGGATTTTATTAGGATACCTTGGTTTTGATGTTTTCACCATGGGGAAAATTAGGATTGGTGATTAATGCGTAATAATAAGTACCTTAAATAACGACCCCATGGCTGATGGTGCTGTCAGTCTCATCGTTCCTGTCCGCAAATTGCTAGCCAATTCAGGGTTTTTTTGTGCAAGATATTCAGTGCGTTCATTAATGCCACTTTGAATAAGAAACTCACTCTGTGTAGTGAACGTTGTCGATAATGGCGCCATAAGTTGCTGAAGTTCACCAAAATCAACTTGGTGCGATAAGTCAACTTGTCCCATGTGATCAAAGACAGACACACGTTGATGCTTATATACCGCTTGGAGTGTATCGCCAGTTCGTTGTGTGCAGTCATCTCCATAATCAATTATTATTGCCATGCCCTCGCCATGCGTAAGGCGCCGCTTAATCTCGGTAATGATGCTTAGTGATGCATCTGAGGTTTCAATAATGTGTTTATGTGCGGCATGGGGTGAGAAATGCCAGCTATCCGCTGAAGTATAGTTAATTAAGCGCAACTCTTTCGTGTTTGTAATTGGATCAAAAATAAATTGTTCAACGGGTAGTGCGTCAAAAAATTCGTTCGCAATAACAAACGTAACGTCTGACTCGGGTACAGTTGCTAGCGTCGGTACATGTGTAATTGCATCACCAAGCAAAGCTTTTTGTTGTTGCATCAGTGCGGGGCAGACCTCAACCAGATAAATGCTGAGTGTACTCCAAAAGTCAGGAAACTGCTTAAACGTGCGAACCATGTCTGCCATTAGTGTGCCGCGCCCAGGCCCAAGTTCTGTTAGTAGGACCTGATCAGGGCAGCCCATATGATGCCATTGATTAACAAAAGTAAGTGCAATGATCTCGCCAAAAACTTGTGAGATTTCGGGGCTTGTGATGAAATCACCTTGTCGACCAATGACATCTGAGTTGGCATAATAACCATCTGTTGCATCAAAAAGAACAAGGTCTTGGAATTCACGTACAGTAAGTGGACCGTAGGTGTTGATATGATTTCGTAGGCGGGCAGAGAGCATTTAACTCAAATTGCTCAAAAATGTACGTGCACGAGGTGATAATCCCTCGCCAGACTCATTAAAAAATACATCTCGTGAAACATTGTCCAGCAACACCCCATTATCTAGAAACAAAATATGATCCGCTACATGACGCGCCAAGCGTACTTCATGTGTTACAACCAAAATCACACGATTGGGTTGACGAAGCGCTTTAATGATCTCGGACACTTCATTGATCAGTTCAGGGTCAAGCGCTGATGTTGGCTCATCAAACAGTAATACCGGCGGATCCATCATTAATGCACGTGCGATCGCAACACGTTGCTTCTGTCCACCAGAAAGATTGTGTGGATGGGCGCCTGAATGTGCAGCAAGGCCAAATTGCGTAAGCAACTCATGTGCTTTCTTATTCAAAGCCTCTGCAGTATCTTTTTTATGACATGTAGGTGCTAATAGCATATTATCAAACACAGTTAGGTGCGGAAATAAATTGAACCCCTGAAAGACAATGCCGATTTTTCCAGCAGCAAGGGTGTTAATGGGGGCGCCATTAACAGTAATTGTGCCGCTTGTTTGTTCATGTAATAGCGCTAAACAGCGAAGCAACGTTGTTTTTCCTGCGCCAGATGGCCCAAGTATGGCAAGAATCTGGCCATCTTTAACATCAAAGGTAATCTCGTCCAAAATACGCTTAGATGGGTCACGTTGCATAGTGACGGTAAGTGCATTGACATTAAGCATAAGAAAGGCTCTTTTCAAGGCGTTTTGCAAAGAAAGAAATAATCATTACCATTGCATAGTAAATGGCGGCAGCTAAAATAAACGGTTCAAAATACATGAATTTTTCAGCAGCGACAACTTTTGCACGATAGAGTAAATCTGCTTCACCAATAATGCCAACAAGTGCTGACTCTTTAAGTAAAGTGGTGAATTCATTTACAAGATTTGGAAAAATACTTCGAACTGCAAGTGGCATGATCACATGATAGAACGTTTGAAAACGGGATAGTCCAAGAGCGTGCCCTGCCTCCCATTGACCAATGTCAATCGATTGAATACCTCCGCGTATAACTTCAGAGGCATAAGCTGCGGAGTTTAGCGAAAACGTTATCACACCAGCCTCGAATGCTGTAATATTATAGCCTGTAAAGTGCGGAACCGCATTGAAAATCAACATTAGCTGAACAAGCAATGGTGTGCCACGAAAAATAGATGTGTATGCATTTGAAAAAGCACGCAGTGGACGAATTGCGCCTATTTTCATAAGAGCCAGAGCAACACCCAACGGTAGTCCACATAATGCTGATATAACAGTGAATTTTAAGGTAATTATGACTCCCGTCAGAATATAAGGAAATGAGGGAAGTATAGCGCTAAAATTAAGTTCAGCGTTAAGCATTGATTTTCCCTTTAAGCCATTTATCCTGTAGTGCCTTTAGCGATCCATCCTTTTGCATTTTTTGAATAGCTTCGTTTACTGATGTAACAAGTGTTGACCCCTTTGGAAAGGCAATGGCTGAGGAAAACTCAGTGTCTGGTATCTCAATCATATTAAGGCCTTTGACTTCATTCATAACGGCGTGGGCTTCGGTTTCACCCAGTACAATTCCCACAATACGCTTTACTTTTAGGTTCTGAATCAGGTCAGGCACTTTACTAAGGGACTGTATTTGCATCCCCGAAACTTTTGGTAACCATTCTTTAAGACAGATTTCATTTGTTGAGCCAAGCTGTACGCCAACAGTTTTGTCTTTTAGATCATCCATGCTTTTAATAGTTGTATCATCAGTTATAAGAACCGTTTTTGATGTGTTGTAGTGCACAGAAAAATCAACAACTTTCGCACGCTCGACTGTTGCGCTTAAGCATGAGATTGACAGATCAACACGTTTTGATTGAAGGGCGCCAAGAATGCTTTCAAACGGTAAGTCTTGGAATGTAACTTCGCGTTTTAATTCTTTTGCAATAGCATTCATAAGATCAATTTCAAAACCAACTATTTTACCATCTTTATGGAATTCAAATGGCGGGTAATCTGCTGATACAGCAACTGTTAGAGGGCCGTTTTTACCTGTCTCTGGCTTTTTATCATCTTTACAGCCAACGAGAAATGATACTAGTGCGAGTGCAGAGAAAAATTTTACAAAACTGATTGTCATTAAAGATGTGCCTTTCAGAGCAAGCAAATAAGATTGATTTTAATGAGATTAGAGGAGGAAGTCCAATTAAATGTGGATAGATATGGCTATCGCCGGCGCCGCATAAGTATCGCACCCACAAACGCCACCATTAACAATGCCCAAAAAGCACCTTCTTTTATGCGGTTATACAGTGTAGTTGGTAATGCTTTTGGCAATTCAAAATCAATAAATCCTATATCATAGAGCCCCAATTTATGTGCAACCCGGCCGCATGGATCAATCACTGCGGATAGACCATTATTGGCAACCCGCACTAGTGGCATGCCTTCTTCGATGGCACGAATTCGTACCAATGCTAAATGTTGATAAGGGCCGGCAGACACACCATACCATGCATCGTTTGTAATATTTAAAAGCCATAGGGGACGCTTAGTGTTAACTGCCTTGCTTATGACTTCACCAGGAAATAGTGCCTCGAAACAAATGAGTGGAGAGAATGGTGGCAGGCCTGGAACGTCAAGCGTTCTTAAGCCGTCACTTTCTGAATAATCGAGTGTGCCTGACGTAAGTTTTTCGACGGGTAAATATTGTTTAAAAGGCACATATTCACCAAAAGGCACAAGATGTGATTTTTTGTAATGATATGGGATATCACCATTTTCATTGATTACAGAAAGAGTCGTGAACACTTTGCCATCTTCCCGGCGCGGAGTACCCGTTATGATGTAACCATTCTTTGGCGCAACGCTACTTAAGATTTCTCGAAGTTCCAGTGATTCATTTAGGAATGTTGTAATCGCCGCTTCTGGCCAAATAATGGCGGCTAGTGGACGCTCAGCTTCTAGGCTTGAAAGCCCCAGTTGAAGCTCTAGATTCCGTTCAAAGCTGCTGGAAAGCCATTTAAGACGTTGATCTAGACTTGGTTGTATAAGGCGTAGATTGATGGGTAATAATTCAGTTGGTGTGCGCATAAGGCGCATTCCACCAAACAGCGCACATGCAATAATTCCTGCTAACGCTATGATGCGGCATAAACGATGTGTGCCAGTGATGAGTACGACAACGAGCATTGTCAGGAAGGATAATCCATAAATGCCAATCCAAGCAGTGATTTGTAAAATAGATAACCCTATATCATTTAGGTAAGGCCATGTATATGCACCCCAGATTGAACCAACTAAATTCCAAGGAAGACCTGTCAATATGTGTCCACGAAGCCATTCACAAATGGCAAACCCCACGGCAAAAGCAATGCGTCGTTCAATAGTAAATGGTGCAAAGGGGAGGATGAAGAATCCGTTGATCACGAAAAAAAGTGCTAGAAACGCCGATAACGTAAGAACAGCAGGAATGCCAACCCAGCCTAAATCGATTGCGCAAAAGGAAAAGCCAATCCAATAAAGATTGGTTGTAAAGAATCCAAAACCAAAGGAATAAATTCTTTCAAATAGTTGGCGCGATGTTTGTGAATTGTCAAGTAAGCGCAACAGCCCCCAAACAGACACAAAGAGCGCGGGTAGGAAATAGAGTGGGGCAAAAGAAAACGTGGATAGCGCGCCTAAGATTATTGCACTCATGCGTGGGTTATTTGCAAAGAATGCGAGGATTTTATTTGTATATTGATTCACTGAAAATTCCTTGATTAATAACTGAGCAGGCTGTGTTATTAGAGCTTACCCTTTTTTTTCAGTTTTCCTCTGGCTTGACCAGAGGATCCAGTTGCTTGGGTTCATGGACCCTCGGGTCACGCCCGAGGGAAATTAGCAAAGAAAATGTTTTTAGAAATGTTAAGTCACCTAATAATCGTGACGCCGCCCATATAAGGTAGCAACACATCTGGTATCATTACTGAGCCATCAGCTTGCTGATAATTTTCTAAAATCGCAACCATTGTGCGGCCAACAGCCAACCCAGAACCATTTAAGGTATGCACAAAGTAATTTTTGCCGTCTGCTTTAGATTTATATCGTGTATTCATACGGCGTGCTTGAAAGTCATTGCAGCGTGAGCAGCTTGAAATTTCACGATAAGCGTTTTGCCCTGGCAGCCACACTTCTAAATCGTATGTTTTTTCAGACGCAAAGCCCATATCGCCAGTACAAAGTACTAGTGTTCTAAATGGTAATTCAAGCTTTTTCAGAATTGTTTCAGCGGCCTCTGTCATGCGTTCATGTTCAGCAAGGGATTGTTCAGGCAATGTAATACTAACAAGTTCAACTTTTGAAAACTGATGCTGACGAATCATGCCACGGGTGTCTTTGCCGGCCGATCCTGCTTCTGATCTAAAGCATTGGCTATAGGCTGTAAAACGTAGTGGTAGCTCTGCTTCTGTTAAAATATCACCCGCTACCAAGTTAGTTAGTGTTACTTCAGATGTTGATGTTAACCAGTGCCCAGTCGTGGTTTTAAACATATCGTCGGCAAATTTTGGCAAATGCGCAACACCATAAGGAGCTGCGTCATGCACAAGTAATGGTACATAAGCCTCGGTGTAACCAAAAGTGCCTGTGTGCGTATCAAGCATGAATTGAGCAATGGCACGCTCTAATCGGGCAAGCTGCCCGGTGAGCACAACAAAGCGTGAACCTGACATTTTAGCGGCACGTTCAAAATCCATCATTTTTAGGTTCTCACCAATCTCAAAATGCTGCTTTGGTGTAAAATCAAATTCACGTGGGGTGCCATGACGGCGAATTTCTACGTTTTCTGCTTCGGTTTTTCCATCAGGACAATCCGCTGCAGGTAAGTTGGGGATATATGATAGAACGGAGTGCAATTCATTTTCAAATGCAAGCATTTCTACTTCGAGGATGGTCATCTTTTCTTTTATTTTATCATTTTCAGCAGTAAGAAATGATGTGTCTCCGCCTGTTTTTTTTATTGCACCAAATTCTTTGGCAATTGCGTTGCGACGTGTTTGGAAATCTTGTAAATCCGTTTGAATCTGACGAAGCTTTGTATCAAGATCTAGAATTTCTTCCGCTTGTGCATTGAGGCCACGGCGCGCAAGGCCGGCGTCGAATTGATCAGGGGTGCTGCGAATAAATTTAATGTCATGCATGGTTTTTATGTTTTTCTATAAAGCTAACGACAATAATAGATAAAGCATATAAAAATAGCAACGGCAGTGCGAGCAAAATCATGCTGAGCGCATCAGGTGGCGTAATAATGGCGGCAAGAAATGTCACACCTACAACGGCTAAACGCCAAGGTTTGATTAATGTCTCTTTCGAGAGTATGCCGAGCCAAGCGAGACCGCCTAAAATAACAGGCAGCTCAAAACTAAGCCCAAATGCCAACAGCATTCGCATGACGAGCGATAAATATTCGCTCATTCTGGTTTCTAACTGCAATGGTATGCTGCCGATCATTGTTTCAAAACTTAAAAAGAACGAAAATGCAGCAGGTAAAACAATATAGTAGGCAAAAAGAGCGCCAACAGTGAAAAAGAATGGAATTGAAAATAACAGAACGAAAAAAAGTCCTCGCTCGCGTTTGAATAATCCTGGACTAATGAATAACCATGCTTGTAGTGCGATAAAAGGAAATGTGAAAAATAGCCCAGCAAAGAGAGCAACTTTAAGATAAGTGACAAATGCTTCGGTAAGGTTGGTGTATATGAATCGACGTGCCTCGCCTTTGATTGCGAAGAGTTGTTCCAGCGGTGACACAAGAATATGAAAAATGGGTTCAGATAAAAAATAAGCAACGCCTGTGCCAATCAGAAAGAATGTCAGCGAAATAATAACTGCAGTGCGCAGTTCTGCCACATGTTGCCAAAACGGACGGGGAGGGTCTGTGATCATGATAATATATGCAATTTTTCTCTTTTTATATTGATTGGAGCATCAATTTAATCTGGTTTCATTAGAATTATAGTTTCTGACTTCATATGTGGTGCATGCTTTTTCAACGAAGCTTAAATATTATGGGTTATTGATTTTAATCTCATAAAATACGGTTTTAAATGTTTTCTGAAATATCTTTTTGATGCATATTTGATTTCTGCGATTTGAAATCTTATTTTTTTGAATGCAAGAATAGTTTTGTTCATCCATCCCGTGGGCTCATAGTATGCCTCATTTAAATCATAAATAACATGTGTTAGATATGTATCAATCGCGTCTTTTATCAAGTATTTTTCAGCAAAAGCTTTGCCGTTATTGGCAATAGATTCTGCAACTTTAGGATTTTGTTCAAGATATGTGTAAACTTCTTCAATGTTTGTTAAATAGCGATTTATCTCAACATGCGTTTTCTTCGGCGTGAGTAATTTATAAAAATATTGTTTGCAATCTGCGCGTAATAATAAGACAGATCCTGTAAATAAAATATAGGGGACACGTGACCATGCTGCTCCGAATCCATCAATCGATATAAGATACTTATTTTGGGCATGCGCTATAAAATCTACGGGAGCACTTTTTCTGCTGGTTAAATTGTGTTTGTACCAGTTTAGAAAATCTACGGTTGCCTTTCCTTCGTTATCCAGCCAATAGTCAGCAGTTATTTTTGCATCAATAAATTCTTTTTCTTTTGACATGCCAAATAACACTAAACGATCATCTTTTTTTATACTTTCCATGTCATATTGTATCTGAGAATAGGCACCTGTTATTGCTCCGCGAAAGAAAATGACTGGTTTTCTATTCACAAAAGAAGTATTGTTTTCTTTTATTATTTCATTACAATTTGAATAATAGTTTTCATTTAAAATAAAATAATCTGGAATAAGTACGGCATTTTCTGTCCATAAAATCTCAGGATGAGTGCATGTTGCTAAAACTGGACATGTATCAAATAAATGCCTTATTTTTATTTGGCGTTCTTCTCCCAGCCAACTATTGTCATGGATTGGTTCTTGAGGGACGCTACAGAAGGTAAAACCTTCTTTTATCTTTTTTGTTGCGTTTTCATTCAGCCATGAAAGTAATAATCGAGATTGTGGATAGTTTGTTGAACAGTCTTTTTGAGGACTAAAAGGAATCATTGTCCATGTTTTGTTTTTAAATGTGTAAACATAAATGTTCATTTCAGTTTGCTTCCTGAGGTAAATCAATGCATCGTAAATGTCAGATTGTGAATAACCATTCTTTAAAAAACGTCCTGTAAATTGTTTTGCCAAAACCGCAAGATCTTTTGAAATTTCTTGTGTTGATGCATTGCAAATGTCATTACAAAAAATTGTAAATAGCAGCGGCAGAATTTTTATAGAGGTTAAGCGCATGGGAAAGCCTTTTGAAAATATTGATGAAGATTCTAGAAAGTAAAATAAAAAGATTTCACTTTTTCCTTCTTAGACAGTAATCTAGCGGAATTTTCTTTTTAGATAAAGCTTTAGATGCTTGGTTGTTGTGAACTTATCGATGCACTGAATGGATTGTGGTAAGATATAACGCGGCAATCAAGTTTTTTTTAATCAAGTCGCAACTTGAATGCCAGGGGTGTTTCAGGATTTACGATTGAGTTAAACATAAAATAAACAGTGTAAGCCAATATTTTTCGTCCCACTTTTGCGGATAAATGTCATATATCTTTAGCTTTAATTGACCGTATATGAAAGAGATCGACGAGTTGTCCAATCATTGTCTCAACAATGCGGCGCATATTCATCATTGTAGAAACGAGTTTTTTAGGCCTCGAATCAGGCATGTTCCGACGCAAAGGTGTTTGTAGATTTAAATTCTGCTGTGCAAGCATTGCTTCCAATGTAGGATGAATGAGTCCTTTATCACCAAGCAACATGCCACTTCGATTGCTAAGAATCTTTGGCAGAATACCACGTTCATCAATATTGGCAACCGCCACTTCATCTCCTACAACAGGGCCATGTTGTGTGATAAAAGGATGGCCTTAAGACAAAGTAATGTTCAACTTTTTGCGACGCGCAAGGCCGGCGTTGAATTGATCAGGGGTGCTGCGAATAAATTTAATGTCATGCATGGTTTTTATGTTTTTCTATAAAGCTAACGACAATAATAGATAAAGCATATAAAAATAGCAACGGCAGTGCGAGCAAAATCATGCTGAGCGCATCAGGTGGCGTAATAATGGCGGCAAGAAATGTCACACCTACAACGGCTAAACGCCAAGGTTTGATTAATGTCTCTTTCGAGAGTATGCCGAGCCAAGCGAGACCGCCTAAAATAACAGGCAGCTCAAAACTAAGCCCAAATGCCAACAGCATTCGCATGACGAGCGATAAATATTCGCTCATTCTGGTTTCTAACTGCAATGGTATGCTGCCGATCATTGTTTCAAAACTTAAAAAGAACGAAAATGCAGCAGGTAAAACAATATAGTAGGCAAAAAGAGCGCCAACAGTGAAAAAGAATGGAATTGAAAATAACAGAACGAAAAAAAGTCCTCGCTCGCGTTTGAATAATCCTGGACTAATGAATAACCATGCTTGTAGTGCGATAAAAGGAAATGTGAAAAATAGCCCAGCAAAGAGAGCAACTTTAAGATAAGTGACAAATGCTTCGGTAAGGTTGGTGTATATGAATCGACGTGCCTCGCCTTTGATTGCGAAGAGTTGTTCCAGCGGTGACACAAGAATATGAAAAATGGGTTCAGATAAAAAATAAGCAACGCCTGTGCCAATCAGAAAGAATGTCAGCGAAATAATAACTGCAGTGCGCAGTTCTGCCACATGTTGCCAAAAGGGACGGGGAGGGTCTGTGAGCATTGTTATATGTTTTTCGTAATCGTATTTATAGGAATTTTAAAACAATACTGGACATCATAAGACTGAAATTTGGCGTCCCCTACGGGAGTCGAACCCGTGTCTACACCGTGAGAGGGTGGTATCCTAGGCCACTAGACGAAGGGGACATTGCACTTTTGAACATAAGGTAACTTAAGTGATAAATCAAGATTTTTCTGGATTAAGAATAGGTTCAAATATATTTAGTAGAACACAAGGATCTGATTCAACAAAAAAATGCACATTCTCACATTATTTTTTTCTGCCTTTACTCGATTTTAACTATTGTCGATTTATTCTAATCATGACGGTCGATCAAGGAGCATTTATGCCATTGAACACTACAGTCATTGATTTTTTAAGGAGCAGTTATGAATAACAAGTTATATGTCAGCAATTTATCATTTACCATGCGCGATGCAGAGTTGCAAGAAGTTTTTGCTAGTTTTGGTTCAGTTGTATCAGCAAAAGTTGTGATGGATCGCTTTTCAGGACGAAGCAAAGGTTTTGGTTTTGTGGAAATGCTAAGCTCTGAAGAAGCCCAAAAAGCAATGGCTGCTCTCAATGGCATTGACGTTGCTGGACGCCAAATACGTGTAATGGAAGCTAACCCAAAACCGGAAAATGCTGCTCGTGATAGCCAAGAACACCATGCAGAAGCACGCTAGTAACTATTCCAGTAAAAAACTGAGTACTCCTAGTTCTGAAATTGCTGTCTTGATGGTTAGCCATAAATAGTAGAGCAAGAATTATTACCGTAAATGAGTGGCAAGAGTCCGCTGGGCTCTTGCTCATTCTAGTTATGGTAAGAATTGTGTTGGATCTACTGGAACAAATTTCTTTCCGACCATTTTCCTAACTTGGAATAATAGCATTGGTTGCGCACCATTTTTACCTACACGCCCAAGCTCTTGCCCTTGCGCAATCTGTTGGCCTGTCTTTGCTGATACTTCTTTTAAATGTGCATACAACGATAATTTTCCATCGGCATGCTTAACAACAACAATTTTTCCAAATCCAGGAAGTGTTTCACCTGCCTTTTGAACTTTACCAGCCGCTGCTGCCTTTACTTTTGTGCCAACAGGTGCATCAATTTGTAAGCTATCGCTAAGGGTTCCATCTGGCATCTTTTTTCCAAATTTTGTTAATATCTTTCCTTTTACTGGCCAATCAAAAGCAACGGGTGCTGCAGCAGCGCCTGCACTTTTTGCAGCGACTCCTTTTGACACCAAAGCTTCTTTGCCGGAAGAAGCGCCGGATGATAACGTCGAATCAACAGTATCAATTGCGCCAGCATCATTCAACGTGCTATCTGAGGAAGCCATTGGATCTACCGCAGCATCCTTGTCTTTATCCTTATTATCCTCAGCATTGATATCTTTTTGTCCTTCAACATCTAGTTCCTTGACCATAATGTCACCACCTGGTTTTGTATAATCCGCATTATTTTTTCCAAGTATGCGAACTAGAATACGTTGCCGCTCGAACAATGTGTAAGGGGGTTTCAGGTTGTTAAGTGAAATTAGCTCTTCCTCCTTCATGGAATGCTTTGCTGCTACGTCGGCTAAAGTCTCACCTTTTTTTACAAAATAATACGGTGATATAGGGCGTGCATTCACGATTTCAGATGGGCCATTTTCACGATCACTACATGCTGTTAATGACAACAAAAACATCAACGAAATAATTAGTTTTTCATTTAGAGAAAAGAATTTCATAGTCCAAAAGCACCTTTCAAGCTGCTTAACGTTTTCTCATGCGTTAAATTGAGAGTCAATGGTGTAATTGATATGTACCCATCATGAATCGCCTCAAGGTCAGATCCTGACTCGAGCGCCGATGGATCGGGAGAGTAACGATACATACCTGCACCCATCCAAAAATAAGACTTTCCACGCGGATCTTTACATTCCACAAGCTCATCTTCACCAGAGCGATGCCCTTGCGTTGTTATGCGGATCCCTTTTACAGAAGATACAATTACATCGGGGAAATTAACGTTAATAATTACATTTTTTTCGAGCGGTATGGCAGATGCTGTTTTTAAAATTTCTGGGCCGAAGTGCTCAGCCGTTGCCCATTTGGCTGGGCTCCCATATTGAATGTTAACACTAAAAGCAATTGATCGAATGTTTAAGAGAGCACCTTCAATTGCTGCTGCAATTGTACCTGAATAGGTAACATCTTCGGCAATGTTGGCGCCATAGTTAATGCCCGACAACAGTAAATCAGGTCTTTTGTCTTTCATAAGATGTGATACTGCAAGCATCACGCAATCTGTTGGGGTGCCTGAGACTGCATATTTCTTTGGAGAAATCTCGCGGATGCGCAGGGGGTCGCGTAGTGTAAGTGAATGACTCGAACCACTTTGATCAAGCTCAGGGGCGACAATCCACACATCATCTGAAAGCGTGCGTGCTATTTTTTCAAGTACTTTTAGACCGTGGCCGTTAATACCGTCGTCATTGGATAATAAGATACGCATATAATTTTATTATTTTAAAAAATCTATGCACACTATACGCCAAGAAGCATGATCGATGCTACTCCATTTTTTATATACTCCTAAATAACAACAGCTAAAAAATTAATTTTAAAGCAAAATTAGCCGATAAAATAAAAACAGGAAACAAGGGGCTTGATTTTTTTCATAAAAATCTGTATTGTTCGGAGTTAAGTTTTATATTTTTTTCTCAATCATGAGAGAGGTTATTCATGGCAGTTCCAAAGAAGAAAACATCCGTTTCCCGTCAGGGTATGCGCCGCTCGCATCACCACTTGGCGCCAATCAATACAGCAGAATGCACAAATTGTGGCGCACGTAAACTTCCACATCATGTGTGCCAAAGCTGCGGTCATTATAATGGCCGCCAAGTATTGAAATTAAAGGCATCAACTGTTGACGAGAGCTAATGTCTTTCACGCTCGCAATTGATGCCATGGGCGGGGATCTTGGTGTATCCATGGTTATCCCCGGTACAGAATTGGCACTCAAGAAAACGCAAGTAAAAGACTTGCGTTTTTTACTGTATGGTGATGCACCGAGCATTCAAAGCGCGCTTGAAACAGCACCGCTCCTAAAAGCATGCAGTGAAGTTATCCATACAGATATAATTGTAACAAATTATACAAAACCTGCCGTTGCGGTTCGAAGTGGGCGTAAGTCTAATCTTGGAATGGCCATTGATGCAGTGCGTGAAGGTCGTGCCCATGCTGTTGTTTCAGCAGGCAATACAGGGGCCTATATGGCTTTATCAAAAGTCATTTTAAAAACACTTGATGGGATTAATCGCCCAGCAATTCCTGCAGTTCTGCCTACAACAAGCAGCCATGGCCGTACTATTGTACTTGATTTAGGTGCTAATATTGAATGTTCTCCTATTAATCTCGTGCAGTTTGCTCTTATGGGCGAAGCTTTTGCTGCCAAAATTTTCAACATTGATAGACCAACCGTTGGTTTACTTAATGTTGGTTCAGAAGAGCTTAAAGGGCATGCTGGTGTTCAGGAAGCATTTCAATTGCTGCGCGGCATACCGAATTTTAATTTTCATGGTTTCGTTGAAGGCGATGATATTATGGCTGGAACAACCGATGTTGTAGTCACAGATGGTTTTTCAGGTAATATTGCCCTCAAGGCCATCGAAGGAACGACCCGTTTTGTGCGTCATATCCTGCAAACATGCATGTCTTCATCATGGCGCGGTAAACTTGGCTACCTTGTTGCCAAGCCTGCTTTCGATCGTGTAAAACAAGTGAGTGATGCACGTTATTATAATGGTGCTGTTTTTCTTGGTCTACGTCATATTGCTGTAAAAAGCCACGGTGGCACGGATGCTATAGGATTTGCAAATGCTGTTGGCGTTGCTATCAATATGGTTAAAAGCAATTTTATTGAGAGCGTGCAAGCAAGGCTCACCTTATTGCAAACACAACAAGAACAAATGAAACTTGATCAAGCAGCACAGGCACAACACGTTGAAGCTCTATCTAATAAAGAATCATCTGAGCCAACTTTAACTTGAATCAAAAAAGTAGGAACAACGACCAATGACTTTTCGTTCATGTGTTGCCGGTATTGGGCATTATCTACCTAAAAATTGTGTTAAAAACACTGATTTACCGAAGCATCTTAATACATCTGATGAATGGATTCGTGAACGTACTGGCATAACACAGCGTCATACAGCCAATAGTGAAGAAACAACAGCATACATGGCCGCAAATGCGGCTAAACAAGCACTTTTCAAAGCAGGTATTCGTGCCACGGAAGTAGATGCGATTATTCTTGCGACTACGACACCTGATAATGGATTCCCCGCAACGGCTACACGTGTGCAGGCTCTGATTGGGGCATCAAATGCTTTTGCTTTTGATGTGCAGGCTGTTTGTTCTGGATTTGTATATGCTTTAAGTGTTGCTGATAATTTTATCAAAGTAGGTCAAGCAAAAACAGTTCTTTTAATTGGCGCTGAATCTATGTCACGCATTGTTGACTGGAACGATCGCGGTACATGTGTGCTTTTTGGTGATGGTGCTGCAGCGCTTGTATTAAAAGCAACGGAACTTGATAAAGAGATATCATCACATATTCAAAGTGCAAATACGAATAGTACCAAATCACGTAATGCTGATAAACGTGGCGTATTGTCAACTCATCTTTATTCTGATGGATGTGGATATGATTTGCTTTATGTTGACCATACCATTGATACACCAAATATGCGTGGCGCTGTCGTTATGAATGGGCGTGAAATATTCAAAAGTGCCGTTAAGAAAATTGGTGAAGCCGTTGAAAAAGCGCTCGCCGCGAATAAGCTAACAGTTGATGATATTGATTGGTTTGTTCCGCATCAAGCGAATGAACGCATCATAGCAGGCGTCATTGACCATTTTCACTTGCCTCCTGAAAAGGTAGTTATAACTGTCGATAAACACGCGAATACATCGGCCGCGTCTATTCCACTTGCTTTGTACGAGGCTGTCACTGACGGGCGTATTAAGCCAGGACAGCTTGTGCTGATAGAAGCTATGGGTGGCGGGCTAACATGGGCTTCTGCTATTATTCGCTGGTAAAACTTTTCTTAAACCCTTTCTTATCATTTTATGCCACTTCCAACTTAGGTAACGTAACGTTATCTGGGATCTTAAGTTTTGTATTGTTAGCAAGATGCAGAGATGTCACGCATGCAAATTAGTTCATGTCTGAGATAGAAAGCTTGCGGTTATCCATAGGGATCAAATCCAAGGACAGAAATGTTATGCTGTGGCTGAAAATTAATAAAAGTAAATTTATTAAAAATTTATCTATTGTAAATAAAAAGTTACCACGTTAACCTTTTCTTAAGGGTCACTGTGATATCGTGATCTTGTTAACCGCACGTTGAGATATAAATTATACTCTGCATAGCAGTTTTAATGATCTTAAAGTGTAGTATTGGTTGTTTAATTATATAGGAAGGTATTAAACATGTTAAAAATTAAAATGATTATGGCTGCATTATTGGCTATTGGTTTCGCGAGCTCAACTTTTGCTGAAGAAGAAGGCATGGCTCCACCTGCAAAAAAGGCAAAAGTATCACCAAAAGCATCAGCAAATACACCTGGTGGCAAATGGACTGCAGCACAATGTAATGAGAACTGCAGTGCAAATGCATGCTCTTCAAATGAAAATAAATTTCAAGAATGCTCTGATAAGTGTAAAACAACACCAATGCAAATTTTGCGTTGCTCTGCTGCAGGTTATAAAAAGTGGTGTATGTTGCCAGATATGTCTGCAAACAAAAAAGGCAAAAGCTGCGAACGTGCTTCTTACGCAATGTCAGCACAAATGTTCAGAATGATGTCTTTGCCAGTGAAAAGCACAGCATCAGCTGATGAAAAACAAGCTGCATCTGATGCAACTGAAGGCAAATTCAAAAATACTGGCAAGTGGTTAAATCATTTATCAGAAGATGATCTCAAAAAGCCTGAAGTAAAAGCAATTATGTCAAGAGAAGCAAAAGCTTATATGAAAGTTTCTTCTATTGATGACGAAAATGATGCTCAAGTTGCTGGTTAATAAGCATCAACTGACGTTAATTTAGCCAATATTAGCTAAGTAATAATTGCACGACGATCAACATGTTTGGTCGTCGTTTTTTATTAATTATTGTCGCCAAAAACATCATTTAGCAAAATAAAAATGTTTTGTCTGTAAAAAAGCAACGTTGAATATTGACAAAACAAAAAAAACATGTCATTAATTTGGAACTTCTATTTGAAAATATATTACTTGAGATAAGGCTTATCAATGACAAAGCGAGTCACAGCAAAACACAAAATCGACCGCCGTTTGGGCGTAAACCTGTGGGGTCGTGCAAAAAGCCCATTTAACAGCCGCAATTATGGCCCTGGGCAACACGGACAACAACGTTCAAAACCATCTGACTATGGTGTTCAGTTACGTGCAAAACAAAAGCTTAAGGGCTACTATGGTAACATCAGCGAACGTCAATTCCGCCGCGTGTATGATGAAGCTGTGCGTCGCAAGGGCGATACGTCAGAAAACATGATTGGTTTGCTTGAGCGTCGTTTAGATGCGGTTGTATACCGTATGAAATTTGTAGCAACTGTTTTTGCTGCACGTCAGATCGTAAACCATGGTCATATTTCAGTAAATGGCAAACGCGTAAACATTCCATCATACCTCGTAAAAGAAGGTGATGAGATTTCAATTACGACATCGATGAAAGAAAATGCAGTTGTATTGGGTGCAGCACAACTCGCAGAACGTGATGTTCCTGAATACATGAACGTTGATCATAAAACGATGAAGGGTACGTTTGTTCGTACGCCAAAGCATTCTGATGTGCCATATCCTGTGCAAATGGAACCACACTTAGTTGTTGAATTTTATTCACGTTAATTAATTTTTGGCTGGTATTCTCTGCATTGCAAAGAATGCACTTTTAAAACACACAAGCCCCGCCTACGATATCGTTTGCGGGGTTTTTTATGATTTAAGGAGCAAATCTATGATCAACCCACAACATCATGTTCACGGCGAGCATTGTAACCATGGCCATCACGAAGAAGAATCAGATGATACTGACATCATCATTCATGGTGCAGCTGAATTTGAAGGTATGCGCAAAGCAGGCAAACTTGCCTCGCAATTATTGGATTATGTTACGCCATTTGTAAAGGCTGGTATAACTACGGATGAGCTTAATACCATATGTCATACATGGACGATGGAACATAAGGCCATACCTGCTCCACTCAATTATTCACCATTTGGGCATAATCCTTTTCCTAAATCAATTTGCACATCTGTCAATCATGTTGTCTGCCACGGTATTCCATCGGCAAAAAAGCTTGTAACGGGCGATATTATTAATATTGACGTCACATTGATCGTAGATGGTTGGCATGGAGACACAAGTCGCATGTTTAGCATTGGTAAAGTGCCTCTGCGTGCCGAAAAGCTGGTTAACGTTACATACGAGTGCCTTATGCGTGCGATTGACGTAGTGAGGCCTGGCGCAACCCTAGGTGACATTGGCCATGCAATTCAATCACATGCCGAGAAGAATAGTTTTTCCGTTGTACGTGATTTCTGCGGGCATGGGTTAGGCCGTGCATTTCATGGCGCACCAAGTATTGTGCATTATGGTAAGCCAGGCGAAGGTATTGTTCTTAAAGAAGGGATGTTCTTCACAATTGAACCCATGATCAATGCAGGAAAATATCAAGTAAAAATGTTGGATGATGGCTGGACCGCTGTGACCCGTGATCGATCTTTATCCGCTCAATTTGAACACACTCTTGGTGTGACCGCAAATGGCGTTGAGATTTTCACGGTTTCGTAAAAGGATATGATATTTGTCATCCCCGCGAAAGCGGGGATCCAGGAAAAAGTAGAATATCAAACCATAACAAGTAGCGTTAAAAACCCAACTGGATCCCCGCCTAGGCGAGGATGACGTGCAGTAGTGAGGTGGAGATTACTCCACCGTCACAGACTTCGCCAAATTCCGTGGCTGATCCACATCTGTGCCTTTCATATGCGCGGTATAATACGCAAGCAACTGGATTGGAACCGTATACAAAAGCGGTGCCGTCAGCATATTCGATTCCGGCAATGTTATAATGCGATAGCACGGCATTGTTTTTGTTTGTGCCTCAATTGCTGCTGCACCTTTTTCATCTGTGAACACAATCACCTGCGCGCAACGCGCTAATACTTCTTGTACATTCGACAGCGTCTTTTCAAACCATTCATCATGTGGTGCCACGACAATCACGGGCATTTTAGAATCAATCAAGGCAATGGGACCGTGTTTAAGCTCGCCTGCAGGATAGCCTTCAGCGTGAATGTATGAAATCTCTTTAAGTTTTAATGCGCCCTCGAGTGCGATTGGAAAGTTAGCACCGCGACCCAAATACAAAGCATGGTGCATCTGACACAAATGTGCTGCCAGTTGGTGATATACCCCGTCATTACGTAACATATCACTGATATGCCCTGGAATTTGTGCAATAGACTGGAAAAACTGCGTCCATTCACTATCAGATATTGTTTTGTTTTCTTTTGCAAATTTCAAACACAATGAAGCCAGAACGACGAGTTGCGCTGTAAATGCTTTTGTACTCGCCACACCAATTTCAGGGCCCGCCATTGTTTGAATTACATGATCCGACGCACGTGCAATGGAGCTTTCCGCTACGTTCATAATTGCAACGCATGTTTCACTGTGCTGCTTAACCAGCGTTAAGGCGGCTAGCGTATCAATGGTTTCACCTGATTGTGTGATGAAGAAGTTCAATGTATTACCATCAAACACAGGTGAGCGGTACCGAAACTCAGACGCAATTTCTACATCTACGTGAATACGTGCCAGTTTTTCAAACCAATACTTTGCCACAAGCCCCGCATAATATGATGTGCCACATGCAATAATACGAATCTTAGAAAAGGGTTTATCAAGCGCAAGCAGGGGTGCGTGAAATGATTCGTCTTCAACAGAAATAAGTGACTGCAACGTATCGCTCACCGTCAACGGCTGCTCAAAAATCTCTTTCAGCATATAGTGCGTGAAAGCACCTTTACTGATTGCATCTGTTGTTATGTTTGTTTGTCGAAGCGGGCGCTCTACTGGTATGCCTTCCTCGTTCAGAATTGAAACTTTAGCTTTATCACGGTGCAATGTTAAGGTTGCAACATCGCCTTCTTCAAGATAACACAGCGTGCGCACCCACGGCGCAAGTGCAATGGCATCTGATCCAATGAATAGCTCTGACTCAGTAACGCCTAGTACAAGTGGGCTGCCTCGGCGGGCAGCGATCAACATATGTGAGTGCGCTTTAAACAGGAACGCAAGTGCAAATGCACCTTTAATTTGTGATAGAGTTCTTTGAACGGCCTCAAGCGGAGCCAAACCATCTTGCATATACATAGAGACCAAGTGCATGACGACCTCAGTATCCGTATCACTGGTAAAGATTGCCCCACGTTTCAGCAACATTTCTTTAAGCGGAGCAAAGTTTTCAATAATGCCATTATGTACAACTGCAACACTATCATTCGCCATAGGGTGAGCGTTATTTTTCGTGATACCACCGTGCGTTGCCCAACGTGTATGGCCAATACCAATAGTTCCAGCAAGTGGGCGTTCACATAAGACGTCAGCAAGTTTTTCAAGTTTACCTTCAGCGCGGCGACGATCAATCTCACCATCAGCTGCCAATGTTGCAATCCCAGCCGAATCATACCCGCGATACTCAAGCCGCTTAAGACCATCAAGCAAGCGTTCACTAACGTCGGTTTGACTGATAATTCCAATAATGCCACACATATATTTTTCTCTTTTATTGATTAATGAATTTCAGACTTAAGATAACCTAAACGACAGCAATTGTGTGTGACAAAATGTGACAATGGATAAAAGCACTAAAACACTAATTTCAATTGCTTTCTTTGTTCCTGAGCTTCTTCAGTTTTATCGGATAGTGTTTTAGCCTGTTTATCTTTCTTTGCTTTCTCTAACCCACGCAGCACTATCTCCGCACGTTTCACGACCGTTTTTGGCAAGCCCGCAAGTGCAGCCACGTGCACACCATATGATCTGTCCGCCACTCCTTCAATTACTTTATGCAAAAAGACAATTTGATTTTGCCATTCTTCGACTTTAACGGTTAAGCACGCCATCATTGGCAATGTATCTTGCAGTTTTGTCAGTTCATGATAATGTGTCGCAAAAATTGCACGACATTTAATTTCATTGTGCAGATGTTCAGACACAGCCCACGCAATGGCAAGGCCATCATACGTCGCCGTTCCACGGCCGATTTCATCTAAAATCACAAAAGATCGATCTGTTGCTTGATGTAAAATAGCTGCTGTTTCGACCATCTCTACCATAAACGTTGATCGTCCAGCAGCTAAATCATCCGATGCGCCAACGCGGCTAAAAATTCGATCAACCCAACCGATGCGTGCAGACTCCGCCGGCACATACATGCCCATTTGTGCCATGATAATAATCAAGGCATTCTGACGAAGATACGTACTTTTTCCACCCATATTTGGCCCTGTCATGAGCCAAAAGCGTTTTAGTTCAGTCACCTTACAATCATTTGCTGTAAAAGGCATCGTTGCAGAAGATTGCCTTAAGACTTGCTCCACCACAGGGTGGCGACCATTTTCAATATGAATCATAGGCGAATCATCAATAATAGGTGCCGTATATCGTTCAACAACCGCAAGTTCCGCTGCAGCCGCTGCCACATCGATATCACCCAACGCGCGTAATGTCTTTTTAAGCGACGCTTCAGCCAGTGCAATTTCTTCGATCAAGCTTTCATACAAAGACAGCTCAATGGACAGCGCTGTTGCCTCTGCCTGGCTCAAGTCCTGCTCAAGTTTAGCAAGTTCAATGGTTGTGTATCGATAACTGGTTGATAACGTTTGCCTGTGAATAAAATAATCTGGCACCTTACTATTATGACTGGGGCTTACCTCGATATGGTAGCCCAGCACATGGTTGTGACGAATTTTAAGCGTGGTGATCGATGTTTCCATGACATAACGCTGCTGCAGCGCTTCAATCATCGATTTTCCATTTGCACGCACATGCCGCACGCGATCAAGGTCAGGCGAATAACCATCCGCAATGAACCCGCCATCACGCGCAAGCAGTGGCAATTGTTCGTCATGAAAAGCATTCGTTAGCAACGTGAGCGTATCTGGGTTGCAGGTAAGTGCATCTTTCCACTGTTCAGAGAAAGCAGGCGTTTCATCCAGAAAATGGCTTAGCTGCTCAGCCTGACTCAACGCTTGTCGCACCAAGCCAACATCACGCGGACCGCCACGATTCATCAATAACCGCCCGAGTGCACGTTCCGCATCAGGGCATTTTGCCAGTAGCGCACGCACATCCCGCCTTATGGGCGCCTGATCATAAAAATACGTCACTTTATCCTGGCGTTGATGGATAGAAACAGGATCAATCAACGGGGATGACAGACGTCGCATTAGCAATCGCGCACCCATCGAAGTCAACGTCCTGTCAATGCTGTGCAATAGTGAGCCTTGAAAGTGCCCGTTTTGCGTATAAGTCAGTTCCAGACTTTTGCGTGTCGCTGCATCAATAATAAGCGATTCCGATTTTTGTACAAAGCGGGGATATGCTAGGCGCGGCAATGCTTCTTTTTGTGTTAGATACAGATAATCCAATGCGACACCTGCCGCCATTAAACATTCATCGGGAATTTGCCCAAAAACGTCCAAGGTCTTCGTGGAAAAGAATGTCATCAACCGTTCCACGCAGTTGGCATGACTAAAACGCACTAAGGGCATTGGCGTGCATTTACGGCGCCACGGCAGCAATGTATCAAACAATTCACCTGGATTCAGATGCGTGTCAGGGATGAGGATTTCAGACGGATCAAGGCGCGCCAATGTGGTTGCAAGATCAACGGCCGCGCACGGTTCAAGCATGAATTCCCCAGTGGAAATATCAATGATCGAAATGCCAAGCTTCCCTTTTACAAGCGGTGACACAGCTACCAAGTAATTGTTCTGACGCGCTGGCAGCAGTGTTTCCTCGGTGAGCGTTCCAGGCGTTACAATACGCACAACATCTCGGTTCAACGGACCTTTTGCACCGCGTTTTTTAGCGTCCTCGGGCGATTCCAACTGCTCACAAATAGCTACACGGTGCCCCTTTTGAATCAACCGCGCTAAGTAATTTTCATATGCATGAAATGGTACCCCGCACATGTGGATATCTTCGCCATCGGTTTTTCCACGTTTAGTTAATGCAATATCCAAATCGCGCGCCGCAATCACTGCGTCGTCATGAAACATTTCATAAAAATCGCCCATGCGGTAAAAGAGCAATTCGTTTGGGTGGCGTTGTTTGATTTCCCAATATTGCTGCATCATAGGGGTGTGCGTTGTTGGGATAGCCACAAGTGTAGCTGTCTCAGCAGTCGGAGTTAGGTCAGAATTGACCAGAGTTTGAGCACGAATATCAGATGTCATTGGAAAACCACATTATTGTTTCTAAGTGTTGTGCAAGCATTTAATGGATGCAAATAACATCATAGCTAATTCTATCGAATTAATCACGTGGTATTGATATTCTAAATCTGCATATTTATTTTATGCGTTGTCTTAAGCCTTGTTAAGTTAAAGGCTTGCACGGTTGTTTCGCGTACATCGCCATTAAATTATTGCGCGATACCCAGCGCACACGATCGTCATATTCTTGTGTAATAGCACGATCTAGAAAAGGTGTAACACCTAAATTCTGTAGTTTATCGCCAGTCGCTGGCCGGCGTTGACCTGCATCATCAAAAGATCCCGCCCCAGATGGGCCATGACTTACCAATACAAATGCGATAAGATCGTCAAAAAAACCCGTCGCTAACATCGATTGCCCTTGTGCGTTTCGGACATCGAGCCGACTCGAATGTGGACGAACATGGCAAATAGGATTGCTGCTATCTTGCGAGTTACTGCCAGGCAATCCACGATGTGCCGTAACAGGTTTTCGCGGTGCATTTTGAGCATCAGCCGTTAAATCTTGTGAGGCTGAATAACTGATCCAGTGACGAAAACCATCTTGTGCATCACTTTCTTGAATGCCGAGCGTTCGATAAGGAAGAATGCCTATAGTGCGGCTTCTATCCTCACCTCCCGGATTATCTTTGGAGGCTGGATCTGCCGGACTTGGCAACCGTTGGTGTACCTGAACAAACCCCGCTAGTGCATAAATCGCTGACTCTAGTTTCGTATCCGTTTCGCGCCATCCCGTCGCCGCACGGGCTTGTAATAATGCTGGAATCGCATAGGCGGAAATAACGCCCATGATTGATAGCACCAGTGCCATTTCAAGCAGACTAAAAGCAGCGAGGCGTCGTTTTAGCATTGTTCTTCCTCAGTTAAGCTACTCGCCAAGTGCGCGTCTGTATAACTCCAAAAGCTCTTCTTGCTCAGCTAAATCTTCTTTCTTCATTTTACGCATACGGATAAGCTGGCGCAAAATTTTAATATCAAAACCTTCAGCTTTTGCTTCAGCACATACCTCACGAATTTGTTCAGCTAGTTCTGCTTTTTCTTGCTCAAGATTTTCTATCCTCTCGATATACTGTCTTAATTCTGCGCCTGAAACGCCGCCAATAACTGATTCTTCCATACATAATTCTCTTTTTTGTTTCTATGCACTGACGATACAAATCTTTAACCAAAAATGCAAATATGATTTGCACTTGCACGCAATAAAGGTTATCCAAAAGAATGGCTCCTTACAAATTGCAGATCGAAATATATGAAAAATCCACTTGATCACGACGCTATCGAATCAATGGGGCTGCAGGGTCTTGGAAATGAACCGGCTGAAACGTTGACAGCTTATGTCTATTACGTGGAAACAAGAACAGCACCACAAATCAATATTGTTGATGCGACTTTACCAATTCATGATCGTTTGTTAGAGGCAACGCTTGTTGTATTTGATGCGCTTATGCCAGATAAACCTGCGCTTAATCGGCTTTGCCCTGATATGCTATCGTCACCGTGCGTGTTAAAAGATTTTATCCCCGTAGCACGTGATTTTTTCACACGTATGTTTTGTCAATTAGGCTTAGCACCCGATGATCTTACTAGCAAAGCACGTTTGCAGATGTATACAGTGTATTTCAATCATTGGCTGCGTGTTTGGCTGCGTGATGAAACGCCTGACCAAAGCGACACGATGGCCGCAATTGATCAGGAACTAACACAATTAAGGATGTGGAAAGAGTGGATTACAAATGTTGTTTCGTTATAGATCCAATCACTTCTGAAAATAAAAAATTGGCAGGAGGTATTTACTGCTATTTCTAACGAGAGTAAATGGTTCTATTTTCTTTTTCCAAAACTAATCTAATTCGGTCATGCACTGTATCCACAGGTAACTTATCGAGAGATGCGAACCCAAATTCTTGAACAGGCATGGGATAAAAATGCTTTGTATTTGGTACGAATTCCGTTGGTGGGGTAGGGCCATATAGCACAATTAGCGGTAGTGATGCTGCCGTTGCCATTAAATGTGCGCCCCCTGCATCATTCGCAATACCAGCTCGAAGGCGTTTAGCAACCGCTAAGGTGACATACACAGATCGATCATCTGTTCCTTGAAGTGGAAACAATGCATTTGGCACAGAGTCACGAATAATGGGGTGCCATTCCAACTCTTGTGGGCCAATCAGGTACACAGGCAGTAACCCTTCACGTAGCAATTTCTGTCCAAGTGCAATATATGATTCAAGGGACCAGCATTTATTGCGTCCACCTGAGCCTGGTGCTAAGCCGATGGCTCGTCCGATGTCAGCTTCTGGCACAAGGGCTTCTGCTAATTTCGAATAGGTGTCGGGAACAGTTATTGGTGCGTGATCTGCTTCTATTTCTCGCTCGCACACATTCGATAAAAGCCACATGAGGTCGTCCAACACATGAGGCGGTCGTCTGGGGATGGATAAGTTTTGTTTGATGTCTGACAATGCAAAATTCTTATGGCGCGAATAGAATGTGTGATGCGGTATGCGATATGCCGCGAGTGTGCGATTCCAGCGGAGCTCTGGATTGATAATGAGATCGAATTTTTTTGCGCTCTTAGGTCTAACTGCAGGACGCACAATATCTAACAATGATTCTCCAAGGCGTGTATTGGTAATAACTTCGTCTATGTTGTTGCCAATGATATCTTTCAACACGTTTGCATAGACGCATCCATTTCGTGCCAGCCATGTGATATGAGCGCTTGGGAATTCTCGTCTAAAAGCACGTACAAAAGGTAACTTAACGAGCCCGTCACCGATAAGCTCGCCATTTGAAATAATAAGGATGTTGCTATAAGAAGGCTGCATAAGACAGTTCTTTTTGGTTGTTTTATGAGTGTATTTTAAGTGATTTGGGCCGGAATGCAATGGGTGAGATGAATATTGAGTAATACAAAAAACTTACCCGCTGTTTATGACGGGTAAGTTGAAGTGTTATCTCAGTGTTATATTTATTTTTTTATAAGATCGAAGGATTTAAAATTTGGTTTAATTCTATATAGTTCATCAATACTAGCTAATTCAATTGGATCTACATCACAAGAATCAATCTGGTAATTATTACCAGGAAACTCCTGTCGGATGGTGACAATGCCCGCCTGTTCTGCAGACCAATCAACGTCTGATCCAGCTTCACTAAAGCTGGCAGCATTTAGATCTTCTTTAACATTAGGAGGGGTGTCTAACGCATCACTTGGTGCATCAATTTCATCTTTTTCCTCACTTTTTTCTCCATTTGCTTCATCTAGTAATTTTGAATTTGCAGTTGATGAGCAAATATTCGCACTAGAAATAGTTTTGTTTTCTGTTTCTGGAGTTATTTGCCCAACAAATTTAATACGTTTAGCTTTAATAGCATCAAATAAAGCTGGTGTGGGTTTGATCATGGATTTTATATATTCTATATAGCGCTCGTGTGTTGCTTGATCGGTAGCACCTTCACATTTCTCAGAAACAAATGTTGATGATATGCTGATTGTAAGCGGCAAGGTAGAATAACCTGTGCGCTCATAACGTAATTTTCGTCCTTCTGTTAGATTAAGAATATTGCCAGCAGCAGATGTAAGTGCTGCCTGGAATAGAACTACACCTTTTGCAAAAAGATTTGGGGTTGCCGACAAATCTCTATCGGTACGATCATAGTCATATAGGGTGTGAAGAAGAGTTTCGGAATCTCTTTTTAATTTTTTTAAATAAGAGATGTCGCTTTCTAAATTCTTGCTGATCGTGCTAGTTTTTTCTCCTATACTCTTAAATGACAGGTCAGGGGATGCTGTGTTTTTTATGACCTTCATCTTGCTATAGATCGTTTTATCTGTTTGTATAATAAAATTTCGAGTATTTGAAAAATGTTCTAATAAGTTAAACAGACGTTCTTTTAATTCATTATTTTGAGCTTTGTATTCTTGTATTAATACTTGCGCTGCAGATTCTGTCGTAGGAGTATCAGCAGTTGCTAAAGATGAAGTATGCTCTTGTATCTTTGAATTTGTTTGATCAATCAATCCTTTGAAAAACATATGAATTTTCGTAAGCCGTTCTGTTGTTTCTTGAGTGCCAGAGACTTTCCCTTGAGCATTATTTGGAAGTGTAGTGCTAAGAAAGTCATCCGCTAAAACAGTGTAAATTTCATTAAAGTCAGGATGTCGATGATTGTGGTGTTCAGCAATTAACAATAAATTTCCTGAAATAAAACTTTGTGTGTCTGTTGATAATTGATTGGAAAGAACAAGTGATTCTGTAGTTCCAGCTTCTCTTACTGTGCTGTTATTTAGGACGTTTAAACTTACTATTGTTGAAACTGAGCTATTGTCAGAAGAAAGTAGGGAAGTACCTGCATCTTTATTATCAAGAAGTTCTGCTATTAGGCAAAAAATAGTTAATGATGCTTTTACTTCTTCTTCATCATTAAAAAAAGATCTTGCAAGTTTTTCTGCCTTTTCCTGATATGGACTGTTAACTGGGATTATAATATTTGCGGTTGGTTCTTGTAGTGATGGGTCAGTCTGCTCTTTAGCGGCTGCAGTTGTTGAGACTTTATTGGCACCATCTTTACCATTAACTCCATCCTCCATTGCTGAAAGTGGAAAATTCATTGTAAGTAAGGCTGTGCTGAGCAGGATTGTTTGTGTTAGGGAAATGCGCATTTGAGTTTCCTTCCAGTTAAATAAAACATATAGCAATGTAGATATAATTTTATCTTAAATTAATTAATAAAGTCAAAAGATTTTGGTGTTAATTGAAGGTAATATTTATTTTTTATATTATCATTTCAATATAGGCTAATAACTGGTCGCAATGACGCATGTATCGTATTCTTGGTGTTAATTTACCTGCAATCTATTAAATTTTTGATCTCACATTAATTTCTCCTAAAGCCCTTTAAAATTAACGAATCCCTAATAAATGGTACGTACACTAAAATTAAGAAATTAATATCATGAATGATTATGAAATTACTCATTGGGTTACTTATTGTTTTAGGAAGCGTAATATTTGGTTATGTGGCTAATGGAGGGCACCTTGCTGTTTTATGGCAACCGTTTGAATTTTTGATTATTCTTGGTGCTGCATTTGGTGCTTATACCATTGGTAATTCATCAAGTGTTGTAGGTCGAACAGTTGGTAATATAAAGCGTATTGCAGCAGGGCCGACTTATCATAAGAAAGAATATTTGCAATTGTTGTGTCTTTTGTTTTGTATTTTTAAATTGGCAAAGTCAAAGGGCATGCTGTCTCTTGAAGCACATGTTGAATCGCCTAATGAATCTACTATTTTTCAACGTTTCCCTTCATTCTTAGGAAATCATGCTGCGTTAACATTTTTGTGCGATCATTTACGTCTTTTGACAATGGGTAGCGAAAATGTCCATCAAATGGAAGATCTTATGATGGAAGAAATAGACGTAATAATGCATGAGGATCATTGCGATGTGACGGCAATTGAGAAAATGGCAGACGGTACGCCAGCACTCGGAATTGTTGCAGCAGTGCTTGGTGTGATTCATACGATGGGGTCTATTAGTCAACCCCCTGAAATACTCGGTCACTTAATTGGTGGTGCCTTGGTTGGAACCTTCGCAGGTGTTTTGATTTCGTATGGAATTATAGGGCCAATGGCTCAGTCGCTTAAAGGTGTGGTCGAGTCTGATCAGAAATATATTTTATGCATTAAATCAAGTATCATTGCGTATTTAAATGGATGTGCACCAATTATCATCGTTGAGTTTGCCCGTAAATCATTGGAAGAAGAGCAGCGGCCAACATTTGATGAATTGGAAATAGCTACGCAACAGCTAGGTGATGTTTAGTTATGGATAATAAACCTATTATTATTATTAAAAAGCGGGGTAAGAAAAAACCACATGAAGCACATGGTGGTAGTTGGAAGATTGCATACGCAGATTTTGTAACAGCAATGATGGCCTTTTTTTTGCTTATGTGGTTGATTAACGTTACAAGCGAAGAGCAACGTAAAGGGATCGCCGATTATTTCTCGCCAAGTTTTATTAACACACAAACCCAAAATGGAAGCGCTGGATTGTTGGGGGGTGTTAATTTAAGCAATCCAAATAATAGCAGCGGGAAAAGTACAGAGGAACGTGCAAAAAGCACTGAAATTGAAGTCGATGTAGTAAAAAGCAAACATCAAGATGAATTTCAAGATAAAAAGGACGTTAGTAAGGATGCTTTGAATGCAGCTAAAAAAAATAAGGTTGACCCTACGAATAGTGAAAAAATAAAAAAGAATGATTCAATCAAGTCTGTCGAAAAATCAACTGTATCGGCTGCAAAAGAGCAAGTTGTCGTGGAGCCATTAAAGATGAAACAAGAGCAAGCTTTGAGCAAGACGCAAAAGAATGGTGTGACTAAAGCTGATCCCTCTAAAGCAGAACAGGTTAAAAAAGAACAGCCTAAAGCTGCGCCTACTAAAGTTGATTCAGCTAAAATAGAAGTAAAAAAAATAAATGAGACTATTGAAAAAATAATTAAAGTAGATCTGCACGAAATTAAAACTGCAAAAACCCAAGTGTCTAAAAAAGCAATGGAAGAAAAAACGCTCAACCAAGCGGCAAACACAATTAAAAATAACATGGCTGCTACAACGTATGAACGCTCTATTTCCAGTGCATTATCTGATAAAAAGATGGAGCAGCAAAAAGCAATTGAGAAAGCAGCTGCTGAGTCAAGAGAAACGCGAGAAGCCATCAAAAAACTTCAGTTGGCCGAGAATGAGAAGCTAAAAGAAGTGGCTGCGTCAATTAAGAATCTTGTTCAGAAAAACCCGGAATTAAAAGGGTTGATGCCACATATTATCATTGAGAATAGACCAGAGGGACTTCGCATCCAACTGATAGATAAGGATAAGCGATCAATGTTTGCATCTGGCAGTAGTTCCATGACAGTGCTTACAAAACAGCTGCTTAGGACGGTCGCGAATTTAATTGATAAGATGCCGAATGCGCTCGTGATATCGGGTCATACAGATGCACACCCCTTTGTGGGGACACGTAAGTATAGCAATTGGGAGTTGTCAGCAGACCGCGCAAATGCGACGCGTCGCACACTGGAAGAATTTAATGTTGATGCGAAACGGTTCGAGTCTGTAATGGGGAAAGAGGCAACAGACCCGTTTGTGAAAGAAGATCCCTTTGCTGAGTCAAATCGCCGCATTAGCATTACGCTGCTACGTGAGTTTGGCACGCCGTCTGCGGATACACTTAAGCAAATGGTTGGGTAGAAAATAACACCTTATTGAATTCAGTCCCGTCATTGCGATTTATGTTCCCCTCCCGTGTCATCCCTGGACGTGATCCGGGGATCTAGATCCACGTGTCAAACACGAGGAATACACACGAGAGAGATTGCCACACCCTCTACGAAGTTTCGCAATGAAGAAAACCTCGTCAAAGGCGCTGAGGGTGCTCTGGCGCCAATGGCGTTCGGTTAAGGAATTTCACATTTCCTACAGTCAGATTTTTCTTAATTTCAATGCCTCAAGAAGTAATAGAAAAACACTGACTAGAAGTAAACTATTGACTCTCATGCGTCTTACTGATTGTAATACTGCCCTAGCTGCCAAACTTTTTACATTCATTTTTTAGAATATTGGTTAAGGATGAGCTACTACAGCGCTCAGAACCGATTCACAGTGACGACGGAGTATAGGTATTGCTATTTTATCCAAAATCATCGAAAAAGAGGGCATATGATCCGGCTAAAATATTTTTTCATTTCCCTCCTTGAATATTTATTGTTTCATGTATATATAATAAGTATAGAAAAATCGAATATGTCGAAAAGAAATATAATTATGAGAAAATTAGCATTATTTTTAACAAAAACATTTATTGTGGGAAACGGCTTTTGTATGAATGATGGGAATGAACTTGCCGCTGCGTAGCAAGAAGCAATGCGGCAGTTCTATCGCATCCTGAAATTTTAAGTAATTTTATAAAAGTAAGTATGCTCTTTAAAGAAAATGAGCTGAAAATCTCAAATTTTTTATACTTAGAAACAACTTTTCAAAATAAAATTACTTCTACTAAAAATTTGCGACAGAGCCCTCAATGGTACTTCCAGCCGCATACATAATAAAAATAAAGAAGAGAAAAAAAATGAAAATCAAAAAATACCTTTATGCATCTACAGCGCTGACGCTTGCAATACTTGCTCCATTTACCGTCGCATTCGCAAGTGAGCTAGCCTCTAAAGTAGCCCAATCATCAACATCCTTAGATGTACGTAGCTCAGATTCAGTCTTGCATGATTTACGTGATCTTGAAAAGCGTCGTGAACAGGCCATTTTTAATGACTATTCGGCACTTAAAGAATTAACCGCTGAGATTTCTAGTTGCATTATGAAAATTTGCACAGAGGTGACATTACCATCAGGTCAATCACTAGATCTTCTTGTTAATTCCGTTATTCAAACACGTCAGACCTTCCCAGGTCAGCCATGTCTTGGTAAGGGTGGTATGATTAATCGTTATATTCCTAATTTTGACTCCAACGACGGTCTTACAGAAATACCGCAACTTGCATCAATTATGGCAATTGACGCACTAGCACAAACAGCACTTGATAATGAAGATTTTGCTGATTTATGGTTACAGCAATCTGCAGATACGGAAGTTTCAGAAGCGTTTGTTGATTCTGTTATTAAAAATATGACAGCTCATGGATGGTCTGCTAAGACTGTGGCATCATTTACGGGTGCCGTACGCAATGTGCTTATACAAAACCCAAAGCTCATCAGGCTTTCAGGAGATATTTTTGATCTTTGTGCGCCAAAATTGAATTTGTTTAAAGTTTACGACCAGTTGGCTATTTCTGGTGGAAATTACAAAGGTTGGGAAATCGACGGGCTAAGTAGCTGGTCTTACGTTGTTACCTTGACACTTGATGAAAAACAACAATATCTCAATAGGGAAAATGAGATAAGAGTGGCTTTTGTAAAAGATATATTTGATAATCCAGAGTCCTATCCCCTTTATTCCACCTCTTCACGTGGGGTGAAAACTTCTGAATCTGATATAACAAAGGCGGTTATTGCTTATTATTATAACCCAACACTTCGGGCACGTGGTCATGATGTAGATGGTATGCCTTTACCTTTACTTGTGTTTAAACGCACTGTGCCATCAGAATTAGAACATTTACTTTTAAATTCAGATAGCATTATTTCTAATGATCACATGAGTGAAATATATAACCTTAGTTTTGCTTGTCTTTCTTTAAATGTAACTAATGAAAAACTAGCCGAAGGACATGCAAAAGGGCTATGGCAGGCATTGCGTATAGAGGCCAAGAATAATCCTGTTCGTGATTCGCTGCGTGCGATTGAACTGTATAAGGAAGCTCTTGATGTGCACCCCAATAAAATTCATCCTTTAGACCCCAACAAAAAGAGTTTTTCTTATGAAGCTATACAAAGTGAATTAGCAGTTATACTTAATAAATATGCAGTTGATTTCGGCAATGGAACAAATGGTGTTGTCCGCGATTTGCCGCGTGCGATTGAAATTTTTAAAGAAGCCCTTGATGTACATCCCGATAAAACTGAAAATTCTTATGAAACTATGCAAATTAATTTATCAAATATACTTAATGAATATGCAAAAGAACTTCGTAATGTAGTAAATGGTATTGCCCCCGATTTGCCGCGTGCGATTGAACTTTTTAAAGAAGCCCTTGATGTAAATCCCGATAAAACGAGCGCGCTTTATAAAACTATACAAAAAAAATTAGCAGGTACTCTTAATACATATGCGACCGATTTATTTAATAGAACCAATGGTTCTACCCGCGATTTGCTGCGTGCTGCTATAATCTGTAAAGAATCCATTGATATATACCCCAATAAAACTGACATTTCTTACAAAAATATCCAAATTACTTTGTCAACTATACTTAATGAATATGCAAATAATGTTCGTAATGGAACAAATGGTATTGTCCGCAATTTGCCGCGTGCCATAGAGTTTTTTAAAGAGGTTCTTGATGTACATCCCGATAAAACGAGCGCGCCTTATAAGAAGCTGAAAATTAATTTATCAACTATACTTAATGAATATGCAAATGATCTTCGTAATGGAACAAATGGTATTGTCCGCAATTTGCCACGTGCCATAGAGTTTTTTAAAGAGGTTCTTGATGTACATCCCGAAAAAACGAGCGCGCATTATAAGAAGCTGAAAATTAATTTATCAACTATACTTAATGAATGTGCAAATGATCTTCGTAATGGAACAAATGGTATTGTCCGCAATTTGCCGGGTGCCATAGAGCTTTTTAAAGAGGCTCTTGATGTACATCCCGATAAAACGAGTGAAAGTTATAAAATAATACAAAATAATTTAGCAATTTCCCTTAATGCATATGCGGGCCATCATTTATTTCATGGACCGAATGGTTGTACCCGCGATTTGCCGCGTGCGATTGAACTTTTTAAAGAGGCTCTTGATGTACATCCCGATAAAACGGAGGAATTTTATAAGGAAATGCAAAGTAATTTAGTGCTTTACCTTAATACATATGCGGGCCATCATTTATTTTATGGACCGAATGGTTGTACCCGCGATTTGCCGCGTGCGATAGAACTTTTTAAAGAGGCTCTTGATGTACATCCCGATAAAACGGAGGAATCTTATAAGGGAATGCAAAGTAATTTAGCAAATACCCTCAATACATATGCGGGCCATTTATTTCATAAAACGAATGGTTGTACCCGCGATTTGCCACGTGCGATAGAACTTTTTAAAGAAGCCCTTGATGTACATCCAGATAAAACGAGTGAAAATTATAAAAACATACAAATTAGTTTGTCAACTATACTTAATGAATATGCAAATGATTTTCGTAATGGAACAAACGATGTTGTCCGCGATTTGCTGCGTGCCATAGAGCTTTTTAAAGAAGCACTTGATATGGTTCCCGATAAAACAAAGGAATTTTATAAGAAGTTGCAAAGTAATTTAGAAAATACCCTTATTACATATGCGCTTGAATGTTGTAATGGAACGAATGACGTTTATATTACCCGCAATTTTCCGCGTGCCATAGACCTTTTTAAAGAGGTTCTTAATGTACATCCCGATAAAACGAGTGAAAGTTATAAGAAAATACAAAGTAAGTTAGCAACTACCCTTCATGGATATGCGACCGATTTATTTCTTCAAATGAATGATATTATTCGCGATTATCCGCGTGCGATTAAACTCTTCAAAGAAGGTCTTTATTTATACCCAGATAAAACGAACAGTTATTATAAGGTAATACAAAATAGTTTATCATATATGATTAATAAATATGCAGATGCTTTTCGTAATGGAACGAATGGTGTTGTCCGCGATTTTCCGCGTGCCATAGAGCTTTTTAAAGAGGCTCTTGATGCACATCCCGATAAAACAAGTGAAAGTTATAAAAAAATACAAAGTAATTTAACAGCTACTCTTCAGCGGCAGTTCATGCAAGAGGATGAAGCTGAAGCCAGAGGTGCTGCGGCGCAGAGAGATGCCATGGATATTGAACAGGGAAAAAATCTTAACATGCCCACAACGTCAGAAAGTGCGTTTCGATATGATGCTAAGGATTTTGGTGACCCAATTCCTGCCTTAAAGCGAAAGTTGGGAAGTATAAGTTTCCCCTCAGATTCTTCTTTTCAGGGTTCGGGAAGTCTTATGATTGAATATATACCTGGATCACAAAAAGGTTATCATGTGTCATCTTATGGCTATGTTAGTGAATTTTGGCAATTAGTAGCGCATAAGGATGGAGCGAAAAAAATCTTAGGTAGAGCATTTTCATGTCTCGATGCATATGGTCAAATGAGCAACTCTGTAGTTTGTTTTAAAGAATATCCTGATTTTCACAAAAAAGAACCAATATTCATTGACCTTTCAGATTCAACGAGTCCCAAAATCATACAAGGTCCTGAAGAAATAACGGGCACAAATTTATGGTCTAAAGCTAGTCTATATAAAATGCGCCCATAAAATTGCCTGGGTCACATATCGGAAGGTAAACAAAAGCCAGGGCTATTTTAGAACAACACATTTTTAAATACATTAGCCAAGCTAGGGAAAATATCTTTAACTTGGTTTTTTATGACATCACTTTATCATCTGTCCCTGAGGGGGGTCTTCTGCAAGCAATGGCATTCGGTTACCAAAAGAAACATGTTATACTTCTTATGAATTCATGTAAATGGGAGTATACTTCTATGATTGAACAAGAAAGAATAACAGATTATTGGTCAAGCGTTAGGGATATTATAGATAAAGTTTGTGTCGACTATGATGCCAGTTGGAAAAAGCGAAATCGTGTTTTAAACAGTAAAATAATTATCCTTATGATTTTTAAAATAATCCTAAGCGACAAAAACCGAGGGCTTACTATAAATCTGACTGAGTTCTGGGATAGATGTGCTGAAAAAGACATAGTTTTGCCGCAGACAAAGCCTGTAGCCGCATCTTCTTTTTGTGAGGCTCGCCAAAAAGTATCCGAAGATATTTTCAAGAAAATTAACAAAGACGTGTTAAAAAATTGGGATACAAAACGTTCACTTCCTCTTTGGCGAGGACATCGCGTCTATGCGACAGATGGATCACGAATTAATATCCCTCATGAACTTGTAAACTTCGGATTCAAAATTTATGACGAAGAACGCCGACATTATCCTCAAGGTTTATTAAGTTGTCACGATTTTTTGAATATGATGCTCAAGATAGTTTGCCTCCAATGAATCAAGAAGATAAAGAAAAGTGTGACCAGGCTAATTTCTATAAGTTCTTCAATCCAGCATCTATGTTTAATATTAATTTTTAAAATTGTCTCATGGTTGTAGGACGCTATGTAGATAATCTATTTCTTGCTACGTATGAAGAAATAAAAGACTGGACAGCTAAAATTATTGGCATGATTCTTAATGTACGACAAAAGATTCGAACGGGCAGATCCTTTCCAAGGCGATCTTATAAACCAGAGAAAAAGTGCGGGAAAAAGGGACAAAAAGTTGGAGTTGTATACTAACCGAATGCCATTGGCTCTGGTGCCTCCCTAGTTTTCTTCGTGCTTGACACGCGGACCCATGTACTTATCGCCCCACGCATGGACCCTTTGGTCAAGCCAAAGGGAAGTTGGTAGTGTTCTTGTAGTTTTTATCTACCCTGACCAGATGATCCATGTACTTTTTGGTTTCATATGCCCTGCGGGTCTCTCCATGACAAATGCGAACTTATTTTATATTTGAGAGAGCATTAGTACTATCTTGAGGTTTTTAGTTCTTAAACAATCCCAATTATTTTTAAATAAGGTCGTATTTCTAGTTCTACATTAGATCTTTCAGTTTGATTTGTGCCTGTAGGAAATAAATTTGTAAGAGCATTTTTTACCCCAGATTCAATTTTCATCTCATTTTCAAGGTAATAATTTCTTACGGACTGCATAGCGACGGTTCTGCCATTTAAGTTAACATTTCCACCTGCATCAATATATGTATATTCTACTGCTCTAGGCTGTGGAGCAGGAGATAGATGTCTTTCTTGAGATGGAGAAGGAGTGGGTGCACGAAAATTATCAGGGGCGGCAGGAATTTCTGCCTGACCCTGAGCTTGCAAATATGCCCTTATTTTTTTAGGTAAAACATGTGCAAAGTTTGTTCCTGAATCTAATCCTTGTGTAATTTCATTAAAGGTTTCGCCCATTCAACATTGAAACGCACCACTAGGGGATAACAAAAAAGTCAAGTGTATTTAAGCTGATCTCTATCGCAAAAAGGAGATTGTCATGAATCGAGCAATCGGCACGCATTTGATCCAAGATGAAAGATGCAGATTTATGGACTTTTGAAAAGTAGAAAGTCAAAACGTTTCATAGCAAAGCAATTACAGGTCTGCCATCCACCATCATATGAGAAATTAATCGTAACCAGGGTAAACGAGGTTATCGTTATCAACACGCCCACGCAGAGACATTAAACAGGAAAAGCAAGGCCAGTGGCGTTAAACGAAAACTGACGCCAGGAGTCATTGAAAAAATCAAATGGCACTTAACCCATTCTCAATCAAGTCCTGTGCAAATTTCAGGCAGACTCTTAAAAGAGCGGCATTAAGATCAGCCATAAAAGCATCTATCGTTTGCTTTGAAAAGACAAACATGCTGGACTTGAACTTGTTCCAAGAGCAACGGCACACGCGGCTAGCGAAGTCATCATTCGACGTTTAAAGCATATTCATGCAATGATTCATACGTTAACAGCGGATAATGGGAAAGAGTTTTCAGATCATGAGCAGGTGAGCAAATCGTTAAATGCACTGTTCTATTTTGCTAAACCATATCATGCATGGGAACGTGGCTTGAATGAACATACAAATGGTCTTGTTCGGCAATAGTTTCCAAAAGGAACAAACTTCACTATGCTAACGCAAGATCAGGTTATAGAAGTTGAGAAAGGACTCAATAATAGACCACATTTTAGTTTAAATTTTGAAACACCAGCAGAGAGATTCTTAAGTCATTAACCAGGAGTTTCCTAGTGGTGTGTTTCAATGTTGAATGGGCGTTTCTTATTCTCCCTTTAGTACACGTGCTTTTTCACGGCCCCAATCACGGTCTTTAATGGCGGCGCGTTTGTCATGTGTTTGGCGTCCTTTTGCCAACGCAATTTCTAACTTTGCAATGCCTTTTCCATTGAAATAAAGGCGCAATGGAACAACAGTCATTCCTTTTTTTCGGATGGAACCTAAAAACTTATTCATTTGCCGTTTTCGTACAAGCAGACATCGCGGACGTTTTTCGGCGTGACCAAAACTATTTGCTTGTGCATATTCGGATATGGTTGCATTGATCAAATAAAGGCCACAATGATCCGCACCTTCTTCTGTCATTTCGCCAATATAGGCTTCGTTAATGCTGCTCTTGCCAAGTCGTAAAGACTTAACTTCACTGCCTTTCAGCATGATCCCAGCCTCGATAATTTCGATTAGATCATAGTCAAAGCGTGCACGTTTGTTTTGTGCGACAACTTTGTAATTGTCTGTGTCTTTGTCTTTACTCATATTGGTTCTCTTAATCTAGGCCGTTTTCGGCATTTTATTCAATGTTGTAAGTGCTGCATCAATGCGTTTTTCTGTTTCAGGACGAATAGGCGTTAGTGGTAAGCGTACATCCGCTGTGCAATAACCTATTTTAGAAACAGCATACTTAATTGTGCATGGATTTGTCTCGGCAGAAATAGCTGTGCATAATGGATGCAATTCAAATGTTAGCTTTGTAAATGCCTGAATATCGTGTGTTTTCCATGCATTCATAAGGCGTTTGTACAAGTTAGGCACAACGTTTCCTAAGACGGAAATAGCACCATCTGCACCATACAACATGTGCGCGGAAGCAATGCTATCTTCACCTGAAAGCAAAGACATTTTATTTCCGACAGCGAGTCTTAATGCCGCAATACGCGTTGGGTCAGAATGAGAGTCTTTAAAACCAAGTATGCGCGGCATTTCACAAAGCCTTACTGTTGTTTCAATTTCGATATTTACCCCAACACGCCCAGGGTTATTGTATACGATAATGGGAAGCCGTGTATGTTCATGTAAAGTTTTAAAGTGTTCGATAATTCCATGTTGCGATGGCTTTACATAATAAGGAGCTACAACAAGTGTGGTATCGGCACCTAATGTTTCGGCTTCTTGCATAAATGTCAATGTTTGAGCCGTTGACGAAGTGCCGCAGCCAACAATAACAGGTACTTTACCTTTTAGTACAGATACAGCTATGCTTATTATAAGGGTACGTTCTTCTGGGGTGAGCATGGCTGCTTCTCCTGTTGTGCCGCATACAACAATACCATCGGTGCCTTGAGATAGGTGCCATTCTAAAAGGCGTTTTAAGGCCACGACATCTATTTGATTAGAACGAAATGGCGTTATAAGTGCTACAATTGAACCTTTTAGCATAAGGGAAATGCTCCTTGAAAGATGTGTTGCTTCGTTTGTTTTTTTGTTATCTCTTTATTATGTGTTGGTTTTGTGTAATGGCTAAAGCTGATATTATGACGTCAGTAATGCCAGCTGCACAAGGAGCGCAAGTTGTGGCCCCTGCCGCCATCAAGCAAAGTGCACCAACATTTATGACGCCCACTATAACACAAATAAATGTGCCCGCCATACTTTCGAGTACACTAGCACTGGTTGCACCAGAAAATTCAAATAAAGCATCGTCAGTAGTTGTGCCCGCAATAACGCCGTTAATACCAGTCGCGTCGGCACCAACAGCAGTGCCTGTGCCTACAGCTCAGTCAGCAATAGCAACACCAATAGCAAATGTGCGAATTGATGCAAAAGCTTTTTTTGATCAATGGAGACATTTATTGTTAGGGACGGCTACATTTATTGAAATAGTCACATTCATTGAGCAGCATCCTACCTGGCCAAAACAATCAGTGCTATGTGAAAAAGCTGAGAATGTATTGGAAGACCCAGGTGCGGATCCTGTGGCTGCAGGTCAAGTGATTGAATTTTTTGATCGCTATCACCCAAAAACTGGAAAGGGGCAGTTTTATTACGCGAAGGCATTGCTTGTAAAAGGGAAAATTGATCAAGCAAAGCAAGAGTTCTATAAGTTGCTCGTTTCTTTTCCAATACCAACCGATATTATTGTTCAGCTTGTCAATTATAAACAATACTTACCTTTTTTATGGGCATATTTACATGCAAGCAATTTACTTTATACAAAGCATAGTAGAGATGCAACGGCTTTGCTTGGGTATTTAACTCCGGATGAAAAAGAACGTATTTCATTGCGCCTTGATTTGTTGGCTAAAAAATCAGATGCGGCTGCGCGAGCGCAAAAACTTATTAGTAAAGCTGGTAATAATGAAGGCGTTATTTTTGAATTAATCCGATATTATCGGCAGCTCAAAACACCTGAGGGAACAGAAGCTGCGGTTCAGCTTTTTATTAACAATACATTTCTAGATGAAGAGCAACATGCGAGCGTTTTCTGGAAAGAAAGGAATCTGCTTGCGCGCCGAATGATGGATGCAAAGCGTCCAATAGATGCATATACGTTAGTTAAGAAGCATGGTTTTAAGATTAATAAAGAAAAACATTTTGGAGAAATACGGTGCGGTGAAGAATGCGCACATGCACATTGCATGACAGGGTGGCTTGCCCTTAATTATGCGAATAAGCCAGAAAAGGCTTTAGGTGTTTTTAAAGGTATTGAAACCGTTGTAAAGGAAGCAATTAGTAAATCTCGGGTGCATTATTGGATTGGGGAATCTTATTTGAAACTTAATCAACTAAGTGAAGCAAAAAAAGCGTTTCTTGAAGCAAGTACCTATTCGACAACATTTTATGGTCAAATGGCTGCGAGCCAAATTGCCAATGCTAAGCTAAAAGATCAACACCCAATAATTAAAAATGTGTCCTTTAAGGCGGTGTTGGAAGTAACTGTGCCTCCAGCAGAAAAAGCGGCTTTCGAGAATTTAGAACTCGTGCAGGTTATCAGGTCTGTTTCAGAGGCAAGAAAAGGTCACAATTGCGATTCTTTCTTTTTTGCGTTGCTTAAAATCAGTCAAACGCTTGCATTTCAGCGACAAGTATTTGATTTGGCAAAAGAGAAAAAAGGCGAAGCCTATGCAATATTACTTGCTAAGAAAAAGCATATGACATTTAGAGTAGCTTATCCGCTGCTGCGTGCAGAAACAAGAAAATCTACTGTGAGTCGCATCGTACCTAAAAGTCGATTTGGAAGCCTTTTGATGCCGCTTTCACATGCTATTATTCGTCGTGAAAGTGGATTTGATGAATATGCACTTAGTTCAGCTAATGCGCGCGGGATGATGCAATTAACTCCAGCAACAGCTAAGGAAGAAGCACGTGCAATTAAACGGTTTGGAATCAATCTTTCTTCAAAAATGAATTTGTATGAAAAAAATCAAAACATTACACTTGGAACGTCACATATTGAGAGTCTGCTCGACAACTATAATGGTAGTTTAGTTCTTAGTCTTGCAGCCTATAACGCAGGACCAAAGCCTGTGAGCGAATGGATCAGGGATTATGGAGACCCTCGGCTACCAGATGTTGATATTGTGCACTGGATCGAATGCATTCCATATGCGGAAACACGAAATTACGTACAGCGCGTGTTAGAAAACTTTATGGTGTATAAACAATTCTTGCATGAAGAAACAACTGGAACCTTAGGGGTAACGATTGGAAGCCACGAATTGAGTTTGCTATCGTATTTGAAGGGGTAAAAGAAGGACGTATTCATGAACTAATGCATAAGGATAAAAAAACCGGCTTAAATGTTGAAATTCAAGCCGGCATGTAGGATGGTAAATTAATACGTTAGAACCATGATGTGGCAGAAATGTATCTAGATAGATTTGCAGATAATTTTGATCCCCAACTCATAGCTGATCCAAATGCGTTCTTTGTGGAATTATATATGTAAGTCAAGCCTTCTGACGCTTTTGTTTCAATATAGCTGGGCCAGGTCCTTTTTGGTTCTTGTGGAACACTTTTTTCTACATGATGCAAAGAATCATCTGCTTTGAAATTTTCGACAAATGTATAATCTGCAGCTTTTCTGAAGTCAGCTTTTGTGTACTTACGTGGAGCTGTGTTAAGATCAGCATCACCAGAATGCACAACGCTAGCAGCCTTAATTGCAGGAACTACCGTAGGCAAAGAGTCATCTGCTTTGAATCTTTCAAGAAACACATAAGTTGCACTGTCTCTGAAATCTGACTTTGTATAATTTTCATGCTGGATTAAATTACTGGTAGCAGTATTCACTGATAAAATCATAGCGATTGTGGCAGTAAAGAAGGCGTAGTTTAAATTCATTCTCACGGCTTTCTGTTTTTTATATTTCTAGCAAATATTTTTTTATCGCGCACGGTTTAGGTATTTTAAGTTTTTCTTATAAAGGAATCAAAAGAATACTGTATGCTTATACCATTTGCAATTCGGATTGTCTACTCTTTTTTTTTTGAATAAATAGCATGTAATTAATCTTCAATAATAAAAGGGACACTATCAAGAGAATTTTTGTACTCATACAGTAATGGATTAGCAAGTTCATCTGAAAAACTTTGGTGATAAAGCACCTCATTTAAATAAGCATCCATAAAGTCTTCTTCAGACACTTGCAAATAAAGATCTCGCTTCTTTCCCTGAATAAAATTCCATAATCCTATTGGTGATTGGTCCTCTTGATTCTTTTGCGCATATTCCCTCTTCAACTCTTCAAATCCAATACCTTGATTTGACAAACTTTTTTGATCAATAAGCTCTTGAAACGCTATGGTATCTGCACCCAACTGGATGTTATTCATGTCATCTTCAAATAAGTGGCGTAAAAATTGTAATTTGTTACTATAATCAAAAGTATATTCACGAGAAATATCTTCACTGAGAAAAAGATGTTTATTCATAAAATTACAAACTTTTGCTTCGATGTCATTTTCATCTATTTTTAACATACTTAAATACTTATGAATATAATCCGCAACAGGGACATCATCAGTATTTTCTGCAACACGCTCCCACTCAGTGATGTCGGCGTCAGCTTCTGCTTTCTCTACCATTTTGTGGCATTGATTTAAGAATAGATCAACAAGAACATCACGATTATATGTTTCAATTAGCTTTAATTCTTTTTCTTTTTGCCCATCTATACGAACAGATGTCTCTTCATTCGTGCTCAAATCCGTAAAATAGTTTCGTCCACGTAATAGTGTGGAATGTTTACGCGCCGTTCTTTTTTTCTCTGCCTCGGTTAAGTTGCGAACTTTATATTTTGTTCTCATGATGTTAATTTCGTCTGTATGGGTATCATAGTAAGCCGTATCAAGCTCGGTATCGATAAACTCAGTTAGGCATTTTTTTACATTTGTTTGAGAACAATCCTTATCTAGACCAGTGATAAATGCAGTCCAGTTTTTAGCTAAATAACGTTGATATTCAGTAGGTGCATTGTATATACGTGTTTTTAATTCTGTCGTTAAATTATCTTTTTCAGTGGGACTTAGTTGGCTAAAATTAGGTGCAGTAACAAATGCTGGATTTCCAATGTTATTAATTTTTCGTTCTAAATCAATAATAAATGTATTATCTAAATCAGTGTGTGCCTGTCCATTTATTTTTTGGAATATAATAAAGATATTTGGATAGCGGTTTTCCATGAATGGCATTACACATGAAATATAATTTATAGGCTGACCGATGACTCTTAACTTTCCAGTTTCTCTACGGTGAGAGGCTGAATCAAGCACCGCTTGATGAGCTTTGTTATCTTTGTTTAGTAAGATAGTTCTTTTAAATTTTAAGCTTGCAATTTTTTTAATGACACTCCGTTTATGTAAAGATAATGTTTTCTTATTAGTATCAACAGAAAATCCTTTGACGAGAGGGTTTGCATTAGCATTAACATCACTTGCATGAAGTGCTGAATATTTATCTTCATCAATAGGATTCCATTGAGAGAAAAAATCTATTCGCTCTGTTACTGAGCAAAATCTTTCGAAGATATTGACCACAAAGATAAGCGTTTGAATACATAAAAAAGTATATGCAAACTCTGATGCTGATAATTTATTTTGTGCTTTATATAAATGGCTAAATGCAATTAAAGTTAACGTGCATGGACTATGGTTTATAAAATCAACAGGTGCAGAAATAATTGAACGCAACATTTGTAAGCCGAATTCAGAGCATAACTCGGCTTTTTCTTTAGTACTTGCATTATACCAATGATAACATCCGCCCCCTATTTGTCCTGCTAGATTTGCGCCTTGCGCAATAATTGCGCCGGCTTGTTCTACCCGTGTTTGATCTGGTTCTATTTCAGTTTTCCAAAGTTCTAAGTGGTTCTGGTAGTCTTCAAGTTCGGAATCAGCAGCAGCACAAAGTGGTGATGTAATATAAACAGCGACAGAAATTAATGTGAGTAACAATTTGATCATGTAGAGCTTTCTCCTTATTAGTGATGCATTCTCATTCCACATTCTACAATATGGGGATGGTCTCTAATAAAATCAAGTGTTGTTGTTTGAAAAATAATATATATTTTCTCATTTACAAATTGATTTTGTTTATTCATGTATTTTATTCTATTTTTATGAATTCTCTATCGAAGGCTCGTTTGAAAATTATATAGGCAGCTATAATGCTCAGCTTTTGATAATTTGACCTTGCTGTCTTATGTGAATGGGTGCGACATGCCTGTTAGACAAGCTTTTTAGCTCATCTCTTTTTATGAAAAAAATTGACCATCCAGAGGAATTAAATACATAAAATTCCCATCATTATGCTGTGCCGGGCTGAAGTAGTTTGTGAAATGATTTGACGGGTAACTCAATTCTATGGTGTATAAATTTTCATCACATGGCCATCTGCCATGAACGTGTTGGTTATGTCGAGTGCTTCTGTTTTTATATGTGCAAGTGCAAGCTGCCTGCATGTGGAACGAAGCGTGCCAACACTAAGCCCATCGTGTGTGAGATCAGTTCCGCTTTCGGGTGTATCCATTTCAAATTTCACGCAAACCAGTTGTCGTTTGCCGAGTTTTCGATAATGCATACGCGCTGTTAACTCTTGTCCGACATAGCACCCTTTTTGGAAATCAATCGCATTTAACCGGTCAAAACCATATTCCATAATAAATCCACGTTCATACGGCACATCTCGCGCACCATCAGGAATACACAAAGGGATGCGCTGTTTGTCATAAGCTGTGAGGTCTGTGCATGATTGCTGTTTCGTTGTGGTATAAACACGATATCCCATTTCTGCAGTGCGTGGATCTTGCATGATTAAAGCATCACTTCCATCAACAGTTGGCGCATCAAAGGATGCATACACAGCAATATCAACGCGTAGTGCAAGCGTTACCTTTGACCGCAATTTATACATATTCAGTTTTTTAAGTAAAGTGATGGCATGTTCAGCTTCAATGTCAAGCCACACATGATCAGCTGTTGGCATGATCGCAAAGGCATCATTCATGAATTTCCCTTGGGAATTCAAAAACACAGTATAAAGGCATGCGCCGTGCACCAATTTGGTCATGTCATTTGTGGTTTGACCTTGCAAAAAGGCAATGGTGTCCTCGCCTGTAAGTTCGATAATAGTGCGATGCGTGAGGGCGATGAGGGACATGTGGAATACCGTTTTTAAATGTGGATGTATAAATGTATAATCTAGCTTATCAGAATATGAGTGGATAAATCTTTATCTATCTTATTTTGCCGCATACTCGGACTTTCAAATTTTGCAATTACACAGGTGTTTGCTAATTACGCACCTTTTCCTTATGATGTAGCGTATTCCAGAAAAAGATATAATACCAACATGATACCTACCTTTTCTCTCTACATTCACTGGCCATTTTGCGAATCAAAATGTCCATATTGCGATTTTAATAGCCATGTCCTTCGTACAATTACAGAAGACATGTGGATTGATGCGATCATCCGTGAAATGACCCGAACGCGCGACCTGATGGAGCCGCGCACGTTGTGTAGCATCTTCTTTGGCGGAGGTACGCCGTCATTAATGTCACCAGAGGCCGTGGCAGCAGTTATTAATGCTGCGACAACGTTGTGGCAGACAGCGCCAAATCTTGAAATATCGATGGAAGCCAACCCTGGCTCGGTCGAGGCAGCGCGCTTTAAGGGCTATCGCCAAGCAGGTGTGAATCGATTGTCGATAGGTATTCAGGCGTTGAATGATGCTGACTTAAAAGCGCTTGGGCGGAAACATACAGTGGTCGAAGCGCTTAAAGCGCTTGAGATTGCACGAAATACATTTGATCGGGTATCTTTTGATTTAATTTATGCGCGCATGAACCAAACACTTAATGCATGGCAGACAGAGCTTGCAACAGCATTATCTTTTGGTACGGAACATCTATCGTTGTATCAATTAACAATTGAGCCGGGCACGGCTTTTGCGCCGCTGCATAAGCGGGGTGAACTTATTATTCCAGAGGAAAACGAAGCATATCATTTGTTCCAATTGACGCAAGAAATGACAGAGGCAGCGGGTCTGCCAGGTTACGAGGTGTCAAATCACGCGCGCCCAGGGAAAGAATGCCAGCATAATCTGACCTATTGGAACTATGGTGATTACGTAGGCGTTGGTCCTGGTGCGCATGGCCGCATTCATCTTGCAAATGGTGATCGAGTCGCAACGCAGCAAATAAAGGCACCTGAATTATGGCACAAAGCTGTTTCTGAAAAAGGAACAGGCGATCAATCGGTAATACTTTTAACCCAAGACGAACAGTTTAAAGAGCGCCTGCTAATGGGACTGAGACTTAAATGTGGAATTGCTGTTGCATCGCTGGGGCGCGCGTTCACAGCGTTTGAAAATACTCGGCTTGAGGCACTTCGAAAAGAAGGTTTGCTAATGCCAGGTGAGGCGCAGTTGCAGCTTACGGCAAAAGGAACGTTGGTGCAAAATGCAATATTGGCATATGTCCTAGGGGATTAGACTGCTTTTTTTTATTGCACTGAGTTATCGTAAATCTTAAGCGAAGTTGGAACCTTGAGAGACTGAAAGAATCAACTTGTTGCATAGCTAAAAATATCAAAAGTGTCGCCAGCAGAACAATCGAGGTGACCACGGTACGGCAAAAAATCAAAACATGCTTTAGCCAAATCATGGCGATTCTCACGTTGCAACAAACCATCCAAAATTTCTTTTAATTGGTGCAAATGCAATACATCCGTTGCAGCGTAAGTTTGTTGTTCAGCTGATAAAACGGCCGCACCCCAATCAGAGGTTTGCTCCTGCTTTGAAATCTCCACGTTAAGCAAATCTTTGCACAAGTTCTTTAAACCGTGCTTACCAGTGTAGGTGCGCGTCAAACGTGAAGCAATTTTGGTGCAATACACATTATTCAATTGAATGCCAAAACTATGTTGCAAAATACCTACATCAAAACGTGCAAAATGAAACAACTTTGTGACATCAGGGCGTGTAAGCAAGGCCTTTAATCGAGGTGATTTTGAAAAATCCCCTGTGGGAAGATGTACGAGGTGACAATGACCGTCTCCATTCGATAATTGCACAAGACATAGTCGATCACGATGATAATTTAATCCCATCGCCTCAGTATCCATAGCGACAATGGCGCTTGGCACGAATGACTCTGGTAAATCGTATGTATGGAAATGAATCTGCATGATGTTATCCTAATGGGAAAAAGTGAGACAAAGAATGGCGACAAGAAACAAGTAGAAGGTGTGGGCTTTGCGAGTATTAAACCACCAACACTTGATGCTGGTACGTCACCCATTTTAGCCATCTGAGCATACGGTTAAGGTAAGTGCTGTTAATGCTAGCTGTCAATGGAAATTCGTTTCATGATTTTTCATTCATGTGATAAAATTTTAACATTGAATGCAAAAATTGTTAATCACGTTATCTTATGAAATTACTATATACACTATTCGTTTTTAGCATGTTTTTTCTATTACCGAGCACTAAAAGCCACGCAATGTCACAAGAATCCATAAATACTCTCGCTGCACTATCGCAAAAATTCACTAGCCGCTTTTTAAAAAGCGGATATAAGCAATCTGATGTTGGTGATTTTGTAACGTATATTAAAAATACCAGCATAAAGTCTGCCTTTTATATCTACACATTTAAAAACGGAGCATGGACAGCCGATCCAATTGTGCTCGAGAGAAAAGACAGCTATCCACACACCCGATTTGCGAATGAATTACTTGCATGGCTTAATACGCACGTGAGAAAAAATCTTAAAGAAGGAATGTCCTTTGTTTATATGCCTCAAGAGCCTTTGCACGAATGTGGGTTTCATGATCAAAAACAACAGTTGGAACTCAAAGCACATTTCGAAAAAATTCCTATCTTGCTCACATGCACACATCCCAATATTCTTTGGGCTGAAAATGCAGTCCTTATTCCTGACCCTTACATTTTACTCAGTAAATACAAGACAGATGTTGAAGAAATCAAATCCAAAAAAGAATTTGTGTATAGTAGAAGAGCTCCATCCATATTTTTCCGTGGTGCTATCTCTGGACCACATTCATTTGTTTATAGCATGGACAGCGTTCACAAAGATGATCGTGTAAGGCTCTTTATGCTTTCAAAAAGCGCTCCTTTTATTAACGCTATGATCACAGACGATAGTTGTCTGGCTATTCAGGAAAGGGTAACTAGCGATTTCAAGCAATGGTATTTGCAAAATCTATCCGATAAGAAAGGGCCTTATGCTGACTTTGTTGAGCATGCACGACATAAATACCTCATTTCAATGGATGGATACGGCTCTGCTTGGTCGCGCGTCCCCTACATTTTATTCACCGGTTCTGTATTGCTTCTTCGCGCAGATTGCAAGCAATACTTTTATTCATTGCTTCATAATATGAGCACCCACGTCACCATTGATCCAGGTTTAACGAATATTGAAAGTGTATATACGTACCTTGAGAAAAACCCTGGGATTGCAGAAGCAATTGGTAATAATGGGTATGCGTTTGCCGAAAGATACTTAACAGTGGATGCTGTTAATATGTATTTATCTCAGGTTATTCGAGATTTGAGCGGCGCTTTTCAAAAATAGAAAGCCTTCGTATCAATACCTTCTTAAAATAATAACCTTACTAATTTAATGTTTTTTTTAAAGAAGCTAAAATAAACTGCGGAAAAAATGAGCTTCCAACAAGAACACTAGCGAGCCCTCCTTTATGATTATTACTTAAAACTAGACAAAACGTAAAAAAACGCATACCTTCATCTGTATACTCGTGTGGGTCTATATATGTGTTCCCGTAGCTCAGCCGGATAGAGCGCAGGATTCCTAATCTTGAGGCCGTGGGTTCGAATCCCGCCGGGAACGCCATTCAAAGAGGTAATAAATTTTAAATGAAACAATTCGAGCAACGATTGATTAAGAAAATTGACATTGTATGTCACGTAATGCTTGGCGGGGCCATACTTTTGCTCACAGCATGCGACACTAAAGATAGCACCCCATTACCGGGAGAGCGCGTATCTTTTCTGAATTTTACAGCCAGTGTTAAAGCGGACCCTTCAATTGCGGGCATGTCTGTAACTGTGCCTTCACCAATGACAAATACATCTTGGCCTCAAATGGGTGGTCGTGCGGATCACGCGCTTATGAATGTTTCACTTGGCGAGAAAATTACAGAAACTTGGCATCAATCTGTTGGTGCAGGGTCAAGTGATGATCAGCGCATGCTCAGCAGTCCTATTACGGATGAAAAACATGCCTACACTTTGGATGCCGAAGGTACCGTTACTGCTTTATCTCTTAAAGCAGGTGAAATTGTATGGCAAAAGCCTACCTCCCCAGAAGAGCATATTCATGACACACTCGGTGGTGGTATTGCTGTTGACAATGGTGTTGTTTATGCAACGACCTCCTTTGGTGAAGTTGTTGCTTTAAAAGCCGATACTGGTGCTGAAATTTGGCGTAAAGGTGGTTATGCTCCATTCCGTTCTTCTCCTTCTGTAAAAGATGGACATGTGTATTGCCAATCAATTAATAACGAACTGATAACCTTATCTGTTGAAAAAGGTGACCTTGTCTGGAGCCATAGCGGTGTTCCTGAATCAGCACTCCTCCTTGGCGGAGGAAAACCAGCATGCTCTGGTGATACAGTAGTTGTTGCATACACGTCTGGTGAAGTTCATGCATTAAGTCAAGTCAACGGGCAAGTGTTATGGTCTGATACTATTACCCCGGTGGCACGTATTGATACTGTAACAAGTATTCCACATATCCGTGCGCGTCCTGTTATCGATGACAATCAAGTATTTATCATCAGCCACGGTGGTCGCATGACGGCAATTGATTTTAAAACCGGCACACGTCAATGGCAAAAGGAACTAGGTGGTATTCGCACGCCTGTTGTAGCAGGTGGGTTTATATTTGTTCTTACAAACATGAATGAATTGGTATGTCTCGAGCGAAAACTAGGTGCTGTTCGCTGGGTAGCCGGTTTACCACGTGTTGACGAAAACGAAGGTTCAGTTCATTTTGCAGGTCCAATTTTAGCCGGTGATACGTTAATTGTAAGCTCAAGCAAAGGTGAAATCATCCGTATTAATCCACATGATGGAGAAGTTATAGCCAAAGTAAAAATTGACAGTGGATCAGTCAACTTAGCACCTATTGTTTCACAAAAAACATTATTTGCCTTAACGGATAACGCGGTACTCCATGCCTTCAATTGAGCCATTTAATGGTGACGCACACGATGAACTTCCGATTGTTGCAATCGTAGGTAGACCAAACGTTGGCAAATCAACACTATTTAACCGTCTTGTTGGGCGTCGTCTAGCATTGGTCTATGACCAACCTGGCGTGACACGTGATCGCAAAATAGCGAAAGCTGAGTTTGCTGGTATGACGTTTACGTTAATGGATACGCCAGGGTTATTCGACCCAGGCGAAGGCGATCAGCCTGCTATCGTGACAGAAGGTATGCGCAAGCAAGCATTAAAAGCATTGGCTGAAGCCACAATCATTCTGTTTGTGATTGATGGACGCCTTGGTTGCACTCCATATGATCAAGATCTAGCAAAAATGCTACGTAAGCAAAATGTACCAGTTATCGTGACGGTCAACAAATGCGAAGGTAAAGGTTCTGAAGCTGGCGTAAGTGATGCACATCGTTTGGGGCTTGGTGAAGTCGTTGCCATTTCAGCCGAACATGGCGTTGGTATGGATGATCTGCACGAAGCGCTTGCTGAGTATATAACGATTGATTACGGTGTTGACGAAGAAGAAGAATTTAAAGAAAAACACAAATTTGATTCAGAAGAAGCCATAGCTGAAGCAGAAGCACATCGTCTTAAGCGTTCTCTTAAAATAGCGATTCTTGGCCGTCCTAATGTGGGTAAATCAACATTGGTTAACGCACTTCTTGAAGAAGAAGCGCAGCTTACTGCTGACTATCCAGGCGTTACACGCGATTCAATTTCTTTCGAATGGAACTATAAAGACCGTGCGATTGAATTAGTGGATACGGCTGGTATTCGCCGTAAAAGCAAAGTTGATGGGGCTGTTGAAAAGCTCGCTGTATATGATGCTGAGCGCACCATGCGTTTTGCTGAGATTGTAGTATTAGTTATTGATGCGTCTATCCCCTTGGATGAATTGATTGAAAAGCAGGATTTGATGTTGGCATCTACTGTTCTTGAGGAAGGTCGCGGCCTGATTATTGCGCTTAATAAGTGGGATTTGGTTAAAAATCCTGATGCAACACTAAAACATGTGCAAGAACAACTTGAAATTCAACTAACGCAAGCGCGCGGAATTCAATGTGTAACACTATCAGCACTTACAGGGCACCACTTACCAAAAATGATGGATCAAGTGCTGCTTATGGAAAAAATGTGGAATCGTCGTATTCCAACGCCTGAGCTTAACCGCTGGTTACAATTCACGGTAGATGCACATCCAACGCCAATCGTATCGGGTCATCGTATTCGCTTAAAGTACATGACGCAAATCAAAACACGTCCACCAACGTTTAAGGTATTTTGCACAAAAGCATCTGATTTGCCAGATTCATATGTGCGGTATTTAACGAATTCGCTACGTCGTGATTTTAAAATGCCCGCTGTGCCAATCAGGTTCCAATTTAAATCGCAAAAAAATCCATATGAAGTTACCGGGAGAATAAAGGGGTAGTTACCTCTTGTCGTTGCCATTATGCTGCGCTATGGCGCAGCGTCGATGCATGCCTTAAACCATGAGGTGAAGAGTGAAAATTTCATTGTTCAAGCTTCTTGTCATTAATTAGCAGGTGTTACTGCTACTCGTAAAAAACTTTTCCCCAAAATAATATCTTAATTTTGTGCTTATATCTCCTAAATTTACCTTGATTCGCTTGGAAAAATGCGCATATCATTATTATGATTTTGCAAAAAATTTTATTAAAAATATTCGATCTACTCTTGGAATTAGTACTCATGCTAAAGGAGAAAAAAATGTTGAAGACGAAAAAAATGAAACTTTTTATAAGGTACACTCTAGTACTAACATTCCTGTGTTATGCACATTTAGGTTTCACGTCAGCTCCAACGACTACGCCCATAAGTAACACCACTATAGCTGCGCCCACGACAACAGCATCTGCAACTGGAGCCGCTCCAACCTCACCTACATGCCCGACGGGTTCAACAAATTATTATTCAATCTCAACCTTTGCGGGCAATGGGGCCTCTGGTAATACGGATGGATCAAGCACGCAAGCTTCTTTCGGAAACCCTCATATTATTGTGGCTGATTCGCTTGGCAATTTTTATGTTGCTGATAGTGTAACGGCTACTGTTCGTAAAATTGATCCAGCAGGAAACGTGACGACTATTATCAGTGGGTATACTGCATCGGCACTTTTAATCGACACAACAAATAAAAATGACACGTTGTATGTTGTTGATTATGGAAATGGACAATTGAAGAAATACAATGGTACTGCAGCAAGTATTACCGCACAAAATGCTACATTCACTATTATTGCGAGCAATGCATCTGCAACATCAACAGGGTATGCACCAGGTGCCGTTCTTAATGCAAATTTACGTGCATGGGGTGGGCTTGTTATTGATAGCGCTGGAAATTTATATATGAGTGATAATAATCAGATCAGAAAGTTAGCACCACCATCTGGTGTGAATACATCGTATACACTGACTACGATTGCAGGTTCAGCTCAAACTGGATTTGCAGAAGGTCTATGCAAAACAGCACTATTTAATGGCCCTGAAGGTATGGTAATTAGTGGAAGCGGAAACCTTTATGTCGCCGATAAAAACAATCATATTATTCGCAAAGTAGATCTTTCAAATAATGGTTGTATGGTGAGCACGATTGCTGGAACACCAAATGTAGCCGGTTACAGTGGTGATTGCGGTGTGGCGCAAAGTGCAAAGTTGAATACTCCAACAGGTGTCACTATTGGCAATAACAATATTTATATAGCTGATGTAGGTAATAATGTTATTCGATACATGCAATGGTCTTCTCAAATCATTTCAACGATTGCTGGCCCTGTGTCTCCTGTGGGTTCTACACCAAACAGTGGTTATTCTGATAATAATGGTCAAGCTATTGGTGCTCAATTCAACAATCCTTGGAGGCTCAACGTGGATGCTGCAGGGAATGTGTACATCACAGATGGTGCTAACCGCCGTATTCGTAAATTAACATTTCTAGGTGTTAAACAAGGGAGTGTTTAATTCCCATTCTTCCTTGTTTTTCTTGCCAGCCTTAAAAATCCCCGGGACGTAATCCGGGGATTTTTTAGTTGAGGAATATAATGTGTTATTCAATCTAGTGTTTGATTTTGTGTGTTTATAGGTCCGCTGGTACAAGAGCAAGATTTCTCATTGTTTCGGTAGCTCCTTCGACTGTTGGAATTGTCGCCTTTGTTGTGGCTAAATGTGTAGAAGTTGTGCATACATTAATGCCTAATAGAAATAGTATCACTGGAATTCGCATAGGAAGATCTTTCATAAATAATTTTCATATGTATATTGTGATTAATTTTATTAAAATTATATTAACATGATTGTGAAGAACACAGCATGACAAACTTGACATTCCCCCTACGTAATCGTTAATCTTAGATAACATCTGTAATAAAAAAAATAAGAAATACAGATCGTCACCTCTTTAAAAAATGGATCGTCCTATGTCAGAAATTGCTTTTATCACTGCGCGCGAAATTCTTGATTCTCGTGGAAACCCAACGGTTGAAGTGGACGTTGGCCTGGCTGATGGTAGCCATGGCCGAGCAGCCGTTCCATCTGGCGCATCAACGGGATCATTCGAAGCCCTTGAAAAACGCGATGGTGATAAATTACGCTATGGCGGCAAGGGTGTTCTTAAAACAATTGAATCGATTGAGAATGAGATTTATGACGCATTGGTGGCTGAAGACGCGCTTGATCAACGCAATATCGATCGCATTTTACTTGAATTAGATGGAACAGAAAATAAATCGCGACTGGGGGCAAATGCTCTGCTTGGCGTGAGCTTGGCTGTTGCCAAGGCCGCAGCAGAATCCACTGGCCTACCATTGCATCAATACATTGGGGGTGTTAATGCACACATTATGCCGATGCCGATGATGAATATCGTCAATGGCGGCGCGCACGCAGATAACCCGATTGATATTCAAGAATTTATGATTATTCCAACAAAGGCTGAAACAATTGGTGAAGCCGTTCGTATTGGTGCTGAAATATTTCATAGCTTAAAGGCGGTTTTAAAAAAAGCGGGCCATAATACTAATGTTGGCGACGAAGGTGGTTTTGCGCCAGCATTCAAATCATCAGCAGAAGCATTAGATGTGATTATGCAAGCCATTAGTGCGGCAGGCTATATACCAGGAAAAGATATTCATTTGGCACTTGATTGCGCAGCAAATGAATTCTTTAAAGATGGCTATTACACATACGAAGGCAAAAAAATAGATACGGCCGCAATGATTGAGGTGTATGTCGATTTAGTGAAACGCTATCCAATTGTATCAATCGAAGATGGTCTGGCTGAAGATGACTTTATAGGGTGGACGGATTTGACAATAGCGCTGGGTGATTCAGTTCAGTTGGTAGGTGATGATTTGTTTGTAACGAATCCGTCACGTTTACGTCATGGTATTGAGGTGAAAGCAGCGAATGCAATTTTGATCAAGCTGAATCAGATCGGCACGTTAACAGAAACGCTTGATGTTATCGATATGGCAAAGCGGGCAGGGTACAACACAGTTATTTCACACCGTTCAGGTGAAACCGAAGATACTACTATCGCTGACCTTGCCGTTGCGGTTGGAGCAGGGCAGATCAAAACAGGTTCACTTAGCCGTACAGACCGCGTTGCTAAATATAACCAATTACTGCGTATTGACGAAATGCTTGGCAATCGATCTGTAATGGGGCGTGTAGGTCGCTAATCATGATTCAAGTCGAGAAAGAATTTTCCATTCGCCAAATCATTGTGCCCTTTGTATCAATTGTCATCATGGGGTATTTCACGTATCACATTTTTCAAGGCGATCGCGGTATCATTGCATACCTTAGATTGCAGCAAACCGTTTCAGTTCATGAAAAAGAGCGTGCAGCGCAACAAACATTACGTGAGCAACTTGAGCGACGCGTGTACTTATTACGCCCTGATAGCCTTGATGTTGATTTGCTAGAAGAACGTGCACGTGCAGTTTTGAATTATGCGCACCCTGATGAGATTGTGATTCACGATGGTAGTGTTGGTGTGTCAAAACCAAAGACTAGCCCAAGCAATGATAAGAAACGTAAATAAAAATATTCTGATTTTTTGCTTGTTTTAATTTTATTAACGCTTTTTTAATAAGACATTGCTACGATTATGTAATGGCTAATTAATTAGTTTCCTTATGTTATGCACAATGCATTGATTCAAAATATTGTTGATGCTTGTTTGGTTAAAAAGAATAATACCAAGCAAGGTATGGTCACACTTGATAGCGCTTCTTTTACACAATTCGTATATAAGTTTTATGCGAATGTAGATATGGATGCGCTTAATTCTTGCTGTTCGTTGCATGGCATTGATTTTCTTGTTCATTTTGTGGTGCACGCATGGCAACTCATGCAAAAACGCAGTCACAGTGATTCTGTTATCGATATAGTTGATATTGATTCACTTCAGTGTACGTCTCCTCCAGAATGCATGTCTCTATCGAAAGATAATAGTTTTTTACTTGTAACACTGATTAACGATGACCGTCCGTTTTTAATGGATAGCCTTTTGCTATTATTAAAAAATGCACAGCAATGTATTAAATTGATGTGCCACCCCGTGTTTGCTGTAAAACGTGATTCAACAGGGCATTTACAAGAAATTCATAACGCTGTATGCACACTAAAAGATAATTGCAATTCTGAATCATTGATTTCGTTTGTTCTACATGTTGATAAAAACATTTTAGATCAAGAAAGTTTTAAGTCACTTCTGCATGAACGTATCTCTCATGTTATATCTGTTGTAGATGATTTCTCACTTTGCCGCGATACATTGCAGCATGTTGGTGAGCGTTATGAGGTTCTAAGTAAATCTCTTTTCTTTCCTAAAGATGAGAGAAACCAGATTTCGTCTTCTGAAATTGGGAATTTTCTTCAATGGCTAACGAAAGACCATTTCGTTTTCTTAGGCGCGCGTTATTTTAAATCGAGTGTTATTGATAAAGGTGATCAAGCAGGATTTTCCTTTGATTTAATGGCACATGAAAATTTGCCGAAAAATGGTGTTGGTCTATATCGTCATAAGCAATTTCAATTAGAAATTGATTTAATGCCTATTGCTATGCGTGAGTCAGATCAGCAACGTTATGGTTTGGGCACACACATGATTTGTGATCCCAACGCCGATATAAATGCATGTAAGCCATTACCGTTTTTTTCGATTGTAAAAAGTCCAGTGCGTTCAAACGTGCACAAATATACGCGCATTGATTGCATTGAAATTATGGATTTAGATCAAGATGGAACATTATGTGGTTTGTATCAATTCATTGGACTTTTTACGCACCAATTTTTCAATGAGTCACCTTTTCGTATTCCTATTTTATGCAATCGCGCACGACGTGCTTTTGATCGATTTGAAATTGACCCAATGGGGCACAATGGGAAAATTCTAACAGCTATTTTAGCAACAATTCCTCACGATGAACTTTTTCAATTTGATGATGACAGTTTGCATACATTTTGTGAAAAAGTGCTGTACCAAAAACAACGGTCGGCTGTGAATATTAAGCTTGATCCATTGGGACGTTTTTCAACGACCCTTATATTTCTGCCACGTGATAAATATAGTCCTGAGCTAAAGTCAGCAGTAAGGAAATATTTAGAAAAAACACTTAATGGCAAGGTTCAGTCAGAACATGCACTCATCAGCGAGCAAGAATTTGCTCGAATGCTTATTGTTATTGGGTATGATTCACCATGTAATGTTACTTTTGATATTGATCGGATAGAATCTGACATCAATGAATTATCACAAACATGGCAAGAAAGTTTGCAGCATGCGTTGCACCAAAATGGTGTTGATGTTGGTGAAGATCTAGATTTTGTCTTTCCAGAGGTTTATCAAAAGATTTATACGCCGAGTGATGGCGCACGTGATCTTATGCAAGCAAATAGTGTTAAGAATAGACCGCATCAACGATCAGTTTCCGTTGTTTTTAATCAAGGAAAAAGCACATTCACACTACAAATCTTCGACCTTTCCGGGGATATATCACTTTCGGAACTTATGCCTATTTTTCAAAATTTGAGTTTGGATGTATTAAGTGAATCTGGTTTTACGTTATCACTTACACATGGATTGGTTTATTTACATAACTTTGAATGTACGATGTCGAATGAGTTTGATACATATGCAGCTGATCGGTTGGTTGAAGGATTTTTAGCGATATGGAACGCAGAGTGCGAGAATGATCGATTAAATGCACTTATTTTTACGTCAACATTAACAACACGTGATGTAACTATTATGCGAGCGATTGTACGTGCAATGCGCCAAATGCAATTTTCTGCATCCATTGATTATGTGTCAACAATTTTGTTGATGTATCCGTTGATTGTGCAGCATTTAATGGATTATTTTAAAGTGCGTTTCGATCCTGAGGTAGGTGAAGATCGTTTTTGTCGCATGGCAAGTTGTGACGCGGCCTTGAACGATGCACTTCAAACAATAACACGAATTGATCATGATCGTGTTATGCGTCATTTGTTTGCGGTTATTAAGGCATGCGTGCGTACAAATGTGTATCAAGAAAAAACATATTTATCATTTAAATTTAAATCTGAAAACATACCAAATTTGCCAAAACCAGTGCCATTGTTTGAAATTTTTGTGTATGCCTCTTTTATGGAAGGTGTGCATCTACGTACCGGCAAAGTAGCACGTGGCGGCATTCGTTGGTCTGATCGTTTAGAGGATTTCCGGCAAGAAATTTTAGTGTTAGCTAAAACTCAAATGATCAAGAATTCGATCATTGTTCCACTTGGTGCAAAAGGTGGATTTGTATCACGCAGGTATGAAGAGATGTTGGCGCAAGGTATGAGTCCAGCAATACTTAAGCAAGAAATTGTGATGTGTTATCAAACGTTTATACGTGGACTTTTAGATCTTACCGATAATCAAAAAGGTGATGTTTGCATTCCTCCGCATAATGTTGTTCGTCATGATGAAGATGATCCATATTTAGTTGTTGCTGCTGATAAAGGCACGGCAAGTTTTTCTGACTATGCGAATGCCTTAAGCCAAGAATATGGTTTTTGGCTGGATGATGCATTTGCATCGGGTGGATCCGTTGGGTACGATCATAAAAAAATGGCAATTACATCCCGTGGAGCTTGGATTTCAGTTCAAAAACATTTTGCCGAACTTGGAATTGATTGCCAGAAAACACCATTTACAGTTGTTGGTGTGGGTGACATGGCAGGGGATATTTTTGGTAATGGCATGTTGCGATCGGATAAAACGTGTTTAATTGCAGCATTTAATCATCAGCATATTTTTCTTGACCCAAATCCTGATGCGAAGACTTCTTTTAAAGAACGCCAACGTATGTTTGATTTACCGAGTTCCACGTGGACTGATTATGATGCACGTATTATATCGAAGGGCGGCGGTATTTTTAGACGTGATGTGAAAAGTATCCCTGTATCAAAAGAAATTTGCATAGCGCTTGATTTGCCTGATGATGTGGTAGAGATGGCACCAGAGCTATTGATACAATATGTCTTGCAAGCAAAAGTTGATCTGCTGTGGTTCGGTGGCATTGGTACCTATGTACGCTCTCGTATTGAAACAGATTTTGATGTGCGTGATTCAAATAATGATTTGCTTCGAATCGAGGCGAATCAACTGAGATGCCGTGTTATTGGCGAGGGTGCAAATCTTGCCATGACACAGAAAGCACGTATTGAATACGCATTACTTGGTGGCCGGTTGAATACAGATGCTATTGATAATTCCGGGGGTGTGAGTTGTTCTGACCATGAGGTTAACATTAAGATCCTTTTAAGTAATCTGATGCAAACGCAACGTATTACGCGTGCAGAGCGTGACCAACTACTGCCTGAAATGACTGAGGATGTGGCAGCGCATGTGCTTAATGACAACAATGAGCAAAATCGCGTGTTGACATGGCTGCAAATTCATTCACAAAATGATATGGATGCATACAAGCAATTGGTAAATGTTTTAGAGAGAAATCAAACATTGCCTTTAAATAGAAAGCTTGAATCGTTGCCAAGCGATCAAGAAATTGATCAACGTGCGCACGATCAGCGTGGTCTAACGCGCCCAGAGCTTGCCGTAATATTGGCTTATAGCAAGATCATTCTTTTTCAACGACTTTTGAATGAGTCTGATGAAATTTCAATGGAATATACGCCTGTTTTGATGAATTATTTTCCAAGCGTTTTGCAAAAGCGATTCAGTCAAGAAATTCAACAACATCAATTATCACGTGAAATCATTGCAACCATACTTTCAAACCAATTGCTTAATCACTTGGGGCCAGTAGATGCATTTGAGATCATTGCGATGTATGATAATAATTTGTGGGAAACAATTAATGCATATTTCTTTGTTATGGGGTTGTTCGGTGATTGTCTGAGGGCTTTGTGTGCTCAAAATCCTGAATACAATACTGTGCTTACGACGAGGCAGCTCATGATGGTGTATACACGTAATCGTGTTTTGTGTGAACGTCTAAAACAAGAACAGTTTGATTTTGCAAGCCACCTTCGTCCGTGGTTTGTATGTATGCCAGATGGAGCTTTAGCAGAACTGTTTGAATTATTTTGCAGAACAACTCTCGATCAATCGACTCAAAGTGTGAAGGCACTATCCAAAACATATTGCTTATTAGTAGCACGTTTAGGATTTAGCGATTTTTCTGAATTATCAAAAACACTTCATTTGAATGCCCCATGGCAACGTCAAGCAAAGACGTATTTGCTCGATGATTGGGTTCGTCTTCAAGTGAAGCTTGTGAAATTTGCGCATGACACTGAAAAAGGTCGTGCGTGGATAAATGAGATAGCAATAAACCCTGGATATGCTCTAAGACATGAAAATCTTGAGCCAGTCCAAGTGTTATCTCGCGTTCAAAATGGCACAGTCAAGAATGATTTAGGGTTTATGGCATATTTCATTCGTTATTTTGAGCACATTATTAATATTAATATAAATTAAAACTTAAGGAGTTTAAAATGACTAAATTACTTTTATCTACAGTTGCTTGTTTCGTATTCGCTTCCACTGCTTCTATTGGTTTTGCTGACAGTGAAAGCCCTCTGCCATCATCTTCATCATCTTCTTCTAGTGAGCCATTACAAAAGCTTGACTCAAGCCAAAGCTCAAGCTCAATTCCAAGCTCAAGCTCAAGCTCAAGCTCAAGCTCAAGTGAATCCTCTTCTTCATCATCACAATAGGCTATATGCTTAAGTGATATTGAGATAAATCATCCCATGATTAAACCGTGGGATGATTTATCTGTTTTTTTACGCTTTCTTTAAAACTTCGCCAATTTCTGTAACGATAATCTCAAAAGATCTGATGATGTTGCCGTAGTCGGTGCTTCTTTTAATGCGAGTTGTAGCGCATTGTGTGCCTCTGACCGTCCATAACCTAAATTAACCAACCCAAGCAGTGCATCATGCGATGGCACAGCTTTTGTGGAACTTGTTGTTTCAATGCTAAGGTTTGGTGCTGATAGGCGATCTTTTAGTTCTAAAACAATACGTCCTGCCAGTTTAGGGCCTACGCCATCTGCGCGTGTCAGCATCGTTTTATCTTGCGCAGATATCGCTAGCATTAACTCGTCGGGCGACAGTACGGATAAAATCGACAACGCTACGCGTACACCCACGCCTTGCACATTCAGTAATTGCCGAAAGCAAAGCCTATCTGTTTTTTCTAAAAAACCACACAGTTGCGTGATCTCTTGACGTGTGACTTGCTCAATCCAAAGCGTTGCTTTTTGCCCAACATCAGCCAGCTGCATCAATGATTTATGAGATACGATGACCCAATAGCCAACACCATTGACATCAATGACGACACCATCATTTTCGATGGAATCAATAACGCCTGTTAATTTTGCGATCATATATTTTTCTTTTCTACGTTGTGGATCGTTATTATTGTCACATCCTTAAAATTGTCATCCTCGTGCTTGACACGAGGATCTCTGCTATTGAAGGTGTATATAGTTAGTATACAAGATGCCTAATAGTTGCCTTTTGACTTTTAGAGATTTTCGGATCAAGTCCAAGAATGACAAGAAAAAATGAAAACGAAAGGTGACATATTAATTTCTATCTTTCAAAATACCCTGATTCAACATAAAAGAATATGGAAAAATAAATTAAAAAATCTTGACAAAAAGCACGAAAAACTCTTATAAGTGAACATGTCACCTCTTCCATACACATGGAATGGGTAATCGGAGAGATGGCCGAGTGGTTAAAGGCAACAGACTGTAAATCTGTCGACGTATGTCTACGTAGGTTCGAACCCTACTCTCTCCACCATATTTATGCGGGTGTAGCTTAGTGGTAAAGCTCCAGCCTTCCAAGCTGGCCATGTGGGTTCGATTCCCATCACCCGCTCCAAACGCGGGTCAACCTACTAAACGGGTTTTAATAGATACAGGAAAATACACAATGACAAAAGCAAAATTTGAGCGGAATAAGCCGCACTGCAATATTGGAACCATTGGCCACGTTGACCATGGTAAAACATCACTGACTGCTGCAATTACAAAGATTCTCGCTGAATCCGGCGGCGCTAAATTTATGGCTTACGATCAAATCGATAAAGCACCAGAAGAAAAAGCACGTGGAATCACGATTTCCACAGCACACGTTGAATATGAAACAGTGAATCGTCACTATGCACACGTTGACTGTCCAGGACACGCTGACTATGTAAAGAACATGATTACAGGTGCTGCACAGATGGATGGAGCTATTTTGGTTGTGTCAGCTGCTGACGGCCCAATGCCTCAGACACGTGAGCACATCTTGCTTGCACGTCAGGTTGGTGTTCCTGCACTTGTTGTATTTATGAATAAAATTGACCAAGTTGACGACGAAGAGTTGGCTGAATTGGTTGAGATGGAAATCCGTGAACTTCTTTCATCTTATGGCTTCCCAGGCGATGATATCCCTGTGATTCGTGGTTCAGCACTCTGTGCATTGGAAGACCGCGATCCAGCTAAAGGTCGTGATGCAATTTTGAAATTGATGGCAGCTGTTGATGAGTATATTCCACAACCAGAACGTGTTATTGATAAGCCATTTTTGATGCCAATCGAAGACGTGTTCTCGATTTCAGGTCGTGGTACCGTTGTAACAGGTCGTGTTGAACGTGGTATCATTAACGTTGGTAACGAAGCTGAAATCGTTGGTATTCGTGATACGACAAAGACAATTGTAACGGGTGTTGAAATGTTCCGTAAGCTTCTTGATCAAGGTCAAGCGGGTGATAACATTGGTGCATTGCTTCGTGGTACAAAACGTGAAGATGTTGAACGTGGTCAAGTATTGGCTGCTCCTGGTTCAATTAAACCACACACAAGTTTTGAAGCTGAAGCATATATTTTGACAAAAGAAGAAGGTGGTCGTCATACACCATTTTTCACAAACTATCGTCCACAATTCTACTTCCGTACGACAGACGTTACGGGTACTGTAGATTTGAAAGAAGGCGTTGAGATGGTTATGCCTGGCGATAACGTAAGCGTTGTTGTTAACTTAATCGCTCCGATCGCAATGGATGAAGGACTTCGTTTTGCGATTCGTGAAGGTGGTCGTACCGTTGGTGCGGGTGTTGTTGCGAAGATTTTGAAATAATAGTCTAAAATTGTCATCCTTGGACTTGATTTGAGGATCAATTATTGACTCTAAAAACCCCTGCATTATGCAGGGGTTTTTTATTGGGATGAATGTTAATTAATTTTTAACATATGGCTAAAGTGATTCCCTTTTTCTAAACACATTCTAAGCCCTGCGGCATAAATACCGACTCCGCATTTGTGTGCCATTCCAGCCGCTTTTGCATAGATAGGATCTATATCAGCTGCCAGTGAAAAGGTGTGGCAATCGTCACGTTGTACAAGATATAGCACAGCAGCTTTTGTCGTGCTGTCAATAATATTGGTAAGTTCTAACATATGTTTTGCGCCACGTTCTGTGGGACAGTCTGGGAATTGAGCATGACCATTGCGTTTCATATGGATGCTTTTTACTTCAAGATATAAACGTTGATCTTCATTTTCCAATAAGAAATCAACACGCGAATTTGTGCCATATTTGACTTCTCTCCTAATGCTTGGGTAGTCCTCTAAGCCTGGAATTTGTTTATTAATGAGCAATTCATGTGTGATCTTGTTTGCTTCATGTGTATTAATACCAACCCATGTTTCACCGTCTTTAAACCATTCCCATGTGTAGCGAAGTTTGCGTTTAGTATCTAGACCATGATCAGTTAGCATGATGGTTGCATTCTCAGGTACACCAAGTAATTTGCCCGTATTGCAGCAATAGGCCACGACAATTTCACCAGATGCGAGTTTAACATCAGCTAAAAAGCGTTTGTATCTGCGGAGTAGGATGCCTTGAATCATTTTGTTTCCATTTTATCTAAAATTATATTTATAATAAAAGCGTATTGCTAATAAACAAATAACATGCTTTGTTCGCTGATAGTGACATTTAAATGAGTATGCTTATGAGTCGAAGGAAAAACGTGTATGGTACACATTCAATTACCCAAGAATTCTGTAGTTAAAGAGGGGATGAATTACTCATCAATAGATGAAACAGAAACAGGTGGAACAACGCGTACATTTCAAATTTACCGTTACGACCCCGATTCAGATGCAAACCCTCGATACGATACATTTACCATTGATACACATAAATGCGGCCCTATGGTGCTTGATGCATTGTTATATATAAAAAATACTTGTGATACACGTTTAGCTTTTCGCAGGTCATGTCGTGAAGGGATTTGTGGCAGTTGTGCGATGAACATTGATGGCACAAATACGTTAGCGTGTACAAAACCGATTGATGACATGAAGGGCACAATTAATATTAACCCTTTACCACATATGCCTGTTGTGAAAGATTTAGTGGCTGACTTAACGCAGGCTTATAAGCAATACACAAGCATTAAACCATGGATGCAATCTACTCAGGCACCATCCATGCGTGATGGAGAGGTTCGGGAACGTCTTCAAACCCCTCAAGAACGGGCAAAGCTTGATGGTTTGTGGGAATGCATTATGTGTTTTAGCTGTTCTACGAGTTGTCCTAGTTATTGGTGGAATCAAGATCAATACTTGGGGCCTGCTACGTTATTACAAAGTTATCGCTTCGTTGCGGATAGTAGGGATAATGCAAAAAAGGACCGTTTAAATGATATTGATGATTCCTTTAAACTTTATCGTTGTCATACAATCATGAATTGTACCAAGACTTGCCCAAAGGGGCTAAATCCAGCAAAAGCAATTGGCGCATTAAAGCAAGAAATTATTTCTGAAAAGATTGACGAAAATTAAACTTATTACTTTTTAACGAAATATTAACTTCCATATTATAAAACTGTATTAAGGGACAAAAAATCTTGATATAGGTAATTTTATGAAAAAATTTTCACTTTCACTAAATCGTATTATCGCGATAAGTGCAATTAGTATAACTGCTGTTTGTGCAGCGACTCCAACTGCAACACCAACAGCAACTCCAAGTGCGATTCCCGCTGCTGCTCCAGCCGCATCGAATTTTCTTTCTTTGCCTTCTTTGCCAGGTTCATTGCCTATGTCGCTGCCAACATCTTTGCCCACGTCTCTGCCAATTTCCTTACCTGCCGCAGTATCAGCTCCATTACCAACCACAGTTCCTGTGCCTGTAAGCACAACAGCTGCAACAACCGTTGTAGCTGCAGCGTCAACGCTACCTGCTCCGGCAGTTGCAACACCAGTAGCGGCTGCGGTTGCTGTCCCTGGTAGTTATGCTCCAGCAGCGCCAACTTCTACTGTCCCTGTAGTAGATACAGCGGCAGTGATTCGTTCTTTAAAAGCCGAGAATGAAATGGAAAGACAAGAAATTATCCTATTAAAGAAGCAATTGATGGATTCAAATGCTGCAACTGGATATTCTGTAGGAGTTGCTGAGAATCCCGGAAAAGGCATAAATAGTCAAAATATTTCGTCTATGAACAATAATAATAACGGTAACAATCAAAACAGCAACAATCAGAATAACAACCAGAACGGTAACAATCAAAACAGCAACAATCAGAATAATAACCAGAATGGTAACAACCAAAATGGTTATAATAGCAATGGCCAGCAGAATAACCCTTCTAAAGGGTTTATGGGTCAGCAAGGTGGATACAGTCAGCAACCCTCAGGTTATGGTCAGCGACCAATGGGTATGAATCCAATGATGGGTGGTTCACCAATGGGCGGTGCATACGGTCAACAACCATCTGGTTATGGTCAGCGACCAATGGGTATGAGTCCAATGATGGGTGGTTCACCAATGGGCGGTGCATACGGTCAGCAACCATCTGGTTATGGTCAACGACCAATGGGTATGAATCCAATGATGGGCGGTTCACCGATGGGTATGGGTGCTCCTGGTATGGGCATGAACCCAATGATGGGAAGTGGCCCAGGTATGATGGGCGGTTCACCGATGGGTATGGGTGCTCCTGGTATGGGCATGAACCCAA
>JAZKDQ010000006.1:0-29035 GCA_040387495.1 Pseudomonadota bacterium | reverse complement strand
TGATGGGAAGTGGCCCAGGCATGATGGGTGGTTTGTTAGGTGCTGCTATGGGACGTCCAGTGGGCGTGGCTCCAGGTATGGGAATGAATCCAATGATGGGCGCTCCAGGTATGGGAATGAATCCAATGATGCCACGACCAATGGGTATGGGAATGAATCCAATGATGGGTGGTTCACCAATGGGTATGGGAATGAATCCAATGATGGGCGGTTCACCGATAGGTATGGGAATGAATCCAATGATGGGTGGTAGTACAGGTATGATGGGTGGTTTGTTAGGTGCCGCTATGGGACGCCCAATGGGCATGGCTCCTGGTATGGGAATGAATCCAATGATGGGCGGTTCACCGATGGGTATGGGAATGAATCCGATGATGGGTGGTTCACCAATGGGTATGGGAATAAATCCGATGATGAGTGGTTCACCGATGGGTATGGGAATGAATCCGATGATGGGTGGTTCACCGATGGGTATGGGAATGAATCCGATGATGGCTAGTAATTCTGGCGGCGGGTTCTTTGGTAGTTCAACAGCGCCAACAGTGAATAGTTTGTCGACTCAAGTTACTGCTTTAGATAAGCGCATGGTTGCAGTTGAAGATAAAGTTGGCATTACAAGGCCAGCTGGGACAACGTCGACTGGAGCAACGACGACTAAGGCTGCAACGACAACAACTAAAGCAGCATAAGAATGCTTGCTAATGTTGATTGAGCTATTATAAAAAGTTTATGATACATAAAAGAGCTGTTTTTATGAATCAGCCTCTTTTATTTATATAATAAATGTAGCCGAAAATAGATTCTTGGTATACTTGTCTAACGTTCACATGATAAAAAGGTGATCGCTTGACACACCCTAAAACTATTGCTAGTGATGATGCTAGGCATCATTTTTGATAAAAGTACCAAGCTATGTCATTTTTAGTTGATAGACTTACATTTGAACCGCTAGAGCGCATAGAATTTGGGTTTGTTCTTTTGCCTGATGATGACACACTTGACCAACTTTATAAGATGTCTCAGTATACTTATCATCTGTTGCAAGATATTGAAACGCACGCTATCCCAGTTGAATGGGGATCTTATGTTAATCATGCGCTTCGAATCCCTCACCTTTCGGTTGGGCATTATGGTGTTTTGGCTTGTGAATTACCAGCACTTAAAGAAATTGTGCAAGAAGTAGCCGGAAAAGCACCAATCATTGTTCAAAAAATGCAATCAAGTTTGTCTGTGCAGGATGATTATATATTCTTTGATTCAATGGAATGTTTTTCAGGCGTAAATCATCACATTCGTGACGTGTATATAGCTTTACGTGTTTTTTATATGGATAGAATTCATACTAAATTTCAAAAGGCTCATGTCTTGTCTGCTAAAAAATACTTTGCCAATGATCCAAAAGAATTAGTGCTTATCAATGAATGTTTTCAGCATTGGGGAACGCCAGAGTATGATCGCATGCGACCCCATTTTACGATGCATTATCACCCGCCATTTGTAGTTGAGAAGATGAAGCAGCGATTAACCTGGGATGCGGAATTAACAAAACAGCTTGCATCTTTATCCATCATCACATTAACACGGCTCGGCATTGTACAAGTTGATACGTTTGGCAATCCGGTGGAAAATGGATTGTTGTGTGCTTACCCCCTTATGGGGTAAATGACCGTTTTAGAATGTGGAAATGGATGGATGTTTTTGTTTTAAATTTTCAACATCTTCAGCCGAAAAAAGTGTATGGTAGCTCATATTTAAAAACAACAAATTTATCATCAATTTAATGACATACATAAAACCTGGCTATAGACGTTACCGTATTACGATTGAATATAAAGGCGATTCCTTTTATGGATGGCAGCGCCAAAAGTTAACACCAACGGTTCAGGCCGAGATTGAAGCTGCCTTGCTTACGATTGTTCGTGAAAAAGTTAATATACATGGCGCCGGCCGCACAGATGCGGGGGTTCATGCATATGCACAAGTTGCACATTTTGATGTACCGCACGAGCTACATTGTGATCACACAATGTTGGGGATCAATTATTTTTTAAAAGGGAAGGGCGCTGTTGTAACTTCTCTTGAGCCAACTTTTCCTGATTTTCATGCACGATTTTCAGCCCTTTCACGTAGTTATAATTATTTTATTTTGAATCGTCGCCCTGCCTCTATTTTGCAATATGAGCATGCCTGGCATATTATGAAACCACTTAATCACGAATTAATGCACGAAGCAGCACAGCTATTGGTCGGACATCATGATTTTTCAGCGTTTCGTGACTCCGAATGCCAAGCGCAGAACCCAATGCGTAGACTGGATGTATTTGATATTACAAGCGAGGGAGATATCATTAAGGCGTACCTAAAGTCACGTGCGTTTTTGCATCATCAAGTTCGTATTATGATGGGGACCCTTAAATGGGTTGGAGATGGACGTATAAAACCCACCGATGTACTTGATATTTTGGCATCACGTCAACGGAAACGTGCTGGGCAGACGGCGCCTCCGCATGCATTGTTCTTTTTAGGTGCTGAATATCCTGAAAAATATAAGAGCTTTTTTGGCTAATGAATTTTTATTAACGCCCATCCAACTTTGAACCATTGTTCATCTGTCGCTTAACCATTTTTCGAATAGTATCGAATGCGGCATGTGCATGCAAAGTTAACATTCCGTTAATCTTTTCTGAATACACTTAAGTGTGAAGGGCCCTCTTATATAAAGTATTTCAAAATATGACTTGCATCATTAAAGAACAAAAAAAAGAATATATTTTTAAAAAAAGAGCTCTGATTTCTTTTTCTTCGGTACGTATGCAAAATTGGCACCTGTTATGCGTATTTTTTTTTGGTATGGTGGTGGGCATCACATCTACGCCAGCTCAGACAACATCTACTCAGACAACATCTACTCAAGCAGCATCTGCTCAAATTACGCAGACACAAACTGTTCCAATACAAAGTGATTACAATGTAACAACATTTGCTGGTGATGGATCCAATAGTATTTTTAGTATGCCAAATGCAGTTGTTGTCGATAAGAACAGAAATGTATATGTAACAAATCCTGGTAATAATAAGATTATTAAGATTACCTCAGCTGGTGTTGTAACAACGTTTGCGGGTAGTGGAACAGCTGGCGTCGCTGATGGTAATGGTTCGTTAGCTCAATTCTATGCTCCAACTGGAATTGCAATTGATTCATCTGGTAATCTTTTCGTTGCAGATAAGTTAAATCACAGAATTAGAAAGATTACGCCAAATGGTGATGTGACAACATTCGCAGGAAGTAGTGCAGGATTTGCTGATGGGGTTGGAGCAGCCGCAAAATTTAATGGTCTTTATAATATAGCAATTGATAGTTCTGATAATCTTTATATAACAGATACAAACAATAATCGTATTCGAAAAATTACGTCAGCTGGTGTCGTAACGACAATAGCAGGAAGTGGTGTTGCTGGAACTGCAAATGGTATTGGTGCTGCGGCTCAGTTTAATTTACCTTTCGGAATTGCAATGGATAGTTCAGGGAATCTTTATGTAAGTGATACATGGAATCATTTAATTAGAAAGATTACACCAAATGGTACGGTTACAACGCTTGCAGGTAGTGTTGCGGGGTTTTCTGATGGAATTGCAGCCTCAGCGATGTTTAATGCACCAGGGGGGATGACAATTGATACATTAGGAAATATTTATGTTGCGGATATAAGTAACCAACGTATTCGTAAGATTACAGCGTTTGGTGTTGTTACAACAATAGCAGGTACTGGTACTGTTGGTTTTGCCGATAATGTGCCAGCTTTACAAGCGTTATTTAATCAACCATTCGGTCTATCAACTGATTCTGCTGGGAATATTTATGTTGCAGATACGAGTAACGCTAGAATTCGCAAACTAATGCTTAACATAAATTTGCCGATTGCTTCTGGCACCCAGTCAGTTGGTACATCGGCCATTATCGCCATACAATCAGTTGGAACATTTGCTGCTGGTACTCAGTCAGTTGGTACGCAGTCCATTGGTACACAGGCAGCTAGTACATTAGCAAGTGGCACGCAAGCAATTGACACGTCAGCTATTGATACGCAGCACGTTGGCACACAAGCAATTAACACGTCAACTATTGGTACGCAGCCTGCTGGCACACAGGCAATTAACACGTCAGCTATTGGTACGCAGCCCGTTGCTGCACAGGTAATTGGATCATTAACTGGCGGCACGCAAATTAGCACATCAAGTGCTATTTCTACGGCACAACCAGTTAGTGCTGTAGCTACTACCCAACCAGTTAGCGCTGTAGCTACTACCCAACCAGTGGGAACATTAGCTGTTGGTCCCACATCCGTTGCTGTTAATCCCACATCCGTTGCTGTTAATAATCAATTGATTAATGAATTGTCTTCTAACACGCAATTAGTTAACGCATTGGCTTCTAATACACAACTAATTAATGCGCTGGCCTCTCACTCTCAACCAATTAATACATCGGCTGCTGGTGTTCAATCAGTTAGCACATCCGTTTCCAATACCCAGCCAGCAGTGAGCGCATTCGCAATGACTCAGCCTGGGAACGCAGAAACTACCAATGCTATTCAGCCAATTGGTACAGTTGCTGGTGTTCAGCCGGTGAGTACATCAGTTGCAACTCAGTTAATCACAACGCAGTCTTTGAATGCGCCAATTGCTAGTGTGCAGACAGCAACGACATCTGTTACAACAACACAAACAAGTAATATTGCAAAAGCATGCAGATGTAAGAAACGATGTGATTGCTAGGTTGAACCTTAGTCAATTTTAGCGCATAAAGTATAATTAAGGCCTATTCATTAGAAAAATGTGTACGAATAGGATTTATATTTTTTATATGTATCATGTGCCGTTATTACGCACAAAATATTGGAATAGACATCAATGAGCTTACAATGTAATAAGAAAACAATATCTTCAGAAAAATCAGAATTTGTTACAATATCAAATGCACCTGCTTTGGCAAAAATCTTAGAGAAAGCTAATAAAGAAACACTTGTCGTTTTTGATGTAGATATGGTGCTCCTCAACACAAAAGAGCTTGTTTTTCAGATACCGAATCTGGATCTGCATGATAAAATTATATCGTCCATGAAATCGAAATATAGTCATGAAGAGTTTGATTATCTAGTCCATTGCGCACTTGTTCGAATTGAGTTTGAACTTTTGCACCCTATAATGTCTGAAATAGTTAAGCGCCTTCAAATGCTTAATATCTCAACAATGGCGTGCACAGCATTATTGTCAGGTCTTATTGATTCAAAGCACGACATGATGGAATGGAGGACAAAGCAATTAGCGATGTTTGGCATTGATTTTTCTAGCACAGCACCTGATGATGCTGCATTTCAGACAATACAATTTCCTACATATCGTGAGAACGTTCCTCAATATAAGAATGGTGTAATGATAACAAATGGTGAACATTCGCTTACACATAAGGGGATGGTGTTGACATCACTTTTATCGACAATGCCAGTAATGCCGAAGCAGATCATTATGATTGACGATAAGATGCAAAATTTAGAAAACATTGAAATGAGTTTAAATGAGATTGCGTATGATGGTAATTATCTTGCTGTTGAGTTCACGGCGGCAAAGTACGTTGATTGCCCCCTTGTATCGGCAGAAGAGTTTATGCATGGTTTGCAAAAATTACTAGGCGACGTTTTGTAGTATACTTAAGCAGCAATGATACGGCATGCAAATAAGGTAAACAATGCCGCAAAAATACCTGCCAACACATCATCAAGCATGATCCCCAAGGCAGCTGTTTTGTGTGATGTCGCTAATTCTCGATCAATCCACGAAATTGGCCAAGGTTTCATAATATCAAAAATACGAAAAAAGATGAATGCAAGGGCAAGCTGTACATAATCAAGCGGTCGTACAAAAGAAATGAGTGATATTGCCCAAAAGTATCCTGCCACTTCGTCAATAACAATCCAGCTAGGATCCATATTGTCATAAGCACGTGCTTTTAGGCTTATGTTAGAAACATGAAGACCAATGAGTGTTATTACAAAGCCTATAAAAAGTAGAATATAAGGTGAAAAGTTTAGGAAAAATAAGCTGCAGAATACAGCGCCAATGGTGCCCCATGTTCCTGGCATCCAGGGAAGATACCCAAGTCCAAAAAAAGAAGCTACGAAATTCGAAAAATATATCAGCATGTAACTTAACAATAAGATTGGTTGCGGGGGCTGGATTTGAACCAACGACCTTCAGGTTATGAGCCTGACGAGCTACCGGGCTGCTCTACCCCGCGACAACTGATTGTCCTTTTATAACGCATGTCATTCATTAATGCAAGGAAAAACGTACATATTTTTTTGCGTAAAAAATATTATGAATTATAAATTATTTTTTTAAAAAAGTGTAAATTGGGTGGATTTGGTGACGCAAAAGCCACAGGGTCAGACAAATACATACTATTTACGTTTAAAATTTTAAGGTTTTATTAATAATTTACGGTATAAACTTAAGTAAGATCCAGTTGGGAATGATCCAGCTCTTGGTTCCATGTTAAATTATTTAAGGAGTTAATTCTGTCATGAAAAAAATATTCAATATCGCTTTGGTTTTAGCTGGAACAACAGCGCTTTATGCAGCTGCGCCTGCGCCAGCACCAGTTGTAGCAGCACCTGCAGCAGCAGTTGTAGCTGCGCCAGCAGCACCAGCTATGCCAGTTGTGGCTCCTGCAGCAGTTGCTCCAGTAGCACCAGTTGTAGCAACACCAGCAGTTGATGCAAAAAAAGTTGATCAAAAAGCAGTTGTTGCTAAAGATCAAAAAGCAGTTGTTGGTAAAGAGCACAAAAAAGGAAAAGGTAAAGGTCACGGTAAGCGTAATCGTTACACTGATATGTTGAACGAAAGTACATCAGTTTGGACGCCAATGGCTGAACCAACAAAAGCAGCAAAAGAAGAATGCAAGCACAAAAAGCATAAGAAAGCTAACAAAGCTGATGCTTCTAAAAAAGCTGCTGCTCCAGTTGACGCAAAAGCTGCTGTTGCTCCAGTTGCTCCAGCTAAGAAATAAATCGTTTCTTTTTATTACTAAAATAAGAGGCTCCATAATGGGGCCTTTTTTTATTTATAGCTGTTCACATATAATTTGAGTATAAAACAATCAAAGATTGAAGAGCGGCGTTTGAAGAGTAAATGAGTATCAAAGAGTCCCAACTTGTCAAGCCGAAGCTTTGCAAAGTCTGAAGTTGGGCGTCATGATCAATTTTACGAAAATTTTGACTTCTCTTCTTCTCCTGTTAATTTGCCACATTTGTTGTACTTATGAAGTATGTCAAAAAAATGTGTGGAGTATGATTTTATGAATTATCGCTTAAAATTATTTAAATCCCATCTAACGGCGTCTCTTCCAATCGCGCGCCAAGGCGAACGGCCTTTATCTTTTTAGCCAAGCCTGTCGCATCATCCGTTTCAACAAACACACCACAGAGCGTGCCTGGCCCTGTTGCTGGTTGCATGCGCGCAGGTGGCGGTATACGTCGTGTGAACTTAAACAATGGAACGTCTTTATCCATTCCAACTACAGAATTATAATCACCGCACATACCGGCATCAGTCATGTACGCTGTTCCCTTTGGCAAAATCTGGCAATCTGACGTAGGTACATGCGTGTGCGTGCCAACAACCAAGCTTGCGCGGCCATCACAAAAGTGGCCCATTCCCATTTTTTCAGAGGTTGCTTCAGCATGCATATCAACCACAATTGCATTCACCAAACCGCCCAACACATACGTCTTAAACAAATTTTCCATCGCTGCAAATGGATCATCCAGAGGATCCATAAATATGCGCCCCATCACATTCACAACTAACACTTTTTGCCCGCGTGGCGTAGTAAAGATCGTAAAGCCACTTCCTGCTGTTGATGGAGGATAGTTGATCGGGCGAATAATATTTTTATCAGAACTCATGTAATTCATAATCTCACGATTATCAAAAGCATGATTGCCCGTCGTGATGACATGTACGCCGGCTTTATACAAATCTTTACAGATAGCGGCGGTGATACCAAAGCCATGCGCAGCATTTTCTCCGTTGATGATGATGCAATCAGGTTGTAGCTTGTCTTTAATGGCAGGCAGATGAGCCAAAACAGCATCACGGCCGCTTTTACCGACGATGTCGCCGCAAAATAGTATTTTCATGTAGGTGGCCTTTTTGTTTTTATGATTCGTATGATCTTGCGTCAATCTAGCAAATTTGAGGGTAAAATACAGCTATCATTTGATCTTGTTAGGCATGACGAATGATATGAAACAATAAAAATGTACAAAATTCGACCTATTTTTCAAAATAGAATACACAAAAAATGACTAGTCTTAGGGTGTGCAAGACGAGTAACTGCACATTCTTCTGGATAAATTCTCAACCATCCTTCTATAATCAATCAGATAATTTAATTTGATCTATCCATGAACGTGTTTGATGTCATTATTGTTGGGGCAGGCCTTGTTGGCCGCTTATGCGCAATTGGTCTTGCCAAGCGTGGATTGGCTGTCGCGTCCATCGACCATGAAGCAAATGATGCTATATTGAATGCTGCACGTGATGGCCGTACAACAGCTATGACACTTGGGTCAAAACGATTGTTTGAAAGTTTTGGTCTGTGGGATTCAATTGCACCCTATGCACAACCCATTCAGCATATACGTGTTTTTGAAGGTGATTCACCTTGGACGCTCGATTACGACGCAAAAGACATAAGCAAAGATCCAATGGGATACATTGTCGAAAATACGATCATTCGCGAAGCGTTATATGAAAACACACCTGCGAATTTAACGGTGTTTGCACCAGCATCCCTTAAATCGCTTAACCGTACCGAAGGTCATGTTATTGTTCAACTAGACTCAGGTGAAACGCTTAACGCACCGCTTATTATCGCAGCCGATGGCAGACATTCAAAGCTACGCACCCACACATCCATTACAATAAAAACCAATGATTATGATCAAAATGCACTTGTTGTACACATTCTACATGAAAAGCCACATAACGACACAGCGTTTGAAATCTTTCAAAAAGACGGGCCGCTTGCCGTATTGCCGTTATTACCAGATGTAACAACAGGTCAACATAAATCTGGCTTAGTATGGTGCAAACCACGTGCCTTTGACTGGGCAGCATATGATGATCAATCGCTCGCAGATATATTTAAAAAAATATTTCCTTATTATGGCTCGACTACCTTTTTGCCAAAACGTTGGATATATCCATTGTCTTACACAAAAGTCAGTTCAACGATAGACAATCGCATGGCTTTGATCGGTGATGCTGCGCATGTGGTTCATCCAATCGCGGGGCAAGGTGTCAATCTTGGCTGGCGGGATGCGGCTATTTTAATTGATGAATTGGCAAAGACTAAATCACAAGGGATTGATCTTGGATGCCCTTTCCTGCTAAAAAGGTATGATAGCCAACGAAAATTTGATCGCCTGAGTGTATTATGGGCGACTGATGGTATAAGTCACTTATATCACTCTCAACTGCCACCGTTACGCTTCGCGCGGAACGCAGCTTTTGCGGTTTTAAACCACATAAAGCCATTTAAGCGATTCGTTATGCGTCGTGCGATGGGGATATCTTGATTATTTTTTAAACTAAAGTATATAAACCAAAAACTCCCGGTTTCTGGGAACTTTAAAATGGAGTAATTTATGACAGACAAAGCAACACCAAAAAAGAATGCAACACCTGTACAAGAAAACGAACAAACGAATGTGGCTTTTGGTATTGTAACACAATACATTAAAGATCAATCCTTTGAAAATCCAAATCCAGTTGAAGCATTTTTAGAAACGCAAGAAACACAACCAACGATCAGCATTGATATCACTGCTAATGCAAAAAAAGTACGTGAAGGTTTGTTTGAGATTGCGCTTGATTTAAGAGCAAAAGGTTCTGTTGATGAAAAGAAAACGTTATTCATTGCTGAATTAACGTATGGCGCAATTGTAGCCGTTGACGAGACTAAAGTTCCTGCAGAATCAGTTGGACCACTTCTGATGGTACATTTCCCAACACTTCTTTTCCCATTTGCACGTGCAATTATGGCAGACATGACACGTGAAGGTGGATTTCCAGCGTTGATGTTGAATCCAATTGATTTTGGTGCAATGTATCAAGCTCAGCAACAACAAGGTCAAACAGCAGTAGCGTAAATTCTACTTTGCTTTCTAATTTCCCTGGGGCTTGACCGTGGGGACTTAGATTCTCTGGTCAAGCCAGAGGAAAACTACGACCTTTGTCATATGATTTCTAGATTCCCACTTTTACGGGAAGACACACCCAGCATAACGAGAAACTAATAGAGTGATGGTAGAATACGGAACTTTTTTTCAAAAGAAAATTCAGGAGTTGCGTTCAGAACATCGCTATCGTACTTTTGCTGATCTAGAACGGTTTCAAAACGATCCTCCTTATGCTTTATGGCATCCTCCCGTAGAATCTGGCAAGCCTGCATTAGCACCCCGTACAGTTGCCGTGTGGTGCACAAATGATTATTTAGGATTGAGTCATCACCCTGAAATTGTTAGCGCTCAAATTAACGCAACAGCAACCTATGGGACAAGTTCTGGCGGTACTCGCAATATTTCTGGTACCACGCATCTGCACAATCAGCTTGAAAAAAAAATTGCAATACTTCACGGAAAAGAACGTGCTCTTTTATTCAGCTCCGGCTATGTTGCAAACGAAGCAACACTCACAACACTTGGCGAACAAATCCCTAATCTTGTTTTCCTGAGCGATGAAAAAGTGCATGCATCGATGATTCATGGCATGAGGCATAGTAAAGCCGAGCGAATCATATTCAAACACAGTGACCTGGATGATCTTGAATCAAAGCTAAAAGCAATTGACCCAAACCGCCCTAAAATTATTGTTTTTGTTTCTGTTTATTCAATGGACGGGGATCAAGCACCAATCGAAGCAATTTGCAAACTTGCAAAAAAATATAATGCCCTAACTTACCTTGATGAAGTGCATGGTGTAGGCGTATACGGCATTGGCGGCTCTGGTCTTGCCGCACAGCAAGGCCATTCACAACATGTTGATATTATCCAAGGAAACTTTGCGAAGGGCTTTGGTGGCTTTGGTGGATACATTGCAGGCGACGATGCTTTTGTTGATTTTATTCGTGGCTATGCTTCTGGGTTTATTTTTACTACATCACTGCCGCCGGCTGTAACAGCAGCAGCAATTGCAGCCATTGATGTGCTTGCAAAAGATCCATCAATACAGGCACGGTTTCATGAACGCGTATGTTACTTAAAGAATAAGCTGCATCAAAGCATCATACCATTCCATGATAGCGGCAGTCATATTATCCCTATTATTGTTGGTGATGCAGCGAGGTGCAATCAGTTATCATATCAGTTGTTGACTGAGTATGATATTTATGTGCAACCGATTAATTTTCCGACGGTATCACGTGGATCAGAGCGTTTACGTGTGACATTAACTCCGTATCATTCGTTTGAGCTGATTGACACATTTGTTGATGCGTTATCACATATTTGGGCTCAACTAGATTTACGTGCTGCTGCTTAAGTTAAGCTTCCGTTTAATTTATTATGTAAACATTATCCTTGGAATTTGTATTCAAAGAGCTGCTTCATCTAATTCTACTCAGTATAAAATCTGACGCACTTTACAGATAAAGGAAAATTATGACAACACAACACATCGGCATCATTGGTGCTGGGCAAATGGGGCAGGGCATTGCTGAGGTTTTCTGGCGTGCTGGCCATAAAATTTATCTATTTGATGCTGATCCAATTCGCCTCGATCAGGCCTATCAAAATCTGATTGAACATCTTGAACGTGCGATTGATAAAGGGACTGAGTCAGCCGATGAATGGGAACATTTCCTTGACCGTTTGGTTGTCTGCATTAGGTTAACGGGCATGGCTTCGTGTGCTTTTGTGATCGAAGCAATTGTAGAAGATGTCACTGTAAAGGCAAAACTATTTACAGATCTTGGGGATGTTGTTGCAGCGTCGTGCATCATTGCAACAAACACATCGTCTTTGTCAGTGACTGAACTTTCTGCTTATGTTAAAAACCCTGAACGTTTTTTGGGCGTACATTTCTTTAATCCGGCATATCGTTTGCCATTGGTCGAGGTTATCCCGCAAGCCCAAACAAGCTCAGCCGTATTTGATGACACACATGCACTTTTAACAGAAGTTGGTAAAACACCTATCGTGTGTGCAGATTCACCGGGTTTTATAGTGAATCGATTATTGTTACCGATGATTAATCAAGCGGCACTTTTATGTCAAAATGACGTTGCTTCAGCGATTGATATTGATGCTTCTATGAAGCTTGGGGCAAATTTTCCTATGGGACCATTGGCGCTTGCTGATCTGATTGGCCTTGATACGTGTGTTTTGATTTTGGATTCACTCGCAAAGGCGTGCGATGATGCATCTTATAAACCAGCAGACATCTTGTTAAATTACGTTAAAGCTGGCAAATTAGGAGTGAAATCAAAAGAAGGCTTTTTTAACTATCAATGAAATTTCAAGTTAATCCTTTCTTTTGGCAACGGCAGACACTCAAGAAACATCCCACTATTGAGCGATGCGAACATAAGGGGTGTACCGAAGAAGGCACTTATCGCGCGCCACGCCATGATCGCAAGCACGATATAAAAAATAATGCAAATTGGCATTGGTTATGTTTGGATCACGTGCGTGCATATAATGCTTCTTGGGATTATTATAAAAATATGTCAGAAGATGAAATTATTGCATCACGCCGACGCGACATCTCATGGGGTCGCCCAAGCTGGCCAATGGGTAGTTGGCAAGCACGCGCAGGAACAAAGCCGTTTTTGCGTTCTGAGGCATTCGTAAATGGGCACAAAGACCCTTTTGGTCTGTTTGAAGATGCAACGTATGATGGTATAAATGGACGTGGGAAAGTGCTTACAACACAACAAATTGAAGCAATAAAATTGTTTGATTTGACACTCGATTTTACACAAGACGAATTGCAAAAAGCGTATCGTGCACTTGTGAAAAAACACCACCCAGATGTAAATGGCGGTTGCGTGCATGCCGAAGCTCGTATTAAATCAATCAATATTTCTTATGAATTATTAAGAATAAGACAGGAATAAATATGACAGAAACTCTACTTTGGAATGTCACTGCACGTGTGCCTTTGGCAGCAATAGATGCCCTTGTTGATTTGTTTGAACGTTTTGGCTTTGCTGGCATTAGCTGGCTTGAATGTGATGACGCCCCGCCATCGACAAGCATTGATGAGAGTGGTTTTCCGATTTCATCTGAGTTTGTGCTTGATGGCTATACACCGAATAAGCCTGATCTTGATTTTTTAAATGGAATGACACAAAGCCTGAGCGAGTTGCTTGATGTGCAAGCGCCAGTACTGTCTTTGAGTGTAGTTGATAATACAGACTGGTTGCTAACATGTTATCAAAGTATGCCAGCACGCATTGTTGGTGATTTCTATGTGTATGGCAGTCATATCGACGATGTGCCGCCAGCAAAGCATCTTCCTATCTTGGTGAATGCTGCGACAGCTTTTGGTAGTGGGGAACACCCGACAACGACGGGGTGCTTGATGGAGTTATCGGCAATTTTATTGGATGCATTCCCACCTGATTTATCAGTTCTTGATATGGGTTGTGGTTCAGGTATTTTAGGCATTGCAGCTAAAAAGAAATGGGTAGAGGCAATAGTGATTGCCGTGGATAATGATGCTGAATCGGTACGTGTAGCATCGAAAAACGCACAGATGAACGATACGGTAATCGCTGCGATTGAAAGTATGGGCTTTGAGAATGATGCTGTGGCTACTTTTGCGCCATATCATGTTGTGTTGGCTAATATTCTGGCAAAACCTGTGATTGCATTAGCCCCTGATTTTGCAAAGCATATGCATAAAGGTGGCATAGCTATTCTATCAGGGCTGTTGAGTCGTCATGCAGATGAAGTAAAGCAAGCATATGTTGACTCTGGCTTTGTGCCAGTGGGTGAGCGTAATCTGGATGATTGGATGACGCTTGTTTTTAAAAAGTCGTAGGAAACTATGCCCTTATTAGTCGTTCGTGATCTTCAGCATGTCTATATTTCCATGACGCAAAGTGAACCCTTGTCGGTGAATATTTCTGCTGGAATATGCCTTTGGATCAAAGGTGATAACGGTTCTGGGAAATCAACCTTTTTAAAACTTATTGCGGGTGTACTGCCTGTCGACATAGGACATCTAACTGTGTCTGGCCCATTTAGCTATTTAGGTGCTGAATTGGGGATGAAAATGCATGCAACGCTTGCAGATCATCAGCGTTTTACGAAGGCTCTCGGCGTGGAGTGTGAATCATCCTTGCCCAAAAATCGTGAACTTGACAATTTTTCAAGTGGGCAGAAGCTTTGGATTCGTCTGGCAAGTGCATTGAGACCTGATCGCCCTTTATGGCTTTTGGATGAACCGACACGCTTTTTAGATGCCAAACACGAGACGCTTTTGTGGGGTAGGGTGAAGCAGCATTGTGCAAGTGGAGGTTCAGTTGTTGTTGCATCACACACTCCTGTTGCGTCCTGGATTGCAGATTGTCAGATTTTAGCGTTAGCGTAGATTATTTTCCCTTAGATTTACAGATCACTGTTCGGCACGATGTCCTTTTTGAATTTTTGAATAGTATCGTCATGCCCAAGAAGAATTATTTAATTAAAATTACACAAAATTAACTAAATATTAATGTTGTAAGCGTCAAATTGGTATTAAGAGTAACACTTTTATATCAATGAGCAGTCTGTTAAATCCAGCGAATCATTGGTTTGTTAGTAATGAAAGAATATCGTGGGAGCTTTGTATGACTGAAAACACGCAACATAAAATCGATCGCGTTCGCCCTCCGCGAGTGCAAATTACCTATGATGTTGTTGTGGGTGAGTCGACTGAAATGAAGGAACTTCCCTTTGTGGTAGGTATTATGGCTGATCTTTCTGGCATGCCAAATGAGCCCCTTCCTAAAATGAAAGACAGAAAATTCATTGATATTGATAGTGAAAACTTCGATGACATTATGGGCTATATTAAGCCGCGTCTTGCTTTGCAGGCTAAGAATCGTCTTTTGAATAATGAGAGTAATTTAGTAGCCGAACTTACGTTTCAAAGTATGGATGATTTCAAGCCAGTGAACATTGTAAAACAAGTTCCTGCCCTTTCAAAATTGTATGAAGCTCGTGTTCATTTAAAAGATTTGCTTTCTAAGTTGGACGGTAATGATGTGCTTGAGCAGCTGCTACATGAAGTTATTCAGAGTCCTGAGAAAAAAGAATCTTTGTTTTATGAACTTGGTCTGAAAAAAGAGAGATTATCTTATACCGAACCAAAAACAGACGATTCATTTGAGAAGGTAACAAAGGACAAAAAGAACTCAAAAGATGATCCAGAGTTTATTTAAACATTAATACAACAAAACACACGACACGAGATACGAGATTAAAGGGAGACAGTTATGGCTGAGGATACAAAGACATCGATTCTTGAAACCCTCATGGTTAAGGGGAAGATGGTTTATGATGAAAGCCAAAAACCCTTTGCGCGTGACCTTTTGCATGAATTTGCCAACCAATTAATTCAACAAGGGAATGTGGCACATTCAAACGTAAGCGCTTTTATTGCTGAGCGTATCAGGCAGATTGATGAATTGATTACTGCCCAACTCAATGAATTTCTGCATGATCCAAGGTTTCTTAAACTTGAGGGATCATGGCGTGGTTTGGATTACCTTGTGAGTAATTCAAAGACAAATTCAAAATTAAAATTACGTTTGTTGAATGCTACTAAAAAAGATTTAATTGATGATTTAGAAAAATCACCTGAATTTGACCAAAGCCAATTGTTTAAAAAAGTGTATGAAGAAGAATATGGCACATTTGGTGGACATCCTTATTCATGTTTGGTGGGCGATTATGAATTCTCGCGCAGTGCAATTGATCTCTGTTTGCTTGAAAAGTTGTCAGCGGTAGCAGCAGCAGCACATGCACCACTTTTAACAGCAGCAAATCCAAAACTATTTGACTTAGAAAGTTTCGAACAAATTTCAGTGCCACGTGATCTTGGTAAAACATTCCAAAGTCTTGAGCTTGTTAAATGGAACAATTTCCGTAATAACGAAGATTCACGTTATGTGTCTCTCTTTCTTCCTCGCGTCTTGATGCGTCTTCCTTATGGACCAGATACGTCACCTGTGGATGGATTCAATTTCGATGAAGATGTTAATGGTACAAACACAAAGTTATTCTGCTGGGGGAATCCAGCCTATGTAATGGCTGAACGTATAACAAACGCATTTTCCCTTTATGGCTGGACAGCAGCTATCCGCGGCGTTGAGGGCGGCGGGCTGGTTGAAGGTTTGCCTGCGTATTCCTTTAGAACGGCTGCTGGTGATGTGGAATTAAAATGCCCAACAGAAACAGCTATTACGGACCGCCGCGAGAAAGAATTGAGTGATCAAGGTTTTATTGCGCTTTGCCATTGTAAAGGAACAGATTATGCTGCGTTTTTTGGTGCACAAACTGTTCAGCGCCCACGTTTGTATGACATTGATGATGCCAATGCAAATTCTTTACTTTCCGTGCGTTTGCCATATGTATTAGCTGCATCTCGTTTTGCACATTATATCAAAGTTATGATGCGTGATAAGATTGGTTCATTTATGACACGCGATAGGGTTGAGCTCTTTCTCAACACGTGGATTGCCAATTATATTCTATTGAATGATGACGCACCGCAAAGTGTTAAAGCGAAATATCCTTTGCGAGAAGGTCGTGTGGATGTGTTTGATGTGCCTGGAATGCCTGGTTCATATCGTGCCGTTGTTTATTTAAGACCACACTTTCAAATGGAAGAATTAACAGCATCAATTCGGTTGGTTGCTACTTTACCACCACCTGCTAAATAGTGCTGAGCGTGTTTGCTTCAAGGATAAAAAAATAGGAGAATAAAATGTCAACCAACTTTCAGATTGTGGATCTTCCTGGTAAAGGTAATTTTCGTATTGCTACGACTGATAAGATATCGACTGATGAATCGGTTGGTGTGAAGTCACCAGAATGGATGGTTCAAATTGACGATATAACTGTATCTACCGTTGATGGGTTTGAAAATTTCATTGAACTTTTTGGATGGCAAGGTGAATCAAGTCGTTTGACTGGTCCTGATGTTGGCGGGCCTCTCTTTACATCATCGACATTACGCCATACGGATTTGATTTTGATGTTGCCAGTTGGTGGGCATGCTGCACAAATTGAAACAAAAATGAATCGTGGTGAAAGCGTTAATAATCTTAAAATTATCAGGCTTGGTAATATACAGCAAGCTAAAGTACGCTTGCAGGAAATTGAATTTAGTGCGTGTAAAATTCAATCATGTCAACAACAGCTTGATCGTATGATTGTTCATGTTATGATAGGTATAAAGACCAATACTATTTTTGTGTTTGATCAATCAGGATTGTGCACAGGACAGATGGTTAGTAAGACTAATTATATTACGAACACAGCGGAGTAATACTATTTCACTAAGCTTCGATTAGTGCGGTCCTCTGCGATATCTGTGCAGCGAGTTTACATTTGTAAACTCCGCGGCTCGAATCTTGAGTACTTACTACTCAAACCTTATTAAAATAGTATGGGCATTTCCGCTCAAAACAATTTGAGCAAGGTACTTCATGGCGTCATCAGCGACTTTATTTAAAAAAGAACCAAAGATGACAAGTGGTGCAGCGACACCTTTTTTCGATCGCCTTACTGATAATAATCCAGAAAGCGAATGGGACGAAAACTACGAGTCCTTCCTAAACTACGACAGCCTAATCGCATCCGTTGTGCGCGAAGTTTCACATATTTTGAATACACGCCGTGGTGCACGCCAAGCCTTTTATAATGAAATTGAAGACGATGCCATCTATTTTGGTTTGCCTGCCTTGTTTGGTTTTAATGATTTCCAGTCATTCGATGCGTTAAGCACAGGTGAAAGACGTAAGATTATAGCGCTTTGTGAAAAATCAATCACGATGTTTGAGCCTCGCCTTACCGAAGTCAATATTACCGTTGGTGCATATGATGTGCCGACACAGTCGCTTGAAGTTTCTGTGTCGGGTTTATTGCGACTAGAGAACCGGCTGGAACGTGTTCAGTTCCCAGTGAGTATTGATCGGAAAGATCGTTAAATCATATTTATTTTCAAAAAATCATTGATAATAAGAAAAATAATGATTATATAATAATTACTCCATTCTCAATGTGATTCAAAATATGAAAAAATATATTTATTTCAGCTTCCTTATTGTATGTTCATTTGTGAACGCAGGGGAATTAGAGAATGATGCAGTAGAAGAAAAAAATCTAATCCCTCGATCTTTATCTGATTCCAATATTATTCGTGGTGAATATATTTTTCTAAGACCTACTTTTCCAAATGATTATCTACACTTTGTTAGTTTCTATGCAGACCCTTTATCTATTCAATATTTGGGAAATGGAAGAACCAAAACGGAAGACCAATTAATAGAAATATTTAATAAATCATCTGCAGAAAATACAAAGCAATACCCAGACGCCCACCACTGGACAATTTGCGCTCATGACGGTGTCGCTGGAAAAATGGCGTTACTTAATTTTTGCGGGACAAATGTCGAAAAAACAGAAATTGCATATTACATAGACCCAAAATACCAAGGAAGAAACTATGCTATCCGCGCGAGTAAGCTTGGTCTTTCTTTTGCAGCTGAAAATTGGCCAGATAATAAACCTTTTTATATTGAAGCAACAGTTCATCCTGAAAACCATGCTTCTATTTCTGTATTAAAAAATTTGAGTTTTATGCGTGATGCTAAAAGATTGGCTGTTCCTAAATATGGCTCTATCCGTGATTATTATGAAGTAGCTTCATATGAAGAGTCTATTCTAAGCAAAAAGACACTTAATCAAAGATTGATTGAAATAGTGGCGTTTAAGGTTAGCGTATTGGCGATTGTCTTTTTGCCGAATGGACTTAATGGGTAATTAACAAAACTTTCTTGCAAAATTCCCTTCATCAAGCCATCATAAGAGCCATGGATTTTCATAACACATATTGGCTTTAACCTCATGAACTCAGTCATCAAATGGATCGACGAACGTCTACCAATCTTTCATTTTATCAATAAAGAATTAGGCGAATATCCAACGCCTAAGAATCTGAATTACTTGTGGAATTTTGGCTCTCTTGCTGGTATTACCCTCGTCATTATGATTATCAGTGGAATTTTTTTAGCGATGCATTATGTTCCACATGTCGATCATGCATTTGATAGCGTTGAAAGCATCATGCGTAATGTGAATGGTGGTTGGTTAATCCGGTATATTCATATGAACGGTGCGTCAATGTTTTTCATTGTGGTGTATGCTCATATGGCGCGAGGCCTTTATTATGGTTCGTATAAAGCACCAAGGGAATTACTATGGATGATTGGCGTAGTAATTTTACTATTGATGATGGCAACGGCATTCATGGGGTATGTGCTGCCTTGGGGTCAGATGAGCTTTTGGGGCGCGACGGTGATCACGAATTTGTTCTCGGCTTTTCCAGGTGGGGAAGCCATCGTACACTGGCTATGGGGTGGTTTTTCCGTCGATAACCCAACACTCAATCGTTTTTTTGTGCTGCATTATTTATTTCCATTTTTAATTGTGGCCGTCACGATGTTGCATTTGGTTGCATTGCATCAATTTGGATCGAATAACCCTTTGGGGATTGAGCGCACAAAACCGTCGGACAGCGTGCCATTTCATCCCTTTTACACGATTAAAGATTTATTCGGGCTTAGCGTTTATTTATTGATTTTTTCAGCATTGATTTTCTTCACACCGAATTTCTTTGGTGAACCTGATAATTACATCCCTGCCAACCCGCTTGTTACCCCACCGCATATCGTGCCGGAATGGTATTTCTTACCGTTTTACGCAATTTTGCGTTCTATCCCAAGCAAGCTTGGCGGTGTAATTGCGATGTTTGGTGCTATTTTTGTATTGTTCATTTTGCCTTTCTTAGATAAGCATCCCGTGCGCAGCGGCCGTTTTCGCCCATATTATAAATACTTATTTTGGGTATTTATTGTGAATTGTTTTGTGTTGGGTTGGGTTGGCGGCAAGCCACCTGAAGGGATCTATTTAATTTTAGGGCGTTTATGCACGGCTTATTATTTCTTTCATTTTGTCATCCTATATCCCCTGTTAACACGTTACGAGCCACGCGTGAAATTGCCAGATGGATTTGATGATTATAAACGGCATTAAGTAAGGTTAAGCTTATATACTTTTCCTTCTACCTCAGCTGAAATTTCTCGTTCGATTCTAATGGTCTTTCCATCAACGATGACATCATTATCATTAATAGAAATATCATCGATAGATTCTAGCCGTGTTTGAAAATAACTTTTAAGGACAAGACGATTGTAAAGCTTTAGATCTTTATGGGAAATGCCCTGTTCTATTTTGAATTCAAATGCATGCAATGTATAATAGTCATTCAAACTTTTAGAAATAACGATATTCAGTTTGTTTTTTAATGACCCAACAAATTTGTATTCATAGATAATAGAACCTGTTTCGTCTGAAGTGAAGGCAATCCAATCAGCATTTGTTTTATTAACATTCTCATCTGGATATTTGTATGTGCTTGATGCCATGTTAAGATCACAGGCAACCGTGTAAGGTTCTTCTAAATCTTCTTCCCAGTTCTCAAAACTTTCAATTATTCCTGGGTGAATAGGCTTATTTTTGAACGTAAATTTTTTTTCAGCTTCAAGTAAAAACTTTTCAAGTTTGATCGTATTTCTTGCATCATTAAGTTTATATTCATTGGTAGAACTTTCTCCTAAGGCCATATGGCAAAATATCAATAATAATGAAAAAGATAATAATTTTATCATGGTTAATTCCTTTATATTTTTCTCATTTCTATAGAGCAGCTTTATAATATTTTCATTCTAAACCTTCATATTTTGCGAGGCAATGCGAATAGGATAACGGTTTTAAACCTTGTGAAAGGCTAAAAGCACAGAAAAAAACATGATTATTTAGTGACAAGATCATTCTCACCCCAAGCACAATGTGCTGAGGGCTATCATAGGTTTAATAGCTATAAGAAACACTCCATCCAACTATCCACCCCTTTAAGTATTGAAGGTCTTAGGGAAGATGAAAAAATTGAAAGCTCTCTTTTTAGGCCTTGAAATTTAAGAGAATCGCATAAAGCTGACAAGCCTTTCTTTAAACATAATGCTAATTGTCTTTAAATTATTCATTTTTATTAAGGATTTTTGGCTTTTTTGAGTGGCAAATAAATGAGTTTGAAAAAGTTTTTCAGCTTTCATGAGAAATGTTGTAAAACCATGTGTTTTTTTATTTTAATTACTCTAATTGATGTGTTTTTTTTGTCTGATTTATTGTTATTATATTTTTATAAAAAAAATAGATTCTAGGTAAACTCACCCTTCTTAGGTGGGTATGATAAAATCAAAGCCGACGAGAATTCTACCTTGTCCCATTTCGTTGACACATCTGGTGATTATAATCATACTCTCAAAACAGAGGAAGGAGTTCATAAACCAAATAGATAATTTTTTGAAATTAATAACTGCTTGAAAAGGAACATTACGATGAAAAATGCAAAAGATGTATATGTTAATTGCAAAAAGGCTCCCTTGCTATCTGTGCTTACCTTAGGGTTAGCATACACGTATGCGCATGGAGAACAAGTTTCTCGAAAGGATCCTCACGCAAGCAAAAACCAGGAGTCCAGTGAGTCTGCTTCTATAAAAAATGATAAAGAAAAATTGGAAGAAGCTAAGGATAGAATAGTTGAGGTGATAGACGAAAGTAAGTCTAACACTAAAGAAAAAATAGCCGATGGCAAGGATAAAGCCGAGGATGCTAAAGACAAAGTCAAGGATAAGGCTGAAGCTGTAAAAGACAGTGTTAAGGAAAAGACAGCCCAAGGCAAAGATAAAGTCGAAAATGCTAAGGACAAAGTCAAGGATAAGGCCGAAGCGGTAAAAGATGGCGTCAAAGAAAAGGCCGCCGAAGGCAAAGATAAAGCCGAAAATGCTAAAGAAAAAGTCAAGGATAAGGCTGAAGCTGTAAAAGACGGTGGTAAGGAAAAGGCAGGCCAAGGCAAAGATAAAGCGGAAGAGGCTAAAGACAAAGTTAAAGATAAGGCTGAAGCTGTAAAAGACGGTGTTAAAGAAAAGGCAGCCCAAGGCAAAGATAAAACCGAAAATGCTAAGGACAAAGCCAAGGGTAAAACTGCAGATGCCAAGGACAAAATCAAAGACAAAGCTGAAGCTGTAAAAGAAAAGGCAAGTGAAGGTAGCAAAAAAGCAGGAGAGCTTTATGTAAGAGGTAAAGAAAAATCAGAGGGACTTTACCAAAGAACAAAAGAAAAAGTAGCTGGCGCATACCAAAATGTAAAAGAGAAAATAACAGGCGCTCCTGCGCATGATGCTTCTCCTGATCGGGAGAAAGCTGATTAAGCAGGCCACTTTATCGATAATTAAATAAAATTAGAATTAATAAGTAGCTAAAATCAAAACACAGGCTTTTAAAGTCACATAACTTGTTATATTAAGGGAAAAAATGATGAAAAAGACAACGTATGCAGCATTAGTGCTCAGTTTATTTGTATCTGCTTGTGATCGAGTCGATACCATAAAACCCCAGTATGAAGCAAAATCACAACTTCCGATTAATGCAAATTCGATTGTGGTCTCATATGAATTTAATCCTGAAGCAAAATCACGCGACTCAGATCAGTTCTTTTCCAAAGCAATGGTAAGAGACGTTGAGAGATGGGCAAAGACACGGTTTCATCTGATGAGTTCTGAAGGAATAGCAAAATTAACGATACGTGAAGCAACGATTAGTGTACTTCCAGATATGCATAATGTAAACAAACTTGAAGGCCGCTTAGATGTAATGCTATCGATACTCGGTCAAAATGGTGCAGTCTATTCGTATTCAGAGGCAAAGGTTATCCAAACAATCCCGGTACCTACTGGTATGTCTGAAGAAGAATATAGTAAGAGTAAGCAAGTTCTTAATACCAAGCTGATCGATGGCTTAGACAAAGAAATAGAGGCCTCTTTTTTTAAAATGATGGGAAATGCTTCACCTTCTTTTGGAAAGCAAATTAAATAAAGGTAAGACGTGACATCGCTTTGTTTTTTAACCAATAAGCGATTGAAAACAAATAACGTATAGCTAAGGAGAATTGTATGACTACCTTAAAAGAAAAAACCAACGAAAAAGTAGAGCAAACTAAAGAACATGCTATTGATTTAAAAGATAAAGCAAAGGATAAGGCCGAACAACTTGGGGAGAAAGCAAAAGATAAGGCAGAACAAGTGAAAGAGCACGGCGAAGCCTTAATGCATAAAGCTAAAGAAAATGGCTATGAGCTAAAAGAGAAGTTTGAGTAGCCGAGGTAGAAAAGTCACATAGGAGCTATATGGCGTTTTCTTTAAGATGGTTTCCTTTATGTAGCTTTAAAATTTTGCTTATTAAAACTAAGAAACTAACATTTAGCAACCTGTTATAGAAAATATATCTATAACAGGTTTCTTTGAAAAGTAAAAATATGCTTGATTTCAAAAGTGTTATCCTTCCCGCTGCTGTCGGTGTTCTTGGTGGGCTTTTAGGTCCTATTCTCGTTGAAAAATGGAAAGACAGTGAGGCAGAATCTAAAATGCAACTGATAATGGAAGAGAAGCTACAAAGTTTAGAAGAAAAAGCAACAAACCTTTCAGCGAGTTTAGATTCCCGTGTGCCTTCGTTAGAGAGTGAGATCAAGGCAGTTGAAATAGATGTCTCGCGTAATGCCGGGATATTGAAAGGTTCTCTGCCTGATATTCCCTTAGAAGTCCAGCCTTCCAAATCTCAATCTTAAAAATCAGATATTCTTTCTCATTATTAAACCGATGTTTTTATGACTTCTTTTCAACTTTCATAAGATTCAATGTGAATAAATGTATTCACTTATATAGGATATTATATATTTTTTGTAATTTAAGTTTGTTTTATTAAAATAATATTGCACGATAGCGCTTAGGATCTGAGTAAAACTCTCACATCTTGCATTATTCTAAAAAACCAAAAAACGGTAAGTTACAAGCATCAATTTCGTGCGTTGACACATTCATTAATAATTACCATACTGTCAGAAATAGAGGTGATTTTATTTAAACATGTTATATTATGTTTTGAGTATTTTGAAAGGACTGATGAAATGATCAATAAAAAAACCATGTATACTAATAAAAAGATACTTACTTTGACGCATATGCTTGCTTTGGGATTAACGTGTACTTCTGTTCATGCAGAATCTACGTTACGAGAAGACTCTCATATAAGTACCCACCAAGCTGATGACGGTATTTCTCAAAAAGAAAAAATTCAGAATGCACGAAACCAAACCAATGAAGATTTGGATAAAGTCAAAAATAAGGCCAAAGAAATCTACGACAAGAGTAAAGAAAAAACAGAAAATTTTTATGAAAAAGGAAAGGATAAAGCTGAAGAAAGCAAAGAAAAATTAAAAGAAGAAAAAAGTAAAGTTGGTGAAGCGGCGGATGCAGGCAAAGAAAAAGCCAAAGAAATCTACGACAAAGGTAAAGAAAAATCTAAGGAAACAAAAACTAAAATCGGTGAGGTGATTGACGTAAGCAAAGAAAAGATTGCTCCTATTTATGAAAAGGCTAGAAAACTAGGTAAAGAAGGAAAAAATAAAATAATAGGTGCATCTACAGATAGCTCTGGTACAGATGTTGCTATGGACGAGTCCGCTACTGACAAAAAGTTGGAAAAATAAACAAAACATTTCAGGTGCGTTAATTATTTGGTGTTCAAAATACACCCAGGGAGACTGAAATATTTTTTTTAACCAACCTGTTGAAATTCACAGGATTTATTAAGGAGAGTAACAATGAAAAAGAAGCAATATTTAGTATTACTACTAAGCTTAGGATTGTCTGCTTGTAATAGGGTAGATAGCGTGAAATCACACTACGAAATAAAACCCCCAATTTTACTTAATGCTAATTCAATTAGTGTGACACGCGATTTTAATACTCATTCCCGATTGTCTGAATCAGATAAATTGTTTTCTTTTGCGCTCGCGCAAGGTGTTGAAAAATGGACAAAAGTTCGACTGCGTGCTTGTAGTAAACACGGCACGGCTCAGGTTACCATTCAGGATGCATCGATTATTGAACTTCCAAACACTCGTAATCCAGAAGAAATAGTAGGTCGTTTAGACGTTGTTCTTTCAATATCTAATAAGGCAGGAGTAGTTTTGTCTGTTGCAGAAGCAAAAGTTAGGCAGAAAGTCTTGGCTCCTATAAATGTGACTGAAAGTGAACTTAAGATTCTCATGCAATCATTAATTACCAAGCTTGTTGATGAGCTCGATGCTGAGATGGAGGGGATTCTTCTGAAAATGACAAAGGTTTCTTCTAAGCCTAAAAAAAATCTTAAATAATAACTTATTCTTAATCTGGTAATCGTACAAAAAATTATACATATAAACGTAAAGGAGAGTTGATATGAATAACTTAAAAGATAAGGCTAAAAATTTGGTTCATAAAGTAGAAGAGAATTTGCATTTAAGAGATGCGAGCGCCGCCAAAGAAATAAAGGATAAAACTGAAAAAAATATTGACCAAACAAAAAAGCATGCTGAAGCTTTAAAACACAAGGCCAAAGAGAAGGCAATAGAAGGAAAAGAACATGCTGAGGCTTTTAGAGATAAAGCCAAAGAGAATGCCTCTCAAACAAAAGACAAAGCAGCAGAAGCTTATGAAGCTGCGAAAGAACGCTGGGTAGAATAGTTGTCCATATGGTTCTTATGCGGATTAAGGGAGTACGTTTGTATTTACAACTTTACCATCCGCATGCTCGACACGAAGATTTGCAAGGTTTCAGATACTTCATACATATAAAAATTGTCATAAGAATTAGGAGAGAAAAATGTTTGATTTTAAAAGTGTAATGCTTCCAGCCCTAATTGGTGTTTTTGGAGGTCTTTTTGGGCCAATTTTAGTAGAAAAGTGGAAGGGGAGTGAAGAAGGATCGAAAAATCAAATTGTTATAGAGCAAAGGCTGCAAAAATTAGAAGAAAAAGTAAATAGCTTTTCCTCAGGGATAGAAGACCGCATGACATCAATGGAGAATAATCTTAAAAACATAGAGTTAAATATTTCGCGTAATACTGGAGTATTAAAAGGAAAACTTCCTGATATTCCTCTGGAAGTAATTCCTTCGGATTAGTATTGAAGCCTGTTCGGTGCTCCTAAAATGAATATTTTTTTGTAGCATCGAATCTATAACCATTCACGTTAACAATATTTCCACATGGGAGCCTCTATAAAGTGATTTTTACAACAAAATTGTAACAGTATTTCATTGGAGAGTTGTTATGGTCAAGTTAGTTATACTTACATCTATATTATTGGTTGCTGGCAATAGTATTTACTTGCCTTTTTTGCCTATAATTAGCAATCATTTTGGTCCGCATGAATTCTTAATGCAGCTCAGTATTATTTTAGGCCCTTTAATAGCTTCAGTAATTGGAATTTTCTATGGTAGGTGGAGCGATATTCATGGTAGGCGTAACATGTTGTTATTTGCTATGGCATTATTCTCTGTAGGCTCTTTAGGGTGCGCTTTGTCTAATGATATCTATAGCTTTTTAGGTAGCCGTCTTGTCCAGGATCTAGGATCAGGTGGGGTTAATATTATAGTAATAGCGATCGCTTCTGATATCTATCAAGGTGTTGCCTATACGCATTTCTTAGGGACATTTAATATAACCTTTGCCTTGATATGTATGTTAATCCCAATTATCGGAGCGCAATTATCAAGTTATTTTGGATGGCGTGCCAATTTTTGGTTTTTATTGATCATTGCCGTTATTTTAACAATCCAAGTATTATTTTATCTTCCTGAAACGTTAAAAAAATCCAGGAAATCACAAGAATTTTCACTGCTGCTTAAAAAAATAATTATTATGACCAAAGATCCTACATTTATGTTGATGACTTTAGGTCACGTTGTGCCCACATGCATTTTGCTTATTTTTACAGTGAGCAATCCATTTATTTTTATTGATACATATAAGTTTTCGCCCTTGAAATTTTCTATTTTGCTATCCTTTCCCATTCTCTTTAATCTTTTCGGAAACATAGCATATCGGCATAAGATTCATAATAATGGATTAGGTAAGGCATTGGAAATAGGGTCTAAAGGTTTGTTAATCTACATTGTTGGCGCAGGTTTAATTCTTACGCATATTACACCTGATAACCCTTATATAATTATTGCAATCTTATGCATTGCGTATTATTACGCTCCTTATATCATTACAGCGTGTTCAACAAAAGCGTATGAAATTCAATCGGAAAATATAGCACTTGCTGTAGCTGTGGTTAGTCTTTTGCGTAATGCCCTTATGACTATAACTATTATTTTATTTAGTTTATCATTTGATAAAACTATACATTCGGTTTTTTTCTGGACAATAACCTTAAGTGTTTTATCGTTCATACTTTATTGTATAAGTGCTAAAGATGAAAAAATAGTTTAGTAGCAATTAATTGAGAAATTGTTAGAAACATACTATTTAAGAGACAAAACAGCATACTAATCAGTTTTTTATAATTTTTTTAGATAAATATATGTATAATAAGAATAAAAATAAGTTATATTTAAAATTGCATTATATTTCTTATTTTATATTTATATATTTTTGATAAAATGTGTTTATAAAAGAAATGGAGTGCTTATTTATGGATGATGCGGCAATTGCAGTAGAAGTTATCGATAAACTTATGTTTGAGCCTGGTTTGAGATCACACAATATTATTGTTCTAGTAAAAGATGGAATTGTCACATTAAATGGAAGTGTACGAACATATGTAGAAAAGTATCTTACCGAACAAGCTACGAAGAATCTTCGAGGAATAAAAAATGTTATTGATAAACTCGAAGTTGAATTAGATACGTCTCTTCAACGCAGTGATATCGCAATTGCAGAAGCCATTGTAAATGCGATTGCCTGGGATGCTTCTATTAAGCCCACAGGAAATGTTGAAGTGACTGTGGAAAACGGAAGTGTGATATTGACAGGAGAGGTAGATGATTATTATCAAAAAAAAAGAGCTGCAAAATGTATCAAACACATGCGTGGTATTAAAAATATTATAAATCATATTATGGTTAGGCCTATAAAAATTTCTGTAGATCCACAAGATGTATCCAAGCAAATTATGCGTGAATTTCAGCGTAATGCTTCGCTAGATGCTAAAATTATTCATGTTGTTGTTGATGGAAGCAAGGTTACACTTAAAGGAACAGTTCGCTCTTGGGCTGAAAAGAAAGAGGCGCATAAAGCAGCTTGGTCAGTTCCAGGAGTAACAGAAGTTAATGATGAGCTTGTATTAGGTTATGTAATGTAAAATAGTGATTTTAAGTGGTAAATTTTTGGAGATAATCATGAATTCAGCACACGATTCAAATAAAGATATTTTGAAAGAATTAGAAAAACAGACAAACGAACAAGGGAAGATTCTAAATTATTATAAGATCGCTGGAGCTTCTTTGCCACCGATGCCGCCTATATCAATTCCACCTATAACTCCTCCATATCTAACGCCAACACCCATCGATCCAATCCCACCTACAATTCCAGATCCGATACCTACGCCCGGTGATCCAATTCCGCCTATAACTCCAGATCCAACACCATCACCCTATGATCCAATTCCACCTACAACCCCAGATCCAACACCAGTTGAATCAAATCAACCTATAACACTAGGTCTCAATCAAAGAGTAATATAATTTTGATTTGATTAGTTTGCATATAATTAATAACGTCGGTGTATTATTATAAAAATATAAAATAT
>JAZKDQ010000005.1:0-16168 GCA_040387495.1 Pseudomonadota bacterium | reverse complement strand
TTAAATCCAAAAAACCTTCTATCTCGTTTGATTTTTTAATCCCGAATTGAGGTTTTTAGGTTTTCCTCAAAATCTTTAATCGTTTCTTCATCAATTCCGGCAGCGCCTCCTTTTTGTTTAACGTCTTGATATGCTTGCCAAACAAGCATTTTATCAATGCTAAATGGTTTTGTTGGTTCCATTGATTCCTCCTCTTATTAAAAAGTTGTTCAATCGTTCCAACTGAATAGCCAAGCCCCTTTGCTCCATCATTATTACAATGACTTCATCGCTCCTACGGGCTTGTCCGTCCCTGTGCTTTGCTTTGGTACTCTCATTCTTGTGGTGTTATCCACTTGAATTTCTCCCTTATCATCAAAGCGACAGGTTCCCGTAGTTCCGCATGAAAGCCTAGATCAAGCTCACGCCACCTCTATGCCGGATGCCAACTAGCCAGTAAATAGGTTTCCGCTAATCTTTGTCCTGGAGTAACGAAACATCTCCAGTTTTGACATCATTTGAGTCTTTCGGCACGTGTACGGTGGTTCACGTTTGTTCGTCTTCTTGATCCGCACCTGACGCCTTGTGGCGCCTTTTCCATAACGCTCACGACAATGCCTCTTAAACAAAGCCGCTTATGGTGGTTTGTAGCCTGTTCCTGTAAACCGGCTACGGAAGGCCTACTTCCATCTTCCATACAGCTTGCTACGGCACACTCTCATCCATCCGCCAACTTTCACCAACCGCTTTCTTGGTGTTTCTAAACTTGGATTCAAACGTAGGTGAATGCTTAATAACCCAACGATTAACGGTTGCATGGTCAACACTTAGGCCACGCTCTGCTAATAATTCTTCCACGTGTCTATAGCTTAACGGATACGCAATGTACCAGCGCATTGACATTAAAATGACATCTTTTGGAAAATGAGACCCTTTGAAATTCATAGCAAATCACTGTTTCAAAATTCAATTCATCTTACTTTATCAAAAATCGTAAAATTTTGCGACAGAACCTATAATTCTAATAGTTTAAAGATCCTGCAGAATGCGATTTGAACGCAGCAACAGCGTCTAATAACAAGAAATTAACGATAAACGCAATCTTATAAAAGGAACCTCTTTCATGCAAAAATCACATGCGTTTCAACCAGGAAACCAGTTTGGTAAAGGCGCCCAATGGGTAGTAAAAATAATGCCCAAGTGTTTTTGGAACGAATTGGCAGTGACAATGCCGAGGCAATTTTAAAGAAGGTGATAGAACTCGCATTAGCAGGTGATCTGGCTGCATCTAAGCTTGTACTCGATCGGGTGATGCCAGCGCTTAAAGCACAAACGTTTGTGAAGAGTGATGCTATCAAGAACCTACATACACAGACCGATATCAACACAGCAATGACAGCTATAGTAAGTCAGGTTGGCGATTCGAGCTCTCATTAGAGGAAGCACAGGAGATGGTCAAATTAGTAGAATCTAAAGGGTTATCGATACAGAAATGCAATGCAGAGGAATTGGATATGATTAAGGAAAAATTGGGAATTGCTAAGAAATAGCCATTTTCTAATTTAAATTATTTCTTTATTAGGGGTATTTTGGCCTAGATGGCCCTATGCCATTTTTCTTAATCAAAACTCTATAAGTGTTCTCCAGCTTGCTTTATTTACGACCTGCAAGAATGAGACTAATATCATAAATATAAGCCTATTTATGGCTAGGGTTGCCCTCGGACCAAATCTCTTGAACCGTACTATTTCTTTTAAGAGCCTCGATGAACTAAGCTACATCTGTGTGTGGGAATTTAGTGTTGGTAATGCTGTGTGTATATAAATGTTTTCTTTCAAAAGATCTACAACTTCACTAAGAGAGAAGCCACCCATTGCGAGAAAGTATGCATTGTCCACTTCACAAACAATGTTTAAATAATTTTATTATCGTTTTTAGTTAAATTAAAACCTTGACTAATGTATTCACAGCACGCATTTTCTCAATTGCATTTTTATTTTTTTCATTAATTTCATTACCTCCAAGATTAATTACTTTTAAAGTTTTATTTTTATAAAGAGCATGCACTAGTGCCTCCACTCCAACATCTCCTATCCAATTATTACTAAGTTCAAGCTCAACTAATGTATGGTTTGTGTTTAACATTTGTGCGAAGGATATTGCTCCTGCATCGCCAATTCCATTACCACCTATACCAAGTTTTAATATTGTTTCATCATTTTGAAGAATATTTGCTAATAATGCGGCAGCTAAAGCACCTTTTTGAAGCGATTGTATTCCATGAATTGTTTGTGTAGATGCCTCCTTATTATTACCCAGCACATCTGCATTATGTACTTCAATTGTATGAATTGATTTGTTACCATTTATGACTGGCACAAGAAAATGAGAAATCAAATCGCAGCCAACGTGAATATTTGTTAAGTGGAGCGTCTGGATATTCTGATTGCATGTTACAGCATCAGCTAACGATTCTTTGCAAACATCACGATAGCCACCCACAGAAAAATGATTTGACTCTAGTTGAAAGTCATTCAAATGAAGATGTCTAATTTTAGTATTCATTTTTAAAGCTGTAGGTAGAACCCATAGCATGGAAGCATTTAACACGTGAGAAGGTAATCCTTCAGAAGATCCCCTAGGGTAAAAATGCATTGGCGATAATGTTAAATCTTCTGTTTCAACAGATAACAATTTACTTGTTACATCTTGCTGTTGCTGTCTATAAATTGTTTTATTTTCATAGATTGGAATAAGCTTTTCTTGTATAGCAGGTGATCCATGAGTGAAATTAATGCCTGTTTTTATAAGCATCTGATCAAACTCAGGCCGTCTTCTAATTCTTTCAGCTGCCAACCATTCTTCCGTTGGTACTACTTGGGCTAGATCAATAACAGCATTCTTCTTTTTTGATTTCTTAGTCGAGTTAATAGTGTTTTTACCTATTAATGATTGTTTCTCATTAACATTCGTTGGCTTTGTAAGTAGCAATTCATCAGCATGGGAAATAAAAAATGGTAAGTTCTGAAATTGAGCTTTGGCGACAGCATTTGCAGTATCTATTTCAAGCAAAGTCGTTTGATCTGGCATAACTGTAGTCACCTCATTTACTGCATTTTGAGAATTTACATTTATCACTCTTCTAATAAGTTCTAGCAGCGTGACCATATTTTCTTTATGCTGTTGAGTTGTTAGCTTATGCCTGATATCAAGGGTGCCACTCCTTGCAGATTTTTTTCTACTTTCCTGAAGATTCCAATCTTCTTCAAACTTACAATATTTTTCATTCTTATCGAGTACCATATAAATTTCATGCAAGGTTTCAACTTCATTTTCTTCTAACATCACCCTATCTTTCCATTGATCAGGCTGCAGCAGAAGCGGTATAGAGAAACGCACGGGTCTGTATTCTTTTTGCAAAGAATCTTTATACGATTCAATTATATTTTGATAAGGTTCTACCTCTGCCAATAAATCTTTCATGCTTAGTTTTATCATGAGTCGATACGTCGCTCGTTTAGATTCATTCTCTTCATAAGGAGATTGAATCTCTTTCTCAAGTTGAATCATCATATCCCTTTGTCAAAAACGTCATCAACAGATGTAGTGACAGAATTACTAACAACGGAACTAACAACTTTGCTATTCTCTTTTCCTAAATCAGTTTTCAAATCAATCAAACTGCCAAAGAATTCACTAATTCTTGGCAACATAGTTTCACTCAAAGGACTTTTCCTAATATCTAAAATCTTTAGTGATGCAGGATTTTCAATGCACTCCATGATATCACTCATGCCATCGTCTGTTAAATGACACTTTGCTATTGTTAATTCAACAAGGCTTGGAAAGAACTGGACACTTCGACTGATGGTTTCAGCTATATCTGCATTCTCAGTATCCCAGACAACATCAAGTTTGAATTTAGTGATATGCGTGAATTTGAAGAGCAAATCTAATAATTGCTCTGCACCTAAAGATGCCTTCCACTGTTTAATAAAAATCCCACGGTCATAATTATTAAAAGCTGTTTCATGCAAATCAGCATACTGCAACATACATTCAAAGTTATCAGCAGTAATCTCTAGCCATCCTTTAAAAAAACATTTTCGTAGATCTTTTATATCAACCAAACGTGTTTCTTTAAATGTAGAGTTGCCAATGGACGAGGCAACCATAGAAATACCATGGCTGCTAATAGATTCATTTTCCCAATCACCAACTTTATACCTACTTTCCATAGACCAAGAGAAGTTGTTCATTCCGCTTAACAAGAGGCACGTTGTAATTTTTCTGATGAATGATTGTTTCATTTTTTAAATCCTGTTTAGTGCGTAATTACGCTAAGAAAGATGTATATAGCCGAATGTATCTGTGTCTGATTCAGTGCCATTTCGAAAGGGATAATGTTTGTACTTGTTTGACCCTGGATAAATAAAGAAACGTTCATCGGGTGTGACAATACCTGTATCTTGGAAAATACCTTTATCAGTCCATTTCGTAGATTTGATCTGCACTGTTTCGATTTTTTTATCTGTATAGGGGATTGATCCTAGGTGTACTTTAAAAGTAGCCACAGTGCTTATTATTTGAGGTGTCAGCGCAAGGCCATCGTGAACATGTTTACCATGCATATATTTAAGAAAGCGCAGCACAGCGCACTCGGCTAACTTGGTAGATCCGTTGACGGTTAAATGCTGAATTTGATTTGTATAGGTATGACTTAGTAAGCGTACTGCCGTGTCAGCTTCTTCTTCAAGTGTTGTAATATTACCGGCAAGCTTGGCTATGAATTGAATGTGCCGATTTTCTGAACGATCGTTTAAATACAAAATGCTTGATGAAATAGCAGATGTTACCAATGATATAAATGGTATCGAAACAGCTGTTCCAAGAAGATTTATACTTGTGGCAAGCGTATCAGATTTGGTCCCTGTTCGTTGAATCATTCCAGTATCGAGGACTTTGTAAGCTAGAAAAAGTTGGATTAAACGGCGCTCTACCGTTTCATAAAAGGCTTTTACACTTGGATGTTCTTTGAAAGCACCTCTTTCCTTGTCCCTTGATTCTTTTAGCGAATAAACCTTCCACAAAGAAGAATGTTTCTGTAACAAGTGCATTCAATTGCTCCCTTTGCGTTGTATCTTTTTGCTCTAGCGTGCCAACTTTTTGTGAAAGACTTTCTATTGTTTCGTGTAGGTTTGAAAGCGACTCAGCCGCATCCTTTAAATCTTTTTGTGTTTCAATGGCTTTTTTCTCTGCCGAAATGTTATATAAATATTGGCTGATGCTTTGATGATCTTGTTGAAGCGCATAATGAAAGGCAGTACCTTCACCAAGTTCAGTCGGCGATCTGTACAAAGGATTAGAAGCATTATCAATTAACATACGCACTATCTCTTCATGACCTTGGTAGCTGGCAATAATCAAGGTTTTGTCGCAAATTCTCAAACAGTTATAATGAATCTCATCTTTGAAATATAATTACACTGCTAGAGCATAGAACTGCTTCCATGTTGGCAATGTTCCTTTGACTTTATTTTGTCCTTTCCTAAGCATGTGGTAAAGTTCAATTCCGGCAAGCGTGGCTTCTGCACAAAGAAAATTCTTAAACCCCAGCATGGGATTAGTAATGCGTTTGATCCCTCGATGATCTTGTTCAATCATGTTATTGAGGTATTTCACTTGACGAATCACAATTTGCTCCGTGTCAGGTAATTCCTTATTAACGAGTTTTAAACTTGCCAAATTAGCGCCACTTTTATCCATATTAACCTTTTCTGGTTGTCCGCTGCTGTTGATTGCTTTGTTGAAGAAATTAAGCGCTGCTTGGGTGTCACGTGTTTTGGATAAAAAGAAATCAATTGTTTGGCCTTCTTTATCAACGGCACGATAATAATAAACCCATTCGCCTTTGACTTTAATGTACGTCTCATCCATCCGCCAACTTTTACCAACCGCTTTCTTGGTATTTCTAAATTTGGATTCAAGAGTAGGTGAATGTTTAACAACCCAACGATTAACGGTTGCATGATCAACACTTAGGCCACGCTCTGCTAACAATTCTTCAACATGTCGATAACTTAACGGATACGCAAGGTACCAGCGCATTGACATTAAAATGACATCTTTTGGAAAATGAGAACCTTTGAAATTCATAGCAAATTACTATTTCTAAATTCAATTCATCTTACTTTATCAAAAAATCTCAAAAATTTGCGACAGAGCCAATTCTCTCGGTCTACTCACCCTTACATTAAAGTCAAAGGAGAATGGGTTTACTATTATCGCGCCGTTGATAAAGAAGGCCAAACAATCGATTTCTATTTGTCAAAAACACGTGACACCAAGGCAGCGCTTACTTTTTTCGAGAAAGCAATCAAGAGTAGCGGGGTTCCTTCAAAGGTTAATATGGATAAAAGTGGCGCTAATTTGGCCGGTATACAACACGTTAATCGAGAATTGACTGACACGGAGCAGATTGTAATTCGTCAGGTCAAATATCTCAATAACATGATTGAACAAGATCATCGAGGGATCAAACGCATTACTAATCCCATGATGGGCTTTAAGAATTTTATGTGTGCAGAAGCCACGCTTGCCGGAATTGAACTTTATCACATGCTTCGGAAAGGACAAAATATGATCAAAGGGTCACTGCCTGCTTGGGAGCAGTTCTATGCTCTCGCAGCATAATTATATTTCAAGAAAGAGACTAATTATAGTTATTCAAAAATTTGCGACAGAACCCACAATAACCTTAGAAAATTTACATAAACACAGAAAAAAATAGGCACACCTTAAAAGATGCGCCTTTAATTTAGTTTGAAATATTTTTATTATTTAACAAAAACGGATGCGGCAGAGGATCCAAGAGTTGCTGGAGCAACCTTAACATCTGCTCTTATTTCTGGTTTAACTTCAACCTTCACTTCATGCTTTGCGCGTTTATTGCTAAGTGCTTTGTGTGCTTTCAAAAACTTTCTTGCATCTGACAAATATCTACGTGCACGTTTTGTGAGATGCTTGAAATTCGCTTTAGATTCAGGCTTATTAGCAAGTGTAATGTATTCAAGCGAAGATTTTAGCATCGTGTTAAAACATGTGTCATTTTCATCATGAAATGTAAATTTTTTCTTTTCAGCAAGCAATACTTCACTTTGTTTTGATAACTTAGCTAACCCTTTTTTAACGAAATCGTCCGTTACTTCTTTTCCAGCTTTGCGAACTTTCATGTCATTTTCAGCCGACTTCGCTTCGCTCATACCATAATTAAAGCTACGGACATAACGCGTAATTGGGTCTTTGTATGATTTAATCGCTTTCAACCATTCCTCAGCGACGCGAATTTTCATTGACGCTTGTTCAAACTGTAATGCAGGGGCTGAGCTTTTATTTTTTTCAATAAAAGCTTTAGCATCATCTATTCTTTTTTGAAGTTCCGCTGCATATTCAGCTTGTGTTTTCTGTACGGTTTTCTTTGCAGCATCATGTGCTATATTATCATGATGATTTTTATCATTTTTTATAACTGGCACCGCAGTATGTGGTTCATTTTTATTGGCAATAGTCGTGAATGATTCATTCTTACCCACAACTTTGATAGATACTTCATTCTTTTGTGCACTTGCAAATACAAACATTGGAGCTGCAGCTAACATAGCAGCCAACGTAATTATCTTTTTCATATATATATTCCCTTTCTGAAATAGCGAAAAAAATCGCTAAGATTTAATTAAAACACTTAATTAATCTATCGAAACATATCGGGACTTAGACATCAAGCAATTTTTCTCTATCTGCTGCATAAAAAATGAAAATTATGAACAACACTGTTACATTTTTAATAAAACCTACAGAAATCCATAAAAAATCCTTGACGAAAGCCAAATTGTTTTGTATTAATGTACAGGTTGATTCGGGAAACTGAATAACAAATCAGGGCCCTTAGCTCAGTTGGTAGAGCATCTGACTTTTAATCAGGTGGTCGAAGGTTCGAATCCTTCAGGGCCCACCAAATCTCCCCTCATATATATAAATTGAAATAGCAATGACTGTACTCTTTAATTTTAAAAGTCATACGCATATCATGGGCATTATTAATGTTACGCCAGATTCATTTTCGGGAGATGGATTATATGCTTGCACTTCGATTGATTCAGCCCTTAAACAAACTGAATTATTTGTAAAAACCGGTTGCCATATTTTAGATATAGGTGGCGAAAGCACAAGACCTGGCGCCACGCCTGTTAGCTTACAAGAAGAGCTTGACCGCGTTATTCCCATTATAGAAGCTATCCATCAAAATTTTGATATTCCTATTTCTATAGACACAACAAAAGCAATTGTTGCTGACGAAGCACTCAAACACGGGGCATGCATTATCAATGATGTCAGCGGCTTATTACTTGACGCCCAAATGGTTCATGTTGCAGCAACGCATCAATGCTATATCATTATCATGCATTCTTTCAATGCTAGCACAGTTGAAAAAACAAGACTTGGAGGACGCTACATCAAAAAAGACATTGATGACTCAGAAGATATTATCGTATGTATTTACAGAGATCTGGATAAACAAGTATTATTCGCACTTGAAAATGGCGTTGATCCATCCAAAATCATCCTCGATCCAGGAATTGGTTTTGGCAAAACAGTTGAGCAAAACATTGAAATAATGGCACGGTTTCATGAAATACCTAAATTACGCTATCCAATCTTGCTTGGCGCGTCACGTAAATCTTTTATCGGGTATACGGTAAATGCTCCCGTTAATGAACGCCTGGGAGGAAGTCTTGCCGCACTCACAATCGGTATAATGAAGGGTGCACAAATTGTTCGTGTGCATGATGTTGAAGAATCTGTACAAGCAGCCAAGCTAGTTGACGCTATTATGAAACAGCAGCATTAACCAGAGGTTTTTTTTATGCCAGATATTTGGGATGCCACCATTTACAGTCAATTTCTTAATACACAAACAAGATCCACACGCGACTTACTCGTTACAGCTTTTTCATTTTCATCAAAGACATGTTACGACCTATAGCAATTAAAGTTAATTTGATAATATATCTCACATTTATTTTTTCGTAGACCCACTGGACTCTCGGCTACGTCCAAGTCTATGTCGTGGCTGGTGACCCAGTGATGTAGCGTTTTATTGAGCTTTTATCTTTGAGATGCCTGGATCACCTCTTGGCAACACACAAATTAAAGGTATTGTACGATCAAATTAAACTTGAAGAGCTATATAAAGTAAGATATAAATACGTACAACTTTATACTCTAGGACTTGAAATATGAAATTTTTTACATTTTTATTACTCTTTTCTACTATCGCACATTCAACCTCCGCCACAGATATCTCGCTAAAGAATGAAGAAATAACAACAGCTCTCATTACAGAAAAAGTTCACAAATTTAAAGAAACACATAAAATAAATGGCGCTGCTGCTATGGCTTTGGGTGACAAAACCATTTATGCAAAGGGGTTTGGAATCGCAGACAATTCAACGATTCCCGCACAACCATGTAGACCTGATACACAATTTTTTATAGGTTCAGTCACCAAGCAATTCACTGCTGCGGCGATTTTGCATGTTCTTTATGCTCGTCACGAAAATGTTGATGGAGTACGCGAGGCATTGCATAAACCACTATCTGATTATTTGCCTGCGACGGATCCGCTATGGATGGGCGACATGCCTGAATGGGTGAACCGCGTCACATTGCATCATCTTTTGACCCACACAGCTGGGATTGTGTCATATACAGAAGTTCCAAGTTTTAGAGAGAATTTAGGAAATCCAATTTCTGTAGCAGAACTTATTAGTACATTTAAAAACGAACGCGCTAAGTTTGAGCCAGGTGCAAAATTTAAATACTGTAATTCTGGTTACTTTTTACTCGGCGAAGTTGTTGCACGTTTGAGCGGCATAAAATTCAGTCAATATCTTGATGTTCATTTTTTTAAACCTTTAAGCATGACTAGTACGTTTTTGCCCGACGAAGGTACTGGAAAAACAATGAAAGATTCAGGTGATTATCCTAACCTTGCCCGTGGTTATACATGTGGTATCGAACGCGACTCGCCATTAATTGAAATTTCGCCTTATTGGCATAATAGCTATCTACGTGCTGCAGGTGGAATTGTTTCAACTGTGGATGATCTTCTTATTTGGAATCGTAGCCTTCATAGTTCTATCTCTTTAACACCGGGACTTACGGAAATTATGCTTAAGGGTTACGTGATCCTAGATGAAACAAAGCCTGATCACTTTTACTGTTATGGGATAGGAAAAACTATGATTAATGATAAGCTTGTGTTTACACACGATGGCGGCCTTGGTGGATTTTACACAACGTTAACTTACTGTCCATGTGGCAGCATATCTTTTGCTTCTTTCCAAAATATTTGGGTTCCATCTGATATTCAATTAAAGCTTGTAAAAGCACATGAAGAAGCAGAAGAGGTCAATAAGGATCTCAAAGCCTCACATCCAAAAGAATTTGAGGAAGCTGTAACAGAATCAATAAAAAATAACATTCCTGATGAATATGCCCTTCATCTAAGAATTGCTACAATTCATCTGGCAGATACTCTCACACAATAAGAAAACAACATAACTAACGACTCACCCAACCACCATCCATCGCAATAGCTCCGCCTGTCATCTGGGCGGCCTCATCTTTGCATAGAAATAATGCCAATGCTGCCAAGTCCTCTGGTTTAACAAATGCCAGAGAGGGTTGTTTTTCCGACAATAAATCATGTTCAGCTTCTGCAACTGACATACCTTTTGCAATCGCGCGTTGTTCAATTTGCTTTTGAACCAGCGGAGTAAGCACCCACCCTGGACAAATTGCATTACAGGTAATTGAATCTTGTGCCGTTTCAAGTGCCACCACCTTAGTGAGTCCCACAACACCATGCTTCGCTGCAACATAGGCCGCCTTTTCAGCCGATGCAACCAGACCATGCACAGATGCTATATTAATAATACGTCCCCACCCTTTTGCACGCATCTGCGGCAAAGCTAAACGAATCGTATGGAATACAGACGACAAACCCAACGCTAAAATAAAATCCCATTTTTCTATGGGGAAAGCCTCAATTGGACTCACATGTTGAATGCATGCGTTGTTAATAAGTATATCAATTGCACCAAATTGCTGATGAATGCGTGTCATCATAGCTTCAACTTCATCTGGTTTAGCCAAGTTTACTTTTTCATACACCACAACCCCTTGTGTTTTTCTTGACATTTCTTCCAAAATTGGGTTAATTTCGTTTATGGATTCTACCCCATTGAGTATTATATTTGCGTTTTGCGTGGCAAAAACTTCGGCAATAGCGAGACCTATTCCGCTGGTTGACCCAGTAATCAAAACAGTTTTTTCTTTGAACATCGTGTTCTCCTAGTATTTATTTGAATATATTTTAAGCAACCGCTTATACGTAAGTTTAGCGGAGTAAAGTTAATTTTTTGGAAATGGTTAGACTATTTTATGAAAAACAATGAAAAAAAAATAAAAACACCCATTCCTTTGTCAATCTGGGCAATTGGTACTGCAAGCTGTTTACTGAACATTTCCTCTGCACTTGTTTTTTCATTATCAGGAATTTTTTTACATGGTCAAGGTATTGGAATTCAATGGATATCGACACTTGAACATACTGTTGATGGTATTGCTTATATTATTAAAGTTTTTTCTGGGATCATCAGTGACTATTTTAGACGCCGAAAAACCATTATGGTTATTGGCTTTGGTATGGCCACATTTTCTCGCCCCATATTAGCTTTTTCAGTGACATTCTTTGCAGTAGGCATGGCTTATGCAATTATTTTCTTTTCTCGTGTATTGGAACGTATTGGTAACGGCATGCAATCTACACCGCGTGATGCCTTAGTTGCCGATTTGTCACCACAAGACATTAAAGGTGAATGTTTTGGTCTTCGCACAGCGCTTACTAATGCAGGTTCAGTTATTGGGGGTGCCCTTGCCGTACTTGCAATGTGGTGGACATCAAATAACTATGAACAAATTTTTTGGATGGCCTGCATTCCTCCTGTAATTGCACTTATTATTTTGATTATTTTTGTGAAAGATTCAAAATTAAAGCCAGAGGAAATGGAAAATCAAACACAGCCAAAACGGCATCCTTTGCACTTAAGTGATATGCCACGCTTAGGAAAACCCTTTTGGTACCTCATGCTTATTGTTACTGTTTTTATGCTAGCACGCGTAAGTGAATCACTCCTTGGCCTCCATGCTAATATAAATTTCGACCTTCCAAAGCAATGGGTTCCCATGGTTGTTCTTACATATAATGCAGCGAATTCATTGACTGCTTATCCGATCGGTCGTTTTTCTGACCGAATTCCACGTCATTATATTTTAGCACTTGGTTGTTTCTGCCTTGTTGTTGCCGATGTATTACTTGCCTTTGCGCCTAATTTTACCGTAGCAATGATTGGTGTTGCTGTTTGGGGTATTCAAAGGGGTATCACCGAAAGCATGTTCTTAGCCCTTATTGCTGACTTTGTTCCAGCAGATTTACGCGGCACAGGCTTTGGTATTTTTTATCTATTTAGTGCTGGCTCTATTTTTCTTGCAGGTTTTTTTGGTGGCATGATTGCCGATTGTTTTTCACTTGCAACGATGTATGTTGCAAGCGGATGCATTGCGACGGCCTCACTTGGCTTACTCTTTTTTATCTACAAATTAGGAAAAATGAAAGCAGCAACAGCTTAAAACTCCATTCCCCGTTAATGATGATCATGCTACACTAATCTAAATTCATATAACTACCTCATATGTCATTCCCGGGCTTGCCCTGGGGATCTAGATTGCCGGATCAAGCCCGACAATGACAAGTATTGGTGGTTTTAACTATTGGAAAATTGTAGCAATGACACATGATATACTTGGCACAGAAAACTACCCTGAATGGGATTTAAGCGCACTTTATTCAGATGATAAAGATCCTGCTATTGCACAGGATTGGTCTATTGGTGAAGAAGAGTCGGCCGCGTTTCAAAAAAAATACGAAGGTTTATTCAAAAATGAAAGCTGGTCTGCAAGCGATCTGCTAGAGGCTATAACCCAGTACGAAGTTATTCAAGAACGCTTTGGCCGTCTTGCAAGTTATGCTGGACTAAGATACTACAAAAACATCAAAGATCAAGATATTTTGTTAATGTATCAACAAACGCAAGAACGTCTTACCAATTTAGGTGGTCACTTTATTTTCTTCACGCTTGAACTAAATGAAATAACAGGCGAACGGCTAGAATCAGCATTTTTCGAATCACCAGCACTTGCACGCTACAGACCTTACTTTGACCAAGTTCGCTCCTTCAAAGCACATCAATTAAGTCCAGATCTTGAAAAAATATTTCTTGAAAAGTCACTTACCTCATCACGTGCACTCAATCGGTTATACGATGAAACGCTTGCTGGTATGTCATTTCTGGTAGATGGTAATGCACTAACCTTATCAGGTGTGAGTGAACTTATGTCAGATGCAAGCCCAGCAAAACGTCGCCAAGCAGCCATGGCACTTGCCGAAGGGTTATCAAGCAAGGGATCATTATTTGCTTTTATTACAAACACGCTTGCTAAAGATAAAGAAATCGAAGACACGTGGCGCGCTTATGCATCCCCAATGCACGAACGTCATCTTGCAAATCAAGTTGAAGCCGATGTTGTTGATGCCCTTGTCGCAGCAGTCAAACAAAGCTATCCAAAGCTTTCACATCGCTATTATGCACTGAAAGCAAAAATGATGGGTGTGCAATCTATTCAATACTGGGACCGCAATGCACCTCTACCAGACACAGATGACACAAAATTCACGTGGCTAGAAACGCGCAAAATTGTTATGGATGCCTATAATGAATTTAGCCCTACCATTGCAGCTATTGCAGGCGATTTTTTTGATAAAAATTGGATTGATGTACCTTCAACTGACGGTAAAACCTCTGGAGCATTTTCTCATCCCACAGTACCATCAGCGCATCCATATATATTATTAAATTTCCATGGTAAAAAGCGCGACGTAATGACACTTGCGCATGAGTTAGGACATGGCGTTCACCAAGTATTGGCTGCTAAGCAAGGTTGTTTGCTTGCTGACACACCATTGACACTCGCTGAAACTGCTTCTGTTTTTGGTGAAATGCTCACGTTTCAAAGCTTACTTAAGAAGGCTAAAACACCTGCCGAAAAACGTCAGATGCTTGCTGGCAAAATTGAAGATATGCTCAATACAGTTGTCAGACAAGTAGCATTCTATTTATTTGAAGTTGCAATCCATAATGGCCGTAAAAATGGTGAGCTTTCGCTTGATGCGATTAATACCATTTGGTTAGAAACACAAAAAGAAGCCCTTGGTGATTCTGTGCATATAGATCCATTGATTGGCACATACTGGGCATATATATCCCATTTCATCCATTCTCCATTTTATGTTTACGCATACGCGTTCGGCGATTGTTTAGTTAATTCCCTGTTTGCTGTATATCAACAAAACCCCAGCGGCTTTCAAGAGAAATATATTGATTTGCTCAAAGCTGGTGGATCAAAGTGTCATAAAGAACTACTCGCGCCATTTGGTTTAGATGCAACTGACTCTGATTTTTGGACAAAGGGTTTATCCATGATTGAAGGATTAATTGATCAATTGGAAGAGTTAACAGTATAACAGAGTTACGGGGGATAAATGCCCCCTACTTATATAAAGCTATCGTTTGTTCATAAATAATGGTGGAAGTAAACTGTTTTAACACAACGGTTCTGCCAGCTTCTCCATATAACCTCCGCATTTCTGGATCACGTATCAATCTTGCTAATGCCTCTGTCAACGCAACAACGTCTCGTGGCTCAACTAATAAGCCATTTATACCATGATCAACAATAGTTCGACATCCTGGCATATCCGTAGTAACAATTGGCAATCCCACAGACGCAGCTTCAATCAATGTTTTAGGAATACCTTCACGATAATAGCTGGCAAGCACAGCGATGTGACTTTTTTGATAAATAGCAGCTATATCTGATTGATATCCAAGCCACTTAATAACACCTTCATCATGCCAAGCCTGCAAAGTATCTATAGGGATTGCATCTGGATTTTGCATATCTGGTTCACCCACAATTTGCACACAAATTAAGTGACTTTGTTTACGAAGAACACGAGCAGCCGAGACTAATTCCCCAACACCCTTTGACCAAAGCAAACGCGAGGCATGAGTAATAACAACAGGACTGCCAGGCAACGATGTAACAGATGGAGTGAATTGTTCAGTATCTACTCCTGCTCCATAAATAAGGTGAACAGGTTTTTGCGCAAGTGATTCAAGTTCGGTCTGATCTTCTGGATTTTGAACAATGATTTTTACACAAGACGTTCGAAGCAATACACACATCAGCATTCGTAATGGAAAAATCAACCGTGAACGGGAAGCAAAAACATGCCCCAAACCAGCAACAGCATTAATAATGTTTGGCACACCTGCAAGTCGCCCAGCAATGGTGCCAAATAAGACTGGCTTAATTGCTACATGATGAACACAATCAGGCTTAATCTGCCTATAAAGTTTGAAAATTCGCCAAACCGTTTTAATTCCGTCAAAAGGATTTAAGCTTTTTCGATTAAAAGGGATCGGATGGAATGTCAATCCAGCATGAACTATTTTTTCTGATGAATCACCCTTTGGACAAATTACATGTACATCAAAATTTTGTCGTTTTGCAGCAATTGCAAGTGGCAATCGATGTGTGCAAAAGTAACGATCATCTGCAACAAGATAAATAAGTTTTAGTCGTTGAGCGCGTGTCATAGAAATACATATTTACTATTTAATAGTGCATTGTAACGATTGACATCAAAAATGCAAAGCCTTACTCAGCTGGTACAACTTCTTTTTTCGTTTCAGATTTCTTTTTTTGCGTTAATTTTTCTTTTTGCTTTGCCGTTTGCTTTGCTTTTGGCTTTTCTATTTTTTCCTTAGCTTTTTTCTTTTCAGCAGCAGGTTCTTCAGCTTTCGCCTCTTCCTTAGGTTCCTCTGCTTTCGCTTCTTCCTTGGGCTCTTCAGCAGCAGATTCTTCAGCAGCAGATTCTTCAGCAGCAGATTCTTCAGCAGCAGGTTCTTCAGCAGCAGGCTCTTCAGCAGCAGGTTCTTCAGCA
>JAZKDQ010000004.1:48339-83697 GCA_040387495.1 Pseudomonadota bacterium | reverse complement strand
AATCCAAAAAACCTTCTATCTCGTTTGATTTTTTAATCCCGAATTGAGGTTAAAAAGTATTACATTTATATGTTAGAACCAGGTCATTATACGCTCAATGAAGTTTCCTTTTTAGAGCCATCTGCTACTAATCCTATATTATATTCATTTAATGGTATTAAAAATTTTTCTTATTTTGAGGTGAAGGGCGGCGATGTTTTGTATCTCGGTGATGGTTTTCACCAGTATAAAGATAGAAACTATATGACACATAATGTAAAACCACGAGTTCAATTAATTGATCGATTTGATGAAGCAAAAGCATTTATGAATGCAAATTATCCAGCTGTTGCGGATAAATTAGAGAAGCGACTTATTAAGCGTTACAACAACAATCAAAATAATATTATTTAAATTCATCACATATAAAAATGTAAATGCCACTCTTGGGTAACTAAGGGTGGTATTTTATTATACGAAGGATCAATACATGCAAAATAAAATCGAAACAATGGATGATATCGAAATTATGGCGCGCACCATTTATGGCGAGGCACGGGGTGAATATAGCCGCGTCGATGGCGGCCTGGCGGCATTAATTGCGGTTGGAAATGTGATTGTGAATCGGGCGCATCAGAAGACGTGGTTTGGGCAAAGCATTCGTAATGTGTGCCTGAAACCGTATCAGTTTTCGTGCTGGAATGAAAATGATCCGAACCGGGAAAGGCTTATGGCAGTGACACATGAAACCCCACTTTTTGCACAGTGTCTGGACGTGGCAAAGGCGGTGATCGAGCAGCAATATCCTGATCTTACAAAAGGTGCAGATCATTATTATTCGAATGATTTGGTCTTTCCCCCGAAATGGTCTGTGGTGCAAATGAGCGTGCGCGCATTGGAAAACATCGATTTTTTAAATTGTCGAGCATGAAATAGAGTCTGGTATATTTTTTTACTTGAAATATTCTAAAAATGAATATTTTATAATAAACTGAATTTTATTGTTAGGAATACAAATGAATAAATGAATTTTATTTTTCTTTTTATTATTGTCTTGTACTGCGTCCTTTGCGATTATTACAGATTTAGATATTGCAAGAAGTAAAAAGCATGCAAAAAGTTTTCATCAAGTGTGCCAAATAGCAACAGCTTATGCTGATGGAGGTGGGCATTGGGGTACAGGTGTTTTGGTTTCGCCTAATATGGTATTAACTGCGGCTCATGGTGTTTGTCCGGGCCGAGAAGTGATAACAGGATCATTAATTAACTTTAATCAAAATGGAGAAGATGTAGAATCTCGTTCAACAATACCATTTAGAGCATTTAAGCAAAAAGATATTATCCATCATCCAGAGCATGGTGCAGATGAATATGGCTTTTGCCATGGAGTATAGATTTAGCACTTATTAAATTATCGACTCCTATTGAAAGAATAGAGCCTGTTAAATTGTATGAGTCAGAAATGTGTGTTGGTCAAAAGGGATATATTGTGGGTTATGGTTACTATGGCAAAAATAGTGATCCAGTTAAGCAGCCGAGTCGGGTTAGACATTTTGGAACGGTAAAGCTAACTAGTGTTGATGATAGTTATTTAAGAAAATCAATCATACCAACATGGTGTGAGAAGAACTGGCCACGAGGTTTTCAAAGCTTAAAAGAAGATGGATTGCATCAGGCGATTGCAGTCGAAGGAGACAGTGGTTCACCATTTTTATTAGGTAAAATAAAGGAAAAGACACTTTATGTTGAGGGTATTTTCCATGGTGTAGAAGGATTTGAGTTGGAAGGAAGAGTGGTGCATATGGAGGATCAATGGATACCAATTTATCCGCATTTAGATTGGTTAAAGTCAAATATTATTTAAAATAAATTTAGTGTATATACGAAGATTAGAGCGATTCAGAAATGGATCGCTCTTTTTACTTGGAGTATCAAATGTAAGAAAGGAATCAAAATGGCATTTCCATTTATAGCGGCCGCCATGGGGTTGGCTGAATTTGCACCGGCGATTGTGCGGTGGTTATCGGGTGATGATGCGGAGAAAGTAGCGGCGGATGTGATGAATTCTGCACGGCGTATTACGGGGAAAGAGGACCCGGCAGAATTGATGCAGCATTTGCGTGTTGATCCTACCGCGCTGATTCATTTTCAAAAAGACATGTTATCGATGGAGACCGAACGTGCGTTAGCTTACTTAAAAGATCGACAAGGTGCGCGCGACCGTGATGTGCTGTTAGCGCAGGCGGGTCATCGTAATTTTAGGGCAGATATTATGGTGATCGCAGCAGCGGTAGGAATGATTATGTGTTTGGCATCGCTTGCTTATTTTAAAGATCATTTGCCAGGCGAAGCCGTTGGGATTATCTCGACCATCGCGGGCATTTTTGGTGCATGTTTGAAGGATGCGTATGCATTTGAATTTGCGTCATCCCGCGGAAGTAAGGAAAAAGACTCTACGGTGGCTGCCATGGTTTCTCAGGGTCGGTGAATATTTTTACTTTTTTAATTTTTATTTAATAAATTATTAGTAATTAAATAGTAATATTCAAATTAAGAGCTCCTTTATTATCCCGTTTTATTCGAATGAACTAGATAAAAGGATTTCTTAATGATTAGAAAATTAAAATTGTTAATATTCGCATTAATTACACCTGCAGTTATGGCGATGGACTGCGAGCAAATATCAGACGATGGCGCAGCAACAGCATGCACTGTGCAGCATTCACTTTTCCTACTTGAGCCAGTTGAAAAAAGTCAAGTTGAGCACGAGCATTTGACGCCCCTGCCTCAGCCATTAAGCAATTTTATTTCATGGATTATAGACGCTGCGGTGCCCGGCACGTATACCGATGCCTTAGAGCAGGTGTGGAATGTTTCGGATTATGATAAATTTTTAGAATTTATTGGGAATAGGCATGAATATGCTCTGAGTTCCGGCCCCGTTAGGCCCGAAGGGGTGTATATATATCCAGAGATGGGACTGATTTCGGTCATCTATGATTTTCTTAAAGATGATGAGCAGTTTTTTTCGCTGGAACTGACCCGAATTCCGGATGAATACCGTATAGCACGTGAGCAAGAGAATAAGGAATATCGCGTTATGCGTGACATTCAAGATAGAGAATATCAAGAGGTATTCACGTTTGATCGTATACGCTTTCCTGAAATGGCAGAGGATAAAGAGGGAGGCTTAATGTCATGCGAAGATGATTATAGTCGCCGTAGCCTTAATACCCCGTCACCTTTGACCCGTGAACAAATGCGCGCTCGTAACGTTGATTTTTTTAAGCAAAAACTTGAAGCCCAAAAATATAATAAAAAGTAGAAAGCTGTCTTCTTACTCAGCCTTATTCAAATACTCAATCGCAAGAACTTTTCCTTCTTCAACGGCTGGTTGGTCAAACGGATCAACGTTCCAAAACCGTGCCGCAGCCAATGTTTCTAGCATAAAATACATCATCAATGAACCAAGGTTTGCCTCGTCAATTTTTTCAATCGTTATATGGCGGAGCGGGCACCCGTGATGACGCATGGTATCAAGCGTTGCATTTTGCTCGGCAATCATCAAATCACCCATAGATCGGTTGTTAAGTGCTGTGACCGATGGATGCGTCAACGTCGCGGGCAGGGTGATTGGTGCCAGGGGATAGTGGTTATTTGTCGTTAAAAATGTAAAGAACTTGTCACGCGGGCCGCCCAAATACAATTGCAATTGTGAGTGCTGGTCAATTGCACCGATAGCTTTGACAGGGGTTGTGCCGTGCGCTGTGCCTGCGGCGTCTTTCTTGCCAAGGCTTTCCGCCCATAATTGAGCAAACCATTCACAAAATTTAGATAACTGATTTGAATATGCGAACAATACTGTGGTTGATATACCTTGGTGTTTGTGGGCGACTTGAATAAGTGCGCCAGCTAATGCTTGGCATGTCTCAACGGTAGCGCTTTCAGCGTTTTGAAAAGCTTCTAACGCGCCTTCGCAGAAAGCAGAAACGTTAAGCCCTTTAATCATCGCAGGCAACAGACCAACTATGGTGAATACGGAAAAGCGCCCGCCAACATCATTTGGGTGATCAAGGCAGGGGATATTATACGTAGCAGCAACATCGCGCATGGCATTAGGTTTATTTTCGGTGATGATGCGCATCTGTGTAGCTGGCTGAAACGTCTGCCATGTTTGTAATAGCGTAAGCGTTTGCATCAGTGTTTCGGCTGTATTGCCTGATTTTGAAATAGTAAGAACGCCGGTTGTAGCAGGATTAAGGTGTGTTAGAATTCCATGAAATGTGGTGCTGTCGATGTTATCGATGAAATGTAATTTTGGCGTATTTGTGTTGTCCCCAAGAGCCGTTAACGCTTGCCCCCCAAGGCTTGATCCGCCGGTGCCTAAAATAACAATATCCGTATAGTGCTGAAATGCTGCAGCCACAGGCCGCAATTGTGTAATCGTTTCATTTGCTTTATTAAGGTGCCCAATGACTGGCCAGGTGGTGCGAAGATCTTTTATATAGCTAAAAATATCGCCTGCTTGGTTCCACAAATCTTTTACGAGTGCTGGGTTTAGTTCAATTGTCACAATGATTATCCATTCTTTTTCAGTCCGCTATAATGGCCTAAACATAACAAGTAACATGGCAATTGGCAACGTTCATCGATCTGAGTCATGGAAGTGGGGCTAACCATCATATTTCGCATTGCGTCACGTTTGTGATGTGGGGTTGTTTTATGGTTGTCATTGAATCAAGAAGAGAGCTCATTGAAAAATTATTGATCGTATATTTAATAAGTTTGTTAATGATTTCTGTCTCAATTTGTTCAAAATAAGTTTCAATATTAGCGTTTGTAATTTCACATCCTTGTAAATTTAGAATGGATAAATTATTACAGAGTGTCTGAAAGTCGTTGGTTCGTTTGCCTATTTTTTCTATGTTCTTTTCTAATTTTATTTTACTTTTTCCTGTCACTTGAATGAGTTCTATTGTGCTACCTCTCAAGGGGGTAACATCTTTTTTATTGGGAAAAAAGTAATTTAGGGTTTCTAGAAATAACGCCTTCTCATTCACTAATGATGACAATAAATTGATTTCATTTTTTGCTTCTAATGGTGGTTCTATCTGTGCTGAAGAGTTAGATGAGAATGGCTGTTCCAAAGATTGAGAACCTGAAACCATTATTGCGTTATCTGTACCGCTATTTACTAAATCGGTAACTCCATCTATGCAAAATAGACCTAATGAACTACTTGTTGAAAAGAAGCTTGTATCCGTATTATCACCAGTTTCCATAGCCATACTAGAACTGTAAGTTACTGTGCTGCACAGACACAGTGCAGCCAGTGTTATTACCACATGCAATTTATTCATTTTTTATTCCTTGTTTTATATTTTAATTGTTTTTCTTATATGGGTATGTATTGTGAATATTTCAAGTTATAATTTTTTGTATTTAATAAAACATTGTTTTCTGCATATTCTTACGGAATAGTTTTTTTGTGTCATATCAATAAAATTTATCATAAATTAGAAAAAAATCATAAGATAAACAGACTAGAGCATTACGCTTGGTTAGTGTAGATTTAGTTGTTACGAAAAAGGTTTAAACATTATGTTCCCACTCATTACGCAAGACATGTGCTATCACAACTTTGCTGACCAAGCGACACTCCTGGGTATTCCGCATTTTTTCAATGTTATAACCAATGTGCCTTTTATGATTTTTGGTATATGGGGGCTGCTTATTGCCAAACGTCTTGATTGGCGTTGGTTCTTTATCGGGTTGGTGATAACTGGCATTGGCTCTAGTTATTATCATTTAAACCCCAATAACGCCACGCTCGTTTATGATCGTTTGCCGATGGCGATTTCATTTATGGCCTTAGTGAGTGCTATGTGTGCAGATTATGGATTTCACAAAATCAAGCTGTACCCTGCTATTCTTTTAGGGGTGGGCAGTGTTTTGTATTGGGCATTGTGGCAGGATCTGATTTTTTATGTGCTGGTGCAGTTTGTCAGTCTTATCTGGATTTTTGTATTGCTGCGCTTTTACAAGAGCCCTTATGTAAGTAACAACAATCTGTATTGGGCCCTTGCATGCTATGTTTTGGCAAAGGTATTAGAACACTTTGATAGGGAAGTGTTCGCATTCCTCCCTATCAGTGGCCATAGCCTTAAACATCTTAGTGCTGCATTTAGTGGTTTTTTCATTATTCGCCATGTACGTGGTGAAAAGATATGTAACAACTCTAAATAATAAAGTAATCAAAAATATATGGAATAATCATGCGAATTACGGTACATTAAAGATACTTTCCTTTCAAAAGGCTTTTCTTTTATGGCAAAAAGCCAATTTTCCCTATTAAAACAAATCAATTTTCTGCCATTGTTCGTCAGTCAATTCACAGGCGCATTTCACGATAACTTGTTCAAAAATGCCATGACGGTTTTGATTCTGTATAATGTGAGATCGTCACATATGATGGATCCAAAGCTGCTTGTGACGCTTGCAGCGGGCATTTTCATAATCCCATTTGTTTTGTTTTCCGCGTTTGGCGGGCAGCTTGCCGAGAAATATGACAAAGCACGTGTGATACGAATGCTAAAGGTGGCAGAGCTTGCAATTGCTGTTGTCGGGTGCATTTCAATTCTTTCTAATAATATTCCTTTATCATTTTTGACGCTATTTTTGTTGGGAACGCACTCGGCATTGTTTGGCCCAAGCAAGTATTCAATCCTTCCGCAGCATCTTAAACAAGAAGACCTTATCAGTGGGAATGCGCTGCTTAATGGGGGGACGTTTCTATCGATTCTTTTGGGAACCGTTATCGGCGTCAGCGTAGTAAGCATCCCAACCTATGGCAAAATTATTATCTCCATCATTATTATGGCGTGTGCAGTTGCTGGATGGCTTTTTAGTCGTTTGATCCCATCCACTCCCCATGATGACACGGTCAAACTTGACATCAATATTGTGCAACAAATTAAAAAGACGGTTTCGTTTATTTTTACAATGCCACGAAATGTGATTCTTGCTGTTCTTGGTGTATCTTGGTTTTTTTTCTTAGGGGGCATGTTTTTGTCCCAATTTCCTAATTTCACGAAAGAGACCCTGGGCGCGAATGAGCATGTTCTAACGCTGTTTCTAACAGTTTTCTCAGTTGGAATTTGTATCGGTGGGCTTTTGAATAATACGTTGCTCAAAGGGCGGGTAGAAGCGACGTATGTTCCCCTTGCTGCTTTAGGACTGTCATTATTTTCGCTGGATCTTTATTGGGCAAGTTATCCATTTGAAATGGTTCGACAACATGTGTTGGTAGATGTTGGCACGTTTATTCAGACATTCCAAAATTGGCGCATTATCTTTGATATTTTCATGATTGCCTTTTGTGGTGGTTTGTTTGTTGTGCCGCTGAATGCATTTATCCAACATAACACAGAGTGTGCATCACGTTCCCGCATTGTGGCTGGCGCGGGTATTATGGATTCTTTGTTTATCATTGCGTCCTCAGTTATTTCGGCAATTTTGATTACTTTAGGATTTAGCATTGCTAAGCTGTTTTTATTTTTTGCGATGGCGAATTGTGTTGTCACACTTTATATCTGTCGTTTAATTCCTGATTATTTGGTCAAGTCATTTTTACAGATTATTTTCAAATTGTTTTATAAGGTTGAAATCAAAGGCCTTGAAAATATTGAAAAAGCAGGAAAGCGCGTCGTCATTGTGTGTAATCATGTTTCCTTGTTTGATGCGCCTTTGTTAGCTGCTTTTTTGCCAGGAAGGCCAATGTTTGCCATTGATACATACACAGCCCAAAAATTCTGGATTAAACCTTTTTTAAAAATCATCAATACGTTCTCAATTGACCCGACCAATCCATATGCCTTGAAAGCCCTTATCAATAAAGTTCAGGAAGATCACCATGTGGTTATTTTCCCAGAAGGTCGCTTAACGCAGACGGGCGCGTTGATGAAAGTGTATGAAGGCCCTGGCATGGTTGCTGACAAAGCAGATGCGATGATTTTGCCGATGCGCATTGATGGTGTTCAGCATACGCCTTTTACGTATTTAAAAGGAAAAGTGCCTTCGCTACGATTTCCAAAAATCACAATTACCGTGCTAGAACCACACGTGTTCAAGCCGGATTCTACCATTACGGGGCGTAAACGTCGTCAGGTGTCAGCACGAATGCTGTATGACGTGATGGAAAATATGCTTTTTGTGACCGAAGATCGTCACCAGACGTTGTTTCAAGCGTTACTTGCGGCGCGTCATGTGAATGGTTTTAAGGCAGAAATTATTGAAGACGTTGAACGAAAGCCTTTAAGTTTTAGAAAATTAGTACGTGCGTCGATGGTGGTGGGCCGCAAAATTGCTGCACGCACTGAGATAGGCGAAAATGTAGGGATTTTGTTGCCCAATTCATCCGCGGCAGTTGTGACATTTTTTGGTTTGCAAGCTTATGGGCGTGTGCCGGCGATGTTGAATTTTTCAGCAGGTGCGCATGCAGTGTCATCGGCGTGTCGGACCGCCGAAGTTAAAATTGTTATTACGTCGCGGCGCTTTGTTGACTTGGCACGTTTAACGGATATGGTAGCTCAGCTTTCCGCAAGCAGACAGGTTATTTATCTTGAGGATCTTAAAAAGACAATTAATCTGTTTGATAAGCTGTATGCCGTCGTTAGATCTGCCCGCAGATTGCATGGATCATTGGATATATACCCTGAAAGTCCCGCGGTGATTTTGTTTACGTCAGGTTCCGAAGGCGAACCAAAAGGTGTTGCGCTTAGTCATATAAACTTGATGTCGAATATTATTCAATTGGCATGCCGTGTTGATTTTAACCGTCAAGATATTATCTTTAACGCGTTGCCCATTTTTCATTCCTTTGGTTTAACAGGCGGTATGTTGCTGCCAATTTTGAATGGTGTGAAGACGTTCCTTTACCCAAGCCCGCTGCATTATCGAATCATTCCAGAGGTTGTATATTCTATCAATGCGACCATTATGTTTGGAACGGATACCTTTTTAAGTGGGTATGCACGCATGGCGCATAATTATGATTTTTATCGCATGCGTTACATTTTTGCCGGTGCCGAGAAGATAAAGGAAGAAACGCGTCGTCTCTATATGGAGCGTTTTGGTGTTCGCGTATTCGAGGGGTACGGCACAACAGAAACATCGCCTGTAATTGCGGTAAATTCGCCGCTTTTTGCAAAGGCTGGTTCAGTTGGTAGGTTCTTGACGGGTATGAGTTATCGACTTGAAGCTGTACCAGGCGTTGATGAAGGTGGGCGTCTGTTTGTGCATGGGCCAAACGTGATGTTGGGCTATTTCATGCCTGATTTCCCTGGCGTGTTGCAGCCAGCAATCGATAGTTGGCATGACACGGGCGATATTGTGGATGTTGATGAGGAAGGGTTTATTAAAATCCTTGGACGCGTAAAGCGTTTTGCGAAGATTGCGGGGGAAATGGTGTCATTGAATGCGGTTGAGGCATTTGTGCAAAAAGTATGGCCAGATGCAGTACATGCCGTTATTGCAATTCCGGATGATCGCAAAGGTGAACAGTTGGTTTTAATCACGACTGAGGTTGGCGCATTAAAAGAGCCATTATTGCGCTATGCATCTGAAAATGGTTTGTCGCCGCTGAATGTGCCAGCGAAGATTATATCGGTTGATAAAATTCCAGTCCTGGGCACGGGGAAGACGGATTATGTGGTGTTGAAGAATATGTATTAAAGATGTTTCAATCTTCCATGCAAAAAGCAACCTTGGCTCCACAAAAACATGGAAGGAATTTTAAGAAATGATTAACATTTAAGCATAGCAAATCTTACAGGAACTTGGTTTGTGGAGGGAGCTTTCCTTTCTTTCTTGTCATTCTCAGGTTTGACCCGGTAATCTTGTTTTAAGTGTAGAGTAATCCCCCAAGCACATCTGGGGCGACATATATAGATTGGTGACAAAATGAACATACTTATCGTTGGTGGCGGCTTTATGGGGGGCGCATTTCGTGGATGTTGGGCTGAGCATGCCATTACAACAATTGATCCAGTTCAGACGTGTTGCGTAAAAAGTATTGATGATTTACCTGCAGGGTATGTGCCAGATGTCATTATGCTGGCAGTGAAACCTCAGGTGATGGAGCAGGTATTGCCACCCTATATTGCGGCTTTTGCCAGCGCGAACTGTATTTGGGTGAGTGTTGCCGCAGGTCTGCCTGTTGCATTTTATAAAAAATTTGACCCTGGTTTACGTTTTGTGCGCTGTATGCCGAACATGCCTGTTGTGTATCAGGCCGGGGCGATTGGCTTGTTTTCAGATTGTAAAGATGATGTGGCGCCAGTGGTAGATGCTTTATTTGCTAAAGCAGGTTTAGCTGTTTGGGTGGATGATGAATCATTGATGAATGCTGTGACGGCGGTGTCGGGTAGTGGGCCTGCGTACTTTTATTTGATGGTTGAGGCATTGACGAATGCGGGTGTTGAACAGGGATTGAACCCAGAACATGCAGCAGCATTGTCGCGTCAAACATTGATTGGTGCGGGTGAAATGCTTAAAGGTGCAGCTGATACGGATGCGGCTACTTTGCGCAAGCAAGTGACAAGTCCAGGAGGAACAACAGCGGCGGCATTGGCTGTGATGATGGAAGATGACCAATTTGAACGTGTGATTAAAGATGCAGCGAAGGCGGCGTATGATCGCGGTATGGAATTAGGAGCTTAATTTATGATCACAAAAACTCTCCCCATTATCCATACTTACCTAGGGAAAAACCCGCGTGGATTTCACAAAATTACGTACTATGCATGGGGGAATCCAGCTAACCCAGTTTTGCTTATGGTACATGGACTTAGCCGGAATGGGCGCGATTTTGATGCGCTGGCTGAGGCTTTATCTGATCAATATTACGTTGTGTGCCCTGATATGGTGGGTCGCGGCCTTAGTGATTGGCTGCCACAGGGATTTGAATACACATACGATCAATATATGAACGATTTAACAGCGTTAATTGCACGGTTGAATGTGACTGAGGTTTCTTGGGTTGGCTCCTCCATGGGTGGGCTTCTGGGTATGATTATGGCGTCACTGCCAAATACGCCCATTAAAAAGCTGATCATCAATGATATTGGTCCGTTCATTACGGGTGAAGCGCTTGAGAAAATTCGAAGCTACGTGGGATTAATGCCAACATTTCCAACATTTGAGTTAGGGCTGAATTTTGTGCGTCAAATTTATGCGCCTTTTGGCCAGCTAACGGATGCGCAGTGGCAACATATGGCAGAACATAGCTTGGTGCAAAATCCCGATGGCACGTATCGTTTGCATTATGACCCGCGTGTGGCGGCGTTTAAAACAGATCAAACAGATGTGAATTTATGGCTGTGTTGGTTCGGGGTGCAGTGCCCGATATTGGTATTGCGTGGAGTGGATTCGACAATTTTATCCCGTGACGTGTATAACCAGATGGCAAGCAATCCATTGGCAACATGTCATGAAATTACAGGGGCAGGGCATGCGCCGGCGTTGATGAGTGTGGGTGAGATTGTGTTTGTGCGTGAATGGTTCAATACATTTTAATTCACTAGAATATATTGTTCTTTTTCTATTATTCTTAGCTAATCTGACGATTATAGTGAAAATCTGTCGACATACCCTTCCTGGTTTAAATTAATAAATAAAATAATATTGACATATCAATAAATGATATTATTATTTCTTTTGCATCGTGTTTTGTGATTTTATATTGTTAAAAAATAAATTAACATTTAATAAATTTATTTGATAGAAATTCTTATGATAAAAAAGTTATATAAATATTCCCTGTTGATGATGCTTGGCGTGCCATGCATGGCAAGTGACTGTGATTTTAATGTGGGTCACAGAGAAAAACATGTGTCTTGGATGGATGGATACAATATTACTGAAGAATCAATTTTTAGGGATGTTGATCCACAAGTGACTAAAGAATTTGAATTAAAAGAGTTGCCAAAGCGTGGCTATCAGATGGAAGAAGAAGAAAAAGCTATGGCTGTTTACGCTGAAAAAATTGCAGGTCTGAGGACATTGGATGTTATTGAAAAGTGGGAAAAAATTGTGAGTGTAGCAATAGATCACACCTATCAATATATTTTAAGAGCTATTCTTGAATACATGCAAGATAATGTGATTATCCAAACGGTCTTAAAAACAAACTCAATCTTGAATCGTTTGAAAAAATTAGATCAAAAATTTCCAGGAATTTCTAATTTCGTGACGAAGTTATTATTTTCTAATGAGTTATAGAGTATAAGAGGGGGGGGGAATTTTTACTTATGCCCAACCCCAACAAATTTCCCACTGAATGCAGTCACTGCATCACCTGTTAGCAACACGCGCTCGCCTTCGTGACGGACTTTAATATACCCGCCCCGCTTAGATGCTTGGTAGGCGGTGAACACATTCTTGCCCAATCGTTCTGACCAATAAGTAGCAAGTTTGCAATGCGCTGATCCACTGACAGAATCTTCTGCAACCCCAACTTTTGGTGCAAAGAAACGCGACACAAAGTCATAATCTGTTTCACTGTTTCCCTCAGCTGTTACAATGATGCCGCGGCAATCAATATCTGCCAGACGTGCAGTGTCTGGGGCCAAATCAATTACTTCTTGTGCTGAATGCAATTCTACCAAACAGTCATCATTTGCCCTTCCCACAGATACCGGGGAAACACCTAATGCCTCAAGTAATCCTTCGGGGATAGTGATTGGTTCAACATAATGTGCAGGAAAATCGAGTGTGATCCCCTCATCATCACGCCATGCTTTTAACACGCCACTTTTGGACTCGAAATAGATTTCTTCGGTTGTGACTATTTCCATTTCTGTCCATAGTACATGTGCTGCTGCAAGTGTCGCATGCCCACACAAAGGAACTTCTGTTTTTGGCGTAAACCAACGAATATCAAAATGATTCCCCTTAAGCGGTACGATAAAGGCGGTTTCTGATAAGTTTACTTCGGTTGCAACATTTTGCATAAATTCATCACTGGGAAATTCTTCAACAACGCAAACGGCTGCGGGATTTCCTTTGAATAGCGTATCGGTAAACGCGTCCACTGTACAAAATTTCATTGAACCTATTTTCTAGTAACGAATCAGGCAATCATTGCCAAAGGTTGAAGTTTGGCTTGAATGTATGATAATGCTTCATCGTCACGTTTTTAGTAATACGAATTTTAGTATAAATTATACCGTTAATTGAGTAGCAATGCTAGCGAAAATTCTTAAATAATTTAAATCCAATAGATAATGTGCTTAATGCGTATTGTTCGAATGGTAGAAAACAACTTAGCCCACCACATAAAGTTGCATAATAATAAATATGCTGTTGAATGCTTGGAGGAGGATTATAAGCGGAATTTTCATTATTAAAAAAACCACGGTAATATCCAAGAAAGTAAGCAAGGCAAATTTTGGTAAACATTTTTTTAAGAGCAGGATCTTTAGAATTGAAACTTTTTATACCTACTATTAATGGAATAAGGTGCGGAGAATAACTGAGCAGTGTTGCTGTGCTCGATAGAAAGGAATATGAAAGTGATACGGTTTCTGTTGCTTTAAGTAACGCTGGCTGTGATTCTGCTGATTGTTTATTCGTTGTTTTAATTAACTCTTGTTCTGTTTCTTCAATATCAACAAGATGTCCATAGTCACTTTCTATTTCTGGTAAACTTCTAATTGTTGTTACAGGAGAATTAATTGTTGTTACAGGAGAATCATTTTCAGATATTTCTGCTGCCGAAACAATTGTATTCGTAAAAATTAATAACCAGGCAAATTTCATATGATTAACCTTTGCATCGGAAGTAAAATTTTTGTTTGTTATGATCAAACAAAATAGCCTCTGAAAAAAGTTTATCAATAATTTATTGAAATAAATATTAATTTTTATGAAGAATATGCAAATTATACCATTTTCAAAAAAAGTTTAATTAACTTCAGTCCGTTATTCAGTTTCCATTAAACGTGATCAGAGAGTCCACTTTAGGGAACAGGCGATACATAGATCCTTCGATCATGTCGGAGGAAAACTAAAAAGGGGAGTGGAGGAAAATTGAAGCAGGAGTAGAGGGAAATTGAAGAAGGAATAAGGGAAATACTAAGGAAAGAGAGAAGAAAAACTAAAGAGATTTTTTAATTTATTCGATCATTGTTTTTGAAAATAGTACGTACATTACACAGGGTGTCGCATATGATTCACAAAATCCGCCAGACCCACTTGCCGTTTGCGACGATGGCGTTCAGCTTGCAAGATAGAGCGTACAGTTGCCGTGCTATCATTTATGTTATGATTAATAACGACATAATTGTATTCTGGCCAATGGCTTAGCTCGGAACTTGCTTCATGCATACGTTGGGTGATCACTTCGGCTGAATCTTGATTGCGTCCACGAAGACGCAGTTCAAGCTCTGCAAGCGACGGTGGGAGGATGAAAATTGTGACAAGGTCATCACGTGCCGATTGGCTTATTTGTTGCGTGCCTTGCCAGTCAATATCGAACACAACATCATGACCGTTATGAAGTGTATCGAGAACAAATTGTTTCGGTGTACCATATAGGTTTCCAAAAACCTCGGCATATTCAAAGAATTCCTCAGCATCAATGCGCTTTTGAAATTCTTCAGGGGTGACAAAATAATAATCCCGACCATCAATTTCGGTAGGGCGTTTTGGCCGCGTTGTAACAGATATGGATGTTTTTAGATGTGTCTCACTGCTTAAAAGTGCATTTACAATTGTTGTTTTTCCAGCACCTGATGGTGATGACAAGATAAGCATGAGACCGCGGCGAGTAAGAAGAGACATAAATATTGTTATTTTATATGAGTTGTCTGATCATAGGGGGTTTGTGAGGTGATTGTAAATGTGTTATTTTGTGTCGAAGAAGAAGTGAAAATATTTATGTCCCAAAAACCAACTGCCGAACGCATAGCTCTCCTTAGTCAAGGGACGATCGAAACACAGAACCTAATGGATGGCCTCGCGGTTGATTTTAATGTGTTGCTGCAGACTGTTTTCACTACGCATGCCTTGCAGATTGATAATACGCTTGGCATCACGAAGCGTATGTTGCATTCAGCAATGGCGATTCATGATCAGATTGGGTTTGATTGTTTCGATATGATGCGCATCCACCCAAGTGATACCATCCGTGGCATTGCGGCATATTTGCTAGCGTTGCAACCATTACAGCTTTCTGACCAACTCACCCAGGTTAAATCTTTAGCGGATGATTCCCATTTTGGCGTACGGGAGTGGGCGTGGATTGCGATGCGTCCTGCTATTAGTGCATCGCTGGATGAGGGGTTGGCGTTGCTGCAACCGTGGATTTCTGATCCATCTGTTTTAGTGCAACGCTTTGCCGTTGAGATTACGCGGCCTAGAGGTGTGTGGTGTGGGCATATTCCCCGGCTAAAGGCAGAGCCGCATATAGGCTTGCCCCTTTTGGAGCCACTAAAAATTGCATCACAGAAATATCTTCAAGATTCAGTAGCGAATTGGTTGAATGATGCCAGTAAGAGTCAACCGACTTGGGTGAAGCAGGTGTGCGACCAATGGCTTTCTGTGTCGTCAAGTCCTGAGACGGTTCGGATTTGCAAGCGTGCTTTAAGGACATTGCGAAAATCATAAATGAGAATTGTGCTTAAAATTTAACCATCTACTATAGAATAAAACCAATGTGGGGGGGCTGGCATTGGTTTGGTTACATGCTGAGGATCTGCAGGTTATTACTATGAGGAAATGAATTCAAAGTTGAATTCTGAAATGAGAAGGTATTTTGTATCTATCTTGTCATGAATGTTTTCACAGATACCGAAATTCTCTGTTTAGTTGAAAAAATAACAATTTTTCAATTTGATATAAGTTTTTTATTTTGGCATTATTTACTAATTTAAAAATATATATCGATAAAATAATGTATTGATATTGTTTTTCTTTGACTGGTGCGCGATTTTGAATTCAAAAAAAAACAAAGACTTTATACAATTTGGTCTTCTTGAATGGGATAAATTGAAAAACACAGTTACAATGTGCCCCCTTTTAGCCGAAACACTTGCATTCTCCAACTTTGATACGACTCAATCACTGGCCGCTTATCGAAAGTTAATACATCCGGAAGATCTAGAAACAATTGAAATCATAAAAAAGAAAATAAAAGAAAAAGAAGAAGCATACATTGTAACAGAAAGCCGGCGTCTATGCCGAGATGGCACCTGGCGATGGTTTAATTTTCGTGGGAAAATTCTTGAAACTGATAAAAATGGAGACATAGTGCGTGGATTTGGTACATGCACAGATATTACTTCTTTTAAAGAACATGAAGAAGAATTTTATCAAATGAAAATGTTGCTTACAGAAATCAAACACATTAAAAAGTGTTATAAAAATTATAAAAGGGCATGCCACACGGCTGATTCTTTGGCTGAATCAATATATACAGAAGCCTTTGTTTGTTCAGAAATATTATCATCCCTTGAAAAAATCACAAATTCTCAGAAGTCTTTATTTATATTTTATTATACAAGGCATTTTAATAAGAAAAAATTTAATTATGATGTTTTATTCGATCATAATAGAAATAGCATTGATGAATTATTATTATCCGCTGAAAAGCTAAATTTTATCAAAACACTTCAAGTTGCTAAAGAACATATTATTCAAAATGGAAATGGAACATCGTTTCTTGGTATTTATCTCGATTTACCATTTGAACAACAAAGTATGATTATTCTTGAACGGAGTGCACCTTTTGAGAACGTTCTTTTAGATTTCATAGAGCCCTTTATTAGTATAGCAAAACGTTCTATTTCTTTTAAAAGTCTTGGTGTTAATCATAACGAATTAGATAATATAACCACTTTTTTTATTGAACAAGTGCCTGCGCCTGTCGCAATGTTTGATACAAATATGTGTTATAAATTTGCTAGTACTGAATGGTGCAAATCATTTAAACTTGGTGACCCCTTGGAATTAATTGGCAAATCTCATTATGATGTCCATCCTCTTCAACCAAAAGAATGGAGAAATAAACATTTACGTGGATTAACGGGAGAGATACTTTCATGTAAAGCAGAAAAAATTGCTAATTTAATAAAAGAGCCTTGCTGGGTAGAATGGAGTATTCACCCATGGTATACAATGAACAAAAAAATTGGTGGTGTTTTTATTTATGCAAATATTATTACTGACCGAATAGAATCTGAAAAAAGTATTCAAACTGCTGTTAATAATTTGATTCGTTCAAACCAATCGCTTGATCGTTTTGCACATGTTTGTTCGCATGATTTAAAAGAACCGTTACGTAGCATTTCAAATTTCATCCAATTGTTATTTAGCCATAATCTAGATAAATTTGATGAAGAATCATTAATTTACATGCGCCATACTCTTAAAGGAATTGATCGTATGCATAACTTAATTAAAGATATTTTATCCTATTCAGAAGCTGCCGAACACGAAAAGCGTGAAAAAAACCCAATAAATATTAATGAAATTATTCATGAAATCAAAGAATCTTTTGATTATCGCCTCACTGAAATAGGAGGACACTTGAGTGTAGAACCATTGCCAACAATTTTAGGGGCTCCAACTCAAATAAATCAACTTTTTACAAACCTTATTGGCAATGCAATTAAATTTCATTCGGAAAGACCGCTTACAATAAATATATTTGCTGTTGATCGTGGTCCTTGGTGGGAGTTTCATGTGAGTGATAATGGTATTGGAATCGCGCCAGAATATCATAAAAGCATATTTACTATGTTTAGTCGTCTACATAGCAAAAATCAATATGAGGGGTCTGGTATTGGCTTGGCCACATGTCAAAAAATCGTAAATGACCACAATGGCGAAATATATGTGCAATCAACCCCTGAAGGTGGAAGCGATTTTGTATTTACAGTGCCAGCTGTTCCTTCATAAAGGAAAGAAAAGTTTTGTAAATTGGGGATGTAAATAAAGATGAAGATAATACAAGAACATCCATGTTTTGCCGTTGAGATTACTCGACCACGTAGAGTGTAGTGTGGGCATATTACGCGTTTGAAAATGGACCCCGCGCTAGGATTACCTTTAATTGATCCATTGAAGTCTGTATCACAGAAGTATCTGCAAGATTCTGTGGCAAACTGGCTGAATGATGCAAGTAAGAGCCAACTGAATTGGGTTCAAATAGTGTGTGATCGGTGGACATGGCAATCCCTAACCCCAGAGACTGCGCGGATCTGTAAGAGGGCCTTAAGGACTTTAAGCAAAGCAAAGCTTCTTGCTGTTTCTTTTTCTGTTTAAGACGTTTCATAACCAAAGGGTCTGGTGAGGCTTTTTTGGTTGTTTTCTGAGCTGATGTTATAATTTTTGGCAACTACATCCTCTTTTCTAATGTTTTCATCCCCACTGGTGTAGTTTGGACGCGGCGTAGTCTCGGGTGTAGCTGGGAAATCATTGCCGTCAAGAGACAAAAAAAGACCCCTAAAAAGGGGCCTTTTTTAAGCTTTAAAAATAGTTTTAGAAACAATCACGTGCGTGATATTATTTCTAATTAACCAGCTATAGTAGTAGTAGTAGTAGTAGTTTCATCAACTGTAGTAGTAGTAGTAGCAACGTCTGAAGCAAATGTAGCTGTTGAAATTGATGCGATAGCGAATAGTGCTAAAAGAATTTTAGTCATTTTGGGTAACTCCAAATAATTAAGGTTAAAAAAACACTTGGGAAAAAATTATTTATCCAAGTATATTGTAAGGCTATCTATATCATGTTTTTATGTCAATAGTTTTTCTTTTTTGAATAAAATTTCTTTTTCTAGGTGGGTTTTTATTGCTTGTGTCGCCAACCTTTGTTATTAATAATGTAATTACTGATTAAGCGGACGTGGTGAAACTGGTAGACACGCCAGATTTAGGTTCTGGTAACGAGAGTTGTGGGGGTTCAAGTCCCTTCGTCCGCACCAAAGATTTTTAATAAGGTTAAGAGTACGTATGAACGTTAAAAAGATCGCTTCTGAGAAATTAAAGCAGGAATTCCATGTAGTTATTGAAAGCGCAGACATTGATCGTCGCGTTATGGATTCTCTGGCATCAAAGTCAAAAAAAATATCGATGCCTGGCTTTCGTCCCGGAAAGGTTCCCATGAATGTTGTTCGTCAGCGTTACGAAAGCTCTGCCATTCAAGAAGTTTTGAATGATGTTATCCAAGAATCAAGCCGTAAGCTTTTAAAAGAGAATAAATTAAAGCCAGCATCACAGCCAACGTATGACCTTGATCCATATGAACACGGTAAAGATTTTTCGTTTCACCTACATGTAGAAGCGCTTCCAGAAATAGCTTCACCAGATTATTCAAAAATTAAAATTGAAAAAGTTACTTCGGTTGTTGATGATAAAGAAGTTGAGCAGACAATTAAAGATCACGCGGAAGCTAAAATGTTTTTCCGCCCTGCTCCAAAAGATGCTGCGCCAGCCAAAGATGATCGTATCGTTGTTAGCCTGGAAACACATGTTGGCAAGAACTTAATCAAAGCATTCACTGTAAAAGATGTAAATATACGTATCGGAACAGGGAACTTCATATTTGATTTTATAGAAGAAGCTTTGTTGAATAAAAAAGTTGGCGAAACGTTTACGGTTGAGCACACTTTTGATGCTAAATACGAACATAAATCACTTGCAGGCAAAACAGCACAATTTACTGTAACTGTGATTTCACATGATGTTTTAAAAACACTTCCTGTTGGCACTGAATATGTTGAAGCTTGTGGCTTTGAGTCAATGGATGCATTGAAAGAACAAGTTCGCAATAATTTAGAGCAAGAATTACGACATAAGATCCATCTTTACCACAAACGTATTTTATTGGATGTATTATCTGATCTATATACTTTTGATCTTCCAGCATCAATGATCAAATCTGAGTTTGATTCTATTTGGGGTCGCCTCAAAACTGAAATGGACGAAGCACGTAAACAAGGATTGTTGGACCCAGAAGATGATAAGTCTGATGAAGAATTAACAAAAGAATATCAAGTAATCGCTGAGCGTCGCGTGCGTTTAGGCTTGCTAATTGCTGAAATAGCGCAAAAAGAAGGCATTCGCTTAACTGATAAAATGATTCAAGAGCTTGTTATTCAAGAAGCACGTAAATATCCAGGTCAAGAGCGCCAAGTTCTTGATTACTACCGCAACACGCCACAATCAATTGATATGTTGACTGCGCCAGCGTTGGAAGATATGGTCGTGCTCTTTATGCTTAATAAGATTGAAGTTAAAGAAAAGGTTCTTACCAAAGATGAGCTATATAAGCTTTTTGTAGGAATTCTTCCTGGATTTGAAGCAGAAAGCGAAAGCAAATCTGATAAAAAACCAAAAACAAAGTCTGAAAAACCGAATAAAGCTGATGAATCAGCTAAAACTTCGGCAACAGATTCTGATGTAAAAGTTGAAATGGAAAAGCCTAAGAAAGCTAAAAAAGCTTAATACATTTTTTGCTGAGGGCTCAAAGTGAGTCCTAGTGAATGGTTGTTTTGATAAACTAAAATAGAGGCCTTAAAAGCATTAGTTGTATGACAAGTGTTTTTAGGCCTTTTTTAGTAATTAATCTCGTATGCTCATTTTAAATTAATTTATTGATTTAGAATGGTACATTTCTCACAAGATCTAAAAAATTTTTACTCAAGATGAAGAGAGTGCTTCCGATGAAGCAAAAACTCAGGCAGAATAGAGTAAGTTTGATTATATAATTTAGTTGAGATCCTTATGAACGCACACATGTCTACGCTTGTCCCAATGGTTGTTGAGCAATCTGGCCGGGGCGAACGATCTTACGATATTTTTTCACGTCTTTTAAAAGAACGTATTATTTTTATAACAGGTCAAGTTTATGATGAAATGGCTGCATTGATTTGTGCGCAGCTATTGTTTCTTGAGGCAGAAAACCCAGAAAAAGAAGTTACAATATACATTAACTCCCCTGGTGGCGTTGTGTCCTCTGGGCTATCTATCTTTGATACGATGCGTTATATACGTTGTGATGTATCAACAATTTGTTTAGGGCAAGCCTGTTCTATGGGTTCTTTGTTGTTAACAGCTGGTACCAAGGGTAAGCGGTATGCATTGGCTAATGCACGCGTAATGTTGCATCAACCATCGGGCGGCGCACAAGGGCAGGCAACAGATATTGAAATTCAAGCGCGTGAGATTTTAAAGTTACGTGCTCGTTTAAATGAAATGTACGTTGATGCAACTGGACAATCACTTAAAAAGATTGAAGAAACTATGGAACGTGATAGCTTTATGTCAGCCGATGAAGCTCTTGCCTTTGGTCTTATTGATCATGTAATAACAACGCGTCCTGAAGCATTAAAGGTAGAAATACCACAAAAAGATTAAAACCTTTAAAACTCTCTCCTTTTTGTTAATCATTTGTTGATAATTTGAGGCTCATACTGATAACAAGAAGGGGAAGCGCTTCTGCGCACAAACAAGAAAGTAAACTGTTATGTCTAAATCCACAGGTGGCGATTTAAAAAATACACTCTACTGTTCATTTTGCGGTAAGAGCCAGCACGAAGTTCGTAAACTTATTGCGGGACCAACTGTGTTTATATGCGATGAGTGCGTTGAACTATGCACTGATATCATTCGTGAAGAAAACCAATCAGCACGCTTCACGCAACACGAAGGTATTCCAACACCACAAGAAATATGCAATGTACTGAATGACTATGTTATTGAACAAGAACGTGCGAAACGAATTCTGTCAGTAGCGGTGCATAACCACTATAAGCGGCTGAATCATGCAGGCAGCGGTAGCGATATTGAAATTTCAAAATCGAATATTCTACTTATTGGTCCAACTGGTTGCGGAAAAACACTACTTGCCCAAACACTTGCACGCATTATTGATGTTCCTTTCACTATGGCAGATGCAACAACATTGACCGAGGCCGGTTATGTTGGTGAAGACGTTGAGAATATCATTTTAAAACTTTTGCAAGCGGCTGATTACAACGTTGAAAAAGCACAACGCGGCATTGTTTACATCGATGAAGTTGATAAGATTTCGCGTAAATCAGATAATCCGTCTATTACGCGTGACGTATCTGGTGAAGGTGTGCAGCAAGCTTTGTTGAAAATTATGGAAGGTACAGTTGCATCCGTTCCACCACAAGGCGGACGAAAGCACCCTCAGCAAGAATTCTTACAAGTAGATACAACAAATATTATGTTTATTTGTGGCGGAGCATTTGCTGGACTTGAGAAAATTATCTCTGCGCGTGGCAAAGGTAGTTCCATTGGTTTCGGTGCAGATGTAAGAACAACAGAAGAACGTAAAACAGGCGATTTGTTAAAAGATGTAGAACCAGAAGACTTGCTTCGCTTTGGTCTCATTCCTGAATTTATAGGTCGTTTGCCAGTTATTGCCACCTTAACGGATCTTTCTGAAACAGCACTTATTGATATCTTAACAAAGCCAAAGAATGCATTAGTTAAGCAATTTAAGCGTTTGTTTGAAATGGAAGATATTAAACTTAGTTTTACGGAAGATGCTTTAGAGTCCATTGCAGCCAAGGCTATTGGACGTAAAACTGGCGCACGTGGATTAAGATCAATTATGGAAAACATCTTGCTTGATACGATGTATGAATTACCATCGATGGAAGATATTGAAGAAGTTATTATTGGGAAAGATGTGGTTGAAAACCAAGCCTTACCTAAGTTTGTTCATAATACGAATAAGCCTGAAAAAAAAGAAACTTCTATAGTGAGCTAATACGTAAATTATTTAAAGCCAACAAAACCCTCAGGTGCAGATCTGAGGGTTTTTAATTATTTATTTTGAGAAAGTTTTATGAAAAATAGAATTATACTAATTATTGTTTCTAGCTGGGTAGTTGGCTTTCAAGCTAGTGGGATGAATGATGGAAGTATAAATATAATCGATGATTCAATTATTGAAATTAAATCGCCGGGAGTCCTTGCAAATGAGAGGAATATTCAAGAACTTATATTAATGGAAAAATCTTCCAATGATATATGTGGAAATAGATGTTCATTATATCAAGATTTTCCTTCTTATTCATTTTATTCGCAAATTCATTTTTCTTATTTTTGTAAGAAGGAAGTCAATCAAAATGCGCTAGTCTTATGTAAGAATTCACTAGAATTACCTGCAAGTGGGAATAGAATTCAAAAAACACAACGAGAGAAAACTTGTAAATCAAAAAATCATAATCTTGTAAAATATAGACAAAAAATGAAACGAAGTAAAAATAAAGATAGTATATCTGAAGATTTAAATAAAATTATCGAAGAAATGAAAAACTCAGCTCTTGAAAATTAATATTGATTTTCTTAGTGGAATTATCAGAAGCGAAAACACAATTAATCCACAGCCAAAGATAAGCCACAACAGTCCCGACTTTTCGTGAAATGTGATAGCAATGCGTGCATCGGGCAATGTTTCAATGTTTGTAATAATCACGACTCGTTTATTCAAAAGACCGAAATCTGCTTTGACACGTTGAAGTTTTGAGCTGTAAAAAAACTGTTTGGCAGGGGCGAGTATGAGTGTCTCTTTGCTTGTTGTTTTGCTGTCAGTAAGCTCAATACGAATATGGGTGTCTTGGTTTGTTTTAAAGGACTCTGCAACTTCAAATGTATCCTCAAATGTAAGTTTATATGATGTGTGTAGCACCGGTGCGCCGCGTGTTAACGTTAATGTAGTCTCAGGCGGGCTATCGCTGTGGCTTGCAAGTCCTATAAGAAAAAGACCAATTCCCATATGTGCAAATGATACGCATGTTTTAGAATGAATTAAAGGGAGCATCGCGCTTGCACAAATAGCTCCACTTGCACCGAGGAGAAGATAGGGTAAGGCTAGATGTGCGTAAAATATTAGATAAAGGGTGAGGCCTAAAAGCGCAGCAGTTGTGGATGTTCCAAAGTAAAAACCTTTATATGGGGCAAGTGTCATAAGAAGCGCGATAGGTATCCATATAGGCAGAAGCATTGTGTTGAAAAACGTTGGTACAAGTGAAAAGTCGAAAAGTACTGGGATGAATAAACCAAGCATGAGTAGGAAAAGGGTAAGGGCCAACAACGAAAGCCCAATTCTCATATAAGGTATTGTTGGGCGTTCATTTTCTACTGCCATTCCTGCATAGGTGGGAATCCAGGAAAACCTATGTAATAAAGCATTTAGGAGACTGAATCCCCGCTTACTCAGGGATGACAAAAAGAGTGGAGATGATGATAATGTAGAGAAAGAGGATGACAAAGCAAGAATCAAAACTGGCACACATGTAAAAACAGCCAGAGCGCCCAATAACCAAAAAGCCATCACATCGTTGGCAAAACTATGTACGGAAACAAGCATACCAGAGCGTACCGCCCAAAGACTGAGCATGACTGCAGCGAATGGAAGTCCCCCAATCCATGGATGTTTTTTTAAGCTTAACGGTGACGTGTGAAATACAATTAATGCCGTAACCCAAGGCAAAAGTGAAGCTGTTTCTACGGGATCCCAAAACCAAAAACCGCCCCAGCCAAGTTGCGTAAATGCCCAAAAGCTGCCCAGCGCAATGGCAAGGGTCAATAGTCCAAATGCAATCTTTGTTTGACGTTGTATCAATGGAATAAGCGTCACCTCACCTGTGCGTTGCAACCAAAGACTTAGCACATACGGCGAAAATAACCATGTGACACCTAAATAGAGTAAAGGCGGATGCCATACCATATTCATATCGTACAACAGCGGATTAAGACCATGGCTTTCTTCTGTAGGTTGGGCAAACGGAGTCGTTGCAAAAGGATTTGCCTCCATCAGCATATAAAAACCAAGCAAGCAATTGAGTAATCCCAAAATACGTTCACGAAAGTTTGCGGCGTTAGGCGGTAGGCGAAGGATATATGTGGTACTGTTGAGTATTACAAGCCATATAAATAGAGATGTTTCATGATGGCTCCACAAGCTGGCGATGCGATAATAAATTGCTTGCGCTGGGTGGTTGTTTTGCATCACGAAAAGATAACGTGTATCGACGCATACATGTGCGTAAAAGCCGTAGATAAAAAGGAGACAAAGAATAATTATACTGATGCGATACTGGGCATTATTTGAGGTTTTTTTGATGCACTTAAGACCCTCTGCAAAAACAAACACAGTGAGTAACCCTTGCGGGATAAATGGGTGCGTGAGGATATTTAAAAGATTTTCTAAAACATGCATTTTAAGTTATTTACTCTCTGTCATTGCGCTGTGCCAGGTTGAAGCCACGCGCGAATACTGGAGCAGCATTGATGCGCGACAGTCCAAAATAGCTAGATCTCTACGTTGTCTTCGACCTCTCCACACTTTTCGCCAAAGGCTACGACCTGGCAGGCCGTGATGATAATGACTTTTGGGAAGTTATATTAATTAGAGAGTATCGTATTTTACAAATTGTTACCACAAACGTTATTATTGTAATTCTAAAAACCTGCTTGCATTCTACTGCTAAAAAGGACAAAATTAATTAATAATCTATATGTTTTTTAATTAAATAGGATGTAATTCATGTTAAAGAAAATATTGCGACTCATAACACTTTCAGTCACCTTCGTAGGTCTTCCCGTTATTGCGAGCTCCTTTTCTGAAGCGCAAGAATTGCATATGCAAAATATAACTGCTCACCAGGAAAGGCATCAAACCGCATTAAGTGCTGCGCGATCAGGAAATGTTGATGAGCTTAAAAGCCTATTATTGTCACAAGATGGTAATCCGGCGAAGCACACTCCAACTGAATATGATACACGAGAATTGTTTAATGCTGCGTTTATAAACAAACAGTTACCTGTCATAGAATGCTTTTGGAAAATTCCTGGATTTCCTGACCCAGTAGATTACTTGTATTTGGATATGAGCATTGATCATCCTTACACAACCATACCTTATCCACAACCAAACGTTTCGTCTATAGATCATCCAAACGATATTTTTTCCTATAATATTTGTTCGCAAACAGCATTTTGTCATATTGATACGCTCACGCCAAACACTGAGGAGCTGACAAACAATCGTTGGCAATTTATCTTTGATTTTTTCAAAGCTGCCGAGGATGCAAATCAAAGTAAGCTCGTTAATTTTATCATCTGGAAAGCGGGTTCATATAATATGGACCATCGATCACAAGAATTCCATAAATGGTCTGCTTTTATAGTTGAAAAGTTACTTAAGAAAAATATAAAAATAAAAAATCCACTTACAATCAGGCTTTAATATGCTGTGTTTCGAGTTGTGTGAGAAGAAGTGAAAATCAGCTGTGGTCAGAGGGGGCAAAATCGATTACAAGACAAATGCCTTTTATTTTATTTTTTATGATAACATGTGTTTGTTTTTCATAAAGAAAGTTTGTTTTTGCCTAATATCATCAATCAAAATAAACTACGCGGCATAGCCTGGTCATTGTTCGGATCAGTTTGTTTTACAACAGCAATGTCGCTAGCAAAGCTGCTTGATCCCAGTGTGACAGGTGCAGTCCTTGTTTTCTTTCGTTGTCTTTTTGGCTTGATTTTTTTTCTACCTTTCCTTTTTAAAGAAGGAACTAAGAACCTTAAAACAAAGCGCCCATTGTTGCATTTTCTGCGCGTGTTGTTTACGTGTTCAGCGATTGCATGTACATATTATGGGTATCGGAATTTACCGTTGGCGATGGCAACATCGCTTGGCTTTACGGCGCCGCTTATGACGACAGCGCTTGCTATTCTCGTGTTAAAGGAAGTTGTTACGTTCAAAAAATGGGCTTTGATCATTATTGGCTATTTGGGTGTTCTTGTCATCGTCCACCCATCTGACTTTGTGATTAACAATGCCGTTTATGTTTTGTTGTTAGCTAATTTGTTTGCAAGTTCGTCGGTGATTTGCGGGAAAAAACTGACAGCCACCGAATCAACCATTAGTATGATGTTTTATGTGAATGTGATCAGCATTATTCTATCAGGAAGTGTCGCATATTTCATGTGGATTACGCCATCAATGCACGATCTAATCATTCTTTTTTTCCTTGGCTTAATGGGCGTGATGGCGCAGTTTTGTTATATACGATCGTTGCAAAATGCGAATCCGTCGTTTCTTGCCCCGTTTGAATATAGTCGTTTGATTATTGCGATTCCAATTGGATTTTTGATTTTTAGCGAATTGCCAACACTGTGGACGCTGGTGGGCGGCGGGATTATTATTGCGGCAACGTTGTTGATCACGCAGATGGAGTTGGGTAAGCGTTCAGATGTTTCGGCTAAAGTTTAGGATTTCCTCATGAATAATTTAATAAATAATTCTAATGACTGCACAACCACACGCGCTATCGCACTGCATGATTTTCGTAAACGAAATTTCGAACATAAAGAATGGATTGAATATTGCGTTAATCTTATGAAGCAATATGGCCTTGTTCCGACGCATATGGGTATAAGTGCGCCATCGCTAAAATCAGAAAAAATAAATGCCTTTGAACGCGAATTTAAAAAACTAGACAAAGTTGTCATCCAATCAATTACGAGTATTTGCATACAAGCGACTAAGCATGGATTAAAGGAAAGCCCTGAAACCGATCTTTTTAGCTGTAATTTTGATATTGATCCTAAAAAAAACCGAACAACATTCGTACTCACAATCAGCGATTCCGTGCACGCTCTCACAGAAGATGACATTAATCAAATCACGACTAAATTATGTGATTTTTTTAGCCCTAGTTATGGATATTATTACCAGCGCCCGGCGATAAAGGGACCAAGGTGGTATGCGTGTGGCGTTGCTGTGGGGCTTGAAAAACATGAGTCAGAGCGGGCGGCGATAGATGCCTGGGGTGAAAAATTCAGGACAAGCAATGAATATAAAATTGGTGATCTGCGCGGTATTTATCAGATGAATTTAGTCATGGATGCGCATCTTGACCGGGAAGTAATGCCGGACATAACATTGCGGTCATTTATAGAGTCAGATCCGAGTCATGGATTGCTTAGTGTTGTTGATGATCAATACAATGTCTGGTGGGTTGCGGCCCAGAATATAGCGCAGGTACGAGAAGCCCTTAGGCCATCGGGGATTGTTGTGGCTGTGTAAGCTGGCATTCTCAACTAAATCATTCTTCATATTAAACTTAACCATTCATTCCGGATATGTATGAAAAATGGTATTATGTCAAAAATGCAAAGTTAAAGCACTATGACACCAAAAGAAGCTTTGCGCCAGAAGCAACGCGAAACCGACCATTCAGAAAATGCTGAGACGATTTTCGCGAACCTTATGCCGCTTATACATTGGGAATCAAAACCGATCATTGCGGGCTATTGGCCGATTGATGGTGAAATTGATGATCTACCTTTTTTGCAGTATTGCCACAACCAAGGGCTGCAGTGTAGTTTGCCCTTTATCACCGACGCGACAAGTCCGTTGACATTTAAAGCATGGAAACCATCTGATATTCTTGAAAAAGGAATGTATGGAATTCCAGCACCAGCACCGGAGGCGGCAGACTTAATGCCTGACATTTTGTTGATCCCGCTTATTGCATTTGATACAGACTGCTATCGGCTTGGTAGAGGCGGCGGTTTTTATGATAGAACCCTTGAATATTTGCGGCAAAACCATGTCGTTTTTGCAATCGGATTGGCCTATGATTGCCAAGAGGTAGACTATATTGCACGAGAGGCGCACGATCATCGACTCGACTGTATAGTCACGCCGACTCGGGTGGTTAATGTTATTTCTAAATAAAATTTTCTAACAAGGAGAATATCAATTTGTCTGGAAATTTATTTGAAGCAGTTGCTTCGCGTTCGCGCCCTTTGGCAGATAAGCTGCGCCCTAAAAACTTAAAAGACATTGTTGGGCAAGAACATCTTTTAGGCGAAGGCACAACGTTTTTACGCTATTTAATAGCAAAAAGATTACCCTCTTTGATTTTGTGGGGGCCGCCAGGATGCGGCAAAACAACATTAGCGCGTTTAATAGCGAACGAAATTGGTTATGAGTTTGACGCTGTGTCTGGAATTGCTTCGGGCATTGTTGATTTAAGAAAAGTATTTGAAACAGCAAAAGAAAAGCGTGCAGTTGGTAAAAAGACTTTGCTTTTTGTGGATGAAATTCACCGCTTTAATCGTGCGCAACAAGATGTATTTTTAGCACCAATGGAAGAAGGACTCATTACATTGGTTGGCGCTACCACAGCGAATCCTTCTTTTGAATTAAATGCAGCCATTTTGTCGCGATGTCAGGTATTGGTTTTAGAGCGTCTTGATGAAAAGCATTTAGAGCTTTTGTTGGTACGAGCTGAAATGCATGAAAAAAGACCACTTCCTCTTACAGAAGAAGCGCGCTTAGCTTTAATACGATTGGCGGATGGTGACGGAAGAGCCATTCTTAACTTTGCCGAATCACTTTTTTTATATCCTTCATCAAAATTATTAGAGCCTGCGGACCTTGCCGAGGCAATCCAACGTCGCATGCCCCTATATGACAAAGCCCAAGAGGGGCATTACAACCTGATTAGCGCTCTTCATAAGTCAATTCGTGGTTCTGATCCTGATGCAGCACTTTATTGGTTTTATCGAATGCTTGATGGTGGGGAGGATCCTTTATTTATTGCAAGAAGGTTAGTACGGGCGGCAAGCGAAGATATTGGTCTTGCAGATCCGGATGCGCTTGTTCAAGCAATGGCCGCCAAAGAAGCATATGTCTTTCTTGGTTCGCCAGAAGGAGAGCTTGCGTTAGCACAATGTATTGTTTATTTAGCAACAGCCCCAAAATCAAATGCCGTGTATATTGCACATAAAGAGGCGCTAAACGCTGCAAAAAGCTCTGGTTCGCTGCAGCCGCCTAAGCATATTTTAAATGCACCTACTGCGCTGATGAAGCAATTAGGTTATGGGCAAGAATATATCTATGATCACAATACAAAAGAAGGATTTTCTGGTCAGAACTATTTTCCTGAAAAAATGAAACGCATTCGTTTTTATAAGCCCAAAGGGGTGGGGGCTGAAGAAGAAATTCTAAAACGATTAAAAGATTGGGATAAATTGAGAGATGAACAACTGAAATAGTTTACGATTTTTGTGCATCCGTTGTTGATGGTGAATGAATTGGAGCCCACGGCAATTTTTAGGTGAACGTATGGATGACAAAAATAACAGGTATGCTACACTTACACTACTCATTCTCAACCAAAGGCTCTCTTTATGAAACAGCACCTTGAAATATTTCTTGCACAACATCAGGGGCAGGCCGATGCGGTCTCCGTCACACATATCTTAGACGAAACGCAGTATTATCAAGCACGTGGCGGAAAAGCCGACCCATATTCAGCTGGCGCAACCGAAGGGTTCTACCTTGAAGTTCAAGTGAATGGGGCCAAGGTTTATGGGGGTGCGCCCTCTATTCAGCAGCTGCCTGCTTTATTTGAAACATTGACGGCACGTGGAAAAGCCCTAAAATCGCATCAACTTATTGATTTTTCGAACCAGATTCCGCCACATGAAAGTGGTCATTATGAGAGCTCTTCTGGGAGCGGCTCCTCGGCATCAACATTATCACCCCGTGCCATTCAAGATGCTTTGTGTGAGTATAGTCATACGTTACTTAATGGTGGACTTTTCGCCAGCGAAGCATCGTGTTTTCAAATTCATCGAGAAAGTTTGGCAATGCACAGCAGCGGTGCGGTAATTACACAAACGATGGATGCATCGACGCTACATCTTTCGGCAACGGCTGAAAAGGGCGGTGAAACACAAACTCGATCGAATGGATTTAAGAGTTTGCAAGTCCCGATCGAACATCATTTTAGCGATGCCAGTGACGCGTGCCTGCGTATTCGCACACAAGCGCTTGAGCTTATTAATGCGGAGAATTGCCCAAACGCCACACTTGATTTGGTATTGGCGCCCGATCAATTGTACTTACAAGTGCATGAATCGATTGGCCACCCGCTTGAGCTTGATCGTATTTTAGGGGACGAACGTAATTACGCCGGTTTTAGTTTTATTAATCTGGCGGATATTGGAACGCTCACCTATGGCAGCCCATTGTTGAATGTGACCTTTGACCCAAGTACGGCTTCTGAAATGGCGAGTTACGGTTTTGATGATACGGGCCTTAAGGCGGAGCCGCTGCATATTATAAAAGATGGTCAGCTTGTGCGTGCCCTTGGTGGTGGCGATAGTCAGTATCGCTGTGATGTTCCGGGCGTGGCGTGCGCGCGTCAAACAGCATGGAACCGCGCGCCAATCGATCGTATGGCGAATTTGAATATTGAACCGGGGAACTCTACGTTTGAAGACATAATCGCATCAATCGAAAATGGCATTTACATGGAAACGAATCGGTCTTGGTCAATTGATGATTATCGACGTAAGTTTCAATTTGGTGCGGAATATGCACGGATGATTAAAGATGGGAAATTGGGTGCTGTTGTGAAGAATCCGAACTATCGTGGAACAACATTGTCGTTTTGGCATTCGCTGAGTCATGTAGGAAATGCTGGCACAAAACAACCATGGGGCACGTTGTGGTGCGGTAAAGGTGAGCCGAGTCAAGTTGTGCGCGTGGGACATGCGGTGCCTGTGTGTGCGTTTAAAGGGGTTGATGTGTTTGGAGGCGGGGCGTAATGTTTTGTAATTTTGATAAAAGTTTTGATGTAATTAGTGAAACACGTCAAGCGGAAGAATCGTTTTGTTTAACCGTTCATGCAGAGACAAGTGATTACGTTCGGTTTAATCATGCGCGTGTAAGACAAGCTGGTCGTGTAAACCAGGCTGAAGCAAGTTTATCATATCAAAAAGGAACATCTAAAAATATTTCCTTAGCCCTTTCCCTTACGGACGATGTGGATACCAATACAAAACGATTGAACGACGCAGTGACCAAGGCGCGCGCTTTAGCAGATTCTCTGCATGATGATCCGTACCTAGTGCCGTTTGAAAAAGGCGAGAGCAGTCACGCTGTGTTTGATGCAGATTTGCCACCCGTTGAGGATACTGTTGTTTTTGTTAATAAAATTGCTGGGGATTTAGATCTTGTTGGATTGCTGACACAAGGGCGCGTGTTGCGTTATGTACGTCATACCGAGGGCGCAAAACATTCTTTCGAAACGCAATCATTGGTGTTTGATTATTCTGTGTATGGTGCGCGCACGAAAGATGGATCTATTCAATCGGTTAAGCAAACTGTTTACGCAACTAAAGATGCCCATGCGATGATTTCAGATAGCCTTGTTAAGGCGCGACAACAGCTGGTTGACTTGGCAAAGCCAATTAAAACATTGGCACCGGGTGGTTATCGTGTGTATCTTGAGCCGGCAGCTGTTGGTGATATTGTGTCGTTATTTTCCTGGAATGGCGTAAGCGCGGCATCGTATAAAAAAGGTGCATCTGCCCTGGCGCAATGGATTGACGGAAAAGTGACGTTGTCACCTCAGTTTAGTATTTCCGATGATTTTGATATTGGATTATCACCACGTTTTAATAGCCGTGGGGAATTGGCGCCACCCTGTCTTTCTATCGCAGACAAAGGGCATTTTGCGAACATGCTGGTGAGCAGTCGCACTGCAAAGGAATATGATTTGACGTCAACGTTTGCCAGTGGCGGCGAAGGCCTAAGATCGATTCACATGATGCCAGGCACACTCGATAAACAGTCGATTTTGACAGCGCTTGGCACAGGAATTTATATCTCGAATGTGCACTATTTAAACTGGAGCGACCCGAACAGCGCACGCATCACAGGCATGACGCGCTTTGCCTGTTTTTGGGTGGAAAACGGAGTGATCCAAGGCCCGATTCAAGATATGCGGTTTGATGATTCGATTTATGCGATTTTTGGCACGCAGCTAGAGGCGGTTACAGACTTTACTGAGGTGTTACCCGCAACAGATACGTATGATGAACGCTCTATTGGCGGCTGCAGCGTCCCGGGAGTGCTAGTGAAGGAAATGGCATTTACGTTGTAAAGCTGTTCACATGTAATTTGAGCATAAAGCAACCAAAGGGCGAGAAGCAGAGTTTACTAGTGTAAATGAACATAGCAGCTTCCTGCAGATTATAGAAAGATGACTTTAATACTTAGGTCGTGCCTAAGTATGTAAAGTGAATGATGTGAATCCACGGGATATACCCGTGGATAATGGTATTATAAATGCCTATACCAATCTTATTAGTAGTCAGAGTCATACCCTTCTTCAATTTCAACGAGAGAGTCGAAATCCGTTATCTTTTGCATAAAACAAAGTTTCCCCGTATAAAGATCAGCAACCGCTAGTGAATAAGGCCCTTGCACATAAAGTGATTTCCCACTCCCCATGCTGTCAGCTTGCACGAATGAGGCTCTACTTTTCACACAAATACTAGCGCCTATATGATTAAACTGTGCTTTTTTAATTTCTTGTGAAATCTTTACTTCTAATATTGACCTTTTATTAAAAAAAAGTGGATCGAATTGATTTTGATACGTCGCGCTTAATGGTGTATTTGCCAGAATAGGTATAAAATCAACTTTGTTAGCTTTCATGCTGCTAAAAGGTATCATCACAGACCCCATTAATTCAGTGAATTTTGCTTTATATTTGCCATTTGATGGTTCATATAACGTTTCAAAATCACTGTTTGTGGGGAAATTAACATCATTTTTATCAGTTGAATTATATCTAAAGAGTGCGGCATATCTATCGCCTACAAATGGAATTGATAATAAATTGACTCCATCCTTAAAGCAGTAATTCATTTTTAGTCTCTTAAATTCGAAGGCATTTACGTTACGTGGCAATCCATTAGCTGGTATAAATCGGATCATGTCTTCCTTTGCTCTGTGTTGCCAATTTTTGTTCAAATCAAAAATGTGTTCGATCACAATTTTGTCTTCCATTGCAGATGTTGCGGTAAACGTTAGTTCAGTGTTGTAGCGCTGCTTAAATGCACCAGCATATTTAGATGTGAATGACTCGGGAGATTCAAGAAAGCTATCTGATGTTACTGCCACGCGCATTGACTGTGTGAATGGATCTGCTGCTAATGCTTCCTGTGAAAAGTGCTCACGATTTTTACCAAATACACCTTCAATAATTCTAGCTTTACGTTCGTTTTCCGGCGTTGGATTCATTTCTAAGATACCATGAAATAAGGCAAAAATCATATCCATACCAGGTGGGGAATACCAGTTATTACCGCTTGCGGTGACTGCTTCTGTAATGATATCCTCGCCACTTTTACCTGATACAGCACCCTTTTGTGCCAGGCTATCCTCAGAAACAATATTGGTGCGTGCTATCGTAGCATGTGATTGACTCACTGCCGAATCTACGTCCATTCGGCCATCATCTTGCATGTCGCTCGAAAATGCGACACTGCTTAACAACGATAAACTAAAAGCACAGATTAGTGCCTTATTAGTTTTTTTCATTTTGGTTTTCCTTTTAAATTAATACGCTGAATATATTACAAATTACTTAATACCTATGTAAGCATCGCAAATTTATTTGTCAATAGTGATCTTAAAATAAAAAAATTATCAAAAAATACATATTGATATAAATTTTACGCATTTACTGCGCTGAATCAATTTTCGCTGACTCAATTTAAGTGATTTTTGGTACGCAGCTAGAGGCCGTCCCTGCCTTTACTGAAGTGCTGCCTGCAACCGATACCTATGATGAACGCTCCATTGGTGGCTGTAGTGTGCCAGGAGTGTTGGTGAAGGAAATGACGTTCACGCTATAGTTGCAATCATTCAATACGCATTCGATTCGCCACCATCAAGTGGGACGTTCACACTATTAAGATGCTTTCCTGAATCAGATAATAAAAAGTACGTGACTTCTGCCACATTTTTTGACGTGCCATTGCTTTAATCGTAATGTTTTTAAGAACGTAAGACCTTTTTCACACCGGTGCAACATTGAAATTTAGAATATGAGAAACCCCATGCAATTTTTTAATTTTAACAGAAAAGACAGCATAGTTGATGGGCGCGCATTTTATGATTGATGGTGGAATTTCTGTGTAGTAGCTATAAACATAGTATTGATGGTTTGTTTATCATCTTATCACAATAGCTTTATATAAATTATCAATGCACAAATCTTTACCATTTATTAATTTAATTCCACTTATTATGTAATATAATATATATGTAAGATTACGTTGAAATTATGAAATTTCTATATAAAGTAATGTTTTTTTTGCTGGCGATTCAATGTAAGCAAAATAATATACACACATTCTCAGGAATATTTAGTATTCCAAAAAGCATGGTTCTACAGGCTGCTGCAGAAGAGGCTGCCCCAGAGGCTGCCCCAGAGGCTGCCCCAGAGGCTGCCCCAGAGGCTGC
>JAZKDQ010000004.1:0-48239 GCA_040387495.1 Pseudomonadota bacterium | reverse complement strand
AATCCCTACGGGCAGCAAAATCCCTACGGGCAGCAAAATCCCTACGGGCAGCAAAATCCCTACGGACAGCAGAATCCCTACGGGCAGCAGAATCCCTACGGACAACAGAACCCATACGGGCAGCAGCAAAATTCATACGGGCATAACCAATACATGGGTGGCTAATTTTTTACTTTAATTAGAAATGTGCATAACCTAGCAACTTTTCCTCTTCACTATATGACGTGGCATTTAGAAACCCATCTTTATGAAGTCTGTTTGCTGGCGTCACAAATTCAGATGCATCATATCTGGCATATTTTATGATTACATTTTCGCCATCACATACTAAATGACCTGATGAATTTGAAATCCATCGATTAGCGTGTGTGTCATATGGATAAGTTTGCAAATACCCGATCGTTAGTTTGCTTTTTACATGATGATAACGAATGCTATAAGGGCCATCTTTAGAAATCAAAATAGTTTGAACTGGTTTCCCTACAGTTGGTTGTACGTATACGTAATATGAGCAATCACTTTTATTCTTATTTCGCGCGTACTTTTCAATATCAGCGAGTGTTGTCGTAAAATGTTTTCTACCAAAATCCATAAAGCCAGTCATTACTGAGCCTATGACATTTTTGTATGGGTTATAAGATGCATTTATAAAAAACGTCTGAAGCGTAAAGAATCGATTGTTGGCAGGTTCTAACAAACTGTCAACAAATACCCATGAATCATAATCTGTATCATTCATATAATATTGTCTCATCTTGTTTTCATCTTTAGCCGCATGGAGTTTTTTATGTACTAATTTTGCGTAATCATTAGGACCATTAAGCGCGCACAAATATCGCCTTATCTCACCAATAAGTTGAAGTTCTGCTTTTACGCAGTCGATTGTATCGTGAATATCATCCTTATTTGAGGGTGTCAGTAAGCAATTTGTGAGTGACATCAGAATTTCTGCTGACGTTACATTTTCGTCACTTAGTCGAATAAGGGCGCTAAATAATGCATCTCGTACATGGCTAATGGCGCGGAATGAAGGTTTTGTCGCATAGCTGTAGTCTGTAGATTCTCGTATTGTGTTGAAAATAAATTTAACAAAGTCGTCAGATCGATCGTCTACGCTATTTAGATAATCATTTTGGGTAATATGATCTCGAATGAGTTTAATAAAGTGTAGTGCTTCTGTCGCTGCATTTGATTTCAGTAAAACTGTTTCAACTTCTATTAATTCGTTTAGCACCCTCTGTGTGCTTTTTTTAAAAATAGCAACTTCATCATATGTAATTGGAGCAGATGCAGGGGATATCTGTAGTGTAGCTAAAGAAGGAGGATTTTCTAGCTCATCATGTTCTTCTTGTTCTTCATCTTTATCAAATAACGTAAAAGGACAAATATTATTGTCTTGATAATATTGCATATCATGAACAACTTTAACTTTATTTTTCCTGTACTCTTTCAATAAATTAAAGTCATTTTCACTGTCACAAAGATGTTCATAGATATCCTGAAGATCTCGGCGCAATTTGCTTACTTCTTTGAGTTTTTTGCTTACTTCTTTGAGTTTTATGCCATTTTCTTTTTTATTTAAGTTTTCTTCTGCATCTTTTAAAGAGGACAAAATCATATCACGGTGAAATTCTAGTGGTTGAAGTTCTCTCTTTCCTCGCCAAATGCGTGCCTCTACGTATCCTGCTTTTGCAAGGTCCATCATGCCGTCGTCAGCTTCTGTTCTTAATTTTTCTGTTTCTTGCTGAAAAATTGGATCAGCGTTATATTCTTGCAATCCCTCTCTCCGTTTGCATTCTTCATATTGCTCTGCAATTGCCTTTCTTCTACTATTTAAGTCCTCTTCACTTGACACCTCTACATCAATTACGCTTGAAAAACATGCAGTATGCGTTGCTATTAAAAAAATTAAGGATAGGATTAGGCGATTCATTGTTTGCGGCTTTTCTTTTATTTTAACAAAGAGATTAGTAGCATGAATGGTGCATATATACACTATTTAATTAACATGCATTTAAAAAAATATCTGTATACGTTGTTTGTTGCAATACATGTATTTAATTGGTAATATATGATAATACATGAATGTGTATTACACAAATAAACAGGGTATCTACCTAGTTGACTTTTTTTTGACAGATTTCTAATTATTTTTTAAGGACATTGAATGTAATTTTAGAAAGGATTTTAGTTTGGCACATGCTATCCACCTCAGTCTAAATACCTTACATCCTATCGAAGGTGTATCACGCGTGTGCTTTAAGAAAATCACAGGACGTATTGCAGCAATTTCAACGGGTGATTTTGAGACGCTGCGCAGAGTGCATGCGAAGGGCTGAAGTCTCCTGGTTGATTTGATGTAATCCTTTCTCCTCGTTGTGTGGAAGGGGATAGGTTATTATCACCACAGAATATCTCTTGTCTTGGTAAAGACAGCGGGAGGGTGTTTTGAAAAATAACCGTATACGTGGGTTTATTCTAGAAAGCCTTAAGCCATTTAAATTCTTGATGGCAGCAGAATTTATCATAGGACTTTTATGGGCGATTGACCTCAGTTTAAGGCCTTATATTTTAAAGATAATTTTGGATAAGATTCCAGGTCTAACACCCGATACCGCCATTGAAGAACTGTCCATCCCGGCAATTTTTTACGTATCAATGTCATTGCTTATCATTATTGTATCTCGGTTTTCTGATTTTATATGGTTAAAGCTAAATCCTCCATTAAAGCGTCACGTAGGCGATACCCTTATGAAACGAATGATGGGGCACTCACAAACACTTTTTCAGGATCACTTTGCTGGTAACTTGGCTAATAAAATCAACGATGTAATGGACGGCATTCCAAGTTTGTTAAAGCTGAGCGTCAACCATTTTTTCACGCTTTTCTTAGCATTACTAATCGCCATTTTTACGGTTTGGACAATCAATTATAAATTTTCAGTGCTGCTCGCTTTATGGCTCATTATCTTTATTGCAAGCTCTCTCTTTTTTGCAATACGTGCTAAGAAATTATGCACTAAATCTGCCGAAGTACGTTCAACGGTTATTGGCCAGATCGTTGATATTTTAAGCAATATTACAAGTGTTCATCTGTTTTCGGCAAAAAAAGCAGAATCGAAAAAATTTAGAATACATCTTGATGAATATGTGGTTGTTGCTCAAAGACGTGATTGGTTATTTTTAGTAATGTTTGCGTTTCAGGGTTTGTCGTTTGTTATTTACCAGGCCATTGGATTTATTCTTTTAATAAAAGGATTTAAGGATGGCACTGTATCAGCAGGTGATTTTGTCTTACTTTTAACTCTTAATATAATGATTATTGACAGTCTTTTTTATTTATCCATAGATATGCTTAATTTTTCTGAGTATGTAGGGCACATCACACAAGGATTGCGCGTAGCGTTAGCGCCATTTGAAATCAAAGATAGATTAAATGCGGAAACGTTACGAGTAACCAAAGGGGAAATTACCTTTGATAAAGTCACGTTTCATTATAAAGGTACGAAGCCTCTCTTTAAAAATTTGTCGGTTGTTATTGATGCAGGGCAAAAGGTTGGTTTGGTTGGCTACTCGTGTAGCGGTAAAACGACATTCGTGAATTTGATTTTAAGACTTTATGACATTACAGCTGGTAATATTATTATTGATGGACATGTTATTCAAAATGTGACGCAACGTTCCTTGCGCGCGTCAATCGGCATGGTTCCTCAAGAACCATCATTGTTTCATCGAACGCTCATGGAAAATATTCGTTATGGCAGAGCTGGCGCCACGGATCAAGAGGTCATCGAAGCTGCTAAACGTGCACGCGCACATGATTTTATTGAAAAGCAGCCAAGTGGGTATGAATCATTGGTTGGTGAGCGGGGTATTAAACTGTCAGGCGGACAACGACAACGTATTGCTATTGCACGGGCTATTTTGAAAAATGCCCCGATCTTGATTTTGGATGAAGCCACATCGCAGCTGGACTCAGTCACGGAACACGATATCCAGGAAAGCTTGTGGGATTTAATGCAAGACAAAACAACCATGATCATTGCTCATCGCTTGTCGACTCTGCTGCGGATGGACCGTATTTTGGTGTTTGATCAAGGAAATATTGTCGAGGATGGTACGCATGATGAATTGCTCGCACATAAAGGTTTGTATAAGACATTGTGGGATGCGCAGGTAGGTGGATTTTTGCCTGATAAAAAGAGTGTTTAGGTATGAAAAGATGAATCATTTTCCAGGGAGCTTATCATGACCAATGCACATGTTGTTTTTTTATCGGGCGCCTCAGGCGCAGGTAAAACTACGTTGACCAAAGCTTTATCTGAAAAATATAAACACAGGTCAAATATAGGTTTTTTATACTTTGATTCTATCGGCGTTCCTGCGGTTGAAGAAATGATCGAAAGACATGGATCAAGTAAAAAGTGGCAAGAAGATATGACGTATGAATGGGTGAGGCTTATCGTAGAAAATCATTCAGACAAAGATGTTGTTTTCATCGAAGGGCAAACAGAGCTTACGTTTATCAGGGATGCTTTTAAGCAACATAATGTAAAAAAACACACAATTGTATTGATTCATGGGGAGCGGGATGAAAGACATAGAAGACTAATTAGCGAAAGAAACCAGGCAGATCTTGTTAATAAGGATATGGATAATTGGGCTAATTATCTGCTCAATCAAGCCACGGATCTGGGATATGAGGTTATTCACACCGCTGATGAAAGTGTGGGTTCGTCAATCGATATTTTGGAAACCTTTTTAAAAGGTATTTAAGGCCACTAGAGCCGAAATAAACTGTTTATCTGCCATCATCACAGATGATCTTTTTCTGATTGTTTTTTAGCGTAAATTTCATCTGCCTGAAATGCAAATTCTGTAAATCTGATTGTTAAAATAATGTATGATTAGTTATTGTATGTTTAATATGGAAGTTTTCATTTATAGGAACATATAAGAATAAATGTTGTTAAAACAACGAAAGGATTTTATTATGCTAAAAGAAATAAGAAAATATAGTATTTACGGGATTTTGGGATATTTGCTTATCCCTTCTCTCAACGCGATGGACCCGGACTTAATGGCGCAGATAAATAAAAAAAGAGAAAATAAAGCAGTGCTTCATAAAAAAGAACCATCCACACATGAACAAGAAAATACTAAGGCGGAGGTTGATTCCGCATCACATAAACCTGTTGAAAGTAAAGTAAATGAAACAGAGGATGCGACAGAAAAGCCATTGCACCATAAAGGATGTTGTTCTATCCAGTAATGCATATTCGGAAACCAATGATCTGGATTTTCTTGAATGCGAATGTTTTTACTCAAGACTATGTCTTTGCATGTCTCTATACATTTAACGAAGCTCAAATGGTGTCATACTCGGGCTTGACCCGAGTATCTCTGCTGGTTCAATATCACCTTAATTATTTGCTTTTTCATCTTTATAGATGCTCGGATTAAATCCGAGCATGACTGAGGAGGTTGACGTGGAAATCATGAAAAACTACAGCATAACTGTGTTTGTTACGACGTGTCTAAAACCGTTTAAGTGGCATATTTTTGGGATGTTTTGTATTGCTTCTTTTTGGGCGATAAACCTAAGCGTAAGCCCATATATTTTAAAAATCATGTTAGATAAAATACCTACTTTGACTGCACAAACGGCTGTTTATGAATTATCTGGCCCAGCTATTCTTTTTCTTTCGTTGTCGTTGATTAGAGTCAGTATTTTTCGGATATATGATTTATTATGGATTCACTTCAATCCACCATTAAAGCGCACCATTGGCAAGGTCTTAATGTCTAAAATGATGGAGCATTCACAAACATTCTTATAAAATCATTTTGCTGGTAATTTAGCGAATAAAATTAAAGATGTCATGAGCGGTGTGCCTGACTTAGTGCGGCTGGGTATTAATCATTTCTATGGGCATTCCTTAGCGTTAATCATCGCTATAATAACCGTTTGGACAATTAATTATACATTCTCATTCTTGCTTTCTTTATGGATTGTTATTTTTATAATAGGTTCTATTTTCTTTTCTAAGCGAGCAAAGACTTTGTGCAGAAATGCGGCAGAGGTGCGTTCTACCGTTGTGGGGCAAATGGTTGATATTTTAAGCAATATGATGAGTGTTCACTTGTTTGCAGCAAAGAAAACTGAATTAAAAAAATTAACCAGCCATCTTGACGAATATGTGATTGCTGACCAACGACGAGATTGGCTGTTTTTGTACCTGTTTCTTTTTCAAGGACTATCATTTGTCGCATATGAAATTTGCTGTATCATCTTTTTAATATCTGGTTTTAAAGCTGGCACAGTGACAGTAGGTGATTTTGTCCTGTTGCTAACTATAAACATGTCGCTTATTGATTGCTTGTGGATTTTGACAGATGATATTTTAAAAGGTTCTGAGATTATTGGAAACATCACGCAAGGGTTGCACGTTGCGTTGACTCCGTTGGATATTCAAGATAAAGCAGACGCAACAGAGCTTTGTGTCACAAAAGGGGAAATCATATTTGACAAAGTTGGCTTTCATTATAAAGGGACAACCCCACTTTTTGACAAGCTGCCGGTGGCGATTAAGGCTGGCCAAAAGGTCGGTTTGGTGGGATATTCCGGTGGCGGAAAGACTACATTTTGCAATCTGATTTTGCGGCTTTATGATGTAACCGCTGGCCGAATCACAATTGATAACCAAGACATTCGGGATGTGACGCAAGATTCATTGCGTGCCAATATTGGTATGATTCCACAAGATCCATCGCTGTTTCATCGGACACTGATGGAAAACATCCGGTATGGCAAGGATGATGCCACGGATGATGAAGTTATTGAGGCTGCAAAACGTGCCCATGCACATGATTTTATCGCAAAGTTGCCAAATGGGTATGAAGCGTTGGTTGGTGAACGCGGTGTGAAACTTTCAGGTGGACAACGTCAACGCATTGCTATTGCACGGGCGATTCTGAAGAATGCCCCGATTTTGATGTTGGACGAGGCTACGTCCCAGCTGGACTCAGTAACAGAACGTGAAATTCAGGACAGTCTTTGGGATTTGATGCAAGGAAAAACAACCATTGTGATTGCGCATCGTTTATCGACGCTTTTGCATATGGATCGAATTTTGGTATTTGATAGTGGAGTGATTGTTGAGGATGGCACGCATGATGAATTGCTGGCACGTGCAGGTTTATACAAAACACTGTGGGATGCGCAAGTGGGCGGTTTTTTGCCGGATGTGAAAGGTGCAGGGTAATGAAAACTATTGAAAAATTTGTGACAGAGCCAAATCAAGATGGATAACATTCAAAGTTATTAATTTGTAGTATATGTAGAGCACACCCTCTGTAAAAATGCAGGGGGTGTGCTCAGCAATCTCGTCGATTTCAGGTAAAAATGCTTAGTTTAGATGGCTTTTATTTTTTAAAATTTTTTATAAACTTATCAATAATGTTATATCCACTGCCTTCAGAATTAGGTGATAAAAGAAAAGAGATCATCTGATCATATGCTAAGCCCTCTTCTATCAACCTGCTTTCAGTTTTTGTTGCTTTTAGATAAACATCTGGCAAATGGTCCATTTCTTTTGATGTTTTTAAAAACAAAGCAATAGAAGGTAAATTAGAAATTTTAGATGAATATCGTATGTTTAATCCTTCTTGAAATTTTTCTTGCATAATCCCAGGCAAACAAGACATTAGTTTTTGGCCTATACCACGTCCACGCGCGTTTGAGGAAACGTAAATGAAAATATTATAGCTTCCACCAAAAACTTCGGAAGCTTTTGCAGGTGATAGTGTAATTAATTGTGAGAGCTCACTACTATAGTCCTTAATTTCTGTAAAATCGGCACGTATTTGTGAGCTAATATTCTCAGGAATTACTGAATTCATTTGTTGATTATATTTTTCGGTCATTTCTTTTTGACTCATATTCCAGCCAACAGCTAAAAAACCTAACGGTGTATTTTCTTTATCAAAAGCAATGTAGTTTGGCCCTTCTTCCGTTAGCCAGGGGGTTCCTATTGTAATATCTGAAGGTTCAACATATGGGGTGAAATTGGCTTCACAATCCTGTTTTAAGATTTCTAAGGAAGATGAAATCTCAGCATTTTTTTCACGAAAACACGCAATCCTTACCTCTATAATGCCAGCAGGTTCGACATCTATGTTGGGAGTAGTCGAGGCATATAATGAGCTTATTGAAATAATTGAAAAGTAAATGAATTTTAGTAAAGTGTAAACATTCATAATTGTCACCTGTTCATATTAGTTATTATATTGTTATCTATAATATATAGAATAATAATTCTCCTTCAAGTTGAAAAAGTTATTCTGTCGTGAATCCTAGAGATTCTTTGAAAGTCACTTAAATGACGGGGGGGCATTTTGGGCCAGCTCCAACTCCACTTTTTGGTAAGCTGCCAGAAATGAGAGATTAATCCTCACTACCCGCTAGTCATAGCGGCGAGCCTAAAGTGCGCAGGCATCCAGGGCAGTTTAAATACATGCATTACCGCGCCACCTATGTTTCCTTTCAATGACGGAAGAAGTTCGCAAAACCATCTGAAAACTGTATATTGAACTAACCAACACTTTTTAGTACGGGCAAAAACATGTCCAGATGGCAATTCTTTTATGTGTGCTGATTGCGGACACGAATGGCCGCAACACGCATCAGATGTGACAGATGAGGATGATTCAGTTGTGCGAGATTCCAATGGCAATATATTGTCAGACGGTGATTCGGTTTCAATTATCAAAAACCTTAAAGTTAAGGGATCCTCTATTACGCTTAAAGTGGGTACAAAAATCAAAAGCATCCGTTTGGTTGGCGGCGATCACGAAGTTGACTGCAAAACAGATTTAGGTCAATTTATGTTGAAAGCTTGTTTTTTAAAAAGAGTTTAGTATAAAAATTGATAAGTGGAAAATTCATGATTATGTTTAGATTTTTTTAGTTACTTTTGTTTGTTTTTAGCAATAGATGTGACCATAAACTGTGCACCATATGTTGCAGGATGTTGGCATTTTTGATCGTATAAGAAGATGGTTTTCAGAAGAATGAGAAGGTTTGGATGATCAGAACAAAACAGATTGAAGTCGTTCCATACAACCCCGAATGGCCAGTAATGTTTGCAGAAGAATCAGCGCGGATCATGGGCGCGCTTGGTAATAATTGCATCATGATCCATCATATTGGCTCAACATCGGTCCCAGGTTTAGCGGCAAAACCTATCATTGATATCATTGTCGTTGTTAAAAATGCGAAGGCTTTTATGAGCAGCGTTGAATCAATTGGCTACGCCTACAAAGGCGAGATGAATATTCCGTTTCGTTTTTATTTCAGTAAAAAGGGCGCTGTTACTGTTCACTTGCATGTCTATGAAGATGGCAATCCCGAGATTGAGCTGAATCTAACGTTTACGAATTATTTGCGAAATAACCCACAAGCATGCGCTGAATATGCCGCGTTAAAGACACATTTGTTGACACAAGTCTCTTCGTTTGAACGGAGCCCTTCGCAGTTTTCAGGCTACACTCTTGGAAAACATGAATTTATCCGCGGTGTTTATCAAAAAGCCGGATTTAACGGCACGCGCTTAATGCATTGCACCCACGACTATGAATGGGAAACGGCTAAGGCATTTAGAAAAAGGTTCTTTGATAAATTTTCTATGCTGAACCCGCATACAGGAACATTTAATCACCCCGATCATGTGCATTTTGTGTTTAGTAGCGGTGTTGATATTGTCGGTTATGCGCATATACAAAAGTGGCTAGATGACCGGGCTGCACTCCGAATGATGGTGATTGATGAAAAGATGAGAAGGCAGGGATTTGGTACCGAGTTCCTAAAGCTTTGTGAAAGATGGCTAAAGGGGCAAGGGATTAAAACTCTGCATGCGGAGTCATCTCCTGAAGCACAGCCTTTTTATATGAAATACGGTTATGTGGAAATACTATTTAATGATCCCGATGGATATGAAGTCTGTCGCCAGGATATACCGCTGGGCAAGGTGTTGTAGAGCCAACCCCAATGGGCATATCTTTTTTAATTCACAAACCGAGCAAAAACAGGCATAACTAGTACATATGCTCTTCTTAATTTATGCGCTAAATGTGACAAACCTTTAGTGACTCATAAGTTGAGTAAATAAATGATAATATCGTGTCAATGGAGGTTTTTGTGGCAGGCTCAGTTAATAAAGTAATTCTCGTAGGAAATTTAGGAAAAGACCCCGAAATGCGTTTCATGCCAGATGGAACTAAAGTTGCAAACTTTTCAATTGCCACGAGCGAGTCTTGGAAAGATAAAGCATCCGGTGAACGACGCGATCGTACTGAATGGCACCGTATTTCTGTTATGAATGACAAAATCGCTGATATCGTTGAAAAATATGTCCGCAAGGGATCAAAGATTTATGTTGAAGGACAGCTTCAAACACGTAAATGGACAGATCAATCCGGGCAAGAACGCTATACAACAGAAGTCGTAATTGGTCGTTTCCGTGGTGAATTAACATTGCTTGATAATAAATCAGGTGGCAGCGGCAGTGATGCTGAATACATGGGCGGCGGCGGTTTTGATGATTCAAACCAAGGTGGCAGCTATGCACCAAAGGCGGCTGCAAAGCCAGTGCAGAAATTCGATGAATTAGACGACGACGTTCCTTTTTGATCGCTCCAGCACACTAAGATTCGACTAGTGCAGTCTTTATTTATATTATTTTTTTATAATCCCCGGGACTTGTTTCGGGGATTTTTATTATTAAAGGTGCATATATTTTTTTGTATACAACATCTATGGTGATGCAGATCGTTGGCTCGAAGCATAACCAGTGTGAATTGCAGTCTTTTTTCGAATTATATTTATTTTTAAAATTTACTTGAAAGCTTATTATTTATAAATGAATTTAGAATCCACGTTTTCTGATATTTTGCTTAAAGCTAAGAAGGATGCTAAGGCAAGTCTGGCTGAGGTGCCTCACTTACTAGTAGAAAAGATAAGCTTAAAGGTTTAGGAGTAGATTGTGCATGGGCGCATAAAAGTGGAATGATGGGCGGCGGTACATGTCGCTATGTAAATGCAGTCACCTATGAAGATCTTATAACAAAAGATTGTGCAGTAAATAGCGAAACTCTCAAAGAGATCAATACAAGGCTAGGGTACGCAGGTGGGACAATGACATGTGAATTGAGCGGGGGCACGTGCAGCACAGCTGCAGCTGTAGGCTAAGCTTAATAACGCATGACAACACATCGAAAGGTATGGTTATATAAGAGTCAATTCTTATGATCATACTTTTCGAGACTTCTTGTGAAACAACGTGCATTTTCTTTTCCAAGCATTCCAATTTTTACCCGTGAAAATTACGTGGTTGGCTCGTGCAATGCTGACGCCTACCGATGGCTAGAAGCTTGGCCGGCGTGGCCTCTTGATACGATGGGCGCTCTTATTTTGGGCGAGCCTCATTCAGGAAAAACACATTTGTGCCATACGTTTGTAGAAAAGAATCGCCAGGCGCGTTTTTTGAATGGGCAAGTATGCGCAGCAAATCACCCTTTTGAACTAAAAGAATCCCTTTTTGTGCTTGATGATGCTGATCGTGCGCCAGCCCCGTGGTTGTTTCACTTTTTCAATCATGCTAAGGAGAGGGGGGCACAATTTGTTATGACGATGTCACAGCCTTATCAGAATTGGTGCACTCTGCCTGATTTGTCTTCACGGCTAGCGACGCTTTCAACATTTACGCTCAGTCTTCCCGACGATGCGTTGGTGCTCGCTTTGCTTAAAAAGAATCTGGTCGATTGCGGCGTATTTGTGGATGAACAAGTTTTGATGTATTTAGGGCAACACATCGATCGATCGTATGCAATGGTTGATCATTGGGTGCGTTTACTCGAACGTTTGTCAGCTGAGCAAAAGCGTAACATTACTATTGCGTTTATTCGTGGGATTTTGAATGACATGGGGCACGTTGCTTAATTATGCAGGGCCTTCTTGCTCTAAAAGATCAATTTTTATAGGTTCTAGGCCTGTTAATTCTAGATATTTCATTCCCAACAGGCAGCGTTGATCATCGTTTTTAAGTAAAAAATATTCAGTGAGCCCATAATCATATATGCTGCGTTCTTCGTCTTCTTCATACTTATTTTCGCCAGTGACTTCGTTTCTTTTCCATTTATACCGATCACTTGTTCCATGATATTCTTTATTCATATTGGATATAACTTCTTTTGTTGTTTTCTTACTATCACAGTGAATTCCAATTGTATATATCCTGAGTTGAGTATGTAATTTTGTATACTCAATTGATAAATAGTACTTTGTTTCATTCCATAAAGGATAGGTCCTTGTATGTTCATTTTTTTGCCGATTGGATAAAAGATTTATTTTCCCTGCTGGCATTTGATCTTCCCTGAAATATTGTTCGATTTGAATCATTCGTGTATGTACCTTTTTTTGGAAGTCTAACATATCCCGTGCATTTTTATAATTGCTTGATTCTTTGTCATTTATTTTGTTTATTAATTCTTCTGCATATTGGAACGCAAGAATTGTTTCTGTATTAATTTGTTTATTTTCATCTTTTATTTTAATTTCTTGTGGTATTCCATTGTCAACTTTTAATTTAGTGGCATTAATCTTGGGCTCATTATTTTCAATTTTTGTATCATTTATTAATTCTTGTTTTTTTTCTGGATGTACTGCAGGATCACTGTATTTATTTCTCGGGTATATTTTTTGTACTGAGTTTTCTGGCTGTATAGGATATTGCCGCTGTTTTCTTGGGCTAGCTTGTTGTGGTAATATTTGATGCATTGGAATTTCTCGTTGCACTGTCTGTTGTCTCGCCGCGTGTTGTTGCGGCTTTCTTAAAAGTCCTTGTTGGGGAGATTTTTGCAGTGCGTTTGTTCGTTGTGGGCGAAATTCTTGTTGTACTGTATTTACATTTGGAGTTGATATGTGACCATCTGACATAGCTCTTGCCCTGTGTGCTTTTTCTGATTCAAATATTCGTTCCAGACCTTGCCATGAATATTGCAATAAAGGTGCCACTGCTTCGGCTAAGGTTAATGGTTTATTAATTTTATAAGTGCTAGTTTCGGCCTGTTTCAGAGAGTTTTGTTGCCTAGAGTGGTTTGAATTACAGTGTTCTGTATAATGGTTAAGCTTGGCGCCCCAATCGTCCTCAGGATCCCATTGATCCGTGCAAAAACATTTAATTATCATTAAGTTGATTAATATTGTAAATTTGAACATAGATGCCTCTATTATAATTGTTATATATAGTATTACATAATTAAACTTTATATTACATTAATAAGATTGTTCTGATCCCATAAATAAACAATTGGATTTTTATTAGCGGCTTATGTTTTTATGTTAACATTTTTTGTTATCTAATTTCTTGTGAAATTGATGTTATATTTCTTGAAATCTATTTATATAAAAATTATCTCTCATTTTAAATAAAATCGTCAAGCATAAAGATGAAAGAATATCGTGCTCTTACGTCATTTTTGAAAAAAGCGCTTTTGTTGTGCTGGAATGATGGAAAAATATAAATAAATCGTACTTAGAAAAACATTAATGCTGCAGCGACATGTGAAGTCCATGTGATAAGCGGATTTGGATAGAACATTAAGCCTAGTAATAGGGCAATTAACCCATAGGCTACAATCAGACTTTCCGAACCAGATGTTTTAAGGACGGCAACCGTTGAATTGTCATCGGCAGGCGTATCAATAAAAATTGCTTTGATGAGCAATAAATAGTAAGCAGCAGCGATAACGCTATAAAGAACCGCTATGACAGACAATATATAATGTTCATGTTGCACAGCCGTTTGTATCATCCAAAGCTTCGGCAGAAATCCTGGCATTGGTGGAATTCCCGCAAGTGAGAAGATAAAAAAACCAAGACAAAATGAAACGATTGGATGGTGCCGCCCAAGACCATTTAGGTCTGATAATGTATTTAACTCATGCCCTCGTCTGGACAAATGCACCAGACATCCCATGAATCCAATCATTGTGATGAGGTAAAATACAAGGAATAAAAGTGTAGATCTGTAGCCAGGTTCACTGGCTAAAATAATACCGATGAGAGCAAAACCGACTTGCCCAATTGAGCTATAGGCGATAAAACGACGAATTGGTTGTTGTGTAAGTGCTGCAAAAGCACCAATGAACATAGATGTGATTGCAAGACACATGAAAATTTTAGACCCATGGTGCATGAGCGTGTTGAATGGCCCTGTTATTAATCGAAGCATGAGAGCGAACGCTGCGAATTTTGGCATGGTAACCAAAAATGATAATACTGGTGTTGGCGTTCCTTGATAAACATCGGGTGCCCACATATGAAAGGGTGCCGCAGAAATCTTAAACGCAATACCCACAATGATAAGGGTAAGACCAACAAGTAAATAAGGAAATTTTTCAGCACTATGGGCGGATAAAAAGCGTTCCAATACATCGAAGTTTGTAGTTCCTGCATAGCCATAAACCCAGCTTGCCCCATAGAGAAAGATTCCTGTAGCGAGTGCGCCCAAAATGAAATATTTGAGGCTGGCTTCGCTTGCGGCTAAATCTCGGCGTTTAAGGGCGATCAAAATGTATAGACTAAGGCTCATCAGTTCAAGTGCTGTGAATACCGAAAGTAAATCATTTGCTGAAATCATCAGCATCATGCCAAGTGTGCTTGTTAAAATGAGAATGGGGTATTCAAATAGCGCTAGACCAGTTTGAAGGAGTGACGATCTTATCATTATCAATATCAGCCCAACACCGCTTAGTAGAAATATTTTCGCATAAACGCTAAAAATATCACTTATGAATAGTCCGCTAAATGTGATGTAAGATACTTCGGTTTGATTAAATGCAAGCTTGAGTGTAAGCAATAGTGTGATAACGATCGCCCCAAGGGATGTGCCATAGGTTGCGTTAAACGCATGGCGTCCAGAGAATAAACCAATGAGTGTTATAATGAGTATGGCTATTGCCAAAAATATTTCAGGTACCGCTGGTGTGAATGAGGGGAGAGGAATTTGCCAAAGCATAAGGTTGTGACTTAGAACATGTGTGATTGTCTGTAAACTATCCTATAAGGCGTTGGTGATTGTTGCAATGGTTTAGGTTGAAGTGTTTAATGCAATATCAAAATATGACTGACCACAAAACACCATTTTTTATGTCCATTTTGAAGAAAGTGAGGCATACTAAGCGCCATCTATTAATATTGAGTTATAAAAATTGTCTTTTATAAAATTAGTAAAACAACCTCTTGCGCACTTAGTGTTTAGCATTTTTTTGGCGATGAGCATTGCAAAAGGATTGAGCCTAGCTGCGGTTTGTTTTTTTTATACGGTTAGCACGTGTTTTATCGAAGTGTTGCTATTTGTGTTACCACTTATTGTGTTTAGTTTTATTTTACGGGCGCTTGTTAATATCGAGCGCGGCTCTTTCAAATTGCTTTTACTGATTTTTGTGGGTGTGACTTTGTCAAATTGCCTTGCACTCACGGCATCATATTTTTTTAGTAAAGCAGTACTGCCATTTGCGGGAGTATCCCTTAGTTTAGACTTTGCAACGAAATTTGCATCGATGGTTACGGTTAATTTCAAGTTTGGATTTCCAAATTTAATTGGAACAGAGAAAGCATTGTTGATTGGTGTTGGCTGTGGGCTTTTGCTCAACTGCCTGAACGAAGAAAATGCAATGCGAACAACGCTCAAGGGCGGATCTATTTGGTTAAGTGACACAGTAAGCATGTTGCTGAGTAAAATCTTTATGCCGCTTTTGCCGATTTATATATTTGGGTTTTGCCTAAAGCTTAGTTATGACGATGCGCTTGTGCATTTGTTTCAGCAATACGGCAAGGTGTTTTTCTTGAGTATGTCGTTGGTGTTAATGTATATTGCAGGGCTATACCTTCTGGCATCACATGGGAATACGCGCAAAGCCGTAGGTTATATAAAAACAATGCTGCCTGCGGGGTTAACTGGGTTTAGTACTATGTCATCGGCTGCAACTATGCCTGTCACGCTACGCTGCACTGAGGAAACCACGCAAGACAAAAATTTTGCTCATCTTGTTATTTCATCAACGGCCAATATTCATATGCTTGGTGATGATCTGGTGATACTAATGATGGCAATGGCGTTGTTATCAATTTTTGGCATGCCATGGCCCGATTTTGCCGTTTTTGTGCCTTTTGCCTTTGCATTTTCGATGGCCAAGCTGTCGTGTGTGGGTATTCCAGGCGCCAGTGTTTTTGTTGTATTACCAGTCTTGCAAACATATTTGGGTTTTACCCCTGAAATGATCAGTATTTTGACAACACTTTATGTGTTGCAAGATCCCTTTGGATCAGCAGCCAATGTGATGGGAAATGGTGCGTTTGCGTTAATCTTACGGCGTGTTTTTAAATGGATGTAAGCTTTTTATACTAACCGTGCCCCTGTTTTCGAAATCGTGCAGATTTTACTAAATGATTCATCTGTTCCGTGCATGACGCCTACAATGGAGTCGCGCACGTGATGTGCTACGTCAATTGATTCTGTAACGGCAAAGCATGTTGGCCCTGAACCTGATATGCCAAAGGCAAGTGCGCCTGCATTGATTGCAGCGACGCGGCCAGCCTCAAAATTTGGAATGAGTGTGGCACGATAGGGCTCAATCAGCATATCATTCATTTGCGTTGCAGCAAGTGCGCTGTTTCCTGTATGTGATGCATGTACAAAACAGGCTAGTTTTTGCCAGTAGGTAATGGCTGCAGCCCGCGCGAGATTATCTGGTAAAATAGAGCGTGCTATTTCAGTCAAGATTTCAATGCCGGGGTGATAAATTACTAATACCCAATCAGTAAAGAAAGGCAATCTTTCACATCCAGCCCCGCCGTCTGTTATCATTTGCAAACCACCAAACAGGCAAGGTGCTACGTTGTCGTAATGAACAGATCCATTGGTGGCGCCCTCCATGGTGCCTGCAAACATAAGCAGATCGTGATCACTAAAAGGCTTATCATAAAAGTGATTTAAGGCGACAAGTGCGGCAACAATGGATGCTGAGCTTGATCCAAGGCCACTCCCGATAGGCATACGCTTTTCTAAGGTAAGTGTGAATGTTTTGTGAGGAATGCTGCGTTCAGTTAGATGCTGATGAAAATGTTTAGCGCATTTTGTAACGAGATTATCTGCAGGATTCTTTGGTAATTTATGCGAAAAATCACCAGTCATATGAATTATTGTTTCAGCAGCAGTTTCAATGGTGACTACATCTCCGAAGAGAGAGCCTTCGACGTCGGAAAGCGCTGTGCCAAGTGAGTCAAACCCCACGCTAAAATTTGCAATGGTTGCCGGGGCGAAGATGCTGATTTTCATAAATGCGTCCTTGTTGAGTTTAGTTTTATATACATGCTGTCATTGCGAGCCCTGAAAGGGCGCGGCAATCTAGCGGCCAGATCGCCACGTCGTTATACTCCTCGCGATGACAACAGAGTAAAAACAACCCTTATTTTATCAGTTAAACTCCACCGTCCGTAATATATCTGCAAAAAGACCTGCTGCTGTCACCTCTACCCCTGCGCCATACCCACGAATCACAAGTGGAATTGGACTATACCGTTTTGTTTTAAATGCAAAGGCATTTTCACCACCTTTAATTGGGTATAATGGATGAGCTGTGCCAACCGCTTGCATACCCACACTGCATACACCATTCGCTATTGCGCCTACAAAACGAAGCACTTTGTTTTCAGCCTTTAAATCCATTAGCTTTTCCGCAAAATATGTATCAACCGTTTTAAGGTTACTCAAAAACTCTGCCACATTACCTGTTGATGAAAAACCAGCGGGAAACAAAGGTTCGATTACAACGTCATCCAGCTCGACCTGTAGGCCCGCTTCACGTGCTACAATCAAAACTTTTCGCGCAACATCCATACCATTTAAGTCATCGCGCGGGTCAGGTTCGGTGAACTTTTTATTGCGCGCCAGTTCAACCGCTTCAGAAAATGACATTCCCTCATCAAGCAAGCCGCAAATAAGCGACATCGATCCAGACATAATCCCAGAGAATTCAACCAGTTTATCACCACTTTTTAGCAGTCCTTTAAGCGTGTCAATAACTGGCAGGCCAGCACCAACATTGGTTTCATATAAAAAACGTCTTTTGTGTTTGTCTGCAACAGCGCGGAGTTGTGCGTAATAATTCATAGCACTGCTATTTGCTTTTTTATTGGCTGTTACAACATGTAAGCCCGCCTTAAATATATCCAAATAAGTTTGCCCGATGGCTTCGGATGTTGTGCAATCAACAAAAATACCATTGAGTGGTTTTGTCCGATTTGCATGCTCAGCCATAGCTGAAACAACACTTGCATGATTTGATGCGTTTAAGTCTGCACGCCAATTAACAAGATCAAGCCCACCTTCAGCACATATCATTGTGCTCGAATTTGCGATACCGCATACGTTAATATCAATGCCTTCCTCGTGCAATGTCTGGCGTTGCTGCGCGATCTGATCAATGAGTTCTGATCCGACTGAGCCAACACCACATACATAAAGGTCAATGGATTGATGGCTTTTAAAGAATGCCCGATGCACAGATTGGATGGCACGAGCGCTTTGATCGCCATTAATTACAGCGGATATGCAACGTTCTGATGACCCTTGTTCGATGGCAGAAATATTAATGCTGGCAGTAGATAACGCTTGAAAGAATTTACCTGCAACACCACAATGTGATCGCATTTGATCACCAACAATACAAATAACTGACTGATTGGAGATGATTTCAATCATGTCAATTAGCTTAGCATTGTATTCTAAAACAAACTCTATTGAGAGAGCCTCTTGAACAATAGCAGCATCCTTATCGGGCACGCAAAAACAAATTGAATACTCTGAGCTTGATTGACTAATAAGTGCAATTGATACGCCGCATTTTGAAACTGTCCCAAAAATACGTGCGGCAATCCCAGACATTCCTTTCATGCCTGGTCCAGAAACATTGATCAATGCTACATTATTCATTGCTGAAACTGCGCGGATTAAATAGTCATCTGCTGGCGCAGTACGGGAAATACACGTGCCAGGATGCGCCGGGTTAAATGTATTTTTGATGTAAAGTGGGATATCACGATCAGCCAAGGCAGAGGTGGTTTTTGGGTGCAAAACCGTGGCGCCGTAAAAGGCAAGCTCCATTGCTTCGCCATAACTCATGCTTTTAATCAACATTGCATCATGAATTTTGTTGGGGTCAGATGTGTAAATACCATCGACATCAGTCCAGATTTCACAGCGTTCAGCATTAAGACCAACTGCCATGAGACTTCCCGAAAAATCTGATCCATTGCGCCCTAAAAGGCTTAGCTTGCCATCCATGTCTGATGCGATGAAACCTGACATAAGAATACATTTGTGGGGGCTATCGAGTAGAACTTTGAATCTATTCTCAAGCTCTTCCATAACAGGAGTGCCTTCATCAAGTGCGCCTTTTGTTTTGATAAAATCAGCGGCGTCAATGAAGTGTGGATTGATCCCTTCGCAACGTAAAAGTTCCGTAAAAATGCGTGCGGATAAACGTTCACCGAAACTTAAGATTTGACAGTATACCTTGATCGGGCATTCGTTAATCAGCTGAATACCATGCAGTAATGCTTTATATTTTTGACAGATATCATCTAGAAATTGATTTAGTTCATCTTTGGCAAGGGCGGGCCTGTTCAGCGCAAGCTCATCTATAATCGCATGATGGATAGATGCAATTGGATCAACTAAGCTGTCAATGTCTGCACCAACTTTAGCCGCTTGGATGCTTGCATCGAGCTTATTTGTAATGCCAGAAACTGCCGATAAAACAATGCCAACACGTGTTTGATTCACTCGATCGCGTACAATCGCCAAGCATTCCAATAATCGTTTAGCTGAGCCAACAGATGTGCCACCGAATTTTAGTACGTGCATGTGATCTCCAGAATTTTAAATACATTTTAATGATCGCATGCGAAATGAAGGAATTTCAAGGTGATAGTAAATGCTACTTAGCTTTTATGGATTTTTTTGTGTTAGAGTTCTTTTATTAATGGTGAATAAATCTTTGATCGTGAAAAAGGAAAAATAATGACATTTGCTGATCTTAACTTTGCTGTAGTCGGCGCAACGGGAGCTGTTGGACGGACACTTTTATCAATTTTGGCAGAACGTGGCGTGCCGAAAGAAAATATATTTGCCATTGCTTCTGAACGATCAAAAGGCATAAAAGTTTCATATGGCCATCATGGTGAGTTAATGATAAAAGCCCTTAATACATTCGATTTTAGTACGACCCATATTGCTTTCTTCTCGGCTGGCGGCGATGTTTCAGCGCAATATGCACCCATCGCGGCTGCACAAGGCGCGCTTGTCATTGATAAGTCATCACGCTTTCGTATGGATGAGGATGTGCCGTTAGTTGTGCCTGAAGTTAATCCAGACGCTATTGCGCTTGCCGCCAAGCGACGTATTATTGCAAATCCAAATTGTTCCACCATTCAATTAGTAGCTGCATTAAAACCTATTCATGATGTATCCCCCATTAAACGCATTGTCGTTTCAACCTATCAAGCGGTATCAGGTGCGGGTCAAAAGGCCATGGATATATTATTTAACGAGACAAAGACAGTGTTGATGAATCAACCATCGACGGAAAATAAACTTTTTCCAAAGCCCATTGCTTTTAATGTGATTCCTAAGATTGATGCGTTTATGGCTGATGGATCGACCAAAGAAGAACTAAAAATGATCGAGGAAACGAAGAAGATTTTATCGACTGAAATTACTGTTGCAGCGACCTGTGTGCGTGTTCCTGTGTTTATAGGGCATTCGATTTCAGCAAACGTAGAATGTACAGCAGCGTTTGACCTAAAAGCTATGCATGCCGCGCTAAAGGCATCAAAGGCAATAAAAATGCCTAAGACTGCAGATCAATTCTTTACACCTGTTGAAATCGCACAAGATGATGAGATCTATGTTAGCCGTTTGCGTAACGACTTATCGGTGCCATTTGGGTTGTCAATGTGGATTGTGGCTGATAATCTTAGAAAAGGTGCGGCGTTGAATGGTGTTCAAATCGCAGAAGCTGTGTATAAGCATCACAAGAAATTGTTACGTAAGTAATTTGTATAAAAAATTAATTCATAAAATTAGAATTTTCACCGTCATTGCGAGCTCTGCAGGATTGTTACAAACTTTCCTTAGTTTTCCTATGACTTGATCATAGGGATCCATGGACCTTCTGGTCATGCCGCAAGGAAGCTGGAAAGATTTGGAGAAAATGGAAAGGACAAACCCATATGTTACCCATAAATAATAAACTTGAAAAATTTATTAATAGTAATCGTGCACACGTATTTGTTGCCATTTTAATCATACTTAATGCGATTACATTGGGGGCAGAAACATATGAATCTATGCGGCCTTATTTGAGCGTTCTTCAAACCATTGACCAGATTTTATTATGTGTTTTTGTGGTTGAGCTGTCATTGCGTATACTTGCAGGGGGCTTTAGGTTCCTCAGGTGTGGTTGGAATCTCTTTGATATGGTGACCATTTTAGTTTCTGTTGTCAGCACATTGCCTGTTTTATCTGTTCTTCGTGTGGTCCGTATTATTCGTATTATGCGATTGATTTCAATCTTTCCGCAAATGCGCATGGTTATATCCGCAATTTATATGGCTATTCCAGGTATTTTCAGTGTCGCTTGTCTTTTGTGCATGATGTTTTACGTTTTTTCTGTACTTGCATATAATTTGTTTCATGATGTTAGCCCCGAGATGTTTAATTCATTGGGCGGATCAATGTATACATTATTTCAATTAATGCTGTGCGATGAATGGTCAAATACTACACGTCCAATTTTAGAAAAAATGCCATATTCGTGGCTTTTTTTTATCCCATTCATAATTATTATGGCTTTTTCAATGTTGAACTTATTCTTTGGTCTTATCGTTAATGCAATGCAAAAGGCAGCCGATAAAGAAAACGAAGAAGCCTTGGCAAACATACAAAGAGCAAAAGAAAATCAAGGTAAATTTTTGGATTCTAATCAAAACGGCGCAGATAGGATAGATGCACTTGAGGCAAAGATTGATACGTTGTTAGTAGGAATACAAACGTTAAATAAGCGATTTGATGTTTTAATATAATATATTTCCCATCCAATGTTGGGTTCGATTTTTACAATCAACTCACCCTGCAACCCGCCGGACTTTTACAAAGCGATAGCTCCAATACAACACAGGTGTTCCCATGATGTTCACGATAATACGCACAATGCATCCTGCAAGCACATAACTCACAATTACGGTATTGAAAGTGAGTGGATTCGGGCTCAACACAATCCATGCGAGTACGCTGAAGATTAAATTATCAAGAAAGCCTGATACGAACATCGACACATTTTGACGCAGCCACAGGTAGCGATCATTGGATTTCTGTCGTATCCATTGATATAAGGAAATATCAATTAATTGAGTTGCCACATATGACACAAGGCTGGCGACAAAAAAGCGTATTGATGGAATAAACACCAGCCACATGCTTTTAAAGATCTGGTTTTGCTGCTCTATAATACCAGCGTTAGCGCTCGTAGTGGCGTGTATTCCTGGATGTGCAAGACAAAGTAGCATCCAAAGACTAACAACCAATTGAGCCATGAAGCTGATTAAAATTGTTCTACGTGCAGCTTGGGCTCCATAATGCTCTGTTATGATATCACTCACCAAATAGGTGGTTGCAAACAAAACGGTACCGAGCGCAATTGGTTCTGGTGTTGAAAGGTAGCTACCAAGACGGAGCACCTGGATGTTTGCAATAACAATTGCAAGTGCATTATATGCACACAAAGCGCCATACCCATACCAGCAAGCACCTAAGATTGCCAGAACACACACGAAAAACATTAAAAGTGAAGAGAGCTCGGAAGGATATCCTTGCAGCCACTGAATGAAAATACTAATTTTTTGATCAATCATTGAAATACCATGCAAATTCAGTTGTAATTTCACGATACATATCGTGCTTAAAATCCACAATTATCGGTAGTAATTCGCTAACATCAACCCACTTGTGAGCGGAAAATTCTGGATGATGAAGGTTAAGATCAGTTGCATCGTGATCGGTATCTAAACGCATTAAAAACCACTTTTGACGTTGGCCGATATAAAGGCCGTCCCATAGTTTTTTTTGCAGGTCCTCTGGCCACATAAACGTTAACCAATCAATTGATTCGGCAATGACCGTTACGCTACTAGCCTGTATCCCTGTTTCTTCATACAATTCACGAAAAGCCGCTTTAAGTGGCTCTTCTTCAGGATCAATGCCCCCTTGAGGCATTTGCCAAGCATGAGGGGAGTTGATACGCTCACCAACCCATACTTTCTTTTCTTTATTAACAAGCATCATTCCAACACCTGGTCGATAATGCATTACAGATTCCATTTTTATTCTTTCTTATTATTATTTTTAACATCAAAATTGTTATAAATACAAAACTATATTGTCATACTCACAGCTGACGCGAGTATCTATGAAAACTCAAAGTCAAACAGTTTGTTATGTCGTGATTTAAGAACACAATCGACAGTCTGTATGTGGCCTTGATAGTAAAGATCTCCGGATCAAGTCCAGGAATGACGCGGGGTTGGAGTACAACATGTTGCTTTTCTTCACTTATTTTGCCTGCATCACAGGTTTCTCGTCAACAAAAAGTCCATGATTAGCCTGAATTAATTGAATATACTCATTAAAATACATTTTTTTTTGTTCATCTGTTAGCAGTATGGCTATTTTTAGCTCACCCGTATCTTTTATCTTTCCTATGCTTTCAGATAAAATTGCCTTGAAGTCATCAAATGTAACATCATTTGGTGCAAAAGCATCGATTAATTGATAATCTACGCCTTGCTTTTGGCAAAGCCCTTGTATATTGCTAAAAAACTGCGGAGGGACGATGAGTGTAAGCCCATGTTTTTTTGCAAGTGCTACAGTGAATTCAAGTATTTCTTGATCAACATCTACCATATCAGGGATAAATACGGTTTTAATTTTTGTTTGAATTACTACTTGTTCAAAATATGCATGTGATTCTTTTGTGCCATTTAAAGTTTCTGGCGAACGGGCCCCACCATCAAAACGATTTCGTGTTGGTATAATAAGTGCCCAATTTCGGCCTTGCTTTGATATTAGAGCGAGCACATCTGCTGGTAATGCCTCGAATGGATTAATCAAAATTCCTATATGTGTGGGTAACCTTGATAAAAATGCAGCACCAGCAGTAAGGCGATTAATTCCGCCAACCCAGAGGGCAACAGGCATCGCTGTTATTGGTTGCCTGGGAGACTGAAGCTTTTTTAGTGTAATAGGATCAAGTTCAGCTTTTAAAGGAAAATACAAATGCGATGATTCCTCATCAGATTCATGGGGTTGTTTTATTGGGACTGTTTCTTGTTTGTTGTGTTGCCCACTTTTTTCTTCAGCTAAGAGAGGAATGCTGAGTACGGTGAATATGAAGAAAATGATACTTTTCATTGATGATCCCTTACTTGAAAGAATGATAAGCCACGCAATAAATCATATGCACGCTTAAGTTGCGCATCTCGCTCTGAATCAAACATCACATCATGCTGGTCTGCTTCAACGGATATATCAGGTTCTACCCCTTTTTCATGAATCTTAATATTTTTAGGTGAATAGAAATAAGCTGTGGTCAGTTTTAAGATACCATTGTTCGAGAGTGGGAAAAGCGTTTGAACAGAACCTTTACCAAAGGAGCGCGATCCCATAATGATGGCGCGTTTGTGATCTTTGAGTGCAGCGGCAAAAATTTCAGAACCTGATGCTGATCCTTTATTAATAAGAATAACAATAGGAAGGCCGCGTACACGATCGTGATCTTTTGCTTCATATTGCTGTGTATCATGGCTCGTGCGTCCCTGAACACGCACAACTGTGCCGCCATCTAAGAATAAACTTGTGACATAAACTGCTTGTTCAAGTATGCCACCAGGGTTGTTACGCAAATCGATAATAAGGCCATGTAACTTGCCTTCTTTCAAAAAACCATCAATGGTGTGTATAACTTCCTTTTCGCAATGCTCATTAAATAAACTAATACGCAAGTAAGCAATTTTATCTTTTATAGATGATCTGACAGGATTAACTTTGATTGTTGACCGTGTGAGAGTGAGGTCGCGTTGCTTGCCGCTTTGTTCAAGAATTGATAATTTTATGTCAGTTCCGGGTTTTCCGTACAATTGACGCAGGGCATCTGATACAAGAATTTTTGTTACATCTTGCCCATTTATATGCGTAATGAGATCGCCAGCCTGAATAGATGCATGTTGTGCTGGTGTGTCGTCAATGGCAGAAATAACTTTCATTCCCGTTTTTGAGGGAAGAATTTCAAGCCCAATTCCGCCAAATTCACCTTTGCTAATACCTTTAAGTTCAGCTGAATCATTGGGATCAAGATAAAGGGAATAAGGATCGAGGGCGAATAGAATGCCACCGAGTGCACCTTCAATGAGGCGATGCTCAGGAACGGCGTCAATATAGTCTGAACGAACACGTTCTAGTACTTCTGGCAATAGAATTTCAAGTGTTTGTTTTGCGGATTCTTCAGCAGAATGAGATGGTTTTTCTTCTTCACGGCATCCACTTAAGCACAGCAATATGGCAATAAGTGCATAGAGAACAGAAAACTGATCACATAACATTTTACGCCTATTAATAAGTGTTTTTGTCTTTATGTTTCCCCTTGTCATTTTCGAACTCTCTTTTTGTCATTCCTGCTACCATTGTCATCCCCGGGGCAAGCACGGAGATGACAATAAAGGCACGGTGATAGATGAGGTGCTTTTTAAGTTACCCCTTTGGTACTGCTGATTTTACATCAGCTTCCTTTGTATTGACAGACTTTCCATCTGTAGGTTTAGCATCCCCAGGCTTCGCATCTGTTGGTTTCGCATCTGCAGATTTTGTGTAAGTCGCTTGATTATTCGTCTTTAAGCTCTCATTCACCTTTACTTTTTCTGGCGATGGTTCCGATTTCGCAGCTGGCTTTTCATTAGCCTTAACTTCTGGCTTGGAATCCGTTGGGTTAAGTGCTTTTAAAGCTTCATTAATACCAGAAACAGTTTTGGTTTCATCTTTAACAGGGGGCTTGATGTCTGCTTTTTCTTTTGATTTTTTTTGTATTGCATTTGTAGGGGATAGACCTTCTGTCACACCATCCATGCCATCAACACTAAAGTCTTTTTCAGCTAAGACAACATTTGCATCTGACTTGACGGCAACATGCCATTTGCCAGGGTGTGCTGTTACAAATGCTTGTGTGCGGTAACGATCGCTTTTTTTCGTTGCTGTCTTGAATTCTGTGTAAGGTTTTCCATCACGTGTCCAAACAAAGGTTACATGTCCATCAGTAGATGGCTTTAATTCAATTTGTGCCCAGACTTGGCCGTCATGAAACGCAAAATGATCACGTTCGTTTTGCATGACATGCTTTTCAACTTTTGTGCCGAGTACGAGTTTTGACCCTTCAGCGCAAACAAGTGCTGTGTTAAGTAAAAACATTCCAGCAAGGCTGGCTAAAAACGCTGAACGTATTTTTTTCATAAAAATTCCTCAAATATATGTATATACATTAATATGCTAGCGCTATCATCAATGCATTTCAAGGGGACTGGAGGGATTCATTGAAATTGTTTGATTCGAGGGGCATTTAAATGAAAACAATAGTTTTTTGACTCTATGAGAAAATGATGGTGAAGGAAGAGATTTTTTATTTAATACATGTGTGAACATAAAAAAACCACAATCTCAAGATAAGATTGTGGGTAACAATTTAAGTTATTTTGTTTCTGTGCTGTTCTAAGGAGGACAAAATTATCTCGTTAAATAGCAAAAAATGCTCAAATAGTTAAATAACCCCCAATTCTGTAATTCTTGTGTGGAGGAGGACCTTTTGCTTTGCTTCTAATCGCTTTGCTTCCGAGTTTATTACGCAACTTTCCTGCCAGTCGTCCCCCTCATCAAAATATTTTTCATTACAATCCCATTTTACTTCATCAGTTGCATCTGCTGGATAATAATGTTTCTTGCCATAATCAAAAGCGTAGTTGCTGTCAGCTCCACACTCTTTTGCTTCTGCTTTCCTTAACTGTTTATAATATTCTAGATGCAGGTTGGCATCTTTTTTAGATGCTTTTAAAATATTAGGGGTGCCTTGATACCACAGAAGCTCCATTTTTTTCTTTTGAAGTTCTATCTGCAAATTAAGTACAACCATTTTGGGGAGTCCTGATACACTCAGCACATTTTCCAATTTTTGCACTTCCAATGATAATCTTTGAACGAGCTGTGGGTTTGTTCTTAAACCAATATCAGCCTCCGCTTCTCCTTTTTTATAAGCTCTGAGTAATGCGAGACGAATAAACAGTCCCGAAAATTCAAAGCTGCGTTCATACAGTTTTCCGATGTCTTTTAAGGGAGGGCGATATCTTAAAGTAGTTTCAAATACTGCTTGTGTTTTATTATAATAATTTGTTAAATCAAGTAAAGCGCCTCTTTCTATTAAACGTTCAAAAGCACTATTTAATGCATACCCCTTAACTTCTTCTCCCCCGTATATGATCAATGCTTCTGCAATCTCACCACGACAATAGTTGCAAGAATTGACGGCTGCAAAAATTGCTTTTTTGATCACCTCTATTGATGGCGGTATTTCGAATTGGCTTAAAAGGTCTTCAGCAAAACGATTTTGATCACGTGCTGCCGCATTAATTAAGGCTGCATCACGCTCTGCCTGGGTTGGTTCTTGGTAGTCTTGAAGAAACTGATGGATATCAGGACGTTCTTCTTTAAAAAGTTCAAGCAACAAGTGTTTGGGCGGACTTGTGTCAAGCAAACCCTTAACGGCATTCCAATTTTGTTTATCAAAAGCTTCTGGTAATACGTCACCAATCACGTTCCAGCGAAATAGATGAGTGCAGCCAAATAGAATAGTGTCTGGCAATGTGCGTAAAAATTTTGAATATTCGCATTGATTGAATGTCAGTGCATGTACCATGGGAAGGGTCACATTGTTATTCATGTCATTCATCGATAGCGAGGATGCAGGTTGAGCAATCTCGTTATTCTCATGTATATTCATCGAATAAGAATTGTGGGAAATTAAAAATTGTATAGAAAAATATTTGATGATTGTGAATATATTGTTATGGTTCATGTTATCTCATACTTTTTTAAAGGATTAGAGAAAAAGGGAATTTAATACCATTTTTCTTAAAATAATTGGTCAGATTAAAAAAAATGTGAATATTGGATCCCTTTATAAGAAAGGCAATGGGTAACTTAATTTTATTCACAGTCTTTTTTTATGAGATTTGATAGCGCTTTTGGATAGTTTTGCGAATTAAAGAAACGTTGTCAAGACTTAATTCATGAAACTAATAAGGCTACATATCTTGCGGAATCACGTAAAGATGTAGTATATATGATATGCAATGAACGTTGGTTTCCTGGGTTTTTTCTGTGATTTGTAATAAATAACCCTTTAATCTCTTTTTAAGGGCTTGACTTTTTGCTCACAAAGGCCCATCTATATTAGTATGAGTTTATAATAGCTTTTTTGCACACACTCGCATTTAATGCAAACTACAGAATACGGTTGTCCGATATCTTATAGTTCCCGTGTTTGCCATGATGGCATATTGCAGACTCTCCTGATTTAAATATTTTAGGTCAGGTAATATTAACACTACGAATATGAATAGGATTTCTAAGAATGGCAACCGGTATTGTAAAATGGTTTAATTCAACTAAAGGTTATGGGTTTATTATGCCTGATGACAAAAGCAGCGATGTATTCGTGCACATTACAGCATTGGAGCGCGCAGGCCTTCAATCACTTAATGATGGACAAAAACTCAGCTATGAACTTGCTTCAAACAAAGGCAAAGTTTCAGCTGTTAACTTGAAGTTGATGGATTAATCAATTTGCGTTACTGCTTGAGTGTCTTATTCATTTCAGCAATGAAATGAATGCAAGCCTCGAGCAGCTTTAACTTAGTAATAATTAAAAAGACGGCATTAAATTTTATTGCCAGTTTAAAAAATTTTTGAATGCTATACGCTCAACAATTTAGTCATATATCCAGTCAATTTACGTAATGTGGATATAGTTTCTTGAAAATGTCAAGAACCCGACTGAGCCCAACGGGCAATGCAGTAATCAATATTTTGTGAAATTGGTAGATAACCTTTTTTCGTTCACGTCACCTCTTTTAGAAGAGGCGATCGTTGTTTGTCAGCACTACATACCCACGTATTCATATACGTGTGCAGATGTTTTATTTTCAATCGACGTCGTTAATGTGTAATCGCAATTAGGTAACTTAAAGCTATCTTTCAGTGCGAATTCTGTAATGATACAGAATTTATTTTTTTACATTGGAAAACAAAACATGACAGAACTTAACTCACAAAAACAAAACACAACAGATTTCAAATCATTCGGTTTGCCCGAAGAGCTTTTGCTAGCACTTGAGCGTTTAAGCATTACAATACCAACACCAATTCAAGCAGAAGCTGTTCCATTTGGTCTTGATGGAAAAGACGTACTCGGTTCCGCACAAACAGGTACTGGTAAAACATTGGCTTACCTTTTGCCTTTATGCACAAATTTACTTGCATCATCTGAAAATTCAGCGCTTGTAATGACGCCAACACGTGAACTTGCGATACAAGTACAAGATATGGCTAATAAACTTCTAGCTAAGAAGCCACAGTTTGAGATTGCACTTTTGATTGGTGGCGATCCGATGGCTAAGCAGCTTGGTCAATTACGTCGTCGTCCACAACTTATTATTGGTACACCTGGTCGTATTAACGACCACTTGAATCGTGGATCATTGAATCTTAGCCGTACGCAATTCTTAGTATTAGATGAAACTGACCGTATGCTTGATATGGGCTTTAGCGAACAGCTTGAAACTATTATCGAAGTAATGCATGAAACACGTCAAACATTGATGTTCTCGGCAACAATGCCAAACAACATCGTGCGTATTGCAAATCAGTATTTGAGTGATCCAAAGCGTATTACCGTTGGTTCAACAACACAACCAGTGACACATATTAAGCAAGATGTTATTCATACAACCCATGCTGAAAAGTTTGCACATTTGTTGCGTGAACTTAATGAACGCGAAGGATCAGTGATCGTTTTCGTTAAAACTAAAATCGGTGCAGAAGATCTTAAAGAACGCTTATGTGATGAACATCACTCAGCGGATGCGATTCATGGTGACTTACATCAACGCAAACGTGAACGCGTTGTTAAATCATTCCGTGCAAACAAGAGTCGTATCATGGTAGCAACAGACATTGCTGCACGTGGTCTTGACGTGCCACATATTCGTCACGTTATTAACTATGATTTGCCACAATGCCCAGAAGATTATATCCACCGTATTGGTCGTACAGGCCGTGCTGGTGCTGAAGGTTCTGCGCTTTGTTTGTTGGCTCCAGATGATCGTCATAAATGGCGTGCAATTAGCCAATTGATGAATCCAGGTGCACCAATTGATTTTCCAAAAGGTATGAAGTCTGAAGGTCGTTCAGATGGTAATCGTCGTCGTAATAGCGGTGGCGGCGGATTTGGCGGCGGTGGTTTCGGCGGTGGCGCTCGTTCCGGAGGTTTTGGTGGCGAACGCCGTAGTTTTGGTGGTGATCGCCCTCGTGGTGATCGTCCTGCTGGGTCTGGTGAAGGTCGTGGTTTCGGCGGTGATCGTCCTCGCGGTGATCGTCCTGCTGGATCTGGTGAAGGTCGTAGCTTTGGTGGTGATCGCCCTCGTGGTGATCGTCCTGCTGGAGGTTTTGGTGGAGATCGTCCACGCGGTGATCGTCCTGCTGGAGGTTTTGGTGGTGATCGTCCACGCGGCGATCGTCCTGCTGGATCTGGTGAAGGTCGTAGTTTTGGTGGAGATCGTCCACGCGGTGATCGTCCTGCTGGAGGCTTTGGTGGTGATCGTCCTCGCGGTGACCGTCCTGCTGGATCTGGCGAAGGTCGTAGCTTTGGTGGTGATCGCCCTCGCGGTGATCGTCCTGCTGGAGGTTTCGGCGGTGATCGTAAACCAAGTGGTGAAGGTCGTAGCTATGCTGGTGCAAGTGATCGTCCTCGTACGCCAAGTGGCGAAGGTCGTAGCTTCGGTGGTGATCGTAAACCAAGTGGTGAAGGTCGCAGTTATGCTGGTGCAAGTGATCGTCCTCGTACGCCAAGCGGCGAAGGCCGTGGGTACGCTGGTGGCGGTGATCGTCCAAGCGGTGCGAACAAAGGTTTCGGTGCGCCAAGATCAAAGCCATCCTTTGGTGATAAAAAAGTATTTAGAAAACCATAAAATTTTCTCAATAATCTAAAATTGCCACCCTCGTACTAATGTATGGGGGTGACAAACTATTTAGTAGATTTCATTCTTCCTTTTAAGCTTTCATTTCTCTCTTACGTACCCATTTCAACTGAGTTCACTTACGTTTTTTGTGCCGATTAAACAGCGCCTTTAAAGACGTGCCTTCTAACCAAATCTCAATCTTAAAATTTGAATATATTTACAGCGAGCGATTCATGAATCGGAAAGCTAGTATTATTTTTGATGAAATTCAATAAAAATAGCATAAAATTAAAGATAATTAGATAAAAACACTTTCTTGTTAATGATTTTAAATTCTTTTTGTGATCCAATGGGGATAGAATAAAGAAACTATACCTATTTTATCTAGTCTGTTTGGATAAAAATAAGTGAGAGATTAATCGGAAAAATTTGAATGGTAAATGTTCATTTTCTTGGTGTGCGTGGTAGCACCCCTTGTGCTGACAATCGCTTTAGTCAGTATGGTGGTCATACAAGCTGTGTTTTAGTCGAAGCAGACGGCGGTATTTTTATTTTTGATGCTGGATCTGGCATTGTGAATGCATCAGCAATTGCATTGCAACAACCTGACAGGGAATGCCATTTGTTTTTCTCGCATGTTCATCTTGATCATATTATGGGTTTCCCCTTTTTCGCTCCGTTATGGTTTAAAAATTATACAGTGAATATCCATGCTGGAAGTCTTGCTAAGTACGGTGGTATTCAAGATTTTTTCGCACGAACCTTAACAGAGCCTTTATTTCCCGTTCCTTTTACTTCCTTTCCTGGCAACATAAAATGTAAAGACTTTACACCAGGTTACACACATACACTTGGCAATGTTCGTATTGATACATTTGGTTTAAATCACCCTAATGGCGCCGTTGGATATCGATTAACATGTGATGGCAAATCTGTGTGTTATATAACAGACCATGAACATAGCGAAAATTCTAACCGCGAAGGGCTTATTGAATTTATTCGCGGCACGGATGTGTTTATTTATGATTCAAGTTACGCCGATGATAATTATCCAAAATTTAAAGGGTGGGGGCATTCAACATGGCAAGAGGCTTTGCGTTTAGGCGATGAAGCTCGCGTTGTTAAAACAGCCATATTCCACCATGATCCACTCAATACAGATGATAAAATGGCCATTATTGAGCAACAAGTGAATGAATTTAGCCGCCGTGGTTTTGTAAGCCGTCAGGGTATGATTATCACTATTTAGTAAGCTGTGCGCAGTTGATTTTGATACGTGACAGGTAATGTATGTCAAACAAATTTATGACTGATTTATTTGATAAGCGACAAACTCTGTTTGCGTATTGGCCATGCTGTCTTGGTCTTGGAATAGCTATGTATTTTGCTCTTTCATTTGAACCACATATATATCTTTCTGCTGGTGTGTTGGTTGCATTATCTCTTGGCTTTTTAATTTTTCGGAGAAAACTTCATGAACATGCAATTGGCTATTTTTTGGCACATGCACTGTTGGCCTTTTCTCTTGGATTTTGCATAAGCAATGCCCGCACGACTTATTTAAAGACACCCTTTATCGCAAGCCCTCTTAAGGATCACACGATTACAGCGACTGTTTTAAACGTTGAGCATACAAAGGGTTCGCATAATCGTTTTACGTTTGGCGATATTGATGGCGCACCAATCAATAAAACCCATGTAAAGGGCAAGGCAGATTTATTGTTGGAACCAGGATGGCGCGTACGGTGTGTTGTTACCTTGCTACCGCTAACGGGTGCAGTAAGTCCTGTCGCGTATGATTTTAAACGGGCACATTATTTTGCAGGGATTGGGGCATCAGGCCGCGTTAAGTCATGTGTTGTGCTTGATAAACCTAAATCAACGATGGCCAATCTTCGATTCAGCATAACTGAATCATTTCGTGCACGCTTAACAGCACCTTATGGAGAGATTGCCGCTGCATTGGTAACGGGTGATCGATCCGGTATCCCGAAAGATCTTCGTCAGCAATATACAGATGCAGGGCTTGCGCACGTATTGGCCATATCGGGGCTACACTTGGGATTGGTTGCGGGGATTATCTTTTTCGCAATCAAGAAGCTATTGTTGTTCGGGTATATTCTGCGTCCTGTTATTACGATCAGAGAAATTTCTGCATGCTTGACAATTCTAGCGATGGCATTTTATTTAGGATTATCAGGGTTTGGGTACCCGGCTATTCGGTCGTTTGGCATGACAACATTGATTATGGTGGGCCTTATTTTTAATCGTGATCCATTGTCGATGCGATCTGTTGCATTGGCAGCCTCGATTATTTTAATGCTGTACCCAGAAAGCCTGTTGTCGGCAAGTTTTCAGCTTTCTTTCTCAGCAGTGATTGCCTTGATTGCTACGTATGAAGTCACAGGACAACCACTTAAAGATTGGGCACACGCTGATGTTGGTGGTAAGAACGCCATTTGGTATAGGCGGCCAATTGTGTATTTCTGTGCAATTATGCTCACCACGGTTGTTGCAACATTGGCAACGACACCTCTGAGTATGGCTATATTCAATCGATTAACCCTGCAAGCCGTCTTGGGGAATTTGCTGGCGATACCTTTGACCGGGTTTTGGATTATGCCAGCCCTTGTTGTAGCTACCATATCGTTGGCATTTGGTGGATGGGATTTAGCCTTTTGGGCGCTTGAATTGGGCATAAACGCTTTATCGCTGATTGCTATTTGGGTGTCGACTTTGCCAGGATCTGGGTTAATGGTGCCAACGCCATCTGATTTGTTTTATCCATTTTTTGTGATTGGGGGGCTTTTACTTTGTCTGGGTCCATGGAGCCGTGTGCGTTTGACGGGGCTTACTATGGCTTTATTCTCGTTTGTGTTTTTTAAAAGCACAGCGCTTCCTGTTGGTTACTTTGCGGGCGATCGTTCTGTTCTGGCCGTTTTCCAAAATGATACATTGTATGTATCTAGCCTTAAACGAGGACAGTTCTACACCGATCAATGGCGTCAGCATTTAGGTGTTTATCCCGATCATATTAAATTAATGCCGGCGCAAGATTGGTTGTGGCATGGGCACACTATCGTGGCAGATCCATTTAAGAATGTGATTGATCCGTCCCTTCACGAGAGAGAAGTGAAAAAGAGATATTTGAGTTTTCTGCCACTTAAGACGCACAGTACACCAGTATTAACGAATAGCTTTTGGCGAAAAGGCGCACTGGTGGATGCAGGGCAGCTGCAGGAAAAAGGTTCCGCTTTTGTGTATGGAAACGGCATGGTTCGATTCCAAAACGATTTGACACACAAACGGCCATGGAAATAAATTGTGGATTTAATATGAGTAATAGAAAGAATATTAATAAATTATTAGAAAAATGATTCATTATTTGATTGTAGATCCAAGTAGGATGATCATTATGTCATTTTTTAATAGAATATCACTTTCATCATTGTACGTTACGATTTTTGCAACTTCCTTATTTTCAATGGATGGAGATATTGAAGAAGCAAAGCAATCTCATTTAGTCGAGATGACGTCAGTTAACACCAAGCATCAAGGCAACTTAACCTGTGATTCAATACAACAGGCAGCATCTCCATTGCCTGGTAATGCGGCGCCTTCACACGTAAATCGTATTTTAGAATATGGTAAAGATGTTATTGAGGAAAAATCAAATCACGGAGATAGTGCAAAAAGAACTGATGAAGAAAAATCAAATGACAGCATTGATTCCATTCTTCTTGGAAATCAAGATAGCAGGTATTCAAATTCAATATTGGAATGCTATGCAAAGAAAGCTTCAACCTGCTGGAGTTTTCTTTATACATGGTTGGGAGACTTCGATAGCATTTTTCAAGCGTCAGAAACAGCATTAATGACCTGCACACAATTTGCGTCAAGCAAACATTTTTCAATTTATGTAATAGAAATGACGATGATTGCAGATACCTTCCGTCAATTGTATTCGTTATCCCAAAGAATTGCGCCTATTCGTGGAAAACAAGCACGTGCATACGAAAGACAAAATAGGCTAAATGCATTAGAAAAGAAAAATCCAGAGCGCTTACTATTGATTAACGGTAAAGATGCATCAGAAAATGTTGACTTTTATGCAAGCAAGAGTGCGGCATGCTGTTACAATTTTTGTGCAACCTATCGTAATATTGCTTGGGAGCAAATTGGTGTGCTTGCTATACTTTGTCGTATTTCTGCTAATAGCGTTGTGGCTTTTTCTCTGGCTACAGATGAGAATAAGTGTAAATCGCTTCTTTTTGTTGCTATGCTTCTTAGAATTGGAGGCACAGCATGCTATTTATACGCAAAAAACTTGTCAAAAAATACAAAAGAAATGGAACAAATGGCAATGGATTCAGCAAATTTTATCGAACATAAAGAAAGACTTAAAAAAGAATCGGCTGCTGCTACGAATGATGGTGTTGCAGATATGGCTTGATAGGTGTTCTGCGTGTAAATACGACTAATAATTTTCTTATCATTCCCGCGATTATGCAACTGCGAGTTGTCTTAAGGCTTTGGTCTGGCGCAGAATAAAGACAAGAGAAAGCATGAAATATACATAAAATTTTAACATAATTTTAACTTCATGTCGCTAGGTTGTTCTTATCGTTGGTCACTCAGTTTTTTTGGTGTTCAACGGTAGCCGATTTAACCCCAAGGAGAACCTTATGACGTATCAGAATTTTGTCCATGCACGTGCGACCCAACCCAAAAACACATTAAAAAATATATCAAACAAGCGGCGATGCTGTCTATTTCGTTGGCGGCTTTTTGTAGTTATGGCAGCTGTGGTGATGGCCCCGAAGACGTTGATATTTATTCACCAATACACAGAGCGCCAATACACAGAGTAGGTACACCAGAAAATACCTCCATTATTTCTGAAGCCGATATTGAAATTTCCTACAAAGATTTAACACTTAGCAAAATTGAACAGGCGCTAAGCATACTTAATGCTAATTTCAATGAACAAATTCGGCAAAATATTAAACAGGGATTGCACCTAATTAATCTGGCCATTAATGCTCCTAATCAGGCGCTTGGTTGTTTAGATTCAATGGGGGCATCTTCTAGAAAGTGCTGATTCGACTAATGCTTCCGCATCAATGGGAGCAATGCTTGATGCTGAATATCAAGCATATCTGAGGATGATTGATAACCAGGCATATATATCATGGAATGGAGCTGCCTTATTTTCTGGTGGCAGCGGTGACAACACACGCCTTGGTAATAAGAATGCCATCAACACAGGTGCTGTTACAGAAAACATTAGCCAAGATTTTTCACTTACGGGTTTTGTATCTGGCGGTATTGAATCTGTCACCATTGGAAACTCAGGTTTAACAACTGTTATTGTTGGCGGTCAATCATTAATGGGCACAATTGCACTTGGCGAATCGGGCGAAATTCAGTTCACAAGCGTTACAGATTATGCGAATACCATCACACTTGATATAACAGGCACAGGCCTTGATACTACTGATAAAATCCAAAAAGAATTAGAAACACTCTTCCAATTGGATATTGACTGTCCAATTGCCATCCGTTCTGCATCAACAGATTTGTCGGAAAATATTGCAAATATTGAAACAGGTGCAGCAACTACGCCTGGAATATATGGATTTTCATATGGCTATAATAGCACGGCTAATACAATCACTTATAAAATATCAAAAGGTTTGCACGTTTGGGAAAAGACATATAATGCATTTGAATCCTCAAATGCTGCTCTTGATAAAAATGCAAGAACAGTTGTTTTTGATAATGGTTTAAGCGTTATCACTGCAGATAATCACGAGGAAAAAGATCCAGCTCTTGGTGTTGAAATCATTAGTGTGGAAACAGGTAATCAAGTCGTTATGGATATTCATACTGGCGAACTGGCAACTGATAAAATAGCACTCGTATTTCCTAGGGCGGACACATTGTCTTTAAATTTTCAAGGAACAAATCTATTAAATGATGATTCAAGAAACGAGGTAGAAAAAAATATTGATAATGCGCGTGTGCAACTAAGCAACATACTTGCTAGTCTTAACGATCAAAAATCACAACTTCTTGCTAAATTAACAGGGTTGGGCGAACCACCACTAACGGAAGAAGAAATGACTCCACCAAATGCTGAAACAACGTTTGATATTGCTGATTTAGATCAGTATACGGCGTCAATCGTTCCAAATGCTCAGCAGAAATTAGATGATATCGTAGCTGACACTACTGCTTATTCGGAGCCAGAAAATCCTATTACCAATGCATTTAGCACTGTTGCGTTTTCAGCATCAATGAGAACGCTTATTGCTGAACAATTGGAGCTGATGAAGAAAATTGGAACTTATGCTGATGCTGATACTATTAGCCTAGATCAACATCAAAAATTAGATGAAGCTTTTCAAAGACATAAAAATAGTATTAATTTAATTGCTAATGGATCTTGGAACGATGTTTCATCAGTGGCTGATCGCTCTATGGATGTGCAGGTTGATCGGCATAGTGTTTCAATAACACTTTGGAATTTAACGGTAGAGGCATTAGGACTTACTGATTTGAATATTTCAGATAAATATTCAGCAATTGAGGCATGCAATAAAATCGATGAGAAAATTATTCAAATATCTCATGGAATAGCGGCACTGGGTGGACAAATGAGCCGTCTTAACTGTGCAACACAAATTGCCGCGGCAACTGACACTACTGATTATTTAAGTGTTATGGCACAGCAAATATGTACGGCTAAAGCACGTACGTATCAATCAAGCACGGACACAATTTCACCTAGCCAAAAAACCATGTTGAATGCAGAATATAACGCACATCTTGATTGCATTAAGATGCTGGAAGAAACATATGATGAAGTGGACGGTGAATTAGTGTATTCAGTTGCTTCATTGCCAGGTGAGGGAGAACCATCACTTTACGATCTATTGAAGGATACAAATATTTCTGACAACATTCTGCAAGGTTAACTATTGAAAGGTTGACTGCTGTGTCTGATCAATATCGCGTGCAACTTGGAAAGTTATTAGCGGGTTTAGCAGCGGTGAATTAAATAGATGAGTTTAGTGTATTTTACTGGGGCGTGCAGTGTGCGCCTCTTTTTATTTTGTTTTCATCACTCAACGCGGCCCTATTTGATTGAATTTTCCTTGCAAATTTACTAAAATCAAAGAGTTATATAAAAGTGAGGCTATACATGATTTGGGCGACAGATGAAAACACACCGTTTTCACAAACTACACAAGAGCTCGAACTGCTATGGCACGATATCTTAAACACAACACGTCAGCCAGAACCTGACATTGTTAATGCTTTGCTTGCAAAGCCTATGTATTCGTATGAGCAAGTGCACCGCATTCAAGAAAATGCACGTGCGCTGATTTTGCATTTACGCAATAGCAAACTTAAGCAGCTTAGCATCGAGAGCTTTCTAAAAACACATAACTTAAATAGCCAAGAAGGCCTGGCGCTGATGTGTCTTGCTGAGGCATTGCTGCGTATTCCGGATGCACACACAAAAACACAATTGATTCGCGATAAAGTTGCGTCTGGTTCGTGGCAGAATCATGAAGAAGATTTATTTCTTAAGAAATTTGCGAACTTGGGCTTATTTACCACGGGCAGGTTTTTATCTATTGGCCATCAAAAAGGGCCGTTAAGCCTTGTTGCATCACTTGTCAGGCGTTTTGGTGAGCCGCTGATTCGCCAAATTATGGCGCAAGCGGTCAAGATTATCGCGCAGCAATTTGTAATGGGAGAAACCATAAAAAAAGCATTGGGCCGTGCGGCAGAATCAGAAAAGAATCATCGTCGTCATTCCTATGACATGCTCGGCGAAGCAGCGAAAACAAAAGCGGATGCCAATCGTTATTTTGAACATTATAAAGCGGCTTGTATCGAAATTGGTGAGAGCTGTAAGGATGATCCCAAGAAAGAAAGTGTTTTTTCAAAGCCAAGCCTATCCGTAAAATTATCAGCGCTACATCCCCGGTATGAAGTTGCACAACGTAAGCGCGTGTTGGGTGAACTTGTTCCCCGCGTGCTGGAATTAGCAAAGCTTGCTAAAGAACATAATATTGGCCTTACGATCGATGCAGAAGAAGCTAATCGTTTGACCTTGTCGCTTGAGGTGTTTAACAAAGTCTATGCAGACCCCGCTTTACAAGAGTGGGAAGGCTTCGGCCTTGCTGTGCAAGCATATCAAAAACGTGCCTTGTTTACGGTGCGCTGGGTAATTGCACTTGCGCGCGCGCATAAACGACGGATTCCAGTACGTTTGGTAAAGGGTGCTTATTGGGATTCAGAAATCAAATATGCACAAGTCCAAGGTTTGTCAGATTATCCTGTGTTTACGCAAAAGCATCACACGGATGTATCGTACTTAGCTGCTGCTAAGGAGATGCTGCAATCAACGGATGTAATTTACCCACAGTTCGCAACGCATAATGCCTTTACGGTTGCAGCGATTGCTGAATTAGCTGCGACGCATAGTGTGACAGATTTGGAATTTCAGCGTTTGCATGGTATGGGCGAAGATCTTTATGAACATATATCCGAAAGCGAAGATGGTGCTTTGCATTATTCATACCGCTATCCATGCCGTGTGTATGCACCCGTTGGCAATTATCGTGATTTGCTAGCGTATTTAGTGCGACGCTTGCTTGAAAATGGAGCGAATTCATCTTTTGTAAAACAAATTCATGATCATCACATTTCAATTGACCGCATGATTATCGATCCTGTGCAATTGGCACGTGAAAGTGGCGGAATGCCGCATTCAAAGATTGGCTTACCTGTGCAGCTTTTTAATGATCGCACAAATTCAATGGGAATTGACTTATGTTCAGAAGGTGAGTTAGCGAAACTCAATGAGGCGATTCAAGCAGATATGCCGACGGATATGGCTTTGCCTACTGCTGAGCATGATGCTGCACAAGATAATGCACTCTATCGTTTGGTTGATACATCTTATTCTCATACAGAAGGATGGGCAAAAACTTCTGTCGACGATCGCGCGCGCATGGTACATACCCTTGGCAATATCATGCAAGAAAACATGGGCACACTTATTAATATGCTGGTGAATGAGAGTAAGAAAACATTACCTGATGCGATAAGTGAAGTACGAGAAGCCATTGATTTTTGCCACTATTATGCTGCCAATGCATTAAAACTACAGCGATCTGCACAGCTTATGCCGGGGCCTACAGGCGAAGTAAATTTACTAAGCTATCATCCGCGTGGTGTTTTTGTAAGTATTAGCCCTTGGAATTTCCCGTTAGCAATCTTTATCGGACAAGCCGTTGCAGCCCTTGTGACGGGGAATTGTGTTATTGCAAAACCAGCTATGCAAACGTCTGGAATTGCCAAAATGGTAGTTGATATGGCCTATGCAGCGGGTATCCCAAAAGGTGTGCTTTTGCTGGCAAATGTGTCTGGTCAAAAGATTTCAAATATCGTGTTGGCGCATCCAAAAGTCGCTGGTGTGGCATTTACTGGTTCAACCGAAACTGCACGTTTTATTAATCAACAGCTTGCAAAGCGGGCAGGGGCGATTATTCCTTTTCTTGCGGAAACAGGTGGCATTAATGCCATGATTGTTGATTCATCCGCGCTTGCAGAACAAGTTGTGGCGGATGTTATTGCGTCAGCATTTCAAAGCGCAGGGCAACGTTGTTCCGCTTTAAGGCTTTTGGTTGTGCAAAATGATGTTGCTGATTCAATGATTGAAATGATTGTTGGTGCGATGGCTGAACTGAAAGTGGGCCTGCCTAATGAGTTATCAACAGATATTGGGCCTGTAATTGATGCGGCGGCGAAAGATGAGTTAAATGCGTATTGTACAGAGCTTAAAGCCGCACCTGATCGTGCACGTTGTTTATATGAATACCCATTATCGCCCGACCTTGTAGGCAATTTTGTTGCTCCCATTATATTTCAGCTTGGTAAAGTGTCTGATATGAATGTAGAGGTCTTTGGCCCAGTGTTGCATGTGGTACGTTATCGCGGTGAATATCTTGATCAGGTCATTAACGACATCAATGCTATGGGGTACGGTTTGACGTTGGGCTTGCATACGCGTTTGGAATCAACCATGCAGATGGTTGCTGCGCGTGCACATGTGGGCAACCTATATGTGAACCGAAACATGATTGGCGCCGTGGTTGGTGTGCAACCATTTGGCGGGGAAGGGATGTCTGGCACTGGTTTTAAAGCAGGCGGCCCAAACTATTTGCTGAAGTTTGTGACCGAACGGGTTTATACACAAGACACGACGGCAGCCGGTGGGAATGCGTCGCTTGTGACGAATGTTTAAGTGCCAGACTTTTTTAAACGTCCTCCTGCTAACATTGAACTCATGTTTGGCCGACTGGGAGCCGCAGCTTTTTGTGTGGCTTCTAAAGCTGTAGCCGTCTGTACAATTCCTAATAGTGATTCCACCGAAGCATCTGTAGCTACTGCTGCCTCAGTTAATTGCTTGTGTAATTCTTTAGCCTCATCTGAACCATTTCTATCAACACAACTTTTTACATCCTTCATCAAATCTGTGATTGTGGGATTATTCATCGCTGCCATTTTTATATTCATTGCTTTTAATATTTGCTTTGCTGCAATTCCAGGTGCTATTTTATTTTTCTCAAACTCAACTAAATTTATTAATTCCTCTATTGTTGTGTTTTCTTCTGCTCTCAGTTTATCCTTTAATATCTTCACTATTTTGGTGGCTGTCGCAGATCCATTTGAGCCTTTAGCTGTTTCCGCAGCAGAAAAAACAGATTCAGGTGTTGCTGCTGTTTTCGTTTTGTAATTGTATGTGCTAGCATTTTTCATACTAGAAAGAATATCGAACACAGCGTTTTCTCCTGCTAATTCAAGTCTATCAGACTCAATTTTTGCATCTCTTGCTTTTTTCGCTTTCTTTTCCTTTTCTTTTTCTGCGATTGAAGCAATTAAATCTTTCATCCACTGAGGTCTATACTCTTCTGCGAATTTGGCATCCATTCCAGAAATACCATCTTCTAGAGATTTAATACCTGGGAAACTCAAACTATTACCATCAAACACAGAAACTATAGATCCTTTTCTCAGCTCTTTAAACTTTTTATCTATTTCACGAATAAAATCAACCAAAACCATATACTGTTCGTCTGAATATTTATCGTTATTCTTCATTGTTCTTAAAATAAAGTATTTTATTAAACATAGTGATTTCATATCAGAATAGATTAGCATTTCTGATATATTCTGTATTAGTTCCTTTCCTTTTTTTCTCATTACTTCATCGCTACTTGTTACATAGTTTATCTGAGATTCATCAATAAATGATATATAATACGATTGTGGAAGGTCTCCTCTATTTTTAATGTCTTCTTGGATTTCATCAAATTCTTTGTTAAAGAGAGATTTGAGGATAAGCGTTTGCTCATTTAAAGCAGCTTCGCGTGTCATTTTCGTTTCTGCTTGGCGTATTGCCATCATAGCTGTTGGGATTTCCCCTCCTCTTGCCAAAGCTAAGAGTTCATGAAAATTAATGATATTTCTGCTAAGAACTGCTTCTGTTCCGCGTTCCTTTTGGAGGTTAGAAACACCATCTAATATTTTTTTTAAGAATTTTTTACAATGTGCGCCGGTAACGCTATTAAGCATGCTACTTAACGATAGCCAATTTTCTTTTAATTTATCTTCATCAAAATTTGCAATTCCTGCTAGAAAATAGGTTATATGAGTATCAATCTTAGTTTCTTGTTTTTTTGCATAACGTACTTTTTCAATAGCTGCTTTAATTGCCTCAATCTCATCTGGATCGTCACTCTGTGTAAATTCTGGTGTGGTATAGCTGACTTGAGATGTAGAAGTGCCACCTGAATTTATGGGAATAAATGAGCTCTCTTTTGCCTTTTTTAATTCTTCTGCTTGTTTTTTTAATTTTTCTTTAAGCTGTTTGTTTTCTTCTGATTGATATCCTACATGCAAATTATGGTCAGAAAGTGTTTCTTTAAACCATTTTGCAAACTGCGCTTTAGTTATTCCACCAAGATCCTCAAGAGCTGGATAGAGTGACCAATTTTTATCTAAGCTATCTTCATTTAACTCTTTTTTTCCATAAACATTAAGAAGATTAGTAGTCATTATTTGTGACAAAGCTTCTATGGCTGACAGTACTTGAAAGTGTTCATGATTCTTATCACTTTTCTGTAAGACAGGAATATTTAATTTTTTAGTATTATTGTGAATAAATTGTGTGGCTGCTACTGCTTTTACAATATTTTCTTTATCATCCAAACTTGCATAATGCGTATCAATCTTATTAGGATCTATGAGGTGGGCGAGGATTTTAGCAGTTTGAGGTGAGTTATCACTGGTTGTTCCTGGATCGTTATTAAAGGCAGCAAGGCGCTTGAGGTATTGATTTTTGATATACGCAATTCCGGGGTGTGAACCTTTAATCGTGGTGTTGTATGAGCCAGCCATGTTTGTTTGTAAGGCTTGGGTTCTTGCTGCAGCACTAAACGCACGTGTGCTTGTTATATCCATCACATTTGCAAGCAATATAAAAGTCGCAGTTATTTTAAATAATTTTATAATCATTTGCGAGCCAATAATAACAAACCATAAAATAAATATAGCTTGTAAATTATTAATAAATAATTAAAATTACTTTTTTATTGTATTTCCAGTTTGACTCAAAGCATATTTTTGTTCTTTATGCGTTGAATTTTAACTTATTAGTGTTTAAGCCATTCGTTTGACGGTCGCGGTCGTGCTATGTCCCTGCATTAAATCCACCAATACAACTTTTCCACCGCGTGCTTGCACAAGTGGGGCGCCGACAACTCGATCAACTGTATAGTCTGCACCCTTTATTAGCACATCTGGTTCGAATAATTCAATCAATTCTAACGGGGTTCCTTCATCAAAAATGACAACAGCATCTACAAAGTTAAGTGATGCCAGTATATTTGAGCGTGTTTCTTCGTCTTGAATTGGACGTGAATCACCCTTTAAACGACGCACGGATGCATCTGAATTAATCCCTACAATCAGGCGATCACAGGCTGCTGCGGATTCTTTTAAAATATGCAGATGACCCAAATGAAGCAAGTCGAAACATCCATTGGTAAAGCCAATCGTAACACCTTGGCGGCGCCATGTTTTGACGGCTTCAAGTGCTGTTTGCTTGGTGTATATTTTTGTTTCATCATGCAGCATGTTGTTGTGATGGTAAACGGCTTGTAATTCATCGGATGAAACGGTCGCTGTGCCAACTTTTCCAACGGCAATGCCTGCAGCTTTGTTCGCTAAAATAGCAGCTTCGCCAAGGGATAATTGTGATGCTAGAGCAATTGATAGGGTGGCGACAACTGTATCGCCTGCACCAGAAACGTCAAAAACTTCTTTTGCTTCTGTTTCGATATGCTGGGATTCTGATTCGGTTACAAGGGTCATGCCGCCGGCACCTTGTGTTACCAATATTGCTGAAATATCATAACGTTTACACATATCTTGTGCCGCATTTACAATGTCCTTTTGTGTGACAAGTGGATGCGTTACGGCTTCAGCAAGTTCCTTTACATTGGGTGTTAAAAGAGTCGCACCGCGGTACCGATCATAACTTTTACCTTTGGGATCGATGACAACAAAAGCACCAGCCGCTTTTGCAATTTGAATGAGTACTTGGCAAAAATCTTCGTTAAAGATTCCTTTTGCGTAATCGGATAGGATCACAACTTTTGCCACTGAGAGAACTTTTGTGAATTCTTCGATAAGCTGACTTTGGATGATCTCTGAAATGGGGCTTGTTACTTCGTCATCGACGCGCAGCATTTGTTGGCCATTCGAAACGAAACGTGTTTTGCAGGTTGTGCTGCGCATTATGTCACGTATAACAAAAGCGTTGAGTTTGTTTTCTTGTAAGAACAATGATGCTAGTTCGTCAGCGATGGTATCATCACCCGATACGGTCAATAAATGACAGCGGGCACCAAGCGATAATATATTGCGTGCAACGTTTCCAGCACCGCCAAGAACGGTAAAATTTCGTTGGATTTGTAAAACGGGCACGGGCGATTCAGGCGAAATACGATCTACTTTGCCATACACAAAACGGTCGACCATTACGTCACCAATGCACAATACATTTGCATTCTTAAAGTGTTTTTTTAGATCGTCTAGCATTATATTATCCCCATTCTAACGAGTCATACTACCGTAAAAGGGAAAGCGGAGACAATGAATTTATCCTTTAAAACATAAAATGAAACGTTTTAGAGTTAAAAGTATTGTATTTTATTAAAAATATGCCAAAATAAGTTATTATCGCAGGAGATCGTCATGATGTTTGTTAAAACTATTTTATTTATCACTTTTGTTTCAACTCAAATAAATTCTGCTACAAACAGGTCGCAAGATTTACCTGAAGCCCAAAGTGTGAGTTTACTTCATGCTGTAGATCTTAAGAAAGCAGAACAAGATGAACTTCTTATTGAAATCAATAAGAAAATAAAAAACACGTATGATTTTAGCGAATTAAAAACATACATTGAAGAAAAATTATCCTTTGCTAGTGAGAGTGGCTATCCTCGTGTTATTTCACGCCTTTCACCAGAAGATTTAATGATTCAGGTGGTCCCTTCACAAACTTTTTATAAATCTCTTTTAAACAAAGCTGCAGAAAGGGGTTGTATTGAATCTGTAACAATTCTTTCTGATATTTGTGCACGTGATAATTTATTTGAAAATATACGTCATGAGATTGCGTTTAATAAATTAAGTCCATGGCAAAAATTTTTAACGAATAAATATCAATCTAAAGTGCTTACAACTTTAGCTGCGTTAAATGTGTGCCGAATTATCATGTATGATGGATTCGATGCCTATGAAATTTTATTTCAAACAAGCGGAATAATCGGTGTGGGAAGCTGTTTATTTCCTATCCGATTTATTCCCAGAACAGTTAATGTTTCAATCTATAACACAGACCCATTGATAGAAGCCTACACTATTGCATTACGTAATAATCAAAACCACCTTGCCCATTATTTAGGGCGCATAATTCGTCAAAAGAATCCACAAGCAAATCTTACTGAAATAAACCCAGACCTTTTGTAAGACATGTTTACATCAAGCTAACTTGCTATCCTGGGCGCGTCCATGCTCGCCGTTGATCTTTCTTTATGTCTTCTTCGGCAGCTTACTCGATACCCAGCAACATGCCACAATAATTACAACGAGTGACGACAATGCTAACGTGTAGTCATTATTAGTATATAGGCGATGTCCGTGTGTATCTAGAGTGCCATTCCAAAGAAATCGATCGAGTGCAAACCCAATAATCTGCTGTGCCACCGCACCGCCAAGCATATTGGCTGTATTCGTAATGCCAAATGTCACACCAGTTTTACCAGCAGGCGCATAGCGGACAATGCCAGTGAAACACAGCATTTCTGCGCCACAGAAAAGACCCAACAATAGAAACAACGTTGAAATTTCCCATGTCCCAAGGTTCGGCAAGAACAAGATCCCGCACAATGTTGTGAAAATACCAAAAATGCAAATACGTATCGTTTTATTAAGTGCATTATATTTTTCTGCAATGTAGGGCAGGGCAAGGCTGCCGATGCAAAGACCAACCGACAGCATCATGCTAACTTCTGCTGCGCTTGATCGTTCGATATTGAATTTTGACATGATATAGGCAACCCCCCATAGGTCGGCCATTACAGATAGGGGTGTATAAAGCCCTACGGCAAGAAATGCATAAATTAAAACCATGCGCGTTGCCAGAATCGCGCGAATTCCTGCAAAAATGTCCTTTGCTGTGGTTTTTTCCGCAGCTGTCTGAGCGATGTTTTTCTTACGCGGAAACACAATAAAGACTAAAATAAAAATGGACGCACCAATAATCGTCGTTAACAATAGTGCATGTCGCCAGCCAAAAATATCCATAGCGAGACTAAAAGGTTTTCCTGCGGTCAAAGCACCTGCAACGCCGAGGGTTAGTGTTGCTCCCATCCAGACGCCTCTTCCTTTTTCAGGAAGATAATCAACAACAGCCTTTAATGTACACATAAATGCACAAGCAGACCCCGCGCCCATCAAGATACGACTAAGATATGCTAAATATAGGTTGTGTGTGAACGATGCAAGAACAGTGGCACCTAAACATAGGGCGATTGATATTAAGGCAATGCGTTTTACGCCATATTTATCAACCAACAAACCAACCGGAATTTGAAGCAGCGAGTAGGCATATAAATTGAATGCACCGAAATAGGAAAACTGCTCTGCCGTCAGGGCGTAATCAAATCTCAGTTCATTCACCATAACGCTTGGATAAACACGTAAGATATATTGATAAAAGAAAAACAAAGCAACAGATGCCCAGACGAGATAACCGTTAGCGACTTTACTTGTATGTGCCGTTTTACGTTGCTTTGCTGTAGTGGTCATGTTTGTTTTTATCGCTTCATATATATGTATGTGTGGAGTTTGCCATTTTGATGCGAAAAACACAATTGTTTGCATGTGGGGGGTGGTGATTTTGAATATGCAATTGATTTTGTCATGGTTTTTCTTTGGTTTCTGCTGTTAGAGCTCTTTATGCGCAAGACTTTACATGGGCGCCTAATAATGACATGTTCTTTTTGCTCCATTTACGCACTAAAAAACGTAACATCCTGTCTTCAGAAGAGCAGTAATCTTGTTTTTTTGATGTCACGTGGAAAAGATTAAAAAAAAGCATCTTTGAGGCGAAAAAGGTGTTGACGGTTGGAGT
>JAZKDQ010000003.1:0-195181 GCA_040387495.1 Pseudomonadota bacterium | reverse complement strand
AATAGCTACTCCTTTATAAGCTTAATTACCAGATACATGTTGCACAAAAGAAAATCGAGGCGCGCTTTTCAGAATCACTTTCCTGGAGTGGCCTAAAACCAAGATTCGGAGGGATCACCGTTCGAATAGATGTTTCTTGATTAAAACGTTGTTCATGATTATCAAGAGCTGCGTATGTTCCTGGATGATCATATCAGCCAGCATCTCCATAAAATGTATCGATTGGCGAATCAATTTCGGCAAGCAAATTAGGTACTTGGCTTACATCGCTCTCATGATGTGTTGTAAGGGTTGCACTTAAGATTTCACCGTCTTCATTAATGGCTAAATGTAGTTTACGCCAGAATTTCCGCTGCTTTGTACCGTGTTTGTGGTTCATTCATTCCTTTTCTCCAACAACTTGCAAACCGGTGTTATCTACAATAACGACACGTGAATCCGATGAAGCTTTTGGTTGTTTTGAAAGGACAATCCGTTTGGCGCGCCTGGATAAGGTTGTATAATCTGGAATGGGTAAATCTATGCTAAGAAGCTGCATAATCGATGTGAGCAATCCTTCCGTTTGACGCAAGGGTTGCTTGTAAACCAAACGAAGAGTATGGGCAGTTTCAATCGCAAGATCTGAATAAACACGCTGTCCTCCACGTTTCATTTTGTCAGGTTTGACATGATTCCATGCAGAAATGGCATCTTCGGAAAACCAAGTCGTCAAGCTTCCACGGTTTTTAAGACCTTCATCATATTTTGCCCAATCACGTACATTGTAAGATTTCTTTGTGAATTTATGGCGAACAGGATCTTTAAGAGTATAAGACATGAAAGTGATCATTTATAATGATTTACAGCCAAGCGTACACCAAGTTTTATGTAATTTCTATTCGTGCAACAAACCCGTATAAAAAGAGATTCTTCAATCTCTATTTTGGTTACTACATTAGAAAGAGAGAGTAATGGCGCCGGGCTAAACTTTTCAGGCACATCTTAATTCAAATTTCTGTTTTATCTTATGCCTAGCCCAAAGGATGAGTCAAAAACAATAAGCCCATCAGGTATTTTTGGTGAAAAACAAGTGGATGTAGTTGGCAAGAAAAAATTATCCGTCGCATGATCTAACAATAAATGTTTGTCAAAAAGGGGAGGAAAAACAAGAACTTCATCTTTACCATTCAGCTTTACAAGGACTTCATTTGCATCTTGGATTTTACAATGACCTGCAATGCCCCGAATCTCACGATCTTGCAGAGCATCGTGTCCAAATGCATGCTTGAAAATAAGTTCATCTGTGATAAAAGATGAGAAGAAACACAGTGGATCTTCATTTTTAAACGTATCTCTTAAACGCAAAGTAAATTCTTTTTTATCCCAAATAAGTACATAATTATTCGATGGATCCTCTGCTGATTCAGAAATATGAAAATAGTGAGACAACCGATGTAAAATCTCTTCCGTTGAATACCGAGACGGACAATGCAACGCACGAGGGCATACAGTCATTTGTTGTTGATCAATTGTTGTCATCGCGACCATACACAGTGGGTGCTTATCTGCATGCTTTTCAAAATATGAATAACGATGGTGTCCATCAGCAAGAAAAAAACATTCGTCCTCAGAAGATAGCTCTTGAATTTCTTTAAGTTGATTCGCATCCGTGCATGCATATATATCAAATCGCAAATCATTCTCGCTATACGTACGCATAGGAGGTGTCTTTAGAATATCCATCGATAAATGGTCAAAAACCGTTGAATTTTCGCGCAACAGCATAATGGGGGACACTTGCAATTGATATTGATTCATTAACTTTTCATAAGCTTCTGTTTTACTAATACGTGTACGTTCATGCTTATAAATTTTATGATTCGCAAATGGCAAAAGACCAATAAAAAATGAACACGAATAGTCTGTATTCAAAGATGTTACATTTAAGAAAATAATGGATGTTCCTAAAGAAGAAGCATCCTTATTCTTTTCTATAATACCTTTAATCTGAGCAATGTTATTTGCAACTACATCTATTTTTTTCTGTCTCCAAGTCAAACGATCCAACATCTTTATGACTGAGGAATCATATCCCCAGGCACAAAATGCATCAAATGGCTGCAGAGTGCTTATCATGCTGCAACCTCTTTAAGCTCGCCTTTTTTGTCTAAAATTACGCAGGAAAGACTGGTCACAATAAGCATAGAAAGTGCTGTACGAAATGGATCAATAAATGGTTCCAATATCAAAAGAATTGCACCAACTTCACCTAAAGGAACTCCTAAGGGATTGAGAATAAGTGTAATCATGGAAAATCCAACTAAACTATTTGACCCCGATGAAGCCAAGCTCGCCAAAACTGCGGCAAACATGATGAAAAGATATTGCATAGGTTCAAGTGGTATATTATAAACAGCAGCAATAAAAACACTGGTAAAAGCAAAGTACGAAGCACTCGTTACGCGACATACGATAACAAATAACGGGATTATGGTTTCAATTTGAGCTTTCTTAAAACCCACCTTTTCTTCAAGGGCATCCATAAGGAGAGGTAATGCAGCTTGGTTGCTGCCTGTTGAAAAAGATACGTAGAGTGCTTCGCGAGTTGCTTTTAGCATTTCTGTAATGGAAAGAGGACTATAACATTTTAAAATAATCAAAGAAATAATAGCTAAAATCCCATAAGCAGCGAAGAGCCAATATACAAAAGGCAGCATAGCTAAGAAAAGTGATGCCTCTATTTTTAGCAAACTCGTAGATATAATAGCCACCAAACCAATTGGAAGAATACTAAGAGAAGCTTGTAAAATAGCAGTAAAAATTGATCGAATTGAAGAAAAGCTATTTAAAATTGATGCTCGTTGTTCTGGAGTTCGTGTGCTTATTGCCATACCAATCATTACTGAAATGACAAAAACTTGTAAGCTATTGCCTGTCGCTAATGAGTTGAAGATATTTTTAGGTATCAAAGTAGCAATAAAAGTATCAAAACGAATGTTATTAAGATCGCCCAACGTGTCGTTTACTGACAAATAATGAATCGTTTTCGCTGCATTCGTTGACAAATTAGGTACTAACGGTGCGCCTGCTGCGTACAAATGTTGTAAGTGAATCCAGAGCGACGCTGTCCCCACCGCAATACCTGTGCCAACAAACAAAGCTCCTATAATAATCATCCACACACGACGCGCGGACATAGAAAGTGTTGTTGTTGTCATAAGAGAGCTTATGCTAAAAGCAAGAAGAGTCAAAGTAATTGGTATAATTGTAAAAGAAATGGTGGATAAATAAATCTCTGAAATAATTTCCAGATTTTGACTGAAAGCTTTCTGATAAATACCAAGATATACGCCCAAAAAAATTGCGCCAAAAATAGGTCCGTTTTTTTTAATAAATTGATTTTTCATAATGCACACTCTCTCTTACTTTTCTGTCATTTGATATTCGCCCTGCCAAGAATCACTTGGTGGCGTTTGTATGTAATTCAGGCAACGATTGATAATTAACTCATTTGCCACTCTTCCCCATACAAATTCTTTTTGCATACGCGTATAAAATTCAATTGCCTTTTCCCAATCACGAGCTAAATAAGCTTCGAAAGCTTCTCCCGCGCGAACCGAGTATTGGACATGCTTCATATAGTCAGGGCTATTTTGCGCGGTCTCGCACACTAATTCATAAACTAAGATGCTTTTATTTTTTCCTTTTACGGAAACTTTATCTAGAATTCTGAATAAGAATTGTGAATGCGCAATCTCATAAATGGACTGTGATACCATAATAGAGGTATTGTAGTATTTATTTAGACCTTCGAGACGTGCAGCAAGATTAATACTGTCTCCAAGTGCCGTGAAATTAATTCGATCACTTGATCCTATGTTTCCAACAATAGCGTCTCCTGTATGCAAGCCAATGCGCGTTTTAAGCGCTGGCTTACCTAATTTAACCCAGCCTTCATTAAGCTCTGTCAGTTTATGTTGACAGAGTAAAGCTGCACGGCAGGCATTCGGGACCTGATTTTCATCTGCATAAGGCGCGCCCCAAAGGGCCATAATCGCATCCCCAATATATTTATCAATGCTTCCTTTGTTATTTATAATAATATTTGTTAATCCTTCGAAATATTCAGATAGATGTAAAACCAAATACTCTGCAGGGACATCTTCAGAAATAGTTGTAAATCCTTCAATATCCGAGAATAAAGCTGTAATTGTTTGGTTCGAACCACCAATTGTAATATCACCGTCTTTTTCTAACAATTTAAGTGCAAGATCTTTAGGAATATATTTACTAAACATACCTATACTATGATTCAATGTGTTCATTGAATTAGATAAATCTTGTATTTCACGTATATTAGTTTTGCAAACACTCGTTCCAGGGAAATCCAACTGTGAAATTTTACGCGCATCTTCTGCAAGTCTTGCAATTGGATCTGAAATTTTTCGTGCAAATATATAAAGAATAATCATAGCCGCTATAGAAATAGCCAACGTAATCAGTAAACTTTTTTGATTTGCACGCTGCACTTCATATAAGAAATCAGAAATTGGGGCGTGCATCGAAAAATAAAGCTTTCGATCTTTTGCACCAAATGAATGTGTGTATGATATATAATCAACATTATCAATAGTAAAAATATTAATATGTTTATTATCAAGGAAAGAATTGTAATATGAATACTTTGCTATCGGATCAGAAATAGTATCAATTGTTTTCACTTGTACTGCTGTTAGCTTAGGTTCTGGTAGATTTTCTTTGTCCTCTGTGGCTTCTTTTTTAGCATCAGCAACGAGCGTCTCTTTAGTTACTGATTTTTTGCTAGAAGAAGTGTCTTTTAATTTTGCTTTTGTATTTTCTATCGTCGTGCTTTTAATAGCCAAGCTTGGGGCCTTAGTTGGTTGCTCTACCGTTGCATTTTGTGTAGAAGCAATTATTTTTTTAGCGTCATTCAAAACAATGATAGATGAATTTTCTGAAATTTTAATTGTGTTAAGAAATGAATTTGCAGAATCAACTGTCATATCCATAGCCAAAACGCCTAAATGCTCCCTGGTATTTTTAGGCGCATCTTTATTTTTGTCTTTATCTGTATCTGTATCTACGTCTTTGTCCGCGTCTTTGTCCAGACCTTTATTCGTATTCTTATTAGGACTGTAAGTCTCTTTTATAGGAAACGAAAGCGTTAACCCAGGCGTTTGCGACGTTTTAAATATATAGACATCAGACCATGATTTTGCTTTCTTATAAACTGCACTACTATACCAATCTCGTTCAGTGGGATTGGAAGTTGATGTTACTTTAACTTGTTCCTCATCTATTACGCGAAGATCTTTACTCAAATATGACCAATTTTCAGTTTTTGAATTCGGTGCAACTGAACGCCATATGTATGTTGCATTCGCTGGAAGCTCCCCCCTTTGTGCGTGTTGATATAACCTTGCAGCAGGCACACGACGCATTTGCACAAAATGATCGTCACTTTTTGCAACATATATACTCAATAAATAAGGATTGATTTCAAGGGCACGTGCAAATTGAGAGAATTCCGAAGGCTTGCTTGTTTCCAATTGCTCCATCTTTGGTGCAACATAATCAACGAGCATACTACCACTGTCTTCGGCATCCGCGAATAAATTTCCAATTTTCGTAGAAGCAAACAAAAAGGACTTTTCAAAAATCTTCCCTGTCAAAACGAACGTATTATTCTTACTTTCGCGAAAATTGATTGTCGAAATAATTGTTATGGTAATAGTCATTAACACAACAAAATACGAAACAATATCAATTTTTAATTTTCTATTTTTCAACCGTTCCATGGATTAATCATTCTTCAAAAGGTGACCAAAGCGTGCAAAGAGCTCATCGTAAGTGTAAGGCTTTATATTGTTGCTAAGATAACTATTTACCCACAGCCAAAGACCAAAGCACTCTTTGTTAACGATCATACGGATAGGGTCGTCTTCATCTTTAAGAATAACAGGGAGCAAGTGCAATGTTGCTTGTGGATTTTTCCGTAATACAAGCTTGATACGCAATTCATCACGGAAAGCAGCAAAATATTTACCCTCTAACAATTTTTTTATCCCATCAGAGTCCCATTTCTCAACTTCTTCTGGTTTTGATTTAGGAAACAATGCAAGGGAAAAGTCATCATATGAACCTGGCGCAACAACAATAGGAAGTGTACCAGAATTCATTATTTCTTTTAATGAATTCTTACTATCAATCTTGGAAAGCTGAACGCGATTAATAAGAAGTGATTTTTTAAATATTACATATGGGGAAGAAAACAAAACCTTCTTTGATCTCTCAATGGTATAACTCATTTTGGATATACCAATATCGCCCTCACCTTTTGCAATGGCATTTACAACATCATCATAGCTTTTGTAAATTGCCTTAACTTCAAGTTTAACACCAAGAGAATCCGCAACTGCCTGTGCCATCTCCATATCAATGCCTTTATAGCTACCATCCGAACTTTTCATCCTAAAGAACGGATTGTAATCAGTATTTGTCATCAATACGACAATCTTACCTTTTTCCGTAATACGTTGTATTTCAGGTATTGCTAGAGTTTGCATTTGCTGCATTGCTGCATCCAGAGCTTCACCATAACTTATCGATAAAGGAAGCATCATAACAAACAAGAGTGATAAACATTTTAATAAATTACGCATAGGTACATACATACACTTTTTCTCTCTAATTCAACCTTACACTATAAAAGGTAAAGATTTAGTTAATTTGCGTCAATCGAAAACTTCCTCACAGGTGCAAATAAATAAATAGGTAGATATTTAATTTACATATTACGATAAATATTCATAATTCATTACAAATAATTTTATATTAATAATGCTGATTTAATAAATAAATAGCAATAAAGAAACAAGCGAGTTCACCAAAATGAGATTTAAAAGGCACAAATTATTTTGATTTAATTTGAATATAACCCTTTGATTTTTTTCTCTAGCAGAATAATATATAAAATAAACTTTGTTTTACAAAGAAGGCTGCTCATCTTTCACAGATGAGAGAATCAAATTAATTCGCATTTCAACGTGACTCAAAACAATTGGTTTATATCCTTATTCCTGCTATAAGTTCATAAGTCATCTTTTAAAAATTCATTCTATTCAACCAATGTTTAAATTTACCTATCAAGAAACCACAACAGATCGCGCACGTATCGGTCGACTTGAAACCCCACACGGCGTCGTTGAAACCCCTGCGTTTATTTTTTGCGCCACAAAAGCCGCAATCAAAAGTGTTACTGCAGAGCAAATGCGTGAAGCGGGCACACAAATTATTTTATCAAATACGTATCATTTGATGTTACAACCAGGCGCTGACGTTGTTGCACATCATGGTGGCCTTCAAAAGTTCACCGGTTGGCGTGGGCCTATGTTGACTGATTCTGGTGGCTTTCAAATTTTTAGCCTTGGTCATGGCTCTATTGCCAATGAAATTAAAGGGCGTCAAAATAATCAGCGTCCTAAAACATTGCTTCGCATTACAGAAGAAGGCGCACGTTTTAAATCCTATATTGATGGTAGTTCATGGATGCTTACTCCAGAAGAGTCAATTCGCATACAGCATAAATTAGGCGCTGATATGATTGTTGTGTTGGATGAATGCACACCATTTCATGTCGAAAAAACATATACAAAAGATTCTATGGAGATGAGCCATCGTTGGGCAAAGCGCTGCTTGACTGAATTTGTTAATCTCAACGAAAACGGCCAACAACGTTTATATGGGATTATCCAAGGCGGCGTATATGAAGACCTGCGTGAGCAAGGTTGTGATTTTGTCAATTCACAAAATTTCTTTGGTCATGCAATTGGGGGCTCCCTTGGTGCATCAAAAGAACAAATGTATGATGTTGTTAATTTCACAGCATCCAAACTTGATCGGGCTCGCCCTATTCATTTGCTTGGCATTGGTGGAATCAGGGATATATTTAATGGTGTTCGCGCTGGGATTGACACCTTTGACTGCGTGCACCCAACGAGACTTGCACGCCATGGTGGCGCACTTGTAAAACCATCATCTGTCGAGGGAAACACAAAGGAGCACATAAATTTAGGCAACCTACGCTTTCGCTTGGATAACAATCCAATTGATCCCGATTGCACATGCTCAACGTGCAAGAATTATTCACGCGGATACATACATCACCTGCTCAAAGCAAGGGAAATGATTGCGAGCACACTCATTTCCATACACAACATTCATTTTATGAATCAATTATTAACTGAAATTCGTAAAGCCCTAGTTGATAGCACTCTAGATGCAGCAGAAAAACGGTGGATTAGCTAATCTTACAAGAATATTGGAAATAAGAACCAAAACATTTAACGTAATATTAATTATTTAATACTTATAATAAAAAAACAGCAATATATAAAATTGTATGGAAAAAAATTATAATGAGTATTAAATCATCTTATCTTATCTCGAATTATGATTTAAACTCAGAAAAAAACACCAACATAGCTAAAAGCAAACAATATTTATTAAGCAAATTATTCTTGAAATATATTATATTTTGTTCAATATTTTTAAATATAGATCTTAAAAGTGCAGGCACACAAAGTGCATCAGCAAAGACAACGACGGCGGTGTCAGCAACCATTACTACTCCAGCAGCAATAACAAGTGTTGTAACAACAAATGCTGGATATGATTTAAATGGGACTACGCGCACAATAATTGACCCAAGCGGTTCTGGAATCATTCAAAGTTCAAATTCGAATGCAGCATTAACAATCACATTAACAAACGGTTCGACTTTTTCTGGAACGATTGCAAATACAATTAACAGTTTAACCGTAAATGGATCTAAAACTCTTATATTGTCTGGAACAAACTCATATGTAGGCGCAACAAGCATTAATGCTGGCAGCACACTTGTCGGAGACATTTCTAAGTCTGTCGGTGTAACCGTGTCAGGTACATATGATTTAAGCGGAACTGCACGCACTCTCATCGATCTTAGTGGTACAGGAACAATTCGAAGTTCAGGCAGCACTTCTGCTGCATTGATACTTGCATCATCTGCATTTGAAAAATCCACAATTTTTTCTGGAACATTAGCAAGTACAATTAATGGATTGACAAAAACCGGGCCTGGCACTTTTATCATGTCAGGAACTAATAATATGACAAGCAGCACAATTACAACTATAAGCGCAGGAACCCTCCAAATTGGCGCAGGATCCACAACTGGCAGCATCACAAGCAACAGCATCGTTAATAATGGAATACTTTCTTTTAATAGATCAAATGAATACACCTATTCAGGTGTTATTAGTGGAACAGGTATTTTAACACAGATCGGATCTGGAAAAACTCTTTTGAGAGGTGCCAATACATATACCGGCAACACAATTATCAGGGCAGGAACACTAAATATTGCATCTACAAATAATATGGGGTCTGGCATGATTATCCTTGCTGGAGGCATACTTCAAGCAAATGCTAACTTAATATTAAGTCAGCCAATCACTCTAACAACAGAAGGCACCATAGCTACATCTACCTATTCACTCACAGTCTCTGGCAATATAACGGGTGCCAATTCATTACGTAAAAATGGAAAGGGTGTACTCATCTTGACTGGCACAAACACCTATACCGGCACAACAACAATCACGAATGGTACCTTACAAATTGGTTCAGGCTCTACGAGTGGCAGTATTGCAAGTAATAGTATCGTTAACAATGATAAGCTCACATTCAATCGTTCAGATGCTACTACCTATCCAGGTGTGATTGCTGGAACAGGGACATTCACAACATCTGGTGCTGGAACAATCATACTATCTGGAGCAAACACCTACTCGGGAAAAACAATAATTAATACCGGCACAATGCAAATCGGTGCAGGAGCCACAACAGGTAGCATTGCAAGCAGCAATATCGTCAATAATGCAACACTTTCATTCAATAGGTCAGATTCTTATACATATACAGGTGTTATCAGTGGAACAGGTGCATTACAGCACATTGGATCTGGCACATTAACATTACCAGCGGCCAATACATACACAGGTACCACAACAATCAATTCTGGAAAGAAACTCATTGGCAACATAGGGACATCTGTTGGGGTTGTAATAGCAGGTATTTATGATTTAAACGGGACCGCACGAACATTAATTGATCCAAGCGGCACAGGAACAATTCAAAGCTCGAACGCCAATGCAGCACTTACACTTACATCAAAAAATGGTTCAACTTTTTCTGGAATAATAGCCAACACAATTAAAAATTTAACAATAAATGGATCTAAAGTATTAACATTATCCCTAGCAAATGCATACACAGGAATGATAAACATTAACAGTGGTAGCACTCTTATCGGGGACATTGCTGCCTCCAGTGGTGTAACTGTGTCAGGCACTTACGACTTAAATGGAACTGCACGCACATTGATTGATCCAAGTGGCAGGGGAACCATTCACAGCTCAGGCGACAAGACAGCAACCCTTACAGTTACGGCTCAAAATGGTTCAAATTTCTCTGGAAGAATAACAAGCTCTATTAATAACGTAACGAAGAAAGGACCAGGTACATTAACGTTTTCTGGGACAACTCCTTACTCAGGCACAGTCACTGTATCAACCGGCACACTTGCACTAACAAATACAAGTGCACTAAGCGGCACAATTGACCTTTCCAAAAAAACAACGCTTTCAGTTAGTACTAAGGGAACGCCAATCATAACAAACCCAATCACTTTCGGTTCAAGTGAAACTGATGGCAATGCAATTGCTACAATTAATGTGAATCAACCAACAACCTTCTCAGGGGCAATAACATGCCATGCACCTAGTGGAACAACAGGTGTATTAATCATTAGTGGTGGACACACAGTGACCTTAAAGGGTAAACACATAGGGACTTTTGCTATTATTCTTTCAGGAAGAGGGACAAATGTAATTGTACAAGACGAAGCAAATACCAACACCGAAATACTTACGGGCTCAACATGGTTCCTTTTAAACAACTGAGAAAACATTCTTAAAACAAACAAGAATCTGTACAAACTTAATCAAATCACCTACTCTTATTTTCAAGTGAATCGAAATAATATCCTTTATGATCAAACGAATTGGCGTCCTTACAAGTGGCGGCGACTGCGCTGGCCTAAATGCCACACTACGTGCTATTACTCATCATGCATGCCAAACCTATGGCTGGGAAGTTGTAGGTATTCGAAATGGCACAACTGGCTTAATAACCCGTCCACTTGAAACTCAAATACTTACACCAGCAATGTGTGACAGCGCGATGTTACGCAGTGGTGGCACCATGCTTGGTAGCACCAACAAAGCTGACCCATTTGATTTTCCAAATACAGACGGCACACGTACTGATCGATCAGACGACCTTATTGCTGGTTATCATGAACTTGGTCTTGATGCACTGATTGGTATCGGCGGAGACGGTAGCATGAAGATTTTGAGAGATCTTGCTCAAAAAGGTAATTTAAATCTTGTCACCATACCAAAAACCATTGATAACGACCTTGGACATACAGAAATTGCTGTAGGGTATAGCACGGCGCTTGAAGTAGCAACAGAAGCACTTGATCGCCTACAACCAACAGCGGCAAGCCATCAACGCGTCATGGTTCTTGAAGTCATGGGACGTGATGCTGGCCATATCGCTCTTGGCGCTGGCATTTCAGGTGGTGCTGACGCTATTATTATCCCCGAAATTCCATATACACTTTCCAATATTTGTAAAAAAATCCAAAGCCTAGCAAGCGTCGGTCGTAATTTTGCAATCATCATTGTTGCGGAAGCCGCCCGAAAAGAAAATGGTGAATCAGCAACGATCGTATCAGAACCTGGCGGCCGCCCTCGGTACGGCGGCATCGGGCAATATCTTGGTGAAAAAATTGAAAAAATGACTGGCGCAGAAACACGTGTAACTGTATTAGGTCATGTTCAACGTGGTGCAAGGCCAAATGCACTTGATCGACTTATCGCTTCATCCTTTGGTGTGTGCGCTGTTGATCTTATTTCTCAAGGAAAATTTGACCGTATGGTTGCATGGCAACACCGTCAAGTTGTTGATATTCCAATACAAGACGCAATTGATCATTATCAAGCAGTTTCATTGGATGATGTTTTAATTAAAACAGCCAAAAGCCTTGGAATTTATATTGGCGATGCTTAATTAAAAATATGTAACGGAGTACTAAACCGTTACAATTGCATGCACAGTCCCATCTATTGCCGTTAACAACAAGGCACCATCATCTGAAACACCAGTGAATACACCCGTCTTATCCTCAAACGTCATTTCTGTATTGAGCCCAAGCGCGTGCGTCATACATTCAGAACGAATAGCATCAAATCCTTCAGATATCCACTGGCGATAAACCTGCCAAAAACTTTTTAATACAGCATGGAATACATCCGCAACATCGAGCTCTGAACCCAATAGCGCTTTCAATGATGTTGTTGCCTGACCAACATCTTCAGGCGCATGATTGACGTTGACACCGATCCCCACAATGACAGCATCATCCACACATTCAACCAAAATACCAAATAGCTTTTGCCCATTAACGAGACCATCATTGGGCCATTTCAATTGAACGCCTGATGCACCAAGTGATTCCAATCCTTTTATCACCCCTAGCCCAGTCATAAATGCCAGTTGTGCGTATGCTTTTATCGGCGGTGCATCCTCATAAACCGATGGTGTCAACAAGATCGATGTATATAAATTGCCTACTGGTGATGCCCACACACGGCCGTGCCGCCCTTTACCAGCAGTTTGCATATCAGCTAAAATAATAGCACCTTCACCAGCACCTTCATTTACATAATGCTTGCAAAGTTCATTTGTGCTCACGACGGATTCAAAGTGATGGATAGCTAATTTCATAAAACACTCAGTTTAAAATAGTTTACTCACAGTACCTAAAAAGCAGAAAGATAATCAAGATAATAAGATCCTTTTTAGTTTTCCATTATCCACACGATAAACAGTGCAGATTCCAATTCTCGCTAAAAAATTCTCATCATGGGAAATAGCAATCATTGCACCAGGGTACACATTTAAAACATCAATTACATGTGCACGCGCTTCTCGATCAAGATTGTTTGTAATTTCATCAAGAATCAACAACTTCGGCGTCTTTGCACCTATTTGTGCAAGCGATAATCTTGCCTGCTCACCACCTGAAAGTTTTGCTACGCGTGAATTTACTTCTTCATTCTTACGAAAAAGAAAATCGTTCAGATGTTTTCGAATTTCTGCATGCGTCCAATCTGGCACTAATAAATGGATCGTTTCAAAGACTGTTTGTGTTGGATCAAGGGTGCCATAGCTTTGATCAAGATATCCAATATCGCCCATTTTTGGTACAACCCAACTGCCAGAACGTATAATAGCAGAATTATTTAAAATGCCTTTAATAAGCGTTGTTTTTCCTGAGCCATTATCACCGGAAATAGTAATTCTCTCGCCACTTAGAATTGACAAATGTATATCCGAAACAATTGGCTGATCAGCACAACATCCAACACTTCCATCGGTTATAGCAACAAGAGTCCGAACACCAATATCATCTGCGTTTAACGAAAATGTAGGCTTGATTAGTTCTGGCAAACGTACATCGCGTAATTTTTTAATAAGATCCTCGCGTTCATCACTTATTGTTCTTTTTTTCTGACCAGATGTTTCAACAGCTCTTCGTACCTTGGCAGCAGAAGAAACAGTTGGCCACTTTCGTTGCTCTATCATTTTCACACCATGTAGAGAACTATTCTTAGCACGCGCTTGCTCTCTCATCAATGATTGATGCACGTCTTTCTTTTGTTGATTAAACTGATTTAATTCATGTTCAATCCTTGCACGTTTAATTCCACATTCGCGCATATAATCATCATAATTGCCAGTGAACACTTGGATTTCACCCTGATCAATATGCCAGATCGTATCAATTATAGTGCGCAGCAGTTCCACATCATGTGTAACAATAATCAGCGTGTCATTATAACTATGAAGCAAACGCATTAACGATTTTCGGTTATTAGCATCCAAATGATTTGTTGGCTCATCCAGGAGCAATACATCTGGGTTTTGTGCAAGAGCCTCGGTCAACGCTGCATTAAATTTTTGTCCACCACTAAGTGAATCAAAACCTTCGATCAGCTGCGGCACATAACCTATTTGAACATTATCAGGCATTTTGATAACACCATCCGTCGGCAACACCTCTCCTTGAAGTATCTTCAGCAAAGTAGATTTTCCACTGCCATTTACGCCAATAATACCAATACGACTGCCAGACGGAACATGCGCAGAAAAGGATTCAAAACAAACTTTATGGGGGAACGATAGACATAGGTCTTTAATTGTAATATGTGTCATAAAAAACTCTCAAATAAGTCAAAGGAACTTAAAACAACGGCTCAACCAGATTTGGTGCGCCTTAGGTTTTGCCCTGAACTGGGCTTATTGAGATAAAATTTTCACGATACAAGGCTCACATATTATGATATTTTATAATAGTATATAGTTTATTAAGGATTTTGTGAAGAAATGAGTTTAATCATTTTTTTAAATGGATGTGGTTCGTCAGGAAAAACATCTATAGCACATAGCTTACAACACTTAAGTCCAAATGCTTTGCTACATTTCAGTATGGATATGCTTATCGATATGCTGCCAACTCAATACATTGCTGGTGGCGAAAAAGTGCATGAAGGATATTTTTCTTTTGTACCCAGTCAAAATGAAAATGGTCCTCTTATAAATATTAAAGAAGGGGCCCTCGGGGAACGTGTTTTTGGCAAAGCTCCAACCATTGCAAAAACACTCGCAGACCAAGGTAATGACATGATCATTGATGAAGTTTTATTTGGCGATTCTGTTTTAAGAACGTATGTCGATCAACTTAAAGAACACACCGTTTATTTCATTGGCATTTTTTGCGATCTAAAGCAAATGCAAGAGAGAGAAATACTAAGACGTGATCGTGCCCTTGGCTTAGCAAATGGTCAAATTAATCGCGTTCATGATGGCATCCGAGAATACGATATTAAAATTGATACAACCAACGTTTCACCATTTCAAGCAGCAAACTATGTATTACAATCTATTAATAAAATGTCTAATCCACAAGGATTTAAAAAAATGGGGTTCTTCTTTGTATGACACTTAAAACTCGAACACTGCCCTCCGGTCGCACAATCCTTGCACGACTATCATCGAATTTTAATGATCGCCCTGAGGGTCAGCCTATTAATTGCATAGTGGTACATTATACGGATTATTTGATTTTTGAAGAATTTCTTGCGTGTCATCTTGACCCAGCATCACAACTTAGCGCGCACTACCTTATTGATGATGATGGAACTATATACCAATTGGTTTCTGATGATAAGCGTGCATGGCATGCCGGCGTCAGCCATTGGAATGGATGTGATAATGTAAATAATAATTCTATTGGAATTGAATTGCACAATGGCGGGATGACCTATAAAGAACAATTTGGGGAATGGCCACCCTACCCTAGTGTTCAAATGCAGGCGTTGGCTGACCTAGTGCGTGATTTACAGATTAGATTTTCAATTCCTACAGACCATATCGTTGGCCACAATGATATTGCGCCGACAAGAAAAATTGATCCGGGACCACATTTCGATTGGGATGATTTAAGGGCGAGGCTTAAAAGCTACGCATCTTAATGGCCATCATTACGCTATGCCATGACGGGAGATTACAACATTCCAATTAATATTCGTACAGAGTCGTAACTCAAGCACGAGAATAATAAAAATATTATCACATATCTTTTGGATTAAAGCGGAATGCGCTTGTCTTCCATTGTTCATATTTCTTAGGTGGAAATGGTAATGGACTACAATCTTTGTCTAGCACTGCACGCTTTGCGCTTTCTGCTGCTGTTCTAAACGCAGGATCTTTTGCCATGCGATCTTTATCCATAATTTCTGCTGTTTTGACAGTTCCATCAGGTTCAAGCTCCATCTGGATATCAACGACAATATCCTTAGCACCTTGAGACCCTGCATGGAACGTCCAACATTTTCGAATTGCTTGGCGCACAGCATCAATTTCATTAGCAGTTAAAGTCGCACCAACCGAATCTGCAGGCGCCCCCTGCTGATCACTACCATCCTCATCAACTAGTTTATTTAAAAGATCATCCATAGCCTTCGCTGAATTTTTAGCTTTCGCATCTGGTTTTTTATTTTTATCGTTTGTCTTTGCCTTATGCAAATTCACAAGGGCTTTATCATCTGTCTTTTTTGTTTTCTTTTGATCTTTCAAGGTTTCTTTTTGCTTGTCCGCTTTTGGTTTTACAATATCTTTTTTCTTGTCATCTTTTTTATTATCTTTTTTATTATCTTTTTTAGGCTCTTGTTTCTTTGGATCTTTTTTCAAGATAGGTGCAGCGTCAGGATCAACTTTTGGCTCTTCCTTTTTCGGTTCTGATTTTGGCTCAGGCTTTGGTTCTGACTTTATCTTAGTTTCTTCAAGAACCTTCTTTTCCTCTGGTGGTGGAGGCGTCGTTTCTTGAGGTTTTGTTTCAGCAAGTGGTTTTACAGCATCCTGCTTTTTCTGATTTATTGGGGATAGCTTTGGTGCTGCTGATGTCTCTGCCACGTTTACAAAATCAATGACCATAGGACTATTGTCTTTAATCAAACGATTAAAGGGGTCACCTATTCCTACTAAAATAAGAATAAAGATAAAAATATGTATGAGTAATGAGACAATAGCAGCGCGTTTCATAAGGGCGGCCTTGTCCTATTTGATGCAGCGGCAGGTGGTGTCGCCTTAGGAATCAAAAGTTTTGGTCGCTCCACTGTTGTTTTCTGAGACGTAGTAACAGCCGGTGTCATAGGTTTCTCTTGTTTTTGATGCTCAACCTTAGGCGCAGCATGATTTGGCATAGGGAGCTCTGCAATTAAAGAAACACGCGAAAAACCTGCTGCCGCAATTGCGCCCATTGTTTCCATAATTTGCCCATAAGGCAGTTTTTTATCACCACGCACATAGATTTTCGTGTCTGGTTTACCATCCGAAGCTTCGGTTAATTTTTTCAAAATATCAGGCAATGGTAATTCATTTTCTTGAAAATATGTCTTACCATTCACATCAATTGATACAACAAGCGGCTCAACTTGGTCATTCATTTGTGCAGCTTGTGTTTTTGGCAAATCCACGGGAACGCCAACAGTTAACATCGGCGCTGTTACCATAAAGACAATTAATAACACCAACATAACGTCAACGAGTGGCGTTACATTAATATCGCTTGTTGGACGAAAACTGCGTCGGCGTCTATTAGAACGACCAGTATTATTTGAAGAAAGATTTCCTGCCATATTGTCTTACACATTCTCTTCAAGTTGACGCGAGATTATAGAAATAAATTCACTAGAAAAAGCGTCGAGACGATTCGCATACCGATTCAAATCACTTGATATTTTGTTATAGGCTATTGCTGCAGGAATGGCTGCAATGAGGCCAATCGCTGTAGCAAATAGTGCTTCAGCAATACCAGGTGCAACAACGGCTAAATTTGCACTTTGCTGTGCGGCAATCGCGCCGAAGCTATTCATAATACCCAAAACTGTTCCGAATAAACCAACAATCATTCCGTTTGAACCGAGAGACGCAAGGAACGTCATGTAGCGTTCAAGTTGTTCCATCTCGCGACCAAGTGTAAGCTGCATCACGCGATCAATTCGTTGCTCAAGAGTACCACGAAATTCATTTGTATGAACTTTGCCTTTTGAAAGGGTGCGGCGCCATTCACGCATTGCAGCACAAAAAATCATTGATAATGGATCTTTTGGGTTTTTGTGAATCCGCTCATATAAATCATCAAGTGCACCGCCAGACCAGAAAGCGTCTTCAAATTTATCAGCTGCCGAATTCATACGACGCAAACGATATACTTTATTAAGAATGATTGTCCATGACCAAATGGAGGCCACCATCAACCCGATCATAATAAGTATAATAATGGGCTCAGCACCTAAAAACATATCCCACATACTCGTATTAAGCGCCCCTGGCATGTGGGACATTTGTCCTGCAACAGCGTTGGGTATTTGTGCCATTTGAGAAGTATCCATAAAAATTTCAGTCCTTATATTTTGTCAATGTTAATGCGCGCTTAGTGCATCTTTGCTTTTAATAATTCAGGCATCCGTATTGGCTTTCCTGTTCCTGGATTTACAAAAACCAGTGTGACCGTTGCTTTCACAAGAAGTTGTTCTTGCCTCGTAATTCGCTGAACACACTCAATTGAAGCACCTCGGATATCGATATGTTCGAGTGTAACAGCTAACTCATCTCCCAAACAAGCAGGCTTAATAAAATCAATGCCAACTCTACTTACAAGAAAATGCCCTGTATGTGATGTAATAAGCTGTGCATGATCAATCCCTTTGTGGTAAAAGAATCGTGTACGACATCGTTCCATGAAATTCAAATAACGCGCGTGATAAACCACTCCACCCGCGTCGGTGTCTTCAAGAAAAACTGTTACGTTATATACGTTCATACTATAAGGTTCAAGCACATGATGCGAATTATTTACGTTCTATTTATTTGTATCGTATTTTGCACCCAAATTTCTAGTACTTTCTCGTCAAATGGTCCATCTGAATTTAAGATTGTGACCAGTTTTTCATTGCTTGAAAACTGGATTAATATATTAACGCGTAATATTCCTGCAGAAGTAGCAGTTATTTCAACGAAAAGCCTTGTGCCTATAAAAAGCGATCCACATGTGTATCAAATCACTCCAATGGATGCAAAGGCACTTGAAGAAGCAAATTTAATTATTACAATTGGTTTATCTTTTGAATGCTGGATGAGCAATTTTGCATCCCCCTCCTCTGCACATACAACACTTTTCCAAGCGTCGAAGGGCGTTGAGGCAAGGCTTTTACCAGCGCCAGACCCTCACCTGTGGCATGATGTTCAAAAAGTTCGGCAAATGATCAAAAACATAAGTTCTGTTTTATGTGAAAAACTTCCCAAGGCTGCCACTATTATTAGCAATAATGCACGCGCCTATGACGCAGAATTAGTTAAGCTTGACGCTTGGATACGAAGTAAAATTTCAAAGACACCTCGCGAAAAGCGAAAAATCATAACAACACACGATGCCTTTTATTACTATGGAAAAGCATATGGTGTTACGTTCAATGCGCCAGTTGGTCTTAGCACTGAAGCAGAAGCTGATTCAAAAACCGTGGCTCTACTCATCAATCAAATCAAAGCTGAGAATATAAAGGCAATTTTTTTTGAAAATCTGGCTAACCGTAATATCATTCGTCAGATTGCCGATGAAACAGGCATTAAAATCCAGGCAGATGATCTACTCTATGCAGATTCATTATCGGAAGAAGGCGGAGTTGCATACGATTACATAGCCTTGATGAAGCATAATACGTCATTTATGACTGAAGCATTATTGAGAGAGTAATGCCCTACTCCCCGAACACGGTCTCAGTAAAACCAAGCATTTTATGACCAGGACAGAGCTTTGCGATTTCAGCGCGCAGCTCTGCAATACCAAGACGTTTTTCCGAACTTGTCACACCTAGCACAGGAAATGCTGCACCATGCTTCTTAATTGCAATTTGCGTTTCTTCCTGTACTTTCACCAAAGCAGCCATGCTAATTTTATCAGTTTTAGTCAACACAACTTGATATGATACAGCTGTTTCATCTAGCATTTTCATCATTTCTATATCGTTCACTTTTATACCGTGACGACTATCTATCAGCACATATACACGTTTTAGTGTAGGACGGCCAAGCAAGTATTGACGCACCAGTTGCTGCCACTGCGCAACCAATGCTTTTGGTGCTTCCGCATAACCATATCCCGGCATATCAACCAAAATCAGTTCGTGATAAAGCTGAAAAAAATTAAGCATTTGTGTGCGGCCAGGCGTATTAGAAGCACGCGCAAGTGTTAAACGCCCAGTGAGTGCATTAATTAAACTCGACTTACCGACATTTGAACGACCAGCAAACGCAATTTCGGGCAAAGAATACTCTGGTAGATCATCAATTTTTTGCACACTTCTTAGAAAAGGACATTCTTGCGCAAAAAGCCAGTTAGCCCATTCTTGAGAGTTAGACCATCTCATTTTTTTTGGTTCATTAGTTGTATCTGTCAATTTAAATCCTTGTCGTCCTTGTGCATAACACGAGGATCTTTATTATCGCGAATGTATCTATTTTCTTTCGCATCATCTTTTGCTTATTTATTTTCCATCGAAGATCCCCGGATCAAGTCCGGAGATAACAACGAATAGTGTAAATTAGCGCTTTTTACGCGTATTGACTGCACGCTTAGCTTTGTCTTTATCTGAAGAATAGTTGATATAAAGCTGCTGTAATATTGTTAAAATATTACTCCACGCCCAATAAATAACAAGACCTGCTGGAAATGATGCAAACAGATAGGTGAACATAACAGGCATAATCATCATCACTTTAGCTTGCTGTGCATCGGCTGGTTGAGGTCCTAATTTTTGCTGCAGAACCATTGTTGCGCCCATAATCAATGGCCATGCACCAATCATCAGGAATGCAGGTGGTGTCCATGGAATCAAACCAAATAAGTTAAAAACTGTCGTCGGATCAATGGCTGCCAAATCGTGAATCCAACCAAAGAAGGGCGCATGACGCATTTCAATCGTTACGAAGAATACTTTATACAAACAAAAGAAAATTGGCGCTTGAATGAGCATCGGCAAACATCCAGACATCGGATTTGCATTTTCAGTTTTATAGAGATTCATCAGCTCTTGATTCATGCGCATTTTGTCGTGTGCATAAAGTGTTTTAAGCTTCTCCATTTTTGGCTGAAGATCTTTCATGCGCGCCATAGAACGATGTGACTTATTCGCAAGTGGAAACAAAATAGCCTTAAACAAAATGGTCAGCATTAAAATAGCCAAGCCAAAGTTGCCTAAAATTTTGTGGAAGAAATCAAGCACATAAAACAATGGTTTTGTTAAGAAATAAAACCAACCAAAATCAACTGCTAAATCAAAACGATCAAATCCGTGTGTTTTTTCATAAGAGTCGAGCGTACTTAAGACTTTCGCCCCAGCATATAAATGTTGCACAGTTTCTGTTGTTTTACCTGCTGTCAATGTGATTTGTGCCCCTACAACACGTGTCTGGTAGATTTCACCTGCAGCAAAATCATAACTACATTGTACAGGTGTTGTTTGAGTTGGAATAAGTGCAACAAGCCAGTATTTATCTGTAAAGCCAATCCAGCCACCAGTTGTCGGTTGTTGAATATGTCCTTTCTTCTCAATATCACTATAAGAAACTTCGGATAACGCATGACCAAGAACACCAACCCCACCTTCATGAAGCACAAAAAACCCACTTGTTTGAGGTGTTCCATAACGTGTTACATTGCTTGACTGCTGCAACATAACATCATTTTTTCCCGCGTTGATAACATGATCTGTAATCGTAAAAAGATAATTTTCATCCACTCGAATTGTACGTTTGAAATGAAGCCCATGCCCATTATCAAAGATTAATTTCAATGGTTTTGATGGTGTTAATTCGGCAGACGTGTCTCCATTTTCATTTTTCCAAATGGTATCTTCATTAGGGCACACAGCATTTCCTTGACCAACCCAACTAAAAGATGCTGTGTAAGCACCCTTTGCCTTTTGTGGTGCCAACAAAACAACATTAGGACTATTGGTATCTGTTGTTTCTTTGTATTGTGTTAGCTCAACGTCATCAATAAGTGCACCTTTAAGGCGAATTGAACCTTTCATCGATGGTGTATTAATGGAAACACGTACATCTTCTTTAAGTGCAGCATCACGGGGCAATGCGACGTTCGTTGCAACAGGTGCTACATTAGTAGGCATAATAGATGCATTTGATTGCACGCCAGTTGAGGACACAACGTTTGGTAATGGCTGTGTTTTTTTACTTGTGTAGAAAAAATCAAAGCCCCAAAAAATAGCAATACTAACTACGACAGCAATAATTAAATTTTTTTGTTCAGACATGGGATAAAAACACTTAAAGGTTAAATGGTTGAAATTATAAAAAAATGTTGATTGAAATTATATATCTCGTTAAAAAATCATTTATTTATTGATGTATTTACTGACGAAAAAGAGGCGTTAGCCGGCCTATGAGTAATTTCAGGAACAGGATCATAGCCAAATGTAGGTCCTAATTGTTTGGCAAGTTTTTCATAGGGATGGCATCGTGCCAGGCGCTTAACAACATACCATAACCCGCGAGTTAAACCATGCGTTTGAATTGCATGAATAGCATAACGTGAACACGTAGGTTCAAAACGGCAGCGTGGTGGGAAAAGAGGCGAAACAACCCAACGATAAATATGAATCAAACCAATAACTAAGCGCGACATCGGTACTCCTACATCAAAAAAGTTAAGATTTTAAAACGATTTAATAGCTAGTGAGTTTTTGTGCGACGTATGCAATTACGCACCGCATCTTTGAAATCTCTCACCATTGCAGTATATCCAGAAGTGATCGTCGCTGGAATAGCTATTATCACAAAATCACCAGAAAAGTTTGGAAACTCAGACAAAACCTGGGGTAATTCATAACGCGCTAAATCGCGCATTCTTCGCTTACCACGATTACGACAAACGGCATTACCGGCTTTGCGACTTGCGGTAAATCCCACTCGTACGTTTTTTGTTTCATCGTTTTTATTGGAAAAACACTGAACCCACACAGTCGCTGTGCGTGTCATATTTCTGACTTGCGCCACCCTCACAAACTCGGATCGCTTTTTAAGGGTGGCATAACTCATAACAATTAATTAAGCAGATAAACGCTTACGTCCTTGTGCACGACGTCTGTTAATAACATTACGTCCACCTGGAGTAGCCATACGCGCACGAAAACCATGACGGCGTTTGCGAACAAGATTACTTGGTTGATAAGTACGTTTCATAAGATAGACTCTCTTCGATTATAATTTTGTTTGAACTATAGCATGACATAAGCAGAAATGAAACCAAAAAATGAAGTGGCGTTTTGAGATTCGTCAGCATTCTTATTACACTACTTTCAATCAAAAAAAACAACAAACCATTTTTATTTTGCCTTTGTTGTCGTAGCTACCAGTGTTGACGCGTCTTTTGTTGTCGTAGATACGGAGTTCGTTGCTGACACGACCTTAACCGTTTTCTTTTTACATACAAAGTCATCAGTCACACATGTCGAGGAGCCATTACATGTAAAACATGATTTACCTGCTGGGCAAGTCCCGAGTGGGCTATTATCTGTACACGTAAAGCATGCATAAACAGGCATTTTTTTAAGATTCTTAGAAATATGAATAAAAGAAACAAGACAAATTTCATTTTTTGAACATGATCCAAAGCTTGATTGCGCACAACGACCATAGCACCCATATGCATTACCATTCAAAAGACACGTTTTCCCAGTTGCGCATGTGCCTCTAGGGTCTTTTTGCGAACAATTTTTGCTGTGCGCTAATTCAAAACACAGTGTAAGCATGGAAGAAATCATACACACAACAGCAAACCATTGCTTCAAAATATTACCTACATCCATCGCTATACTCTGCATATTAAAATTCATTACGTTCCTCTAAAGAAATTAAATATTATATTAGTAAACATATCCTTATTTTTCATCAATTCAATACCAATTTAAAAGAATATTACTACCCTTCAATGTCATTTTCTTCCATATTACCTTCACCATCTTCACCAAAATCTTCACTAATATCTTCCTCAGTTGGTGAAAATGGTGAAGCAGAATCCTCTTCTTCAAAATTATCTGCACCCTCATTTTCACCATTGACATTCGCTAACGGTGGAGCTGAGGTTGAGGTACTTGCAACAGATGATACTTCTTGTGTATTCGATGGCGCTGGAGACAGAATAATAACAGGCGTTGCGGGAGACGGAGCAGCTACAGGCGCTGCTACAGGTGGAGTAGCATTTAGTGCTGCCGCAAGTTGAGTAATAACAGGTGCCGCCGCTGCAGGTGAAGCAGCAGGTGGGGCTGCAGGCTGACCAACAACCGGAGCCGCTGCAGACGAAGCAGCCACAGGTGCCACTGCAGGTTGACCAGTAACAGACGCCCTCACATTTGCACTATCAGCAGGTGTTGCCGCAGGTGGAGCAACAGGTGATGTTTCTTGGGCATTCAACACAGACGTCCCTGCGAGCTGAGCACCAACAGTCGTCGCGACCAGAGAAACAGCAGTAGGTGCAGCAGAAAGTGAAGCCGTCGGTGTAGCAGAAGGTGTAGCAGCATTAAGTGCTGCCGCATATTGAGTAATAACAGGTGCCGCCGCCGATGAAGCAGCAGATGGCGCTGCAGACTGAGTAACAACTGGAGTTGCAGGTGAAGCAGCCACAGGTGCTGTTGGAGCAGGAGAGACAGCAGGTGCCACTGCAGGTTGAGCAGTAATAGACGCCACCACAGGTGCACTATCAGTAGATGACTCTGCAGGAGATAAAACAACAACAGTCTCAGAAGGAGGAGCAGTAGGTGTCGCTACCGGAAGAGGAGGAGCAGTAGGTGTCGCTACCGGAGGAGGAGCAGCAGTAGGTGTCGCTACCGGAAGAGGAGCAGCAGTAGGTGTCGCTGCCGGAAGAGGAGCAGCAGTAGATGTCACTACCGGAGGAGGAGCAGCAGTAGGTGTCGCTACCGGAAGAGGAGCAGCAGTAGGTGTCGCTACCGGAAGAGGAGCAGCAGTAGGTGTCGCAGAAGATGAAGCAACAACAGCTACTACTACAGGTGGTACTGCAGGTGAAGCAGCAACAGGGGGTGCTACTGCAGGTAAAATAATAAAAGGTAAAGCTATAAATGGTGGATCAACTGGTGCTGTCATAGGTGGAATAGCAACAGGCGGAACAATCACAGAGATAGTAGTTGTTGCAACAACGTGATCGTTACACCTAAAGCTAGGAGCCACACAACTTGTCACACCCTTACACGTCACACAAGATGTATTTGCAGGACATGTTCCAAGAGGATTAGCTTCAGAACACATAAAACATGCAAATTTGTAAACTTTACGAAGTGTTTTATCAACAGTTTTCTGTTTTATAAGACAAACTTGACCTGCAGGACAAGCTCCATAACCAGCATCTCCACAATTACCAAAGCACCCATTTGTTGTTCCATTTAAAAGACACGTCTGACCTGATGGACATGTTAAATTGTTTGCTGAACAAGCTTGCGCATGAACTACTTGAAAACACACCAATAACATGCACAATATTGCACACAGAAACACAACCTGCTGCTTTATTTTTGTAAAATTGTTTTGGATACACTGCCTGTATTGCAATTCATTATCCACCTATAATATGAATTTAATACAATAATAATATTAAGTAATTAATAAACCATTAATTGTTTGAAAAATCATTTTTCATTATATGTCAATAAAACTTTGGACGGCTTTTTATCCAATAAAACAAAACAGAAGCATTTTACAAAGCTATTTAAATAACATGAAAATTAAATAAAATTAAAATCTTCAGTAACTGCCGTGTAAAATCAGATCCATAAAAGTAAGAAGAACCATGAACTGAAAAATAATTGAAATATTTATATCCATCATAAAAACAATCTATTGATTTATGATGGGCATATCAGGCATCCGGCATCAACGACTTCAACTTTCGGCCTGAAACTTCTTGAATCACACCAGGCTTCAGCCCATCAAGCAAAAATGGTCCGTAACTTAAGCGAATCAAACGATTAACTGACAAGCCCAGATGATTCATCACCTTACGAATCTCGCGGTTTTTTCCTTCAGTAAGCGTAACCATAAGCCAATTATTTCGTCCACCATTTTCTGAGGGGTCAAAATCAACATCGATACTGTCATAATACATACCTTCAATCGTGATTCCCTTTTTTAGGGCAAGCAATTGATTTACAGGCAATGTCTCTCCAAAAACACGAACACGATAACATCGTTTCCATGCAGTTTTCGGTGATTCAGCATAATGGGCAAAACCACCCTGATTCGCAAGTACGATCAAACCTTCTGAGTTTAAATCAAGACGGCCTACGGACACAACATGGGGCAAGCCAGCCGCTTTTGCAGCATCAAACACTGTCGGACGTCCCTCTGGGTCACGATGTGTTGTAATTACCCCTGGTGGTTTATAATATAACCAAATACGGAGGCGATCTGGCAAATTGACGGGCTTTCGATCGACAGTGATACTATCTTTCTCTAAATCAACAAATGTTGTGACTTCTGTTGCAACCTTACCATTAACCATAACTCGGCCAGATTGAATAAGGACTTCTGCTTGACGGCGTGATGCAACACCACATTGCGCGAGAACTTTAGCAAGCCTCGTACCAGTTTCTTTTGTCGTTTCTGTCATGAACTCGCTGATTCTATAAATGATTTAAAAATGTTGATATCTAGTTCACTCAGTAAAAACTCGGGATGCCACTGGATGCCAACCACAAAAGAATGTTCAGTTGATTCAAACGCTTCGATGAGTGTGTCGTCCGCAATAGCGTTTGCTTTCAAACCAGAACCAAGACGGTCAACAGCTTGATGGTGCACACTGTTTACGCCATAACTATCCGTTGAGCACAGTGCAGCTAATTTAGTATCAGCAATCAACGTAACATTATGCGCCGTTAGAAAAGCTCGCATTTTAGGATTGTGATTAACGTCTAGCCCATCTTTTTTAATAAAAGTATCCGGTAGGTGTTGATGTAACGTACCACCAAACACAACATTTAATAATTGCATGCCACCACAAACACCTAAAATAGGCTTACCTGCTGCCAAAAACGCTTTACAAAGTGCAGTTTCAAAGGCTGTGCGCGAATGTTTTACTAATACAGTTGGATGAACAGTTTTTGCGCCATATAACATCGGATCCACATCAAAACCACCACCTGTAATTAATAAGCCATCCAGTATATCAACATAGTCATCAATAAGATTCATATGATATGAAAGATTCAATGGCAATCCACCAGCCATCTCAACAGCGGTTGCATAACGATAACGAAGTGCATACCAAGGTTCTAGGTTAAACCATGCACCTTCTGGCTGATGAGCAGGATCAACAAAATCAAGCGTTATTCCAATGCGTGGCTTATTTGACATATTGTTTTGGCTTTGCTGTAATTAACTCACCTATTGTCCCCGCCCGTGGAGCACCTGGCACAGTGGGCTTTGCATAAAGTGAAACATTCCTATCTTCAGGATGACTCGTCACTATTTTCTGAGCTGTATTTGGCTCAGATACAGAATAGGTTGGCGATGATACTTCAGGAAGAATATACACTGATCCGCTATCCTTATTATCAGTGTCAGGACTAAAATAAGTTTTAGGGGGATCAATTACTAAAGATTTTGGCTTAATTTCATAAGAACTTGGGGAGTTTAACGCAGAATCTCTATCATCTACACTTGATTCCAAAGGAGCTGGATATATACGGGGATATGAATCTTTTGTTTCAGGAGTTGGATCTGATTTGCAGCCGCAGCCAGCAAGAAAAGAGACAGCAAGAATTAAACTAACTAGATTATTCATGGCTTTTTTCTGGAAAATGGTGGGTGATGAAGGGATTGAACCTCCGACCCTCTCGGTGTAAACGAGACGCTCTACCGCTGAGCTAATCACCCATTTTTATGTATAAAAGGAGTCCTAAAATCAAGACTCCCTATAACTAGCATTGTTCTTTTTTAGATGCAAGAACTTTTTAGAGACCTACAGCATCTTTTAGTTGTTTGCCAGGGCGGAATTTTGGAATTGCTTTTTCAGCAATCTGAATTTTTTCACCTGTGCGTGGATTACGGCCTTCACCAGCTGGACGCTTTGTAACACCAAAAGTACCAAAACCAAGAAGACGAACTTCGTCACCTGACTTAAGAGCACTTGTTATTGATGCAAGTACGGCATCAACTGCACGTTCGGAATCTGGATTCTTTAGACCTGTAGAAGCCGAAACACTATTTATAAGATCAACTCTGTTCACAACTGAACCTTTCATATGTAGTCGTTATACGTAAAGTGTACAAATTGCTATTTTTATAGGTCAACATGTTTTCTTAATAAAATACTAATATGGCGCGTATTTTGCCAGTTTTCATGAAAATTGTGTCGGCATTGTTGCACAAAAAGCACAAATTACTTCATTGAAAGAAGATCTTACCCCAAGATCGAGCAAGGAAGTTACACCGAAATCAGAAATTCCACAGGGTATTATCCCTTTATAATGATTTAAATTTGTAGTTATATTAAAAGATAACCCATGCCACGTCACGCCATGCGTCACACGAACGCCAATTGCAGCAATTTTAGCTTCTTTCTTTGTTTCTGGATGTGTAACCCAAACACCAATGCGATCAGGATAAAGTGCGCCTTCAATTCCATAGGTTTGAAGCACACGTAAAATCCAGTGCTCAAGTGCTTTTACATAACTGCGAACATCAAGGCCAACAGCCTTTAAATCCATCATAGAATAGATAACCAATTGCCCTGGTCCATGGTAGGTATATTGCCCTCCCCTCCCTGCCTCATACACAGGAAAATCTCCTTGTGATACTAAATCAGAATCTTTCGCACTTGTGCCAGCTGTATAAAGTGACGGATGCTCTAAAAACCACAATAATCCGCTAGCCACATCTTTATGGATAGAAGCAATGCGAGTTTGCATTACATCGATTGCATTTTGATAATCTACTGGCTGTAAAGAAATTATGTGTTCAATCGGGAAATGAGACATACGGCATGTATTTTAAAATCTACTTTTCTGCTCATACTACGGCAAACAACCATACATTGAAAGGGATGATAGTGCTAAATACCTTACATTTATTGACTTCCCATGAAATAGTAGGCACTCTCTATGCACAATGCATGGATTATTTATAGCCAATAAAAATAAAAAGGATTCAACGTGTCAGCATCCCTTATTACGGCATACCACAGTGCTGAAGACTACTTTTTTCGTAGTATTTCTTCAGATTGCTTAGATATTTCTGACACAGCAACGGCTTATATGACCGGAGTCCCCGTCAGAGACCTCAACATTGTATATATTCGAAACAATAAAGAATCGATTGAAACCATCCTTTCAAAATGCAAAAAATTTTACGATCAACACAATCTTTTGTTTGTTGCTATTGTTCCAGAAGATTTGTGCCCGAATGGAACGGACGCAGTTATACATGATGCAGGATACCACCAGGCAGGAAAATCAGTTGCTATGGCACTTGACTTGAAAACTGCAGCATCTGGTGCATACGATGGTGCGGAAATACGTGCAAACGATGATAAGTTGTATGAGTGGATGATTCCAATGATTGAATCCTTTGAATCAACCTTTAGCATGACAACATGTTATGCTGATGCCCATAAATATGCACAAGCGCTGAAATCTCGTTTATATCACTATAATTTATATGAGAACGACAAACCAATTACGTCAATTACCTTGTCAGTCCATGGAACTGTTGCGCGCATCGACGATGTAGGCACTATACCTGAGCACCAAAGAAAAGGTCACGCGACCTGCCTTGTTAATTTTGCCTTAGCAAAAGCAAAAGAATTGGGGGCATCGCATTGCTTTTTAGAGGCTTCTGAATCAGGACTTTCAATTTATCAAAAACTAGGATTTTTTCCTTTGTTCACGACCAATATTTTTTCGTATGCGTTGGATAAGTAATTCCATTTACAAACGGTATCTAAAAATACTCATTAAAGAAGGAACAAAAATCATTAGGTCAAGCCTGGCGCGACAAGAGTGACGAATATTATTTTTATTTTTGTTTAAATTCACATTATATTAACCATTCTAATAATATAATAAATAAAAGATTTTATATTAAAAATGATATGTTATACGAATTACATGAATTCAAAAATGCAGCCATGCTACCCGCCCATTTATGGAGCGAGGCAAATGGATTGTTCATTAGCATGTTCTCTCTTGATAATACTCCCTGGGGTAGACTTTATTCCGCCAGCAATGAAGTCGTAGAAAGAACAACACGCCTCTATATAAAACCAGAATTCGGCTTTTCTGAAATAACAGTACAAACGGAATGTTGCACAAAAAAAATCACAATTGAAGAAATAAGTGTACTCGATCGACCTTTTTGCAATTTAGTCCATTTTAAACGCTTACATGAAGGTCATCCATTTGGCGTAAATGATCCCAATGTGCTTATTGTCGCCCCTTTGTCTGGGCACTTTTCAACGCTACTTCGTGACACAATACGCGCACTTTTACCCGATCATAATGTATGGATTACAGATTGGAAAGATGCCAGGCTAATTCCATTGCTTGAAGGTCCGTTTACACTCGATCACTACACTGACTTGCTATTGGAGTTCTTATCAACTTTCCATGGTAATGTTCATATTCTAGCCGTCTGTCAACCCGTTGTTCCTGTCATGATGGCAACCGCATATCTTGCAATGATTGACTCGCCCCAGCAGCCAAAATCAGTAATACTAATGGGTGGCCCAATTGATGCACGTATCAATCCTGGGGTTGTCAATAAATTTGCGTTAGACCATACTGTTGATTGGTTTGAGCGTAATATTGTCGATAAGATCCCAGCCTATCACCCTGGAGCAGGACGTAGTGTTTGCCCAGGATTTATTATGTTAAACGGGTTTATGGCACTCAATATTGATCGCCACCAAGAAGCATCCTTTAGCTTATTTCAACATTTGGTTCAAGGTGATCTGGAGCCGGCAGAAACACACCGATTGTTTTATAATGAATATCGATCCGTAATGGACGTGCCTGCAGAATATTATATTCAAAGCATTACACGCGTTTTCCAAACGTTTGATTTACCGCTTGGTCGAATGACATTTCGTGGCCACCCCATTAATCCAGAATTCATTCAAAAAACGGCATTATTAACCGTTGAAGGAGAACGTGACGATATTTCGTGTCCCGGACAAACCTATGCGGCACATACTCTTTGTGTGAATTTAGCGAACAATAAAAAAGAATTTCTTTTACAAAAAGGTGTTGGGCACTACGGCATTTTCAATGGAAAACGCTGGCGTGAGGTTATAAAGCCTAAAATTGCGACGTTTATCCGACGGTTTGATTGACACGACATCACTGTAAATACAAAATCCCGCTGTCAATGCAACCTAAAATTCGTTATCGTAGCACCAGACTCAATTAACAAATGAAATTCTAATGAACGAACTCTATCTGATTGACGGCTCCGGCTTTATCTTTCGCGCATACCACGCATTGCCTCCATTAACAGCACCTGATGGCACGCCGGTTGGTGCCGTGTATGGCTTTTGTAATATGCTGCGTCAACTTATCGTCGAACATAGTCATCATCACTTCCTTGTCGTATTTGATGCGGGACGCCAAACATTTCGTCAACGTATGTACGCCGAATACAAAGCACATCGCCCCCCTGCCCCCGAAGATTTAGTTCCGCAATTTCCACTGTTTCGTGACGCATGTGCGGCGTTTGGTGTTCCATCTGTTGAAATGGCTGATTATGAAGCCGACGATCTCATTGCATCCTATGCACGCCAAGCAGAAACTGTTGGGTTTAAAGTCGTTATTGTTTCAGGCGATAAAGATTTAATGCAGCTTGTAAATGATAAAATCAGTATTTATGATCCACTCAAGCGCAAAGCAATTGGCGTCAATGAAGTTGTTGAACGATTTGGTGTTGTTCCTGCAAAAGTAATTGATGTTATGGCGCTTGCAGGCGATGCATCTGATAATATTCCAGGTGTGGCTGGTATCGGTGTTAAAACGGCAGCCGAACTGATTCTATCCTATGGAGATCTCGAAACACTACTTGCTCAAACACACACCATAAAACAGCCTAAGCGCCGTCAAACACTGATTGATAATGCTGACAAAGCGCGTGTTTCAAAAAAACTAGTAACGCTTGTTGACAATCTAACCATTCCGCTTGATTTTGATTCGCTGTTTGTGAAGGGTGTATCACCAGCAACACTTGATTTTCTAACACGTATGGGCTTTAAAACACTTCTTAGTCGTGTGCAAAATGAAGTTCGGTTACTCAATGGCGAGTCGACGGCAAGCGTCCCTACTCTTTCGGTACAGATGAGTAATGATTATTTAATGTTGATAAAAACTGAAGAAATTAAGGCTTTTCTTGATGAAGCATCCCTTGCAGATGTCGTTGCATTTGATACCGAAACAACATCACTTCATATTCGTCAGGCAACGTGGGTTGGGTGCTCTTTTGCTTTTCGTGCGAGCAATGGAACAATCAAAGCAGCATACATCCCTTTTCGTCATACAACCGAAGAAACCCAAGCAGATTTCAATGCGATAAAATCATTGCTAGCAAACTTTCTCAATCATACAGGTATATTAAAGGTTGGGCATAATCTTAAATATGACATAAGCATCATTGCCAAAGATGGCCTGACAATGCGATCAATCGAAGATACCATGTTGATGTCATATTGCCTTTTTGGCGGCCAGCATAGTCATAGCCTGGGCTATCTTACAAAAAAATACTTCAAACGTGATAGCATCAGTTTTGAAAGCATCGCAGGCACAGGCAAGAATCAAAAAACCTTTGATCAAATTGATCTTAAAACAGCCACAACCTATGCCGCGGAAGATGCTGAACTCACGCTAATGTTATACGAGCATTTCAAACCAAAGCTAACCGAACAGCAGGTTTCTACGCTTTATTATGATGTAGAACGTCCACTAGTTTCTGTAATTGCAATGATGGAATATTATGGTGTTCGCGTTGATCCAACCACACTTAAGAATTATGGTGTGGAGCTAGCGCACCGCATGGAAATTCTCTCAAAAGACATATTTCACCTAGTTGGGCATGAATTCAATATTGGATCACCCAAACAACTGGGGGAGGTTTTGTTTGATGAACAGGGCCTACCCGCACCAAAACGTACAAAAACAGGCGCATATACAACGGATGCTGATGTACTTGAGGATCTCGTCCAAAAAGGCCATGTCCTACCTGAAAAAGTTTTACAGTGGCGAAGCCTTGCTAAACTGCAATCAACCTATGTCGAAGGACTGCTTGCACAAATTGATTCAGAAACGGCTCGCATTCACACATCATATGCATTAACAGGCACAAGCACAGGGCGTCTTTCATCCTCGGAACCAAATCTTCAGAACATACCCATTCGCACAGAAGATGGACGACGTATTCGAAAAGCGTTTATTGCTGATGATGGTTATGTGGTTGTTTCACTTGACTATTCACAAATTGAATTACGTTTGTTGGCGCATTTTGCTGATATCCCTGCGCTTAAACAAGCATTTCTTGATGGCGTTGATATTCATAAAACAACGGCAAGCAGCCTATTTGGCATTCCTTATGACCAAGTTACGTCTGAGCAACGTCGCCAAGCTAAAACTGTTAACTTTGGCATCATCTATGGCATCAGTGCATACGGGCTCGGGCAACAACTTAGCATCCCAAATACAACTGCCTCTGCTTTAATCAAATCATATCTAGAGCGTTACCCAGGTGTTGAAACGTTCATGTCACGTATGAAAGATGAGGCGCGCGCAAAAGGGCATGTAACAACACTTATGGGTCGTCGTTGCTATACGCCAGGTATTCATGACAAGAATGGAGCCATTCGCCAATTTGCTGAACGCCAAGCCGTTAATGCGCCCCTTCAAGGAACAAATGCTGATATTATTAAAAAGGCTATGGCACAGGTTCATCAATGGCTTCAGGCAGATCCAATGGATGCACGTATGCTATTGCAGGTGCATGATGAATTAGTATTTGAGGTAAGAACAGCAGAGGTTGATACCTTTACCCCAAAAGTAAAATCAATTATGGAAAGTGTTGTGCAGCTATCGGTACCACTGATTGTTGAGGCGGGAGTGGGATCAAATTGGGATGAGGCGCATTAGGGTTTGTCGTATTTCATACAAACACTATGTCATTCCCGCGAAGGCGGGAATCCAGGAAATAATCAAACAAAAAATGATCTGAAGTGGTAAGTTAAACAGATCCAGATCCCCGCCTTCGCGGGGATGACATCCGGCTTTGCAATATTCATACAACAGTAGATCAAGCCCGTGGATAACACTATGAGGAAGGGATGGTAAGCATTACCCAACTGTATCCACAACACCTGCCACACTATTAGGTAATGCTTCTGTTATCAAAACTTCAATCGTTTGACCCTGCAAACGTGGATTCCCATCGAAATGAACAGACTGCATAAATGGTGTTTTACCAGATAACTGGCCATCACGTTTACCTTCACGATCAACTAATACCTGCTGCTTTGTACCAACTTTACTTTGATTGAATGCAAGTTGCTGCTCATTAAGCAAATCTTGCAATTCTGCCAAACGTTCAACTTTAACTGGTTCTGGTACTTGCAAATCCATCGCACCCGCAGGTGTTCCAGGACGGATACTATATTTAAACGAATACGCTTGTGCATAATTCACTGCGCGAACTAAATCAAGCGTTTGCATGTGATCTTCTTTTGTCTCGCCTGGAAACCCAACAATAAAGTCAGATGACATGGCAATATCAGAGCGCGCTTTACGCAACCGTTCAATAACCTGCAGATAATGATCCGTTGTATGGCGACGATTCATTGCTTCTAACACACGATTACTACCCGATTGAATAGGCAGATGCAAATACGGCATTAACTGTGGAACATCGCCATGTGCTTTGATAAGTTCGTCATCCATATCCATTGGATGTGAAGTCGTATAACGAATACGCTCTAACCCTTCGATCTCAGCCAATTCATAGATTAAGCGACCAAGGCCCCATTCAAGATCATTTGAATTTGGTGCAATCCCATGAAAGGCATTTACATTTTGTCCAAGCAATGTAATTTCTTTTGTACCCAATGAAACTAAACGACGCGTATCTGCAATAATATCTGCAACCGGACGTGAATACTCAGCCCCGCGTGTATAAGGCACAACGCAGAATGTGCAAAAATTATCACATCCCTCTTGAACTGAAACATACGAGGAAATTGTGGAGGATGTTGGCTGCGGCAGAAAATCAAATTTACTTTCTACAGGGAAATCAGTATTAACCACACCAATATTCTTTTTTTTGCCATCTTTGATGTCACGTTCACGCGTAGTTTTAGCAATCATTTCAGGCAATTTATGATACGCTTGCGGACCAAAAACCATACTCACATAAGGTGCTTGCTTAATAATTTCAGCACCTTCAGCTTGTGCAACACAACCACCAACAGCGATCATCATATCTTTACCAGATTGAGCACGTTCGTCCTTAACAATACGCAAACGCCCGAGATCCGAAAACACCTTTTGCTCAGCCTTTTCACGTATATGACATGTATTTAAAATCGCCATATCCGCATCGGCCGGAGATTCAGTCATTTCATACCCAAGTGGAGAAAGCAAATCAACCATGCGTTGCGAATCATATACATTCATCTGGCAGCCATACGTTTTGATATATAATTTTTTTGACATGGGATTTTCTCGTCTCTCTTAATGTGACTTCAACTTAAAACAACAATACCTTTGGGTCAAGCCAAAGGTCAAAAATCAAAAAGCCCTGAAGAAATTCTTTGCGAATTCGATCCAAGGCTAAATCTGGTACATCTTCATCTATAGTGCAAGTAAGATCAGTTTCAGAAATGGTTGAGTACTAAATAAGAAATAGTTAAGGCACGAAGTTTACTATAGTAAATGTGCACCCAGAGGCCAGAAGATCATTGAAGTAATCAACCATTAATGAAGCTTAGATAATTAACGTGCAAGAATGGCAACTTGTTCCTGGCCCGTTGACGTTTCTGAACCTTGCATAACGCGAATACGTGGCTTACGGCCTGTTTTACCAAGACCTATACTCTTTGCAATAGCACTCCGGCGGCGCGCATAACTTGGTGAAACAACAGGATAATCCATAGGGAGACCCCAACGTTCTTTATACTGCTCGAGTGACATGCCATACATAGAATTCAAATGACGTTTTAACATCTGTAATTTTTTGCCATCTTCTAAACACACAATATATTCTTCATGAACTGACTCTTCAATTGGCACAGCCGGCGCAAGTGATAAGCCTGTCTTATAATTATGCGGATTACGGCAAACTTCAGACAAAGCCTGAAAAATACGCGTAACAACTGCCGGAAGCTCATCAATAGCTGTTTTATTGTTTGAAATATAAGCAGCTGTAATGCGGCTTGCATATCCTAATAGTTCAGAAACGCTTGATGTATCTGTCATATAAAAATCCTATAAATACGTTTTGTTTTCTATTTATACTTCTCTACAGAAAAAAGAGCAAACATTATTTACACTTTATTAACACTTTCAATAACAAATAAAATCTGTGTGGCATGTGCGACACAATTAAATGAACGCATAAATGCTCATTAACAGGGAATTTTAACTAAAAATTAATATTATTCTCCATATAATCAAGTAAATATTACAAAAGGACTCATTTAGATGTCTATAAAAAAAAATATTCGAGTACGTTTATTAATCAGCATGTCAATCATCAGTTTTTATGGTGCAACTACATTTGTTCACGCCGATTACAAGAAACTCTTAGCGGCCCATAACACTATTGTTGGCCTTCTGGGTGGCTCGGAAGGGCTTTCAAACAGGCCTGCAACACCAATACAAGCAAACAATTTAGTATATATAACTATTAATTCAGCACTCGCTATAAAAGAAACAGATCACGATGCATTGAAACAATTGCTTGAAAACAATAATGTACTTATCGAAGATACTACACTTTCAGCATCAGAAAAAACAGACAGACTAAATCATTATAAGAACCTTACTATCATTTACTTAGCAACAAAGAGGATGCCAAGCACGGAAAAGAATTTGTTTCACATACCTCAGCTTATAAAACAAAGTTTAAATGAATTACTTATACAATCTGACTTAGAAAGATTAATCCATCTTAAGCTTAAAAAAAATCTGACAGATGTAACAGAAGAAGAGATCAGTGAAATATTAACGACATACGAGTTCATTTATATGTATGATTTAATAAAAAACAAACCTCCTGCGGCACTTAATGGATACTCCATGGTCGACTACAAACGGGCGCTATCGCCAGAAACAGGGAACACAAGAGTCCCTTCTCCGGCGCCGGTTGCAGCACATGCAATTCCAAACACACCTCCAGCTGCTGTGGCTTTAGATGAGGAAACACCAACATCGGCAGAGGTGCCTGAAGAACTTAAAGGATTAAACAACGAAAATATAGCAAAATTGAAAAGAATGATGTTATTTATAAAAAGCGATTCAAATGAACACAGGCGTGCAGCTAAAATAGCTGAATTTTTAAGTCAGCAAACTAACAAAGAAAATAATTCTGATACAAATAATGCAGGACTAGGAATGGCTTTAGCTCAAAGAAGTAGAGCATTAAATGCAGCATCAATCGCTACACACCCAAAAACTATTTCTCAAGTTGAATTCAACCAACTTGCGACAAGTAAGCCTATTATCATAATAACAATTAGAAATGCTTCAGGCATATTAGACGAAGATACATTAGCCATTAAAATTGGAAAATTAGAATCATACATAACACAAAAAGAAAATGCTGAAGGAAAAAAATCAGATGAAACAAAAGCTGCAAAATTTTTAAGTGATGAGCTAAAAAAAGGTCAAGATAAATACCTAGTAAGCGCAAAAGTAAAAGTTGAGTCAATAAAGGAGCGCGGAAAAGAAAGATACAAGAAATTAGAAAAATCTATAGCTAACATACAAAAAGAAATTGCGGAGTTAGAAGAACAAAAAAAACCATTAGTGGTAGAGTTAAGTAAATTAAAAAGAGAAAATTCAGAAACAAGAAAAACAGCAGGGATTTCTACTGAAAAAAAAGAAGCTAATGCAATAAAAATTAATCAGATTACTCTTAACGTTCAGCAATTAGAAAGATTAATTAAAGAAAAAAAGAAAGAAGAGAAAAAGTTAGCAGATAATATAGAAGGATTGAGAAAAGAATTTGAACCTAAATTAAGTAATGTTATAGCAAATATTACAGGCCGCCCTCCTGCTCCGGTAGATGATTCTAATAGTGATAATGAAGATGATACATTTTGATAAATAATAATATAATTATTTTCTTAAAATAATTATCCCAGCAGCTCAGCAATAGCCGCACCACTCTCATCCGTCATAAGACGCATAGCGGCTAAGCGGGCCTCGCCTGTCAACGTTGCGCCCGACAACATACGTGCAATTTCATCTACACGATCATCTTGTGTTAGTGTTATTACATGAGTTCGGGTCATACCATTTTCTTCTGTTTTGAAAATGCGCCATTGATGATTCGCACACGCTGCGACTTGCGCCGAATGCGTAATTGATAATACTTGCACATAACGGCCAAGCGCATGCAATTTTTTCCCAATCGCTGTTGCAACTGCCCCGCCGACGCCGGTATCAATTTCATCAAAAATAAGCGTTGGCATGGTTGTTGTTTTTACAATAATCATTTTTAGAACCAGCATAAGACGCGCCATTTCCCCACCTGATGCTGTTTTAGCAAGCGGTGCACATTCTTGACCTGTGTTCATTGACACCCAAAAGGCCACGTAATGACCGCCATCCGGCGCTGGCTTTTCCGACTGTTTAATGCGTACTTCAAACGTAGCACGATCCAACTTTAAATCAGGCAGCTCTGCCATAACATGTTTTGCTAATTGTTCGGCTGCCTCGAAACGTTTCTTATACAAGATAGTTTCCATCGCATTATAATGCGTTAGGGCGTCATTCAACGCTTTTTCAAGATTTTTCCGCTCAAGCAAGACATCATCTGCCCCAAGCGCTGCTTTTTGCGCTTCTTCAAGCAAATCACATAAACCATCGCTTGTCCTTTTGTATTTACGGGCAAATGTACGAATAAGATGCAACTGCTCATCAATCAATTCAAGATCGCGTACAGCCGTTCTATCCGCATCAAAGAGTGATTTAAGTTCGCTTTGAGCTTCGGTAATTTCAATCCCTGCCCGTTCAAGCGCTTGTACAGCATTTTTAAGTGGCTGAATTGAATCAGCATCGCATCGTTCAAGATTTTTCTGAAAACCATACAACGTCGTTACCCACGACGTCGGTGTTTCAAGACTTTTCAACGTTTGTTCAACAGTTAAAATAACTTTACCAAGTTGCTGGAGACCAAGCCGTTGTTCGATCAACCGATCTTCTTCCCCATATGTCAGCTTAAGTGCACTTAAGTCAGCGCGAACTTCTGTGTAAAACACTTCTTGATCACGCAGTCTTTCAAGCGTTTGTTCAAACTCGCTTAACGCCTTGTGGGCAGCTAGCCAATCCATATAAGCGCCTGTAGTAGCATTAAGTGAATCATTGAAATCGGTAAATGTGGTCTTTGCAAAATCATCTAACAAAGCCTTGTGCAACGCCTCATTCAATAAATGATCATGCTGCCCGTGCACATGCAATAACTGATCACCAACCTGTTTAAGCAAAGCAACACTCACAGGTTGATCATTTAAAAATGCTTTACCCTTTTGCGTGCGGTGTAATGTACGTCGCAACAAAAGTTCATCATCAAAGGAAATATCGTGTTCATTGAGCAATTGGAAAAGTGGGTGACCTACTTGAAAATTTTGCAACGAAAACGTGGCCACAACGCTGGCTTGTTCAGAATTAATACGAATCGTATCAGGATCAGCTTTATGCCCTAATGCAAGACTTAAAGCATCCAACAAAATAGATTTACCAGCACCGGTTTCACCTGTAAGACTCGTGAAACCAGGTAATGGATCTAAGTGTAACTGATCAATCAAAATTATATTATTGATCGAAAGCCCTGTTAGCATCGCATATCCTTTATGCAGTTGATTTAGGTAACGTACCTGCAGCTGAATCGGTAGACACAACTGGATTTAACAAAGCATGAGCACTGTTATACCATTGTCCATTTGGATAATTATGCCCTAACACGGCAGCTGTTGCTATAGCTTGATCTTTTACGCCAACAGCAAGATAACATTCAACGAGTCTGAACAAAGCCTCTTCTGCTTGAGCTGTTGTTTGGTAACTTTCAACAACCGTTTTAAAACGATTAATCGCTGCTACATATGAACCATTCGTTAGATAATAACGACCAACGTCCATTTCTTTAGCCGCTGTATGGTCTTTGATCAAATCAATTTTAAACCGAGCATCTTTTGCATAAATCGAGGTTGGGAATCGATTAAGCACTTCGTTAAAAGCATTCATTGCTTTTTCAGATGGTTGTTGGTCCCGCTCAAGAATAGGGATTTGTTCATAAAAACAAAGACCAATCATGTAATGCGCATAAGCCACGTCCGCATGCCCAGGGTGTAGCTGGATAAAAATTTGAAATGCATCGATTGCTTCATCATATTTCTTTGCTTCGTAATAGCAATATGCAGACATAATTTGCGCTTTCAACGCCCAATTTGAATAAGGATGCTGACGTTCTACTTCTGCGAATGCTTTAGCGGCCTTTGTGTAGCTACGTTCAGTAAGGCGTACTTGGGCACGGCTATACAAATCTTCAACAGGAAGATCAACATAAGCTTCATCTTTATCGGAACACGCTGTTAAAAAACTAGCAATCATTAATCCAAGTATGAAATTATTATTTATTTTAATGTGTGGAAAGGACACCAAGACTGCCTCTTATCTTATATACATAGTACTTTCTAGCATAGTTTTCCCCTATATGGCTATAGAATAAAAAGTACGTGATACATAGATTCATGAGAGAATAAATCAAAAGAGGCATTTAAAATGTGCCTATCTTTGTGTGATTTTATTAAGTGCCACAAAATGTTTGATAAACTCGCTGCTGAGAAGTTGGTGGTTGCCCAAGATCTATAAATTCTTCATTGTTTTTATATGGATCGGAGAAAGCCTTAATCAATCTATTCGCTTTTGAAAAATCATTATGTTCAACTGCAAAATCAATTGCCTCCTCAATTCTATGATTTCGTGGAATAAGGATAGGATTTTGTGCAGCCATGAGTGCCACCACTTCGTCATGTGTTACCCCCTGGCTTACCAACCGTACTTTCCAAACTTCAATCCATTGCTGAAAACCGCGAGGAACAGCAAAGTCCTTAAGGAGTGCCCATGAACTTTGACCAGTGTTTTGAATAAGGTGCCTAAACGTTAATGTATAATCGAGATAATTTTCTTCCATGATGTTTAATAAATCTTGGATAAGCTGGCCATCTTTTTCATCAGGAATGAAAATTCCTATTTTATGAGCCATCATTTCTAAATATTTTTCATGAAACTTTTCTATAAAGAGGCGCTCTAACTCCTTAATAATTGCTGCAGATGCTTTCAGCTCAGTAGACAGCAGAAATGCAAGCGTTTCTGAAAGTTTAATAAAATTCCACAGGCCGATGCTAAACTGTTTATTAAACGCGTACCTGCCATAACTATCAATTGCGCTAAAAACTTTATCTGGCACGTATTCATCTAAAAATGCACAAGGGCCATAGTCTATCGTTTCTCCGGAAATGGCTGTATTATCGGTATTCATCACCCCATGAATAAAGCCAACCCTCATCCAATCAACAATCAGTGATGTTTGCATATCCAATACAAATTCTAAAAATGAGAAGTAGGGATTTTTAGAATCTTTTGCATGCGGGGCATGCCGATTGATCGCATAGTCAGCTAATATTTTGAGTGATTCAAAATCTTTCTGTGCTGCAAAATATTCAAACGTGCCCACACGAATATGGCTTGATGCCACGCGTGTTAAAATCGCTCCGGGAAGAATGGTGTCTCTAAAAACAGGCTCACCTGTCGTGACAAGTGCCAAAGAACGAGTAGTTTTTATTCCCAAGCCATGCATAGCCTCGCTGACTATGTATTCTCTCAGCATAGGCCCAAGTGTAGCCCGACCATCACCGCCCCGGGAATAAGACGTCTTTCCAGAACCTTTTAGTTGAATATCATAACGTGCCCCACTCGTGTTCACGACTTCTCCCAGCAAGACAGCACGGCCATCCCCCAGCTGAGGAACAAAATAACCAAATTGATGCCCTGCATAAACAAGAGCTAGTGGGTTAGAACTTTCCAGGACTAAGTTACCCGAAAATACATCTGCGATCTTTTGGAGCTCTTCTCTTTCCACATTTAATCCAAGGTCACATGCTAGCGGCCAATTAAATAATATAAGGTGCGGATTTACAACAGGAGTAGGTTTTATTTGTGTATAAAAATTTTTAGGTAAATTTCCATACGTATTATCAAAATTTATTTGCATGCTACATTCACCGAAATTTCACCTTATACCTTTTATATAAACTAAAAAGAAACATTAATACATTTTATTTTTACATCTTCGGGTAAATCTGTAAATGTGACGGGTACTCCTTCAATAAAGCATGCAAATCTATATGGATACAAAACTCACCACCTGCTCTAAAATGGAGTGCAATACCCTAAGAGAGTGGGTTTATTTGACATCAAGCTACGTAATGACCTACAACTAAACTCAGTTACCATTATAATGGAATAGTTCTATTAGGCCTTGTGCGTCTAGTTAATGAGTCAACATCAAATTTCAATAAACAGGAACTTTGAAATAAGTGTCCAATTCATGAAGATGCGCAATGCAATCAAAACTATTAAGCATAAAAGTAGACAAGAACACCGTGAATAAAACATACCTTTAACAATTAAGAAAAATATGATCATTTAGCATTGCTGAATACAAATACCATAAGGAAGAATGAAAAATGGAACCCAACATCAAGAAAAAAACAAAGAAATATGTATCAAAAACACCAAAGCGTATTTTTTCCAAAACAGCTGATCGCAAGGAAGAAGTACAAAGCACTTTCTCTAAAAATGATCAAGAAAATCCATTTCATCAACACCAAAGAAATGAAGCATCAAAACCTACGCGAGCACCACGAGTCAAACTAAGTGGTGAAGAAAAACACATCCTGTTAACTAAAAGCGAACGCGTAAATGCGGCACTCCTTTGGTTGCACGATGTCTTTCCCAACCTGTTTAAAGAACAAGATTGCCTTCCAATGAAAATTGGCACAACCCATGACATTTCAGATTGGATTGACGCACATAAGAGTGCACATGCAACAGGAATAAGTGCAATTTCAGAAGCAGAAACTAGGTTAGAAATTCCTTCTAAAACAGCCATTCGTGATGCAATTCGGATGTATACCAGCAAACCGCAGTATCAAAAATCATTACAGGAGAATGGCAAACGCTATGATCTTAATGGAAGTGAGTTTGGGATTGTAGAAGAGCAACAGAAAGAACATGCAGGAGAACGAAAGAAGGAAAACGAAGCTGGCACTCAGGAACAAGCATTTAAGCGCCAAGCACTTAAGGAGAGACGCAAACGCATTGCAGCAACATGGCATGTAGAGAGTCAGGCTAAGAGGAAAGCTAAAGAAAAAGCACAAGAAGCTGTTACTAACGAGCAATGCGTTTAAAAAGCTAAATAAGTGAAGAACTTTATTCATCTTTCTCAGATGAAACGGAACCAATTAACCTGTTTTATGAGTAATTGGTTCAGTTCAACTTATTTTTCTAACTTTTGAGACAGCACAAAATACTCGAATTGACAGCTAAGACAGTGATCAAGGTCATCAACTTTTCATCCAGCTCTTCTGTATCACCCATATTTTTTTATTAAATATATTGGGGCTCTTGTATGCCTGTTAATGATATTTTTTGAAAAGTGCAAGAAGGAAAAGAAGTCTTTAGAAGAGAAGCTCATAAGGGGGTAATTTAAATTGGTGCGGCCGAGAAGACTCGAACTTCCATGAATTGCTTCACAGCGACCTCAACGCTGCGCGTCTACCAATTTCGCCACGGCCGCGTAATTATTCTCAAACTGAAGGAGAATGATACTTCTTATTTTAATATAAAAATTATTAACGTTAATAAACTGGTGTGAGGTGCTTTCTAAGAAGTTATAACTCAAAAAAAAACAGCACCATAAAAGTACTGACCTTTTCGAGAAAACGTTGAATCCTTAAAAAATCCGCAGTTTAAATGGTGCCGATTGTAGGAGTCGAACCCACGACCTACTGATTACAAATCAGTTGCTCTACCAGCTGAGCTAAATCGGCATCACCATTATTTTTTAGCAAGTTATGAGGAGAATGTCTAGCCTAAATGTGTCATAAATTAAAAATAATTTCCTAACACACCACACGCATGTCACCAAAACACCTAAATAGTTGAAAAAGATACACTCTTAATCCAATCGAAAGGTAATATTACTCACAACGCGAACACGCTTTTTAAAACTACCAGGTGTATCATGATTATAATGTTCTGACTTTGAACTATCTTTCTCTCCGATTATTGAAAAAGTTCCTTGAGCTGCATTTTGAATGCCCCCTACACGTGTACCAGAATCATTGGCAAATTGATCTGCCATTGCCCGTGCGCTTTTTGTAGCTTCAGCAAGCATCGGTGCACGAATTTCTTCAAGCTTCGTAAACTCATGCTTTACCGATGGTTTTACATTCAGCATTTTGCCTGTCGTATTAATTTTTAGCAAATCTTCCTGAAATCTTTTAATTGCTAATTTATCATAAAGATCAATCGACAATGTCAATTTATAGCTATATTTTTTGTAAAAAGTTTTTTCACTATCTGAATACGGCAATCTTTCCTCTTCAATATCAACATTATCTTTTATCTCTTCCATTTTAAATCCAGAACTTATAAGCATCTTTTTAACATCAAGAGCTTCTTCTTGAACTTTTTTCGCCGTCGAAGCAATGTCATCTGTTTTTTCGTGAATAGTAATAAAAATCTGACTTTTATCTGAGTCAACGACACGTTCAGCTAATCCTCGAACAGATACAGATTTGCTACCTGTTTTAAAGCGATCAATGGCTTTTCCTATGAAAAATCCCCCCAAACCAGGGCCTATGCTTATGGCCAAGCCTAAAAAAAGAATATGTATAGGTTTAATGTTTTCAGTTTTCATCATTTTTCGTTACCTCAAAAAAGTTAAATAATCTTGATTAGTTTTTGATATTTTAGCACCATTGTTGTGGTTTGCAATCTACTTCAAAAGAAATAAATCTTTCCCTTGACTTTTATCAATGATGGGTGTTTTTTTAGTATATTCATTTCACTATATCACTGCCAAAAGGGTATCACATACATGTTTCTAAAAGCTTACTTCGCACCTATTTTATTAAGTTTTCTGCTGTCATTATCGTTAAGTGACACTGCAGCCGCTAAAAAAAACGCAAAGCCTATTGCAAATGCAGAGACAGCGAAAAATAATAAGGAAAATGCCAATGCAAAATCTTATGAATCAGCAGTCCCAGCCACAACGCCATTTGTTGGTTTGCCGCTTGATATAGATGTCCTTGCACGTGAAACGTATATGATTGATTACGATACAGGCGTAGTTTTACTTGAAAAAAACGCAGAAACACCCATACATCCATCATCTATGACCAAAATTATGACGGCTTATCTTGTTATTGATAAAATCAAGACAGGTGTTATCAAAAAGGATTCAGTTTTTACAGTAAGTAAAAATGGCTGGCGACTTGAAGGATCATCCATGTTTTTAAACATTAATGATCAGGTAAAAGTTGAGGATCTGCTTAAAGGCCTTATTATTCAATCAGGGAATGATGCAAGCGTAACGCTTGCCGAAAATATTTCTGGAAGCGAAGCAGCTTTTGCCAGCGAAATGACGCGTCGTGCACGTGAGATGGGAGCCAAGCAAACAAATTTTGTGAATGCAAGTGGGCTTCCTTTACCTGAACACCAAACAACAGCAAAAGACCTTGCTATTATTTCAACGCATGCAATCAAAGATCAACCAGATTACTACCCTATGTACAGTGAAAAAGAATTTTCATACGGAAACATAAAACAAGGTAACAGAAATCCCCTACTCTACAAAAATATTGGTTGCGATGGCATTAAGACAGGCAGCTCACAAATTGCAGGATACGGAATGGTTGCCTCCAGCCTGCAAGATGGCAGACGCGTTATTCTGGTGATTAATGGCCTCAAAAGTATGCAGGCACGTGCTAATGAGGCTACAAAACTTATCACATGGGGTCTTCGTACATTCACAAATAAAACAATAGCAACAGCTCAGCAAGTTCTGGGAAAGATTCCAGTTACATACGGAACAGCTGATCATGTAAATGCTGTTGCACGCAGTGCCTTTCTTATAACCATTCCAAGAACTTTTGAAAATGAAGTTAAAACAACAGTCGAACTTACTGAATCAATTGAAGCACCTGTTACAAGCGGCATGACACTCGGCAAAATTACTGTCACGTGCCCAGCATTTAAAGAACCAATTATTTTTGATCTCATTGCAGAAGCAGATATAGAACGCGCTGGATTTATAAAGCGTATTGGTCAAAAAATTGCTTCAATCTTTAGCCAGAAGCAAAAATAAATGTTATTTATGAAACCATTCATTTTTTTATGCTTAGTGATTGTACAATGCAATGCAATTAAACCTGCGTCCATTACGGTTCCAGAAATAACATACAAAAAAGTAACTCCTGAGGCATTAACAAAGATCACGCTGTATTGGAATTCAATTCACATTATTGTAGCCGATATCAAACAAACTAACCCTGATGGCAAACATATAAATGGAAAACTTTATCTTAAGAAAGGAAAAGGTAACCAAGCAAAACTTCGTGTTGATTACCAAGCTGATTACAAACAACAACTCTTGATCAAAAAATCTGAAGTGCTGCTCATTGATTTAACTGACGGTGCTGTTGGCGCATATCCTGTTTCAATGACACCCGCAAGTTTGATTTTAAAACCGCAGCTTGATTTTGAAAAGGATGTTAAGCTGATTGATTCACGCCAGGTTGATAATGATGTGCAGGTGATTTTAGCGCACAACGATGATGAGAATGGTGGCACTCTCACACTTAATTTTACATTAGAAAACAATTGTCGTCTTTTACGGTGGAAAATTTTAGATCCACAAGGTAACATAACGGAGGTTGAATTAAATCCCGAAACCATTCGTCTTAATGATGAAAAACTCGTGCCTGATTCTCTGTTTTAATGCCTAATACTAATGGAAAATGAAAATAATGTCTGATGTACGCTTTGCTCAATTCTTCGAATCTCTGTCTACAAAAAATATTGATATTTATGTTGACGGTGCATGTAGCGGAAATCCAGGCCCAGGTGGCTGGGGCGCAGTATTTTCTAAAGATGAGAAAGAAACAACGATCGCTGGTGGAAATCCAGCTACAACAAATAACCGTATGGAATTGCAGGCCGCAATTGAGGCAATCAAGGCATTACCCACAGACTTTTCAGCGACTTTATACACAGATAGCCAGTACGTAAAAAATGGAATTACTTCATGGATCATTGGTTGGAAAAAACGCGGCTGGATGAATTCAAAAAATGAACCCGTAAAGAACAAAGATCTTTGGGAAGAGCTTGATTCATGTGCACAAAAAAAGAAAATTTCTTGGGAATGGGTTAAGGGGCATGATGGTCATCCTTTAAATGAAAAAGCAGATATGCTTGCACGCCGTGCAATTATAGCTGAGCGGATGAAGTAGAATTCACAGGAATTAAAATGAATCTCTGGCTCAAAGCCTGAGGATAACCACCTCAAGCTTTGCATCAACGAACGAGCGCCATCGAAATCCATTCATCTTCCGTCAAAATGTTTAGCCCCAACTCTTTCGCTTGTGTCAACTTTTTGCCTGCATCAGCCCCTACAACCACAAAGTCTGTTTTCTTTGAAACTGAGCCTGCTACATGCGCACCCAAACGTTCTGCTTGTGCCTTTGCCTCTGCACGGCTCAATTTTTCAAGTGATCCTGTAAACACAACCGTTTTACCCGAAAATATTGAATTAACCGCACCCAATTCGACAACTGACTCTACTGTGACGTAACGCATCAGCTCATCAATAATAGCTCGATTATCAGCTGCTGAAAAGAACTGAACAATTTCCTCAGCCATATTTTCGCCAATTCCGTCAAGTGTACATAAATCTTCAATAGAAGCAGCTAACAAAGCGCTTATCGTTTTTAAACGTATGGCTAATGTGCGTGCTGTAACCTGCCCGATTTGCGGTATACCGAGACTAAAAATAAAACGATCAAGACCAATTTTGCGACGTTTTTTTAGTGCATCAAACAGGTTTTTCACTGCCTTCGCCCCCCATCCTTCACGTGCCTCAAGATTAATTGTGAGATTACGCGATTCAAGGGTGAACAAATCTGGCGGTGTTCTAACAATTTCCCATTCAAAAAAGTTTTGTAAGTGACGTTCGCCAAGCCCATCAATATCAAACGCATCGCGGCTCACAAAATGCCTGAGACGCTCTACTGCTTGCGCCATGCAGCTAAATCCACCACTACATTTTTTAGCCACCTGCCCTTTTGATTGTACGACAGACGATTCACAAACGGGACATACATTTGGAAAGATAAAAGGTATAGAATCAGCTAAGCGCTTTATTTTCACAACACCAACAACCTGAGGAATAACATCACCTGCTCGCTGCACAATTACAGTATCACTAACACGCACATCTTTGCGGCGAATCTCGTCATCATTATGAAGCGTTGCGCGACTTACCGTAACGCCGCCAACAAGAACTGGACGTAAATGTGCGACAGGCGTTAAAACGCCCGTTCTACCAACCTGAATATCAATTAAATCAACAATTGTCTCTGCTTGCTCCGCTGAGAATTTATAGGCAATTGAGTGCCTCGGCGATCTTCCAACGGTTCCCAAACGTGCTTGCAACGCTAAATCGTTCACTTTGTAAACAACACCATCAATTTCATATGGCAAATCAGTGCGTTTGCCTTCAATAAAACAATAATGCTCGAGCATCGTATCCACATCTGGACAAAGCGCAACAAGCGGGCTAACCCTAAAACCTAAGCGGTTGAGTGATACTAAAATATCAGCCTGCGTTTGATCCATTTGATTTGAAAGTGATTCATATCCATATGCAAAAAAGCGAAGCGGCCTTTTTGCTGTAATACTTGAATCTAATAATCTAAGCGAACCAGCAGCAGCATTGCGTGGATTCGCAAATGTTGCTTCTCCAGCTGCAATACGTGATTGATTTAAAGCATCAAAATCAGGTTTACTCATATAGACTTCACCACGAACTTCAAGGTTTTCAGGGATACTATCACCCTGCAAGACCAAAGGGATATCATGAATCGTTCTAAGGTTTTGCGTTATATTTTCACCTTCTTGTCCGTCACCACGTGTTGCACCCAATATAAACTGACCTTTTTGATAATGAAGCGTTGCTGACAGTCCATCAATTTTTGGCTCTGCCATGCACGGAATTTTTGTATCATCCGAAAGCTTCAAAAAACGACGGACGCGTGCCATAAAATCATACACATCTTCCATGGAAAATGCATTATCCAAAGAAAGCATCGGTTTACGGTGCTTTACTTTTTCAAACTCCGGGGATGGAGTCGCACCAACACGGTGCGTAGGACTATCAATACGACGTAAATCAGGAAAACGGCGTTCAATAGCCAAATTTCGCTGATAAAGCGCATCATACATTGAGTCGCTAATTTCAGGTGTAGCAAGATGATAATAACAATGATCATGATGTGCTAGTTCTTTAGCAAGACGCAAGAGTTCAACCACAGCCTGATCACGTGTAAGTTGTTCGACAGCAATTGAAGCGAATGTCATAAAGAAAATCTTATCCCATATTTTTACTTCATTATACCCATTTGAGATTATTTTGCATGATTTTTCTAGATGATTATTTGATGTAATATAATTGAAATGATCGCAAAACCAACGCCACACAAGATTCTTAAATATCATTTTTTGCAGAGTTTTTGCCTTTAAAATCTAACAAAGTAGATTCATTCAGTGTATTTCGACAAACACACAATAAAAAACGAGATCATTCATACAAGAACAATCTCATTTATATTAAAATATTACCTTATTTAATTAAGCAGGCTTTGTTGGAATAATGGAAAGAGCAGCTGCTACATCAGTATTTACTGCGGCAACTATTCCATCAGCAGTTGCTTTGGCTTGCGTTACATCTGCGACAGCTTTTGCCACAACAGGATCGCCTAGTGCTGCTTGTGCTGATGCGTTAATAGTACTAAGCGCGCTTTGAATTATTGCAGCAGCATCCGTAACTTTCTTAGCAACGGTCGTTGCTGCGTCAGACTGTACTTTTGCCAACGCTTGATTTACAGCCGTATTTGCACCGTCTTTTAATATACTTACTGTTTTAGCATCTGCATTCATACCTGCTAATGCTGCCTGTGCCGAAGCAACAGCAGCAGTTGCATCAGCTTCTGCTTTTTGTGCAGCGACTTTTATGGCATCAGCAGCAGCTTGTTGTGCAGCAGCATCAGCAGCAGCCTTCGCAGCAGCATCAGTGGCGGCTTGTGCGGCGGCAGTAGCTGCATTTGGATCAACGACAGGTTGGGGAACGGCAGGTGGAGAAATATTAGCTGCAGACTGAGCAGCAGCTTGTTGTGCAGCATCAGCAGCAGCTTGTTGTGCAGCATCAGCAGCAGCTTTAGCAGCAGCATCAGCAGCAGCTTTAGCAGCAGCTTGATCCACTAATGGTGGAGATGCAGTAAAAACAATTGGTGGAAACGGAGTTGTGGTTGTAGCCACAGCACAATAAGCATTATTTACACACAAAGCAAAGACAGAAATGCTGACCGCCAAAATTGAAAAATTATTTACCTTCATTAACTTTACCTCAATAAATACAATTTATTATTATCATATTTTTAGAATAAGGATATAAATGTTAAAAAATGGTTAAAATGTTATGCAATATTAATTAAAAAACTGCCCAATAATATTAGATGCAACTGACGCCGCCGAAGGAGTTGTCATTGCAGCAGAAGTTGTAACAGTCGTCGGTGCTGATTGTACAGCTGTTTGTTCAGCCCCTGTATTTGTTCCATTCACATTAGGAGGTGCTTGTATGTTTGAACCTGGGTTCTGAGCAGAAGCCGGTTGTTGTTTTAGAATCTCTCGTTGTCTCAAACTTTCTTGCAACGTAATAACTGGTGGTTTCACTATTGCCTGTTGCCCACTAACTGCCTGACTGGGTAGTGGAGCCCCAGGCAATCCAACCCCAGGTGTTCCAGGCAATCCAGCGCCAGGTGCTCCAGGCAATCCAACTCCAGGTGCTCCAGGCAATCCAGCGCCAGGTGCTCCAGGCAATCCAACCCCAGGTGCTCCAGGCAATCCAACTCCAGGTGCTCCAGGCAATCCAACTCTAGGTGCTCCAGGCAATCCAACTCCAGGTGCTCCTTGTGCAGCAGCATATGCAGCCTGTTCTGGAGTGACCGCTGGAGCAGCCACTACCGCAGAACTACTGGAGGTCGCTGATCCACTACCAAACAGCTTACTACTTAAAATATCTGCAATTTGACTAACTACAGGTGCAGGAACTGCTAAAGCAGTAGGTGCTGTAGTTGCACCAGCAGAAACAGGCATTGTAGTTGCACCAGCTGAAGTTGATGGTGCAGTAGCATTTGAAGCATCAGCTATTCCCGGAGATATTTGAGTTCCTTGATAAACAGGTGGCACTGAACCAGGTGGTGGATAACCAGGTTGGCATGGATAATAACCAGGCGGAGGATAACTTGGATAATTTTGCGCTGGAATACCTTGTTGCTGAGCCATATATGGATAATAACCAGGCACAGGAGGATTATAACCAGGGGAGCCACCCCCCTGCGGTAAATTTGGTTGCATCGCGCCAGGCTGTGTGGCTGACTGTGTTTGAGTGACATTACTTTGCTTAGAATCTGGAATAGATTGCATCACACCCGAGCCTGCTTGATGATAATAAGCAGTTGGCGGATAATAATTAGGTGGTGGCGGATAGTAGCCAGGTGGAGGATAACCAGGTGGCGATGGTGGGTAATCTCCAGGTGGTGGATACACAGTATTTCTTTGCGGTGTTGTATTAACTGCATCTACAGAAGGAGGCTGCACAACCGTAGCAGGTATAATATTGGGTGAAGTTATTCCCGCTACCAACGCTGGAGAACCTGCTGCCTGTGTTACAGCACCATTTACAGCTGCACTTACACCTTGCGTAGATGTCGCAGAATTTGCATTTGGTATCCCTAAAATACTTGCGACACTTAACGTATTATTTGATGGAGAAGCACTCGTATTCGCTCCATTATTTATTCCTGCTTGCGTTGTTGTTGGGCTAATACCTAAAATCCCCGCCATACCAGTTGCACCAGCAGATTGTGTTATGCCGCTCACCACATTATTCGCACTTGTAGTTATTTGTGTCGCACCCGTTGTTTGTGACACAACATTTTGTTGATTTGAGATTTGAGAAATATTAACCTTAAGTTGGTCTGAAGTGTCTTTCAAATCTTGAGTCGCTACCGCTAGCCTAACTATTTTCTGATCGGATTCATCTGCACGGCGCTTAAGTTCTGCAATATCTTGGGTCTGCGAAGTCACTGGAGAATTTGCGTCTGTCGATTGTCCTATTGATTGAGTAATTCCACCAGATAGTGTTGTTACCTCTGAAGATATTGGGGTTGTTTGCGATGATGGATTGACTGCCACACCTTGTATACTCGTGGCGTTCACGTTGCTCGCTAGAAGCAGGTGTGACAAAAACAACGTCAATAAAGTTACTTTCCGCTTTACCATAACAATTGAATATAATTCCTTCCAGGTTACAGAATAACAACAGAAAGTTAACAAAATATAAAAATATATTTAAAACCCTTTACATTCTTCACTCAATGACACTTATTAACAAATGAAACTTAGAATTACTTCATTCACCCAGCCATTCTAATTAGAATAATTTTACAAAAACATAAGCAAAAGATTAATCCACATTTAATAGTAAACAAACTGTTAAAATTTCAATTAAAATAAAAAAATATTTAATTCGAATTTTCTTAAAAAATTTGTTAACATTTTAATAAGCGAAAAACTCTCGGGGAGTAAATAGTGCGTATTTTATTAATTGAAGACGATTCAACTACCGCAAAAAGCATTGAAAACATGCTTACTAGCGAAGGCTTTGTTGTAGACACAACTGATTTAGGTGAAGATGGCCTGGAAATTGGCAAGTTATATGAATATGACATAATTGTATTAGACTTAATATTACCGGATATGGATGGCTTTGAAGTGTTACGTAGATTGCGTGCCGCACAAATCAAAACCCCCGTACTTGTTCTATCAGGATTAAGTGAAATAGATGATAAAGTTAAAGGGCTTGGCTTTGGCGCTGATGATTATCTCACCAAACCTTTTAATCGTATTGAGTTATTAGCACGCATGCATGCAATTGTGCGCCGTTCACGTGGTCATGGTGACTCTATGATTAAAACAGGTCGCATGGTTGTGAATCTTCAAAACAGAACAGCAAGTGTTGATGGAAATACAATAAATCTCACTGGCAAGGAATATGCAATTTTAGAACTGTTATCGCTCCGAAAAGGCACTACACTCACAAAAGAGATGTTCTTAAATCATCTTTATGGCGGGATGGACGAACCAGAACTCAAAATAATCGACGTATTTATTTGTAAATTACGCAGAAAAATAACCGAAGCCCTTGGCGATGACAATTGCATTGAAACAGTCTGGGGTCGCGGGTACGTATTACGTGATCCATCACAAAGCGATGCTGCTCCCATTATGCAAATTCGAGCTCCCAATCAGGAGGTACGAGCTGCATCAAGCCAGACTGAAACATCAAATAACGACGCAAAAATTAAAATACCTCTTGGCGCGGTTCCACCACAAACCGCAGACGAACTATATAACTAATTAAATCTATGAAATAATTATTATACTCGGGGCTGTCCCGAGTATTTTTTTATCATCATGCGCCTTAATTTTATCCATTTATAAAAATACAGATTGAATCAATAGGCAAAAACCTGCTATGATTGTTTTTTAAGTTATGTATTTACATTAGAAAGGAGGTCGATTTTCCGTGGAAGTACAAGTTCGTGACAATAACGTTGACCAAGCCCTACGTGCATTAAAAAAGAAGATGCAACGTGAAGGCGTATATCGTGAAATGAAATTACGTCGTCACTTCGAAAAGCCATCTGAAAAGCGTTTACGCGAACAGTCAGAGGCTGGCCGTCGCTATCGTAAATTAATGCGCAAGCGTATGGACCGTGAAGGTTATTAAGCAATTGTATCGGGAAACCGACTAGGAAGAGTTCACTCTTTCAAAAGCAAAGACCCTCGTTAGTAATAACGGGGGTCTTTTTTATCAACATGCAAGTTTCAATGATTATACTTTTGTAAAATATTATCAATCTTTAGTTAATTTTCTCACACTTTGAACGTTTGCAGTTGAATTTGCAAAGAGACCAAGCTTTTGCATTCGCTATCACCAAAAATACAACTGACTCAATATTTATTTAATTTATCTCTTGAAAATTCATTATTTATCCATTATATCATAATATATAGATAAACAAATTTAAAAGAGATATATTATGAAAAAAATAGCATTATTTTTAATAACTATATTTATTAGTGGAAATAGTTTTTGTGCGCAGCAGTATAAAAATGATGAAGATGAGGAACAATTAAAGAAGGCTATAACGCTAAGTATTCAGGATGAAAATCAAACAATTAGGGCAGAAAGAGCTAATAAAGCTCTAGAAGAAATAAAAAAAACCAAGAACAAGCTGCTCAAGATAATAATGATTTAGAGTCAATTAATTATATTGAGTGTTATGGACCTAAAACTCACGACGAGACACTTGCCCCCTATTACCAAAAAGCAAGAAAGGCTGTTGAAAAAAGCAATTTGGATTCGCTTAAGCAGGTGCTATCAGAAATCCCTAATGGGTTAAATTTTGACTGTAGTTCCCCTATTCCTGGTATTAATTTGAATTATAGTGGTCTGGATCTGTATGGTAACTATATAAACACTCATAAGAATCTATCTGCCAACAAAACATTGATGCATTTCGCTGCATCTAAAGGATGCACTAAAATTATAGAATTTTTATATAAGGAGAAGAATGTTAAACCTACCCAAGAAATTGTATGGTTAGCACTCGTATATAAGAATTTTAATGTAGAAGAATTCCTTCATGAAAAATGCGGCCAATCGCTAACCAGATTTATCCACAACAAATTCAGCCTTATGGCAGAGAAAGAAGGCTTTTTCCTCGAAGAAGAAGAAAAATGAAAAGCGTTTACGGGAACAGCCAGAGGCTGACCGTCGCTATCGTAAATTAATGCGCAAGTGTGTGGACCGTGAAGGTTATTAAGCAATTGTATCGGGAAACCGACTAAGAGGAGCTCGCTCTTCTAAAAACAAAGACCCTCGTTAGCAATAATGAGGGTCTTTTTTATCATTGTTTTCGATTTGCAGTGGTTACAACTTTGCATACCATTCAGTTTTTAGGCATACAAAGATTTCACTCCATTTCTACATCAATGTACGAGACTCCTCAACATTAATAGGTCGCGCCATATTGATTTTTGCTAAACGGCTTTCTAAATCATCCGATTCACTTATTGAAATGGCTACAGGATGACGCGCAAGCGCAATATTCAACACCTCATCAACTGTTTTTACTGGAATGATCGTTAAATCACCTTTGATATTGTCTGGAATCTCTGGCAAATCACGTTTATTTTCATAAGGAATAATAACTGTTTTAATTCCACCACGATGTGCAGCCAATAATTTTTCCTTAAGTCCACCAATCGGCAGAACACGCCCCCGAAGTGTAACTTCACCTGTCATAGCCACATCTCTACGAACAGGAATTCCTGTAAACGCAGAAACAATAGACGTACACATGGTTATACCTGCTGATGGTCCATCTTTAGGTGTTCCACCTTCTGGCACATGAATATGAATATCTTTCTTTTCAAAAACAGAAGCATGCAAACCAAATAGATGTGCGCGTGACCTCACATAACTAAGCGCGGCTTGCGTTGATTCTTGCATTACATCACCAAGCTTACCTGTGATACGAATTGCCCCTTTACCTGGAACGATAACAGATTCAATCGACAAAATTTCACCACCAACCTCTGTCCATGCAAGGCCTGTTGTGACACCAACAAGGTCAGTCTCTTCAATCTCGCCATAACTATGTCTTGGAACAGATGCATACTTTTCCAAATTATCACGTGTAATATGGACTGAAGTTACTTTATCTCTCACAATTTCACGAATAGATTTGCGCGCTAATTTAGCAATTTCACGCTCTAAATTACGCACGCCAGCTTCGCGTGTATAACGACGAATAAGCTGAATGAGGGATGCATCATCAATCGAGAATTCTTCAGGTTTCAATCCATGCAATGTTTGTTGCTTTTCCACAAGATGCTGTTTCGCAATCTGCAACTTTTCATCTTCTGTGTAGCCAGAAAGACGAATCACTTCCATGCGATCAAGAAGCGGTTGCGGCATATTAAGTGAGTTTGCTGTTGTTACAAACATAACATCCGATAAATCATAATCCACTTCAAGATAATGATCATTAAAGGCTGAGTTCTGTTCCGGATCTAAAACCTCAAGTAATGCAGACGCAGGATCTCCGCGATAATCATTACCAAGTTTATCAATTTCATCCAATAAAAAGAGAGGGTTTGATACCTTGGCCTTTTTCATACCTTGAATAATCTTACCAGGCATTGAACCTACATATGTTCTACGATGTCCACGAATTTCTGATTCATCACGAACACCACCAAGTGATATACGCACAAAATTACGTCCTGTCGCCTTCGCCATAGACTTACCAAGAGATGTTTTTCCAACACCAGGCGGCCCTACTAAACATAAAATTTGACTTTTAACTTTTCCAACGCGTGATTGTACTGCTAAATATTCAAGTATGCGCTCTTTAACTTTATCCAAGCCAAAATGATCATCATCAAGTATCTTTTCAGCGTGAATTAGGTCTTTTCTGATTTTGCTTTTTTGTTTCCAAGGAATTGATACAATCCAATCGAGATAATTTCGAACCACTGTTGCTTCTGCCGATGAATGATTCATCATTTTAAGCTTTTTTAATTCACTGGTTGCACGCACGTGTACATCTTTAGGAAGCTTGAGTTTTTTGATTTTATCTTCAAGCTCAGCAAGCTCATCACGGCTTTCCTCACCATCACCTAGCTCTTTATTGATAGCCTTTAATTGCTCGTTAAGGTAATATTCACGCTGTGTTTTTTCCATTTGCTTCTTAACACGAGTGCGTATCTTATTTTCGACATCCATAAGTGTAGATTCGCCCTCGATAAAGTTTAATACTTTCTCAAGACGCTCATTAACATCAACTGTCTCTAACAATTCCTGCTTTTCATTAATTTTAAGTGTAAAGTAAGACGCAATCGTATCAGCAAGCTTCGCAGGATCATCAATTTGATGAATACCCACAAGCACATCTGGTGGTATTTTCCGATTCATTTTAATATATTGTTCAAACTCACTCACAACAGTTCGCAGCATTGCTTCAAGTTCAGGCGTATAATTCAAAGATTCAATAAGCGGCTCAGCAGTTGCGCTCATATACTGCTCTCCATCATGAAGCGCCAATATATTCATGCGGCTAACACCTTCAACTAACACCTTAACTGTGCCATCGGGTAGTTTTAACAACTGAATGATATTACCAAGTGTCCCAACGGTATAAAGTTCATCCGCAGTAGGATCGTCTTTAGATGGGTTTTCTTGCGTTACCAATAAGATTTGTTTATCTTCACCACGCATTACCTTTTCAAGTGCGGCTACTGATTTTAAGCGGCCCACAAATAAAGGAACAATCATATGTGGAAAAACCACTATGTCGCGCAAAGGAAGGACTGGATAAATTGTTGATTTTTTTTTGCTCATAATTTTTCTCCAACTAATCGCTTTAATGAAACTATAACATATTTTTGGTTAATGGAATACGACGGGATCTCTAATTTAGGTTAAAAAGGTAAAAATTTAATTTCATCTCAATTTTCACAACTTTATTATACAAACAATATCTTATTGCAGGGTCACATCCACCTCTGTCACAATGCTTTCTTTTGGTAAAACCCAAGACATCTGGAAAGACAAGTGTTCTTCAGGCAAAATTATTGCTTTTGTAAAATCATATAATGATCCGCCAATTAAGCATCTAGGTGACTTCTTATTTGCAGAATCACAAGGTCCCCATGCAGATATGTGAAGAGGCCTCAGCCTTGAAACAACACTATTTTGGTTCAGCACTTCACCAATGACAGCTATTTTAATACGTCCATCAGGCATAGTAGCCTTATCCCACTGAACATGTTTAACGTTAAGCGGCAGAGACATTGCAGACATTTGCATAGAATGGTGGTGTTTTAAGTTTTGCCACTTTTGATAAAAGACATCGCGATACATATAGACAATACCCGACAAAACAAGAGATAGAACCAGAACAGATATCCAAAATAATGAGGATGATTCATTTTTTTGACGGTTAAAGTACTCCTCGACACCATGTCTTGGTAATGGTGGAGGCACGAGTCGCTCAACACGTTCTTTAGGGAGCTTAGGCACAACGATTGGAAGATTCTTGATTTCTTCTGTAAAAGAGTCGCCTTTTTTACTTCGTTTACCAAGATCCTGGTAACGATTATCATAAAAACGAGTATCAATGTGGCCATCGTATGTAGCAGTACGTCGGGTTGCTACATCATCTTCATTAACAAGCTTCAACCACCATTGGTGATCACACGCAGCACATTCAAATTTCCAGCCCCACGACTCATGCGTAGCATTATATTTAGGGGCAGGCATTTTGACAGGCTCGAGATCATAAGCACATTGGCAATGGGGACAATTAATTTTCACAAATTAAAAAACTCTTACCGCTCAATTGACATACATACACTACTTTATGCACCCTACTTCATAGATTGCAACTATGAATACAAAGTTTACCTAAAATTAATGTGTTTTGCTGGGTCCGCTCGCCCTACATGTCAACAACTCTATTTTTCAAAAGCATTTATCTTATAAATTTGCTAAAGTTTTACTAACGCAACAAAACGTATGTACTATTATATTTTTATGAAAACACGCATTATCTTCTCATTGCTTTTAACAATTTCCTATTTTAGCAACCACATCTTTATCAATAATACTTACGCAAACGAAGCACATCACGCGTCAGCATTACCAAAAGTTGATTGGACCTTTACTAGTCTTTTTGGCGTGTTCAAACGTGACCAACTACAACGCGGCTATCAAGTTTACAAAGAAGTTTGTGCCGCATGCCATGGAATTAAGCGTGTTTCTTACCGCAACCTAAATGCGTTTGGTTTTTCAGAAGCAGCCATTAAGGCTCTCGCAGCAGAACATCTTATTCAGGATGGCCCTAATACAGAAGGAAAGATGTTTGATCGCCCAGCATTGCCAAAAGACGCTATGGCAGGCCCCTTCCCTAATGACAATGCCGCACGCACTGCAAACAATGGCGCATTACCACCTGATTTATCGTTGATTGTAAAAGCACGTGTTGGCGGCGCTGACTATATACATGCATTATTAACAGGATATGTAAAACCACCGACTAACAAAATGATTGAGGCCGGACGCTACTATAACACCTATTTCCCAGGCCATGAAATTTCAATGGCACCGCCACTTCGTGATGGGCAAGTTACATACAGTGACGGTACAGTTGCAAGCGTTGATCAAATGGCAAAAGATATTGTTACCTTTTTAGCATGGACAGCTGAACCTGAAATGGAAGCACGCAAACAATTAGGGGTAAAGGTATTTCTATATTTACTGCTCATGAGTGGTTTATTTTATGCAACCATGCGTCGTATTTGGCGGCATGTAAAATAAAAAATTACATTTTATATGTTACGCACTTATCGAACATCACCTGAAGAGAGACCGTTCACTGAACTGTGTCAAATACCTAAAATGGCAAATATTGCTTGATTTTCTTTTGAGTAACAATGCCGGGCATGACAACCGCGACATTGCATATCTCTGAAATATTTTTCTATCCGGCTTATTCAGGGTTCTTAGTGATAGTATGAACGGGAGCACCTATTATTTTGTTTTTAATACTTTTATAAGCATCTATAATTTTTTCTTTGCATCTTTCATAGAATCCCTTGGATTTTTCTTTACCCTTTTCATAAAGCTCTTTTGATTTTTCTTTGCTTGCGTCTATTGCATCAACCGCTTTACTCTTTGCTTCTTTAGCCATATGAGCATCCTTTTCTAAAGCATCTTCTGCTTTTTCTTTACCCTTTTCATAGAGCTCTTTTGATTTTTCTTTGCCAGCGTCTATTGCATCACCCGCTTTACTCTTTGCTTCTTTAATCATATCAGTACCCTTTTCTAAAGCATCTCCTGCTTTTTCTTTACCGTTTTTATAGAGTTCTTTTGATTTTTCTTTGCCAGCGTCTATTGCGTCACCTGCTTTACTCTTTGCTTCTTTAATCATATCAGTACCCTTTTCTAAAGCATCTCCTGCTTTTTCTTTACCGTTTTTATAGAGTTCTTTTGTTTTTTCTTTGCCAGCGTCTATTGCGTCACCTGCTTTACTCTTTGCTTCTTCAAGCTTTTCTTTCTCTTCTTTCGCATAAATAGCGTCATTTGATTCCTGGTTTTTGTTTGCCTGCAGTCCCTTTTGAGGGGACTGTTCTGCATACGCATGTATAGATGTAAAACTCAAGGCAAGCATGCTAAGTGCGTAAAGTTTTTTGTGATTAGCATCTGTAATTTGGTTGCTATTATTCATTTTATTCTTTCTTTTGAATGAAGATGATTATTGTTAAAATATTTTTTGCATTAGAATATTTAACGATTCAGTGTTCGTGAAGCTAACGTTGCAGAGTTTAAAAATTGATGAAGCAAGAAAAAATAAGCCGCAAAAACTTCACACTGTGAAAAAAGATCTCGTGTTAAAAATGCAGAATATTGAAGGGCTACTTTGTAAAATCAAAAAAAGCCCGTGGCATTAATCACAGGCCTCTTTTCTGTAGAATTTAGGAGTCTTATAAACTAGAACTTGTAAGCAGCACCTATTACAAAGCGATGGTCTTGATAGGAAGCTGTTCCCAATTCGCCTAAAGTACTATCAGATTGAACAACAGAAACTTTTTTACCAAGATTATAGGTGTATTCAGCACGAACAAGAACTTTGCCCAGTGCACGTTCGTATCCAAAAGCTGGTGCAAATACAACATTCATTTTAGTTTTATTATGGCTTCCAATATGTGCATTGTTAGACGTTTCAGTTGAATCGATTTCAACTCTATCGCGGCTTATTTCAATGCCTGGCTTGACATAAACTAAATTTTCACCAAAAACGTAACCTAACCGAGGTGCAAATCCAAAAACTAATCCACGTTTGAATTTAGTTGTGTTTTTGAATGTATTGGTACCTGTCGTTTCAGTTAGATTAGTAGTTGTCGTGCGATTCAAAGTATCACCAAGAAGTGATCCTTCACCACCGAAGTACAAAGCACCATTTGAATTACCATTAAAGGTGCGACCATAACCAAAATAAGTACCAAAAAGGAAACCAGTTGTATTATTTCGTGCACTACCTGGATTCGCATACCGAGTTGCGAGGTTAGCCTTATATGTTTCTTGCGTGATAGCCGTTTTAGTATGGCTTTTTACAAAACCAGCTTGTGCACCAAGATAAGCACCATCAAATGATTTTGATGATGCGTTTGCTACAAATGTAGTTGCAGTTATAATTGCTGCTGTAATTATTGATTTCTTCATTATAAATATACCTTTTATTTCTATATATTATATATATAAGTTTATTGTGCATTAAGCGCTATGAAATACGCGCCGCAGATAGCCTTTTTATTTTGAGTGTTGTTTTTTGGGCGCACTTGGTCTTTTTCTGCTTATGTAAATTTATTTTAGACTTTCATTTTATTTTTAATAAAAACTATATAAAGTTTAGCGTTCTTTTAGGAACAACAATCCCTAACCTTATAACAATCCTCAACCTTGAAATAGCTTTATCGATTTTTATAGTCGTTGACAAAAATATCCATAGCGCCTACAGTCCAATTACAAACGTTTTTATAGTAATTAAAGTATTAATATAAAAATATATAGATATATATTTTAGAAGAAATATTTAAAATATACAAAATTCATAAAGGAACTAAATGATGAAAAACAAATCATATTTACTACTATTAACACTAAGTTTACTAGCAACCGCTTGCGATAGAGTGTCGGATATTGACTCAAAATACGAAAAAAAATCACAGATACCAATTAATGCTCATTCTATTACTGTGGTTCAGGACTTCAATGCGTATTCCAAAACTGCAGAATCAGACCAATTATTTTCTAAAACACTAGTGCAAGGGATTGAAAAGTGGGCAAAAGTAAGATTGCTTCCTGTTAGTCAAGATGGAGTAGCACAAATCACTGTAAGAGAAGCATCCATAACTAAAATTCCTGATGCAGGCAATGGAGAAGCGCTTGATGGGAAACTTAATGTTATGATAAATTTCCTTGATAAAAACGGTGCACTTTTATCGTATGCTGAAGCAAAAGTTGCAACTCACAAATATGCACCTTCAAACATGTCTGATGGTGAACACAAGACTATAATGCATGCACTTATTACACAGCTTATTAATGCTTTGGATAAAGAAATTGAAGAAGCAATATTTTCTAGATTTAATGCAAATAAAGATACAGGGCACGTTATAAAATAGGATCACCTATTATTTATTGTGTAAATTTTTAAAAAGAACTTGTTTTGAATATTGATATTAAAACAAACACTTATTAATAATATGAGGACGTGATATTAGACCTAGGTGTCAAAAATATCACGTCTTTTTTTCAAAAAATTCTGAGAATTTTCGGTGAATTCATATAAGGCTGATTCATCACTCACCGACTTTGCAGCATAAGAATTTATATGCTTTCCCGTTGTACCAACTCATCCAAAATCACCTGCACACTTTTATACGTTACAGGACAAACCCAATCAGGCACCAACTCACATAAAGGTTCTAACACAAATAAGCGCTCTGCTATCCGTGGATGGGGAATTACAAGATCATCAGTATTGATAATAAAATCATCATAATAGAGTATATCAATATCAATTTCACGCGGACCATTTTGATACGTTTTGATGCGCCCAATTTGCTGCTGCAAAGCTTTTGTCAAGACAACAATTTCAGTGGGAGCAAGATTCGTGTTTCCCATAACCACCTGATTTAAAAACACAGGTTGATCAGTCACATACAAGGGCGCCGTTTCAATTACATGTGATGCCTTAAAGTCAGCCATAAATTCTTGCAAGCCCATACATGCTTGTTCAAGGTTGAGCTCTCGATTACCAATATTGCTACCAAGTGAAAAAATCACGATTGCCATAAAATTATTCCTACTTGTTGTTGACCACAATCTACCTTAGAATGCACCAATATGGAATAATAATTGAGATACATCATGCCAACAGATCCAGCACTTCTTTCAATCCTTGTATGTCCAGTTACCCGCACACGGCTTATTTATGATGAAAAGGCGCAAGAACTTATCAGTGACGTTGCAGGGCTTGCTTACCCCATTCGCAATGGAATTCCCATTATGTTGGTGACAGAGGCTCGCGTGATTAATAAAGAAGCGGACACATCGCTTTCTACTTAAACACTCTTCGAAGAAGCAATTAAAAACAAGTTACCCCATAAAAAGAATAAGTATTCCCAGGATTTTTTGCATAACTACTACCATCGTTAATTTTTGATACAGATGGCTTGCCACCATCATTACTCTTTTTTTCTTTAGTTTCTCCTGGTTCTTTTAAATTCTGTAACTCATCACCAATTTGGGTATCCAGGTCAATCAAACCATTGTTTATAAGCATGGCTTTTGCAGTATTTCCCCTTAAAATTTCATTGACCAAAGCATAAGCATTTCCATGGCGTATAGGCCTATGATTTTCCATAGTTGCTGCGGGATGCACTTTAAATTCACATTCATTTCGAATCATTTCAGGATTATCAATTAAATGCTTCAGCGTTTCCGGTATTCGTATTACTCGCCTTGTTAACCCATGCAACCATGCGTATGGCGATAACACTTCTAATGGATATGCATTTGAATACCCTAAAACGTCATTAAGTGTATAGCTATCTTGAAAAACACCAAATTGCCATAAAATGTCTGTTATAAAAGATATACAATTATGCTTGCCTTTCAAAACCTTATTCGATGCAGAGCGCACGCCATAAAGAGAATATGCATAGTACTTTTGTTGTGATAATTCCTTTAACTTATCTATTACAGCTATTGTCTTTTCTGTTTTAGCAATTCTAAACGTTTTATATGGATGATAACGAACGTATTTGCTTTTGTATTTGGGGTGACACATCATAAGTTCAACAATTTTTTCTTTGGGTTGTTCCTCTATTTTATAGCCCCTATAACTATAACCAAGGTTGTAGACCAGCTCATCCGTTATCCAATCATCTCTCATGGTTAAATGATACATATTTGCAGATATTTTTTTATTCTCATCATCATAATATTCGCATAACAAAGCCGCATGATCATAAATCGGCCTTCCCCAAAAATCCGTCAAAAGCCCAAAAACAATAGTGATATAAAAATTATTATTGTTTTCATACAATGGAGATGCAATAAACATATGTTCATCATACAATTCACAAATACGCTGATATGCATCATCTTGCCTTATTTCTTTTGATACAGAATCATTATTTTCAACATCAGAACCCCAAACGATATTATGCATATGCTCATGTTGGCGTAATTCAGAGCCTTCTAATGCAAATATATTAGAAACAAAAAAACTTACAAAAACTGTGCATGCAAATACAATTTTCCACAAGAACACAAAACACCTCATACAGATACAATTTACGGCTAAATCTATGATTGCATCATTTTTAATTAAAACCAATATTTTTTAAGAATCTACTAACCCTACGTGAATTAGTTCACGCTTTTTTATAGCGCTTCACCATTGGGTTTGTTATAGTACCTCTGGAAGATCTGCAGATAGTCATGTCTACTTGTGAATCCGGTCAGGTTCGGAAGAAAGCAGCCGAAGCAAGCAAGCGTGGGTTATGTGCGTGATCTTCCACTGAAATTTAGATTGAATGATCATAAAATTACTCTGCGCATGAACATGAAACAGTGCCAGTTTCAGAAATGGTCGAGTAATAGGCGACTGAGGTTTAAGGACGGAGTGTACACTCGTACAATCGTTGCGCAGAATCCGATGGTCAACGCATTAATCGACCATTTATGGAATTGGTAATCGAATGACTCAAAAAGCGTACACAGTACTCGCCAGGCGCTATCGCCCTACGCGACTTGCCGACTTAGTTGGGCAAGACCTTCTTCAATCAACACTTACTGAAGCTATTCAACAAAATCACCTGCCCCATGCGATTTTACTCCATGGTATCCGCGGAGTCGGCAAAACAACAACTGCCCGTATTATCGCGCGTGCACTCAACTGCGTTGGCGAAGACGGTAATGGCCCAATCACACCCAATCCATGCGGCGTCTGCGCTTCATGTAAAGACATCGCTGATGACCGTCACCTAGACGTTATTGAAATGGACGCAGCTAGTCGAACAGGTGTCGATGATGTTCGGGAAATTGTTGAATCAGCACGCTATAAAGCCGTCAAAGGTCGCTTTAAAATCTTCATCATCGACGAAGTTCACATGTTGTCAAAAAGTGCATTTAATGCACTGTTAAAAACATTAGAAGAACCACCAGCGCACGTTAAATTTATTTTTGCTACAACCGAAATTCGTAAAATCCCCGATACAATTTTATCACGCTGCATGCGATTTGATCTTAAACGTATTGAGCCAGCAACAATTTTAATGTACATCGCTGATTTATGCCGTCAAGAAGGCGTTACAGCATCAAACGAAGCCCTAGGCCATATTGCACGCGCTGGTGATGGATCAATGCGTGATGCACTTTCATTACTTGATCAAGCCATTGCACTGTCTTTAGCAAACAATGCCGAAGGTGTTACAGAAGATCTCGTACGGAAAATGTTGGGTGCCACTGATCGCGGACACTTATTTACCTTACTAAAATCACTATTTGAGGGAAAAACGGACGATTTAATAAACCTAACTGATATCCTTTTTCATGATGGCATCGACCCGCTTTTACTCATGCAAGAACTATTGGAGAGCATTTATTGGCTTACCTGCCTTAAAACACTGCCAAAGATGAAAAATGATCCAACATGGCCGCAAGAAGAGCTTAATCGAGGCTCTGCTATACTTGAAAATTTGGGTATTTCCTCGTTGGCACGCGCATGGCAAGTACTCTCAAAAGGGTATGAAGAAATTCAAAAGAACCCACTCCAAAAGCAAGCGTGCCAAATGGTTCTCATTCGTTTTTGCCACATTAACACATTGCCATCTATTGATAAAATTGTAGAAACAATGACCTCTGGTGGAAGCCAGGGTAATCCCCCAAGTGGCTCATCTGCCCCTACAATCCCCTTCTCTTCTTCGCCTGCCACACCTTCTGCGCCAGCAACACCTGCTGCAGCACGGGCTGTTCATTCTCATGTCGTTGATCTAAGCACAACAACTCTAAATCATCATGCGGATCTTCCCCAATCATTTGAAGCACTTGTAGAACTTTTTCATGAGAAACGAGAACTACTTCTTGCTGCGCACCTCACCCATGACGTGCGTTCCACAAATTATCGTATTGGTGAAATCAATATGAACATGGACATGACACGGTTAGGGCAACTACCCGCACAACTGCGCGCAGCACTAAAAAAATATACTGGAATTGATTGGACACTCAATATCACATCTGATGTTGCAGGCCGCACAATCGCCGACAATCAAAAAGAAGCCTTATTAAGAAGCCTCAATGAGGCAAAAGAAGATCCATTTTTAAATAACTTCTTAAAGGTATTTCCAAATTCAACCATAACCCGAACGGAGAATAGCATATGCGCGGAATGAGTCAAATGTTACAACAAGCCCAAAAATTACAAAAGCAAATGGATGACATGCAAAAACAGCTTGATTTAGTTGAAGTTGAAGGTGCATCCGGCGGTGGCATGGTAAAAGCTATGGTTACTGGAAAAGGTGATTTAAAAAGAATCAAAATTGACTCGTCTTTAATGGATCCTGCAGAAGTTGAAATGCTTGAGGATTTAATTATTGCAGCTGTTCATGATGCAAAATCAAAGGCTGACAACCAAGCATCATCTGAGATGTCAAAATTAACGGGTGGTTTGTCTTTGCCTGGTGGCATGAAGTTACCTTTTTAAAGTGGAAAAAGCAGACATAGCAATGACCTCCATTTTATGTTTAAGCTAAACACAATTTAAGTCAGCACATTAACATAGACGTTTTTCAACTAATCAATCTTTATTAAAAACAATTAAAAAATCAATTTAATTTGAACGATCTTAATTTTTTGTTAATACATGATGCCCTATAGTTAAATTATCCAGACGTGGTAATTTTATGAAAAAAGCTATGTTATTGAAATGTGTACTTTATATTATTGTTCTTAATTTTGCGTCAATGCTAACTGTTGCGGACGCTGGATCACCTATTGTGTCTCCAGCACCTGCACCAGTAATAATCCCAAGCATCACACCCATAGCACCTAGCCCAGTCATAGCCCCGCCTTTTGCACCAATCACAAGCACTCCCATATTACAACCTATTGCACCTATTGCTCCAATTCTGCCAGTTGCACCTACTCCTCCTGCGGCTCCATTTGTTCCATTTGTAGCAACCACATTGCCGCAAATAAATTTTCAAGCACAGTCAACTACTATCCAACCACTTGCTGCAGCCTATCAACTCGCTGCCATTCAAGCTGCTACATCCACACAAGCAGTATCCACTCAAGCAGCAAGCACGCAAACCGCATCCACTCAAGCAGTAGGAGCAAGTAGTTCATTAGCAAGTGAAATTCAGAAAACAAATGAAGAACTTGAAATTAAACATAAAAAAGAATATGACTACGTAATAAAAGACAATATAGAACTCTTAAAAGAAAAAGAGAATGTATTAATTCAGTTACAGGCTCAACTTAAACTGCAATTAGAAGCTCAAAAATTTGCAGCACAACAACGTGCACGTGCGATTAAAGAAATGCAAGAAAAGCTTAAGCAAGAAGAACTAAAATCAAAAAAAGATACCGAAGAAATGAAACTAAATGTTCAGTCAATCGTAGATCTATCTCCTTTAGTGCTCAATATAAATCAACCAAAAGAAAAAGAAAAAGAAACCTCCCTTGCGAATGATTCCGACTTTACTAACTTAAAAAAATCGCAGAAATTGGCAAAAAAGTGCAAAAAAAGCGGAAATCAGAATGAGTGCAATACACATTCAAAACATTGCTCATGGGGCCGCGTACCAAAACAGAAAAAACATAAATGCTTGTTTATGTGTGAAAAATTAGAGAAAAGTCTCTGCAAAAAAGTATCAGGCTGCCATTATAAAGACAGCAAGTGCAGAAGTAAATAATAACACATAATATCTTATTAAATATATTTATAAAGATTAAAAATTAAAATATTGTTAATATTAAAAAATCCATGATACTCTTCTCAAAACATCCATTTAGAATGCCTTAAAATTGATGAAAATTCTTAATTCTTTGTTAAATTCTTTCTGCTATCATTTAATTATAGATAATCAATTAGGCTACATCACCTATGTATCATTCCATGCTCGCTTCTTTAAGCATAATGCTTTCCCTTAGTACCGCGACTCCAGTTTTTTCATCAACAGATGCAAAACTGCAACCATCCGGACTGTTTAGTAACATTGGATCTGCGATAAGTGATGTTTTTTCTTCTGTTGGAAAGTTTCTTTCCAAACCAGAATATGATTCTGTCACTGAAAGAACAAACAAGGATAGTGCTGAGCTCATTCGTAAAGATGCAAAAGTATCTGAAAAATTACATTTAGAGTTCGCTGGGCCTCGTGGTGGCGAAGCGCCAAAGCCAACGGTAGACTTAAACGCTGTTGCAGACAAAATTGCACCTTTCCCCCAGGCAGAAGAACCATCAAAACCAGATGATAGCAAAAATTTACCAATACGCAAAAAAATCGCAAATGACACTGATTTAAAAAATATGAAAAATGAATCCACTCGAATTGAAGAAATCGAAAAGAAAATTGCAGATGGAATGCCACAAGCAAATCTTTCAAATACGCTTTCTACAGAAAAAGATGCACGAGCACCATCAATGGGTGCCCTCGAAGCTGGGTTTTCAAGTGGTAACCCAAAGCAAAGTAGTTGATAAATTAGGCTATAATGAAATATTTAAGTGCATGAACAACCTATAGGAGAATTACATTGTCAAAAGGTGATTTTACACAGCAAATAGAATTTTCTGATAATCATTTATTAAGTGAATTAGTAGGTCCACAAGATAAACATATTTTGCGAATTGAACAACGTCTTGGTATAAGCATTGCGCTGCGTGGAAACCATGTTGCTATTACAGGTACTGAACCAGAAGTTTCTTATGCCAGCAAAGCGCTTCTCTACCTTTATCAAAAGCTGCAAAAGCAACAGATGGTTGATATTGCAGAAGTTGATTCCGCAATTCATCACGCATCGCATACGTACATGTCTGATGATGCGACTTTTAAACCAGAAAAAAATGGTACAGAAACATCAACTGAATCAAATGCAGGTCTTCATGGTGAAGTTTCTATTCAAACAAAGCGACGTATTATATTTCCGCGCACACAAAGACAAAGTCAGTACATCCAGGCTATGCAAAAGTTTGATATGGTGTTTGGAATAGGGCCAGCAGGTACTGGCAAAACATATCTCGCTGTTGCAGCGGGTGTATCTTTATTATTAAGTGGAAAAGTTGATAAAATCATTTTATCACGCCCAGCTGTTGAAGCAGGCGAGCACCTTGGTTTCTTGCCTGGTGACATGCGTGAAAAAGTAGATCCGTATCTTCGTCCTTTATACGATGCTTTAAATGATATGTTACCGCCAGAACAAGTGGTAAAAATGATTGCAAGCGGTGAAATTGAAATTGCGCCTCTAGCTTTCATGCGTGGACGAACGCTAGCAAATGCATTTGTAATTTTAGATGAAGCACAAAATACAACCCCAATGCAGATGAAAATGTTCTTAACGCGTCTTGGAAGCAACGCTAGAATGGTAATAAATGGTGATTTAACGCAAATAGATCTTCCCAGAGGCACCACATCTGGGTTACAAGAGGCTATGCGTATTTTAAATGGTATAGATGATATTGATTTTACCTTATTTACAGATGAAGATGTTGTAAGACATCCGCTTGTGTCAAAAATTGTAAAAGCATATGATCGTGATTCAAACATAAATGGATAGTGACAGTATACCGCAAGCATTTACAGTAGAACTCATATGTCAACATGACGGGTGGCCTTTGCCAGAAAAAGGTGTGTTCGAAAAAATTGCAGCAATGACTTTGTCCGCCGCAAAGTGGGATAGAGAATGTGTAATTAGCGTTCTCTTCACAGATGATTCTTATGTAAAAGATCTTAATAAAACTTATCGCGGTAAAGATAAACCAACAAATGTACTTTCATTTTCGGGTTACTGCAAAGATTTGCTTCAGATACTACCCCGCACTGAAAGTATCCCGCTAGGTGATATTATTTTTGCACTGGAAACAATTCGAGAAGAAGCTATCCAACAAAACAAACCTTTTGAAAACCACTTAAATCACTTGTTTGTACATGGCTTGCTGCATTTGCTTGGGTTCGATCATGAAAACGAAGTTGAAGCAGCAGCAATGGAACAGCTCGAAATTGATATTTTATCCACATTATTAATCCCAAATCCATACGAGGTTATCGAATCTTTATGAATGTAGTCTCTGAACGACATCAAAAAACACAAACTCTTCGCGGGTTTTTTAAACGTTTTTGGCGTTATTGCCGTAAAGGCGAGCATGATGCAAGCCTTCGCGAAACAATAGAAGAGCTCATCGAAGAAACCGACGAAGAAGTACCGTCCATTGAATCAGATGAACGCCTGCTTCTTGAAAATGTTCTAAGTTTACGTGATTTAACCGCGCACGATATTATGATACCACGTGCTGATGTAATTGCCGTTTCCGATTCCATATTGGAAACTGAACTTATGGATCAGTTTGTTAAAACAGGTATTTCTTGGTTCATTGTCTTTAATGAAAATCTAGACCATGTCATTGGCATGGTTCACATAAAAGATATGCTTGCGTGGATCTACAGCAAAAAGCCATTCATGCTCAAAGCACTTATAAAAGATGTAATGTTCATCTCTCCTGCAATGCGTACACTTGATTTGTTGTTAATGATGCGTGAAAGCGGCATGAAAGTAGCTGTTGTTGTTGATGAATACGGCGGTGTTGACGGATTGGTAACATTTTCACAACTTATCGAAGAAATCATCGGTGACATTGAAGGTGACAACGAGCAATCCCCTGCACCACAATTAAACTGGAAGTCTGATGGCTCTATTATTGCCGACGGACGTAGCACATTTGAAGAGCTTGATGAATTGGTAGGGCGCGAATTAAATCTAATTGATGAAGACGAGAATATTGACACATTAAGCGGATTAGTCGCATTCTTAGCTGGACGCGTGCCTAATCGTGGCGAACTTATTTCTCATCCAAAAGGCTTAGAGTTTGAAATTTTAGACGCGGATCCACGTCGTGTAAAACGCTTATGTATCCGTAACATATCAAACTTCATGCCTGAAGCCGTAAAAAAGAATAAATAAGAAAGATAAGAAATTGTTTCACTTTGTAAAAGAACATGAGACGCGCAAGCTTATTAGCCGTCTTATGCGTGAGTTTATTGTACCTTACAAATCCAAGCTAATTCTTGCACTTTTCTTTATGATATTAGTTGCACTTGCAACTGCTTCACTTGCTTATATGATGAAACCTATCATTGATAATGGTTTCGCACACCCAAAACTAGATATACTTTTATGGGCTTGTGGAGCGGTTTTCCTTACCTTTGTTGTAAAAGGAGGAGCCTCATACGGAGAATCAGTTGTCATGACTTTTGTAGGGCAACGTATTATTTCAGACATTCAAAATTGCTTATTTAAACAGCTCATGAAATCAGATCTCGCTTATTTTCACAACACCCCAAGCGGAGAGCTTTTGTCACGTTTTACAAACGACGTTAACATGATGCGCAATGCTATGGAAAATACACTTCTCAACCTTGGCAAAGACTTGATTACCCTTATCTGTTTAATTACACTCATGTTTCATCGTGATCCCACTCTTGCAATCATTGCCTTTTTTGTATTTCCAATTGCCGTATTTCCTATTTTAAAAATTGGCAAGCGTATGCGTAAAGTCACATTTCATACACAAGACCAACACGCGGTTTTAACGAATCAACTTTCACAAATATTTCAAGGTATTCGCGTTGTAAAAGCATATTGCATGGAAAAAGCTGAAGCAAATCGCATTGAGCAACAAATCAATACGATTTTTCATCTTATCTACAAAGCAACACGTATCAGGGCAGCATCACACCCTATTATGGAAATTTTGGCTGGCTTAGCGATTGCGTGTGTCATGGCCTATGGTGGCTGGGAAGTCATGCAAAAGGTTAGAACACCCGGTGATTTTGCATCATTCATAACCGCGTTGTTACTAGTTTATGACCCATTAAAACGCTTGAGCAATTTAAATGCACGTTTACAAGAAGGCCTTGCAGCATCGTATCGCGTACTCCAAATCTTAGACATGCCAGCAGAAATTCAAAATATTCAGCATCCCCGGGCGCTAAAACACGTAGCTGGACACATTGAATTTCGTGATGTCACATTCAACTATCAAAATCAGAAACGCATTGTACTGAATCACTTATCGTTTGAAGCAAAGCCAGGCCAAACAATTGCGTTGGTTGGTGCGAGCGGTGCTGGAAAATCAACGATTGTTAACTTACTTCCTCGTTTTTACGATATAACACAAGGTGAAATTCTTATTGATGGCGCAAATATAAAAGAACTCGATATAGCTGATTTACGTAAACGTATTGCCCTCGTCAGTCAGGAAATTGCCCTGTTTGACCGCAGCATATTTGATAATATTGCCTATTCCGAGAAATCTGTTTCGATGGATGAGGTTATAAGCGCAGCCAAATCTGCTGCCGCACATGAATTTATCGAGCGCCTACCCCAAGGATATGACACACACGTTGGTGAAAATGGTGTAAAATTATCTGGCGGTCAACGGCAACGTATAGCTATTGCGCGTGCAATGTTAAAAGATGCTCCAATATTATTGCTTGACGAAGCAACTTCTGCGCTTGACACAGATTCAGAGCGGCAAATTCAAGATGCCTTATCACGATTGATGAAAGGTAGAACAACTATCTTAGTAGCGCATCGTTTGTCTACTGTTATTGATGCTGACTGGATTTACGTATTGGATCATGGAAAACTTGTTGAATCAGGTGGTCACCATGATTTGCTATTACAAGACGGTGTATATGCTCGTTTGTGGAAGAAACAATCAACAAGCAAAGGTTGATTTGAACACCTCATCAACCACATGTAAATAATACTACCCTCTGCATCCAACACAAAGCTTTGCTCTTTTTAAAAAATGTGTTTAAAGTATCATATAGTTATATATGTTCCTAAACGATAAATGGAGAAATAATTTTATGTTTTTGATTACAAGTGCCGTTGCATCTTCACCTGCTGCCACAGTGCCAAGCGCTGGTGGTTTTGACCCTATCCAATTTCTACCAATGGTACTTATTTTTGGTGTGATGTATTTCTTACTTATTCGTCCGCAACAAAAAAAAGCAAAAGAGCACCAAGCAACCATCGCAGGTATTCGCAAAGGTGATCGCGTTATAACAAGTGGTGGCATCATTGGTGTTGTTCATAAAGTAGATAGCGAGACTGAAGTCACTGTTGAAATTGCTGACAATGTAAATGTTCGTGTGCTACGTGCAACAATCTCAAGCATTGTTACAAAGCCAGAACCAGCTAATGCTGTTACTGCATCACCTAAAAAAACGACTACAAAAAAAGCTTAACTGTTACTCAAGAGATTCTTTATGTTAGCAATTCCTCGTTGGAAATTTTGGCTCATCATTGGCACATGCCTTTTGGGTCTTTTATTCGCACTGCCGAACGTATCAACACCGGCAATGCTTTCACTGATGCCATCATGGCTTCAAAATAAGATTAGCCTAGGGCTTGAACTGCGTGGTGGCTCACACCTGCAGCTGGAAGTTGACCTTAAGGCTGTTGCAAGTGACCAACTTCATCAGCTTGTGGATGATGTACGTGCTCGTCTTCGAAAGGATCAAATTGGATACACTGGCCTAGTAGTTGATAAAAAAGCAGCTACACCAACGCTTAACATGACGTTACGTAATCCAGAAGATGCGGCAAAGATAAGGAAAATATTTTTTGAAGTTGATAAAAACGTAACAGTTACTATCACAGGCGATCAAGTCCTTGCACGAATAGAAGAAGAAGCTTTTGAAAAGCGTAAAAAAGCGTTGGTTGAGCAATCAATCGAAGTTATTCGCCGTCGCATAGACGAAAGCGGAACAAAAGAACCTATTTTACAACGTCAAGGCACTGATCGCATTATACTGCAACTTCCTGGTGTTGATGATCCAGCGGAAGTAAAACGTCGTATTGGTAAAACAGCAAAGATGACCTTCCGTTTGGTTGATGCAACCTTACAACCAATTCCAGCAGATCCAAGCAATCCAAGCCGTGTACCTCCATCAACGGCAACCGTGGACTATTTACCGGAAGAGCGTTCTGTAATAGAGCAAGGAAAAGAAAAAAAACACATTACTTACATTCCTGTAAAAAAGCAGGTTATGGTAAGTGGTGAAACACTCGTTAATGCACAAAGTACGTTTGATCAAAAGGGGCAACCAGCTGTATCACTAAAATTCAACAGTGTTGGTGGCCGAAAATTCGCAGAAATGTCACGTGACAACCCTCAAAAGCAATTTGCGATTGTACTTGATAACCAAGTTATTAGCGCACCTGTATTCAAAGAACCTATCACCACTGGCGATGGACAGATTTCAGGACACTTCACACCGCAAGGTGCACATGACTTAGCCTTATTACTTCGTGCTGGCGCCCTTCCCGCTCCACTTAAGATTATCGAAGAAAAAACCGTAGGACCAAGCCTTGGTGCGGATTCAATTCATGCAGGTCAAACAGCGGTGATAATAGCATTCATACTCGTTGCCACGTTTATGTTCTTAAGCTATGCCACCTTTGGTTTGTTTGCAGGCGTTGCACTGGTCTTTAACATGATCTTTTTGTTTGCTGGATTATCCATCTTACAAGCAACACTCACACTTCCAGGTATTGCGGGTATAGCACTTACCATTGGTATGGCTGTCGACGCAAACGTCTTGATTTACGAGCGCATCAAAGAAGAGCTTCGCAGTGGCGTCAAACCAGTAACAGCTGTTGATGCTGGCTACAAGCGCGCAATGATGACTATTATCGACTCAAACTTGACAACGCTATTTGGTGCTGCTGTCCTCTTTGAATTTGGTTCAGGCCCAATTCGTGGGTTTGCTGTAACACTGGCTTTGGGTATTTTGATTTCATTGTTTACCTCATTATCCTTGTCACGATTAATCATTGTTACATGGCTAAAAAGTCGCCCAAAAGCAACGACATTGCCTATTTAAGGAAGCCTTCACTTTTTATGTCGCCCCCGGGTTTGACCCGGGGATCTATAAAAGATGAAAATGAACTAGAACAAAATACAAGATCCCCAGGTCAAGCCCGGGGACGACAAAATTTATGAGAGATTTTTATGAAACGTCTTCAAATTGTTCCACATAACACGAATATCAATTTCATTGGTTTTCGATTTATACCATTCGCTATAGCGGCCGTCATAACAGTTGTGTCCCTTGCAGGAGTTATGTATAAAGGGCTTAATTATGGCATAGACTTTAAGGGTGGTTACATCCTTGAAGTGCGCATGCCTAATTCACAAGATGTTACTCAACTCCGTGATAAACTGAATGCACTCCATCTAGGTGAAGTCATGATACAACAAGTTGGCACTGACCGTGATTTGCTTATTAAACTAGAACATCAACATGGTGATGAAACAGCACAAAACATAGCCATTGATAAGGTAAAAACAACCTTAGGTGCAGGTGTTGATTACCGAAAGATTGATACTGTTGGACCAAAAGTTGGGGCTGAACTCGTAGACAATGCTATAAAAGCTATTTCGTTATCGCTTATAGCCATGCTGCTTTATATTGCGTTTCGTTTTGAATGGCAGTTTGCTGTATGCGCCATTGTCGCACTTGCTCATGACTGTATTGCAATCCTTGGTTTATTTTCGTTATTTCCGTCATTTGAATTTAATGAAACTGCGATCATTGCAGTCCTAATTACCGCTGGTTATTCTATTAATGATACCATCGTTATTTTTGACCGTATCCGCGAAGGACTACGCAAATACAAAAAAATGGAAATTGGCGAACTCATCAACAAAAGCTTGAATGAAACATTATCACGTACAACGATGACAGCTACTACTACCCTGCTTGCTGTCACTTCCTTATACTTGTTTGGTGGAAAAGTTATTTCAGACTTTAGTCTTCCAATTCTTTTAGGTATTATCATTGGATCATTTTCATCGATTTGCTTAGCAGCTCCATTATTGATGTATTTAAAAATCAAACGTGGTGATGTTGCCCTTAAAAAAGGTGCATCAGCGAATGAAAATTCTGCTGAAAAATTCGCATAATTAAAAACTAAAGAGAGCCAAACATGTCCCTCACCGTCGCAGAACTTAATGATCGCTCGATCGAAGTTTTCAGGGAAATAATCGATACCTATATCGAAACGGGGGAACCTGTTGGCTCTCGCACACTCTCACGTCGTCTTCGTCAGCCACTATCTCCTGCCACAATTCGCAATGTTATGGCTGACCTTGAAGAAGCTGGCCTTCTTTATGCACCGCATACATCTGCAGGACGTCTTCCCACCGATGCAGGCCTTCGCTATTTCGTTGACGGCTTGCTTGAAGTTGGCGATATAAAAGAACCTGAACGTGCTGAAATTGAACGCCGCTGCAAAAGTTCTGGCTTAAGCATTGATAGTGTCCTGGAACAAGCATCATCCATGCTATCTGGTTTATCATCATGCGCCGGCCTGGTTATGGCACCAAAAAGTGATTCACTGCTCAAACATCTTGAATTTGTACACCTTGCGCCTGGGCGTGCCTTGGTTGTTCTGATCTCGCAAGATGGTAATATCGAAAATCGCATTATTGATCTGCCCCCATCAATTACCCAATCAGTCCTTAATGAAGCATCAAATTACTTAAGTGCACGTATATTTGGTCGTACCCTTGTTGATGCACGCCATATGATTATGGAAGAATTACGTCAGCAAAAAGCACAGTTAGATGAACTTACGACAAAAGTGGTAGAGATGGGTCTTGGCGTTTGGGCAGGCGGCGAACGTGGCGGATCACTTATCGTAAAAGGTCAATCACATTTATTGGATAGCGTCACCGAATTAACAGAACTTGATCAAATACGAACATTATTTCAAACACTCGACACGAAAGAAACGTTACAACAATTATTGGATGCGTCCATTCAAGCAGAAGGTGTGCAAATTTTCATTGGTGCAGAAAATAGTTTATTTCACGTTTCAGGTTGTTCACTTGTGGTGTCCCCCTATCATAATGCCGAACAAAAAATCATCGGTGCCATCGGCGTCATTGGTCCATCCCGTATGAATTATAGCCGCATTATTCCATTGGTAGATTATACGGCTAAGATCGTTGGAAAGCTGCTGGGGTAAAAACACCTTTTGTTAATCAGGCACTCCCAGCCTAATGGACATTGCGCTATTTGATACATTAAACTTTTCGGCTAATAAAGGAACCGTTGCAATGCCTTCATTAATAGCACAATCGATTAGACGCCATGGCATTAAGATGTCCGCTGCCATTTTATTAGCTGCCGCTTCCACAGAATTACTCAGTCCACTTCGATAAAGTGCATCATCAACAAGGGCATCCCCCACTATCAAGTCTTTGTGTAAGATAAAATGTGCAATTTCATGCGCAATCGTAAACCGCTTTCGTGTATCTGAGTGATTTGCATTCACATAAATGACAAACCCGGAATCACTTGTATCATCTTTTTGTAATTTTCCAGATAAATTATCAGGCCAGTCCTCAATTGAATAAACGGGCACACCTAATTCTTTTGCGATTGGAATAACCTGAACAGGGGTTATTATCTGGTAAGCTTTGATAATATCAAGCGCTGTTGGTATTCTCATAATGCTGTTTCCGGTTTAAAACGTTTTAACGTTTCATTATTGATAGTGTGCTCTTGAATTGATGAAGTCTGGGAATATGTTCGTTCATCTTGACTTTGCTTTGCTAAGAATTCAATCATTTCTGATTTAGCAACTTCATGTGCTGTTTTCTTAGCAATTTCCTCAGCATGAGATTTAAGCCCACCATATCCGACAACGCCAGCTACTACTAAAAAAATACTAACACAAATTAGCATAATATTCATTATTGAAAATTGGATAGATATAGCATCTAATCCATAATTTGCATTATTTACAAAATGATCACTGTAAATGATACGTAGTACAAAACAAAAAAGACCTATATTAACTGTTCCTAACAGAGTCGCCCAAAAGGAAGAAAAGTGATAAAATCTTTTTGACATATTTTCTAATTTGCTATGATAGCTATGAAAAAACATTTCCATAGCTAAATATAAATTAAAAACGTAAGAAATAAAGTTTAATGGGCATAGATTTTTCTAAGAAATTATGTTTTATATAACCTCTCAAAACCTAAGTGATTCAAGGATATAATTCCCTTCAAGAGTTTACGCTATTTTTGAATTTAATCTTATACGTTCTTCAATATCGCCCCTAAAATGCCGCACAAGCCCTTGAATTGGCCATGCTGCAGCATCACCTAGCGCGCAAATAGTATGACCTTCGACTTGTTTTGTCACCTCGAGCAACAAATCAATATCCGATGATACACCATCGCCTTTTACAAGTTTTTCCATCATGCGCCACATCCAACCAGTACCTTCCCGGCAAGGGGTGCATTGACCGCAGCTTTCATGCATATAGAACTTGCTCAAGCGCGCAATCGCTTTAATCACATCCGTTGATTGATCCATCACTATCACACCAGCGGTGCCAAGGCCTGATCCCTCGGCGCGCAAGCTATCAAAATCCATCAAGACAGAATCACATACATGTTTTGGCAAAAGCGGTACAGACGAACCGCCAGGAATAATAGCCTTTAAATTGTTCCAACCACCACGTACACCACCTGCATGCTTATCAATCAGTTCTCGAAGTGGTATCCCCATTTCTTCTTCCACATTGCATGGTTTATTCACATGCCCTGAAATACAAAAAATCTTTGTGCCTGTGTTATTTGGCCGTCCGAGCTCTGCAAACCAGGCACTGCCCCGCCTCAAAATTGTTGGTACAACAGCAATAGTTTCAACGTTATTGATAATCGTTGGGCAACCATAAAGGCCAATGTTTGCTGGAAATGGAGGTTTTAGGCGTGGCATACCTTTTTTACCTTCAAGGCTTTCAAGTAGTGCTGTTTCCTCTCCGCAGATATACGCTCCTGCCCCGCGATGCAGGTACAAATCAAAATCCCAGCCAGACTTTGCAGCATTTTTACCAAGCAAACCGGCTGCATACGCCTCATCAATGGCCTTTTGCAACGCAACGGATTCATTGTAATACTCGCCGCGAATATAGATGTATCCAACGTTTGCGCCAATTCCCACAGCCGCAATCAGTGCTCCCTCAAGCAATTTATGTGGCTCATTTCGTAAAATATCACGGTCTTTGCACGTGCCAGGTTCGCTTTCGTCTGCATTAATAACCAAGTATACTGGGTAGGGGCTTGTGTCTTTTGGAATAAACGACCATTTCATACCGGTCGAAAACCCTGCGCCACCACGCCCACGTAATCCTGATGCCTTTACCTCAGCAACGATCCAATCACGGCCGTTCGCAATAATTTCGTTTGTGTTTGACCAATCACCACGTGATTTTGCAGCTTTTAGATCAACTGACTGTTCACCATAGAGGTTCTGAAAAATACGGTCTTCTATTTTTAGCATGATTCACCAACCTTCGCCGAATTAACCGCCTTTGAACATTGTCGCCCAATTTGCGATCCCGTATGAAGGATTTTTCCTGCTTTTAGATCATCAAGCACTTCCACCATTTTCTCAGGTGTTAAATCTTCAAAATAATCATCGTTAATTTGTACAACTGGAGCATTGACGCACGCACCTAAACACTCGAATTCAGAGAGCGTAAACAAGCCATCGTCTGTTGTGTCTCCCTTTTGAATACCCAGATGCTTTTTGCATGTGTTCATAATATCTTCGGCGCCACGCAGCCAACACGGCGTCGTACCACATACTTGCAGGTGGTATTTCCCAACCGGTTTCAAATTAAACATCGTGTAGAATGTTGCAACCTCGTACACACGAATAAATGACATATTAAGTATTGTTGCGACAGCTTCCATCGCTGGCGTCGGCAACCATCCACCGCTTTCACGCTGCGCAAGATCAAGCAAAGGCAATACTGCACTTGCTTTGCGTTCAGCGGGGTAATGAGTCAGAATTGTATCGATTTTTGCCAAAGAGTCAGCAGAGAATGAAAAGGAGTTCATTAAAAATATCGTGTAAATTGCACTGTCTTTAGGGTAGCGAAATGTAGGCGTGGCCGCAAGGAATTGTTCTGCGTGACCTTATGGATGGTGAATGGAAATGGATATTTTAAAATTCTAAAACCCATACAACGTGTGTAAACTAAACTTGTTTATTGGCAGATCACTAGGTATTTCCAAGAAATATTTTAACTGCCATTTTTGAGTCTTTTGTGCTTGCAGACTAATGGTTTTATCCCATGGCGGGTAAACACGTATCCCCATTTTTCCGCCCTTGCCCTTTTCTGACAAGATACCCTTCTCACTTAGCACCGCTTTTGGAAATACAAATTGTCCCAAAAGATTTTCATTCCTAACACTAACCACAATAAAATCGACTGGATCCGACAAATCAAAGGGGGCTGGTGATTTTCCAATCCTTTGCCATAACGTGACAAATTGTCCTATTTTCTTTGGGGTAATTTTGGCTACACGAAAGCGAATACTTAAGTTATTCAGATTAAATGTGCAACCTCCATATTGGGCATTATCTACTTCAATTAATGGCTGAGAGTAGGCAAACGCAGCTACATCATAAACCAGATTCTGAGTGGCCAGTAAGTCGGCATGGATTAAGTCAGAGTTGAAAGGCCTTTGAATTTCTTCTTCATGTACTAAGCTTAAAAAATGAGATTTCTGATTTTAAATGTTTTTTAGATTACCCTACACTATCTTAGTTTTCCATTATTGACAAAAAAATAAATATTTAAAAGCTTTCTGATTAAAGCAGGCAAATAATAAATTTACGAAATGAAGCCACACTAAATTTAACAATCCCTTGTCCCCGCTCCACCTAATTTGCTAAGCTGCACCAACACAATTATACATAAAACAACAGGCCTCTCATGACGCACTCAACTTCCCCTTTTCAAACCAGTGACAAACCAATCGTTCGCTTCGCTCCCAGCCCAACGGGTTACCTTCATATTGGCGGTGCGCGGACGGCTCTTTTTAATTGGCTTTTTGCAAAGCACACTGGGGGACGATTTTTGGTGCGTATCGAAGATACTGACCGTGAACGCTCCACTAAAGAAGCCGTTGATGCTATTTTTAGTAGTCTAAAATGGCTTGGACTTGAAACGGATCATGACGTTGTATTTCAATCCGAACGCCTCTCACGCCACAGCGAAATTGCACATAAATTGGTGGCAGATGGCAAAGCCTATTATTGCTACTGCTCACCCGGAGAAGTTGACCAAATGCGTGAAGAAGCAAAAGCAAATGGCCTACCACCACGGTATAATGGTTTTTGGCGCGATCGTGATCAAGCGTTAAAACCTGAGGGCGTCAAACCCGTCGTTCGTTTCAAAACGCCGCAAGACGGTGAAACAGTCATTCAAGACTTAGTCCAAGGGGAAGTGCGTGTTCAAAACAAACAACTGGATGACCTGATATTGCTTCGTGCTGATGGCTCGCCAACGTACATGCTATCTGTGATTGTTGATGATCATGATATGCACATTTCCCATATTATTCGCGGCGATGACCACTTAACAAACGCATTTCGTCAAAAACAAATCTACGAGGCATGCGGTTGGAATGTTCCACAATTCGCACACATTCCACTGATCCACGGCGCAGACGGTGCCAAACTTTCGAAACGTCATGGTGCGATGGGCGCTGACGAATACAAAGCAATGGGTTTCCTGCCAGAAGCAATGCGTAACTATTTATTAAAGCTTGGTTGGGGTCATGGAGACGACGAAATTATCTCGACTGAACAAGCCATCGAATGGTTTGATTTACCTGGTATTGGCCGCGCACCAGCACGCCTTGATATGGCAAAAATGACTAATCTGAATGGGCATTATATCCGTGCAGCAGAGAATAAATATTTATATGAACTCACTATGCCATTCTTAACAGAAAAATTAGGAAGAGACATAACACCAATCGAATATGACCGCATTCTACGGGGTATGGATGGCCTTAAAGAGCGTGCAAAAACAATGCTCGAGCTTGCCGAAGGCGCTCTTGTTTATACGCGTCTGCCAGCTGATTATGATGAAAAAGCTATCGCATTTTGTAATGACACAAGCAAACAATACATTTCTGTCTTACGCACAGCTCTAGTGACATCCGATTTTACTCATGGTGCTCTTGAAACTATTATGCGTGAATGCGCGCAAAAGCTTGATATAAAACTTGGCGCCCTTGCACAACCGTTACGCGTGGCATTAACACATCGTACAGTTTCACCTAGCCTCTTTGAGGTTATGGAGATTTTAGGAAAAGATGAAACGTTAGCTCGGATTGATTCGTATTTGAACACACAGCATTAACTTTATTGTATTTAATTCAGCTCTGACATCATAGATTCTGAACTAGAATCATTATCTATGATTTTCTTCTTAGGACTAGGGACCATAAAACAATTTGGCAAAGCGTCTTGCAGCTCTACAAGCGAAAAAGTTAAATGGCCTGCACTCAAAATCAAATACCTTAAATTCGTCAATGATTTCAAATCATCTAAATTGTCATCAATACAAATTAAATTATAATTAAGTGTCAAAATTCGTAAATCTGTCAAAACACTAAAATATCTAACTCCCGTGCTTGTAATCTCATTGTGACATAAATAAAGTGCTTTTAATCTTCTTATATTGCTAATGCACTTTGCACAATCATCGTCTAAATCATTTAACGATAAATTCAAGCTTAAAATTTGCTGATAATTTGCAAAACTATTTAATCGTATTAAATCGTTTATTTTTACTTTATCAAGATTGCCACGTCTTTCAATAAAGCTCGCCTTAGTATGTTTAATTCCCCATACATCCCACAATCGAGATGGAAATGATAAATTTAAAAAAATTGATGTTGTGTCTTTAACATTTGCAACATATCCCTCAAAAGCATCAATGCTAAATTCATTACTTAACGTTGCAAAAGTGAGGTTAATATCAAATTCAAAGTCTTCTAAATCTCTTAAAATGGGTAGAATGGCCTCTGGTTTAATGCAGCCAGAGTTAATGTTAAAAAACAAATAAGGCTTATCTTTACCAAACTCCGCAATTGTATCAACTCTATGCAAATGCACAGAAGATTCTTCTAACGGCAACTGGTATACAACACAAAAAATGTCCTTTATATTATCCCAATCAATTTTGCGTTCACTAACAGAAAAATATCGCCCCAGGTCATCAGGGTCAGTCCAATTAATAGCATCTTCTTCTCGAACGGAGGATATAGGTGCTGTCACTTTAGAAACTGATTGGCTATTAGAAGCAACAGATACTAACTTAATATTCGCAACGGTTACCTTTGCATCTCTCTTTTTCTTAAGAGGATCTGCAAATATTTTGTGCGTTATGCTAGCAGCAGATCCCTTGCTGGTATTGTCTCCAAAAAAAGAATTAAAAATGCTAGACCCCATAGTTGGTGAGGAAAATATAAACATTCCAATAATAACAAGGGGTAATTGACCATAAATTTTGTTCATCTTCAAAATCTCAAAATTAAAATATTTAAATTAATTTTGCATAAGATAAGAAATTAAAGCAACCCACATGCAATCATATACAAAACCATAATTTCCCCAAGCTAATGCTAAAAAATATTTTCAAGGTGATATTTATTTGTACTAATCGTGAATCAAAATGTTGAAATTTTAAGTCTTTAAATTTGATCAAAAAACAAGTCTTTAAAACTGCGAATAATTTCACTATCGCCGGTTTTTAAAGACGAGTTTAGTGGACAAAATTACGTCTTAAAAATCAACAAGTTGGCTTATGATCGTCATATGTTAATAAAACGTTAATTTGAAAGCAAATAAACTTCTTTTTCTTAAGTTAATTTTATTTAAAAACTTGAAAAATCGGTTTAGAGTAAACACATATAAGATAAATACTTCACTTATCGTTGAGTTTCCGCCATGAGTCTAAATCACGCTTTCCTTGCTGCCCTTGTTGCTATTTTATGGGGATTCAACTTTGTTGTTTTAAAAATAGGACTTACAGAAATGCCACAGTTCCTCTTTAGTGGCATGCGGTTTTTACTTGTTGCTGTTCCATTGGTTTTCTTTATTCCCAAACCAAAAACATCTTGGCTCTATCTTATTGGTTTTGGATTCATGCAAGGATTCTTATCTTTTGCATGCATGTTTAAAGGAATGAACCTTGGCATTACAGGAGGCCTTACTTCTATCATTTTACAAACGCATATTGTCTTTGCTCTTATCTTGTCTCACTACGTGCTCGACATTAAACAAAGCAAACAACAAATTGCTGGCGTCTCAATTTCCATTTTGGGAATGTACCTTGTTGCACTTAGTTTGGATCAACATATGATACCGTTCTCAGCATTCTTGACAATCTTATTAGGGGCTCTCTTTTGGGCAACTGCTAATCTTTGTCTTAAATTAGCAGGGTCAGCAAACAGTTTTGGATTTATCGTATGGTCCTCTCTATTCGCGCCAATACCAAACTTCGTTTGTTCATATTACATTGAAGGAACAGAGACAGTTCTTACATCATTACAAGGATTAACCATAAAAGGATACGCTTCATTATTTTTTGTAATTGTCTTTGCAACCTGGATTGGAGGAACAATACAAGCGTATCTGATTAAAGAATATTCACCCACAGTTGTAGCACCTTATGCCCTTCTTATTCCGATTGTGGGCATGGCATCAAGTTGGTTTTTTTTAGGCGATACAATGTCACTTCAAACAATAGCTGCCTGCGGTTTAATCTTCATTGGTCTTGTTGTCAATCAATTTCCAATGCGCAAAAAATTTGAAATTAATCCATCCGTTATAATAGAAGAACGCAAAGCAGCATGATTCAGCTCTACAATTATTATCGTTCTTCTGCTTCCTATCGCGTACGTATTGCATTGCATCTTAAACAGATTCCCTTTGACTATCGCGCGGTAAACTTGCGCAAGGAAGAGCAAAAATCAGAAGCATTTCAGAATATTAATTCCTTTCAAGCCGTTCCATATCTCATTGATGGTAATGTAAAAATATCTCAATCGCTTGCCATTTTAGATTACTTAGAAAATCTTCATCCAGAACCTGCACTCTATCCAAAAGATCAGGCGCTGCGTGCGAAAGCACTTGAAATTGCACTTAGCCTAACTTGTGACTTACATCCACTTAATAATTTAAAAATACTGATCTATTTACGGGAACATGCACAGTTTGATGACACACAAATCATGTCTTGGATGCATCACTGGTTCCATCAAATATTCACTCCACTCGAAGAAATGATTTCAAAAAGCAAACAAACACGCTATGCTTTGACGGATTCAGTGTCTTTAGTTGAACTTTGCTTAATTCCTCAACTATACAACGCACGTCGCTTTGATGTTAAATTAGATTGCTATCCTATTCTACGGGCCATTGAATCAACATGTTTGCAATTGGATGCTTTTCAAAAGGCCTTGCCTGAAAATCAGCCTGACTACGTATAAGGAACTTAATTTATGTCCGACCTGAACATGGTGATGATGTACACAACGGTTGGATCAGCTGATGATGCACAAGACCTTGCCAAAAAGGTTGTTGAATCAAAACTTGCTGCATGTATAAACATTATGTCTCCACACACAGCTATGTTTCTAGAAGGTGGAGAACTAAAAATATCTACTGAAATTGGCCTTTTAATAAAAATTCCTGAGGATCATTATGCTTTTGCCTATGAAGCAATAAAAGCATGGCACCCTTACCAAATTCCAGCCATGCTCAGTTGGCCAGCAGAAGCAAACAAAGCCTACTCTGTGTGGGCATACCAGCAAACTAAGGCTATGATGTGAGCAAGCAACGCTCACTATTTGATGAACCTATTTTTCCCATTTCTGAGCCTTCGGCTCAGCCTTTTCGCGCCACAAAAGATGGTGTTGAACTATTTGTGCGCGCCACACCAAAAGCAGCAAAAGAGCGTATTGATGTTGTTGCATTAGATGCTGGTGGACGTGCTTACCTAAAGGTGTACGTAACGGCTGCACCAGAAGATAATCAAGCCAACAAAGCAATCATTGCACTTTTAGCAAAAGCGTTGTCTTTGCCAAAGTCATGTATTTCCCTTACATCAGGCGGAACCCATCGATTAAAAAGTTTTACACTTGAGGGGATTTCGTTGGAAGAAGTGATGGAAACACTTAGCTAAAGGTTGATGACACGATCCTATAAACACTCCCTATTAAAAAATATCGGTGCATCGCAACACACTATGACAAAATAACTTATATACAAAGGTGAGTTTACTTTAGTCGTCAGGCTTAGGTGTCTTAGTTTTTAGGGGCAGAGCCTAACACATCTCCTGGAATAAAATTTAGAAAACCACTATTAATTGCTTTTTCAATCACTTGAGATCGACTATTACACATTAGTCTTGTTTTGATTGCAGCGGAATGTTCTTCTGCTGTTCTGACAGATATATTCAATATAGATGCAATCTCTTTTACAGATTTTCCTCTAATCAACCAAAACAAAAATGATTGTTGCCTTGACGTAAGTTGCAACGATGCACACTCACTATTCAACATATAAATCTTTTGTTCCCTAGAGCTTCCTGCTATTTTATGATCAACTGCCATCAAAGACAGGCACCATTTGAACATACTACTATTAGTTATATCTATTGCTTGCCCAAACACACCGGTAATATCACCATTAACATTTTGTATTGGTTTTTTGTTTGAAAGCAATGCTTTCCAGCCAGAAATGTATTCACAAATGTCTAATGTTAATACTTCTCTTTTTTTGCTGATTGCTTCTTGATCACATTGCACAAACGTGTCTGCTAGACTAGAAGTGTTACAAGGAACGTCATAATCAGATTGTTCTTCGTAGAGATCGTAACTTTTTAACCCAACTAAATGCGCAAGATGGTCACTTACGACGACACACCTCGAATGCACATCTTTAACAACAGCTATGCCGGGAAAGTTTTGTAAAGATGAAAAACTTTCTTTCAATGAATCACTCTGCTGCTTAATTAACTGCGATGTGGAAAAATTCATCATACTTGCTTTCACATAGTTCTAACAATCAACAATCTATAAGTAATTACGATCTATGGAAAAATCAAGGGTGAATATTATTATTAAATCTCTGGATTGCTAGAAAAAAATAATAGTATGGAAGAATTATGTTTCAATTCACTCCAATACTATATATTTACAAAAAAATCAAACATGTGTATACCCATCGTTAATCAACATACAAATCGATTTAGGATAGATACAATATTAACTATTGTTGATCGATACGACCTGAATCATATTGCGACTTTTTTAGGTTTTTAACTTCTTTAGTGAATAAAGTAGTCGAACTACCAAATGCATCAGACTCTGAACGGCTGACCTTTTGATTTACATGTAAATCTGATTGAGCATAAGTACTTGTCTTTAAATTATGTATTAATTGTGTTTCAGCTTCTAAATTCATTTTAGATTTACCAAAAAGCTTTAAAGTTGCAGAAGCAACAGCAACATTATTCAAAGACACGATTGCGTTAGCATATGTACTAACGTCAAGATCTGACAATAAGTTATTATCAGAGTTTTCGCAAAGAATCTCAGCCTGAGTATCTCCATAGAGTTCTAATTTCGGTTCCGATACAGGTATATATTTTCGAACGCCGAACTGTGAATTACCATATAAAGTTGCGGCAATATCGCCTTCCAGAACATCAATAGCGGCTTTACAATCTTTTGATAAATTAAGATTCACATTGGCATGTAACTCTTGGATATAAAAATCAGGTGCTGATGTTTTTGCTGTAATGGATGTATTTGTAGGCGTTCTAATTGTAAGCGTAAGTGGTATTGGCGCTTCTTCAGATATTTTTGTTACAATGGGCATTACAAGATTTTTTCTTGATGGATGGTTAATGCATTTTCCATTTTCAAATATTGAACCTTGTGGTTAGACCACGCCTTTATATTCAAGTTGACCACTTGTGATTTGACCACTCATAAGCCATCCACCAACCGTTTTTGCCATTTGCAGCGTACATCCTTTCCTATTAGACAGAAAAGTAAGACACGTGCCAGAACCTTCTAAATACACGTCTGCTTCAATGTTTTGCATTTGGGACGTATTGGATAAAGTATAAACTCTTGAATTAATGTTGTCAGCGCTTACAAAAGTTCTATTGCCAGTATTATGTATCTTCAAATTCGTTATCTTTGTGTCACCTGTTGCCTGATCCAACGGTTCACCAAGAGACAATGTATTGCCCGATACATTAAATTTAAGATTTTTAAGAGCATCTGTATTACCTGATGCCGAAATATATGTATATTCATCGTCACTTGGAAGAATACGAACTGATTCTCCGTGAAATTCAAAATTAAATGCTCGAACAGGCTCAATTCTTCGTTCTTGTTTACATTCATGTGCACTAAACATGTTTTCTGTAGCAGATACAGAAGTTGTGACGCCTGTAAGTGCCAATACTAACATCGTGTATTTTCTCACAACCAAATATTCCTTTTTATTAAAAAACAAGATTAACAATACTAGAAAATATAGTTTTTCTTATTTTCTCAATATACGTAAAAAATACGGGTTGCTGAATTATGAAATTCTTTGAGGACTCTGTCACAAATTTTCAAATAGTTATAATTGGACTCATTTTTGAACTATAATTATGCCACTAGAGCATAAAACTGGTCCCAAGCAGACAACTAAGATAGCATCAGAAACATTATTAAGTGGTTTCGAATTTATTAAATACTTTCAAATGAACCACCACACCGCAAGCAGCGTGGTATCAAGTGGGTGTCAGTTTACGGATGTACTGGCTCATGAAGACAGTTCGCTGCAAGCGGCGGGGAATTTAACGCATTCTGGGTTCAATTTGTATAGAGGCTATCTATTTTCTGTATCATTAACTGTCTCATAGCCTCTGCTATCACCATAGCGGCCGCAATAGCAACATTTAATGATCGGCACTGCAGATTCATAGGAATATGGACACTTGCTGCGCAAGCATCAAAAACATCGACTGGCACGCCATCACTCTCGCGGCCCACCATTAGCGTATCACCGGCTTTAAATTTAAAGTCATAAAAGGAATGCTCACCCTTAACATCCAGCAAAATCACACGATTATCTTTCCGCGCTTGCCAAAAGGCATCAATATCAGCATGCTGTGTCAAATTTGTCTGTTCACGGTAATCCATACCCGCACGTTTTAATCGTTTATCATCAATCACAAAACTACATGGTTCAATTAAATCAATCGGCACATCAAGGCATGCGCCTAGACGCATCAACGTTCCTGTATTTTGTGGTATTTCTGGTCTAAAAAGTGCGAGTCGTAGCATTGTAAGAACTTCATATAAATCATACATTCTTTCAAATTAAGGTTTTGTGCGATAGATTACAAGCGTGAGGCGTACTCTTCATCTCATATTTGTCGAATGCAAAAACAAAAAATATATGTCGTCAGGAAATAATCAAATGGAAAAAAGTGAAGGTGTAAATATTAACACAGCTCTTGTGCGGCACTTAGTTGAAAGCCAATTTCCTCAATGGAAGGACCTGCCTGTACAGCCCGTGGCAATCGGGGGATGGGACAATCGGACTTTTCACTTAGGCAAACATATGCTTGTGCGTATGCCAAGCGCTGAAGAATATTCACTAAAAGTTAAAAAGGAACAAAAGTGGCTACCGATATTATCACCTTTACTACCACTTCCAATTCCAGAACCTTTAGCAATAGGAGAACCAGCTGCAAACTATCCATGGCGGTGGTCCATTTATCGATGGATAGAAGGTGAAACCGCTGCATGTGGGTACATAGCCGATCTCGACAATTTCGCCATTAGCCTCGCACAATTTCTTATTGAGCTACAAAGTATAGACACAACGGGTGGACCTCAGGAACCACAGAGTTTTTCTCAAATAGGTGTTCTTGCAACCTACGATTCTGAAACACGCCAAGCAATCGCTGTGCTAAAAAATAAGATTGATGCCGTAGCTGCTATTGATATCTGGGAAAAAGCGCTTGAAACCACCTGGCAAAACTCACCAGTATGGGTCCACGGCGACGTCAGCTCAGGCAACTTGTTAGTACAAGACGGAAAGTTGAGTGCTGTCATTGATTTTGGAGGCCTAGGGATTGGCGACCCTGCTTGCGATCTAGCAATCGCTTGGAAATTCTTTCAAAAGAAAAGCAGAGAAATCTTTCGTGAAACGCTTCCTTTAGATGCTGGCACATGGGCTCGCGGTCGTGGTTGGGCATTATGGAAAGCTTTGATTGTAGCTGCTGGTCTTGTTGAAACAAATGCTGTCGAAGCTGCACAAGCTTGGCATACTATTGATGAAGTTATTAAAGATTTCAAATGTAGGCTGTAATCTTCCAAGAAACAAAGTCTGTCATACATTCTTGCAAATTAGGGTGTTGTAGGCTAGATTACAAGGGTATTTTACCGTACTAACTCCATTTTCCTTTAAAGAAGAATCCTCATGATTGAATCCACGATCCTCCGCGCATACGACATAAGGGGAACCTTTGGCACAACACTCTCCCGCGATGTTGCCCTAACAATTGGAAAGCAATTTGGTGCCTGGCTTGCTTTAAATGACAAGTCAACGATTGTGATAGGTTATGATGGGCGTTTAAGTTCACCAACGCTTCGCGATGGGCTTATCGAAGGTCTTTTATCAAAAGGGATTGATGTCACCGACATCGGGCGCGGCCCAACACCTATGCTCTACTTTGCCGTTCAGCAACTAGGTCTTGACGCTGGCATTATGATAACGGGTTCGCACAATCCACCAGCGGATAATGGCTTTAAAATCACACTCGCAGATCGTCCTTTTTTCGGAAATGATATTCAAAATCTTAATGATGAAACATTAAACAATGTTCCGATTGAAACACCGGGCAAAGTTTCATCAATTTGTGTTATGGCAGCATACATACAGCGCCTTCTCAAGGATTTAAAGTGGGGTGATATTGCCCTTCGTGTTGGCATTGATTGTGGCAACGGTGCGACTGGTGAAGTCATGGAGATTCTTGCGAAAAAGCTTCCATCAACAATTCATGTGCAATTGCTTTACTCCGAAATTGATGGGAATTTTCCAAATCATCATCCAGATCCGGCAGACCCAGCCAACTTAGAAGAATTAATCAAGCGCGTTAAGAGCGAAAAGCTTGACCTAGGGCTTGCCTTTGATGGTGACGGTGATCGATTGGGAATTATTGATCGCCAAGGCCGCGTTATTTGGGGAGATCAACTCACACTCTTTTTTGCGATGGCAATCCTTAAAACAAATCCAGGGGCGACCATTGTTGCAGATGTAAAAACGAGTCAGCTTCTTTTTGATTCCGTTGAAGCCGCTGGCGGACAAGCGATTATGTCGCCTACAGGTCATTCGCATTTCAAGTCAATTATGCCCAAAATAGGCGCTATTTTTGGTGGCGAGATGAGTGGACATTTCTTTTTCAAAGATCGCTATTATGGATTTGATGATGGTATTTATGCAGCAATACGCATATTGGAATTAACATCGCTTGGCTATGATATTGGAGAATTTCTTGATTTAATCCCCCGCTTTTATGCATCTCCAGAAATAAAAATTCCATCCCCTGATACAGAAAAATTTGGTGTAATTGAAACTATTAAGAATAAACTAAATAATGCGTCTATTGATTTTTGCGCTATTGATGGCATTCGCTTAAAAACAAAAGATGGTTGGTGGCTTCTTAGAGCATCAAACACCACTCCTATTTTAGTAGCCCGTTTTGAAAGCTTTTCAGAAGAAGGCTTATCACGTCTAAAAGAACACTTGCGCGAATTACTTAATGGATTAATTGACTCTCCACTCAAATTTGAAGTGTAAATCAGTTAGCATTTTTCCACTAAATCTAAAAATAAACATCAATTATTTTAAAAGCCTGAAATTATTTTGATTAATTAATTCTATTTTTTACGATTTGTTAATACATTTTTGTTGAAATTAGAGTTGAGAACAACATCTTTTTAGGTGAACAAAAAATGATTTTTAGATACAACTCAAAATTATCGACTGCATTATGCCTTTCGATTTTAGCATTTGGTGTTAATACAAGCACTGCAGGAACAACGGCTTCCTCAGGAATATCAAGTATATCAACAGCGGCCCCAACGACAACGGTAGCGGTGCTTCCCACAGGCACTCCAGCTAACGCTACAAGTGCTGGCTCGGCTGTTTCATCTGCTACAACTCTACAAGCGGTGCAAGATATTCAGGCTCAAGTGGTGCCATATATCACACAACAAGTGAACCAACAAGTGGCACAACAAGCCGCCTCACAAGTAACTCAACAAATTTCACAAATTGCGACGCAACAAGTAGCACAAATTGCTTCACAACAAGTGGCACAAGCGTTATCTCAACAAGCTGCAGCTGTTATACAACAAATTGCACAGCAAGCAGCGCAACAAGCATCACAACAAATAGCACAACAGATCACTCAGCAAGTAGCACAGCAAGCTGCGCAACAAGTAGCACAGCAAGCCGCAACTCAAGTGACCCAGCAAGTGACGCAACAAGCAACACAACTTGTCGCTCAGCAAGCAGCACAACAAGTAACACAACAACTAACTCAACAATCGCCGCAAGTCGCACAACAAATTGCGCAGCAAGCTGCCCAGCAAGCAACTCAACTTGTCGCTCAGCAAATTCCAGCTCAAATAACCCAGCAAGTTACTCAGCAAGCACAGCAAGCTGCATCACAAATATCACAACAAGTAGCAACACAAGTAGCGACACAAGCATCAACGCAAGTGGCGCAAGAGCTAGCGCATCAATCACCACAAATGGTACAGCAAATTGCACAGCAAGTAGGTCAACAAACAACAGATCAATTAACAAAGCAAATTGCACCTCAAATTGCAGCACAAGCAGCAGCACAAGCAAATCAGCAAGTCGCCCAGCAAATCGCCCAACAATTAGCAACACAGTCACCCGCTATTGCACAACAACTTGCACAACAAGCTTCCCAATCAGCTGCACAGCAAGTAAATCAGCTTGTAGCACAAGAAGCTGCTCAGCAAGTATCACAGCAGATCGCCCAGCAAGCAGCACAACAAGCCGTTCACCAAGCAATGCAATATATGGCGGACAAGAATGTGCTTCAAAGCGAAGCGAGTCAAGCTGCAGCTGCAGCTGCGGCTGCACGCTCCGCTCAAACGACAACAGTTGCAAGCGGCACCAGCACGGCTGGTGCGGCAACTACAACAACTAAACCATGCCCATGCTTAACGAGCGGAGTTCCTGCTGGCCAATGTGTTTGCTAAATCATTCATTAAGCAACAAAAAAACCAGATATCATTATCTGGTTTTTTTTTACATCCAACATAAATTTAATTTCAGTCAATCTTAAGTGCCTGCTTTTGCAATTGAATCAATTCGGCAACACCGGTTTTAGATAATGCCAACATTTGTGCAAATTCTTCTTCACTAAAAGGTTCTTTTTCTGCACTCGCCTGAATTTCAACCAAACGTCCATTACCCGTAATCACAAAATTTGCATCCACCTGTGCTGATGAATCTTCAATATAATTCAAATCGAGTCGTGCTTCACCATCAATAATACCACACGAAACAGCTGCAATATGGTCTATCAAAGGCATGCTCGAAATTTTTTTGTTCGCAACTAATTTTTGCAATGCTTGATGGAGCGCTACATATGCACCTGTAATACTCGCTGTTCGCGTGCCGCCGTCTGCCTGCAGTACATCACAGTCAATTCGGATCTGACGCTCGCCCAAGGCCTTTAAGTTCACAACAGACCGCAAGGTACGACCAATCAAACGCTGAATTTCTTGTGTACGCCCTGATTGCTTTCCTTTTGCAGCTTCACGATCAACGCGTGTGTGTGTTGCGCGTGGCAACATACCATATTCAGCTGTAATCCAACCTGCACCTGTATTACGCAAAAATGATGGCACTTTTTCTTCAATTGTTGCAGCACAAATCACGTGCGTATCACCAAATTTAACAAAACAAGACCCTTCAGCGTATTTAACAAAACTAGGCCCTAAAAATATGGAACGGAGCTCTGATGGTTGACGGCGATCTGGACGCATAAAAAACCTCTTAAAATGTAATGAATATCATATTCAAAGCGAGTATACTCAGCACCAGAGATTTTTGAAACACTTTCAAGCACAATGACAACAAAAATATACATTATTGCGGGCGAAGCATCTGGCGATTTACTCGGCAGTAATTTGGCGAATGCATTAAGCAAGCGACAATCAGGCCTCATCTTACACGGCATTGGTGGCGACCTCATGCATGATGCTAATGTAGATTTACTGTTTAATTATGATGAAATTGCTGTGATGGGACTCATTGAGCTTATTCCGCATATCAGGCGTATTAAAAAACTTATTAGAAAAACAATCGATGATATTTGCGAATTTAAACCGGATGTTCTTGTGACGATTGATTCTCCTGGTTTTTGCAATCGCGTCATTACCGGTGTCAAGGCGCGCCTTAATATTCCTTGTGTACATTATGTCGCACCTTCTGTCTGGGCATGGCGCCCAAAACGTGCTTACAAACTTGCTAAGTGTGTAGGTATTGATCATTTGATGTGTTTATTCCCGTTTGAGCCACCTTATTTTACTGTACATAACTTACCAGCAACCTTTGTAGGACATCCTGTTATCAGTGCAGACTGGAATAATAACGATATACTGGTTAAAGCATTAGGGATAAATCCAGAGAAAAAAAATATTTGTTTTTTGCCAGGCAGCAGACGCGGTGAAATCAAGCGGCACCTTGCCATTTTTGCTGAAACCGTAAAAGATCTGGACGCTAATATTATTGTTCCAACGTTTGATAAATTTGTTGTTGAAATTAAAACAGCCCTTCCATCTGCGCACGCTATTACCGATACTGTGCTTAAGCAAAAAGCAATGGCCTTATGTGATGTTGCATTAGCCGCTAGTGGGACTGTATCGCTGGAACTTGCCATGGCAAAAACCCCCATGATTATTGCCTATCGTGCATCCTGGTTGACCGCTATACTACTCAAATATCTTGTAAAAATTTCCTCAGTTTGCCTTGTCAACATCCTGCTTGGCAAAAAGGTGGTTCTTGAATATTTACAAGGGGCATGCAATGCTAAAGACTTGAAAATCACGTTAACAGCTCTGCTTCAAGGAAAAAACCCAGATGGCACAGCTACTAAACAAACACCTGAACTATTTGAGCAGGTTCGCCACTTATTAACCCCTTCTGACGGCAAAATACCCGCAGAAAAAGCAGCAGAGGTTGTGCTTAGTTATGTATCTAAATAAAATTATATTATTATGTGTATGCCTTGCTCTTACCGGCTGCGGCTTTGAACCTGTTTATAAGGCGAGAACCGCAGCAGAGCGCCCACAATTGTTCAAGCTCATCGTCACTGGATCAACTGATCAAGCTTACACAACGCACAAACTTAGAAAAGAGCTTGAGACATTGCTACCAACCATTTCACAAAAGGTAGCGCACCAATTGACTGTAAAGATTACACTTGAAGAAGCTTATGGAAACATTGCCTATAATGCAAATGCAAATGCCCAACGAAGCCAAGGACAGCTTCGTGCTGTTGTTCAGGTTTTTGATGGCGGACTAACCCCACTTCATGAAGCAAAACTGGACGGCGCGACATCGTATACCGTTGACTATGTTGAAGAATTTTCAACCATATCCGCTGAGTGTGGTGCACGGGAACGTTTGATTAAGAACTTAGCACAAGATATCGCACATGAATTGTCATTGGTTGAAGTGAAGTAAAGCATAATAAACTAGAAAACTTGACATGCATCGCATTATAACATATTTTCCCTAACACGCTAAATATTCCCATTTCCAATCACTGTTAGTGATTTAAGGCTAATTTATGTCAAAAAAACTACCTGTCACTGTGCTTTCCGGCTTTTTAGGCTCGGGCAAGACAACACTTTTAAATCACATCTTGAACAATCGTGAAGGCCTTCCTGTCGCTGTTATTATCAATGATATGGGTGACGTTAATATTGACGCTGACTTAATCAAACATGGTGGATCAGAACTCAGGCACACCGAAGAAAAACTAATTGAAATGAGCAATGGCTGTATCTGCTGCACGCTTCGTGAAGATCTACTCGAGGAAATCACAAAAATTGCCAACGAAAGTCGCTTTGACTATTTACTCATTGAATCAACAGGCATATCAGAACCCCTGCCCGTTGCTGAAACATTTACATTTGAAGACGACGATGGAGCAAGTCTATCAGATATTGCTACGCTCGACACGATGGTCAGTGTTGTGGACGCTTTTAATTTCCTTAAGGATTAGAGTTCACAAGATTTCTTGCATCAGCGCGGCAAATCAGCAGGCGAAGATGACGAGCGCACTGTCGTAGATTTATTGATTGAACAGGTTGAATTCGCTGATGTGATTATTTTGAATAAAGTTGATTTGGTAAGCCCTGATGACATTCACCGCCTCACCGGTATTATAAAAATGTTTAATACCCAAGCACGCATTGTTGTCTCTGAATTCGGCAAGGTTCCTATCAATCAAATATTAGGAACTGGCCTATTTGATTTTGACAAAGCAAGTATGGCGCCAGGTTGGCTCAAAGAACTTCGCGGCGAACATTGTGCCAGAAACACTCGAATATGGCATCAGCAGCTTTATTTATCGATCTCGCAAGCCATTTCATCCTGACCGTTTCTACAAAGTAATTGAAACTGAATGGCCTGGTGTCATTCGATCAAAAGGTATATTTTGGCTAGCCAGCCGTTTTGATTTTGCGGGAAATTGGTCGCAAGCAGGGGCGATCTGCCGTAGCGAAATGGCAGGTTCATGGTGGGATGCTGTAGAGAAAGAAGATTGGCCAGATAACCCGGAATGGCTCGAAGGCATTGAGAAGCACTTATCAGACGAATCTGGGAATCCATCCAATACGGCGATCGCAGACAAGAGATCATTATTATTGGGATTGAAATGGATAAAGAAAAAATTATTTCACTGCTAGACGCATGCCTTTTAAGGGACGCAGAACTGAATTTAGGGAAAAATGAATGGGAAAAATTTGCCGATCCATTTCCACACTGGGAATTAAAAGTTGATCTCTAAAAAAATATGAGTTATCACTGATATTCGCTTAAAAACAGCATCTGCTCTAAAAAATCTTATGATTATTTTCAGAAATAATTGTATAGTATGAACAACTGAATCATGACCCAACTGAAAGCACACTCAATTATGTTTTCAACAACAGCGAATATGCTCACTTTTGTTCGAATCGTACTCATTCCCGTTCTCGTGCTTTCTTTTTATATGGGAACGCCAGAATGGCGTCTTGCTGCGGCCGTAATATTTATTGTTGGCTGCATAACAGATTACCTTGATGGTTACGTTGCACGTACTTATTCTCAAATATCACGTCTTGGACAATTCCTTGACCCGATGGCAGATAAACTATTAGTAGCCACGACTCTATTTCTTATGGCAGGGTTTGACCGCATTAGTCGTTATTCATTTATTCCAGCTATTATTATTTTAAGCCGTGAAATTCTCGTTTCAGGACTGAGAGAACACTTAAGTAATTTCCATGAAACATTGGCAGTATCTCAACTCGCAAAATGGAAAACAGCCATTCAAATGCTTGCTATTTGTTTTCTATTGGTTGGAGATACAGCTGAAATTGCAACACCCGCTCGATACCTGGGCGAAGTGATGCTTTGGTGCGCCGCATTATTAACGATCATCACAGGTTTTGGTTATGTAAAACTATCAATAAGACATTTTTAAAATATTATTGGCTTTAAAAAAATAAAACAGGAATTAACAATGACATTAAACAATGAAGAGAAAATGAAGCAAGAAACTATGGATAACGAAACAGTTCCATTAGAAGAAATCCATGAAGCTGAAATTATTACGTTAGAGCCTACCCTTGAACAACAACTCGCCGAGATGAAAGATCAATGGCTTAGGGCTGTTGCTGAAACCGAAAACATTCGTAAACGCGGACAACGTGATAAAGAAGATGCTACGCGTTATGCTCCGACCAATTTAGCACGCGATATTGTTGGTGTTGCTGATAACTTGCGCCGCGCGCTTGATTCATGTGCAAAAGAAGACAAAGCACAGCTGACAGCCAATATCCAAAGCTTAATCACAGGCGTAGAACTAATTGTTAAAGAACTTGACACTACTCTTGATCGCCACAACATAAAACGCATTCAACCGCTTCATGAAAAATTTGATCCAAACCATCATCAGGCTATGTTTGAAATTGAAAGCGCTGAACATCCTGCAGGCACTGTGCTTAATATTATGCAGGATGGCTATCTGCTTCATGATCGATTGTTGCGACCTGCTATGGTTGGTGTGAGTAAAGCACCTGCAAAGACAGCACCAGAAACTGACAAAATCGTTGATGAGACTGTTTAAGAAAATAACAATAATGATCCATCTCACGTGTAGTCATCCATTAAATGACTACACTTCAAAAATTTTTATAAAATGGATTAATCCATCGAAATTTTGCGAAGATCTTGTGCACCCTAACGATCTGCTTTAATCTGAAGTCCATACCAATTTATCAAAGAACTGTATCTTGAATACAAACGACAAGCTTATTCAACTTCGCCAAGCACTCAAAAAAGAAAAAGCATATGCATTTCTGGTTCCCACAAGTGACGCCTTCCAAAATGAATATCGCGCCGCACCCGATGAACGACTCGCTTGGCTAACAGGGTTTGATGGATCATCTGGATTTGGAATAATTACACTTGAAAAAGCAGCCATTTTTGTCGATGGCAGATACACTCTACAAGTCAAAAATCAAATTGATTCCACACTTTTCGAAGACCTTCCTATTGACCAACGTGATTCTTGGGCGGCTGCCAACATTCCCGCCAATGCAGTAGTGCTCTATGATCCATGGTTTTTCAACTTTACAGAGCTTAAAGCATGGCAAACGCGCGCAAAAGAAACACATTTTGACCTTAGGCCAACACCATACAATCTGGTGGATTCAATTTGGTCTGACCGTCCAAAAATGCAAGAAAAAGCTGCATTCCTACATAATATAAAACAAGCTGGCTTTTCTTTTTTGCAAAAACGAGTTGGATTAACAAACATACTTAAAGAAAAAAAAGCAGATACGCTTCTCATTGGCAGCTCGGAATCACTTAATTGGCTGCTGAATATTCGCGGATTTGACTTAGAATTCACACCGATTGCTAACATGTATGGTCTGTTTTATAAAAATGGTACAATGGATGTTTTTACTGACTTAACTAAGATTCCACAACAGATTAAAGACGCACTGTCTCCTGACGTAACATTTCACGACCTAACTATGTGTGAAGCTTTTATAACAGACAAAATTGTCAAAAAAACAGTAATTTTTGATACAGCAAAAACACCCGTTGCTTTGATTTCCTTTTTATATCAAGGAAATAACACTCTCTTACCATTAACGGATCCTTGCATTCCACTACGCATGATAAAAAACCCGATTGAACTTCGCGGATTCAGACAATCCCACCGCCGAGACGGCGTTGCATTGGTTAATTTCTTAGCCTGGATATCCGGAGAAGCACCTAAAGGCGAACTCACAGAAATTGCAGCTGCTGAATATTTAGAGAATTGCCGTAGGGAACAAAAGCACTTTCATGGCCTTAGTTTTCCAACCATTGCAGGGTTCGCAGCGAACGGTGCTATTGTTCACTATCGTGCAACAGAAGAAACAAATACACGAATTAATGCAAATGGTCTATTGTTAGTCGATTCGGGCGCCCAATATCTTGATGGCACAACCGATGTAACACGTACCATCGCAATCGGCAAACCAACTGCTGAACAATGTGACCGCTTTACGCGTGTACTTAAAGGACATATTGCTATAGCACAAGCGACTTTTCCACCCAGCACAAGCGGAACGCAGCTTGATGTCCTTGCAAGGCAGTTCTTGTGGCAAGCTGGACTTGATTATAATCATGGCACGGGCCATGGCGTAGGTAGTTTCCTTAATGTGCATGAAGGACTGTATGGGATTATTTCAAAATCAATCCATCGCACGATTTTGGAACCTGGCATGGTTGTATCCAATGAACCAGGCTACTACAAAGCAGGCGAGTATGGAGTTCGCATCGAAAGCCTTGTCGCTGTTGTCGAAATTTCCCCCGCAACAGAAGTTGAGTCAGCAAAGCTTGGCTTTGAAACGCTTACCTTAGCGCCTATTGATCGAAAACTGGTTAAAAAGAAATTATTGACGCACGATGAACTAGACTGGTTAAACAGCTACCATGCGCATGTCTATAAACATTTAGCGCCTTACCTCGATGAAAAAAACAAGGCATGGCTTGCAGAAGCAACAAAAGCGTTATAGATAAATCCAGTTGTTTAAAAACGACTAAAAATAATGTACAATGTTACACAATGGTATCATAATATTAGGTCATGTCATGCATCTGTGGGTTCGGCTCTATCTCAAATGGAATGGCCAATTGATTGGCGCAGACCCCTATGGCAATCAATATTTTCAAGAAAAGAAATTCTCACATAAACGCAATCAGCGCCGTTTTGTGCTGTATAAAGGCATTGAAGAGGCAAGCAAAGTTCCTCCTCTCTGGCACAGCTGGCTTCATTACACAACAAATGATATACCAAATAATAGAGAAACTGTGTTAACGTGCAAGACTAAACATATACCAAATTTAACAGGGACGCCTTTAGCGCATAATCCTAAATCGTCTCACTTTACCAGTGACGGACACTTAAAAAAGCCAGACTATACGGCGTGGAACCCAACAAACTAATGCAAAATCCTATTTCTCTTTGTGTAGAGGCCGATGACGTTGGCCTTAGACTCGATCGTTTTCTTAATGCCCATTTTCCAAATGAAAGCCGTTCACGCGTGCAACAATGGCTTGAACAGGGCTGCTTAGCCCGTGGAGATACGCCTTTTTGCCAAGCAAGTTATAAAATCAAAGCAAATGAAGTTTTTCTGTTAACACCGCCAGAACTTGAAGAAACGCACATCATTGCGGAAGATATCCCCATTGATATCATCTATGAAGATGATGATATTCTTGTTCTCAATAAACCTGTAGGGCTTGTCGTGCATCCAGCACCAGGGCACAGGGATGGCACGTTAGTAAATGCATTGTTGGCGCATTGTGGTGATAGCTTATCAGGTATTGGCGGCGTTAAACGTCCTGGGATCGTGCATCGCCTTGATAAAGACACAAGCGGACTTATGGTCATTGCAAAAAATGATTATGCTCACAATGCACTAAGTGCGCAATTTCACCCTGATGCCCAAACATTAGAGAAAACACTTGTTCGTCGTTATAAAGCACTTGTTTTTGGAAAGCTTACCCGAAAAACGCTCACCCTCGAAGGTGAGATTGGACGTCATTCAAGCAATCGTCAAAAGATGACCTTGCTTAAATATGGTGGTGGCAAAAAAGCGATAACACACCTTACACTTGATGAGAGCTGGGTTTTAGATGGTGTATCGACACCAATCAGTCTTTTGGATTGCCAGTTAGGTACCGGGCGTACACATCAAATTCGTGTACATTGTCAATCTATCAATTGTCACATCATTGGTGATCCATTGTATGGAAAATCTCAATATCAACGTTTAAAAAATATGCCAGAAGTTATACAAAATTTTTCAACGCAAGCACTGCATGCTTATCGATTGTCGTTCGTTCATCCAACGACTGGGGATTTGTGTGATTTTACCTCCGATCTACCAACCGATATGGCTGCAGTTTTAGCGGTTTTGGGTGAGAGTAATTAATCAAGTTTTTCTATTTTCCAAACAAACTTCAACCATACTACCTGCTGCTCGTCTGAAATAAAGCCCACCAAGTGTTGCACCTTTAAAGTCACGTCGCATTAATTGCTGACAAACCTGATTGATTGCTGCATCTGGTGGTGTGTAGGCTACCGATGAAAGTTGTCTCATTAAATGCCCTAACAGTCGTCGCTGGAGCACGGCATGTTGCCCCTGAAAAGCCTTTAACGAAAAACAGCCCAATGCATAGGTGTTAAAAAATGCAGCGACACTTTCATCCAAAAAATCATCAATTGTTTGCAATTTATGAATACTGATGGCAACTGCATCGGGCGTCAGAATTTCTTGCTCATATAGCCCTGCAAGGGTTTTCCTAAGCCGGACTCGTTCGAAGGTATCATTTGCATTGCTAGGGTCATCACACCACTCACAATTAAAAGCCTTAAGTGTTGCAATCAAACGATCTTTAGGTATACCTAACAATGGCCGCACAAGCATACCAAATGGCATCGTGCGAACGGCGCGCATCGACGATAATCCCTTTAAGCCAGACTGGTGAGCAAGCCGCATAAAAAACGTTTCAATTTGATCATCTTGATGATGTGCCGTTAATAATGAAGTAACAGAATTTTCCTGACACCATTGACCTAACAGATCATAGCGCGCTGCACGTGCACGTTCTTGAATTTTTGTTTGCGGAATAGAAGTGTGATTCCACACTAATGTCTCATGTGAAATACTCCTGGCTACCAATAAATTATGCACCCACAATGCTTCTTGGGCCGAATTGCTCCGCAGTCCATGATCAATGGTCAGCGCTGTCATGCGTAGACTATGATTATCAGCATAACGCTTTGCCAATAATGCAAGCGCCAAACTATCAGCCCCTCCAGAAACTGCTACAGCGAATGAGTGATTGAATGAAAAAGGAGCCATAAGCCCCTCAAATTCAATGTCCGTTATAAACATGATAGATCACCACAAACTTGCACTGTCATTTTATTCCAACACCTCTGTTATTCTGGCTTCTCTTGTCATCCCCGCATAGGCGATAATCAAAAGCTACTTCTAAGTTAGAAGCTAAATATTTTTCACATCTCTGGATTCTCGCCTACGTGGGGATGACAAAAAAAAGCCTTAATTGAAGAATAGATATCGATGAAGGCTGCACTAATCAAAGCTTAGTATAATCGGATCACATGTGACTCAAAAAACGTTCCGCCTCTAATGCTGCCATACACCCCTGCCCTGCGGCTGTAACTGCTTGCCTGAATACTTTATCCTGCACATCACCTGCTGCAAACACACCGGGCACAGATGTTACTGTGCTATTTGGTTTTGTCACAATATAACCTTCAGAATCTAGGTTCAACTTTCCTTTAAACAAACTGCTCGCTGGATCATGGCCAATTGCCACGAAAAGACCATCAACGTCAAGCCGCTCCATTTCATTCGTAACCGTATCCTTTAACATAAGGTGCGTTAATGTTGTTGGATTTTCAGTTCCACATATTTCATGAACATCGGCATTCCAAATAACAGAAATCTTTGGGTGCGCAAAAAGACGATCTTGTGCAATTTGTTCAGCGCGCAAGCGATCACGTCTGTGGATCAATGTCACATGCTCAGCATGATTCGTAAGGTAAATAGCCTCTTCAACAGCTGAGTTTCCCCCGCCAACAACAGCGACGCGTTTACCCCGAAAGAAAAAGCCATCACACGTTGCACAAGCAGACACACCAAAACCGCGAAACTTTGTTTCTGATGCCAGACCCAGCCAACGTGCTTTAGCACCTGTTGCAATAATAACTGTATCGGCAACAATCACATAACCATCCTCGGTCTTTGCCTGAAAAGGATGCACAGAAAAATCGACACTCATAATTGTATCTTCAATCATCTGTGTGCCAACGTGTTCAGCTTGCTTTCGCATCTCATCCATGAGAAATGGCCCTTGAATCACTTGGCTAAATCCTGGGTAATTTTCCACATCGGTTGTAATCATCAATTGACCACCCGGTTGAATACCCAATGCTTGAACAGGCTTCATACTTGCACGTGCCGCATAAATAGCAGCCGTATAGCCAGCTGGACCGCCTCCAATGATGAGAGTTTTTGTGCGAATTAAATTTTGTTGTGGCAAATTATCTGAACTAAGCATTGCATGTATCCTTTAACAAACTATCTAATTCCCCTGCAGCATCAAGCGCGTACAAATCATCACAACCACCAACATGCTTATCATTAATAAAAATCTGAGGGACAGTTTGTTTCCCGCTAGCGCGTTTGATCATCGCATCACGAAGTTCCGCATTTTGTGCAATATCTATTTCAGTAAAACTGACACCCTTTTTAGTCAATAGCTTTTTTGCGCGTACGCAATAGGGACAAATTTCTTTTGAAAAAACTTCAATCTTTAACATAGTACATTCCTGCTTAGTAACGTGTTCTTGTTGGGTAAAATACTGACATCCACTGCCTATCACAAGCAATACCAAAATGAGTCGAAAATGTGAGCATATACGCGCAATGGCGATACCAAAAATTCCAAATAATGACACATGCAAACGTGAGGTAAAGAAGACGTAAGACATGCTAGCACAAAAGAAACGCTTTTGACTCTAGAAAAATATATGGAAAATAATTTCTGGAAAATGGCGTCCCCAACGGGAGTCGAACCCGTGCCGTCGCCTTGAAAGGGCGGTGTCCTAGGCCTCTAGACGATGGGGACTTGTTGTTTTGAAAATTACTAGATTTCATGGTATCTGTCAATAAAAATATTTGGGGAATCACATTAAAAAACAAAAATCCTCATTTCTTATTTACTTCTCCACCTTTGCATAGATACTTCATCAAAGTATTGTGCTTCCTTTTGTTTATCACTCATCATTTGTTTTTTCTTCAAATCATCAATAGTAATCTCATACGATTTTTGTTCAGAGAATAGGTCTCCTAGCTGGTCACGCAAAATCTCATATGATTTTTCTATTTCACTAGCCGCTTTAGCGGTTTTAAAAAGTTCACTTTTATTCTTTGCTCGATATGCAGCAAATGCTATAGCTATTTCCACATGCTCGGCTCGTGCCGCAATTTCTTCTTCACGCAAATGTGAAGCAATAAGTTCTTTTGAATACGTATTCAATTGGGCAATTTGACTCAAGCACTCATGCATTTCCAAACGAAGGAGATCACTTTTTTGAAGCGAAAGTTTCTTGAGCAATTTCAAATTTTTTACTGTGTGCAAGTCCACGCCAACATCTCCACATCACCAGCATTGTTAATTTTTAATCTGACAATGAACATGGTCACCGTTTGCTATATAAGCTAACTCGTCAAAACTCATAGAATGTGCAACTGTAATACCGCGACCATTTTTTGCAGCAAGTCGCTGATCATCAATTGTCAAGAAAGACTCCCAATCAAATCCATTTCCCTCGTCTCTAATATCAAATGAGACACTATCATCAGCAACAACAAAAGATACTCGAACATAGCGGCTTTGAAATTCTTTAGTGGCCAATCGCTCAGATGTTACTTCATCTAAAGTTTGTTCATCTAAGAAACTGGATTTTTCATCAGATGAAATTGCTAAATTTCCATGTTCTATCGCATTAATAAAAATTTCCCACAAACCTAAATAAGAGCGTTTCGGATCGGCTGTTAACTGAGAAAGAAATGTTGCGATACGCTGAGCCTGCATAGGCGTTTGGAAGCGTACAAAACCAGCGCATGTTCCAGTGCTCAGTTCTTTTGACAAAATAAAATCAGCATGAGAAGACCCAAAAGAGATGGAAAAAAGTTGTTGGTTTAACTCTAACCAGTTTTTCTTTAATTTATCATACCCCACATCAATCATTTCATGATGAACGTTAATAACATTAAAACTTTTCGTTTCATAATATTCTTCAAGATTAGCTAGAAAATTTACTAAAGTAGAAGTATCAAGCGGCACATCAACCGCGACAATCCAGTCAAAACGCCTAGTAATAATTGCAGGAGACAACTGACTTAAATCAACAATCTTCGCAATCCAGTTTAATTCCGATATAATCGATTGTAAACGTCCACAATCACTATGATTTCTTACAATAATTAATACATGCAGTTTGTTCATAACACTTCATAACACTAGCTAAATCTATCCTTAGTTTTCCATAGCCATAGTTAACAAAGTCATAATATTATAATAAAACTTTTATAATTTCATGCAATGCGCCTTCGTGTCATGCCATATTGACCCACCAATACAATAAACAATAACGCTGCTATCCCCGTAAAATACAAAGGATAAACAACTGGCGACCCGTTATGAAACCAAGAAATTCCATAGGTGAATATTGCAACAATAATGTAATACATACACCCAAAAATTGATGCCGCAGTTCCCGAATACTCCTGATAACGTTGCAATGCAGTGGCAAGCGTACTTGGGACACCGATATTAAACGTCACAAAAAGCATCATCACCAAACAAATCAAAATGAATGTTTGCGCAACAATATCATAGGAGAAAAGCATCAACGTATATGCAATAAATCCTGAAATCAATAAGAGGGCCGCTGCAATTAAATTCATCGCTTCAGCAGTAAAATGCTTCAACAACCTATGGCCAATTATTCCACCTAAGATTGCAGAGCCAGCAAAAAGCAGCCCTAGATATCCGTAACTTTGCATACCATAGTGAAAATAATTCTCCCAAATGAATGGTCCTTCTGCATAAAAACTGAATGCTAATCCATTAGACGTAGCAACAATGAGAGAACTCACCCAAATAAATGGGTCTCGTATCATTTTATTCATTAACCAAAAAGGACGCGGAATTGGCATATTTAAAGGCTTCGTTTCTGGCAACTTCCACACCATATAAATAAGCAACGAAAATGACAAAACTAATAAGAAATAAAAATTACTTTGCCAGCCAAAATAGGTAGAAAGTGTTCCACCAACGAGTGGTCCTAATGCAGGGGCTAATGCAAGATAAATACCAATTTTTGTAAATACAACAGAACGTTCTTTGCCATGATACACATCACGTGTCATTGTTTGGCCAATCACCGATCCTACACTTGCTCCAAATGCTTGAACAAATCGTGCGAGGAAAAACACCGATATATCAGTTGATATACTGCAAATCCACGTTGCAAAAATATAAACAACCCACCCAGCAATCATAGAGAAACGCCGTCCTATTCGATCAGCCATGCACCCCCACATAAAAATACCTAAAGCAAAGCCAGCAAAATAAATGCTAAGTGTGGCCTCAACCAACGTTACTGGTGCCTTAAAATATGCAGCTAACGCTGGCAAGGCAGGCGCATAAATATTTTCACTTAACAGCGGGAGTACTGCCATGGAAAACAACAGAAGAAAGGGTAAATGCATTTGGTGAATGACCTTGTTTTTTTATTCACATTATTATTGCATGATTTTATAAATAAACAATTGAATCGTTTATTTATGTTTAATAAATTTACTGGGTAAGCAACACTAAATCCACAGTTTAGAAATTCTGACACACAGCCTTTTTTATACTCTGCCATTGATTTGTCATAAATAACTCCTATATATAATGTTAGAAGTACTGCTTATTTTAGGAAGGAAGCATTATGAAAATAAATAATATAAACATTGATACCAATTTATAAATGAATGGGCTAACAGCTGTTAGTTACTCTGATGTTTCTGGGAATGAAATTGAAATACAACACCGCATTTCTGAAAATTTAGCTGACTCAGGAAAATCAACCTTTACCAAGCATGATTGGAATGATTTTCAGGAATTTCAGATGCTTCACGCGATCAACTATAATGTTGAAAGCAACAAACAGAAACGTATAGACATAGAACCATACGAAGAAACTTCTCTACATAAACTTTCTTTCTCAGAACGCTCTGCTCTTAAGGCATATTATCGTCACAAAACAAACGATGAAAAACTTATTTGTTTTGATGCGTTTGAAAAATCGTATACAGAAATAGGAAGTAGCGTGCAGTAAAAAACCCACATGCCAAATGACTGTGGGTTGTTATAAAAATAATAAAGATCTCAGTTTCAGAAATTATTGAGTGCTAAACGAGCAATGATTCGAGGCGCGGAGTTTACCTCTGTAAATGAGCACTTCGATACCAGCCGATCGTTGCAGTAATCGATCGCTTCTGGACTGAGATTAGCTATTCATTGATTGGAAAAAGTCCGCATTGCTCTTGCTGTATTTTAGTTTATCAAGCAAGAATTCCATCGCCTCAATCGTCCCCATTGGGTTTAAAATACGACGAAGCACCCACATCTTAGCAAGTTCAGCTTTGTCAGTGACCAGAAGTTCTTCCTTACGTGTACCTGACTTATTAATATCAATTGCTGGGAAGATACGCTTATCAGAAAGCTTACGATCCATCACGATTTCGGCGTTACCAGTACCTTTGAATTCTTCAAAAATAACTTCATCCATACGTGATCCAGTGTCAACCAATGCTGTCGCAATAATAGTCAACGATCCGCCTTCTTCAATGTTACGGGCAGCACCCAAAACACGCTTTGGACGTTGCAAGGCATTAGCATCCACGCCGCCCGTTAAAACTTTACCAGACGAGGGGACAACCGTGTTATAAGCACGTGCTAATCGTGTAATAGAATCGAGCAAAATCACAACATCACGTTTTTGTTCAACCAAACGCTTTGCCTTTTCAATTACCATTTCAGTTACCTGTACGTGACGTGAAGCTGGCTCATCAAAGGTAGAACTAATTACTTCACCCTTAACAGACCGCGCCATATCTGTAACTTCTTCTGGGCGTTCGTCAATTAACAAAACGATAAGATAAATATCAGGGTGATTTTCAGCAATTGAATGTGCAATGTTTTGCAGCATCACTGTTTTACCAGTACGTGGTGGCGCCACGAGCAGTGCACGTTGCCCGCGTCCAATTGGGGAAACCATATCAATAATGCGTTGCGTGAAATACTTACCATTCACACCATTTTTTTGATCGCTTTCAATTTCAAGACGAAGTCTTTGATCTGGATAAAGCGGTGTAAGGTTATCAAAGTGAATACGATGGCGAATTTTTTCGGGATCTTCAAAATTAATCTTATTTACTTTTACCAGCGCGAAGTAACGCTCACCATCTTTTGGTGCTCGGATTTGTCCCTCAACCGTGTCGCCAGTACGAAGACTGAAACGTTTAACCTGACTTGGTGACACATAAATATCATCAGGACCAGGCAAATAATTTGACTCCGGTGAACGTAGAAACCCAAAACCATCTTGTAAAATTTCAATTGCACCATCACCAAAAATAGCAACGTCTTTTTCAGCGAGTTTTTTTAAGATTGCAAACATTAAATCTTGCTTACGAAGTGAGCTTGCATGCTCTATTTCATGCTCTTCAGCAATAATAATAAGTTCAGCGGGGGTTTTACGTTTAAGTTCTTGGAGGTGCATGGAGTTTTATAGATCCTAATTAGAAGGGCTTAAATACAACGCATATCAAAATAATGATAAGGACAATTGTGGGGAGTTCATTGATAAGCCGAAAAAACCGGCCAGATTTGAAAGGAACGCGAGTAGCCAGCATTATGCGGCACCGATTCAGATACAATTGAAACACAACCAAGAACAAAACGCAAGTAATTTTTAAATTCAGCCATCCTGCAATGCGATTGTGCGGTAACAAAAACAACAATCCACCAAATAAAAGCGAGGCATGCATCGCCGGCGTCATGATATATCTATACAGCTTTTCAGCCATTACATCGAGTGTTTTGCGACTCCCCTCATCTGTGCTTTCTGCATGATATACAAATATGCGTGGCAAATAAAATAATCCAGCCATCCAGCAAAAAACAAAAAGAAGATGAAAAAATTTTATCAACAAATAATAATCTGAGATAAAATTTATAAAAACTGTCATCGTTATATATTCCTATTAAATTTTAACGTCAGGATATTATCCACCACCCAATCATTGAACACACTTTATTTCTAAAAATGCATCCTATGATGCCGCAGCAACATTCACAGCTTCATCGGCATTTTCTTGGCTACATTCTTGTTCCACGCGCTGACGCTGCTGCTGCTTACGCTTCATAAGATTTTGCCTTAAAGCGCTTGCAAGCTTTTGCTGCCTATCTGTAAGACGTTTTCCATTTTTATCAGCTGTTTTTTTATTTATTACTTTTTTATCTGTCACTTTGTTGTCCTTTTAACAAGAATTAAAAACCAAAACGCTGGCACCGTTGTAAGCCCAGTCAGAAAAAACAACCAACTCCATCCCACCCAATCAGCTGTGATTCCTGCGATTAATGATACAATAACACGACTTAATGATCCTACAGCATAGAGAAACGTAAAATGCCCTGCTGAAAAAGGTGACTTACAATAAGTTGTAATCATTGCAATAAAAGCGGTTGATGCCATGCCCGACGCAAAACTTTCAACACCAATCGTAATCACAAGAATTGATAAATCATGACCAACCCAAGATTGAATGATAAACAACAAGCACGAAACTGCTTGTAAAAACAAACTCGTACCAACAACAAAAAGGCACCCTAACTGATGAATTAAGTACCCTGCTACCAACCCGCCTACAACCATAAGGGAAATACCAAAGGACTTTGTTATATTAGCATATTCAATTTTATTAAAAAATAAATCATAGAGAAAAGGTGCCGACATTGCATTCAACACTGTATCAGCAACTTTAAAAAAAAGAATAAAAAGAATAAGATACTTAAAAGGTGTTTCTTTGTATAGACTTTGAAAGCTTACTTTTAACGTCTGTGCAAACGAGACAATCGGAATAAACGCAGTCGAAAACGTTTTAACTGGCACAAACCACAACGCTGGAATACCAAGAATCTGAATTCCCGCCATAATCCAATATGCGATGCACCAGTCATATAAAGACGCAAGATAGAGCGCCCCTGCGCCACCGATCAGCATCCCACAACGAAAGCCTATTGATTCAATAGCAGCCCCTGCCCCAATTTGCTTTGATGCCAATAATTCAACCCGCAACACATCAATAACAATATCTTGACTCGCCGCAAAGAATGATAATGCAAAAGCGGTTATAGCGACAGCACCCAGCTGTTGCATAGGGTCAAAACTACCAAGCAAGAGTGTCGATACAATAAGCCCTACCTGCGCCATGACTCCCCAAATTTTATACCCTAGATAACGGCATTTGAAAAAGTTATTAGCAAAGCGATCAAGAAAAGGTGCCCACAGAAATTTAACGCAATAAGGCAATGTAACCAGCGTAAAAAGACCAATCATTGAAGGACTTATCTTACATTCCGTCAAACGAAAACTAAGCGTCGATAAAATTAATAAAAAAGGGATTCCACTTGAGACACCAAGAAGGAAGAAATGAAAAATATAACGATTAAAATATAAATGAAACATGTTGTTCTTATGCTGAATTATGATTACGCAAGAACCATACGATAGATACTATATAGCATACGTCTCCTTAAAATGGCTATGGCAAACTCAAAAACAATAAAATGTATATAAACGATTGTCGCATCGATGACACGCATAAATAAGTGTGATTAGACAGCTAAAAATAGAAAATTAGAATAAAATTGTATATATGCATTCTTTATTTATAAAAAAAATGATAGTACCCTTGAAATTAAAAAATTTAATTTCCATATAGATTTTACTACGCATTAAACAAACAATTTACAGGGTATAATAAGAATAAAATCCTACTGACTTTTACAGCAATTTTAACATTAATGAACACCAAAGCAATGTCTATGGATTATCTCGACAATGATAAAGAGAATTGCAAGCCTAGCAATAAGAGAGCATTTGAGAGCAAAGAAATAGATGAAAAAAAACAAAAATGCAACAAAAATGTAACAAAAAATATTCAAATAAAAGTAGCAGAAAGTAAAAAATTTATTGATAAACAGATGGATAAAATTTTAGAAAGAAGCTTCGAAATTTTAACCTTAGGAGAGCAACGTAAAAATATTATTAAGCAATGGACAGAAGATAATCCTACAAATGAGAACAGAACATGGGAAATAACTTTCAAGAGAAAACAACTAAGTAACAATAAAACAAACCCTATTCTAAGAAATTCGAGAACCGTACTTAAACAAAGAATTCTTAAATCAAAAGAAAATAATGTCGTGCAACAGGCACCAACAGCAATAAATGCACCACTTGCACCAATCAATCCAGAAGCGGAAAAACGTAAATCAATACAACAGTCTATGCAAAATTTCATTGTTCAGAAAAAACAGAGTGAAGATCTAAGCAATAAGGATGCATCTGATAGTGAGTCTTCTACAGATGCAGAATCACTCTCACTACCTAATTCAAACTCAAAATTAATTTCAAGAAATTCAACTTTAGAATCAAATTGAGAGATATAGTAATCATTAATTTTTAAGTGATAAATATAACGAACCCTTCATGTCAAATTTAATAAAAAATGGCATGAAGGATTTTTATTAAGAGAGATGGCCAAATTAAAATATCAGACCTTCTGTCTCTACAATTCATTTGAAATTTGACATACGCCTTAAACTTCGGTTAAATGAAATTATAAAAAGGTTCGAATCGTTTTGGGAAATTAGTCAGATGACATCAAAGAATTTCACATATTCCTCCACAACAGGGGAAATCAGCGTAACTGTCCAGCCTTATTTTCTGCAGTCGCATTCACTACCTGAAAAATCACAATTTATGTGGAGTTACCATATTCAAATCGAGAATCTTGGTGATTCACCTTATCAGTTGATGAGTCGCTTTTGGCACATCACCGACGGAAACGGTCAAATAAAAGAAGTCTCAGGTGAAGGTGTCATTGGCGAGAAGCCGATTTTAAATCCTGGCGAACTTTTTGAATACACCAGCGGAACACCTCTCCATACCCCATCTGGTTTTATGCATGGGCACTATGAGATGGAAACATCTGATGGCGATCTTGTTCGCATAGAAATTCCTGCATTTTCGCTCGACAGCCCTTTTGCCAACACAAGCATACACTAAATGAACAAACCACCACACGTTCATACAAAGCCAACAAGAGAAGAGGCGGAAAAAGCTATTCGCACATTGCTTGCGTATACTGGTGATGACCCTTTGCGCTCTGGGCTTACTGACACACCTGAGCGCGTTGTCCGAGCTTTTGCCGAACATTTTAAAGGCTATCATGAAGATCCAGCACATGTTCTCAATACAACATTTGATGAAATTGCTGAGTATGATAATATAATATTACTCCGTGACATCCCGTTTTATTCGCACTGTGAACACCATATGGCGCCTATTTTAGGTGTTGCGCATGTTGCCTACCTACCATCTGATCAAGTAGTTGGCATCAGTAAATTAGCGCGTGTTGTTGAAATCTTTGCTAAACGTTTGCAAATTCAAGAAAAAATGACTGCGCAAATAGCACAAGCAATCGATGCGCACCTAAAACCAAAAGGCGTTGCTGTTATGATTGAGGCGACACATCATTGCATGCTCGGGCGCGGTGTTAACAAGTCAGGTACCCAGCTTATCACGGTACATTATACAGGGGTGTTTCAAACAGATTTAACAAAACAAGCGGAAATTCGCACACTTTTTTTGAAATAATTGATCATGCGCACAACTCTCTATGCACTTCTAAAACCTAAATCACTTTTAAAAACCACCTTATTGGCACGCAAACTATCAGGCATTCCTGCGCTACTACTTTTTGCTTTAGGTGTATGGGGCGGGCTCTTTTCCGTACCAGCTGACTATCAACAAGGCGAGTATGCACGCATTCTTTACGTTCACGTGCCTGCATCATGGGGCGCCTTAGCAATTTACAGTTGCATGGCTATACTTTCAGCCATTGGCCTTATCACACGCATGCCTCAATTTTTCCTCATCAGCAAAGCTATCGCACCCATTGGTTTTACCTATTGCGTGATTAGTCTTGCGACAGGCAGTTTATGGGGAAAGCCTACTTGGGGTGCTTTTTGGGTCTGGGATGCGCGTCTTACATCAATGTTTATACTGTTACTTTTGTACATTGGATATATTCATTTAAGCCGTCCTCATAACCTCAGGCAACTTGTACCTGCATCATTCCTTTCTGTCTTAGGGTTCATTAATATCCCTATCATCAAAGGCTCTGTTGAATGGTGGTACACACTTCATCAACCTGCGACAATCCGTGTGTTTGCCAAAACATCAGCTCTGCACCCGTCCATGGCATGGCCTTTATGGATAATGGCCTTAGCCTTCGCTCTGTATGCCATTTATTTGGGCACCTACCGCATGGAACGTTTAATGAGTGAGAGTATGAGGACACCGTCATGTGCTATGTAATGCTGGCCTATGGAATAACTGCGCTGCTGCTGATCCTTCTTTATCTTAAAATTGTTAAATCACATGACACGGATGCATGAACGCCTCATCCAAGTTCTGGGTGCACTTCTCATTGCTGTAGGACTCGCCTTATGGCTCACCAGCACCTTTCGTGAGAACATGCTGTTCTTTGTCACCCCATCCGAATTTATCTTAATGCAAAATGATCACCCGGCTAAGTCAGGAAAACGCTTTCGACTAGGAGGCCTTGTTACAGCAGATAGTATTAAAAAGAATGGGATTGATATAACATTTACTATTACGGATGAAAAAGGTGCCTTTATGTCAGTTCACTACCACGGCATTGCGCCTGAACTTTTTCGTGAAAACCAAGGTGTTATTGCGGAAGGCGTTCTTAAAAATGGAATTTTTCAGGCTGAGCGTTTGTTAGCAAAACATGATGAGCGTTATATGCCGAAAGAGATTACACAGCGTTTGAAACAAGAAAATCTATGGAAAGAAAAGTAGAAGCACTTAGCCTACTTTTTCACCATCGTCTCTATCACAATTCTTTCTTTGTTCAATATTGACACTTTTATAGATAAACCCATTGATGCGGCAAGGTTTGCTAAATAATGTGGCAAGATATTTCGTGCATGCACTTCCGTGTCATTTACCTGCGTAAGTGCATCGACATACCCAGGACGAAGCTGTAAAGGCTCCCCTTCTGCAGTTAAACGCAAAACATTAGCTTCAACGACGACATTAATAGTCCCTCCTCGTATCAAACCTTCCATGAGAATATTTGTTAACCCAAGCAACAATCGTGCACCTGGCCCATCAGGACATTCATTTGGTAGAGTAAGTCTAATTTTAAGCGCCTTAGCTGCTTTTATCAACATGCCATGCGCGTCTGAATATAGTGGATGCTCTTGATTTATCGTTAATAAAAGACGAAAGAATTGTAGTTTTAACGTAGCTTTTTCAAGACTTTCACGAAAAGTAGCTTCGATATGAGGGTCCACACATTTATCAAATGCTAAGTCCATCAACAAGCTCATCGCGCTGAGAGGCGTCGCTAAGTCATGGCAAATTTTAGCCGTCATTAAAGGCGTTTCGTTGTATTTCATGGAATGACAATCAGATATGAGGACGTAAATTCATTTTGCTACAAATTTATCTAAAATTGCAAATATAAAATAGTGAGCATTTGCTTATTTTTCAATCGCACTTTAAAAAAAAATTAAACCTTGGCTCACTGAAAATGACTTTAATCAATCTCGTTTATCTAAAACATTACATCTTTTTCTCTGGACAAATGATTCAAAAGGCGGTATCAATAAAAACGTCGTTAGTGACGTGCCCGAATAGCTCAGTTGGTAGAGCAAGGGATTGAAAATCCCTGTGTCGCTGGTTCGAATCCGGCTTCGGGCACCATTTTATACCTAACAACAAATGATTCCCCATTTAGGTCGTGCTTATAACAATTTAAAAAGGACGTCTTTCTATGACATCTACGGCAGAAGAAACGTTACCCATATCAATTTCAGACTCACAGTCTCCCCTAGATCCTAAGATTATCACCTTTGGCTGCCGCCTTAACACATATGAATCAGAAGTTATAAAGTCGCTCACAAAAGCCGCTGGGCTTGAAAATGCGATTATCATCAATACCTGTGCCGTCACATCTGAAGCCGAACGTCAAGCACGTCAAACCATACGTAAACTTCGCCGTGAACATCCTAACGCCAAAATTATCGTTACCGGTTGTTCTGCACAAGTAAATGCTGAATCATACACAAAAATGACTGAAGTCGATGCCGTGATCGGTAACGACGACAAAATGAAAATTGATACATACACAAATCTTAAAGCACCAGGGCATGAACGTCTCACCGTAAATGACATCATGTCAGTTACTGAAACAGCATTGCATTTGGTTTCTGGCTTTGATGGCAAAGCACGTGCCTTTGTTCAAGTTCAGAACGGCTGTAATCATCGTTGTACGTTTTGTATTATTCCTTATGGTCGTGGCAATTCACGCAGCGTTGCCATTGGTGAAATAGTGGAACAACTACGCACCCTTGTTGAAGCTGGCTATCATGAAATTGCATTCACAGGTGTTGATATCACTGCCTATGGTGAAGATCTTCCTGGCACACCAACACTTGGTCAAATGATCAGGCGTGTACTTGCACTTGTTCCAGATCTAAAGCGCCTTCGTTTATCATCCCTTGATCCTGTCGAAATTGACGATGACTTATGGCAGCTTATTGCAAACGAACCACGTCTTATGCCTCACCTTCATATGAGCTTGCAAGCAGGTGATAATATGATTTTAAAACGTATGAAGCGTCGTCATCTTCGTGAAGATGCCATTGAATTTTGTAAAAAAGCCCGTAGGCTACGCCCTGAGGTTGCTTTTGGTGCAGACCTTATTGCTGGTTTTCCAACTGAAACAGATGAAATGTTTGAGAACTCACTCCGAATCGTCGATGAATGTGATCTTACCTATCTGCATGTATTTCCCTACTCACCTCGTCCTGGCACTCCTGCAAGCAAGATGCCGCAACTTCAAGGACCTGTTATTAAAGAACGTGCAGCGCGTTTGCGTAAAAAAGGTGAGCAAGCTGAACAACGTTTTTATGATCGTCTTGTTGGACAAGAGCTTTCGATTCTCGTTGAATCCACTGAAAATAATACAATTAAAGGTAAAACTGATCATTTTGCCCCTGTTATTATCGAAAATGTACCTTTTGGGCTTTCCATCCCCCCCATTAGTCGTGTTAAAATCCAAAAAAATGAATTCACACATCTTTCGGGGATACTTCTTTGACAACCACATGGTGGCAACGCTTAAAGACAGGGTTAAAACGATCGACAAATCAAGTCGGATCGAAAATACGTGATGTGTTTATTAATCGAAAACTTGATGCTGCTCTATTAGATGAAATCGAAGACATTCTCATACAAGCTGACATGGGCGTTGCAACAGCAGCTATGTTACGTGCGCATTTAAGCGATCAAAAATTATCACCCGACACAACCTCTGACGAAGTTCTTGCCATTCTCGCACAGCATATAGAAACAAAGCTTGAACCAGTTGCAAAATCAATGACCTTTTCAAAGACTTCTCTTAACGTCGTCTTAATGATTGGTGTCAATGGCAGCGGAAAAACAACAACAATTAGCAAACTCGCCAAACAATGGAAAGATCAAGGTTATGTGGTCGAGTTAGCCGCATGTGATACATTTCGTGCCGCAGCAACTGAGCAACTCCAGGTATGGGCAGATCGCCTGAATGTTAAGCTTTATACAAGCCAACAAGGGCACGATGCATCAGGCCTAGCTTTTGAATCCATTCAAAAAGCAAGCAAATCAGGCGCAAATATTCTCATGATTGATACGGCTGGCCGCCTTCATAACAAAGACCACCTTATGGACGAACTTACTAAAATCCAACGTGTCCTTAAAAAAATAATTCCAGTCGCCCCGCATCACGTCATTCTCGTTTTAGACGCAACGACAGGACAAAATGCGATACAACAAGTTGATGTTTTTCAAAAAGCAGCAAATGTCACAGGATTGATTATTACGAAACTAGATGGCACTGCAAAAGGCGGCATTGTTGTTGGTCTTGCTGACAAATATGGACTTCCTATTTATGGACTGGGTGTTGGTGAATCATTCGATGACCTACAACCATTTTCAGCCAAACAATTTGCATACGCCCTCGTTGGGCTAGAGGATTCTTAAATGACACAACCAATCCCGAACCACTCAACCACCGAGTTCCCAATCTATGAAGCACAATCATTTACGGATGCAAACGAAGCCGTTACTTATATTAAAAAGATTTATGATGATAGCGTAACGACGATACAAGATGCCTTCTCTAAGGCGCTTGATGGCCATACAGATGAAATCAATATCACTTCTGGGTGTTATCCATACCTTGGATTTCGTGTTGAAAATAAAGATCTGTATAATGATCCAAGCGTCAGCTATGGTGCCGTCACTGAATCAGGTCTTTACGGTGGCACGTTAACCGAACCAGATCTTTTTCATGAATATTACAGAGAACAAATCCAGCTTATTCTAGAGCGCCACAAAGTACCAATTGTCATCGGAAGAAGTTCTTGGGCAATCCCCCTTCCCTTTGCGGTTGAGCATTCATCATCCAATTTAGCCGGAGAACAATTATGGCAAGTAAAAAATGCATTTGTGCTGCCGAATCTTTCACGTATTGATGATAATGGGCCAAATTGTACAGCACCTAGCACCTTCATACGTCCTATTTCACTATTTACTGGGGAACGAGTTGACTTCTCATTGCATAGATTGCATCACTATACAGGCACGCAAACAGAACATTTTCAAAGTTTTATTTTATTAACAAACTATCAACGTTATATTGACGCATTCATTGATTTTAGTATAAACCAACTTAAAGATAAAAACTCAGGGTACACTGAATTTGTGGGACCAGGTGGCCTGCATTATACACGTGATAACCTAACAACTGAAACCTGTCAAAAACCAGCAAGCCTACCGCAAATGCCCGCTTACCACTTAAAACGTGCCGATGGACAGGGTATAACCTTTATTAACATTGGCGTAGGGCCCAGTAATGCTAAAACGATCACCGATCACTTAGCTGTATTAAGACCACACTGCTGGTTAATGCTAGGTCACTGCGCGGGCTTACGATCAACTCAAAACCTTGGTGACTATGTGCTTGCCCATGGCTACGTACGCGAAGACCACGTGTTGGATCAAGATCTTCCGCTTTGGGTTCCTGTACCGCCATTGGCAGAAGTTCAAGTTGCCTTGCAAAAAGCAGTCTTGAATGTAACACAGGAAAACTCTGAAGAACTCAAATCACACATGCGAACTGGCACTGTACTCACAACAGACAATCGCAATTGGGAATTACAATCACGAGAATTTTATGAACGATTCAGACAAAGCCGCGCGATTGCCGTCGATATGGAATCTGCAACCGTGACAGCCAATGGTTTTCGTTTTCGTGTACCGTACGGCACACTTTTATGCGTGTCAGACAAACCTATTCATGGTGAAATTAAGCTACAAGGCATTGCCAACGCATTTTATCGCCAACGGATTACACAACATCTTGAAATTGGCCTAGAAACGATTCGTTTACTGCGTGAAGGTGGATCCGAACAATTGCATTCACGAAAATTACGTGGTTTTGATGAACCGCCGTTCCGGTAGAAGCCTAAGCCCCTGCTTTTTGCAAATACGCAATAAGATCAGCACGCTCTTGATCGGTTTCTATACCCATAAATGTCATTTTCGTGCCTTTTACAAATTTGCGCGGATTATGAATAAAATGATTAAGTGCTTCCACATCCCACATAGAAGATGCTTTTTCTTTCATTGCACCTGAATATGCATAATCGGCTGTTGAAGCTATTGCACGACCAACTACACCCCATAAACTAGGACCAATACCGTGCGGCTTATCTTTTTCAATAACGTGGCATTGCATACATTTCTTGAAAGACTTTTCCCCATTTGCAAGGTTCGCTGTCGCTAACAAAGGTGTTATTGGTGCTAATACTTTTTCCTTTTCAGCATGCCCAACAGCACCTCCCTCTGGAATAGCAACAATCAAAACATCTTTTTTCAGCTTTACAACAGGAGCAACCAAATTGTTGCCCGCGATATCAAAAACCTTAGCTGCCAGCAAAGCCACTAACATGGCGGCTAAAATCTTATTTGGCTCAAAACTATTCACGTGATTTTTCGAAAAATTAAATGTATTTATATTATACTATCAAAAAATGAATGGCATAAAAAGCTTAAGTTGAAAAAACAACAAACTCTACTTAAACAAAAGTCAAAACATTGAAAATTTTAAGATAAAATATGATAAAAAACAAAGTCTGCTAAAAATAGTGAGAATTTTAAACTGATTTCACAAAAAACCTTTGCCAAGCAAAACATTATCTGCTAATAATATCTACATCATTCCCCGGTAGCTCAGTGGTAGAGCAAGTGGCTGTTAACCACTTGGTCGGCAGTTCGAATCTGTCCCGGGGAGCCATTTTCTTGAAATTTCATCTTCAAGACATTTTTTTCCAAAGTTCCTATTATCATTCCTTGAGTCTTTCGCAAACAGTAGCTACACTAGTTGTACTTTTACTAAAACAGTACGAAAGCACACATACATATGTTTTTAAAAAAAATTCACGGTCGCCGACAAGGTTTACTGGTTAAAATACTTTTAGGGTTCATTATTGCCAGTTTTTCTATATGGGGAATTGCAGACGTTATTCAAAAATATTGGGCAAACCGACCAATCGCAAAAGTTGGCAAATTTGATATTTCAGCTGAAGAGCTATCACATACGCTTAACCAAGAAACAAATCGAATTCAACAAATGTATAACGGCAAAGTTGATCCTGCTGTCCTTAAAAAACTACAATTACATACAATTGTACTGGAACGATTAATTAATCAAAAAGCACTCACACAGTTACTCAGAAACATGCATTTTTCTGCTTCTGATGTTTTTGTAGGAGAAGTCATTCGCAATCAAGCAGCTTTCAAAAAAGACGGGTTTTATGATGGCGCACTTTTACGCGAAGTCCTCAGATCTAATGGCATAAGTGAGCCAAAATTTTTAGAGCAAATACGTGAAGATATTTACAAACAACAATTTGCTGGCACACTCGCATCAGCGATGAGCTTACCAAATTTTGCCATTGATCTCATTACAGACGCACTTACAACAAAGCATCGCTTTTTTTCAGTTACAATTCCCTTTAGTGCAATACAACTTGATAAAAAAGCAACCGAAGACGATTTAAAGCTTTTATTTACTCAAAAAGCTGAATCATATAGAATTCCTGAATATCGCAAAGCACAAGTTGTTATTTTTGATCAAAGCATTCTCGCTAAAAACATAAAACTGAGTGAAGAAGAAATAACTGAACGTTATAACAGTTCACTCGCAGATTTCACACAAGCAGAACGTCGTATTGTTCGCCGTGTTACCTATCCTAACCATGCTGCAGCTGCAGCAGCACTTGAACATTTAAGAAAAGGTCGCCCAATGACTGCTGTTGTTCGCGATGTTCCAGGAGGCACGTATGAAGATATGGGGTTGCTTGAAAAAGAAAATTTATCAGAAAATGTACGTTCAGTTGTATTTTCACTGCCAGTAAACAAGAAGAGCGCTCCACTTGAAAATGGAACTTCATATTCTATCTATGAAGTAACACGTATTGAGCCTGCAGTTACACAACCTCTTGCAGCAGTTCGCACGAAAATTGAAGAAGATGTGCGCGCACAAAAGTACCCTGAGTACTTTCAAGATCTTCGGAACTCATTTGATGATGATTTAGCGGGCGGTCTTAAATTAAGTGACGCCGCAGCTAAACATGGCCTCAAAGTGACAAACCTTTCTGAACTTAATCAAAATGGTGAAGCACGTGATAGCACAGATGCTCTTGCTTCACTACCACAAGACATCAAAATGGTTACATTAGAGCAAATATTTGCTCTTAATGAGAACAAAGATAGCTTGATTACCGATGTGTCTGCGACGAAAGCATTTGTTGTTCACGTTGAAAAAGTTATTCCCTCAGCACTCCCTGAGTTTGCGGCCATAAAGGATACTGTCAAAAAAGACTGGGAGCGCAACCAAAAACGTGAAGCAGCAATTAAATTAGCATCTCAACTTACAAAAGTTTCAAAAGACGTCCGTGAGTTAAAAGCGCATGCAAAAGAACACAACTTCGCGGTTTCACGTTCACATACAATTCGTCGCATTGATTTTGAACTTAAAGAATTTAAAGAATCAGAGTCTGGTAAATTCTTTTCAGCATTAACGCCGGAATTACTGCAAAAGTTATTCACTGTAAATGTTGGTAAAGCAATTTTTGATGAAGCACCTAATGATAAAATCGTCATTATGGCTTTGAAGAAGACAGAACCAGATACAATGGATAAAGCGACTACTGAAAAAATAAAAACAAGCATTCAGAAAATGACGCATCAGGATATTATTCCATTGCTGACAAAAGCAGCACGTGATCGTATCGATGTAACCATGAATGAAGAGTTGATGAAGCTTGTAACCCGGGGCATGAATGACGGGGATTAACCGTTAATAAAGTAGAATGACCATTTATAATCCTCAAGTTTATAGCTTGAGGATTTTTTTAAATACTTTACAACACCAACGAACGACGCAATACTTCTACATCATTGGAAAACTCACGATCGCTCGCGCATAATTCTTCAACGCGTTTCACAGAGTGCATCACAGTAGTATGATCACGTCCACCAAAACGACGGCCAATCTCTGGCAAGGATTTTGGCGTTAACGTCTTACACAAATACATTGCAACCTGCCTTGGTTTTGCAATCACTTGCATACGACGTGTTGATAAAAGATCTGAAATTTTAACATTGTAATAATCACATACTTTTTGTTGAATATCTTCAATGGTAATGACACGCCTGTCGTTTGAACGGAGCAAATCACGCAATACATCATGTGTTGTGTCAATATCAATTTTACGGCCAACCAACGTTGAATGTGCAACGATTCTATTTAACGCGCCTTCAAGTTCACGAATGTTAGATGTTATACGAAATGCCAATAGCTCAAGTACATTTGCTGGCACAGCCACCTTTAGTGCCTCGGCCTTTGACTGCAAAATACCAAGCCTAAGCTCGTAAGTCGTCGGGTGAATATCTGCAACTAACCCCCAACCTAGACGAGAGCGAAGACGTTCTTCCATTCCCTCTAAATCAGACGGTGATTTATCAGCCGAAATAATAACTTGGTGATTGTTATCAATCAATGCATTAAATGTATGAAAGAATTCTTCTTGAGTTGTATCTTTTCCACTAATGAACTGCACATCATCAATCATCAAAATATCAATATTACGAAAACGTTCTTTAAACGAAACTGTGTCTTTAAACCTAAGCGCACGAACAAATTCATACATAAATTTTTCAGCTGACATATAAATCACGCGCTTCTTTGGATGCACTTTTTTAATATGCCACGCAATTGCATGCATTAAGTGCGTCTTACCAAGCCCCACGCCGCCATAAAGAAACATTGGGTTGAAAGGTGGTATATCTGCCTCAGCGATACGTAGAGAAGCCGCATAGGCCAATTCATTTGGCTTGCCGATTACAAAATTCTCAAACGTAAATCGAATATCTAAAGTATTTGTATAATCTTCTTCTTCTGGCTCTGAAATAGCTTCTGCTACTTGATTCTGGAATGGATCAACACGGGCAACTTCAGAACCATGCACTTTCTCTTTCTTAACGATAGCAATGGTATAATCTTCAAATCCAGGAAAAATCTCATGGCACAAGGTAAGCAGCTTTTCCCCATGCTGCGTTTGAATGCGATCTTTCATAAAACGTGTGGGGGCAGCTAATTGTAAACATTGTCCATCATATGTGATGACCTTAAGGGGTTCAATCCAGCTCGCATAAATGGCATTTCCCAGGTCACTTTTAAGCCGTTGGCATACCTGATCCCAAAGCGTTTGCACCTGTGTAGGGTGCAAAAAAACTTGACAGTCTTCATCATCTTCTGGAGCCGACATTATTGTATCCTAAATTTCGTTTGTTTTTATTTTTGTTTATTTTTGCTTAATTGACTCAATTGAAAAATCACCCTTATCAAGCTTTATAAGAACCGCTTCGGCATCAGCAATTGATATCCGATGATCACCAGGAGTGCTATAACGTGCAAACACTAAAACACCTACCCCATTTACTTTTGTTGGTGTGATTGGTTCATCATCTAGTTTTTGCGATCTGATAAGATCCCAGCTAAATACATCTAAATTTCCAGCATTATCATTTTTAATCTGCTCACTTTTTTTGAAATAATCTTCAGCTGACATTTTTGATAATTCAGACAAGAGATCATCCTTATAAGAAATCAAAATATGCAATGTAACAGGTGATGAATCATTAACATCATCCGCTACACGAAAAGATACTTTATTTAACCACACTTTAGCCGTTTGAAATGACAAAAGTGATTGTAATGAACCGTTAGAACAGCCTATCAAACTAACTAATACAAGAGAAAGCACACATACTACTTTAAACATAAAAATTATTCTCCCAAAATATCATCGATGCGTTGAGCCAATGTAATGTCGTTCAAACTTACTCCATCACAATTATGCGTTGTTAAACGTATAAAAACACGATTATACACATTTGACCATTCAGGGTGATGATTCATTGCTTCACTTAAAAATGCTACACGCATCATGAATGAAAATGCCATTTGAAAATTCTCAAATTCCCAAACCTTTTCAATATAAAGGCCATTATCATCTACTCGCCACTCTTTTTTTTCATTTAATAATGCCTGAATCTGATTTTTTTCTAGTTTGTCGACCATTTGTTAACCTTTACTCGTTAATAATAAGACTGAGATCATTTCAAGGTAACATTCCCTGGTGGGGAAGTGCCAGACATAATTTCAACATTTACCAAGATGGTAAATGTAAAAACCAGGAGGGATCAATGACAACAGCACGACTGCATAACTCGCGAGTTTCAAACTTACCTGCAATTCAATGCCTTGAACAAATTGCGCATCACACTCTAAGTACTATCCCAGAGTCACTTAAAGAACACGCAAAAAAAATTCGCATTGTTGTTGAAAACTATGCCGATAAAGAAACACTACATAGCCTACGTATTGATGACAAATATGAATTGCTTGGTTTATATCGTGGAACCCCTATTCCCATTAAAGCCGTATTTGGGCACTCTACATTACCGGATAGCATTCTTTTATACAGATGCCCTTTAATACGCTACTCACTTGAAAACAAAGAAAGCATTGAAACCCTCGTTCAACATGTCATGATGCACGAACTTGGGCATCATTTTGGATACAGCTCTAATAATGAAAAATGGTAAATGAAAGCAGCAGCATTGATTAGTTTAAAAAGTAAGCATAACCTATATATCAGATTAGTGTAAAAACCTTGTAAAAGCATGCAACAAGATAACTCAGAAAAACATGAATCCGCAACAAATGAAGGTGTTCCAGCACATATACAGGGGCATCCTTTTCATTTAGTTAATCCCAGTCCCTGGCCACTTATTGGCTCAATTGCTACACTTGTACTTGCCATCGGCGGCGTTCTTTACATGCATCATCTAGACCGCATCGTTTTCTACATTGGACTCGGACTTTTATTTTTTACTTTTTTTGGTTGGTGGCGGGACGTTATTAACGAAGGCAATACTGTTGGCGTTCATACAAAAGCCGTACAGAATGGTCTTAAAATTGGCATGGCACTTTTTATTGTTTCCGAAATTATGTTTTTTGCAGCTTTCTTTTGGGGATACTTTCATGTGGCGTTTAATCCGCCTGAAGTAATTGGTAGCGTGTGGCCACCTAAAAATATTATCACTCTTGACCCATTTGAGTTACCTTATCTCAACACATTACTCCTCTTACTATCAGGCACAACCGTTACATGGGCACATCACGCATTGCTTGAGAATAAACAATTGGATGTTCTCAAAGGCCTTGCGCTTACTGTTGGTCTTGGGATGATTTTTACAATCGTGCAGGGCATTGAATATCACCATGCAACCTTTACGATTAAAGACGGGGTTTATCCATCATCATTCTATATGGCCACTGGGTTTCACGGTGCGCATGTGATTATAGGCACAATATTTTTGGCCGTGTGTCTATTTCGTGCGCGCCGAAATGAATTCACCCCAACGCATCATGTTGGTTTTGAAGCAGCTGCCTGGTATTGGCATTTTGTGGATGTTGTGTGGTTGTTCTTGTTCATTGCTATTTACTGGTGGAGCTATAATCCGGATGCGGCAGTGATGGCACTTCAACACGCACGTTAAATACGAGATTTGGCTGTTGAAAGTGCCACGTACTATTAAAAGGATCTGATACTGTCTTAAGGGTTAATTCCCAATTGGAATAATTATTTGTTTAATTTTCTTATTATTTTCATATTCGATAGGCTTTAAGGCTGCCTTTAATTCATCTGCTTTAATAGTTGTGATCATATTTTGTTGTTGTAGGGCATCAATGAAAGAGTCGCCAAGCGTCGTTTGTATTGAGGCCTCCCCCTTTAAGGTTTTATCCTTTTGCTCAGAAATAGAGCTTTTAACAATTAAAATTGGTGAATCCAATGGTGCAGGACGCGGAGTGCTGCATGATAAATCAAGCAAATTTATCTTATAGTCGTGGTTATAAAATGCTTCAACTGAGTTTAGTGTAGAGGTAAATCCACCAACTTTAATGATAACATTTTTAAAACCTATGTGAGGAATGTACGGGGCTGCCAATTTTTGCTGCTTCAACGATACAAATGCTTCTAAATCGCTTATAGTAACAAAGATGTTTCTATGCAGTTGCATATTGATATTCTGAGCTTCAAGTGTGAAATTTCTTATGCCAGTCAAAGTTAAGCGAGCAAATTGAGCTGTAATCATTGTTTCTGATATTTTTGATAAATTAAGCGTAACATTTGTTAATTCATACGTTGGTAAGGTGTGCAGACCAACATGAATTTTACTTGTTTCAAAAATTATTCCAGTTTCATTTAATCTATGATCGAGTAACGCTTTTGTACCGAAATAGCCAATAAGCCCCACAGTTAAACTTAATCCGAAGAGGAAAAATATTAACTTCCTAAGCCACCGGTTTTTTGTTTTTTCTATTTTGGAATCAAGTAAATTGTAAGACGCCGTATCTATTGTTTCTTGCAAGATATCCATAAAATGGTCACGTTCCAAGCCAGCTGGAATAGCAGGCTGAATATCTATGATAATTTTGCCAGGACGCTTAAACATTGATTTTCGTCCCCAGAACACACCTGTGTTGAGTGCGACAGGAATGACAGGTACATTTAGATCACGATAAAGAAGACTGATTCCTCGCTGGTAGGGGATGCTTTCTCCTGGTTTTGCACGTGTACCTTCGGGAAAAATAAAAAGCGATCTGTTGTTTGATATGGCTTCTCGACTTTGCTTAATAAGATCACGAATGGCTGATGTTTTGTTTTCACGATCAATAAAGATGGTTCCTAATTTTTTAAGGTAATAGCCAAAAAAAGGAACTGAAGCGAGCTGTCCTTTTGAAATGATGACAATATCGTCTAAGTACATTGAAATAAAAATAGTATCGAAAGCGGATTGGTGTTTGCAAGCGATAATGCATACCCCATTTTGTGTTGTCTTATTTAGATGTTCGCGTCCACGTACTGTGTAGTGCAGCCCGACGATGATAGAGAGCATTTTAATGCAGATACGTGTCCATGCACGAAAGAGAATAAAAATGAGTTTTCTTGGCGCCCAGAGTGCAAAAGGCAAAAAGATAATTAAATATATCGCTGTAAATATATAAAAGAAAATGTCGAACACAATGGATCGTAGACGGAAAATCATGATTGTTTCTTGATCATTCGTTGGAGTTTGCGAAGTGCCAACAGTTGCATATTTGCTTGTGGCAGCGAAGTTGGTGCAATTACGGACACTTCAATAAGTGTGGTTTCACAAAGTGCCGTAATTTTCATTGCGTTTCCTGCTTGATGAAACGTGAAAATAGTACCGAGAGTTACTTTTGCATCGTGTGACATACAATATTCTAGTGCTTATGCCGCAGCTGCAGATTCTGTTGTTATTTCTTTTGATTCGGGATAAATCTCAAGAGTCACTACAGGACTGTTTTTAAAAATAACGTTAGCTGCTGCTTTTATATCATCAATGGTTACGGTCTCAATTCTTTGGCACCAGTTATTTAGATCATCAATCACAAAACCTTTTGCAACATAGCTAGCAATTGTTGTTAGAAAATTTTCTGTACCGTCTTTCAAATAAGCAAGTTTTCCAATCATGTCAATTTTTGCGCGTGCCAAGTCATCTTTTGACACACCATTTTTTTGGATTTGAATAAGCAGTTTATTAATTTCTGCTTTAAGTGTTTCAATATTATCACTTGGCTGCATAGCTGCTGAAATTGAAAAATCTTTGGGGTCAATTGAAGAACCATCATAATCACATGAGACATGAATCGCTAATTTTTTACGTTCAACGAGATCGTGATAAAACTCTGCTGTCGAATTTCCACCAAGTAAATACGCTAATACGAGTAATGGGTAATAATGTTTTCTGCCAAACTCACTGTGAAAATGAGGAGCATCGTACGATAATTGAAGTTGAATGATTGAGTTTCGTTTGTTGTATTGAGTTATCTTTTCTGTAAGACCTTCACGTGGAGGGTTCTGTGGACGATTGCGTGCAGGGATAGGAGCAGATTTAATACCACCGAAATATTTTTCAATAAGTGGAAGTGCTTCCTTAAGTGTGACTTTTCCTCCAATCATGAGTGTTGCGTTATTAGGACGATAGTAACTGTCATAATGGTCACGTGCTGATTTAAACGTATATTTTTTGATATGGTGAGGTAGTCCAATAGGATGGACGCCGTAAGGATGATAGGGGTGCATAGCACGTAGGAATCTCTCGGATGCGATGCCATATGGGTTGTTGTCAAGACGCATACGTCTTTCTTCCAAAACAACATCGATTTCAGAAGTCACTTCTTCTTGTGTGAATGTTAGATTGCGCATACGATCAGCTTCACATTTCAAAATTAGTTCTAAATGTTTTGCAGAAATTGTTGTGTGATAAAAAGTATGGTCATACTCGGTATATGCATTATTATGACCACCATTTCGTATTATTAGCTTGTTAAATTCACTGCCTGGGATTTCCTTTGTTCCTTTAAACATCATGTGTTCAAGAAAATGAGAAAGACCTACTTGGTCAAGCGGATCATCAGCCGTCCCCACATGATAGATCACCCCAATTGTTACGACGGGCGCTAGACCATTTGGAACAATAATGATTTTAAGACCATTCTCAAGCGTATGTGTTTGAGCGTTGATTAATGTTTTTTTGTCAGCATCTGCCATTTGTATGGATCCAATGAGTAATGTGAATATAAAGAAATAGAAACGTAAATGAAGCAGCATTACCTATTCCTTTTTTCCAACAATTAAGAAAGTCAACTCATTTTCTTTAAGTAAACGCTTTGCAACACGCTTTATATCATCCGTTGCTACTTGGTTGAAAAGAGCTTCCCGTTCATGTATATAATTTTTTGATAAGCCCTCGTTTTGATATGAAAGCAACACGTTGACAATGTCTGATGTTTTTGTAAAAGCAAGAGGGTAGGATTCATTCAGAAATTGTTTTTGTAAGGTAAGTTCTTCTTGAGTTACACCATTCTCCGCTACATTTTTCCAATGCTCGCGTATTAATTTTATAACTTCTTGGACTGATGTTGTTTTTGTACCTGTTGCACCGATTATTCCATGCTGCAATTTTTGGGAGAAAAAACCAAGAGAAATATAATAGGCAAGCCCTCGTTTTTCGCGAATTTCCTTCCACAAGCGTGACTCAAAAGGGCTTCCACCAAGAGCTTGTATTAACAGATAAGCTGCATAAAAATCCGGATCATTTCGTGCGATTCCTGGGTGCGCAAACATGATGGTTGCTTGAGGCACATTCATTTCAGTGTGAATAACTTTGCCAGAATTTAGCAATTTTATATTTGCTGTTTGTGTTGTTTTTTTACCTTTTGGAAAAGCTGAAATAAGGTCCTCCAAACAATTCTTAAGTATGGTTTCTGATATATTTCCAGCTGCAGCAATTCTTAAATTTGCTTGTGTTATGTGTTGCTTAAGATGCGTTTCTAGATCTTTTTTTGTAAAGTGAGGTAATGCGCGTAACTGCTTTTCAGTATCTTTTGCATATGGATGATCATCACCTAAGATCGTGGCAATAATCTTTTCTTTTGCAATGACTTCTGGTTTGTGAAGTGATTGCATTAGTGCGGCTGCCATTTGCCCTTGTGTGCGTATATGTGCGTCACTTGGAAAACAGGGTTCAGTGAGTGCTAATTTGATGAGGTGGAATGCTTCTTTTATGTTACAAGAAGTAGTTTTGAAAACAATTGTGATGTTATCCTGATTTGAATAAACATTAAATTTAACATTTTTTTCAATGAGTTTTTTTTTGAAAGCTTGGCTATCGTAAGGACCAGCCCCCTCATCTAACATTGCAACCAAAAAGCTACTTAAGCCTGGCTTGTCTTTTGGATCAGCTTGGCTACCTGCATACTGAAAGCAAAGACCAATTGTGACAACATCAAGTTCTGGATCTGTTGTAAACCAAACAACCTGACCATCTTTAAGTGTAAAGTCTTTGATATCAATAGGTGCCACGGAGGCGTGTTTAGTTTTTGTTGGCATGGGGCAATAAGGTTGTGAGGCCATTAGATGATTCTCCGTTGTAAAAAAAATGCACCCTATGTATAAAGCGCCTCTCAGCCAATTTCTCATGAGGAGCTTTGCTCCGTTTTTACTTGGGCAGCAGATAAAATATTTTTTTCTGGTTTATCTGCTTCAGTTGATGTGTTTTTGGCATTCTTAGCGATTTCTTGCCCTATTTTTGCTAATTTATCTGGGAATGAATTTGAATCACTTGATAGAGAATCTTTTTCTTCTGTGACCGTCTTGCGGATTTCTGGATCTGGTTTTTGAACCTCAGATGCTTTTTTAACAATAATTTTTCCACTATTTGTAGAAGAATTTTTTGTTTTTTCTGCACGACCCAACAAAGCTTCTTTTGCCTTTTTTGTCGTATTCTCGTCGTCAGCCTTTTTTTTCTCTGAATTTTCAGATGCATTGTTTGCAGGCGGCGCTAAATTATAGTTTGGTGGCATGCTTAGTGGTGGGTTATCACTTATATTAAATTCATCAGCTTGATAATGGTCTAGGCCAAATGTGTTTCTAAATGTGTCGCAGCCTGTCAACGTGATAAAGGCAGAACTTAAAAGAATTACGGTAATGTGTTTTTTCATAAATACCCTACTATCTAGTTATATTTTTGGTCGATTTTTTAAAAGAATGCCATGTTTGGATCCCTAATACAAGAGCCACACCAACAACAATAGCTGAATCTGCTACGTTAAATGATGGCCAATAATATTTTTTTATGTGAAATTGTAGAAAATCAACGACGCCCCCGTATAAAAAACGATCTAGTATATTTCCAAGCGCGCCACCAATAATGAGGCTGTATGAAATATGTTCGATGCGATCATTGCTTTGACCAATGATATAACACAGCCATATGCAAAGGCTTAACGCAATTAGAATTAAAATCCAAAACCCTAACATGCCATTCGATTGAAACATGCCAAAACTAACACCTGTGTTAAATACAAGAACAAAATTAAAAAAAGAAAAAACATGAACCACTTGATTTTTTACAAGTGTGTAAAGGATGATGAGTTTTGTTAATTGATCACATGCAAGTGTGCCTATAATGATCGGTAGTGTAAATTTTATTTTATTAAGTGTGCTGTTTGTAGTTTTATTTTTTTTCATGATTAGATTCATTTTTGCAGGTTAATTATTTAAGTATTATGATCAACGTCTTGCTGTCATCGGAGCCTCGTAGAGCGCTGCAATCTAGAAAACAGTATGGATTACAACGTTGTTTTTTGACTTCTTGTAATGACGGAGTTTGTAATGACTTAATTCTAAATGCATAGTTTACGCATATGCAAAGAACTACAGCCCTTTTTGCCCCATTTTAATAAATTTATCTCTACGAGCTTCGCGTAACTGATTCCCATCAATTGCCATAAGCGGCACAAGTGCACCTTCAATGGTTTCTTTTACTTGACGTAGAATTGCAGCTTTGTGTCGATGCGCGCCTCCAACGGGTTCTGGAATAATTTTGTCTATGACACCTAGCTGAATCAAATCTTGTGCAGTTAATTTTTGTGCTTCAGCGGCTTCAGGTGCTTTGCTCGCGCTTCTCCATAAAATGGATGCACAGCCTTCGGGGGATATAACAGCGTAAACAGCATGTTCAAGCATTAGAATTGTATTGGCAGCAGCAATAGCAATTGCGCCACCAGAACCACCTTCACCGATAATAACGGTAAGCAATGGAACTTTTATATCAAGACAAACAGATATGCAGCTTGCAATCGCCTCTGCTTGACCGCGCTCTTCAGCTTCTATGCCAGGAAATGCACCGGCTGTATCGACAAAAGTAATAACAGGAAGATTGAATCGGTCAGCAAGGCGCATAAGTCGTTGTGCTTTGCGGTAACCTTCCGGTTTTGGCATGCCAAAGTTGTGTTTAACACGAGATTCAGTATCGTGACCTTTTTGCTGGCCAATGATCATAACTGAGCGGCCTAATAGTTTACCAAAGCCACCAATGATGGCGCAGTCTTCACCAAAAACGCGGTCGCCAGATAAGGGCATGAAATCATCTACCAGCATATCAAGGTAGTCAAAAAATTTTGGACGGTCAGGGTGACGTGCAACTTGAACTTTTTGCCATGCAGTAAGTGTTTGATATGTTTGGCGAAGCATACGATCTGCTTTGTTTTGCAGACGTGCAACTTCATCAACTATATTAATGTCGCGTCCAGAGATATGGCGCAATTCTTCTATTTTACCTTCAAGGTCCGCAATTGGTTTTTCAAAATCTAAAAACTTTGTCATGTTTCTTTTTAATGTGATAGGCCCATCTATTTTCTAAACTGCTTTTGCGAATAAGGCAAGTTTTGTTTTTGAAAATGTGTGCCTTGAAACAAATGAAACATGAGTTTATATACGTTTCTAATCTGATCTAAATTTTAACAAGAAGGTTTTTTTACCCTGTTGTTAATTAATTAATTTATTAATTAACTTCTAGAACGAATGCTAAAGCATACTTTTCTGGAGTTAAGTTTGTCGTCTCAATGTTATTTTGAGACGCATAGACAGGCCGCATTTTGCTTGTATCTATGTGAGTTATGCCAAATACATGATCAATATCCAAATAGAGTCTTTCATGGTCAGACGCTTGATAAACAAGTCCAAATTGACATTCTTGTTTTTGTGCTGCAGGTTCAAGAAAATGACCAAGATTCAACACTGGCAACAGATGATTACGCCAAAGTCTGTATTGATCTGGATTATGGCTAGGGGATGGCGCTGCAAGGTTCACTTGTTGTTTCGCATGATAATCTTTAAGATTAACAATTTCGAGCAATCGATCAGTAGGCACCGCAAGATGGTGCTGATTAGAGCGGATTAGCAATACATCTTTAGACATGGTGGAAAGCAGCATTGTTATCATGCATAAACAGTTTTTTGTTCGATGCAAAATTTTCATTATTAATTAAATCTAAAATCATAAATTATTATTTTATACCAATACTTAATATTACAATGACGCAATAGTATTAAAATATGATTAATTGAGATTTTTTTATTTGCTGAATAAATAGATTTGTTCAAGTAAGGCCATCATTGCTTCATCTGTGCCAATTGATATACGCAAATGGTCTATTAATTTATACATTGTCATTGGGCGTACGATGATCCCATTTTGTCCTAATGTGTGATAAAATTCTGTCGCTCGACCTGGTATATGCACAAGTGTGAAATTTGCGCAGCAAGGAATATAAGATATTCCGCTTGTGTCTAATGCCACCTCTAGTTTCTTTCGCCATTCATGTGTATGTACGATTGTATTATCAACAAATGCTAGGTCGTTAAGTGCGGCTATGCCTGCATGTTGCGCGAGAGATGACGTGTTGAATGGTGCGCGTATGCGATTGACAGCATCGATGACTGTATCAGCTGCATGCATCCATCCAAGCCTAACACCAGCGAGCCCGTAGGCCTTTGAAAAAGAGCGTGTCACAACGACATTAGGGTGCTTTTCAATAAACTCATGGCCTGCTATATAGGATTCTTGAGTATTTATGTATTCAGCGTAGGCCGCATCAAGAACAATCATGATTGTAGTTGGTATGGTCTTAATGAGGGTTGTAAGCGCTTCGCGATCTAGAAAATTTCCAATGGGATTGCCTGGGTGATCAAGATAAAGCATCAGTGTTTTAGGAGTTATAGCGGCGATGATTGATGAAACAGTAAGAAACTTATTCTCGCCTTCTCGCTCTACAAAAATTGGAATTGCAGAGGCACTTAGTACAGCTATGTTGTAAACACTAAATCCATATTGAGGGATAATAACCTCATCACCTGGTGATAGATATGCTCGGGCAACAAGATGCAATAACTCTTCACTGCCGCATCCACATAAAATATTGTGTGCCGGGATGTTAAATGTTTCTGATAATTTCGTGCGTAATCTTATGGCGTTACTATCAGGATAGGTATGCGTATTTGATTGTATAAAAGACATAATTGCAGTGTGTACGGCAGGGCTAGCACCAAATGGGTTTTCATTTGATGCTAGATTGTGGTGAAAAATAAAGTCTTTCGGGACAACGTTGCCTGCGACGTAAGGTGAAATTTGATTGATAGACGTATGAGGTGATTTCATTATTTATTTTTTCGATTAATAATCCAATAAGCGGCTTCATTTACATCACGTTTCCCATCAGGTAATGGTGTTTCATCCCTGTCGTCATCAGCGACAACAAAATATTCATTATTACCTAAATACGCTATTCCTTCTGGCTTGTGATTCTTAAATGATACTTCATCAACGGATTCAAGAGGCTTGTTGTTAAATAATTCAGGTAAACGCGTTCGTAGTAACTTTCCAGAAAAAGATTTTCCTTTTTCATAGGCAAGAAGAACATACAAGAATTTATCATCAGGATTATATTCAAGACTTGAAATTCCAAAATCTTGTGCATGCTCGCGATTGTAAATTAATTTCCAGTCAGTCCCTAAAATAATCTTCCCATCTTTTTCATTAATGCTTACAGAAATAATTTTTGTAGCACTCTGATTTTCACCTTCTTTATAGCTTTTTCCATCTTCACGAACACCAAGGAGAAGTACAGATTGGGTTTCATCACCTGGTTTGGGTACAATTGCCGAAGCTTCTATTTTAAAATAATCCACACCATTTGTAGTGGAAGTTCCTATGATTTTCTTAAAAACATTGTAAAGCTCGGGTCCTGCAACAATATGGAATTCACTGGCTGTTTTTGTCTGTTCATTAAACTTAAGAGCTATAATTTTCATGTATAAAGGATCGATTTTTCTGTCATAAGACCCAAACATAATAATCCAGTCTTTGAAAATTGATGTTGATTCAATTTTTTTAATTTGATAGGTGGGTTCTAGTTTTACTTTGATTGCAGGCGTTACCTTTCGTTGGTAAGGCTGTTGTCTGAGGGTTGCAATTTTGTAGAACAAAACCTCATCTTTTGCTTTATCATTTCCAATAACGATATAATTACCAAAGCGAGCAGCACTTGATAATTCACATGTGATTTTTTCATCCTTCTTTTCAGTGTCATTAAAACAGGAAAGAGTTCCATTGTGGGTAATATGTGTTTTTGGTTTTATTGATATATTTTCTTTTACAAACCATAAGAGAAACAAAAATCCTAATGATAAAATCATATAGTTAATGGGGGATAGCTTTAGCTTTTTCATCGTAAAAGGGCTCCTGGTAAATTTAATAGATTATAAAGTCAATTTAATTAAAGCAGATTTTGTGATAAAAGTGTTTAAAAAAAACTATATTGCATTTGAGCATAAAAAAACATCCCTGCTTTTGGGCAAGAATGTTTTATTTTTAGATTTAAATTTATTGGTTTATCCTTCGACCGCACCATGACAATGCTTGTATTTTTTGCCGGAACCGCATGGGCAGTCCGCATTGCGTAATACGCGACCCCAAGTCGCTGGGTTAGCTGGATCTATCTCACCTTTTGCTGGACTTGCATTGAGAGTAAGTAAATTCTGATTTAATTCAATCGATTCATTTCCGTCAAATTCTGTTGCCCAATTAGGCATTTGTTCAATCATCGAATCAAAATCTAAATTAGGTGCTAAAGCTCTTTCTAGGCTTAAACCTTCAGGTAAAGATAATTCAAAATGTGAGAGAGCTGATATTAACTCAGCTTTCACGCGGCCCATCATAAAGACGAAAAGATTGTATGCTTCGCGTTTGTATTCATTCAAAGGGTTGCCCTGAGCATAAGCACGAAGATTAATACCCTGGCGCAGATGATCCAGTGATAGTAAGTGATCCTTCCATGCTTGGTCTAGTATACGTAGCAGCAATGTCCGTTCTGACATGCGAATCATCGATGCTCCAAATTGCTCTTCTTTTGCTTTTAAAAGCTCTATATGGAGAGCGTTAATGCGTTTCTTTACATCGAGCGCTGAAATACCGTCATCATCAATCCATTTTTGCATATCGATATTAAGGGAAAACAGGCGAATGCATTCTGCATGTAATCCTTGAATGTCCCACTGTTCTGGTAATGAATTGTCAGGGATATGTGCATCAACACAATCGTGAATTATCTCTTCACGCATACTGGATATCATTTCTGAAATGTCATCAGCATTCATTAGTTCACGTCGTTGCTCGTAAATGATTTTACGTTGATCATTCATGACGTCATCATAACGAAGAAGATGTTTACGAATGTCAAAGTTACGTGCTTCAACTTTTTGTTGTGCACGTTCGAGCGCTTTGTTAATCCATTGATGCGAAATAGCTTCGCCTTCTTCAACACCTAGTTTACGGAGCATAACATCGAGTTTTTGGGAGCCAAAAATACGCATGAGGTCATCTTCAAGTGAAATATAGAAACGTGAAGCTCCTGGGTCACCCTGACGGCCTGAACGACCACGGAGCTGATTGTCAATACGACGGCTTTCGTGACGCTCTGTACCAATTACAAATAAACCACCGGCTTCTTTAACACGAAGTTGGTCTGCTGCCACATCACGTTTTATTTCTTCAATTAAACGATCGCGATTTTCACCTTCCACAACTTCTGCAAGTTCTCGCTCTACCCGCATATCAACGTTTCCGCCTAATTTAATGTCTGTACCACGACCCGCCATGTTGGTTGCAATTGTTACGGCACCTGTGCGGCCAGCATCTGCGATAATATATGCTTCTTGTTCATGATAACGTGCATTTAGAACTTGGTGAGGGATCTTAGATTTTTTAAGGAAATCTGAGATAAATTCTGATTTTTCAATGCTTGTCGTTCCAACGAGTACAGGTTGCTTGCGTTCATAGCATTCACAGATTTGTTTGAGCACAGCATCATATTTTTCTTTTGCTGTTAAGAAAATTTCATCGTCATGGTCAATACGGGCGATTGTCACATTTGTTGGCACATCAACAGGACTAAGGTTATATATTTCTTCAAACTCAACAGACTCAGTTATTGCTGTGCCAGTCATACCTGCCATTTTTGGGTAGAGTCTGAAAAAATTTTGGTAAGTAACAGATGCCAACGTCTGGTTTTCCATCTCAACTGTAACATTTTCTTTGGCTTCAAGCGCTTGGTGAAGGCCATCAGAATAACGGCGACCTTCCATCATACGGCCAGTGAATTCATCAATGATGATGACTTTGTCATCTTTTACAATGTAGTCTACGTCTCGCGCAAATAATTTATGTGCTTTGAGTGCTGCATTGACGTGGTGAACAACTGCAATATTTTGCACATCATAGAGGCTAGTGCCTTTTATAAGATTCTTTTGGATAAGCAGTTTTTCTATCTTTTCGACACCTGCTTCAGTTAATGTCACAGATCGTTGTTTTTCGTCTTTTTCAAAATCTTCATCAGTTAAAATAGCAATAAGCGCATTAATACTATTGTAGCTTTCAGATGAATCTTCAGCAGAACCTGAAATAATAAGAGGCGTTCTTGCTTCGTCAATTAAGATGCTATCGCATTCGTCGACAATGGCAAAATTAAACGGGCGCATGACCATTTCATCCATGCGGAATTTCATGTTGTCGCGTAAATAATCAAAACCAAATTCATGGTTTGTTCCATAGGTTATGTCACATGCGTACATTTCACGGCGTTCAGCATCATTAATCCCATGAATGATGCATCCAACGGATAAACCTAAGTAGTTATATAAAATGCCCATCCAGCTAGAGTCACGTTTTGCCAGGTAATCATTGACGGTAACAACGTGAACACCTTTGCCTGTAATCGCATTGAGATAGACAGGGAGTGTTGCGACGAGAGTTTTTCCTTCACCTGTGCGCATTTCCGTAATCATACCTTGATTTAAAACCATGCCACCAATTAGCTGGACATCAAAAGGGCGCATACCAAGAGCACGTTTTGATGCTTCGCGAACGGTTGCAAACGCTTCGGGAAGAAGTTTCTCGAGTGATTCCCCTTTTTTATAACGTTCTTTAAATTCATTTGTTTTTGCTTTGAGTTGTTCTTCGCTCATTGCAATAAAATCATTTTCCAATTGATTTACTTGCTGAACAATGCGTGTATATTTTTTTATGAAGCGATCATTCGCTGAACCAAAAATTTTTTGCACTAACGTTGCAATCATAACACTAACCTCAAGCTAAAAGACCTTGTGAGGGTATCCCACAAGGAATAAAATTTATATATAACCATCTAAAAATGGTGGTAAACATACCTAGTTATAATTAGGTTAGCCTAAAAATGTAAAAAATTCTAGTAATTACGCAAATTTAACTCGCAGAAATGTATTTTGAGTTGCTATAATCAGCACTATAAACATTTCAAGCCAGAGAGGATATTGGTCCACAATGACAAAAATATCAGTTTACAAGAAAGCTCTAATGATCTCCATTGGAGTAGCGGCAATCGGAGCGATTGTTTACAATAAAAATTCCTTTATGGGAACACAAAGTAAAAAAGACGCAACAAAGGATGTTGTGGAAAAAAAAGATTCATTAAAAGAGGCTACAACAACAGTAGCAGCACCAACCAAAGATAAAGCAAAAGAATCTGAGTCCACTACAGCAGTTGCTTTACCAAAAGATGACAAGAAGGATGCAGCACCTGCAGCTGAAAAAGTTGAGCAAAAAGAAGCGCCAACAGTTGGAAATGAATCTGTAAATTCATCAGATATGAACCGTCCTGTTGCAACATTTGCTGATGGAACTGTCATTAAGTTTAAAGAAGTTCAAGATCTTATGACGCAGCTACCAGCAAAATCCCGCGATGCACCCTTTTCTAAACTTTATGTAAGTTTGTTAAATCGCTTGGTAGACAGCAAAGTTTTGTTAGATGCAGCTATTAAAGGTGGATTTGATAAAAATCCTGAAGCATTAAAACGTATTGTTGATGCAAAAGAACTCTTGTTACAAAAAGCGTATCTAGATAAAGAAATTGATAAGCTCATTACAGATGATATTTTACGCAGTAAGTATAATGAGTTGCTTAAATTATTGCCTAAAGATGAAATGGAATCAGAAGTAAGTCATATCTTATTTGATAGTAAAGAAAATGCTGAGAAAGCGTTGAAAGAATTATCATCTGCTGGTCGTAATCTTGAGGCTAAATTCAATGAAATGGTTCTTGCTAAATCAGTAGATTCAAGCACGAAAGCAAATAAGGGAAATATTGGTTGGGTTCGTAAAGCCGATATTAAGAACGAAGAGTTGTTTAAGACTGCAAAAGGTACATTGGTACCACAAGTGCTTAAAATATTTGATCAAGGATATAGCGTATTCTTTATTAAAGACAGGCGCCCAATTCAGCCACCTGAATTTGAAAAAATCAAAGCTGACATCAGAAAGGCTGTAACACCACAATACGCTGTAACAGTAGTTGATAAGATGCGTCGTGATTCTGGACTTCAGCTGACTGGGCTTGATGGAAAGCCGATGCCATTACCAGACTTGCCGCCAATGCCTGATGTAAGTGGAAAAGAGCCGGAAAAGAAACCAGTTGAGAAAAAAGATTTCTCTGGTGTAAATGAAAAGGCTTTGGATAACTCAATGGTTGTTGGCGTCTTTGCCAATGGTGATAAGATTACACTTGGCCAAGTACGTGATAGCATGGCAAGTATCCCCGAGCAACTTAAAGGGTCACCATTCCATCAATTGTTCGAGCCACTTGTTTTGCGTGTAGCAGATACAAAATTGTTAATTGAAGCTGCTAAAAAAGAAGGTCTTGAAAAGTCAAAGGACTTGAAAGACAAGCAAGAACAAGTAGAAAAAGGACTCGTCCAACGTGCGTACCTTGATAAGCAGTTTGAGCAAGTTATAACACCAGAGATGCTAAAAGAAGCATATCGTGAATTCGAAAAGATTTTCCCTAAAGATGATATGGAAATTCGCATTCGTCACATTATGGTTGCGACGAAAGAAGAAGCGACTGCAATCTTGAAAGAACTTAAAGGTGGTAAAGCCAAGTTTGATAATGAATACGTTAAAGCTAAAACAATCGATCCAAATACGAAAGAATCTGGTGGTGATCTAGGGTATATCCCGAAAAAGCAATTGCCTTCTGATTTGGCTGATGTTCTATTCAAAGCACCAAAAGCAACGTTGATTCCAGAGCCAGTTGCTTTGGGTGACAATGGCTTCAGCGTTATTCGTGTAGAAGACAAACGTGCTGTTCAGCCACCATCAATTGAAGAAATTCGTCCACAACTAACACAAGCTGTTTCTCAACGTGAGGCTGGTAAAATTGTGATGAAGTTGCGTGAAGAAGCGAAAGTGGTCATGCGTGATATGGATGGTAATGTTATGGCTGCACCAAAGCCTGCAACACCAGCGGCATAATTTAAATATAAAACGTTAATAAAATATTAAGTATTAAGGGAGTCAGCAATGACTCTCTTTTTTTTGTTGTGTTAACATATTTTTTTTAAAAGGCTCCATTGTGTGCTTGTTACGTCATTTATCTCAGAACCTTAAATCGCAATTTATTATGAATTACAAGAAAGTCAGACTTAAGCAGAACTTTGAAAATTAAAAATGCACGTTAAGCGCAAACAGTTCTTAAGCTTGGTGTGTATTTTATGTTATGTTCTAGTAAATTCAATCAACATATGAAGTTTAAATGGAAGAAATTATATCCGCAGCACACACACCTGAGCTAAGTAGAATCGTTGAACTTGAGCGGCTGGTAAAGATGAAAACACCCTATACGATTAAGGCAAGTGATGAGGAATGCAAAAAATTAGCAGAACGTTTTGACTTTGTTGTGTTGAATGCGTTGGAGTTTGTCTATACGGCTACGCACCTTGGTGGAAAATCAATTGACTTTAAAGTTATTGGTGCAATGAAGGCGAGTCTTGCTCAGCGTTGTTCTGTCACACTTAAAGAAATCCCCGAAGAAGTTGATGATATGTTTAGTTTCCGTGTGGTGCACCCTAAACAAGAAAAAGAGTTCGAATTAGAACTTTCAGAGTTTGAAGATTTTGAATTTTCAAGTGATGGGATTATTGACCTTGGGGAAATTGGCGCACAGTATTTGTCATTGAGTGTCGATCCTTATCCTAGGTTTGATAGTAACGATGTGCCTATTATGGAAACGAAGAAGAATCCATTTGATGTGCTAGCGAAGCTAAAAAAGTAGATACTTTGAAAATTACATTTACAAAAGCCCAAGCTTTAGGCAACGATTTTGTTATCATTTTCTTGAAAGAGCAGGAGATGAGTAATTTATCTAAGGTGGCATTAGCTGATATTGCGCGTTTAGTAGCTAATAGGCGCCTTGGCATTGGGTGCGATCAAGTTATTTTTGTAGACCAGCCAAAAGACCCGACATGCGCAATGTTTATTCGGTTTTTTAATGCGGATGGTTCTGAAGCTGAAAGCTGTGGAAATGGATCACGTACCATTGGTCTTTGGTGGATGCGACAAAATGTGACTAAAACAGTTAATTTCCAGTCAATCGGTGGATTTATTACGACGAATTTGATTGATGATGCTATTGGGCTTATTGAAATGATTTTGCCGACCCCGATTGTTGATGCAACAATTGATCTTGGTGAGTATCAAAATTATTCAAGCCCAGCACCAGTTATGATCGTTGTGGGTAATCCTCATGTAGTTTTATTTGTTGAAGATGATGAATCCGCCGAATTATGGGGCGCTGTGATTGAAAAGTTGCCAGTATTCTCTGCAGGGACCAATGTTAGTTTTGCAACACAGGTATGCCAAAATACAATTCACCTTACTGTGTGGGAACGTGGTGTTGGGTTAACGCCAGCATGTGGTACGGGTGCCGCAGGAACCGCCGTTGCGGCCGTTGTTCGTGGGCTCGTTGATGGTTCTCAGCCAATTACTGTTATCCAGGCCGGTGGTACATTATCGATTGAAATTAAGGATGATTGCCTGATTCAACGAGGTAGGGCATCTATTGTATTTCAGGGTGTGATTGAGTTTAACGAGCAGTTATTTATGCATTTAAAGCATTCCATAAAACCTTAAATGTGGGAGCATTACCATCGCGTTTTAATTCAGGTTTTTCTCCTTTATCAAGAGCTTTCCAGTAACTTTCTGGTAAATTTTTATCGCCAAGTTCATAATCCATGCCATCCCAATTATCTTCGTGGAAGCCATAAAAAGAAAAATGCCATTTGTTTTCATTGAAAATATCAATCAAATCTTGGAAATATTGAATTAAACCTTTTGACTTTCTATTTCCACCAAATTCACCGACAAGAATTCGATTGCTTGGGATATGATTTTCTTTTTGAAATAAAATGACTTGTTCCATATATTTGTGAAGCGCTTTTTTGTCCCAAAACTTTCCATCAATCTGACCAGGATATGTCAATTTTCCTTTATTTAATTTTAAATTCGTATATGTGTATGGTTCATACATGTGAAAAGAATAGATAATATTATCAAACGGTTATGGCTTAAGAATTTTAAAAGTTTGGGGGTCGGCATGTAATGAACTATCAAGGATAACAGGGGTTTCTTTATCAACGAGTCTAATAGTTGTTATCACATTATGGTAAAATTGAAATAAAGTTTCTTGTACCCATTGTGAATTAAATTGATCGGTTTTTGATGAGGAGCCTCTGATTTTTTCTAAATGCGGTTCATTCAATATGTTATAGCCTACGATAGCAGGATGATCTTTTAGTTGTTGGGCTAAATCTTGCCAGAATTGTATTGTTTGCTTTTGAAATTCTGAATTAAGCCAAATTCGCAAATCATCTTTGTCTTTATTATTTTGTTTCCAACGTGAGCCGGGGAGGCTTAGCATCGTAAGTACAACAGGCATTTTCTCTTCAGCACATATATCAAGGACTTTTAAAAGTTCACCCAAATCTTCTTTGATTAGTTGGGTGTAAGCGTCAGCATTTCCTATAAGAAAGTCTCTTGCCTTCGTTTTGAATTTATCCGGTGCAAGACGTATAAACGCAATACCGTAGGCTTTTGCTGCTTTGATGTCTTCCCGCGTTATGACTGTATTGAAAATATTAGCGCCTTTTTGAGCATTTTCCCAAAATGAAATTTTATGAGAAATTGGCGATATATTTAGAGGTACTTGTGATTTAGTGAAATAATTAGATTTCAGCAAAAAACAAAAGAGAATAATAAATAATGAAAAAATTATTTTTTTTATTATTATTTTCCTAAGAAACTAGGTTGAAGTAAAAGGGACAACATTTCTGCCTATCCCTTTATATATCACTTTCCCTTAGCAATATCATCCCAAAAGTCTTTAACCTTTGTGAAAAAACTATGTGCTTGTGGCGTGTTTTTTTCGCGCGTAGAATCGGTGTTAAATTGTTCCAACAACTCTTTTTGTTGTTTGCTTAAATTTACTGGAATTTCAATGGCAGCTTCGACAATCATGTCGCCGCGAATGCTGCTGCGTACAGATGGCATACCTTTACCACGTACACGAAATTGCTGCGCATGCTGTGTACCAGCTGGGATTTTAACGTCTACATGGCCACCATCAATCGATGGAACGTCAATGTGTCCACCTAAGGCAGCTGTAGTCATTGAAATAGGAACTTTGCAAAAAATATCAGATGCATTTCGTTTGAAGAATCGATGTGCTTTGATGCTAATAAAGACATATAAATCACCTGTTGCACCGCCCCTAACGCCCGCTTCACCTTCGTTTGAAACACGTATGCGCGTGCCATCATCAACGCCAGCTGGAATTTTAACTTCAATATTCTTTTCTTTTTTTGATCGACCTTGGCCACTGCAACTTTTGCACGGGTTTGATATCATTTGCCCGGTACCACCGCATGCTGAACACGTGCGCTCAACGATGAATAGACCTTGCTGAAAACGTACTTGCCCGCGTCCTTTACAGGTTTGACATGTTGCTGCTTTTGAACCATCGGCGCTACCGCTACCATTGCAAGGTGTGCATGATGAAAAGGTATAAAATTTTAAATTTGCAGTTGAGCCTTTGAATGCATCTTCGAGTGAAACATCAAGGTTATAACGAATATCATTACCTTGCTGTTGTGCAGCATGACTGCCACCATGATCATCGCCAAAACCGCCTGCGCCACGGAACATGGCATCAAAGATATCTGAAAATCCACCAAAACCTGCTGCGCCGGCGCTTCCATGGAATCCACCTTGCCCACCACCCTGCCCTGCACCTTGTTGAAATGCTGCATGGCCAAAACGATCATAAGCTGCACGCTTTTGTTCGTCTTTTAATACTTCATGTGCTTCATTTACTTCTTTGAACTTGCTCTCGGCAGTCTTATCACCTGGATTTTTGTCAGGGTGATACTTCATAGCCTGTTTTCGGTAGGCTTTTTTGAGTTCATCCGCGCTTGCGCCTTTTTGAATCCCGAGAATGTCGTAATAATCTTTTGACATTTAATTTTATACCTTAAATTTAGTTTTGCATCTTAAATACAATAAGGGGGTTATGCCCCCCTTAATAGAATTCTGATTAACAATTGTAACAGTTTTCCGTCATCACGAGGAGCGTGAGTTCTGTGTTGATCCAGGGTTTCTCTGGATGACCACGCTCATTATATAGGCTCGCCATGACGGTGGAAAGAACATTAACCGTGTTTGCGATCATCATCTTTATTAACAACATCAGCTTCTAGAATTTCTTCATGTTGATCGTCGCCACCAGGTGTTGGTCCAGCTTCTTGCGTTGCTTTGTAAACAGCTTCACCAATTTTCATGGAAGACATTGTAAGCGTTTGAATTTTCGCTTTGATATCTTCTAGATCTTCAGTTAAAAGAGACTCTTTCAATGCAGCCATGTCTGCTTCAACCGCTGCTTTGTCATCTGATGCTATCTTATCACCATGTTCAGTTATTGACTTTTCTGTGGCATGAATCATTCCATCGCCTTGGTTTTTAGCTTCGATCAACTCACGGCGCGCTTTGTCTACTTCAGCGTTTGCTTCGGCTTCGTTCACCATGTTCTTGATTTCTTCTTCAGACAATCCACCAGATGCTTGAATACGAATTTGGTGTTCTTTATTCGTTGCTTTGTCTTTGGCTGAAACTTGCACGATACCGTTTGCGTCGATATCGAATGTTACATCGATTTGTGGTGTACCACGTTGGGCTGGCGCAATGCCTTCGAGTTCAAATTGACCAAGCATCTTGTTGTGCGCAGCCATTTCACGTTCACCTTGGAACACACGAATCGTAACCGCTGTTTGGCCATCTTCTGCTGTTGAGAATACTTGGCTCTTGCGTGTTGGAATCGTTGTGTTGCGATCAATCAGACGTGTGAACAAACCACCAAGTGTTTCAATACCGAGTGATAATGGAGTCACATCAAGTAGCAATACATCTTTAACGTCACCTTTTAGAACGCCGCCTTGAATCGCTGCACCAACAGCAACAACTTCATCAGGGTTTACACCACGGTGTGGTTCACGACCAAAGAAGTTTTTTACTGTTTCATGGATCTTTGGCATACGAATCATACCACCAACCATGATGACTTCATCGATTTGGCTTGCTGTAACGCCAGCATCACGAAGTGCAGCTTTACATGGTTCCATAGTACGTTGTACAAGATCATCAACCAATGATTCAAATTTAGCACGTGTCAATTTTACGTTAAGGTGCTTTGGACCAGACGCATCAGCTGTGATAAATGGCAAGTTGATGTCTGTTTGAAGTGCTGTTGAAAGCTCGATCTTTGCTTTTTCAGCTGCTTCTTTGAGGCGTTGTAGAGCTAACTTGTCTTGACGAAGGTCAATACCTTGTTCGTTCTTAAATTCCTCTGCTACGAAATCGATAATGCGTGCATCAAAATCTTCACCACCAAGGAATGTGTCACCATTGGTTGATTTAACTTCAAAAACGCCATCGCCGATTTCAAGAATTGATACGTCGAATGTACCACCACCAAGGTCATATACAGCAACTGTACCAGATGCGCGCTTTTCCATGCCATAGGCAAGGGCAGCAGCTGTTGGCTCGTTCAAAATACGAAGAACATCAAGACCAGCAATACGGCCAGCGTCTTTTGTTGCTTGGCGTTGTGCATCGTTAAAATAGGCAGGAACAGTGATTACCGCTTCGGTTACTGGTTCGCCTAAATATGCCTCAGCTGTTTCTTTCATTTTTTGTAAAATGAATGCGCTTATTTGGCTAGGACTGTACTTTTCACCGCGGACTTCAACCCATGCATCACCTTTGTCAGATTCAACGATCTTATAAGGAACAAGTTTCATATCCTTTTGTGTGATTGGATCTTTAAAATCACGTCCAAGTAAACGCTTAATCGCGAAGAGCGTGTTTTCTGGGTTTGTGATTCCTTGACGTTTTGCAGCTTGCCCAACAAGACGTTCGCCATTTTCGGTAAAGGCTACGATGGATGGTGTTGTGCGTGCACCTTCAGAATTTTCAATCACGCGTGTGTTTTTGCCGTCCATAACGGATACACATGAATTCGTTGTTCCAAGGTCAATTCCTATTACTTTTCCCATATTTTACTCCTCTGAAATTTCATTTTTTAGCAGCATAACGCTGAGACTGCTAACAATATACAATTTTCAGATAAAAAAATCAAGTTTTTGTGAAAGAGGTTATGACAAAAAAAGCGGTCAATTTGGTAAGCCGTCTAAATTGCCATGAAATCTAGTATGTCTAAGTATTGTTAGATTTAAATTGTTTGTAGTTAAATATATATACGATAATTAACAATTTATTATCTATTTTTATTTACACTAATATTATGTACACAATTTAGATTGTAGATTGATGATTTGTAAGCCGACAGCCTATTTGAATAATGTAAAGCCTGCACTGAAGCAAAAGGGCTATGGCTGTCGGTTGAATGCTTGGTATGTAGGTGTTAGGCAGTGCGCGTCGCCAAAGTTCAGGTCGAAATGCGTGCGGGTGATGGCATTTTTATTCACGCTTTCTTGTACAAGCACTTATGCAACGACAACAACGATTGATTTCGGCTCAACGTCTATTGCTGATCTTTCAGGCTTTAGCAGTGTGGTTGTGAATGGCACGTATGATATTAATGGTGCAGTGCAGACGTTGAAGAATGTAAGTGGGTCAGGCACCCTTACAAATAGTGGGGCTTCTAAAACACTTACATTGAGTTCCATTTTAGATACAACGTTCAGCGGGACGATTGCTGCTACTACTCCTGCAAATCTGAAGTTAACAAAATCAGGATCAGGAACACTTACCCTGACAGGTGCCAATACATATACAGGGGCAACAACGTTTTCTGCAGTAGGAGGAACATTGCAAATTGGTAATGGTGGCATAATAGGAAGTATTGCAGCTGGTGTTAATACTAGTAATGGAACACTTATCTTTAATCGATCAGATGATTACACCTATGCAGGTGCTATTAGTGGAACCGGCACGTTGACCCAGGCAGGTACGGGAATATTAACCTTATCTGGAAGCTATAGTAGCAGTGGCACAATAAATCTTAATGCAGGCAAATTAAGGGCATCTAATCTGTCAACCCAGGGTGCGCTAGGAACTTCCACCGTGATATTTGGTGGAGGGATATTACAAGCTGGAGATAATATTACCCTTCGTGGTTCTACTCATCTTGATAATACGGATAGCACTCTTGATGTTAATCAATTTACAGTAACTTACATAGAAAATATTATCAGTGGGGCTTGTGGGTTGACAATCAGTAGTACTGGTGGATCTGGTACAGTTATAATGTCTGGTGCAGGCTATTTGAATACATACACAGGACCAACAATGATTAATTCTGGCGTGACAGTTAAGGGAAGCGTTGCAACTTCTGTTGGTGTGACTGTGAATGGTACGTATGATTTGAATGGAACTGCACTCGGGTTGATTGACCCAAGTGGTAGTGGAACAATTCAAAGCTCCACATCGAATGCAGCACTCACAATTACGTCAACAAATGGATCAACTTTTGCTGGAACATTAGCAAGCACACTTAGTGGATTAACAAAAGGTGGTGCTGGGACGCTCGTTTTAAGTGCGACAAATAACCACTCTGGTAGTACAGCCGTATCTTTGGGGAAATTAACACTTGCTCATCACACAGCTGCAAGCTCTGGAACAATTGCGTTGGACTCTGGCACAACATTGGAAGGAAATTTTTCGAATAATGCAGAAATTGCCAACGCAATCACGATAACAAGTAGCGCAACATTACGTGCAACGCAAGCATTTACGACAACCGGTGGAATTAGTGGTTCTGGTGACCTTACCATTAGCGGGTCAGGCGGTGTAACATTTGGAACAGCTAACACATACACTGGTACAACAACATTACAAAGTGGTGCTATACTTTCAATTTCAGATACAACTCATCTATCAAGTACAACTGCATTGATTATGGGAAATAATACAACCCTACGTGTTACAGGTAATTGCTCTCTACCGCCGATCGTACTTTCTTAACATTTTTTTTGAACATGTTAGTGGGTGATTAGAAATGGTGCACCCGAGACGACTCGAACGTCCGACCTTTGCCTTCGGAGGGCAACGCTCTATCCAACTGAGCTACGGGTGCATGGAGGTTTCCATCTTTATTTTAGATGGGTATATTCTTTATAGACTAAAGAGTGAGGTTGTTAAAGGAATTAATCTTCTATTTTTTTATGGGGGATAGCCTGTGCAGATTCATAGTTTCTAAGTTTTTCTTTGTGATCAGTTGGCTGTGCGCCTTCAGATATAATCCGTACACCTGCAGAATATGCACCAATTTTCCCCGCTCTGATGATGTTTTTATTCGCAATAAACTCAGACAAAAACCCTGCTGCATTATAATCACCAGCACCAGTTGTGTCCTTCGCTTCAAGGTTAGGGGCGCTAACTGTATAGATGCTGGTGTTGTCAAAAACAATAGCACCTTCATTGCCACGCGTGATAGAGCCACTCAATCCCATTTCTTGAAGAACGATTGTAGCCTCTAGAGCCGATTCTGTACTTGTGAGCATTTTTAATTCACTTTCATTGCCAATAACAAGAAGTGCATTATTTTCTACGAATTTAAGAATTTTTAAAAGGGCATTTTTTAGCGTATTTTCATCTTTATAATTATCCACATATTTAAGGCAAGGTATACCTGAAGATAAGAAAATAATTTTATGTTTTTCGCTTCCTTCTTCAATTACTATATTTAGAAAACCAAGATATTCAGGGTCCATGAATGCGAATCCTTCAATCATGAAATAATCCGAATTCTTATATAATTCACGAATAGGCTCTATGTTTTGTGTGTTGTAATTAGACTTTGAACCGATATACGTAAACATGGTACGTTGGCCATCGGGTGTTACAAGAACAAGGCACTTACCAGTAGCTGGATTGCCCGTATCTTTAGGTGGCATCTTGCAATATGAAATATTTTCTTGCTTAAGACCGTTTATAATACTGCGACCTTCATCATCGTCTGCAACAGTGCTAATGATGTTGAAATTGTCATTTGGATTGTTACGAATAATATTTAGCACACGTGTAGTGATAATCATTGTCCCACCGGGACCTTCAATACATGAAATGTTGCGTTTATTTAACGTATCTTGCATTAAATCTATTGTTTCTTTGTCGACCATGTGCAATCCACCTATTTCGTATTCGGTTTCATTGAAATACACATTGGTTTCATTTACACGATAGATTCTGTCGTTAAGTGATTCAGTCACACCTGATAAATGCAAGGGCTCAAAGTTGCTCTCGGAAAGTGAATCACTATCTGTTAAGTCGGGGATAGAGCTTTGCAGATTTGAATTTTTATTGGTTTCTGGTATGTCCGTAAAATAGGGAGCAATGTCATTCTGAGTGGTAGCATTCGCTGAGAATGCTGTAATGACCATAAAAAGTACAAAAATAATAAATTTACTCATATAAGCGTCTCAAAATTTCATAATATATGATGTTATAACGTAGTTGGAATTGTGTGTCTATAAAAAATTGGCAATCTAAAAATATGTCCAGACAAAATACGAATTTGTAGAGAGTGGCTATTTTAGAACGTAGAATCTTTATACGATTTACGCGCTCTGTAGCACCAAAAAGCCATGCTAAACACAACAACGGCCCACCCCTGGTGTAATGTTCCAAGGACAAGGGGCACGTTGTGCAATAAAGTGACAATCCCAAGTAGCAATTGTCCCAACACCGCTAGGCCATACCATGGAGAAATCTTTTGTTTCCACACGCCAAAACACGCTGATGAAAATACGAGAATAGCAAGTAATCGATGTACAAATTGAACCGTTGCATGATTATCAAAAAAATTCCGCCAGAACGGCTTGATGTGATTCCATTCCGAGGGTAGCCACTGCCCTTCCATAAGCGGAAATGTATTATAGATGAGGCCAGCCTTGTGCCCCGCCACGAGGGCACCATAGAATATTGTAATGATGACAAGAAAAAGGTTTGCAATGCTCCATCCAGAAGCGCGCCCTTCAATAAGTTCGTGCGGAATTGCATTGAGTCGGTAAATTGCATTGAGTGTAAGCGCAATGAGTGCAAACGCCATAAGTAAATGAATACTTAAGCGGAATGGGCTTACCATTGGGTCATGTGTCAGGCCGCTTTTGACCATGTACCAACCTAAAAAGCCTTGAAAGCCAATGAGAAAGAGTAGTAATAAACAAGTAACTTTAAGATGCGAAGTTAATTTATTTTGCGCCCAAAAAATAATCATAGGGAATAAAACATATAGGCCGATGAATCGCCCTAATAGGCGATGTGAATATTCCATCCAAAAGATTGATTTGAAAGCACTCAGACTCATGCCTTTATTGATTAAAAGATATTCAGGTGTTTTTTGATAGTTTTCAAATTCAAGTATCCAATCACTAAGTGACAAAGGGGGGATAATGCCGGTAATTGGTTTCCATTCAACGATAGAAAGCCCTGCATGCGTGAGACGAGTTGCTCCACCCAGCATAATCATCGCTAAGATAAGGATAAACAGACCCCATAACCAGAAAGTTATGTTAGAGTCTGTTTTTGATCCAAATCTTAAAGCGCTCATGGATTCTTCATTTCATCTATAATTTTATCAATAGCAATATTTGTCTTTTCGTAATTTGCCCCTGGCGTTTTGTTTTTTGCTGCTTTATGCATATATTTTAAAGCCATTTCATCAAGAATTTCTTCGATAATGACATGTGCATCGTCATGGATTTCTTCGAGCTCGCTGTTGTTCGCTGCCATTCGCATGTATTTTAAGGCCATTTTAGCTGATTTCTTTGTGCCTATTCCATCACGATACAAAATGGCAACATTGAATTGAGCCGAGCCGTCACCTAAATCTGCTGCTTGCTTGTATAAAATGAATGCTTGCTTTTCATCTTTTTCAGTTCCATCGCCATCAAGATAGCTATCAGCTAACGCCGCAATTGCGGGTGTATATTTTAGCGCTGCTGCTTTTGCAAAATAAACACTTGCTTCACGTGGATTACGAATGCCTTTATTGTAAACACCATTTAGGATTAGAACACCTTTGAGATAAAGTGCTTCTGGAACGTATTCCTTTTCTAACTGATCAAGAAATTTACATGCCTCTTCTGGTTTACCATTGGAAAGCTGAGATTCAACAAATGAAGTGATGTGGCTGGTTTCATTGGTTTCACTGTCACTAAAAGCCGTAGTGGCTAAAAAAAGACAGGCTATTGAGTTTATAATTTTGTAACGGATGGTCATAGTATGTTTTCCTTTTAGATCAAGTCGCTCGCGATGGCTTCTCTTTGGTTTTCATTTAGTTGTGTTTTATGTGAATAGTGCGGATGTGATATCTCAATGATGATATCTTGATTTGGTTGCTGAAATTGTTTAACTAGCTCTGGTGTTAAAAGAAAGCGTATGAAATGTACAGCTGATGCTTTTCCGTTTTCATCTGTACGGTCAAGGTCTGTTTCTGGTGTAGCATGTATTTTAGCGTCATTAATGCATAGCCAGATGTGTTGTTCAATGTTTCCAAGGTTGCTTAATACACGGAATCGACGTTCAAGGTCATCAATTTCGATCATAAATGTTGCGACAAGTTCCATTGATCCATCAGGAAAGACTTGAGGGAGCAGAGGAGCGTAAGCTATCAGTTCATCTGTTAATTGTTCCGAGCCACCTTTTTCAACACGTAGCATTTCTTGAACTTGCCACCAAAGTGTTAAATGATTTTCAAAGTAAAATGTCGCATCTGGACCAATTGCGACGCGGCGATTTTTTTTAACAGACATTAAATTTTCTAAGAAATCATTGCGTTTTGCACAAAAGACGTCATTTGGTAGTATGTCGTCAGTGTTGAGCGTGCGCTTCATAAGGATATCCTTTTCATTAGATTAATTCGAGCATCTCTTTAATTGATATTAGTGATAGCAGAAATTCACTATAAGCTAAAGGTGAAAAAAACAAAGGAAATAATCAAAGAGCAGAATTATGTTACCGATGTATATTGTACACTTTAGATAAAAAACGATGCAACAAACAGAAAAAAGCGATTTATCAGCATACTTGCAAACAATAAGAACAGATAAATAATTGATATGAAAAACAGTCGTTTGCTGCCTACTCTTTTGTAATAGACGCGATATGCCTCGGCTATGAATAGAGCGCCTAAAATAGCTGCAGAAATTATGTATACCAGCCCTAAATTGGTGAAGTAAATCAGTGAGAAACTGCTCATAACGGTTAGAAATGTATAACGCAAAATGCCACGGCGTGTGACTTCTTCGCCATGTGTGTTGGGTAACATAGGTAGGCCTGCGATTGCGTAGTCTTCATGTTGCTCAAGACAAAGTGCCCAAAAGTGTGCGGGCGTCCATAGAAAAATAATTAAAAATAATATCCATGCTGACCAATCTGTATGACCTGTAACGCATACCCAACCAATGACAGGGGGTAGGGCGCCAGCTGCGCCACCGATAACAATGTTTTGAGGCGTACGTGGCTTTAGATACAATGTATAGACAAAAACATAAAAAAGTATGGTTGCTAGCAAATAAGCTGAGGCACGCCAATTACTGACGAGTCCTAGCATACCAACAGACAGCAATGATAAAATAATCCCAAAGGCAAGCGCCGAGTTCGGATCAATTCGTCCTGAAGGTAGCGGTCTTGATTGTGTGCGCGACATGACTGTATCTCGATGGATTTCACACCACATGTTAAGGCAACCTGATGCGCCAGCACCAACCGCGATGCAAAAAATTGATGCAAACCCCAGCAATGGATTAATATGGCCAGGAGCTAGCATCATGCCGCAAAAGGCTGTAAAAATCACAAGCGACATTACACGTGGTTTAAGAAGCTCCCAAAAATCCAGAGGATGTGAATCGTAGTGACTAGCGATATTCATTTGATGATCGGTTGTGTTTCAAAGGAATGAAATAATGGTGGTGAAGGCAATGTCCATTCGAGAGTTCTTGCACCTTCTCCCCATGGGTTACCTGAACATCTTTTTTTATCTTTAAAGATGCGGTAGACAATATAAAAAAAGAAAAGAGCTGAAAATGCTGACATAAAAGCACCTATTGAAGATATGTAGTTCCACTGCCAAAAAGCATCTGGATAATCAGGAATGCGGCGCGGCATGCCAGATATACCAGCAAAGTGCATTGGGAAGAATAAGACATTAACGCCAATGAAAAGTAACCAAAAGTGTATTTTTCCTAAGGTCTCTTTATATTGATAGCCAGACATTTTACCAATCCAATAATAAAAGCCACCAAATAGACCGAAGAGTGCACCCATGGATAACACATAGTGAAAGTGTGCAACAACATAATAAGTATCATGTAATACCTGGTCGACTTCTGCATTGGCAAGGACGACACCTGTTAACCCACCAATGGTAAAGAGTAAAACAAAGCCCATAGCAAAAAGCATTGGTGTTTTAAAGACGATAGAGCCACCCCACATGGTTGCAAGCCAGCTGAACACTTTGATACCTGTTGGAACGGCAATAATAAGCGTTGCGATAGTAAAATAAGCGCGCAGGTTAACATCCAGTCCTACGGTGAACATGTGGTGTGCCCATACGATAAAGCCAAGTGCGCCAATAGAAACCATTGCATAGGCCATGCCAAGATAACCGAAAACTGGTTTTTTAGAAAATGTCGAGATGATTTGGCTGACAATTCCGAATGCTGGCATGATGATGATATAAACTTCGGGATGGCCAAAGAACCAGAATAAATGTTGGAATAGAACAGGATCACCGCCGCCTGCTGGGTTAAAAAAAGCTGTGCCAAAATTACGGTCAGTTAAGAGCATGGTTATTCCGCCAGCAAGGACAGGAACAGACAGAAGCAATAAGAATGATGTTACTAGAATTGACCAAACGAATAGTGGCATTTTGTGAAAAGTCATGCCAGGTGCGCGCATGTTAAAAATTGTTGTGATTAGATTGATTGACCCTAAGATTGACGAAGCACCTGCAACATGTAGGCTGAGCAACATGAAATCAACAGCTGGGCCATCATGTCCAGGAACAGAACTTAAAGGGGGGTAGAATGTCCAGCCAGTGCCGGCCCCTGCGCCCACTACCATGGATAATGTTAATAGAATAAGAGCAGGAACCATAAGCCAAAAACTGATATTATTAAGCCTGGGAAATGCCATGTCCGGTGCGCCAATCATTAATGGCACAAACCAATTGCCAAAACCACCTATGAGAGCAGGCATGACCATAAAAAAGATCATGAGAAGACCATGCCCAGTTATGGCAACGTTGTAGGCTTGTCCAGTTAAAATTGTGCTGCCTGGATGCATGAGTTGCAAGCGAATGACCATCGATAATACAGTGCCAAAGATGCCGCCAATGGCAGCATAATACATGTATAGCGTGCCAATATCTTTGTGATTCGTTGAAAAGAGCCAGCGACGCCAACCAGTGGGCGTGGTGTGGTAACTGTGATGTGAGGAATCAGCAGAACGTGTTGTAGAGGTCATGATTTGTTTGTTGCCTTAAAGTGAGCTAAATGCGTGTGAAAATTAATGCCCATGGTTCATTTTAGTGAGCCATGCTGCGTAGTCTGCTTTGCTTACAGCATGCACAGCGATTGGCATAAAACCATGATTGATGCCACATAATTCAGAGCATTGCCCATAGTATACGCCTTCTTTCTCGATACGTAACCATGTTTCATTAATGCGGCCGGGAACAGCATCTTTTTTTATACCAAGGGACGGCACTGCAAAGCTATGTAAAACATCACCAGCCGTGATAATGAGCTGTACTGTTGTGCCAACAGGAACAACCATGCGATTATCTACTTCAAGCAAGCGTAGCTGATCTTTTTTTAGATCTTTTGTTTCGATCATGCGACTATCAAAACTTAGCGTTTTTCCTTCTTTGAAAGGATATTCATATGTCCAATACCATTGCTTGCCAATGATTTTAACGGTCATGTCAGGATCATGAGGTTTTTCCATTTCATACATGAGCTTTACAGATGGAATTGTAATCATGACAACGACAATAACAGGAATAAATGTCCATGCGATTTCCAGTATTGTGTTGTGTGTCGTTGTACTTGGAATTGGATTTTTAGAGGCGCGAAAACGCCAAATTACATACGTCATTAAGCATCCGACAATGATGGCTATAACTGCAATGATGACAAGTAAAAGATTATGCATCTCAGCAATACCAGCCATCATAGGCGTCGCTGCTTCTTGAAAATTCATTTGCCAAGGCTTCGGTTGGCCTGTTGCTGCCATTAGAGGTATTTGCATGAGCAGTAATGCTGTTGCTATTTTGTTAAACTTTACATGTCTCATAAGGAAATCTCGCACGCAGCAAGCATTTTCTCGAGCATAATTTCTGGCGTTGCGCATTGCAGTCCTTCCACGAGTTCGGGGCTTTTTGATACTAGCGTAAGTTTAAGGCCTTGATAGGCTACGCGCAAGGGGACACCGCATCGTTTTGATAGTTCCAAGCGAGTAACAATGAGGGTTTCTGTATCAACCTGCAAATAAGATTGTGCTATTTCTTCAGCTTCTATGGGGTTCATGTCAGCTGGCAGTACGAGCGTGAAGGGTATACTTATTCTTGTTCTAAGATTCTTAAGATACTCTTGGTTACGAGGCAGATTAATATTGAGTGCAGGGGTGTCGATCAAGATAATTTCTTTAGGACGTGCGACTGGAAGATATTCAGAACCGACATAAAGTTGTAAGCCAAGTGGTTTTAAATACTCTTCAAGTTGCCATGCACCTGAGGCTTTTATCGTATCAAGCGTTATGACACGAACTTTCTTTCCTTGCTCGAGTAACATAGCCGCTAGTTTTGCAATTGTAACTGTTTTTCCAGAACCAGGTGGCCCAACGAGTACGGCTTGCTTTTTAATCGTTAATTCACTTAGCCAATTGGGATTTGTTGGTATTACGCGATCAAGTGCCGGTATGAGCTGGATGGGTGCCTGTGTGAATTCTGGATTCATCGCTCGCAGCCATGCTTCACCTAATGAGTCACCTAATTGATGAAATTCACATAAATCACAAACGGCGCTAATAGCAGACAATGTCCCATCAAAAGAAGACGCTGGGTTAATAAGCTTTTTAAAATCACCTCGTTTAGTTGGTATGTTAAGTTGACCTGGCTTTTGGTCGTCACTTACGCGGTCAAACGATTTCGAGATATTTGTTGATTCAAGTGAGGAGGAGCAGGGGTGAGTTGATTGCGTCGACACAGGTTGAGACGTATGGTCTTGTATTTTACTTGGAGGTGACAATGGTCTTATCCAGCTGGGAATCGCAGCTTGTTTGTCATCTGGTTTAACATCATTAAAGTTGTGCGATTCGTTTTTAGCAGTAGCTACAGGTTCAGTTTTGTCCGATCGTGCAGTGATGCGGACATTCCCGTCAGATTCTTCATGATTTAAAATAAGAGCATCACGCCCTAATTCGCGACGAACTTTAGCCAGTGCTTCTGCCATTGTGGGAGCTGTAATTACTTTTTCTTGACCCATCGGACTTGCCTAGTATTTATCTAAAAATACGTTAACATAGTGAGCGATTCTATGCCAAGACTTTCGTGTTATTGAGGTGGTGTGGTGGGAGTAAATGGAAAAATTGACGATTTTCATTTTACTATAATATTAATTCGATGTGATCATGTTTATATAATAATTTTAAAATGTTGTTTTTATTTATATTTTGTGATTTTTGTTTTTTCGGCCTTTCAGGCAATTCAATCCTCTGATGATACATAAAGAGCACGGGGTGTACAGGGAGACCTTTGCATGAGTATCTTGAAAACACAGTAAAACTGCGGGTTCATGAAGGATAGAAACTAGCAACCAGTTGGTTCATAAAAAACGCCGAGAAGGCAAACTTAAAATAGAAGATTTAAATAAGATTTGCATAAATACACAAAAAGAAGCACCTGGACCATCTGTGCGTATAGACAAAACGGTAGAGAGCTTTTGGGCGCATGCCCCCCACTTTATACATTCACTATTTTATGTATACTCGTATGCTTTTGCGGATTTTTTAGTGAATTCACCCTATGCGATTCATCAAAAAATCCAGAAGGTTTTGATAAGAAATATCTTGATCTATTGCGTGCGGGTGTTCGAAACGTCATAAGGAATTACTAGCGCCTTTTGGGTTAGATGCAACCGATCCGAATTTCTTGCAGCAAGGATTATCAATGTTAAAAAATGTGATTGACCAACTTGAAGCTGTTAATGCAGAAATCAAGAAACAAAAGAAAGGCACATGACCTGACTTTTCCACTTGATTTTTGTACAGAAAAAAAGCATAGTTACCGTACAAGAATCAAAAAAAGATGCTCCCTCATGACTGATAAAAAAAATACACATAAAAAGTCGTCAGCCGGTGGAAAACGCGAAGGCGCAGGACGCAAGCAAAACTCAGGTAAATTCAAAGAACCCACCAAAGCAATCCGTGTGCCAAAAAGCTATGTCGCAACACTTACCACATGGCTGAATGAAATTGCAGAAAATTCGCATACGGAAGAAAAATCCCCCTTTCCTTTCACCACACATAATCGCAGTGGAACACCCTTGAAATCGGATGCCTTTACTAATATTTTATTACCGGCACCTTCTCCCTCCTTGCTTGCTATGCCTTTTTATGACTGCAGCGTATCAGCGGGTTTTCCCTCTCCTGCGGATGACAGATTTGGTCTTACCATGGATTTAAACAAGCATCTCGTACAAAACGCTCCCTCAACATTCTTTGTGCGCACCTCTGGTGAGTCCATGCTCAATGCTGGTATTAATGACGGCGATCTATTGGTTGTTGATCGCTCAATTATTGCTAAAAACAATGATATTGTCATTGCCGCTGTTGATGGTGATTTAACCGTAAAACGACTTATACACAATAATGGCAGAACGATCTTGCAAGCAGAAAACCCTGCATTTTCAAACATTGAATTGACAGAAGACATGGCGGTTAGCCTTTGGGGAGTCGTTACCAATGTCATTCACAGTTTGCGCAATTAACGCTCCAACTTTGTTCGCGCTTATTGATGGAAATAATTTTTTCGTCAGTTGTGAACGTGTATTTAATCCTAGCTTAAACAACAAGCCTGTTATTGTTCTTTCCAGTAATGATGGGTGTGCTATTGCACGCAGCAATGAAGCCAAAGCGCTCGGCATTGTCATGGGCGCCCCTTTACATACTTTTGCTCACCTTATCAAACTGCATGACATTAAAACCTTATCATGTAATTTTGAACTCTATGGTGATTTAAGCAATCGCATGATGCACATTTTACAAAGCTTCACACCTGATGTTGACATCTACTCTATTGACGAAGCATTTTTAGACATATCACGCTTGCCAATTAATGATTATGCTCTCTTTGCGGAGTCCATCTATGACACTATCTTAAAATACATTGGCATTCCCATTACAATCGGAATCGCACCTACCAAGACACTGGCAAAGATAGCAAATCGATCTCCAAGAAACAACAAAAAGCGCATGTTTTGATAGCAACTCAACCTGAAATAAACAGCGCCTTACAGGCTACAGATCTATCCGCTATATGGGGAGTTGGACGCGCATTAACACCTAAACTTAAAAAACTTGGCATGTACACAGCATATGATCTTTACATCAAAGACCCCATATGGGCACGAAAAGTAATGGGTCTTAGTGGCGAACGTCTGGTGCGCGAATTGCAAGGCATTTCATGTTATGAAAGTGGAGAAGAAACTGACAAAAAAAGCATTCAGGTCACACGTAGTTTTGGTGTCAGACTTAGAGAATTTGATGATATCGCAGAGGCAATATCCGCGCATGCAACCCGGCTTGGTGAACAACTGAGGCAACGAAAATTGCTCACACCGACCCTCTCTGTTTTTTGTAAAACCAGCCTATATTCAGGAAGCACGCCCTATAAAGGAATCGGGGTAATCGCTTTTGACACACCAACAAATGATACGTCAATACTGATAAAAGGCGCTTTACATGCACTACGCGTAGCTTTCCAACCAGGGCACATCTATCAATCAGCAGGCATCCATGCACTTGATTTAATTAGCGATGGAACACTTCATCAAAAGAAGTTGTTTGCTCCCCCACAAAAAACATCAAAAACAACTGAGCAGTCGAAAAAGCTGAATCAAGCTATTGATACACTTAATCAACGCCACGGGAAGAATACTTTATTTTGGGCATCAAGTGGGATCAACCCTCGTTACCATACGCGGCAAAGCAACCGAAGTCCGCGTTATACGACCAGATGGGATGAATTACTAGTAGTGAGGTAGTAATTTTTCACTTGACCAATCGCATACGTTTTCACATGCTTAAAGCACATAGTTAAAAATTAGAATAAATACATGAAAAATGAAGATCCTCTCTGGACACCATCACACACAGATCGGGAGTCATCATTGATCAATGCATTTGCAAAACAAGTCGGTCACAGCACCTACCCTGCCCTCCATAAATGGTCGTGCGACAACACCAGCGAATTCTGGGATAACGTATGGGATTTTTGTGGAATCATTGGTGACCGTATTGGCGTTACTTGCACGCACGACTTGCCTATGGAATCCATACGCTTTTTTGAACACAGTAAACTTAATGTTGCGGAAAATTTACTCCGCAGAGCAGGCATCGATACGGCTATTACGTTTTGGAATGAATCATTAGAAAATCGAGCACTATCATTTGATGATTTACACGCGCAAGTCAGTAGCATGGCTCAATTCTTAACTGCAAATGGTGTAACCTCTGGTGACCGTGTAGCAGGATACCTTCCCAACATCCCAGAAACTATTATTGCCATGATCGCAACCGCTAGTATCGGTGCCATATGGTCATCATGCTCACCCGATTTTGGCACACAAAGTGTATGTGATCGATTCGCGCAAATCACGCCAAAGATACTCATCAGCGTTGATGGGTATACCTATGCTGGTAAAACTCACGATTTGCTCGACAAAATCCCAGCGATACAAAAGCATATTCCAAGTATCAAAGCAGTAATCATTGTCCCTTATCTTAAAACGACACCCATACCTGTTGAATTCATCTGTTACAAGACTATCCTTAAAACTTTCACCTCAAAACCGCTTGTCTTTGAACGCTTTCCTTTTAACCATCCTCTACTGATTCTATTTTCCTCTGGCACGACAGGCACACCAAAATGCATCATTCATAGCGCTGGTGGCACGCTGATTCAACATATGAAAGAACATCAGTTGCAGTGCAACGTTAAACCAGGTGACACCGTCTTCTACTACACAACCTGCGGATTGATGATGTGGAATTGGCTAGTGAGTGCGTTGGCGTCAAACGCTAGTCTCATGTTATTTGAGGGTTCACCAATGCATCCAACACCAGGTGTGTTGCTAGATATGGCACAGGATGTTGGAATTACGCTTTTTGGTACGTCGGCAAAATACTTAAATTCTTTGCAAAAGATGAATTTCACGACGAACCATAATTTACCTAGACTGCGCACTATTACATCAACTGGCTCTCCGCTTTCGCCAGAAACTTTTAATTACGTTTATAACATTATCAAGCCAGACGTGCACCTAGCTTCTATCGCTGGAGGAACGGATATCGTTTCATGCTTTTTAATTGGTAATCTCATGCAACCTGTTTATCGTGGCGAATAACAATGTGCAGGCCTTGGTTACCAAATTGAAGTCTTTGATGATGATGGCATTAATGTGTCAAACGGCATACAGGGCGAACTTGTATGCACCGTTCCTTTCCCGAGCCAACCCATTGGCTTTTGGAATGATCCAGAAAATCAAAAATATCATAATTCATATTTTGCTCGTTTCGATAATGTATGGCACCATGGCGACCGCATTGAACACACAACACACGGCGGATATATCATTCATGGAAGATCTGATACTGTTTTGAACCCAGGTGGAGTGCGTATTGGCACAGCCGAGATTTATCGGCAGGTTGAGCAAATTGCTACCGTGATTGAATCACTTGCTGTAGGCCAAGAATGGCAGGATGATATTCGAATTATTTTATTTGTAATGTTAAAGCCAGGTGTCATATTAGATAATGTTTTAATAGGGCAGATTAAAGCTCAAATACGAAATGAAACAACTCCGCGCCATGTACCAGCGAAGATTATTCACGTAACTGATTTACCGCGCACAAAAAATGGAAAGCTTGCTGAAATCGCTGTTCGGAATGTTATTCATGGAATTGAAAATACGAATCTTGCTGCACTCGCCAATCCTGAAAGCCTAGAGGCGTTCCGAGGGTTGGCGGAGCTAAACGTTTAGATCAAACAATGGTGCACGTTTCAGTAAATGGCAATCGTGGCAAGCGATCATAGGCTTGGGACTCGTCACCGTATCCCAAATTACATAAGAAATTTGAACGGTACTTTGTGCCTGCTAAAAACACCTCATCGACCAGCGATGTGTTAAAACCAGACATTGGCCCACAATCTAATCCCTTTGCGCGTGCCGCTAACATAAAATAAGCAGCTTGCAATGTGCCATTACGAAAGGCATGGGTAAATGTATCGCTTTCATTCTGCGTGAACCACGGCTTAGCATCTACATGCGGAAAAGTCACATCAAGTTTAGTATAAAATTCCATATCATACGCAAAAATTGCCGTCACTGGGGCTGCCATTGTTTTTTCAAGATTACCCTGAAAAAGACACGGGCGCAGTTTTTCTTTTGCATCTTGAGATTTTACAAACACAATGCGAATTGGCTGGCAATTAGCACTGGTAGGCGCCATCTTGCATAAGTCATAGATTTCTGACAACAACGTGTCAGAAACATCTTTGTTTAACCAATGAGAATGTGTTTTTGCTTGTGTGAAAATTTGATTAAGGGCTGCTGTGTCAAGTGAGTGGGACATAAAGGACTCCGAAGTGCTACGAATTAATTAGATCTAATACTCTCAATCATTGCACACTACTTTTAAGTTGTCACCTTCAGGCTTTCGGCAATGCCGAGGTTGACAAATCTAAGATAATGAAAAATGATTTGACTAGATATAATTCTTACTTAGAATGTATTCCTACACCAGGTCCGAAAGCCACACGTATTTTTTTATTAGCAGCTTGAAGGTTTGCAAGAGATTCCAACTTATCACGACCACCCCAAATAGCCATAACACGTTTTGTATAAGCCACACGACGCGTTGATGCATTATAATACTTAACAGCATCAAACCAGGTACCATGTTTCTTATATAAAGACTTCAGCAGCTTTCCAGCAAAACGAATGTTATTATAAGGATTCAACGCATGTTCAATTGACTTCAGTTCTTTTCGATGACTTTTAAAACAAATTTGCATTGTACCCAAATAAAGGTTTTCGCCCTTTTGCACTTGATCAGTCACATATTTTACTGCATCTGCGTGTGATTTAAAATAGAATGCGCGCCCACATGAGTGTACTGCATATGGCTTTTGCCCGGACTCAACCATAGCAACAGCAGCTAATAAATTCTTAGGGATATTATATTCTGTTTCAATTTGACTAATAATCTCAGAACAATCTGTAGAATGAGCGAGAGAGTCATTATCGTTCGTATTTGCTCTTTTGATTTTTGGCAGTGGGTTCGCTTTAATAGGAAAACTGAGTGTAGCAAAACCAAGAAAAGTCATCGTTATTATACGTTTAATCATTGATTTGTTGTACCTCTATTACTTCAGGAACGTAGAACTTCAGCATATTTTCGATACCTGATTTTAACGTTACTGTGGAACTAGGACACCCCGAACAAGCGCCTTTCATTTTTAAATACACAATTCCGTCAACAAAAGAATGAAGAACAATATCGCCGCCATCGTTAGCTACTGCTGGACGAACACGTGTATCTATAATTTCTTGTATTTGCTTAAAGACTGGATCAGACGATTCTTCACCTATATCTAAACTCTTGTCATGGCTTATGATAACAGGCAAATCATTAACGAAGTGTTCCATTATAATGCCTAAAACATGAGGCTTTACAACGAACCAATCTTTTGTTTGATCTTTAGTGATTGTTATAAAGTCAGCACCAAAAAAGACACCTTCAACGCCATTAGCACTCAACAACCGCTTAGCAAAAGGTGAGTTCTCGCATAAATCATTAGCGTCAAAAGAAAGTGGTTCGTGATCACCAATTACCGTTCGACCTGGTATAAATTTAAGGCTTTCTGGGTTAGGTGTTTCTTGTGTTTGAATAAACATTTTACGGATCTACACTCTCTTTTTAGATGTTTCTCTCGATGTGGCCAACGTTAATCATATTTAGACGTTTTGTCAATCCTAAATTCATATATGCTAAGATAGAGACACGTTAAGTAAAGAACAATCAAAACCAATTAATTAGATAAAATTGATTTTAATCGAGAAAAAGATTCTTCAACGCCGCTGATATCGTCACTCCGTTGCCCTAGAAAGGTAGATATGTGTGGAAAAAGTTCAATTGCGCGATCAACTTCTGCATTAGAACCAGGACGATATGCACCCAAACGAATCATATCCGCCATGTCTTCATAGGTAGAAATAAATGTTCGTGCACTCTGTACAATCTTTTGTTCTTCTTCAGAATGGCACGCAGGAACTGCACGTGAAACACTACGTAAAATGTTAATTGCGGGAAACCGGCCGCGCTCAGCAATAGCACGATCAAGCACAATATGCCCGTCTAGTGTCGCACGTACAGCATCTGCAATAGGTTCATTCATATCATCGCCGTCAACCAAAACGGTAAACAACGCCGTAATATAACCGGTCTTTTTCTTCTCACCATTTTTACTAATTACATTATTATTTTCATAATCAATACCGGGCCCTGCACGTTCTAACAATTTTGGCAATTCAGCAAATGTGCTCGGTGGATATCCTTTTGTGGTAGGTGGCTCGCCAGCAGAAAGACCAATTTCACGTTGCGCCATCGCAAAACGTGTAACACTATCCATTAAACACAAGACAGATAAACCTTGATCACGAAAATATTCGGCAATGCTTAAGGTTAAGTGTGTTGCTTGGCGGCGCATCAATGGCGATTCATCTGATGTAGCAACCACAAGGACACTTCGTTTAAGTCCTTCTTCGCCCAACGTCTCTTCAATAAAATCTTTTACTTCACGACCACGCTCACCAATCAAACCAATTACACATACATCACATTCTGTGTGCCGTGCAAACATTGACAAAAGCATAGACTTACCAACGCCAGATCCTGCAAAAATCCCCAAACGCTGACCTTTACAACATGTTAGAAACGTATTTACAGCACGAATTCCCACATCAATACGATCGACCACGCGGGCGCGCTTGCTTGCTGGAATAGGCGAAGCCTGCAATGGATATTCCTCAAACCCTGATTCGAGATCTCCCGCTCCATCGATAGGCTCAGCCAATGCATTCAGCACACGTCCGCACCAACTTTTTGACGGCCTAATGGTTGCTATACCATGTTCAAAAACAACACGGCTGCCAGGACTAATACCAATGACCGAGCCAAAAGGCATAATTAATACGTGATCATTTTCAAATCCGACGACTTCACCTTTAACAGTTGCACCGGCTATATGTGCATGTGAGTCCTCTTCATCAGAGTTAGGATGAATCACGCAACGCGAACCAACACTGACAATTTTATTTTTAATTTCTACTGTTAGAATAAGCCCTTGAATTGCAGAGACCGTGCCGTAAATTTCAATAGCTGACAGGGCAGAGATTTGTTGATTCAATGACTCAAGCATAACACCTACTTTGCATACGATTTAGGGAGAGTTAGTCTGGTTTTAGCATCGGGCAAGACAACATCGACAGATCCTTTTTCAGTCGAAAGTGCTTTCTGGATTGCCAAAATATCATGGGATGCAGCGTGCGTTTCTGCTTTAATTTTGTCATACAGTTCTCGGCGTAAAACTTTTTCAGTGTCAGGAAATTTAAATCCTAACTTGACGCTTTTACCTTGGATTTCGATGAGTGTGACTTCGATCACTTCATTAATAATAATAGCTTCGCCAACTTTTCGCGTTAAATAAAGCATTTGCGCCTCCTGCACATCGAACCCCACAGCGTCCGGTCATTAATCTGACACTCTAATTGTAGACAATTTTAAATAAATTTAGCAAGAAGTATCTAATTAATGTAGGGAAGCTTTAAAACGAAAGGGAAATTTAAACAAAAAAAAGAAACACTGGAAAGCGTTTCTTCTTTTTTACATTCATTTTTTAATTATTTAATAATTTTCAACCCAACCACTGTCTATCTCAAATTCACGCACGAGATTATCCCAAGATTTAGGGGGGGTATATGTATACTTGTTGCATTCACGACCCGCAAATCTTCTATTACTATGCTCACCTACTATACAATCTCTTACAAATTCTCCATTGCCATTTTTTATTTCAGAAATCTCTATAGAGCCATTCGTTAAATTAAAAGTTGTTGAAAGTGTCTCTTTATTTGTTAAAATTGGACCTCCAACCCACCATCTTCTATTCTTTTTACGATCAAAAACAAGCTTACCGTTATTTGAGCCAACTCTTTTTCTTTCAGTATCCACCCATTCAACATTAATTACTTTAGTTTCAGTATTTGCCAATTTATCAAACATGTCTGTTAATGGGCCAAGCGCACCAGAAATAGAAGGAATCTCTATAGGCACTTTTAAGTGACGTAGAAGCGTAAATAATGAATTATAAGTGTTCATAAATAAAGTATCCGCGTCTAAATCACCTAATTTACCCAATGGAACAAGACTGTTTTTAACAGATTCAACAAAATCATTTTCATCAACATTACGAAGGCTATTAGACACTCTAGCAAACGAATCTATCAACTGTGCTGACGTATGGGATTTAGAATTTCGTGCATGTTCTATTAGAGAAAAAAGACGAGTCCCTATTTTAGCAGGCACTTCATTTCTAATATTATCAGAAAATTCTTCATGACAAATACGCACTAGGTCCCTAAGTCCTTGATTGATTTCTGGTATTACAGCAAAATTATATAAAAATCGACCAAAATCAGCTGTTCCAAAACGTTTAGCAAAGGCCTCTTGAATATATAAATCCTGCTCACCAACACGTGAAAAACGAGGGAACTTCAAAATACGTTCATCTGGCTTGTCGCCTATCTTATTTAACAACTCCATCGTTCCTGACTCCTTAAAATAAGAAAGTCCAGATGCCTCAGGCAATAATTCCCCAAAATACCTTTCACAATTAAAATCAGCCGACCCTTTAGTTAATACCAATGTAAAACATGAGTTAGGATTAATAACAATACCTGGAAATCTTCCACCAAGCTGCCTAAGTGCATCAGCTAAACCTATAGCTGGAGCTTCAGCATTAGCCTCAGTAACAAAAACTAAAAAATGAACAGAGGAAATCTCTGAAATAGGAGTCATACTAAGAATGTTTGCAAGGTCTTGCTCCCAACCGCCTGAATCCCTAGAGCCTGAACCATCAGCAATTACAACTGAAGCTAGCCCCGTAGATGTAGGTAAGTGCAACTTAAACAATTCCACATTTTTTGTGCAAGACTTAAAACTAGAACCGATTTCAGGAACAATATTTAAATCTACGCCATATTTTCTTATTAAAGCTGAAATAAAACTGCTTTTCCCAACCTTAGTGTCGCCCATGCAAATAAAATAGTTTATTCCATCAGGCTGATGCCTTATTTGGGTTGTTAGTTTATCTACATTTCCAGCAATTTCTTCTGCGATTACATTTACCCTCTCGGAAATAGCGGGAAATAGACCTTCTTTTTTTTCATCAAAAAGGCCGTCTTCAACAAGCCTAGCATCTACTGTCAACACATTATGACTGCATTCATAAACATCTGTTCCATCTGGCATATATACTTTCTTTTCCATCGCACAAACCGAACCAACCGAGCACACAAGCACCAAAAGCCATCGCCTCAAAACATTAAATACCTTCATGGGTATCTCCTTCACTATTACAATCAACTTATTTAGACTTAATTTTTATATAAACAAAAACCACACCCTATTTCTCTGGCACAATACATTACTCTTTTCCAAAAACGCAAGTTGAATTTTTCCCCCTCAAACAGCCTTGGGACTAGTCCTACACATATATGCATGCTATCATTTTTCTAAGTTTTAATTTCGTTGAGAACCAATGGGTAAATTACTTTTATTTTATATTTTTGCAACCTGCCTTATAAGCTCGGCTTGCGTCGTTATTTTTGCCAGAAATACTGTCTATAGTGCATTAGCGCTTATTGTCGCTTTTTTTAATGCGGCTGCACTTATGCTTATTGGTGGCGCCGAATTCCTTAGCTTTGTTCTTGTAATTGTTTATGTGGGCGCCGTTGCCGTCTTGTTTTTGTTTGTCGTGATGATGCTCAATCTCAAAGAAAATGATATCAGAGCAACATTTGGTCCTTATTTATATAGTGCACTTGCCGTCGGATTACTATTAATTATTGAGATAGGTATTATGACCTATTTCTTTGAAGCACATCCGCAAGCTGCAGACGTACTCGTTTCACCTCGTCCAAGACGCATGCAGAATACAATGGCTCTTGGACAGATTCTGTATACACATTATGCTTATATATTCCAAGTTGGCGGCCTTATCCTTTTTGTCGCTATGATTGGCGCCATCGTTCTTACAGAAGGCACGAGACGTTCAATTCCACATCGAAAACAAGATATATCAAAGCAAAACCAACGTACCAAGAAAAACTCGCTGGTACTTACAAGCCCAGGCCTTCGTATGGGCGTCACACCCGATATTATTGCAAAGCATCAAATCAAAAAGGATGATATATGAGAAGCATTGGTATTAATCCATACCTAATCGTATCAGGTATTTTATTTGCAATTGGCATCCTTGGTATTATTTTAAATCGCCGGAATTTAATTGCGCTCTTTATGGCCATTGAACTCATTCTACTCGCGGTGAATATCAACTTTGTCACGTTTTCTTTATATCATAAAGATATGGTTGGACAAGTTTTCTCACTTTTCATTTTAACCGTCGCTGCGGCTGAAGCTGCTATTGGTCTTGCCATTCTGGTGAGCTATTTCAGACAACGCAGTACAATCAACACCAATGATTTACACAACCTTCATGAAGAGGTGGCCTGATGACTCCAGAACGCTTGGCATTATACGCTGTTTTTGCCCCACTCATGGGTTTTCTTATTGCGATCTCACATCGAAATATCAAAAAACTTAGTGAAACTGTCTCCGTTGCAGGAATGACCATTGCTTTAGGTGCAACGTTGATTCTTTGGTACAAAACAAAAGGCATGATTCAGCTTAATATTCATGTACTTGATTGGATAGAAGTTGGCACACTTAAAGCTGCTTGGGGTATTCGGATAGACCCCCTGGTTATGGTGATGCTAGGCGTAGTTAATATAATTTCTTTTTTAGTACATATATATTCTTTATCCTACATGTCACACGATCCATCACGGCCGCGCTTTATGGCCTATCTCAGCTTTTTCACATTCATGATGTTATTGCTTGTGACAGCACCTAATATGATTCAACTTTTCGTGGGCTGGGAAGGCGTTGGCCTTGCTTCGTACCTTCTTATTGGATTCTGGTATGAACGGTCTAAAGCTGCCTCAGCTGCAACAAAAGCATTTGTTGTTAACCGTGTGGGTGATGCTGGGCTTGTGCTTGCTATGGGCGGCTTATTCCTTTTATTTGGCAGCCTTGATTTTAATGTCATACTAACAGCCTTACCAACAACACATCTGCCTACATTGACATTGGCTGGGCATGCGATCAGCCCCTATGACCTCATTGGATTTTTCTTACTATTAGGGGCTATGGGTAAGTCTGCTCAATTTGGCCTACACGTCTGGTTGCCTGACGCGATGGAAGGACCAACGCCTGTTTCCGCCCTCATTCATGCAGCGACCATGGTAACTGCGGGTATCTTTTTGATGGTACGTTTTTCACCTTTGTATGAATTGGCACCCATTGCCAAAGAAGCCATGCTGTGGATTGGCATAATCACTGCCTTTTTTGCCGGCACAGTTGCACTCACACAAAATGATATTAAACGTGTCATCGCATATTCAACCTGCAGTCAGCTGGGATACATGATGGCAGCATGTGGTTGCGGCGCATATAATGCAGCTATTTTTCATTTATCAACCCATGCCTTTTTTAAGGCACTTTTGTTCTTAGGAGCTGGCTCTGTCATTCACGCTATGTCTGATGAGCAAGATATGCGAAAAATGGGTGGTATCGCTCGACTCATTCCAAAAACATACGCATTCATGTGGATTGGCAGCCTTGCACTTGCAGGAATTCCATTTTTTGCTGGGTTTTATTCAAAAGATGCTATTTTAGAGGCACTTTATAACAGCCACCACCCTATAGCATATGCTGTAGGAATACTCGTTGTCATCCTCACAAGTTTTTATTCATGGCGTCTCTTATGGCTTACATTTCATGGCGTCCCCCATGCAAATGAACATGTCATGGCACATGTCCATGAATCAAACTTAATGATACTTATTCCGCTTGGATTACTGAGTATTGGCGCCATCTTTAGTGGTATGATTGGTCATACATTGTTTATAGAGCAAATTGGTTTTAGCTGGAAAAATACGCTTGTTGTACTAAAGGAACCAACAACTCATTTACCATTTTTGATACATCATTTGCCGCTTATTATGGCAAGCACTGGAATAGCAGGTGCAATCTATCTTTATGGAATAAAGCCAAGACTCATTGACCGTTTAGCGAATCAACCATTTTACACGTTTTCATACAATAAATGGTGGATTGATGAACTCTATACTAAAATAATCAATCGTCCCGTCCTTGCACTTGGTAATTTTTTATGGAAAACAGGCGATCTTGGCATCATTGATCGTTTTGGCCCTAATGGTGTGGCTCATACATGCTTGACGCTTTCACACCAAAATCATCGCATTCAAACAGGTTATATATACCATTATGCACTTGGTATAATCGTTGGATTAATAGCACTTAGTCTTGTGTTAATAATGTGTTTTTTCTACCCTTAATCTAACGTTTAGGTCAACTGTATTACTATTTTCCGACTACTCTGGAGCCCATCACATGAACATCCCGCTACTCAGTTTACTCATTTTCCTCCCCCTCATCGGCGTGGTATTTTTAGTGCTTGTAAAAAATAATAACGTTAGAAATGCCAAAGCAGTAGCCCTTTGGATTTCATGTCTTAATCTTATTCTTGCGCTGGTGATGTGGTCACAATTTGATGTTTCTAATCCTAGCTTTCAATATGTAGAAAAATATAGCTGGATTGAAAGTATGCGTTGTTCTTACCACTTAGGCGTGGATGGATTGTCTGTTTATTTCATCTTGTTAGCAGCTATTTTAACACCTATTTGCATACTCTCAAGTTTTGACAAAATAACCAACCGCGTTCGTGAATATATGATTGCATTCTTGCTACTTGAAACATTTATGATTGGTGTTTTCTGTGCACTTGATGCAATTTTATTTTATCTATTTTTCGAAGGCGTTCTTATTCCAATGTTTCTAATCATTGGTCTTTGGGGCGGAAACAATCGAATTTATGCATGCTTTAAGTTCTTTTTATACACGTTTCTCGGTTCTGTTTTCATGCTTATTGCCCTTGTTAAACTTTATGATTATACAGGAACAACAAACCTTATAGATATGTCTGGCATTACCCTCCCCCTTAGCACCCAACAATGGCTCTTTTGGGCATTGGTCTCCGCTTTTGCTGTTAAAATCCCTATGTGGCCTGTACATACTTGGCTTCCCGATGCGCATGTAGAAGCTCCAACAACAGGCTCTGTCTTGCTTGCGGGTGTCTTGCTTAAAATGGGCGGTTATGGGCTTTTACGTATTGTCCTGCCAATTTTACCAGATGCCTCACAACAATTCGCGCCCATCATGATTGGACTTAGCTTAATTGGAATTGTGTATACCTCGCTCGTAGCACTTGTACAAACAGATATTAAAAAGCTAATCGCTTATTCGTCAGTAGCACATATGGGTTTTGTAACGCTTGGAATTTTCACATTTTCACCGCAAGGAGTTGCCGGAGCTGTTGTTCAAATGATAAGTCATGGCTTTATATCGGCTGCACTATTTTTGTGTGTTGGAATTATTTATGACCGGTACCATACACGTAAAATCAATGATTATGGTGGGCTACTTAACATTATGCCTCTCTATGCATCAGCATTCTTTATTTTAGTGATTGCAAGCATTGGCGTTCCAGGAACCAGCGGCTTCATTGGCGAATTCTTAGTGATAATAGCCACTTTTAAAACAAATATTTTTTATGCTGCAACGGCAACGTTCGGCATGATTCTTGGTGCAGTTCACATGCTGTGGCTTTATAAACGTATTTTTATGGGAAAAATAAGCGGTGTGCTTATATTACATGACAGACAACATACTGATTTAACAGGCAGTGAAAGAAGCGTGTTAGGTATTTTAATTCTTATTGTTCTTGCTTTGGGTGTTTATCCAAAAATTATTTTAAAAGGAATTGACGCCGCTTTACCAAAGGCAATGCCTGTAAAAGGAAATATGAAGACAGTACCTGGGCATTAAAAAAAATCTCTGAGTTAGCCGGAAGCCAACCCAGAGATTCTAATTATAATTTTAATCTGGCTTTTACTTATGCCGCAGCTGAACAAGGGCACCCAGCTGTAGATCCCGGTGGAACTGCTCTGCGGATTTCATGTAATGTTGTATAATCTAAATGGAATGCGAGGGCAACACCATTCGCAATTGTATTAGCAGCATTCTTGCAACTTCCATCTAACACTGAATTTCCAGCTGTGCACTTCATAGCAACATAATATCCCATTGCGAAATCTATAGCTCTATGAGCTTTTCCTGTGCTTATATCTGTCGTTTGTGAAAGACAAAAATCACGAATTGGTGCATTTGCATTACCAAGCAAACCATTCGCATACGTACAGTTTTTTATAGTGACAACCGACTCTGGTGCCGCTGGCGTTGGCGCAGGTACAGATGGAGCAGCAGCATTTGTCACAACAGCCGTTGTTGTTAGAGCTACCGCAGGTGCTGCGGTTGCTGTGGGAGTTGCTGCCACAGAAGTAGTTGGCGTTTGTGTGGAAGCAGAAGCAATTGCCACCACTGCCTGCAAAGCTATAAAATAAGCTATTCTAAAATTACTCTTAAACATAAGAAAAACCTTTCATACTAATTAATATAATTATTTTAAATCAAGCATCATTTACTTTAAAATTGCTGAAAGTAATGTTGAAGCTGCTGATGTAGCCGCCGCGTTGTCTGTCTTTGCGGCCTGAGGTGCTGCTGTCGTAGCTGCTACTGCTGTCTGATTTAACATTGAAATTTGCATTCCAGCAGATGCAGCTTGTTGTTGCGCTGCTATCGCTTGATTAGCACCGGCCTGTGCAGCTGAGGCTTGAGACACGGCTTGACTTGCAGATTGAATAACGGATTGTGAAACCGCCTGCTGTGCTGTTGGATTTTGTGCTAAACCTGCGACTTGCTGGTAAGACGCTTGTGCGGCTTGTGCTGCTTGGCTTGCACTCGTTGCAGCTGTTTGAGCTGCTTTAGAAGCTTGTGATGCTGAATTTGCTGCCAATTGTGCTGACTGTACTGACTGTTGAGCAACTTGGGAATTCGTTGTTACTGCGCCGGCACTTTGTGCAGCAAGCTGGGCTGATTGTGCTGCTTGTGTTGCTGCAGTAGCGGCTTGTTGAGCCGACTGCGCTGCCTGAGTTGCAGCAGAAGCTGCTTGCTGTGATGCTATACCTGGATCAGCAGATACAGCTACTGGAGCTGGTGTTGGGATCGTCGTTGGTGTTGGTGCAGCTGTTGGCGTTGGTGTTGGCGCAGTTATTGTTGAAGCCGTCGTTGTTGCTGGTGCAGTTGTTGTTGAAGCCGTCGTTGTTGCTGGTGCAGCTGTTGTTACTGCTGCTGAAGGAGTTTCCGAAGCACTTGTTCTAGAGCCTGTTCGAGAGACCTTATCTAAAATAGTAGGATCATTTGCATAAGCTGCTTGCATACCTAATACTATTTGATTACGTGCGATCTGGCAACGACCTGTTCCGTCTGACTTCACATCCAATGGAGGGTTTGTTGGTGCATCTTCGCCTGTTGGACATACATGGGCTTCAAGATAACGAATATAACATCCCATTGCGATACGCGCATTATCACCCTGTAAACTTGTACAATAATTTAACGTTATTGGGTCTGCCGTATAACCACAAGAATAGTAATTACAATCATAAGGGCTGGATGCCGGGGTGCGACGACGATTTTCACTTGGTGCTGACAATGTTGCTGCTGGAGCAGCAGTGGGCACCATAGATGGAGTCGCTGCTGGCACTGCTGGAGTCGCTGCTGGAGTCGCTGGCACTGCTGGAGTCGCTGGCACTACTGGAGTAACCGTTGCTGCAATTGTAGTTGTACTCGCTGTAGTTGCAGGCGTTATAGAGGTTGCTGTCGAAGCAAACACCGTTGATGCTGTTGCCACAAGCAAAGTTAACACAAATGATCTATGCTTAAACATACTTAAAATCCCCTCGATTCAAATTATTAATAAATTATATCAAACTTTATTTTTAATAAGAAAATTATCAATATCAATATTTATTTAACTATCATCTATAATATATCAGATAAATATTTAACAAAAGGTTAACAAAAATATATTAATATTACTTGAAATCAAAAGAATTATAAATATGGATTGTGTTTTGCAAAAATTAAGATTCTTATGGAAAATAAAAAAATAAGAATTTCTTTATAGCTGTTTCGATATTAAATGCATATAAGACGATAAAAAAGCACAGTTTATTTATTGTTAACTTAACATATGCTCTGGGACGACAGCCGCATCAAAAGTCTGAGCTGTCATATATCCCAGTTTAAGCGTAGCCTCTTTAAGGGTTAAATTATCATTTAATGCACATTTAGCAACATGAGCTGCTTTTTCATAGCCGATAATAGGATTCAAAGCAGTTACTAACATGAGAGACTTTTCAACATTCTCTTTAAGCTGTTTCTCATTTGCTGTTATACCAAGCAAACAATTATTCGAAAAACTCATTGAGGCATCTGCCAACAACGTAATTGAATGTAAAAGATTACGAATAATAACAGGCTTGAAAACATTAAGTTGAAAATGTCCCTGTGAACCCGCCATCGTGATCGCCGTATGATTCCCTATAACTTGGCAACAGACCATCGTCGTCGCTTCAGCCTGAGTTGGATTCACTTTGCCTGGCATGATTGATGAGCCTGGCTCATTCTCTGGCAAGAAAATCTCACCAAGACCGCACCTTGGTCCAGACCCGAGCCACCTAATATCATTCGCAATTTTCATAAAACTAACAGCTAACACATTAAGTTGCCCGGATAATTCAACAAGCGCATCATGCGTAGAAAGTGCTTCAAATAAATCATCCGCTGGTTTAAAAGGAATGCCAAGCCGTTCACTCAATCGTGTCGCAAACGCTTCTTTAAATCCCTTAGGACAATTGAGCCCCGTACCAACAGCCGTACCGCCTTGCGCCAAACTGTATACACGCGGCATTGTGGATTCAATACGCTCTATCCCAAGACGTACTTGTGTTGCATAACACTTAAATTCCTGGCCAAGTGTTACAGGAGTAGCATCTTGCAAATGTGTTCGTCCCACCTTAATAAGATGCTCAAATTCTTTCGCTTTATCTGCGAGTACTGTTTGCATATGGCGAAGTGCAGGCAATAATTGTTTCTGCACTGCAAGTGCCACTGCAATGTGCATGGCCGTAGGAAAGGTATCATTTGATGATTGTCCCATATTTACGTGATCATTCGGATGTATGGTACCCGCTTCACCCAAATGCATGTTTGCACGGTGCGCGATCACTTCGTTCACGTTCATGTTTGTTTGTGTACCAGACCCCGTTTGCCAAACAACAAGTGGAAAATGGTCATCTAAGTTCTCTTCCACAATTTCATTCGCAGCAATTTTAATTGCCTCGACCCACGTTGGGTTTAAATACCCAAGCGCTCCATTCACTTCCGCCGCAATACATTTTAAATGTGCAAAGGCATGAATAAGTGCAATAGGCATTTTCTCGCTACCTATTTTAAAATTACGACGTGATCGCTCTGTTTGTGCGCCCCAATAGCGAGACGCCTCAACATCGATTGATCCCATTGTATCTTTTTCAACACGTGTATTCATTTACGTACTCATTTCAATCATTTTAAAATCATGTTCAAAAAGCATTAAGTAGCGCGAGGGAAAGGATCAAGGACGGAGTATACACTTTTATACATGAGCACTGAGATACCGCAAAATGATCCACTAATTAATGCCTTTTGAACGCAAGATTATTCTTCGCCGTGTGACTTTGTATATCCAATTTTACCATCAAACACATTCAATTTTTCGATGTGGTTCCAACGATAACAAGGCGCAATTTTTGCCATAATAGAGGCAATATCAGAGTCAGTTAGATCATATGTACTCTCGCGAACGATTAAGCGTACTGTCAACATATCCACAACATCGGCTACAGGATTTGTGCCTGGATACAATTTAACACCACGGCTTGAAATCATTTTAAGACGAACAGGAGTCCCCTCAACAGCAGTCTCAAGTTTAGCACCAACATCTGTAACAGCAACCGAAGATTCCAAGAATATATCAAGTCCATTTACTTGGCGTGTTGTCACCTTCACAAGATCAGGTGCTTTCGAAACCTTTGGTAACTTAATAGGATTATAAACACGTGATGCGCACGTCAGGTGCTTTTTCCCTAAATTGCCAATCACGGCATCCGTAAATGTTGTTGTAGATACAGCACCCTCTCCGATTTTTGTATCACGCAATTGCGTACCGTCTACATCAAAGGTAACATACAAAGCTTGTTCAATCGCATTAGCAGCCTCAAACTCTCCCAAATGGCGAAGCATCATGATACCTGACATCAAAACAGCTGTTGGATTGATGTTGTTCTTACCGGCATACTTTGGTGCAGATCCATGAACTGCCTCAAAAATAGCATAATCATCACCAATATTCGCACTTGCCGCAAAACCAAGCCCGCCAATAAGCGCTGACCCTAAGTCACTTAAAATGTCACCATTCATATTTGTTGTTACAATCACTTCAAATTGTTCAGGACTTCTAACTAATTGGTGCGCTGCGTTATCAACAATAATGTGCTCTGCTTTGATTTCTGTATATTCCGAAGCGATCTCTTCGAAGGTGCGCTTCATCAACCCTTCGCTTAATTTCATGATGTTTGCTTTTGTTGCACAATGGACCGATTTACGGCCCTCTGCGCGCGCAATTTCAAAAGCAAGACGGACAATTTTCTCGCAGCCCTTACGTGAAATAATTTTCAAACATTGTGCAACACCAGGAGTCTGCATATGCTCAATGCCTGCATACAGATCTTCAAGATTCTCACGTACGATCACAAAATCAATGTTGCGCCCTTGATAAGGCGTCTTAATACCTGGAATTTCACGAACAGGACGGATATTACCATAGGCTTCGAATAATTTACGAAGCGTTACGTTTGCACTTTTCTCGCCAAAACCAATAGGTGTTTCAAGTGGTCCTTTTAGCGCAACTTTATTACGTACAATTGAATCAATCGTTTCTTGAGGAACGCCGGTTGCTTGGCCCTTTTTAAAAACTTCTGCACCTGCCTCACACACCTCCCAATTAATGGAAACTCCCGTCGCATCTATAATTCGGCGCGCTGCCGTTGTAACTTCGGGGCCAATGCCGTCGCCAGGAATAAGTGTGATAGTGTATGTCATTTTTTCTCTTTCAAATTAAACTAATTTTTATGTATTAGTTTAACCTGAATGGGGCAGAAGGCAAAGCTAAAATTTAGCTATAATACTTATCGCGATCCAACATACCTTCGCTGCTATCAACCACCAACGTTACGGCTGCATCACCTGTAATACTAATCGTTGTGCGGAACGTATCCATCAAACGGTCAATACCAGTAATCAGCAATACACCTTCCAGCGGCAAATTAACTGCCCCAAGAATCATTGGCAGCATCACAATTGCAGCACTTGGTATCCCTGCGCCGCCAATCGAACCCAACGTTGCTGTAAACATAATCGTCGCATATTCACCATAAGTCAGCGTGTGCCCAGCTGCTTGTGCAAAACAAATCGCACACAAGCCCAAATAGATCGCCAATCCATCCATATTTATGGTTGCACCCAACGGTAGAATAAATGATGAACTAAGCTTAGATACGCCCATCTTGTCATGACACACAGACATCGTCACCGGTAGTGCAGCCTTAGTACTGCTGGTCGAAAACGCCATGGCTTGGTATTCGAAACTTTTCCGATAAAACGGCAGTGGAGACAACCGCCCCCATACCATAATAAGACCACCAAAAACAAAGTACTGAATCACAAACGCGAACACCCCAGCCATCACAAGTTTGCTAAGGCTATAGAGTACCGCCGTGCCTTGCGTACCAACACACCATGCCATCAAACAAAATGCGGCAACAGGCGCAAAACGCACGATCATACGAATCATGGTCAATACAACCTCTGTAAGGTCTTTCACTGTTAAGAAAATCCGATTCGCTTTTTCACCCATCATAACCAATGTAATACCGCAGAAAATTGAAAAGAACACAACTTGCATAATCGTGCCTTGTGCCATTGCACCAATGATATTGTCTGGAATAATATCCAACAACATCTTGACGGCATCAAATACCTGAGGGGTTGGCGTAGTCGTTGCTTTAAGTACAAGACCGACTCCCGGTTGAAATAACCATGCAGCTAGCATCCCCAAAGAAATCGCAAAACATGTACATACCACAAAAGCAGAAGCAGCTTTGATGCCGATACGCCCCAACTGGTTTGCGTCTTTAATATTGCTGAGCCCGTTAATGATCGAGAAAAATATCAATGGCATGACGATCATTTTGATCAATCTAATAAAGATATCACCAATGGGTTTTAGGTATACAGCATAGTCGCCCAAGATAAAGCCAGTTACAATACCGCCAATAAGCCCCATTAAGACTTTGTGCCACAGCTGAATACGCGGCGATTTCGTCGTTGAGGGAGGTATTGCACTTGACGATGAAGAAGAAGTGTCATCAAGCATGCCCATAGGTGCATGTGCAGATTCATTTTGGAATGTCATTAAACATGATTCCTTTGTAAAAGATTAGCCGCATGGCATCAAAAGCCAACGAAGTTCATAATAACTTATTGAAAGATAAAGGATTTTTGGCCTGGAGAAAAGGAATAATGCATATTCATAAAAAAAGCCTCCTGTGGAGGAGACTTTTTTCTTAAGTGCACGTTAACATGGGGCTACATAAAAAAGAAAAGTAAGAGATATATACTTCTTTCAAATGGTTTTTGGCCCTCTCTTTCGTCATGCGAGGAACAACGTGAGGCGGAGATCTATGTACTAAAGAGCCAGATTGCTACGTCCCTTCAAGCCTCGCAATGACGACGGAATGCAACCATTATACAGAGAGAAAATCGAACGCAACCACACCCTTATTATTAGAATGAAAAGAAATACGAAAAGCGCACCCCAATTGTGGAGTACATAAGACGGACGCTTTTTTGGACATCAGTATAAACAGGATCCCAAGTATCAGTATTATAGCTAGACCGGTAACGCAATTTGTTTGCCTTATGCATATTAATTGTATAATTAAGATTTATTGAATATTTCTCGTTTATAAAATATTCAACTCCAGTACCAACCCCTAAACCAGTTGTTTTTTTGTTCATTTGCGACAATGCTTCTACGCTTTTACGCTTCAACGTAGTGTTATAATAAATTGTCTTTGAATTATGGGACCAATTTGCAAACGATGGGCCAAGCAAACCGTAGAACATTATTTTCGGCATAATTTTATACCCAAACTTCAAAAATAAATCTGTATATGACTTTAATTTCAGTTCATGTTCAAAATGAATAGCTTGGCCTATTGACGTATACATCACATTTTGTGCATTAGTATTGTGATAACTAACTGCCAAACCTAAATAATAATCTTTCGCAATAAAGACTCCAAGCTCAACACCAGGTGAAACTTGAAACTTACGACACGAATGATGTGCGTCTGAAGCGAAATTTTCGTTCGCGGGATTAGCGTCATCCTCAGGATTCAAAGGCCTATTTTTCAAATGCCCCTCAATTGATGCATACTCAGCGGCAATGCCTGCACCAATGCGATACATTAATAATGAATGCGATGCAGTTGCACTGCCTTGGCCAAAAACTTGGATATTACACAAAAAAAACAGATAAGAAAAAAGTAGAAAACATTTTTTTTTCATTTAATTATTATTTCTACAAAAAAAGGGAACGTATTGCTAATTAAAATTTTATTGAATTATAAGCATTGATTTTAAGGATGTCTACGAATAAAGTTTTCCATGCACATGATGCAAGGCAGAATTTAGCTTCTCTGTGGCATGCCCACCAGGAGGATTCAGCAAAACACACCACCCAGAGAAATAGCAGCGACTCAGTCTAACAAAATCTTTATACATAGCGCGTCACTTACAAAATAAGCATTTATTACTATCAGTTTCCTCCGACATGATCGGAGAGCACATAAGTTCTCACATCGCGCGAAGGAAACTAAAAGTAGAATCTAGAAGGCCTCTAAATCATCATCCTCAAGAAGCGTTGCTGTAGGTTTTTGATGTTCATTTTGTTGAGGAACCTGCGCAGCAGCTGCGCCAGAGTTATGCAACTCATCTTCTGAACCTGCACCTTCAAATCCATTCTCATCTTCTGAACCAGCATTTTCAAACTCAGCATCTAAAGAAGCACCTGACAGAGCCATTCCCCTTAAACTAGTAAGTAATGCGGCTTCTTTACTCTTAGTCGCCTGTAGACTAGCCTCTTTATGAGCTAAATCTGCTCTCAATTGATTTGCAGCAGCCTTTTCACTCAAAAGTGCCTTTTGCGCAAGCTCATACTGTGTTGTCATGGTATTCATTTTAGCTTCAAGCTCTGCGAAGAATTCTGTATCTTCAGCGGATGCCTTTTCTTTCTCTGCTTCTAGCTGAGAAAGAGCTTTTTTAAACACATCAACCTTTGATACCAAATCAATTACAGAAACATCGCTCTGAGATAACTTATCTTGCAACGCCACTACAGCGCTACGCTGTTTTGATAACGTCTCTTGTAAAGCACGCGCTACCTGATCATGTTCAACGTCACGCTTTTGGGCACTCGCCAGAAGTTTTTTATTACGTTGTTGTTCGCTCACTTTTTCTTGATTTAGACTTGCCCTTTGAGAAAGTTGTGTCATTTTTTGGGCTCTTTCAAATTTTTTATCTGAAATAGCAGCAGCTTTCTTCATGCTTAAATGTCGTTCAGGTATCCGTTTACCTGCGAATTCATTTTCAACTTCAGCTTTCAGGCCAGGAGTACCTAAAATCGTAGCTTTTTCCTTAGTAATATATCGTGCCGTGTCTGGAGTCAGATCATAAGTAACTCCACCTAGATCTACCTTCTTTGGCGTCTCAGACATAGCAGTAGATGCACTAAATGTCACGTGAGATTGTCCAGCACCTTCGTCGAAGTCCGCTGAAAACACGGCGCATGAACTTAGTAATGTCGCCACATATGCAACAAAAAATTTATTTTTACTCATTTTTAATTCTCCTTAATATTTATTATTATTTCTTAAACTATTTTAAGAAAAAAAGATTGTGATATCTTTTATTATTAACCTCAATTATTGAAAGGCAGGTATAACAACAAAAAAAGAGACTAATTATTATTAACAATTCAAACAGTTATAGCCTACTCAGAACGTACAGATAACAATAAAAAAACGTATCAACAACCCAAAAAACTATATATTACTTCTTTTTAGCAGCTTGTCCGTGCGCTAAGCTGGTGTTTTTTTCACTGCTTTCAACTCTCGATTTTCTTCTAACAACTCTGCAACTCTATCAGCTAAAGTTGACCTCTCTATCTGCCAAGTCTCTCGAAGAGCACGCAATTCTCTAAGCTCCGCTTCCAATTTTGATTGCCCTTCTGTTAACAGCTCAGCTGTTGCCACTGATGCTCTTAATTTAATTTTCGATTCTTTAAGACTAGTCTTCAATTCAGAGTTTTCTTCTTTTAAATCATTAATAGTTTTTGCTGTTATTCTCAGTTTACTTTTCGATTCTATAAGTTCAACGTTCAATTCTGCATTTTCTGCTGCTAATTCATCACTCCGTTTGGAAAAAGTTGTTATTAATTTATTCATTGACTTCGCTTGAATATTAGTTGTTTCTTGCGATCCAACAAATTGATTGACGATAAATTCTATGCACTTTGAAAATTGACTCGTAGTCCATTCACTTGTATCCAAACTAAGTACACCAGTTGGATTTGCAGCAAACTCTTTTGAAATAGCTGACGAGGAACTTGTAGCGTATGCTTGACGTAAAGTAGTCACTAACGTTTGATTCTGACTTATCACAGTTTGAGACTCAGCCAAAATATTTCGAATGAATTCGGCGTGCATTTTATCTCTCAAGTTACCGGCCATAAAAAATCCACGTAAGGATGTATAAGCTGAATCAGCACTTTCTTGCAAAAACTTCCACGCAGTCTTCAACGTCTGCCCTTTAAACTCAGGCTTAGCTAGCAATAGCTCGAGATAAGCTGTCCGATCAACTTCGCTAAGCTTTAGGCAGTGGAAATAGTGCTTCTGAAATGACAATTGTTTATTTGCATCAGTAACATCAACGCTAGCAACCATTTGTTCAATTGTTGTTTTTCTATCTTTTCCTGCAACATGCAGAGTAATTTCGTCACTCGATTTTGCCGTAAGAACAGCCAATGCATCACCACGACCATGCAGCACCACAGCACCTTCACTCTCATGACTCAGCCGTTCAAGCAAAGCTTTTCCAACAGATTCTTTTCTAGGAGATATTTCTTTTACAGGAGATTTTATAGGTGACGTAAAAAGCAACGTTTCCCCAACACTCAATGTGCCTTGGTTAGGGTTTGATGAGTATCCAACACGGCCAAAAAAACCAGGGCTATTTCTATTTTGCTTATTACCAGAATACACTGCATCAAAAAGTACTTCAGGCGTTTTCTGCTTAGACCAGGCTCTCTCAGAACCAGAGCCACGACCACGACCTCCGTCTCGCCCACGCCCCTCATCACCACGGACTTTTTTAGCAAGTGCATTAGTAATCAGTTGAGGATTATTAAGTACACTTAAACTTCTCTCTAATCCGCCTGACGGATTCGCAACTACACTTGGTTTTTCTTGCCTATTTATGTTTCTCGGGCGCGCAAACTCTTCAACTTTGCCTTGCTGCTGATTACCAATATTCTTCTTTAGCTGTCTCACATGTACAGGAGACTGCGAAGACACTGAATCCAAAGAATCACGGTGATTGCCTTTACTAGAGTAACCTGCTGCTTTAAATTCAGACCTACCTTGCACTGGCGTCCCAAAACTCGATACACCAGTAAGAAGACGTTCATCAAATTCACCAGCAGACAAGTCATCGGACGCGCCCAAATGACAGACACTTCCTATCAGGATAAAAGCTGACACAGAAATTTTAGCTTGAATTTTAAATAATTTATTAGAAAATTTCATCTTGTTTATTAACTCTATTCTTATTAATTATTCTTTTGAATTGTATGAACAACATTTATTCTTAATTTAGCCAAAACCTAGCATCATCTACTGCACACGTAAAGAGCCTGTCCGGGAAAAGATCGCAATAATTCGCCCGTATGTGTCAAATTAGACACATATTTTTATTAAATGACAAGATGACACTATATGGAATTTGTTTGGCAGGCTATGGGTTTCACTGCCACTAGTTAAGGAGAAACCTTTGCTCTCTCGTCATTGCGAGGAACGTAGTAACGCGGCAATCTATTGTGACTAAGAGCCAGATTGCCACGCCCTTGCAGGACTCGCAATGACAGCAGAATATAACCATCTTTTGAGAGGACAACTATAAATAGCTGGTTGCTTCATGCACATTTATCTCTCTGGATGGCCACACCCCTGAGGAATTAGCCATGACGGCAGTCATGCAAGCCATATGGATAAGCAAAAATATACAGTTAATTCTACAAAATGAACTTAGATAGATCCTGATTTTTTGCAAGCTCTCCGACTTTTTCCTGCACATCAGTTGCCGTCATACATACTGATTTCTCCACACGATCAGAGGCATCAAAACTCAATTCCTCAAGCAATTTCTCTAATATCGTATGCAAACGACGCGCACCAATATTTTCCACATTCTGATTAATCTCAGCTGCTAGACGTGCAATCTCTTCAATTGAAGCTAAATCAAAATCTAACTTAACCCCTTCAGTTGCAAGTAAAGCCTTGGCCTGGCAAATCAGATTTGCCTCTGGCTCTGTCAAAATACGCACAAAGTCTTCACGCGTCAGCGCCTTTAATTCCACACGAATAGGCAAACGCCCCTGCAATTCTGGCAACAGATCTGATGGCTTTGCCAAATGAAATGCACCCGATGTAATAAACAGGATATGATCCGTCTTAACCGTGCCATACTTTGTTGAAACATTTGTGCCCTCAATCAACGGCAACAAATCACGTTGCACCCCTTCCCGGCTCACATCCGCGCCTTGTCTTTCTGACCGCGCGCAAATCTTATCAATTTCATCCAAGAACACAATGCCATTTTGCTGAACGGCCTCTAGCGCTTCACGAACAACTTTGTCTTGATCAAGCAACTTTTCAGATTCATCTTCTACAAGTATATCGTGCGCCTCAAGCACAGTCATACGCTGGTCTTTTGTGCGACTCCCAGTAAATGCTTTCCCAAAAATATCACCAAGGTTGAGCATCCCCATTTGCGCGCCCGGCATGCCCGGCACATCCATTGTAGGCATGGACATATTACTATTGTCTTGCACTTGAATATCGATTTCGCGATCGTTCAATTCGCCATCATGTAATTTTTGACGAAACTTCAAGCGTGTTTCAGGACTTGCTGACTCACCGACCAATGCATCTAACACGCGCTCTTCAGCAAGAGCAGTGGCTTTTACTTTAATCTCTTCCCGCATACGTTCTTTTGACATTTGAATTGATATCTCAACCAAATCACGAATGATCTGTTCTACATCACGTCCTACATAGCCAACTTCAGTAAATTTAGTCGCTTCAATTTTAATAAAAGGGGCTTGCGCTAATTTTGCAAGTCGTCGTGCAATTTCTGTTTTACCGCAACCCGTTGGCCCAATCATTAATATGTTCTTAGGCAAGACTTCATCGATCAATTCAGGAGGCAACTGAAGACGTCGCCAACGATTCCGCAGAGCAATAGCCACAGCACGTTTTGCATCTGTTTGCCCGACAATAAAACGATCAAGTTCAGCAACAATTTCACGGGGGGTTAATGCACTCATATAATCAAGCTTTCAACAATAATATTTTTATTTGTATAGATACAAATATCACCAGCAATTTCAATAGCACGTCTGGCAATATGTTCTGCATCAAGCGTATCAACATCAACAAGGGCACGCGCCGCAGCAAGCGCAAAACCACCACCTGAACCAATTGCCATAATACCATCTTCAGGCTCAAGCACATCCCCTGTTCCTGTTAACACCAATGAAACGTTTTTATCAGCCACCAACATCATGGCCTCAAGGCGCCTCAAATAACGATCCGTGCGCCAATCCTTCGCCATCTCAACACACGCACGTGCAAGCTGCGATGGATACTGCTCCAACTTACCTTCTAATCGTTCAAACAACGCGAAAGCATCGGCCGTTGCGCCTGCAAACCCAGCAATCACCTGACCGCCTGCAAGACGACGAACCTTTTTCGCCTGTGCTTTAATTATTTGACTCCCTAATGTAACTTGGCCATCACCAGCGATGACAACTTTACCATTCCTACGTATAGAAACGATAGTTGTTCCATACCAAAGACCAGGTTTGTGCTCTTGCATATTATTACTCCATTTTTCATGTATTACATTATCGTCAACGAATCCATTGTGCCAGAAGATTTATTAGGAATCTTTCTGTCACCATAATGTTTACAAGAACAGATCTCTTTGTGTGTGCAAAAACAGTGTGCTGATAAAACTTAACCCCATCACTTTTTGTAAATCTCTAGCCACAATTAATCATAAATTAACCATTTTTACTTAAAATAATAAATAAGAGGTCATTAAACACCTCTTTCGCGCAACATAAATACTTATCATGTATTTTGTGTGAAGCTAAAGATTATAAGTGAGTATGGAGCAGCATATCAATGTCAACATTTTCTCAACACAGGGGTTTTTTCTCAATGAAGACTTATCACGTAATTTGCCAGATAAATGATCTCAGCACTTTAGGTATTCAATTAGTCAAAGTACGGGGTAATCGTGAATCATGGTTCAAAAGCGTACTCATTGAAAAATACAAAATGCGACAATGTGCAAGAAATGTATGACAAAAAAGATTATGTATAAAATGGAATAATTTCATTTGTACATGTCATGACAACTGCAAAGCATACTTTCTTATTCAACCAAGGAGAAAAGTGTTATGACTTGTATAAAAATAATGTCAAAAGCCCGCGTGCTTTTATTAACTTCCAGCTTAACAATTATAGGATTTTCAAGTGACTCAGCCTTAGCCAGCGATGACATCTTTGGCGGGAGAAAAGATGGCGGCAACAAGTCTGCAAGAACTGGAAGAAACTTTAGAAAAGCCGAAAAAGAAAATTACGACAGACTGTTTAATAGCTTAGAACTGGTGAACTATGAGTCACTTGAGTCCGCAGCAGTCAAAGTTAACACTAAAGTTAACAATTTTTTCAATAGCTACAATACAGGAAATTCAGATGAAATATTAAATAATTACAAAGTCTGGGAAGATAAATCTGAACATTATTCAGATGCAATGCCTCCTCTTTGGAAAGATCCATTCTTAGAATTCCTTACAATCAAAGAGCTTGGACAGAAAGCAAGAAAAGAAAAAATAGAAAAAAATAAAGAAAGAGATAAAACTCTCGATCCATTAAGCAAAGGACCATCAAAATCTGATGTTTATCTACCTCCTCATAAAAGAAAACGCAATTTGAGAGATCAGCCTCCATTAACGACACAGCGTGATGAACCACAAAGTAATCAACAAAATATTAATTCACCCTCAAAAAAAGGTGAAGTAATCTATATCCCCTTTCATGATGAACTTACTCGGAACTTAGAAAAAACAATAGAAAATACGGCCCCTACAGTTCCGTCCTCTCGATCCATCTCAAATCATCTAAACAAATACATTATCGGACAAGACAGGGCAATGTCTGCACTCGCAACGCATATTTACAAACATTATGCAGGTCTCGAATTAAATAATCTTATACAAACTAACCCCGCATTAGCAGCAGAAAAAGGATGGGTCCACTTCGATAAAAGTAATATGCTTCTTATTGGACAAAGTGGGTGCGGAAAAACAGCATCTTTGGAACATTTACAGCACTTTCTAAATGCCAATGGTGTCAATGTCAAATTGATTATGGGAAATGCCAGCTCATTAACACGTACTGGTTATGTTGGACAAAGTGCTTCAGGACTTATAAAAAAAGCACTCATGGCTAATAACTTCAACATAGAAGACACCCAAAATAAAACCATTATTTTTATTGATGAAATTGACAAAATAGCAGCAAAATCAGGTGGGGGTGAACGTGACATTGCAGGCGCGGATGTACAAGGTGAATTATTACGTTTGATACAAGGGGATGTAATTAAAATTGATGAAGGTGAGGGGCCTAATAAACGAACTTATTTTGTCGATACAACAAACATCTTATTTATCACAGCCGGCGCCTTTACAGGCATTAAGCCAGCATCATATGATGTCATAATTAAAAATATTAAGAAGAATGTTATTGAAGCAAACATAGAAAAAAAGACTGAAAAAGAGGCCACTAGAGAAGAGGATAATAAAGAAAAAGATGAGGTAATACGAGCAGAAACAAAAAAAAATAATTCTATGGATATTACTTCGGCTGGAACTACTCTTTCATTTAAAGATACTGAATTAGAACGCTATGGATTAAAGCCCACAAATACTAAACTTGTTGTAAAGCCATTACCATCAAAAAAAAGCACTGAACAAATCATTATTGAAAAACGTTTCACCATACCACTTTCTGAATTAGAAAAGTATGGTATGAAAACTGAGCTGCTCGGGCGCCTTCATAAACGTGTTTTATTTGAACCCGTCGATGCAACTGGATTACGCCGCATTTTAACGGAAGCAGCTAACTCAATCATTCAACAATTTAAGTCGTTGCTTTCATCACCAGCGTATGAAATTAATGTTGAATTTTCAGATGATTCCTTTGATGCTATTGCGAAAAAAGCCTCTGAATCAAAAACCGGGGCCAGAGCACTCCGATCAATTGTTGATGAACTGCTCGACCCTGTGCTTGAAAATGCAGATGATGCAAGAGGAACAACCGTAATCATTACAAAAGAAATGGTTGAATTGACAATACCGAAAACCGATAAATCAGAAGAAGATCGTAGGAACCAATATATAATAGATACTTGTTATGTTTGATAGATCGCATTCGTGCACTTAACAGCAACGTTCACTCTTTATCATTTTAGGCTTAGCCCAAGAACAAAAAGTGAACGTTGGTCTTTATAAAAAAAAACATTGATTTTTTCAGCAAAAGCCAGTAAAAATAATATCTATTGTGGCGGGTGTAGCTCAGTTGGTTAGAGCGCTAGGTTGTGGTCCTAGAGGTCGCCGGTTCGATCCCGGTCATTCGCCCCACTTTATATTTATTTCCGGAAATTATAATGATCCTTTCATGTAAAGAAATCCACCGCGTTTATCAACAAGGGGATTCACCTTTACATATCCTTAAAGGCATTAACTTTGACCTCAAAGCAGGCGAAATAGTTGCTCTTGTCGGTGCAAGTGGTTCTGGAAAATCAACTTTTTTACACGTAGCTGGTCTATTAGAAAAACCATCTTCAGGTGAAGTGCTCATCAACGACCAAAGTGTTAGTGCTTTATCTGATTCAGATTTAACACGCCTAAGACGCACTCATTTAGGTTTCATCTATCAATTTCATCATCTTTTACCTGAATTCAGCGCAATTGAAAACGTCATGATGCCACTTTTAATGACGGGCATCCCCTCAAAACAAGCACGCGTCAAAGCTGAAACATTATTAGAGAAGATGGGGCTATCCCATCGCCTAACCCATTCACCTAAAAAATTATCTGGTGGAGAACAACAACGCGTGGCTATTGCACGTGCACTTGTCCGTGACCCTACGATTTTGTTAGCAGATGAACCCACAGGTAACCTTGACAATGAAACAGCTGATATTGTTTTTGCAGAACTCATGCACATGATTCGCAATCAAAATCTTGCCGCCGTAATCGCCACACACGATTTAGCACTAGCGCGCAAAATGGATCGTATCGTACACTTACATAACGGCATCGTGGAAGAGGTCACGCATACGATATGAGTCTTTTTAAAGCAGCAACAACGGTCGGCGGATGGACAGCCATAAGTCGCATCTTGGGTATGTTGCGTGAAATGTTAATGTCCCATTACATGGGTGCCAGCATTGTCAGCGACGCATTTGTTGTCGCCTTTAAATTCCCAAATTTTTTTCGACGTTTCTTTGCAGAAGGCGCACTTAATGCTGCTTTTGTTCCTCAGTTTGCTGGAAAATTAGCTGAAGAAGGTACCGCGTCTGCCAAAAAGATGGCCACTGACGTTTTTTCAATCATGGCATGGTTCTTATTTGGTTTTGTGCTGCTAATAGAACTCCTCACACCCTATGTCATTCCTGTTATTGCCCCCGGTTTTTCTGGCACACCCGAACGGGTCGAACTTGCTATCACCTTTACACGTATCACATTTCCTTATATTTTGTGCATTTCTTTAACGGCTCTACTGGCAGGCATGCTTAATTCTGTTGATCGTTTTTGGGCAGCTTCTGCGGCTCCAATCTTGCTAAACATCGCCATGATTTTCTCACTTTTGATGATTCCTTATACGGACATATCATCAGGTGTACTACTTTCAATCTCTGTTTTTGTTGCCGGCATTTTACAACTTGGCTGGCTTTACTGGTCATGTATGCGGCACGGCCTTGCTCTACCGCTTCACCTACCGCGCATTACTGATGATGTTCGCAATGTCATGCGTCACATGCTGCCCGGCATGGTTGGTGCCGGCGTTATGCAAATCAACCTACTTATTGATCTACAACTTGCATCATTTTTGCCTATTGGTTCTATGACCTATTTGTATTATGCGGATCGCCTATACCAGTTACCAATGTCAATTTTTGGTGTTGCCATTGGAACGGCTTTACTGCCCAGCTTAAGCAAACTCTGGCGCGCACAAAATACAGATCAGGCATTAGGTCTGCAAAACAAAGCACTTACGTTTGCTCTATTCATGAACATGCCCGCCGCCATTGGCCTAATCGTTCTTAGCCAACCACTTATCGCATTGCTTTTTGGTCATGGTCGTTTTTCAGAAGCCGACGTTATGCAAACAGCACCTGCCCTTGCCGCATTCGCAAGCGGCCTGCCTGCCTATGTCGCCGCAAAAGTATTTACCACAACATTTTTTGCGCGAAACGATACAAAAACACCAGTTAAAGTCGCAGGCTTTGCAATTCTTGGAAATCTAATCCTGAACCTTTGCTTGATGCCATTTTTCCAGCATGTGGGTTTAGCGCTTGCTACATCAATTGCCGCTTATGGCCAAGTGATTGCTTTGGGAATTTTACTGCACAAACGCGGTTTATTTCATATGACACGCAATCTCGTTAGCTTTGGCATCAAAATTACGAGCCTTAGCATCATCATGGGAATTCTCATTTATTACCTGCCAACCATTGTTGGGTATATTTATATTCCAGCATTTCTAAGGCGTTATAGAGATATCACTTTTGTGCTCGGCGGTTGTACTATTGGCGTGTGTTTCTATATGGCGAGCAGTTATTTAGCAGGAACCATGAAAGCGATGCGAGGATAGAATCTTTCACATATATCTCTAGGTTATCTCTTGAAATTCAAAAACACAATTCCTATATTAAGCTGGTATAAAGAATTAGCTTTATACTCAATAAAAATATTAAGGATTTAATTTCATGAAAAACAAAATTAAATTGTTACTAATTGCTACTTTCATGGGGTCAGCTAGCTATGCTGCAACAGATATTAATGACTTTTCTGCAGAAAAAACCCTGACACAACCAACTTGGATCAAATATCAACATGATGATCTAGATGCAGCTAAAGCAGAAATAAATAATAAAGATGCTTGGTATAAAAGCGAAAATGGCGAACGGGTATGTGGTTTTATTTATGATGGCCAGCTATTTATAAATCATGCTGGAAATATCGTTGCAGAAGGAATTATTACTGAAAATAACGAAGTTGTTCCTACATATGGTAACATTTTAGGGCAGTACCAAAATTATTTAATAAATAATGATGGTACTTATACAGATTATTTTATGAGCAAGCATGGTCCTCTAGATGCTCCACAAAAAGTACAAATAAATAGAGCACTTTTAATCAAATAATAATTAAATTTAGAAAGAGAGAGTGTTCATAAAATCGTATAAGAACATTCTCTCTGTTTACAAGAATCGATCACCCCAGTTCAAATCCTTAGCCGCTTTATAGGCTATCTTATCTTTTTTCGTCACGCACTTCGTTTCAATAGCTCCCGATTGTGCACACACATCTACATATATATGCCCCGGGCGCTGTTTTGGTGTATTAATAACTCTGCCTTGCACGCTCCCGGAGCTCACTTGGTCAGCTGGTGCAACCAATAAATAACAATAGGGTTCGTCTTCATAACCCATCGTACCTTTTTTAATATCCTGATGCGCACGGCTTCGGCTTAAACGCTGCCTAAAATGACACCACTGCTCAGCATTCTTTGCCATAGGGCAAACCTGCATATGCGGGCACGGCGCCAAAACTTGATACCCCAAGGTAATTGCCCGATCCCTAAGCTGCAACAATAATTTAAACGCCGCCGATGTTCCCGGCAAAACTACTAAATTAAAGGCCATCGTTGCACTTAACGACTTTTCATACACATTCAGTGCCTGCCGTTCAGACATTTCAGTCAACAAATACGACAGCATTACCAAATCCGCTTGTGGGAAATTGGTATTATGTAGGGATTCAGAATTAAAATTGAAATCACTATTAGGAAAAGAAGACCGAAGAACCGCTCCCGCTGCCGTCACAAACTCAGGCGTTTGCTCAATAAGGGTGGCATGTGATAAGGAAAAATAATTAAGTGCAGCAATAGTCGCTGTTCCAGGCCCTGCACCCAGATCGAGAACCGACTGAACTTTCGTGTCCGACACAATCTCGGATCGTATAATATGATCTATAACTGAAAATGTGGCGGGAAACCGTGCATCAATATAAGCTCCCATCTCCGCCTTTGATCTAAAACCAGACGCATTTGATTCACGATAACGCTGGCTGAGGGAAGCATAAGCTGCTTTTGTGCTCTCTGCCCCCTGCCCTTGCGATATTAGTTCTACTTTAATACGTTCAACATATACATCCGGTAACATGCCTAAAACGCGTCATCAAGGCCCATTTGTGTACGTACAAAAACGGCCATTGGTTCAAAAACATCTCCCCAATAATAAATAAGCTTTTCGATTTTCGCGTCAGAAAATTCATGATCCATTCCCAAGAAATGAATCCAATAAAACAAAAAGGCTGCTTCAACATCTAATGGATGCGCATTTGATTGCTCGAAAATTTCAAATAAATTCTCAGTAGCTGCTTCAACAAGTGCTTCTTGGTGTGTAAAATCTTCTGGTGACATCTCTTGTTTTGACATCTCACGTATCGTTGTTTGCATTTCAGTAAAATGCGTACGTGCTTCATCAGTTAGAAAATCAGTAACTTCGTCTGGCAACATCTTTGAAATTTCAGTAATTTTCGCTACAACCAATGGAATAAACTCTTCCATTTTCTCGAGTTGGCTCATAAAAAATTCTTCTGTTTCATCACAGTTCATAATGACAACTTGCAACCAGTTCGCAAGCAAGGTGCTTTGAATCAAATGTGGATGAACACCTTTTGAAAGCATTTTTGTGATAAATTCATATATTGTTTCTAATATAAAGAGCATTTCACTAGATTCTTCATCCAAATCATCGCCTAAATCATCTCCATCCAATTCCATTTCGTCCATATGGTCCTGGCCATGCACGTCATTTGGTTCAATATCCACGGTACTGGTTGTGCTGTTTGGTTTGTTTTTCATCATTAACCCCTCTTATTTATGTTATTTTATCGCAATATAATATCTTTATAATATTGAATAAAAAGTGATATCTTCATCTAAAGTTCTATTGTTTTTTAATCGTTAAAAACCAATAAAATCAAAACTTTGATAAGTATATCGAGGTTTAATGAAAAATGATATCTCTTAATTTTTGATAAGAAATAGCTCAAACTTAAATTATCGCTGCTGCTTCTAATTTTGGTGAACACCCAACACTCTGCATTTTAAAATTGAATGCATAGCCCACCACGATTCTTTTTCTTCAACAAAGCATATTGCTAATCGAGGTATCGAGAGAGGGAAAACAGTATTCCACTTATCTTTATACGTTCACTTTTTAAAACACATACAATATCATCCAAATATTTATTTTTCATTAATTTATATTTATTTATTTTGTATCCATCAATGGCATCAATAACAGTATCAATCGATAGAAGCACTTCATTTCTCAATTTTGTCATTTCTGGCACTATATTTTTATTGATTATATCCACAGGCGTGCTTTCTAAAAAATCCTTATATAAATCAAGTGCATATTCATAGTTGCGTATATGCCGGTCAACAGTACTCTCCATTGCATACACTGCAGTATTTCCGGGCAAAAGTTCTAATTTTCTTTTTGTATTCTCAAAAACTCTCTGAAGTGAATTAAACGAGGAACAATGGTGATTCCACCATCTCCACCACGCTTCAACTCTCCTTTGACTAACATGAGAATATCTCATCCATTCATCTTCAGAATCACTAAAAGTTCCCACACTACCCCATTCATTTGTAGTTGAATCTGCGTTGGAACCATCAGTTGTATCAACCGAGATAGAACTCAGTGAATCATCACTCATATATGACAACGGATCAAAAACCCTTTTTTCTTTACCAAGATTCAGAGGCACATTAGAGCTAAACACCTCTTCATCCAATTCTTTCTTACGTTTCTGCTCATTTTTGTCTGCTGACACATTTAGAAAGTGTGAATGCTGACTAGGACCGCTTGCGACAACATCCATTTTAAATGCACATATGAGCCCAGCAAAAACAGAAAATAAAATATTCATATTCATAATTCACACTTTAATCAAATTTATATTCATATTATCCATGAATAATATTAATAAATTGTTAAAAACTCATATTTTCAGAGAACAGCAAATCAATAATCCAGCAAGACGTGACCTTTCCATGCACCTTTTCCAAGGCATTTCTCATTTTTTTAGGAAAAGATTAAAAAAAAGCATCTTTGAGGCGAAAAAGGTGTTGACGGTTGGAGT
>JAZKDQ010000002.1:0-25425 GCA_040387495.1 Pseudomonadota bacterium | reverse complement strand
CTGCATCATCGGATTTTTCTTCATCAGCTGCATCATCGGATTTTTCTTCATCAGCGGCATTATCGGATTTTTCTTCATCAGCGGCATCATCTGACTTTTCGTCATCAGTAGCATCATCTGACTTTTCTTCATCAGCAGCATCATCTGACTTTTCTTCATCAGCAGCATCATCTGACTTTTCGTCATCAGTAGCATCATCTGACTTTTCGTCATCAGTAGCATCATCTGACTTTTCTTCATCAGTAGCACCATCTGACTTTTCGTCATCAGTAGCATCATCGGATTTTTCGTCATTAGCAGCATCATCTGATTTTTCATCACCATCAGCAGCATCATCTGACTTTTCGTCATCAGTAGCATCATCTGATTTTTCTTCATCAGCAGCATCATCTGACTTTTCGTCATCAGCAGCATCATCGGATTTTTCGTCATCAGTAGCATCATCGGATTTTTCGTCATTAGCAGCATCATCTGATTTTTCGTCATCAGCAGCATCATCTGACTTTTCGTCAGCTGGTTCTTCTTCAGTTAGTTCTTGAGATTTCTCTTCTTCAACAGTCTCTTCTGGAGATTTCTCTTCAGTCTCATTAACTATTTGTTCACTATTTGGTGATATGTCAGCTATGATTTTTTTTTTGACGAATTGTCATCTGATTTTGAAAATAAAAATTTATTCAATAATGTTTCCAAATTAACAGATGATTCTGTTTGGGCGATAACGCCCTTATCTGCGAGCAAGTCTGAATCTGCACCAGGATCCAATGCAATATATTTACCACCAAGCAATCCTTCACTTACAATTGCAGCAGTAGAGTCTGTTGGTAATTTAATTGTATTATTTATAAAAAGAGTCGCTTTCGCTTGATAAGACTTTGGATCAATCTCTAATGTAAGAACTGAACCAACTTTAACGCCACTTACTTTCACATCACTTCCAACATGCAATCCATCAATGCGTTGAAATTTCGCTGATACGGTGTAACCTTGTAAGGATCGTCCATCTTGTCCAGATGTATATGCGAAATAAATAAAATAAGCAGCAACAACAATAACAAATGCGCCAAGAAATGTTTCAATAAAACTATTAGATGTTTTTGCCATTGTTTAGTCTAGTCCCTTATCTCAAATTTACGCAAAAGCTGTTTTGCTTTTAATTTCTTCTAACTGGAAAAAATCAACTAATTTAATTTGCGCACAAAAAAATCAGTGCACACATGCGTTGTATTAATTTATTATCAAATAACTAACGGCAAGCATACAACAAAACACGCCGGCAATCAACTTGATATTTTCTTTTGCATAAAAACTACACTTATTTTCTTTCCATTTTTTGCTTTTATTCAAAAAACAATATTCTTTTATCTTTAATTTTAGTCTATCCAAATATCCTTAATAAACTATTAATATTAAAACAAATTCTTTTATAGAAACAATTTTGGTATCAGAATGATTTTGCCAACGCATAAATATAAAATTTCAATCTAATCTAAAAAAATTGTTTTAATCTGACATATTTTTGAAATTGCTCACTTTTAACTAGTGCATAAAGTGTTGGCAGGAAAATCAGCGTTAATACAGTTCCAAAGCTAAGCCCTCCTACGAGCACAGCACCAATAATGCGCCGTGCTTCTGATCCACTTGTGTTTGATAAAATCAATGGCACAGCACCCAAAATCATCGCACTTGTTGTCATTAGGATGGGACGCAACCTTAGTCCAGCTGCCTTCTTAGCAGCATCAACAGCACTCAACCCTTGTTCGAGCTGCTGATTAGCAAATTCAACAATTAAAATACCATTCTTAGTAATTAACCCAACAAGTGTTATCAATCCAATTTGCGTATAAATATTCATAGTTTGGCCAAACAACCATAAAACGATCAATGCTCCCATCGCAGCAAGGGGCACTGTAAGCATAACAATAAATGGATCTAGGAAGCTTTCAAACTGAATGGCCAAAATGGCATAAATAAAGATAATCGCCAAGAAAATAAGCGTAGCCATCGTTGAAGCTGATTCTTTATATGTTTTAGCCATACCAACCCATGTTTGTTTATAGGAAGGAGGCAATGTGGAGCCTGCGAGTTGCTTAAATGTGTTCATATTCTGGTCAAGTGAGGAATCTGATATTTGAGCGTTTAATGTTAGAGATCGCATTTGGTTATAATGAAACAAACGATCAGGCTGTGTTGCAGGTTTTAAGCTTCCTACTGTTCCAAGTGAAATTCGACTTCCCATTTTATTCGTGACATAAAGCTCATCAAGTGTCCATGGTTTATCTTTTCCCTTAAGTATGATTGGGTATGAAATACCGTCTTTGTTAAACGTTAATGACTTATCACCACTAAAGAAAGTCGAAATTAATTTTGCAATTACAAATTCATCAAGATTAAGTTTCCCTAAAAGATTACTGTCAAAATCAATCGTGTACGACTTGCTATCTAAATTCAAATCATGTGTAAGCGATAAAAATGCTTTTGTATCAAAAGATGCTTTTGTTATTTTTTTGCCGGCTTCGCAAAGAGCTGAGTAGGTATCAACTGTTGATATAACCATGCTTAAACTTGTAGAATCAGAAACTTCAAGTCCTGGCAATCCAGAATCAAAAGAACGCACAAATGTATCAACAGATGGAAAGTCATTGATTAAGGTCTGAATGCTTTGTTTTATTGCATCAACAGATCGTTTTCGATCATTCTTTGGCGTCAAACCAAAACAAATATTTGCCCCCCAATCCCCCATAAAGACCAAAACACTTTCCACCTCAGGAAGCATTCCAATTTTCTGATGGATCTCTGTCACACGACCTTCCAATGCATTAATATGCTTACCCGGAAGTGGTGGTGTGTATACAATTATTAACCCACGATCTTCTTTGGGAGCCATTTCATGTGGTAAAACTTTAAAAAGTATAAACGTTATGCCAAAAGCACATAGCATTCCGACACTAATTAGCTTCGCTTTCGTTAAAAGGACTGTTAATAAATCCTCATATTTAAGCGTGAGCTTATCAAGAAAAACATCCACACTAGGCCACAAATTACGATGTTTACTTTTTAATAAAGATGCACACATAAATGGCGACAATGTTAACGCTACCAACCCAGATATAAACACACTTCCTGCAAGGGCTACAGCAAATTCAACAAACAACAAACCTACAGCACCTTGAATAAACGCAATCGGTGCAAAAACACTCATTAGGGTAAATGTCATTGCAACAACAGCAAAACCAATCTCTTTGCCACCTTTAACCGCAGCATCAAATGGTGATAATCCTTCTTCAATATGACGTGCTATATTTTCAAGAACAACAATAGCATCATCTACAACTAAGCCAATGGCAAGCACCATTGCTAATAATGTGATAATGTTAATAGAGCAACCAAATGCGCTTAAAAAGAGGATTGATCCTGCGAGTGAAATAGGAATCGTTATTAATGGAATAAGCGTTGCGCGAAACGATCTTAGGAACAGAAATACAATAGCTAAGACTAAAATAATTGATTCAACAATTGAAGTTTTGATTGTTGAAATGGAGGACCTTACAAATTCGGCCTGATCCAACACCACGTTTATATGCATATCTTTTGGTAAACTTTGTTCTATTTCTTGCAGTTTTTTATTAACCAAATTTGATACATCAACTGGATTGGCACTTATTCCTCTACTAATAGCAATCACAATACCAGGTTTACCATTAACCTTTACTCGTAAAGAAGTGTCATCTGTTTTCTGAACAATAGTTGCTACAGAGCCCAATAAAATAGCTGGAAGTTCTTTCGTTGCATGTCTAATCACAAGTTTTTCATAATCACTTTTAGAATTTAAAGATTTTACTAAAGTTGTCGGAATCTGATCTTGGAATTTTCCAACAGGAAATGAATCATTACTATCATGTAAAACTTTATACACTTCGTCCACATTCACACCAAATGTGTATAAAAGTTTTGGGTCAAGTGTTACTTCATAGGTATATTGCTCTCCATACACACTTACTGAGCTTACGCCCGGAATACTTCTAAACGCATTCATAAGATTTAAATTTGCATAATGAGTGAGGGCCCCAGAGTCACATGTATCTGATTCTATCGAAATAGCGATAAATGGTGGCCCATTATTTTCTGCTGTTTTTTTTCTAATAATGGGTTGTTTTGCATCCTTTGGTAGATCAGACATAGCAAGCGAAATAGCATCACGTGCAGCTGTCATCGCGCTATCCATAGAAATATCCACATTAAAATTAAGCGTTATATCAACCTGTCCCGAGCCCGTAGTTGACTGCATATCAAGGAGACCTTCAATTCCTGCAAGACTATCTTCCAGCACATTAGTTATGCTTGATTCAATTATTTCAGCAGATGCATTAGGATAGGTTGTTAAGACTGAAATTGTTGAAAAATTAATCATTGGGTATTCACGTAATGACAATTGATCAAAGCTTAAAACACCAACAATCAACACCATTGCATTAATAACAAATGCAATGACTGGGTGCCTGATAAAATATTCAGTGATTTTCATTTCTTTGAACTCATATCGAATTTCTTGGCTGCAATTACTTCTTTGGGATCATGAATCTTAATTACTGTATCTTTTGATAAACGCGACTGCGCTTGAGATACAACAACATCGCCAGCATGGAGCCCTTTAGTAATTTCCACCTGATCTCGTGCCCGAATACCAACATCAATTGGAGTAAGCACAGTCTTTGAATCCTTTATCACATAGACATGAGGTTTCCCCTGCTCAAGAAATACAGTCTCCTCAGGCAATACAATTACATTATTTTTCTCAGATACGGTCAAATCTACATTAACAGTAATCCCAATAATATACGTGGATGCTTCAATATCCACAGTTGCAGGCGCCATATGGGTCGATTCGTCGAGCATTTTTTGCACCTCAGATACCTTGTAAACTTTCTCGTTAATCATTACTTTTTGACCAAGGTCTATTGATGCTAACAATGGCGCAGGAATATCAAATTCAACAATCATGGACGTGGGGTCATAAAAAGTAACCAATTGTGCGCCAACGTTGATTTCAGCTCCATCACGTACTTTGTATGCGCCAATTACACCATCGAAAGGTGCATAAAATCTGATTTTATCGAGCTCTATTTTTGCTGTAGCGAGAGCCCCTTCCGCCTCCAACAATGCTGCTTGTTTTTCTTCAGCTGATTGCTTACTTGCGGTTCCCGTTTTTGTAAGGGTTTTTATTCGCTCATATTGATCTTTTGCAATTTGAGCAGCAGCTAGGGCAGATTCATATCTTTTCTCAATATCAGGATTATTAATGCGCGCAATCATTGTATCTTTTGTGACAAGAGTACCGGCTCGCTTTAAAATTTCAAGAACTCCAGATGTCTTTACAATAAGTGAAGTCGCACGTTTTGCTCGTGTGGTGCCTATGAGCCGCACTGTTTGCTCAATACACTTAAGTTTAACATTGATAACCTCCACAACCTTAACAATAGGTTCAGGCATGGAAGAAGTGTGAAAAATATAGTAGAATGTACCTCCAATAGATAGAATGAGAAGCAGAATAAGCCTTTTTTTTCTATTTTTTATTAACAAATAAGCTTGCAGTTGTTTAAGAAATTTCATACAAGAAAATACCCTTTTACACATAAATTTACAGGAAGCGCTTTTTTCATACTATCACACAACAAATTACCGATAATGCTATCATATTTAGTGTCCATGTTGCACGAAGATGTGATGTAAATTCCACTACTTGCGTTGTTGCACGAAGATGTGATGTAAATTCCACTACTTGCGTTAACCTTAGTAATGTTATACGTTCTAATTAATCAAACATATACAAAAGAATATTGATTACCTAACTCCAGGAGATTTTATGCAACCCGATCGTTATACACAAAGAAGTCAAGGAATGCTCCAAAATGCACAGTTACTTGCTGTACGCGAAGGGCATCAACAATTAAATCCTCTGCATCTTTTAAAAGTACTCATCGACGATCCTGATGGATTATGTGCCACTGTCTTACAAAATGCTTCTGGCAGCATTACACAGCTTGAACAAAAGATTCTGACAGGATTAAAAAAAATACCGAGCGTATCCGGCACTGGTGCCGGCAATGTATATATGTCACAAGAAGTTGCGAAAGCACTTGAAGCAGCAGAGCAAAAATCAACACAGATGGGTGATACATTTGTTAGTGCGGAACTACTCCTGTATGGTTTGGCCTCTACTTCTCCAACAAAAGAACTTCTTGAAAGTGTTGGTGCGACAGAAAAAGCAATCAATACTGCCATTCAAACATTAAGGAAAGGTAGAAAAGTTGAATCTCAATCTGCCGAAGAAAGCTACGATGCGTTAAAAAAATATGCACGTGATTTAACCCAAGCCGTGCGCGAAGGAAAACTTGACCCAGTTATTGGCCGTGATGAAGAAATCAGACGCACCATTCAAGTACTCTGCCGTCGCACAAAAAACAACCCAGTACTCATTGGTGAGCCTGGCGTTGGTAAAACTGCCATTGCTGAAGGACTAGCCCAACGTATTGTTAAAGGCGACGTGCCAGAATCTATGCGTAACACAAAACTAATGGCCCTCGATTTAGGCGCATTGCTTGCAGGAGCAAAATACCGCGGCGACTTTGAAGAACGTCTAAAGGCCGTGTTAGCTGAAATAACCAATGCAGCGGGCGAAGTCATTGTCTTTGTTGATGAGCTACACACCCTTGTTGGTGCAGGAAAAACTGATGGTGCCATGGATGCATCAAATATGCTAAAACCTGCCCTTGCACGTGGGGAGTTACATTGCATTGGCGCGACGACATTAGATGAGTATCGCCTTTATATTGAAAAAGATCCTGCTCTTGCGCGTCGCTTTCAATCTGTTTTTGTGTCTGAACCTACCGTAGAAGATAGCATATCGATTTTACGTGGCCTCAAGGAAAAATATGAACTGCACCATGGCGTACGTATTAGCGACAATGCCATTGTGGCCGCCTGCACGTATTCCAACCGCTACATCAGTGATCGTTTCCTGCCAGATAAAGCCATCGATTTAATGGACGAAGCTGCAAGTCGTCTTCGTATGGTGGTTGATTCAAAACCTGAAGATATTGACGAGCTTGACCGCCGTATCATTCAACTTAAAATTGAACGTGAAGCCCTTAAAAAGGAAAGCGATGCGGCATCTAAAGATCGACTAGGAAAACTTGAAAAAGAATTGGCTGACCTTGAGGAAAAGTCCCGCAAGCTCAATGACGTCTGGCAACAAGAAAAACAACATCTTGATAGTGGACGTAAACTCAAATCACAAATTGAACAACTTAAGATTGAACAAGAAATTGCACAACGTAGAGGTGATCTCACACGTGCTGGTGAAATTCTCTATAGCCGCTTGCCAGAGCTAGAACGTAAAGTAGCAGCACTTTCAGAAAATGAAAATCATAAATCCTTTAAAGAAGAAGTTACAGAGCAAGACATTGCGTTGATTGTGTCACGCTGGACAGGCATTCCTGTTGAAAAGATGCTCACTGGTGAACGTGAAAAACTGATCAAGATGGAGGAAAAACTCCATGAACGTGTCATTGGTCAGGATGAAGCAATCCATGCCATATCAAATGCGGTTAGACGTTCACGTGCTGGCCTTCAAGATCCCAATCGCCCCATGGGATCATTCCTATTCTTAGGCCCAACCGGTGTCGGGAAAACAGAGTTGTGTAAAACACTTGCCGCATTTTTATTTGATGACGAGACAAATCTTATCCGAATTGATATGTCTGAGTATATGGAAAAGCATTCAGTCGCACGTTTGATTGGCGCACCTCCAGGATACGTCGGGTATGAACAAGGCGGAGCATTAACTGAAGCCGTTCGTCGTCGTCCCTATTCTGTAATTTTATTCGATGAAGTTGAAAAGGCTCACAGCGATGTTTTTCATATTTTACTCCAAGTTTTAGATGATGGTCGCCTGACCGACAGTCAAGGACGAACCGTTGATTTTAGAAACACCATCGTGATTTTAACATCCAATCTTGGCGCAGACGCGTTGAGTCAACAAGAACCAACCGAGGCTATTAGCCCACGCGTGCGCGATCTAGTAATGACATCAGTCCGTCATGCATTCAGGCCAGAATTTCTGAATCGTTTGGATGAAATCACAATTTTCAACCGTTTGCGCAAATCAGATATGGCGGCGATTGTCGGCATTCAGTTAAAAAGCCTTCAAACACGTCTTGCCGACCGGAAGATCACTATTAACTTTGCCGATGCAGCACTGCATTGGCTTGTTGAGGCTGGATATGATCCCGCATATGGTGCGCGCCCCCTTCGGCGTGTCATTCAACGCGAATTACAAGATCCACTTGCCCTCAAGATTTTAGCAGGCGAGATCTCAGATGGGACAGCTGTTCAGGTCGATAGTGATGGTCATACGTTAAGTTTAAAGTAATTTGGCCTGTTCGCGATCAATCTTATTTAACCAAAAAGCTTTTGTTTCGTCTGTCAATAGATTGGCATCATTTCTTGCGTATCTCAGATAATCTATTGATAAATTTCTTTCAATTGCCTTTTTATGCAAATCAGGCTCATTACAAAATGCCCAGCTATAGGACTGGGCAGCTGAGACTAAAAAATTTATACGAATTTCATTAATGTCAGTATCGAATTCATTCCCTCTTAACGTAAGTGCTAGGTTGGCATATAAACCACCAACATTTAAAAAGGAAACGGACGCAAAACAATACTTATTTTCTAATAAATCACACTGCCTAAGATGTTGCCCTAATCGAATATAGCAACCAGCTATATCCAACGGATCTTGATTTTTGATTAAAAAACCTGAAGACAAGATCAACTCACTTGGTACAACTTCTCTCAGTATTTGTGAGAGTTTAGGTCTAACCGCTTCACTATATTCATTTAAGTAATCACGATGTGTAGATTTTGCGATGTTATAACCCGTTCTTATATGCTTTGGGAGATCTGGACCTGGAATACCAGATGCAAAAACCAACGAATTATTATTTAATAACAAAACTATTAATACAACAAGTATATTACTTATATACAGACCTAACAAATAAAGTGATCCTACAAACAATGGTATTCATTTGTTGTTAATAAATGGTTAACAATTTTAAAAATCTGTTAATATTTTCTACTCCGTTATTACTTTTTACATATCAAGGTTATTAAATTATTATAATTCAATATTTAAATACATATTTTTTTATAAAAATTTCTAGATATTAAAATGCATCGTTTGATTTTTTTTGCTTTCCCATTGCTAACAAATTGTATGAGTGATATACAAAGGTTGTGTTCGTCACAGAAAACTTTATACCACTTATCAAAACAGAGGAATAAAAGTATGAAAGCCCTTGAATCGAGAACACACGCAAATCTACTGAATAAACAATGCATTCCTAACACCGTTGCAAACACGCATACCAGCACGAACCTTTCAAATTCACGCCTTGTCAAGCTCGGCATCAATATTGGCGTTGCCCTTGAGTACTATGACTTTATGATTTATGGCTTACTTATGCCTTTTATTATGGCTCTTTTTTTTCAAAGTAATGATCCTGTTGTAAGTACAGCCAAAGCCTTTTCCGTATTTGCACTTGGTTATGTCGCGCGCCCACTTGGCGGCATTTTGTTTGGTCAACTTGCTGATCGTAAGGGACGCCGAGATGCCTTCACAGGAGCGATGTTGCTTATGGGTACTGCCACACTTTTAATTGGATTACTGCCAACACAGATATTATTAAAAACAACATACAGCGCCCTACCCGCCCTGCTTTTAATTGCATGCCGGCTTGCGCAAGGTCTTTCCTTTGGCGCAGAGCTACCAGGTGCAATTACCATCACAAGCGAAACAGATGATGCACATAAGCGTGGCTTCAATTGCGGATTTGTCATTTCCAGCACCAGCATCGGTGCTATTTTCGCAACGGGGATTTTAGCCCTTCTCACATACACTTTGTCGCCAACAGATATCAGTGCCTGGGGATGGCGTATTCCATTTCTTCTCGGCGGGAGTCTTGCCTTTATCAGTTGGTATTTACGTACACTCATGTATGAAACACTAGAATTTATGCAGATTGAACAAACTCAAAAAAATAATAAACCCTGGACGCCGCTTCATACTATAATTACCCAACATCCAGTCTCAATACTCATCGGAATTGGACTTATGTTATTCCCCGCTGCCATGGTCATCACTAATGTTTTTTTTGCGACTCATTTAATCTCAGTTTATGGATTTGAACCTTCTTCAGTGTACAGCGAAATGACCATTGCACTGGCTACTTCTATATTTTTTGTACTGTCATTCGGTTGGCTTGTTGATTACTTAGGCATAAAAATCGTTCTTATTTGTACATGTGTAGTATTTACCATCTCTTGCCAGCACATATTTAGATTACTCGACATACATACAAATTGGGGGCTTTTGAGTTTTCTTATTTTATGGCAAGTGTTTATAAATGCAAGTGTTGCCTGTGTACTGCCGTGGCTTACGCAAATTTTCCCAACAGAGGTGCGTTTTACTGGCGTTTCACTTTGTTACAATATGGGATATGTCTTGTGTGCATTTTTGCCCACTCTTTATACTTTTTTGGGCAAAATAAATCCACACATTATTCCTTACACGCTCTGTTCTATTGCATTAATTGCACTCGTGTGTACACTTATTATTGAACGAACGCAAAAAATAAAAGCATAAATATAATTTATATTTGAACATAAATTACAACCAAACTGATTAAAAAATAATTTAAAACCACTAGACCTGCATTTAGTAAAATGTTATATGTAGTTCCGCAAAATAATTTGCAGTAATTTAAAGAAACATTTTATGAAAAAATTAATATTATCGCTCATGGTTGGCATTAGCTGCGCGAGCGCCATGGATGAAACGGCTAACGAGAAGACTAAACTAGGAAACACAATAGCAGTTAACGGAAACGCTTCACTTTCGAGCGCTGCTTTTAATATTTTAATGGTCAACGGCGCCTATCCAGAAGGTCGTATCGATTATACCTTATTGCAAGCTGGTGAAACCCTAGCCACAACAGGAACAGTAACGCTAAACTGGGTTACTCCAAAAGAGGAGCCATTTGGGGCAAAAGAAGTTGTAAAAACATCAGAAGGCCAAAAGTATTTAGTATTAAAATATACGATAGATGACCATATTAACTGAAATGAATCTGAAACAAGTTTTAATGGTGAGAACGAAAAAAGTGTAGCAGATGATCAAATTAACCTACTTACATCCAGCGTGGATGAAGTTAATTTGGAATCAAACGAAAAAAACATTGCCTAAAACTAAAAACTAACATCAAGCCAGCAATATATTCCTGGCTTATTCTTTTTCGTACAACATTCATAAGAATTTTCAAAAAAATCGATAAAATAGATGAATTTTGTTTGTTTTTTCAACCATAGGTTTTATAACTAAGAAAATAGTTCTATCAATACCGGTGCATGACTTATGGAACAATCCGCTCTCAATTTATACGAAACATCTGACGCAACAAGCGAGCTCGTCAGCCAAATCACCTTTGAAAAAATTGAAGCAGCTGCAAAAGGGCTCGAATCTGTCGTCCATCGTACACCAACAATTAAATCTTCTTGGCTTAGTCAGTTTACAGGCGGAGAGGTTTTTCTAAAGCTTGAGAATCTGCAAGTTACCGGTTCTTTTAAAGCTCGCGGCGCATATACATGCATGAACAGTCTCACTGATGCAGAAAAGTCACGTGGCGTTATTACCATGTCTGCTGGCAATCATGCACAAAGTGTTGCGTATCATGCACAAAAGATGGGTATTGCTGCGGCAATTGTTATGCCAGAAAACACCCCTATAGCAAAAGTAGAGCGTACACGCAGTTACGGTGCTTCTATTATTTTACATGGTAAAACTGTGTTAGATGCACGGGATTTTGCTCTGCAACTTATGAAAAAAAATAACTATGCACTTATCCACCCTTTTGATGATCCGAACGTCATAATTGGGCAAGGATCAGTGGGCATAGAAATGCTTGCCGATGTACCTAATTTAGACGTTCTCGTTATTCCTATTGGTGGCGGCGCCCTTGCAAGCGGGGTTGGCATTGTTGCAAAGAAATTGAATCCTGCCATTCAAATTATTGGCGTGCAATCACTTTATTGTCCATCTATCGCAGAAATCTTATTTCCAAACAGCGTGCAAATTGGCACACGTAAAGAATCACAAACAATCGCTGAGGGCATTGCGATTAAATTCCCAGGTCGCTTAAATCTAGCCATCCTCCGTGACGTTCTTGACGATATGTTGATTGTGAATGAAGCCATGATCGAAAACGCCATGGAATCCCTTATCATCAATAATAAATTAATTGCTGAAGGTGCTGGTGCTGCGGGTATTGCTGCCATTCTTTCAGGCACAGAACTTTTTAAAGGTAAACGGGTAGGTACGATTGTATGCGGTGGTAACGTTGATTCACGCATATTATCAAGCTTGCTTATGCGTGGCCTTGTACATGAAGGCCGCCTTGTTCGATTAAAGATTGAAATCAATGATAATCCTGGTATCTTAGGACATCTATCACAAATTATTGGTAAAGCTGGCGGTAATATCTTCGAGATTAGCCATCAACGCTTTTTCAATAAGACGATGATTAAAATGGCTTTTGTGGATGCCGTCATTGAAACGAGAGATGCAAATCACGCACAGCAGGTTTGTAAAGCGCTTATCGTAGGTGGCCATCCAACACAAATCATGGAAGACTCGTTCTAACACACAAGGAATATGTGCTATGCGCGCAGAAATCGAACAAATCGTAGAATCAATTGCCCAATCGGTTGCACTTCTACGGAGGCATCTTTGACTTTAATGCAGCACAAAAACGACTTGATGAATTAAATCAGCAGGCTGAATCACCTACCTTGTGGGATAATCCCACTGAGGCGCAAACATTATTAAAAGAGCGTGATGTAGTCAATGCATCCATACAACGCATCTTAAAATTTGAACAATCTGTTGTTGACAACACCGAACTTCTGGCGCTCAGCGAAGAAGAAGGCGACGAAGCGTTAGCACTCGAATCAGAACAAGCGCTTGTGACACTTAAACGCGAAGCGGATCGATTGCAACTTGAAACGTTATTGTCTGGTGAAGCTGATGATAATCATTGTTTTCTTGAAATCAATGCAGGCGCGGGCGGGACCGAAGCACAAGATTGGGCTGAAATGCTTTCGCGTATGTATATGCGTTGGGGCGAAAAACGTGGATTTAAGCTAGAGCTTATGGATGAAAACCCAGGTGAAGAAGCTGGTATTAAATCAATGACCATGCAAATTAAAGGTCATCAGGCATACGGTTGGCTCAAAGGTGAAAGTGGCGTGCATCGTTTGGTTCGCATATCTCCCTTTGACGCAAATGCACGTCGTCATACAAGTTTTGCCTCTGTTTGGGTATACCCCGTTGTTGACGAAAATATAAACGTTGAATACGAAGAAAAAGACCTGCGCATTGATACCTACCGCGCGTCAGGCGCCGGCGGACAGCACGTAAATAAAACAGAAAGTGCTATTCGCATAACCCACATGCCTACAGGTATCGTAGTTCAATGCCAAAATGACCGGTCACAACATAAAAACCGTGCACAAGCTTATAAGATGTTAAAAGCACGTTTGTATGAACGTGAACTTCGCATGCGTGAAGAAAAAAGCAATGTACAAAACGCCGGAAAATCAGACATTGGCTGGGGACATCAAATCAGGTCATATGTGTTACAGCCTTACCAATTAGTGAAAGATACACGAACCGGTGCTGAAAAAGGAAACGCACATGGTGTCTTGGATGGTGACATTGACGAGTTCCTTGAGGCAGCTCTCGCCCATAAATTGGTGGATTAGATGAATAATGATTTAAAACGGCTCACAGAACTATTTGACACAGGACACTTGGCACCGTGTTGGTTGATTCACGGCAAACCAGAAAAGACGCGTACCTTTGCAGACAAACTAATACACTACGTTTTCACCTCTCCCATTAACGGACATGGCATGCGGGCTGAGCTTGTTGAACGCCATATTAAAAATGGGTCTTTCGGCAATCTGTTGCTATTACAAAAGAATGAAGAGGCCGCTGAAATCGTCATTGACCAATTAGCAATTTTACCTGATTTCTTAAACAAAAGCCCACTCATTCCTGGTTGGCGTATTATCCTAATTGACCAAGTGACGCACCTAAATCGCTTTTGTGCTAACAGTTTGCTTAAAAGCCTTGAAGAACCGCCGCAACGGACATTGTTCTTGTTGCTGTGTCAATCGCTTGGCACACTGCTGCCAACTATTCGGTCACGCTGTCAGATTCTATCAATCAGCGAGGAAGATGTGGATGGTTTTGTGCTACCGCATAGAAACGAAGCAACTGAACTGCTAAACCTTGCACGACAAGGAAATTTTTCCCGTATCCAACAAATTTGTGATCGTGTTATTTCTGGTGACAAAGTTATTTATGATACACTGGCAACAACCCTTTTTGATGTTATTTACCATGAGACTCTTGTAACAAAAAATGGACAATCAGCAGAACTGTGGTTAACGCTCACACGTTTTTGGGCTGATTCAAAAACAACACATCTTGATCGTCAACATACGTTTTTAACGATGCTTGCAGGCGTTGAAAACCCTGTACAGTTACATGGCGTGCTTGCCTAGGTTTAATGAAATTAGAAATTTATAAAGCACTAAGGATCAATCTGAAGTGGGGTCCCCGCATCAACCATTTTCCAAATTTCATCGATTTCTTCATTGGTCACAGCAACACAACCAAGTGTCCAATCCTGCAATGTATGCAACTTACCAAGAAATGAGAATCCTTTACCAAGTCCATGAATCATCACATCACCACCTGCTGACACACCTAAGTTCTTCGCATTTGCGCAATCCATTGTATTCGGATAAGAGATTTTAAGTGATTTATGAAAACGACTAGCAGCATTCTCATGTGAAATCGTGTAATTTCCCTCGGGTGTTTTACTATCACCTTCTTGCTTTTTATGACCAATTGGATTTCCACCTAAACTAATGCTATAGGTTTTAAGCAATTTATCTTTTGCATAAAGCATCATCTTGCGTTCAGCCTTTTTAACAACGATATGCGTCGCTTTTGTAGTCATAGGAACAGATGTTCCGACAGTGTTTGTTGCAGATTGGACTACACAAATGCATATAAAGAAAATAATGAGATATTTCATTATGCAAAAAACTTTCATTTCTAGTCTTTTGAACGCACAAAAATTAACCCGACAATCAAAACACCAATACTGACAATTCCTACAATAATCGATGCCAAAGCATTAATCTCGGGCGTAACGCCTAATCGCACACTTGAGAAAATTAAAATAGGCAATGTTGTCGCACCTGGTCCAGATAAAAAACTTGCCAGTACAACATCATCAAGCGACAATGCAAAAGCCAACAACCACCCGGCCATCAAAGCTGGCGCAATCAGCGGCAAAGTAATAGTCAAAAATACTGTAACCGGGCGGGCACCCAGATCTTGCGCTGCTTCTTCTAATGATCGATCAAAATCCAAAAGTCGAGACCTTACCACCAGATATACATACGATAATGCAAGTGTTGTGTGCGCAATAGTAATTGTCATCATGCCGCGTTCAGATGGCCAGCCGATTAATCGTTCAAACGTTACGAACATTAAAAGCAACGCTAGCCCTGTAATTACCTCTGGCATGACAAGTGGCGCCGAAATCAACCCACTAAACAACGTCCGTCCTTTGAAATTCCCAAAACGTATCATTGCAATTGCAGCAAATGTTCCTAAAACAACCGAGAACGTAGCTGCCATAGCCGCAATTTGAAAACTAGTAGATACCGCCCGGATAAGTGCAGTATTTTCAAATAGTAACGTATACCAACGCAATGAAAATCCTGTCCAGACACCAGGAAGCCTAGATTCATTAAATGAAAATGTTACTAAAAAAATAATTGGTAGGTACAAAAATGCATAACCTAAGATGAGTGCAGTTGTTCCAGATTTTGATGTGCGACGCATAAATTTGAATATTTTTGAATGATTAAAACGAGTATACATAAAATTTCCACACAAAGGTATCAGGTAATGTTAAGAGTTTTTGTACAATATGATGTGGAATTAATAATTTATTAATTGATCTTACATTAAAATAACACTATAAAAACTATTTTATGGAATATTAAAATGAAGAAGATGACATTATGCTTATTAACAACAAGTTTTTTTATAATTGGCAATGCATTCGCAGAAGAACGTGGCGGAGCAGCATCAGAACAAGCAGAAGCCATACAACAAGAAATAATCACGACAGAAGCTGAACGAAAAGCTTCTAGCGATGCAGCAAAAATAAAAATTGAGGAACTAAAAAAACAGCAAAAAGTATTGCTAGCTAAAGCTTTGCAGGAACTACAAGAGCAAGTTAAAGCAAAGAAAATTGAAAGAAGCGAGTATGACAAACAAAATCAGAAGGAAATAGATGACTTAATGAAACAAGAAGTTGAGGCTAAAAAATTAGCATCAGGGACACTAACAAGTGCAGGAGCATCTGCAACACCACTTAGCAGTACAAAGAAGCCGTAGTTACTTAATTTCAATATTGAAATATAAATTTCAGATTATACACCTAGCATCAATAAACCTTGGGGATAAAACCTCAAGGTTTTTATTTTCTGCAAAAATAGTGCATGAAATATTTTCCAAATTAACTACTCATTAATAATTTTAGATTTATGATGAATCTATAAAATCTAATAACTTTGGAATTCTCAAGATGAAAAAAATTAAATTATTTTTATTAAGCAGCATTTTTATAGCATATAGCATACAGGATGCTATGTCTGATGGAAGTGTTGTAGCCAACCAATCTTCAGCAATCCCTTCAGCAAAAAGAATTTTTGCTAAAGAAGAATTGCAAGAAGAGGCGGACCTAACTGAAACTTTATCTGATGCTGCGCAACAGTTAGAGGATGCCAAAGCTAAGAAAGCCGCTGTGATGGCTGAACTTAAAGAATTAGCAGAAAAACAACAAGAAAAACAAAGAGAACTACAAACAACTGAAAAAGAAGTACAAGAAGCTAATCGCGCTGCTGGAAATGAAGGTGCAGATAGACTTAAGCGTAAAATACTTAATCATAGTGAAACTATTAAAAATATTAATGAAAAAATCAAACAAGCTACAACTGATCACACAGCTGAAATTAAGCGATTAAATGATGAAAAAGCGTTACAATTTAAAGAAGCTAATGATAATCATGCAATCATTATAAAAGATTTTAATGTGCAAAAAGAACTATCTCAAGCAAAGAAGACTGCACGTGAGCAAGAATTGGCAGTACTTAAAGGCGCTAAAATGGCGGATCCTAGTTCCAAACTGACAAACCAACAAATTGAACAAAAAGCTGCTTTAAACGCACAAATTCAAAATCAAAAAGGTAAGCCTGCAAAAGGAACAGCCCCCGCAAGCGGAGAAGTAAAAAAAACTAGTGCTGAAGGCGGTCTCGGTGGGGGCATCTTCGGAGGACTTCAAGCTTTCCAGGATAAAATTGCTAATGTAGCCAATACTGCAAGTAACGTTGCTGAATCAGCAACGGGTACCCTTACAAATGCCGCAGATCAAGCAAATGGCATTACAAATCAGATGGTATCAGCTAGAAAATCAGTAAAACCAGACATTCTTCTGCAATCAATAAAGATTGAATCAAACACATTCACAGTAAAAACAATTAGTATTTAATTTTTATACTGTCAAAAAACAAATGCCCCTTGCTTAATTGCTTGGGACATTTTTCATTTAATCTCTCTCACTCAACCATGCCATTTGAATAGCCTCTAAGATCCGTTCATTACTTCGTTCTGAATCATCATCAAATCCGGGCAATGCTTGCACCCATTTCCACAAATCAGTAAACCGAACAGATAAAATATCCACAGTCGGATAGGTATCCTCTAGGGCAATTGCTATATCATGAACATCTATCCAGCGCACGTTTTTTATACCTGCATATTCCGCGTACCTGAAGGTACCCGAACAGTTAACCCATCCAACTCATCCGTCATTGTAATTTGGCAACCAAGGCGTGATGTATGTGTAAGACCAAAGGCTAAATCTAACATATCTTCTTCATCTTCTGTTGCTTCAGACAATAAGTCATACCACTCAGATTCAACGATAACATGACACGTTGAACATGCTAATGATCCTTCACAGGCGCCTTCAAGGTCAATTTTATTGCGGTGAGCAATTTCTAAAACAGACAATCCAAGTGGTGCATCAACTTCGTGAGTTTTACCATCAGCTGTTATAAATTTCATATGTGCCATATTTTTTTCCTATACTTTAAATTTTATTTCCAACAAGCTTCTTTTGAATCGCAAAATTCATCCGAGCAGCAGCAAACTGTGCAGTGGCCTGCTTTAGGCGATCGATCTGCTCACGAATTTCTTCGCGATTTTCTGAATTTAATACACTTTCCACATCGGAAAGAATCACTGCTAATGACTCTACTTCACCAACATCCAGCAAATGTCCATCTTCTGCTATTGCCGATTGACAATAGCGCAAAAGACGCTCAGCATCAACCCTTGCCTCAATCAGCTGACGCTTCTTCATATCTTCAAGCCCATTTTCCTGGCTTTCAAACAGCATACAGCGAAGTTTTTCTTCTGACAAACCATAACTTGGTTTAACAAGGATTGTTTGTTTTTTTTGTGTAGTTGTCTCAAACGCTTCCACAGATAACAATCCATCAGCATCCAGTTGAAATGTAACAGAAACACGCGCAACGCCAGCAGGCTTTGGTGGAATATCTGTTAACGTAAACCGTGCGAGCGATCTGCAATCTGTGGTTAGTTCACGCTCACCTTGTACAATATGAAATTCAATAGCTGTTTGGTTATTTTCATACGTTGTAAATTCCTGACTCACGCGCATTGGGATTGGTGTATTACGCGGTATAAGATGTTCGACGAGTCCACCCATCATTTCAATGCCGAGTGACAAAGGCGTCACATCTAAAAGAAGTGTCCCCTGCCCTTGTGTAAGCATATATGCTTGCATCGCTGCACCACGCGCAACTACTTGATCAGGATCAAGATTGGCGAGAGGGGTTTGCTTAAAAATATCAGTAACAATTGCCCTAACAAGTGGCATACGTGTCGCACCACCCACCAAGACAACTCCCTGTATGGCATCTGGTAGTAAATTTGCATCATACATAACGTGCTTTGTCACAGCGATGGTTTTATCAAGAATTGGTTTAGCTAGTTTTTCCAACTCATCTCGCGCTAACAGCAGATCATCTTGTCCCCACGCAGCGACTTCTGAGAGTGATTCCTTAGCTGTACGCGCCATTTTCAGGTAATGCTCTCCACTCTTATTCCAATGCTTTACAATCGAATCATCAATATCATCGCCACCTAACTGAGTGTCACCACCCGTAGCAAGCACTTGAAATACACCTTTACTCATTTTTAATAATGAGAGGTCAAACGTGCCCCCACCAAGATCGTAAATGGCGTAGACTCCATCAGGTTGTTGATTCAAAACTTGTTGGTCTAGACCATAAGCTAATGCCGCAGCGGTTGGCTCACTTAACAAACGTAACACTTCAAGTCCTGCAAGCGTGGCGGCATCTTTTGTTGCTTGGCGAGCCGTATCATCAAAATAAGCTGGCACTGTAATAACCGCTTTTGTAACAGGTTTTTTTAAAATTGATTCAGCGTCATTCCGAAGCTTTTTTAAAACCTCAGCAGACAAAAGCACTGGCGATTTATCATCACGTATTGAAACGGCTGGTTTATCCATAAAACGTTTAAATGATGAAAAGGAATCTGATATCATGTTGGCTTTGCTTCCAACAACAGCGACATCATTCATATAGGCAACAACGGATGGCACCAATGTGCTGTCATCAATCACAAGAACTTCTATTTCTGTTTTTGAACGAGCAACAGCAACAACAGAATGCGTTGTACCAAGATCAATGCCAATGGCATATGACAAAGGTTCAAGTGAAGCATTCTTTTCTGTTCTTGATGGCTCAGTGAGTTGGAGCAACATTTAACTTCTCCATACTTTTAAAACAAAGATTCTTTGCATCATTTAGGGTTTTAATACAAAAAGAAAGTTGAACATATGCATTCTGCATTCCAATTTTATTATTAGTTAAAAAAGCTGAATTAAATTGATCTTCCAAAATACACTGCTTAGCACTCAGGGTTTGTAGTAATGTATCAAAATCATTTTTTATAGTTGCTTCTTCCAATAATTCTTTTAATGAAAGCGCTTCTTCCATCAACTCTGGTTCATTAATTGTTTTGCCGTTTTCACCTGGAATAGAAATATTACTCAATGACAACAAAGCTCTTGCACGCTGAATAGGATCTTTCAAAATTGCATACGCATTATTAATTGCACTCGACATAGAATCAGCAATATCTCGTTCTTGGGACCCATTAGGGTATAGATCAGGATGAAGTGTTTCTTGCAGAGCAGCTAAATTATGATCAAGTAAGCACCAATCCAAAAGATAGGCAGGCTTAACTGATAACAGGTCAAAGGGTGTCCTTCGGTGAACTGCATTTTGATTATGTTGTAATATTTTTTGCATTTAATATGTTACCGAAAAATAGGTCCCGTTATTACTCTCAAACATGAAATGATTTTCCGCACCCACAACGACCTTTTTCATTAGGATTGTTAAAAGTGAAACCCGATTGCATTTTATCTTCTACAAAATCCATTTCAGTTCCTAAAATAAAAAGCGTTGCCTTTGGATCAATAAAAACCGTTACATTGTCAACCTTCACAGTTTCGTCAAAAGGATTCACTTCATCGGCAAACTCCAATGTATAAGACAACCCTGAACAACCTTTCGTATTCACACCAATGCGAATCCCAAGAGATGGCTTCCCGCGGCCATCAAGAAGCATTTGAATGCGATGGACTGCTTGTTCAGTAAGGGTAATAGGGGATCTCATAATCTTATGCTGCTTCCACAGATTTTGTTGAATTTTGTTTTGCTTTATAATCATCAATCGCTGCACGTATAGCGTCTTCTGCTAAAACAGAGCAATGAATCTTAACCGGTGGTAATGCTAAATAACTGGCGATTTCAGTATTTTTAACTTCAAGCGCTTCATCTAGGTTCTTGCCTTTTATCCAATCCGTAACGACTGAGGAAGACGCAATCGCGGAGCCACAGCCGAAAGTCTTGAATTTTGCATCTTCAATAGTACCATTAGGATTTACTTTTATTTGAAGACGCATCACATCTCCACATGCCGGCGCACCCACAAGACCAGTGCCGACGGTTGGATCTTCTTTGTTCAGTGTTCCCACGTTATGTGGGTTTTCATAATGTTCAATAACTTTGCTGCTGTATGCCATGGTTTCTCTCCTTGATTTTATAAACGCTTAATGCGTAGCCCATTTGATTGATTTAATATCAATCCCTTCTTGTGCCATTTCCCAAAGCGGACTCATCTGCCTTAAACGTTCTACGGCAAGTATTATTTTTTCAATCGCCCGATCAACTTCGGCGACTGTTGTAAAACGACCGATGCCAAATCGTATAGATGTATGAGCAAGACCTTCTTCAACACCAATTGCACGCAACACGTATGATGGTTCAAGTGATGCTGATGTACATGCTGAACCTGAGGATACAGATAATTCTTTAATCCCCATCATAAGACCTTCACCTTCAACATGTGCAAAACTTAAATTCAAATTACCTGGCGCCCGCATAGATACATCACCATTAAGGTAAACCTCTGGAAGTTTTGTCTGAATTCCTTTTAATATACGCTCGGTTAACGCTTTAATTCGTTTTGACTCTTCACCCATCTCATTTTTTGCAATAAATGCAGCTTGGCCTAACCCTACACAAAGAGGCGTAGGAAGTGTGCCGGATCGCATACCGCGTTCTTGCCCACCACCAGTAATCAATGCATTCAAACGTACGCGCGGCTTACGTCGGACATAAAGCGCACCTATGCCTTTCGGTGCGTACATCTTGTGACCAGATATGCTCAGCAAATCAATATTCATTGCCTCCACATCAAGTGGAATTTTACCAACAGCTTGCGCTGCATCTGTGTGGAAGAATATATTTCGTTTGCGGCATAGCGCACCAATCTCTGTAATTGGTTGAATAACGCCAATTTCATTGTTCACTGCCATAATAGAGACAAGCAGAGTATCATCGCACAAACTAGCTTCTAACAACTCCAGATCAATCAAACCATTAGATTGTACAGGCAAATATGTAACGTCAAATCCTTGTTTTTCAAGTGAACGACATGATTCCAAAATACATTTATGTTCCGTTACACATGTGACAATATGACGTCTTTGATCACCGTAAAAACTCGCGACACCTTTAATTGCCAAATTGTTAGATTCAGTAGCACCACTCGTAAAAATAATTTCACGCTCGTCAGCATTAATAAGATCTGCCACTTGATGCCTTGCTAGCTCAATTGCTTCTTCAGCAAGCCAACCATACACATGGTTACGTGAATGTGGATTGCCAAATACACCACAAAAATAAGGTGACATTTTCTCAAACACACGCGGGTCACATGGGGTTGATGCTTGATAATCCATATAAATATGTCCCTCTGGAATGAGGTGATTCAAAGGCAATTTTACGGGTAGTGTTAAGTTCATTATATTCCTCATGCTGCATTCGCCTCTTCATTGTTATGAATAATCGAATTGTATATATTTTTCCAAACGGATATAAATTTTTCGATATCTGATTGTGTTGTTTTAGGTGATAAGCTAACTCGAATTGCTGTTTCCGCAACAATATCTGAAATACCCATCGCAGCCAACACACGTGACTTCTTCACCTTGCCAGATGAACAAGCAGAACCAGCACTTAATGCGATCCCTTCAAGGTCAAACCGCATTACTTGTGTTTCAGCTTTTGCTCCCGGCATTGTCACACATGTTGTGTTAGCTAGTCGTTTAGTGTTTTTTCCAATAATTTTAATATGGGTATTCATTGATTCAAGGGCACTCTCCATCATAAGACGAAGGACATCAATACGTTGCCATTCTTTCGATTCTTCCTGCGCCATAGTTTCTTCAACAGCTGCAGCAAAAGCCACAATACCAACTAGATTTTCTGTTCCAGAACGGTATGAGCGTTCTTGACCACCACCCCTCAGCAAAGCGCTTAGTGGGAATCCATCTTTTATAATAACACAACCAACACCTGCCAGGCCACCAAGTTTGTGCGCTGATAGTGACACGCAATCAAATAATTGCATATTAACAGGCATACGGCCAACAGCCTGCACAATATCACTATGAAACAAAGCACCGTTTTGCTTACATAGTTCAGAAATTTCATCAATAGGCTGAACAATCCCTGTCTCATTATTGGCAGTCATAACAGAAACAAGCGATTGCCCAGGATGCTCCTGCAGCCATTTTTCAATAAAGCTAAGATGTACCAAACCGTTTTCGTCAACAGGGGCCAATGTGACATCATCACGCACATCTAAAATCGAACTGTGTTCAACTGCAGATACCAAAACTGGTCCTCTAAACCCACGTAAAACCATGTTATTTGACTCAGTAGCCCCACTCGTAAATATGATCTGTTTTGATTCTACCGAAAGTGCATGTGCAATACGTGTTCGTGCAATCTCAAGCATACTTCGCGCATGTCTTCCAAAGCTATGAATAGACGATGGATTTCCTTTTATTAAATCCATTGTACGCATAACTTCATCACGAACACCTGAACGCATTGGTGCTGTTGCATTATAATCAAGATTAATAGATTTTATCTTTTCTGTCATGCCGCTTTTATCTTATCTTCGTTTTTATTACTTTGCGTTTGCATTGAAAAAACCATGCTACTAACATCCCGATCAATCACATGTCGTAAAGTCAAACTTTTAAAAAAACACTCTACGGTATCATCTAACTTTGCCCACAAATCATGCGTCAAACAACGTGCACCGCCAGGCTGGCATCCCATTGTTGCATTGAGGCAACGTCTCGATTTAAATTCTTTATCGACAGAAACGACAATATCATACAATGTTATTTCAGCTGGATTCCGCGCAAATAAATAACCACCTTGTGAGCCACGTGTACTTTGTATAATACCATTTTTTCTCAATTTCAAAAAAATTTGTTCTAAATATGGTAAAGGCAACGATTGCCGCTCGGAAATAGAAACCAATGAAACTGGTGTTTCCTTACCTTCTTTTAACATATCAAGCAATGCCATTACGGCGTAACGCGCCTTTGTGCTTAATTTCATTCGAAAAAACTCAAAAAGACAATAGAACTTTCAATTAAAAACATGCTAATATCACTTCAATGCGTTTTACATGGTCTATGACATCTATTGTTAGTAGATTGTCTAGTATATATCTCAAAGTAGGCATCCTGACTAAAAAAGTCAAGTTACTTTTTGAGAATTATGTTATAGAAGTACATTGCATTTATTTGCTGGCAAATTGCCATGCACCACATTATACGGGAGAATTCGTATGCCAGATGTTATATTTAATGGCCCTGCAGGTCGTATCGAGGGACACTATCATCCAGGTCAGACGAAAAACTCGCCCATAGCTCTCCTTTTGCATCCCGATCCAAAATCTGGTGGCAATATGAACAACAAAATTGTATATGCGCTCTATCGTTCATTTATCGACAGAGGATTTGGTGCACTCCGTATTAACTTCCGTGGCGTTGGTCGTTCCGAAGGATCCTTTGATAATGGAGAGGGCGAACTCAGTGATGCTGCAGCAGCACTTGACTGGTTGCAATCAACCTATCCACTTGCAGACCATTTTTGGGTGGGTGGTTTTTCTTTTGGTGCATGGATTGGAATGCAATTGTTAATGCGCCGCCCTGAACTTGAAGGCTTTATTGTGGTAAGCCCACCAGCAAACCGTTGTGATTTTAATTTTTTGGCGCCTTGCCCCGTCTCTGGACAAATTATCCAAGGAACGCAAGATACAATCGTGCCGCAACCTGCCGTGGATGCTCTTGTCACAAAACTACGCAATCAACGCGGCATTAAAATCGATTATCAATTACTTGATGGTGCGGATCATTTCTTTGAAAACAGAATCCCTGATATTGCAAAATGCGCATCAGCTTATTTAAAGCATCGTTTTCCGCAAACAGAGCAAAAATTAGTACAAGCCAGTTAATTTTTTATCAAAATTAGTTTTCATGAAAACATCAACAGATTGTAAATAGATACAGTCTGTTTTTTTATGCGCTCTGCATAAGTGCTGTATAGCAGTTAAAGTTTAAAGTGATCAAATTTTATTGTGTTTAAACAAGTTGTAGATGCTGCCTCCTAAGCGCCTTCTTAATGCTTTTGCTTGAGCCCATTTTTTTTCGATAGGGTTAAGATCTGGTG
>JAZKDQ010000001.1:0-254936 GCA_040387495.1 Pseudomonadota bacterium | reverse complement strand
TAAATCCAAAAAACCTTCTATCTCGTTTGATTTTTTAATCCCGAATTGAGGTTAGAAAATAATGATTACCTTCATGAAGCACGTTGGAAGATTAGTGAGTGATTCAAGGAGTAGTATCTTAAATAATGGCTGACGCTACATAAGTGTAACTCATGCCAGATGATGGAGCATCCGATGAATCAATTGACAGCGCACTGGTCAATGCAATGAAAACACTATCGATCAAAGACGCAGCACAGATGGTGGCGGAAGCATATGCATTACCTAAAAAAGAGGTTTATAAACGTGCACTTGAATTAAAAAATAGCATTAAAAACTAAACAACCCAAACCAGCCCATATTTACAACTCTCAATTATCATCAAAAGATCTTGTTTTTGTAATGCTAAACAACCAGCTGTGGATGCAAAATCATCGCGTGCGACATGAATGAACACCGCACTCCCCTTACCCGGTACAATTGGATTCGTATTATGATCCGTCACTAAAATCAAATCATAGACATTATCGTCACGCCATAAGTTTTCATGACTGGCATCAAATGGTTTTATAACATGTTGATTGTAAAGCGCATATGAAGGCTCATCGCACCATCCAAAGGATGGGTGAAGTGCGGTAAATGGAATGATAGATTTCGGACAATCCATTTTATCAGGCCGATAGTAACCATGCGTAACATGGTAGCGGCCTTTAGGTGTTTTCAAATCACCTTCGATTTTATCGTCAGCTGCAATCACACCATTTTTTCCAATGGCAGCTTTAAATACATAATCACGCCATTGAATATACACACCATCTGGTTTAATGATTGTCTCGAGTATGTTAAAGGCAGTGTTTAACTCAGAATCCACCAACAAGGCCGTCTCCATGACAGGTTGGACATTGCGGCATAAGTTCCATCAACAATGATGGCCGGTGCCGTGTGCGTTGCAATTGCAGCAATCCAAGCTCGCAAAAACCCATCACATGAACATCGGTTCCATGAAATGCCTCAACAATATGTTTTAGAAAATCAGACTGCGCCATCTTTGACAGCCTAACAAAATCAACCAAGATATTACCTGTAATATTGCGCCAACGAATTTGCTGAACAATTGATTTTAAGGCTTTCATATTAATTTGTAAGAAATCGTCGCGTTGCCCACCTGTGTTGATATCAATCAACGTAGCTGCTGCAAGCTCTCGAATATCAAGACTTCCTCCACCAGGTAACATAACATGTGGACTTAACACTTCCGCCCAACGATCTTCTATTCCAAAGCATTCAAACAATTGTGATTCTGTTTGCAGCGCAAGCGTAACTGCATGTGCTTTTTGAGGATGGTTATGTGTTACCCATTCTTTTACACGTAATGCAATAGCAGGCGTTTCACATGTAATCACTACGTTATCGTCACTATCCCTAATCCAACGTTGCCATTGTGTTAAAGAACGATCAAATATGCCAAGCTTAGTTGGCGGGACATGCAAACGAATAGCATGCCTAAATAGTTCTTCTTTTTCAGCAACTAACTCAGGCGCATCATCTGACTTACCATAAGCAGCTGTGCGATGAATCCATTTTGATTCACGACGTGCAAAGGGGTTATGCAGCCAATAACGCCCGGCCAATGTTATGTGGGGCGTTAAGCGATACCCTTTTTCATGATTAATAATGTTGCCAATTTCAGGCCAAGGCAGACGTGCCACCTGCAACCACATAAAATCACCTTCATGTGGTTTATCACGATGGAATAATGAGGTCTTAACAACTCCCTCAATATTAAGCCCTAGCTCAAACCATACAAAATCACGTCTTACTGACAAAACTCTGCCACACAAGACATCGTCAAGATCGGCCTGTTTATCAGCAATGGGACGTTCAAATGCTAAATCTGTCAACATACCACTTTTCAGAAGAGCGCTACGTACCCCAGTTGAATATGGTTGTGTCAAAATTCTTTGCATAACTATTTTTGACGGAAAGTGATGCGCCCTTTTGTCAGGTCATACGGCGTCATTTCGACGGTAACCTTATCTCCGGCAAGTACACGGATACGATTTTTACGCATGCGCCCTGAAGTGTGGGCCAAAATAACGTGATCATTTTCAAGTTTAACACGAAACATGGTGTTGGGTAAAACTTCAGCAACAACACCACTAAATTCAATTAGGTCTTCTTTAGACATTAATACTACTTAATACAATTAACTAGGGCTCACTTTAAAGCAAAAATCAAAGGAAACCAAGTATTTTTACACACCAAATGAAAATATCACTATAAATAGTGCGTTTTTTATGAGACAGATTTCTTTTTAACTTTGCTAAAATTAATCTATAAATATATTCTAAGAGAGGTATCTTTAATTTTTTTGAAGGATCTTAAATTATGAATCCCAAACACTACTCGACGTTAATGAAATTCATTCACTGGGTTATGGCATTTCAAATCATTGCCCTTCTTGCCGTTGGTTTTTATATGGGAGACATGCCTTGGGGAGAATCAAAGAAAACATTGATGATGTTGCACAAATCATGCGGGGTGATGGCCTTAATTTTTATCATTGCACGCATCATCACGCGCATTCTCACAACAGCACCAGAACCACGCGGAAACACCATTATTCGTATGACAGCAAAATTAACATCTATTTTATTGTATGTTTTTATGGCAGCTATGGCTTTTTCGGGATTTCTTATGTCAGAGCTTAGTGGCCGAACAATTACACTATTCAACACAATCGATTTACCAATTATCTTTAGCAAGCATCCAGAACTCTCAAAAATCTTCCATTTGGTTCATGTTTACGTTGGCATTCCACTTGCCATACTCATTGGCCTTCATTTTCTGGGTGCACTCTATCATCGTCTTTTGCTTAATGATGATGTTCTTGCACGTATGTTGCCTAAGGTATGCACAAAAAAAAGAAAATAGAAGCTTCGGCGCCACCTCCCCATCCTTGCAAACAAGCTTTTTTGCGTAGGCCTGTTGATAACGATAATTGCGTTCGTCTAGATTTCATTTGATTTATTATAGAATGGTGGTATGGTGTGGCTCTAGTTTTTTTGCTATAAAACGTTTTGACTTTCCACTTTTCAAAAGTGCGTAAATCTGATCTCTTTAATCTTAGCTCAAGTGCATGCCGATTGCTCGGTTCCTGATAATCTCCTTTTTACGATAGAGATCATCTAAAATGTACTTGGTGTTTTTTGTTGCTCCCTAGTGGTGCATTTCAATGTTGAATGAGCGAATATATAAATAATATAAGGACTTAATTTTGTTGAATAATGGTATTAACTTTGTGAGGAATATTTCTTTGCTAACTCCATCTCTTTTTAATTTTTCATTTAGAGTTTCATATAAATGGGCTGTTTGGGGAATAGCAGTATTATTTTATCTTTACGAATACTTATTACGCGTGTCTCCAAGCATTATGGCAGATGAGCTAATGCGAGAATTCAAAGTAGATACAGCAACATTAAGTCTCGTTAGTTCATATTATTACTATACGTATGTATTGTTTCAAATTCCATGCGGACTAATTGTGGACTGGTTAGGTCCTCGCAAAGTTATCACACTTTCTGCAGCATTATGTGCAATAGGCAGCCTTATTTTTTCCCAAACCGATAATATATTTGTAGCACAAATTGCTCGATTTATTATTGGAGCAGGTTCCGCGTGTGTCTTCTTAAGCTGCGCAAAAATAATTATAGATTGGTTTCCTGCTCATAAATTTGGCTTTATGATGGCCATCACTACAGCAGTAGGATCTTTGGGCTCAAGCCTGGGTGGAGTTTATTTGGCTTCCAGCTTACAAACAAGTGGTTGGCGGAATTCTATATTAATCACGGCTTTAATAGGGTTAATTATCACTATAGCTTCTTGGTTTATTATTCGAGATAAAAAAAACACTGTTCAAATACCCTCTCACAACACTCACATAACTTTTTTTGACACTCTTAAAGTCGTTATTACCAATCCTCAAAACTGGCTAATGGGTTTGTGCGGTTGCTTCATGTATTTGCCCATATCTGTTTTTGCTGAATTGTGGAGCATTCCTTATTTAAAGCAAACGTACTGTATAAGTAATATTGAATCTTCTTTTGCAAATACTTTGTTTTTCATGGGATTAGCTATAGGATCACCATTCGCAGCATGCTTAGCTAGTAAACTTAATAATTATGTTAGAGTAATTTCTTGGTCTTCTCTTCTTTCTTTATGTGTTTTTCTGATTGCCATTTACATACCCCATATACCCTTAAATTTCACTTTTTTCTTACTTTTTTTGTTTGGCGTATGTTGTAGCGGACGTATTTTATCTTTTGCATTTATTAAAGATTTAAATCCGACATATGCTAATGCCACGGCTATTGGCTTTATTAATAGTATTATTATGTCTAGTGGGATTATTTTCCAACCATTATCAGGAATAATTTTAGAAAGCACAAAATGTGAAGTTATATCAACATATGGAAATATTTCAAGCTATAACTACCAAATCGCTTTCAGCATTATCCCTGTTGGCTTGTTGCTTTCTTGGATATTACTAAAAGTAATTGCGAGAAAAAAACCAGCGACCCATCTTGGATCCGCCACATGTGTGGAAGTCAAGTAGATCATTAATTATCCTATTATAAAAATGGCCTTGCTCCATTCAAGTTTGAAGTGCAACACGGTTAACATTTTTTTGAAAGACTTCGTCAGGGGTCAACCATTTTAAGCCTTTTCGTGGAGTTAGATTGTAGTTTTCAATGGACTCATTAAAATCGTCATCTGTTAGTTTTTGCAGATCAATTTTTCTTGGGAAGTCCTTTCGAAGGCGTCCATTCGAATTTTCAACACGTCCTTTTTGCCATGGTGAGTATGGGTCTCAAAAATAGGTTTGAATCCCTTTCAGGGTTTCTTTAACTTTTGCATGAAAAGCAAACTCAGTACCGTTGTCATACGTAATGGACTGCCGCGCTTGTGCTGGTAAGTCTGCCATCAAATCAATGATTGCCCTATTGGTGACTTCCGCAGTTTTGTTGCTTAAGCGAACGCTTTTGACATACATCGTCAAGCGTTCACGTAAAACAAGCATAAATTGCTTGTTCTTTTGACAACTCATAAGATCTGCCTCCCAGTGCCCAAAGGTGTTGTTTTTATTGATAAGCTTCGGACGCTCGTGAATCGATACACGCTCTTTAATACGGCTTTCATTCGCACCTCTGCTTTTGCGTAAACCACGTTTTCTTTTATGTCTTGCTAGGTATTTGTACCACTTCCCAGCCCGCTGAGAAGCACTGTAAATCCAAGCGTAGATTGTTTCATGACACACATAAGGCAGCTCCTCTTGACGATATTTAAGACAAGCCGCTATTTGTTCAGGCGACCACAAATGACAGGTGAGTCGTTCAATCACAAAAGAAGATAATGCTTTGAAATGATTCAATTTACAGCCACGCCTGCGTCTCGCCTTCGACAGATGCTCTGCTGTATCTGGCCAGTAGTGCCCGGGCGGTGCTTGGTTGCGTCTCAATTCACGAGAGATCGTAGATGGCGATCGATTCAGTTTCCTCGCTATTTGACGAACACTCAATCCTTCTTGGTTCATAATGCTGATGCGCACTCTTTCATCATTGATAAGATGCGTGTAATATTCCATAAGCAACACTCGATGACGGCAGTTTTGTCACTAACCATCTTAGGGTGTTGCACTTCATTTTAGAACAGGGGCTGGGTCGCAGATTTCGAATATTTTTATTAAAGTGAATCAGTTGAATAATTGAAAGAAGAATGAAGATTAATTATTGACTATGTAAACGACAATCGTTGAGGTGATAAGCATAATAATTCGCCTACTTTTGAATCCAAATTTAGAAACATCAAGAAAGCGATTGGTAACAATTGAAGGATGGACGACCCGAAAGGCAACTCGGAGCAAAAAAACGTATATAAGACTAAACGAAAAATGCCTCTATCTCTACCGCGCTGTTGATAAAAAGGCAAAAACGATTGACTTTCTATTACTGCAAAACGTGATGCAATTGCTGCAAAGCTTTGTTCAGCAAAGCATTTAAACAAGACGGGACGCTAAGCAAAATACGCATTGATAAAAGTGGAAGCAACAAGCCAGCGTTAGATTTATGCAATCGTGATCTTGATGCAGAAAATCAGATAGAGATCAGACAGGTCAAATATCTCAATAACATTGTGGAACAAGATCATTATTCGCATGACAGCAAAATTAACATCTATTTTATTGTATGTATTTATGGCAGCTATGGCTTTTTCGGGATTTCTTATGTCAGACCTTAGTGGCCGAACAATTACACTATTCAATATAATCGATTTACCTATTATCTTTAGCAAGCATCAAGAACTCTCAAAAATCTTCCATTTGGTTCATGTTTATGTTGGCATTCCGCTTGCCATACTTATTGGTCTTCATTTTCTGGGCGCATTATATCATCGCCTTTTACTTAATGATGATGTCCTTGCACGTATGTTGCCACGTATTTGCTCAAAAGGAAGACACGGAAATTAAAGATGTGGAAAATGAAAGAATATTTTCAAGCTTATTAAATAAATTCACTACTAAATATTTTCAACACGCGCATATTTAGCAATACACAAAATACCAACCAAGATAAGTTATAAGTACACCTAAGATCACCGCAAGTTTTTCCATCAGATAATGTTTCTTCGTATGAGTTAAAAAATCATCTGAAATCGTATACTCTCTATATTGCTTTCTTTTTTTTCTTCTACTTCTTGCCATAGTGAAGCACTTATCTTCGTGCAGGTTATGTGACATTCAACATACTCCAATTATTTTGTTGTTTTTTATTATTTTTGTACAACAGAAACTAAACGTAAATACACCCGTTGCTGCATAATACCTTGCGGATAACAGCAACCTGATACGAGTGATGACGGCACAGACCGATTATCACACTCCACAATTTTTACTGCCAACTCATCCACACGCGCCATCATGGATCGTGTTACAAAAAGTTGATGCTTGATCCCATTAATTACTACGTTAAATATCTCTAATGGCTGAGCGTCTTTTTTTATTTCTTTTTTATAAGCCAATAGAATCTTCATGCGAACTTTTATACATGAGCTACTAGATCACCATATAACGGTCTCTTGTACAAAGAAACATGCAACTGGAGTCATTTTTCCCGTGTTTAGAATGCATTTTAGCCTTTTTCTAAAATCACAGTGTCGTCGAGAGAGGCTATCAATAAATCGCAAAAAGGTAGTGCTAAACATTGAATCAAAAACGAGGTCCCTAACATCAAGTGTAAAGTTGAACTATTTCAATTCAGTTATAATTGTTTGTGTCCACTTTCTCGGAAATCTTGCTGATTAACAACAAATCATGGTATCAATAAAAAATAAACTTTTTATGAAAGCAACCTGCATTGACAATACAGTCTGATCGTTGGATCCGTGAACAAGCCGCAAAAGGCATGATTGAACCTTTTACTGAATGTCAAAAGCGTGATGGCATTATTTCGTACGGTGTATCATCGTATGGCTTTGATGCACGTGTGGCACCTGAATTCAAGATTTTCACGAACGTAAACAGCGCTGTTGTTGACCCAAAGAACTTTGCAGAAGATAGTTTTGTCGAGCGCAACACTGACGTATGTATTATTCCACCGAATAGCTTTGCACTTGGCCGAACCATTGAATATTTTCGCATACCACGTGACGTGCTTGTTATTTGTCTTGGTAAATCCACCTATGCACGGTGTGGCATCATTGTAAACGTAACGCCGCTTGAACCTGAATGGGAAGGCCATGTGACACTGGAGTTTTCAAACACAACTCCCCTGCCCGCAAAAATCTATGCAAACGAAGGTGTTTGTCAGTTCTTATTTTTCAAAGCAGACCGCGAATGCGAAGTATCATATAAGGATCGTAGTGGAAAATATATGGGACAAAAGGGCGTAACATTACCACGCCTTTAATTAGATCTTTTAAAGTTATTCCCGCTAAGGCGGGAACCTAGAACAATCCAACTAACGCAACGACGCATACTATCATAACCTCAGATTAACTGGATTCACGCCTACGCGGGAATGACAAATGAGAATGTAAGTTATAATTGCAAATAACCCATAAGAAAGAAAAAAATGGATCGCATTCTTATCCGAGGCGGCGCCACCTTAAATGGCTCAATAAATATTAGTGGTGCAAAAAATGCTGCACTGCCGCTATTGACTGCTGGTTTACTAACAGAAGAGCCATTTCATTTATGTAATGTTCCTGATCTTGCCGATATCCGTTTAATGATTGAATTATTATCGCAACACGGATGCGTCATCTCATCAGAAAATAATGAAGTTAAAATCAATGCATCAAACATAACAAGCACAACTGCACCTTATGACATAGTACGTAAAATGCGTGCATCAATCCTTGTTTTAGGCCCACTTGTTGCACGTTTTGGTAAAGCTCGCGTATCATTACCTGGTGGCTGCGCCATTGGCACTCGTCCTGTTGATATTCATATTCATGGCCTACAAAAACTAGGTGCACAGATTGAATTATCAGAAGGGTACATCAATGCATCGGCTCCTGATGGCTTGGTCGGCGCAACAATTAGCATGCCAGTGATTTCTGTTACAGCAACAGAGAATTTAATGATGGCAGCAACGCTTGCCAAAGGTGAAACCGTCCTTATTAATGCCGCACGTGAACCTGAAATTCTTGACCTTGCTAATTGTTTAAAAAACATGGGCGCCTTAATTGAAGGTGCAGGAACTGACCGCATTACAATTCAAGGTGTAGGGAAACTAAAAGGTACTTCTTATAGTGTTATTGCAGACCGTATTGAAACCGCAACGTATGCCATTGCAGCCATTATCACCCAAGGCGAGCTAACACTTACGAATACAGATTTAGCCCTCATTCCAACAGTAAGCGAAGCACTCACATGTGCCGGCGCCCTTATTACGCCTACAACTGATGGCTTTACGATAAAAGCAGGCTCTGGCCCTATCCAAGGCGTTGACGTGATGACTGAACCATATCCAGGGTTCGCAACAGATATTCAGGCACAGATGATGGCGCTGATGACACTATCAAATGGTGCATCAATGATCACTGAGACTATTTTTGAAAATCGCTTTATGCATGTGCCTGAGCTGTGCCGTATGGGTGCAAATATCACCGTCCATGGTTCATCCGCATTGGTTCGCGGCGTACCATACTTAAGTGGCGCGGAAGTCATGGCAACTGATTTACGCGCATCCGTTTCACTGGTGTTAGCAGGGTTAGCTGCAAAAGGAGATACAATACTCAATCGCGTTTATCATCTTGATCGTGGTTATGAAAAGCTAGAGCAAAAGCTGACCCAGTGTGGCGCTAAGATTGAGCGTTATAAAGTTGCCGCTGAGGCCTAAGATCGGCGTTCGAAGTCGTAACAACACCTTGACTTCCACCGCAAACAATTTTATACTTTCCTTACTTTGAAATCGTAGCGTGGCAAGGGTGGATCAATGGTTTTAAAAGCCAATGATATCAAAAGCCTGGGCATGCCTAATCTACGAAATGTTTTAAATCTAACTTAAGAGGAACAAAATGCCCAAAATGAAAACCAAAAGCAGCGCTAAAAAGCGTTTTCGCTTAACAGGTTCTGGCCAAGTCAAAATGGGCCAAGCCGGTAAACGTCATGGTATGCGCAAGCGTAGCAATAAAATGATTCGTAATGCACGTGGTACGACTATTATGCATCCTAGTGATGCAAAAAAAGTCAAAACCTACTTTTTACACGTATAAGGAGACCTAATCTATGTCACGCGTAAAAAGAGGCGTCACGTCACACGCTCGTCACAAAAAAATTATCAAGATGGCAAAAGGCTATCGCGGCCGTTCAAAGAACTGTTTCCGTATTGCATTACAACGTGTTGAGAAAGCATTACAATATGCTTACCGCGACCGTCGTAATAAGAAACGTGATTTCCGCGGTTTGTGGATTCAACGTATCAATGCAGGTGTTCGTGAATTGGGCTTGAATTATTCTGTTTTCATTAATGGTTTAAGCAAAGCTGGTATTCAAGTTGACCGTAAAATTATGGCTGACTTGGCTATGAACCAACCAGAAGCTTTCAAAGCACTTGTTGATAAAGCGAAAAAAGCTTTAGCTGCATAATTCCTATTTCAATAGGTACATTATTGCTACTCAGAGGAAGCCCCGTACATTCGATTGTTGGGGCTTTTTTTTATAACACAAATTAAATATAGGAACGCGCACCGTGCAATTACAGCTCCCTATCTGGCTCAATCAAATAACGGCAACGACTGACTTATCCCAACTAGAGGCCTTAAAAGCAGCTTTCTTAGGAAAAAGTGGGGCAGTTACACAAGCACTTAAAGGGCTTGCGTCGCTTCGATCAATCGAAGAAAAAAAAGCCAAGGGTGCTGAGATTAATGCTATACGTGATTCTTTAACTGAATCATTTCAAAACCAACTTCAATTTCTTGAAGTACACGCTATACAACAAAAGCTTAGCTCAGAATCCCTTGATATTACACTACCTTCTCCACCATTCACACAAACTGGCACCCTTGGTCGCATCCACCCTCTTACCGCACTAAAAGAAGAAATTTCAGACTTCTTTCAAAAGCGTGGATTCACATTTGCCGAAGGGCCCGAAGTTGACGATGAATGGCATAACTTTGATGCACTCAATATTCCAGCACATCACCCTGCCCGCCAAAATCATGACACTTTTTTTATCGAAGGGCATCCAACACACCTTTTACGCACACACACATCAACCGTACAAATACGATCACTTGCAACGCAAAAACCACCACTTCGTTTGCTTTCTGTTGGACGTGTATATCGTAGCGATGACTTAGACGCGACGCACACCCCCATGTTCCATCAAATCGAAGGCTTAGTCCTCGATAAAGATATTCACATGGGGCATTTAAAAGGACTCATTCGTGAATTCTGCAGTGCGCTATTTGGCGTTGCTGATGTTCCTGTTCGGTTTCGTCCAAGTTTTTTCCCATTCACCGAACCCTCCGCTGAAGTAGACATCGCCTGCACAAAAAAAGATGGCAAACTTCTCATCGGCAAGGGTGGCGATTGGCTGGAACTGTTAGGCTGTGGCATGGTGCATCCTAACGTACTAACCAACTGCGGTGCTGATCCCTTAGAATACCAAGGATTTGCCTTTGGTATGGGGCTAGAGCGCTTATGTATGATCAAAAATGGTATTGTCGATATTCGCCAATTATATGATGGTGATGAAGCGTGGCTAAAGCATTTTGGATCGTTTGCGTTTTAGAGATTTTTAAATATGCCTAAATAAAAAGAGTGCTAAGATTCTTAACATTCTTTATTTCAAAGGCGATAAAATTAGTACGAAATAACAACATCTTTATGATGTATAGAACGAATTTTACAACGTTTTTTTAACGACTGGCTTTTTTGAAAATCATTTTTCTCTACTTTATTTTCCAATTCTTTTTCACATTTTTCTTTTATAAAAAAAAGTTCTCCTCCTAGATTTAGAACTAATGAAGGATCCTTTAATGTTTTTGAGTTTTGGTTATTAGGATTTTTAATACACATATTTTGGTCATTCACAAGAAATGAATATTTTTGACATAAAATATCCTGTGATATTTCCAATTGAATTGGATAATCCCCTCCAAGTTTAAGATCATACAAACTTCTTTTAATAAAATTTGGGCCGCAATAAAAAACAAAACATGTTATAAAAATAAAACCACAATTTATAATGTGCTTTAAAATAGGTATTTTTGAATTAAATCTATAAGTTGTGATAAAAAGTAACACAGGATAAGAAAAAAGAGAGATAATTGTTATCCAATTCGAGGTCAATTCTTTATCTAAATATTGCAATTTTGTATAACTTACGTACGAGAAAAAAGAAAAGGCACATATTAGCCCCATAAATGACCAGAAGTTGTTAAATACTATTTCTTTAAATGATATTAAATTTATTTCTTTTCTGATTTTCTTTCTAATTAATAAGATAATGCTACACATATTAAAAAAGAAAAACAAAATACAAAAAAACGTTAAAAAACAAGAAAATGCATTGTTATTTTTCATTTCCCAATACATAAACAGAAAATAACAAAAATAAGCAGGACTAAACAAGAGATTCCAATATAAAAATTGATCAAAATTATCTTTTAAAAAATAAATTTTATAATTTCTTAATAGAAAACGAAAATATAAAATAGCAGGTAAAAATAAAAAGCAGACAGCTATTATCAAGAAAATAAACGCCAGAAATGAAATAATATGGATATTAAAATTACCAATTGGGTAGGGTATATCCTCTACACGTATAAACCATATAAAAGAAGCCGTAGAAAATGCTACCAATAAGGAAATTAATAAGGTAGTTGCTTTTTGTACATTTATTCCACCTATGTAATTAGAAAAAAAAGGTGAGAAAAATTCTTTCCACCATTCTTTAAATTCTGCTTTAAAAATTTGCCAATAGTTTGTCATAGATTATGTGCTTCAAAAAAAACAGTTACTAAATCTTTTTAGGCACAAAAAAAACACAAATCAACATGAAAAATAATTTTAATTTAGAAAAATAATACAAAATTCTAAATTTGCGTTATTACGTCTAAAGTTTAATCAAATCCAGCACAAACCGCACATCATGCTGTGGAATCACATCCACATAACGCGCTGTTGTTGGCGCACAATAAGCCGTTTCAAACCCTAAACGCGCTGATTCTTTTAAACGTGATTCTGCCTGGCTCACTGACCGAACTTCTCCTGTTAAACCAATCTCACCAAAATAAACACACTTACCATAGATGGGATTATTGCTAAGCGCTGAAATCAACGACGCTGCCATGGCCAAATCCGCAGCAGGCTCTGTCACTTTAAGGCCGCCGACCACATTCAAATAGATATCCTTACCTGCAAAGCTAAGCCCGCAGCGCGCCTCAAGCACAGCCACCACCATTGCCAAACGATTTACATCCCAACCCACGGTCGTGCGCTTCGGGGACGCATACGCAGATGGTGCCACAAGTGCTTGCACTTCAACCAATAAGGGGCGCGTACCTTCAACACCAGCAAAAATTGCCGTCCCACTAACGGGCGTTTCATGTTGTGATAAAAACAATTCTGATGGATTCTCAATAGGACGCAAACCGCCCTCTTCCATCGCAAAAACACCAATTTCATTTGATGGCCCAAATCGATTCTTTACTGATCGTAACAAACGGTAATCATATGCTCCGTCACCTTCGAAATACAAAACTGTATCAACCATATGCTCAAGCACGCGCGGACCTGCAAGCGTACCTTCTTTGGTAACATGTCCCACCAAAATCAGAACAAACCCTTTTTTCTTAGCGAGCTGAATTAATTCAAACGCGCATGCACGTACCTGCGATACGCTACCTGGGGCTGATTCAATCATATCACTGGCAATAGTTTGTATGGAATCGATCACGACTACATCCAGAGCTGGCATCCGATTAAGCGCCCCAATAATATCGGGCAATTGTGTTGCAGCTGCTAAATGTACCGGCGTATTTGCTAAGCCCAAACGATTCGCACGCAAACGAATTTGTGATGTTGCTTCCTCACCCGAAATGTACACGCATGAACGCTCTGCTGCCATTTTTGATACGATTTGCAGCAACAACGTGGATTTGCCAATTCCAGGATCACCGCCAATCAACAGGACCGAACCTGGCACTAACCCGCCGCCGCAGACACGGTCAAACTCAGTTAAATGGCTTGGTAAACGCGTTTGATTGTGTTTATTAGGGTCTTCAATCGCTAGATTTTCAAAAAACTCATCGGGTGATATGCGCGAAGCCTTCGCTGTTTTCGTATTAAGAACTTCTTCAACCATGCGATTCCACGAACCACATCCCTCACATCGACCTGCCCATTTTGAATAATAGGATCCGCAATCTTGACAGACAAATCGATGTGTTGCTTTAGCCATCAAATTTATACTTTCGCAAGCTTAAACACAGCAATTAAACCTTTTAAGATGCCATCAATAGATACGGCTGCTAAAATAATACCAAATACACGTGTTAAGACATTGGTTCCTGTAACACCTAATATACGCATTAAACGATCACCAAGTAACAAACTTCCCCATGCAATAGTAATAACCAAAAAAACTACACCGACAACCCCAACCACTGATTGAAAATTCAATTCTGTGGCCTCTCTCATCAAAAGAACAACTGTTGTCAACGCTCCAGGTCCAGCAAGCAATGGGATGGAAAGCGGGTAAACAGAAACGTCTTCACGTTTGTTTGCATCAATTCTTACGTCACCATTTGGCGAATCACCTGAACAACCTCCTTTAGACAAAACCATCTTAATAGCAGCAAGAAGGAGCAATAAACCACCCGTAATACGGAACGCCTCTGGCGAAATACGCATTAAATCAAGCAACTTATCACCTGCGAATGCAAAGGTTAAAAGTAATGTAATCGAAATTAAGCAAGCTTTTTTCACAATCTTTTTCTTCACGGAAGCAGAATCATTTTGCGTCAAAGACACAAATATAGGCACAACTGAAAAAGGATTAACAATAACAAGGAGAGTCACAAAGGCTTGGAGGAAAAATTCATTTGTCATAAGTGTCGCTTTATCAAAAGAGGAAGATGAGAATCAATAGTGAACGCTATTTGATTTTATCAAGTTTACCTTACCTATTACAAGTCTTTCCAAACAAGTGCTGTGCACGTGTTTCAAATGCACTGACCATCATACCTGCAGCTTGATTCAAGAAAGGTTGCAATACTGGTTTTAAAAATGGATTGCTCAATTCAAAATCAAGAAAGAACTCAATTTCCGCACCCTCTTCACGATTATGAAAAATCCAGTGATTATTCAGATGATGGAATGGCCCTTTTGTATGGGTAACATCAATACGATAATTCTCTGGCTGCAACATAACCTTCGACGAATATGCATGAGTGATAAAAGAGGCACCAATTGAAAGATCAGCCTCAAATCCAGTAGCTGAGTGATTGTATACAACCGAAGAAGTCACCCACGGCAAAAAATCAGAATAAGCTGCGACATCAGCAACAAGAGAATACATTTGCTCTGGTGTATAGGGAACAATTCGTTTTTCACTATGCGTTGGCATTATCAACCTTTGAAGGGCTAACTTTAGATGTCTGATCAAGACGCGCAGCACGCAAACGTTCAAAATCATCACCCGCATGATAGGATGATCGCGTTAAAGGTGAGGCAGCTACTAGCAAGAATCCTTTGCCACGGCCCATTTTGGCATAGTCATCAAACTGTTCAAGTGTTGCATATTCCATCACATCATGGTGCTTAGGGGTTGGCTGAAGGTACTGCCCAATCGTCATAAAGTCAACATCAGCTGCACGCAAGTCATCCATGACTTGCAAAACCTCTGTGCGTTCTTCACCAAGACCCACCATAATGCCTGATTTTGTAAAGATCGTTGGATCAAGCTCTTTTACGCGATTCAAAAGTCGCAATGAATGGAAATAACGGGCGCCCGGCCTAACGGATGGATACAGGCGTGGCACTGTTTCAAGATTGTGGTTATAAACATCAGGACGCGCTTTTACAACAATTTCAAGTGCACCTTCTTTTCGCAAGAAATCTGGGGTTAGAATCTCAATTGTCGTTCCCGGAGATTGCAATCGAATCTGGCGAATAACTTCGGCGAAATGATTGGCGCCGCCATCGTCAAGATCATCACGGTCAACAGATGTAATAACCACATGGCTAAGACCAAGCCCAGCAACGCCTTTACCAACGCGCTCCGGCTCATGCGGATCAAGCAAGTCTGGCCGCCCTGTTTTAACATTACAGAACGCACATGCACGCGTGCACACATCACCCAAGATCATCATTGTCGCATGTCTTTTTGACCAACATTCACCCACATTTGGGCAAGCAGCCTCTTCACACACCGTTTTTAGGTTAAGCGAGCGCATCAGAGCAGCTGTTTCATGATATTCCTTTGAAACAGGCGCCTTTACCCGAATCCAATCAGGCTTTTTTAATGGCAAAACGTCCTTAGTGGATGTATTTTTCATGTTTTACTTTTACGTTGTATTCTATTGAGTAACATCAAACAGTTCGCACAACTCAACCCATTCACGCTTGGATAATCCGCTCTGCTCAAAGGTAATCTTCTCACCAGCCAAACGACGTTGTACAAGACGAACACCTGTTGCTGACAATTGCGCAGCACCTAAGCGATATTCCTCAAATGCATCAAACGCTAAAGGAACCCAAGCCTTCATTATATTTAAAATAGCATCAGCATATACACGAATTTCATATTGCGCATGTGGATCAGCACGAAGGCGCAAAAAGTGCATCAAGTTATGCAAGTCAACTTTCCAATACCATTGTGTATAAAAATTTACCGGTAGATTCATACGAGCAAGTTCACGCGCCATACCAGGATGATCTCCTTGAGACTCATCTTCGTTAAGCATCCACATATAGTTGTCATAACAACGCGTTGCATCTTCTTTAAGCATGTTGAGCACATTTTGTGCATGCTCGCCTTCAAGAACACCTGCACGTCCTTGTCGGTTAGACGTCGATTGCGCAGATAAATGCTCAGCTGCAGGCACGTAAAATTCACGATCTAAAATAGAATAACGCGCAGAATACTCATTAACGTTTGCTGTACGATGACGAATCCATTGACGTGCAACAAACATAGGCAACTTAACATGCAATTTTATTTCGCACATTTCAAATGGAGTGGAATGCCAGTGACGCATCAAATAACGGATCAAACCACGGTCTTCAGAAACTTGTTTTGTTCCCTTACCATAGGAAACCCGGGCGGCCTGCACAATCGCACTATCATCACCCATATAATCAACTACGCGCACGAAACCATGATCAAGTACAGGCTGCGGTTTGTACAACATCTCTTCAAGTGCTGGCACCGTCGCACGCCGTGTTTGATAAGACTGACCACGAAGTTCGTCAAGTTCAGCTGTTTGTGTATCTACTGGATCAAGTTTCAAGGGGGCACTCATTATACGTATCGTACCTCTTGAATCGTGTAAGCTTTACCACCATTAGGTGTGATTACTTCAATACTATCATCAACTTTTTTACCAATTAATGCGCGCGCCAATGGCGATGTAATTGAAAGAAGTCCCTTTTTTACATCAGCCTCATCACTACCTACAATCTGATATGTATGCATTTCATCCGTATCATCATCGATCAGCTGAATTGTCGCACCAAACTTAATATCGTCTCCTGAAATCTTAGAAAGATCAATTACTTCAGCACGACTAACTTTATCTTCTAATTCAGCAATACGACCTTCAATAAAGCTTTGCTTCTCTTTAGCCGCATGGTATTCAGCATTCTCACCTAAATCACCATGTTCACGTGCGTCAGAAATTGCTTTTATCACAGAAGGACGCTCTGTCCCCTTTAAATGATGCAATTCGTCTCGTAAGGCTACAAAGCCACCTTCGGTCATTGGAATTTTTTCCATAAAACTAACTACTCACTACTATAAAAATTAAAAAATTAACACGAATCATTTTATTTAGACATAAAAAACAACAACCCATTTAGCCCAAAATTCTTACATTTTTTGAAATGGTTTAAAAGAACGGTTTTCAACATCGATTTTCAAGTTTAAATTCTATAAAATGAAACTCCACTACGCAAGAAAAATATGATAAAAAGAGATGAGTTTTTAAGGATAGTTTTCAAGTTTTAATTTTACAAAATGCAAATCAATTGAGCAAGAAAAATATATCGCATCCAAAAAACTTGGAAAATCCTATGTTTTGATCATATTTCAAACACAACTGCATTTACATTTGCATATTAAGCAAAGAATGTATGCCTGTTTTAAGTTCTTCTGCCGTTCGCTTAGCCGCCTCAATCTTGACACTCATTGCAGCAACTTCAGAAGCAACAGCCTCTATATCGAGCTTTCCTTCAGAAAATTGTGTAACCTTTTGTTCAACTTCTTTTGTTTCTTTTAAGAAACTTGATGCAGAATTCTCTAAGAATGACTTAAATTCACTTGGCTGCCCTTGCTTTTCTTTCCCAATAATAATGTTCATATCTTTTCCTGTCGTGCTAAACACAGGACTTTGATTCATATTATTATACGGTAAATTTGCACCCGATACTGACATTAATAATTATCCTTTCAATAAACCAACAGTATTTTGAAGCATCATCAAGATACGTTCAAATGCGCGTAAGTTTGATTCATGGCTGCGGCTTGCTTCACGAACGTCGGCCATTTCATTTATTGGTTTAATATTAGGCTGATGTGTAAAACCTTCTTTATCAGCCATGGGATCCCCAGGACTATAGTTTTTAATAGGCTCATCATTTACATGAATTATTTTTTTGACGCGCAAAAGCGGCGCTCTGATCCCACGATCAAACACATTATGGAAACTAACTAACTGTCGTTTATATACTTCCTGCCCAGGCATAGCCTTCACTTCAGCGTTTGCAATATTTTGAGAAAGAACTAGGACACGTTGATTTTGTGCAATAATAGCCGCTGTTGAGATATGTAGCGATTTTGTTAACGCTGAGATTCCTGAACTACCTGAATTGTATGACATACCGTGTAACCTTTAATAATGAATTCATTACTAGCTCTTTGACAGAACTGCTCTGTACATTTGATGAAATTTCTTAATAATACTCATCAAGCCATCGTGGTCAGCTGTCGCACGTGTAAGAAGCATCATTTCCTGTTCACGCGAAATTTCCTCTTTTGTTGTAATAATGTCTTCTTTTTTGATTCTAAAATTTTTAACATCATTCAGTAACTTTCCAGTGTTTGTGCGCGCATAATTTGAACGCTGTAATATAGATACAAATGGCGAAATTTCTTTACGTTTAGCACTTTTCATATCAGAGTTTGCAATGTTTTCTACAGTAAGCTGTGTTTTTGCACTCAGCCACTGGGCACGCTGCTGCATTAAAATGCTTAATCTGTTATTTAACATAAAGGACTCATTAACACATGTTTATTCTATTATCAGTTTGAGATAAAAAAATTAATAAGGTGTTAATGCAAGGAGCTGTCGTTCTCAAGATAATTGAGTTTCCCACTCTTCCATTCGAGCAAAGAAGCCGATATCAGCAAATGATCCAGTCGCCAAATATGGGCTACTGTCGCGTAAATAATGAGTCAGCATACGCTTAATAGATACCTCAGTTTTCAAACGATCCTCATAAGAACTGGTGAATATCAAACATTCACCCGCAGGATCACCACCAGTAAGGCGCCAATATTCCAGCTGAAATACACCATCAGTCAGAAAAGCATCACCAAATCCTTGGTTGTGCGCAATAACAGCCTCAACGAGCAATTGCGGAGAAGATCCATCTGCAACAGATTTTCGTGTAGGCAATGCGCCCGTTTTATAATCAATAATTCGTAGCGCCGTCTCTCCCAATGGACTTTCAATGCGGTCAGCACGACTTTTTAGCGCAACGGATGTTCCATCAAGCAACAAAGTTGTTTCACCGGCAGTCTCCGTTGTACGGTGGCTCACCAATTCAACATCCAACTTACCATGCCACCACTCGGCGATACGTTTAAAACGATACCACCAAAACGTCTGAACGATTCCCCTTCCCTTTTCCTCTAAACTATCGAAAAATGGTTTTGAAAAATCCAGCAACTTTTCAAAGGAAGGTTCAGGCACTTCCTTTACATATTTATCCAAAATGTCGTGAAACATTTGCCCTTTATCTTTTGCCGATAACGCTTCATCCAGTACCGGTAGTGGATCCAATCGCAATACATGCCGCGTGTAGTACGCATACGGATCTCGCATAAGTTGCTCCACATGACTCGCATAGTAGATTACTGGGCGGTGTACTTTTAATGGTGCTGGCATAGGCGGCATTCTTGGCGCCGCAGATGTCTCTAAATGATAATTAGCGATCATGCGATAAGACGAAACTGAGATACCATAACGTCCTATTAGTCGTGTCCAAAGGCGGCTTTGAAGCCCAACTTCGCCGCCCTCACGAACAGGGCGTGTCATATATAAATATTTTGCATAAAAAGATGTGCAAAAATCATGTGCAGCTAAACCCTGACGGCGTTTTTGAGAGGGTAAACCAATGTGAATCCTAAAGCTATCGGATAACAATGGGTCATTCTCTGGTGTTTTTGGCCAATTACCCTCATTCAAACTGGCGCAAATTACAACATCCGCTGTGTTAAGACGCGCTTCCAACGTACCAAGAATACGAACACGCGAACCAAGTCCTTCATGTGTATGCACAGGTGGTGCCATTGACATCAAGGTTAACACTGCGTCTTCAAAATCACGACGAATGAATGGCGGCATTTTAACAAGTACATCGAAAAAAGTAGCGGCTGACTCTCCATCATTACTTTCAAACAAAGCACCTGTAGCAAGATCATTTGCTGCATTTTTAAAGAATCGGATAAAATCATAAAACGACTGACATTCTGCGCGTTGTTTTAGCAATACGTTCAGCTGAGCAATCAGTGGGCTGCCGGCATCTGAGTTCCATGGTTTTTGCTTCTTACGTAGCAAAACCTCATACCCACGTAAATACAACAGATGTTCAGCACGATTAGCCTTTGCACATAACGGGTGTTTTGCTAAATGAATAAAAGTTGCACACGCTGGGTTTTGCAAAAAATTCGCAAAATTAATAAAGAAACTACCAACTGGCGCATCTTTTAAAGGAATGCCGGCAGAATCGTTTGGTGTGATGCCATGCAAAGAAAGCTCTGCCCTTAAGCGACGCATAAGGGTTTGGTTTGGTGTTACAATGGCTATTGAATTATTCGTTTCAAAAAGTTTTTCACGCACAATTGCCGTTATAACACGTGCTTCTTCTGCCTGGCTTGCGCATTCAATCGAGATCGGAGTTGCACTAGATTCTTCTCGTTTATCAAATGGTGGCTTTTTAAATAATGCCATCACATCATGACGGCGGTCTTTGGCAAAATCACTTGGAGAATAAGTAATGTCTGGCACAGCACCTGGATCCACCCCCAAATAGGAACATAAATCAAACAAAGTATGTTGTGGATGCGAACGCATGGCCGAAACGCGCGCCGAATCAAAAGAGTTTTCCAAACCTGGCAACACAATAATCCCAATCGGTAAATCATACACAGTCTTAAGCAGTGTCCGTGTCGCTGGAACTGTACCAGTAGTACCTGCCATCAAAATGGGGTGAGATGGTGGGTTTTGCGTCAAATCTTCAGCTAAAATACGCATTGCTTGTTGGCGACGCCATGATTCCGTGACGAGCCCCCGTTTTTCCAGCACATTAGGCAAATGATGCGTTAGTATTCTAAGGTTCTGAAAAGCATCTTGTACATGCGCCGGTGCATTTTCATAAAGCTTAGCATCATACTGTGATTCAAGTAGTTCAACCGACACTTCACTAATAATGCATTCATCATGTAACGCAATCAAATACTCAGCAATGGAAAACGCTTTCTTTACATGCATCGTTGCAGGCAAAAAATCCATCACTAATGCTAAGCGTTCAAATGCTCCGATAGCCTCTGGTAAATCATCAATGGCTTTTAATGCAAATGGATTTTCAGATTCAAGATCAGTCAATGAATATAATGTTGGCAAGACAAAAGTATTGCCAGCTTCATTGATCAAAGATTCCTTAAGACCAATCACACTACGATTAGTTGGCAACCATATATGTGTAGATGCACGTGCAAAAGGTGAATTAGCATTAAAATCACTTTTTAAGAAGCTAGCTAATGTCTTTAAAAAACACATGCCAAATGGGATATTATAAATCTGGCCCACGAGATATCACTTCCATAAACTTTTGCATCCAAGACGCCACGGTCTCACCACACAATACAGCATCAGCACCCTCTTGCGGAATACGCTTGTACACACCAAGCACATCTGCATAACTCCACTGTTTCACTATATCAAAAGCCGCATCAAGTGAGGCCTTATTATATAACAACCCAACCCAAAATGATGTTACAGCCATCATATGTTCAATATCACCACTATCAGCGCCGCGGAGTTCAATAAAGCGTTTAAGTCTAACTTCTGGAAAAGCGATCGATATTTGATCTTCAAAATCAGCTAATGTTGCAAAGTCACCTTCAAATCCAGGCAAAACTCCATTCATAAAATGGATGAATGATTGGCCAGTCATATCAAAATACTGGCCATCACGCTTAATAAAATACATAGGGATATCAAGCAAGTAATCCACATAACGTTCAAAACCAAAATCATCATCAAACACAAAAGGCAGTATACCAGATCGATCAGGATCCGTATTTTGCCAAATCAAATTTCGATACTGCTTGTATCCAGAGTCTTTTCCTTCAACTAACGTTGAGTTCGCAAAATATGCTGCCACCAATGGCTGAAGCGCCATACCCACACGCATCTTGCGAACCATATCAGGTTCGGATGAATAATCAAGATTCACCTGCACCGTACATGTCCGTGTCATCATGTCTATCCCCATCGTGCCAACAGTTGGCATATAGCGACGCATAATCGCATAACGTTCCTTGGGCATCCAAGGGATAGAATCGCGGGTATTATAAGGATCAAAGCCTTTTGCTAAGAATGACACTCCAAGTGCTTTTGATGCGGCAGTCAAACGTTCATGATGCAGGGTTAATTCTGCACGAACCTCATCCAGCGTCCTTAACGGTGCACCGGCAAGTTCAAACTGGCCGCCAGGCTCTAAACTGATGGATTGATTCTTAATAGGATCATGCAATCCTATCAACTTGCCATTTTCATGAAGCGATTTATCATAGCCAAATTGCTTAAAGAACGTCAAAAGTTCTTTAATACCACTTTTCCCAGCATATGGCACGCGCGTGTTATCAGCGCGCAACACAAACTGTTCATGCTCAACACCGATGCGAAAAGCCTTTTTTGGTTTGCATGCTTTCTCAAAAACAGAAATCAGGTCAGCCTTTTTTAGCACGATTTAGTTCCTCTTCTTGATAAATGCCTGCACCTAAACGTTGCAAAGCTTCACGCAAGGTATCGTTTGAAACCCCACTTGTTATAGATTCTATTTTTGTTTGTGTTTCAGGTGGAAGCGGTTTTTGAACTATAGCTTTGCCAGGAAGTTTTTTAATAACTAAGCCAGCCTGAAATCGAAGTTGTGCGACAGCGTTATAGCCAAAATAACGATTAATTCGATCAATGATTTGCGGTGATTGTGCTTGCAGCAAAGGAATAGCTGCCGATATACAGCGAATCTGCAGAACACCCTCAGTCTTTTTATTTGCCGGAAATTTCAGATGTATTACGTGCGATAATTCAGCAAAGCGCGGACCTACAATGTTTGCCCAATCCAATAATACCTGCACATATGCTGCCCCATAACGATCAATAAGAGGTTTCAAAAGTGCCTTTGTCATCACAGAAATTTTATTAATTCCGTGGCGTTTTGGCGTACGATCGGCTATGCCTGGTGTAGAGTTTTTGTTTATCATAAGTCAACTTATGCCGTCTTTACCTGTTTTTGTCAATTCTGATGTCACATGTCCACTTAAGTCCACGTTAAGGGAGAGACTTTTAGATTGGTATTTCACGATCAAACGGCAAATGCCTTGGCGTGCTGAGATTGGCGAAACACCAAATCCATATCATGTTCTCGTCAGTGAATTTATGCTGCAACAGACAACTGTACAAACAGTTATTCCATACTTCGAACGATTTATAGTACGCTTTCCAACGATTGAAGAGCTTGCAACTGCACCACTCGATGACGTGTACGCTTTATGGCAAGGGCTTGGTTATTATTCACGTGCAAAAAATTTACACAGATCAGCCACACAAATTTGCGATTTAGGATTATTCCCACAAGATATTGAAACGTTGAAAACTCTAGCAGGTATTGGGCCCTATACTAGCGCATCTATTTCAGCCATCGCATTTGACCACCCCACGATGCCAGTTGATGGTAATGTCATGCGCGTGATGTCACGTTTATTTGCAATTGCAGAACCTAAGGGCACAAAGCTGCAAGAACAATCACAAGAGGCTGTTCATATTTTTGCAGGTGATGCAGACAATACACACAGCGCACAAGCATTGATGGAACTTGGCGCACTTGTCTGCAAGCCAAAGAATCCATTATGTGGTGAGTGCCCGGTCTCACATGATTGCCAAGCGCATCAAACGCAATCCGTTGATCAGTACCCAATACTACTCGCAAAAGTAACAAAACCAAAACGTGTTGCAACGGCCTATGTCATAACAAACCAAGATGGTCACGTATTACTGATGAAACGCCCTGATAAAGGCCTGTTTTCAAACATGTTTATATTTCCAACGACATGTTTCGATTTTGACCCCGTCGATTTGCCAGATTTGATTGTTCTAGAACAATACGTTAAGCCAATCAAGCATGTATTCAGTCACTTTGATTTAGAATTAACCATTGTGCGCGCTGAAACAATAGAGCCACTTTCAGGGTTATGGGTTGCACCTAGTGATTTATCAAAATACGGAATGCCGACATTAATGCATAAGGTAGTAAAAATATCAGAGATCTAAAAGCATTCAGTGCAATGCAATATAGATCTCTCATATGAAATTTAATTTTTTATTTAAGAATTACATTCTTAAAACTATTTATTTCTTTTTCATCTTTCATGTTATTCACATTAATGATTACAAGTTTTCCATACCCTTGACCAAATTTATTTTGGAAGTCATAAACAGCACCCACAATTTTAACACTGCCTGATTGAACACGCTCTTTAAACTTAATCATTGCTTTTGCAACTTGATTGTGAACATTTAAGATAACATTATCTTTTAATTCAGCCTCTGTTGGTTTTTCTTTCTTAACTAATTGCAAGTGATCCAATTCCAACTGTATAGGCGTTTCAAGAGCAGAATAATCAGAGGATGCTGCCTTTACTGCTCCGCACGCTGTATGACCAATAAACATCAAAAGTGGTGTCTTCAAATGTTCAACACCATATTGAATTGAACCTTCACCTGTTGCCAATTGATTACCTATATTACGAACAAAGAATATATCGTTGTCAGGTGTTTGATCAATTGCATGGGTGTGAAAACGAGAATCTGAGCATGCAACTACAGTTGCTCTTGGTGTTTGATGATCTATAAATGGTTCAAAATATGATTTTTCATGCGTTTTCATAAACTTATCATTATCGCCAATCATTTCCTTTATCATATCTTTAATTTGTTGATTATGACTTGTTGACACTTCATGTTGATTTGACGATCGTGGGGTATTACTCGTTTTTTCAACGTCAGCACAACCAGTGAGTAAAAATGGCAATACTGAACAAAGCCCAATTAATTTCAACTTAAACATTCTACAAACCCTCAAAACAGACACAATTATTTATATATATTAATATCACACAAACAATTAACAATTTATTAATCCCCGATGGGTTAAATTCCCCGCCGCTTGGGGCGAATTGCCTTCATAAGTAAGCCTATCCGTAAAATGATGCCCACTTGATACCCCGCTGCTTGCGCCTGAGATGTTCATTAAAGATTTATATTTTAATTTTAATCCCGCTGCTGGCTCTCGTTTTTAAAAACACTCTCCCATCACATAGATATTTCATGCTATGGTTTAAACTTAAAATTGCAAAAAAATCAAAAAAGGAGGGAATATGATCTTTGTTACCGGTTGTGCTGGGTTTATTGGCTTTCATATGTGCAGAAAACTCCTTGAAAGCGGCCATTCAGTCCTTGGCGTCGATAACATAAGTGATTATTACGATGTATCCTTAAAACAAGCACGTCTCGACATGCTAAAGGAATATCCTAATTTTACTTTCCGGAAAGCAGATGTTTCTGATAAAGATGCAATGACGATTTTGGGACATGATTTTCCCAACATTACTCACATTATTCACTTAGCAGCCCAAGCTGGCGTTCGCTACTCTCTCATTAACCCATATATCTACGTGCAAACAAATGTAATGGGACAATTATGCGTTCTAGAATTAGCAAGAACTTTGCCAAACCTAAAGCACATGATGTATGCCAGTACTTCATCTGTTTATGGTGCCAACGAAAAAATGCCTTTTTCAATTCATGACCGAACAGACAACCCTGTCTCTTTATATGCGGCCAGTAAAAAAGGATGTGAATTAATGTCTGAAAGTTACTCACGTATGTTCAAGCTGCCCCTAACGGGAATTCGCTATTTTACAGTATATGGTCCTTGGGGTCGCCCAGATATGGCTTTATTTATGTTCACAAAAGCTATTTTGAATGATGAAGAAATTCCCGTGTTCAATAACGGTGATATGTATCGAAATTTTTCTTACGTGGATGATATTGTAAACGGAACAATCGCATGCGTTTTAGCAGATAGAAAACCAGGCACACATAAGATTTATAATCTTGGCAATGACAAATCTGAAACGTTGATGGAATATATCCAAACAATTGAATCAACACTTGGCAAAAAAGCAAAAATTCGATTTGAGCCTATGCAAAAAGGTGACGTCCGAGGAACAATTGCTGATATTAGCGAAACCGTGACTGACTACAACTTTACACCAAAAACAAATATAAGCGAAGGCGTGCCAAATTTCATAAAATGGTATCGTGATTATTATCGTGTTTAATTCGTCTTTCTTTAAAACAAAAACAGGACTCTAAACTATGTGCGGATTCGCAGGCATCATTTCAAAAAAACCAATTTCCACAGATCAATCAATACTGCAACGCATGGTTGATTCAATTGCGCATCGTGGCCCTGATGATGAAGGAATGTATAAAACAAATGCAAGCGGTGCACCTGGGCTGTTCTTTGGCTTTAGACGCTTAGCACTTGTTGACCTTACAAAAGCCGGCGCGCAACCCATGGTATCAGGCTGTGGTCGATATGTAATTGTGTATAACGGTGAAACCTATAGTAATGAGGAACTACGTCCAATCCTTAATGCTAAGGGTATAAATTTACGTGGGCACTCCGACACAGAAGTGATTCTTGAATCAGTTGCTACCTTTGGTGTTGAAGAAGCCGTTAAGCAACTAAACGGTATGTTTGCCTTTGCAGTGTATGATAATAAAGAGAAAACCTTGCATTTAGTACGCGATCGTGTTGGCATTAAGCCGATGTATTGGATGCGTTTTGATGAAGGGCTTGCTTTTGCGTCAGAGTTAAAAGCACTTATGCCATTATTCGCAGACCGCCCATCAATGAACCAAAAGGCAGTGTCGGCTTATCTTCGTTATGGCTACGTACCAGCTCCAATGAGCATTTATCAAGACATATTCAAACTTGAACCCGCTACAATTTTGACTTTCAACAGCGGTACAATTACACAAAAAAAATACTGGTCAATGGATGATGTCAGCAGTCAAACTAAATTAACAGGAAGCTTTAATGATCACCGCGATGAATTCCACGGATTACTTCGTGATTCAGTACGTAGGTGCATGCATGCAGATGTTCCTGTCGGAACATTATTGTCAGGAGGGATTGACTCATCACTTGTAACAGCGTTGATGCAAAGCCAATCAACCAGTCCTATTTCTACATTTACCATTGGTTTTCATGAAAAACACTTTAATGAGGCTGAAAGTGCAAAAGAGATCGCAGCATACCTTGGAACGAACCATCACGAACTCTATGTCACAATAAAAGAAACACAAGATGTAATTCCGCATTTGACTGCTATGTATGACGAACCTTTTGCTGACTCATCAGCAATTCCAACATATCTCGTTTCAAAATTAGCACGTGGTACGTTAAAAGCCGTGCTATCAGGCGATGGTGGCGATGAAGTTTTTGGTGGATATAAACGATATTTCTTATTGAACCAGTTATGGGCAATGAAAAATCGTATTCCCTTCTCAGGTAGCATTGGCAACCTTATCTCAAACCTTTCCCCGCATATGCTCGATCGTCTTGTGAAAATCATGCCGCCATCCTTCCGTGTGCAAAATTTCGGGCAACGTCTCAATACATTGGGTAATTTGTTAAAATCTGATTCCATGCAAGACTGTTATCAGGCCTTTATTGGGTTATGGCATAATCAAGCCACCTTACGACCTAGTTATTCTGATATGCCTCTAGATTCCTATTTCACAAACAATAAGAACCTAGACGTCATGGAACAAATGCAGTTAATCGATACGAACACATACTTACCAGACGATATTTTAACAAAAGTTGATCGCGCATCGATGGCTGTCAGTCTTGAAGGACGTGTTCCATTACTTGATCATCGTCTTATTGAAATGGCATGGCGTATGCCCACAAAATGGAAAGTATCCAACGGGAATAATGGTAAAATACCATTAAAAAGTATTCTTGAAGATTACATTCCTAAAAAGATGTTTGATCGTCCGAAGATGGGTTTTGGTGTGCCTCTCCATGAATGGCTACGTGGTGATCTAGTGAATTGGGCTGAAGATTTATTGTTTGATCCATCCTTAAAAGACGTATGTGATGCAGATTTGGTGCGACGTTCTTGGCAGCTACACAAATCAGGTGCAATAAATGATCAAGCGAGATTGTGGGCTATATTAATGTTGCAAAGCTGGCGCACACAACCATTTACTGCATTACAGTCCGTTTAAAAATAATTTCTCTGATATAAATTGTTTCTATATGTTTATGACCAAGTACTTTCTCAGTGGCATAAAAAATACGTTCTTTAATAACAGAAACTTTAGGATCGGAACGTGTATTCCATAGATTCTCAAAAGATTTATACAAATCACTATAGATACCGTCTACAAGTCTAGGTAGCAATACTTTTGCTCGCCTAAAGCCCTCACGTCCATTTGCCTTCATGGCAATACGTAAATGTAGGTATGCATGTACATGGCCATCGCGCACAATAGGAACAATAATCAATGGCAAACGAAAATAAGGGAATTCGAGAAAAAGCTTCAATGCATCTTCGCGTTTCTGGGTTTCATCCTTAATGTCAGATTCTGATGACTCTTTATTGCCACCTTTTTTCTGTGCTTTTGGGTTATCACCAGGATCAGGTGCAAATTCAAATATTTCAGGGCTTCGTAAATTATTAAAAGCCCATATTCCACCAACAACAGAACCAATGAGCGCCAAAACAATACCAACAATGATGATGATTTTTTTTGCGTTCAATGAAATTTTCCCTACAAAGATTATGTTTTAATGGCGTTTACTTAAGTACGCACGCTCTTCGCTATATTATCCAAAATACCATTCACAAACTTAACTTCACGTTCATCTAAAAATTCACGTGCAACTTCTATATACTCATTCAACACAACAGGCGTCGGTACTAATGGTTCGAACATCAACTCATAACATGCAGACCTTAACAATGATCGTACAACAGCAGCCAAACGATCCATCTTCCAATTTTCTTGAAGATATTTTTGAATTTCTTCATCTATTTCTGTAATCTTTAATGGAATAGCTTCTATTAATTTTTGAAAATAAGACTGATCTGGGGAAAAATAGCTTGATTCCTGATCCGTTTTATCAAAACGATGGTCAATAAACTCACGTGCGATTGCTGTTGTATTTGCTTTTGTTTGTTCATACTGATAAAGCGCCTGAACAAGCGCAATTCGTGCACTATGTCGTGCCGATTTATTTGTTGTTTTTTGTGCCATATATAAGGATCGATACTACGTTAAAAATTTATTTAAAAAATATGCGAATATTACATCTTTCATCCATAAACTATATATCATTTACTCATAAAATGCCAGATGTGTTGGATATATCCCTTCATATAACCTAAACCTTTTTCAAATCTCCCCCTTTATCTTTCTTGAAAAACTACATAATCTAAAAAAGACTAGAAAATCGCATCGAGGCATTCATGAACAGCTCAACACTAAGCAATCACGTTATCTTTATCACCGGTGCAACATCTGGGTTCGGCAAAGCATGCGCTAAGCTGCTAGCCTCACATGGAGCAAAGCTGATTTTGACAGGTAGACGATATGAAAAACTTGTAGAACTGCAAAATGAATTAGGGAGTGATAATATACATATTGCAGAGCTCGACGTAACACAAAAGGATGCCGTACAAAAAGTCATTGCAGAACTGCCTGCCGCATTTACCCCCATAACAGTTCTTGTTAACAATGCTGGCCTTGCTTTAGGGATGGAGCTTGCACAAAATAGCGCAATGGATGATTGGTCACAGGTCGTCGATACCAATATCAAAGGTGTTTTGCACTGCACACATGCTATTTTACCAATCATGGTTGCTAACAATAACGGTCATATTATTAATATTGGCTCCATCGCTGGAAGCTACCCCTACCCTGGCGGCAATGTCTATGGTGCAACAAAAGCATTTGTTAAACAATTTTCACTCAATTTAAGGGCCGACCTTTTTGGCACAGCCATACGCGTTACCAATGTTGAACCAGGTTTAGCTGAAACTGAATTCTCAGTTGTCAGGTTTAAAGGTGATATGGAAAAAGCAAAAAATCTTTATGCAGGCACTGAACCTATCAGTTCAGATGATATTGCTGAAACTGTATTTTGGTGTTTAACCAGGCCAGCGCACATTAACATTAATCGCATTGAAGTAATGCCAACATGTCAGGCCTTTGGACCTTTTGCAATTGATAGGTCTAGTTAAGAGCGCTAATAAGTAAATTTACATAACGATCTTTTATGTGTAAATTTATACATACATCTTAACCCGCTCGCTTCAACCGCTCCGCTTCATCTAAATTAAATAACCGCAATAACAACCGTGCCGCCTCACCGCGTTCAGACGTTAACGTCGCATCCCCAGCCAACAAAGCCTTTGCATCCTCATTCGCTACTTCATATAGATTTTGGTAACACTGATACACCTCAGGGTCTTCGGATGCAAAATCAACAAATTTGAATTTTGGCAATCCGCTTTGACGAAGGCCCAAGGTCTCCCCTCCTCCACGCAAGCGCAGATCAGCTTCTGCCAATTCAAATCCATCATTTGTTTTTTTCATCATCTGCAGCCGTTGCCGTGCCACAAACGATAAGTTCTCGCCATATAGCAACAAGCACGTACCCTCTAATTTGCCGCGTCCGATGCGCCCGCGTAATTGATGTAACTGCGCCAATCCAAAACGTTCTGCATGTTCGACAATCATAACGGTTGCTTCGGGTACATCAACGCCCACCTCAATCACGGTTGTTGACACTAAAAGCATTGCTTCACCTTTTGCGAAACGATGCATCGCGCCTTCTTTTTCCTGCGATTTTTGTTTTCCATGCGTCAATATCGCCTTGTCACCAAAATGCTTTTCTAGATCAGCAAACCGGTCGGTTGCTGCAGCAAGATCAAGCTTTTCAGATTCTTCTATCAGCGGACATACCCAGAAAACCTTTTCGCCGCGCGCCATTACCTTAGTGATAAAACCAATCACCTCATTCAAATGATCAATGCTAATGGTTCGCGTTTCAATTTCTTTTCGCCCTGGCGGCTTTTCTTTCAGCAATGACACAGACATTTCGCCATAATTTGCCAACAACAACGTGCGCGGAATCGGTGTTGCCGTCATACTCAGCAGATGCGCTTGACTGGCTTTTTGCGTCAGCTCTAGCCGCTGTTTCACACCAAATCGATGTTGCTCATCCACAATCGACAGACCAAGCTTGGCATATATCACATCAGGCTGAATAATAGCGTGCGTTCCAATAATTAGGTCAATATTGTGATTTTGTATTTCTTTTAAAATCTTACCGCGAGTCAATCCCTTGTCGCGGCCAGTTAACAACCCCAAACGCACAGGTATATGCGCTAAAAAGGTTTGTATCGTCGCAAAATGCTGCCTCACTAAAATATCCGTTGGCGCCAACAATGCCACTTGATAACCGTTTTCAATCGCAACCAAAGCCGCAGCCAAGGCAACCAACGTTTTACCTGAACCAACATCGCCTTGCAGCAAACGATGCATCGGAGTAATTTGCGTAATATCATGGATAATTTCCTCAATTGCTCGGTTTTGATCACACGTTAGTTGAAATGGTAACGTTTTAAGCAAGCTATCGAGCAAATTTGAATTGTTAGCCAACACGGGCGCCTGTACGTGTTTTACAGCCAACCCATGAAAATAATGTTGTGCCAATTGTTTGGCAAATAACTCGTCATAGGCAAGTCGCCGCCTGGCGTGTGTCATTGGAGATAAATCCAACACTGATTGCGGCGCATGCGCATCTAAAAAAGCTGTTTTCCACGATGGAAAATGAAATCGCGCAGCCGTCTCTGGTGCAATCCACTCAGGCACATCACTTAGTTTTTCTAAAACAAAATCAATAGCCGAGCGCACAATTCCTTGCGTCAAACCAGCGGTTAGTGGATAAACACGCTCCACGCCTACCCATGAATTAAATGTATCTAATGGCCCCATATGATCCGGATGCACCATTTGGTATTTATCAGCACCATGAAGTTTTACGATTGTTAACTTACCACTAACAACGATTGTCGAACCCTGCTTTGCAGAACGCTCAAGAAAGCTAGCATAGGGATTAAAAAACACAAGCTCTAATGATTCATTACTCTCAGCCAGATCACCCGCAATGCGATAAGGCATACCTCTTCGGCTGCTGGGAAAATGCGATTCAACCCTGAAGCGGCAGGTTACTAATTGATCTTTATAGTTAGGCAATAATTGATCAATAGGGGTCCGGCGTAAGATATTGCTTGGTAAATGTGACAAAAGATCAAATACGATCTCGCTATCCACTAAACGTGTAAAAAAGGCTTTACGTTTAGCACCAATCACTGGAATTGAATCTAGTTTAAAGAACAAATATTTATTGTAGGGCATCTTTTTTCCCAGTGCGTTAAGTAAAAATTAACGATTTTAATAGATACTAAAAATATGAAAAAGATTATCGTTCTTAGTATTGCTTTTTTAGGTGTAGGCTGCAACCCTTTTGCTGAGTTCAGGCCAGACTCTACTGATATTGTAAAGTCTGGGTGGGCAAAAAACAAACAGCGAACGCCACCAAATGATTTGTATTGCTACAAAACTCTTGGTGATCGCATGTGTTACACTCATCCCCTTAAAGATGGCGAAGGTCGTCTGTCTGGTGATTTTGAAAGGATGGAAGGCATCCCTGAAGATCAAACGGTCTGGGAAGGAATAAAAGAAGAAGTAACAGGAATATCATCAAGCACAGATGAGAAAATCATTCGTGCATTCTAAAAAATATTAATGAAATATAAGGGATATTGATTATGAAAAATACATTAAGAATAATAGGCATGATTAGCTTAACTGCACTTACCGGGTGTAACACTGCAAATAACACAGCCTCTCTTGCAAATAAAGAAAACAAAACTTCTCTTGTAAATTCAGATACAGAAACATTTGATGTACGCAATGTTATTAATAATCGCTTCAAACAAGCAGCAAAAGCCTTTAATGGGAATGAAACTGGCGAACTAAAAGTAATTAACGGCGGTAGAAATGGAGAGCTTTCTGACTCACCTGCAGGTGATGATTCATTTAAAAAGCCTACAAATGACACAAGTGAAATGATTTGTTACAAATCTGATACTGGAAAAATCGTTGCAGCAGATAGTCCAAATAAACTTGGTACGGAATACAAAAAAGATATAGCAGCCAGCATCAATGCAGCACTTAAAACTGACATCGATGGAAAAGTTGTAGTATACCGCACCGCATTACGACCAGATTTCACTGATGCTACCAAACAAATTTCAAAGAAAATGATGACAGTAGCTTGGTCAGGTATGGCACTGACAGGCAACAAAAATTCAAAGCTAGTATGTACAATTTCGGCTTCTGCTCCAGAAGCATAAGCAATCTATACAAATTGCAAAATACTACTTACTCAAAGAAACCCTCAATTTACGATTGAGGGTTTTTTGTATAAGGTTCGCAATTAGAAAAACAAGATTTTTTTCACAAAGAAACTGCCCTTTTTTCAAGAATTCTGCATAGCATTTTAAGCAAATCTCATGTTAAAGTTACTTAGTTTTAAGAGAATCTACCTCGCATCAATTAAACAGGAGAATGAGCATGAAAAGCATATTAATCTTCACAGGACTTTTAGGCGTCTTAATTTTGTCATCACAAAACACATTTGCCGCAAACATCAAAGACAAAGTCGAAGTCAACCTGCTTAACAAGATTGCCGAACGTTTTAAATTAGCAGCGAAAGCATTTGATGGGCATGTGGATAACGAAATAAAAATCATCAATCAAGATTCCAGCAATTTATCTGACGATCCAAATAATATTCCCCCTAATTCGTTTATGCATGAGGAGACAGGCGCAGGTGGCGGAATGACTTGTTATTACGCCGACACATTATCAATTGCAGCATCTTCTGATCCAAAGTATAAGATAGGCGACAAATTTGACCCAAAGTTAGCAAATGATATTTCTAAGGAAATGAAAGATAATGTGGCAGAAGCTAAATGGGAAAAACTTGTAACTGACGAAAACAATGGCAGCACTAAAAATGAGGAATTCATTACTGTTGCTTGGCAAGGCAAAAAATTGACTGGCACCGATAAATCTAAGCTTGTATGCACAGTTACAGCACCAATACCAGCAGCATAAATTATACGTCAATATAGCTCTCTCGATCCACGATCGAGGGAGTCAATCGTAAAAAAACCAACGACTATTCACCAACGATAAAGAAGCATTTTAAAAACTTTCTTATAGCATCGACAACTTCCTTTATGCTACAATCACCCACATGTACTAAATCCATACTGCGACACGGGGTTACCACCCCAATCCGATGCTGGAAACAGTGTACGTCGCAGGGGACTCGGAACTCGCTTGATATTGTGTAATTTTACAAAATAATTAAGCAGATTTTAATCGGAATATATTAGGAGTTATCTGATGGCAATGCCAACCTTTACTATGCGCCAGCTTCTTGAAGCAGGTCTTCACTACGGTCACACAACACGTCGTTGGAACCCAAAAATGGCACCGTACATTTTCGGTGAACGTAACAAAATTCATATCCTCAACCTAGAACTCACAATGCCAATGTTGCAACGTGCTGTACAAGTCGTTCGTGACACAGTAGCTTCTGGTGGTCGCGTTTTGTTTGTTGGTACAAAGCCACAAGCATCAGACAAAGTAAAAGATGCTGCAAAGCGTTGTGGACAATACTACGTTAACCATCGTTGGTTAGGTGGCATGTTAACAAACTGGAAAACAGTAAATCAATCCATTAAGCGTTTAAAAGAGATGGAAGAAGAGCTCGCAAGTCCAGGTCGCTTGACAAAAAAAGAGATTTTGAGCCGTCAACGTGGTCGCGATAAACTTGAACTTGTTATTGGTGGCGTACGTGATATGGGTGGCTTGCCTGATATTTTGTTTGTAATTGACACAAACAAAGAAGACATTTCCATCAAAGAAGCAAACCGTTTAGGGATTCCTGTCGTTGCTGTTTTGGACTCAAACTCAGACCCAGAAGGCGTGACATTCCCAATTCCAGGGAACGATGATGCACTTCGTGCAATTGATCTTTACTGCAATTTAATGGTCGAAGCTGTTCTTGATGGCTTGCAAGCTGAAATGCGTTCTGCAGGTATTGACCTTGGCGCATCACTGAATGCACCTGAAATTGATGTTGCTGCTGAAGAAACAGCAGTTGAACAAGTTGATTTGGCACACGCTGTCAACGCCTAAAATCGAGGCAACCAGATGAGGGGGCTTCGGCCCCTTTTTTTTATTTTAAATAATTATGGAGTTTAATATGAGTGAAATTACCCCTGCTCTCGTAAAGACATTACGTGAAAGAACTGGCGCTGGCATGATGGACTGTAAAAAAGCCCTTGTCGAAGTTTCTGGTGATTTAGAAGCTGCTGTTGATTGGCTTCGCAAAAAAGGTCTTGCCGCTGCTGCAAAGAAAGCGGGCCGTGTTGCTGCTGAAGGTCTTGTTGGTATTGCTGCAACTGCTGATGGTAAATCAGCTGCTGTTGTTGAAATCAATGCAGAAACAGATTTTATTGCTCGTAACGAACATTTCCAAGCCTTGGTTTCACAAACAGCAGCAATCGCCGCAGCTAGCTCATGTGATGCTGAAGGTTTATTAACAGAACCATTCCCAGGCGAAGGTGCTACTGTTCAAGGTGAAATAACACGCTTAATCGCTCTCATTGGCGAAAATATGAATCTTCGCCGTATAGCACGCCTATCCGTAACGAACGGCGCAGTTGCAACGTATATGCATAATGCAACGACTGCTGGCCTTGGTCGTATTGGTGTTTCGGTAGCATTAGAATCAACTGGTGATGCTGCAAAGCTCATGGATCTTGGTAAAAAAATTGCAATGCACATTGCTGCGGCTCACCCGCAAGCCCTAAATATTGCAGCTGTTGATCCTACAATGCTTGAACGTGAACGTACTATTCTTATCGACCAAGCACGTGCATCTGGTCGCCCAGAAGACGTAATCCAAAAAATGGTTGAAGGCCGCGTTCGCAAATATTACGAAGAAATTGTTCTTTTAGAGCAACCATTTGTAATGGATGGCAAAACAAAAATCAGTGACGTTGTTGCTAATGCTGCAAAAGAACTTGGAACAGACGTTACCTTGACTGGCTTTATTCGCTATGCACTTGGTGAAGGCATTGAAAAGGAAGAATCTGATTTTGCTGCTGAGGTAATGGCACAGGCAAAAATAGCTTAATTTTCTGTTGTCAAACCCGTAAAAACGGGAATCCAGGGGACAGGTATGCCTGGGTCCCCGGTTACCCGGGAATAACATTTACAAGGGCAAAATTACCCATGAAAAGTTAGTGTTCTTATGTCAAAAATTATATTCAAACGCGTTCTACTAAAACTCTCTGGCGAAGCTTTGGCAAGTCTTAACCAAGATGAATCAGAGAACTTTGGTATTTCACAAGAAATGCTCGAACGTATTTCCCTTGATATTAAATACGTTCATGATTTGGGTGTACAAGTTGGCATCGTTGTTGGTGGCGGCAATATCTTCCGTGGTGCTCATGGTGTTTCACATCATGACATAGACCGTGGCACGTCAGATTACATGGGAATGCTTGCGACTGTTATTAATGCGCTTGCCCTTCACAATGCCATTCAGGCAGTAGGAACACCGTGTCGTATTATGTCAGCACTTCCAATTGAAGCAATCGCTGAAACGTACATTAGACAACGTGCGATTCGCCACATGGAAAAAGGCAGAGTTGTTGTTTTAGCCGCAGGCTCAGGCAACCCATACTTTACAACGGATACAGCTGCAGCCTTGCGTGCTTCTGAGCTTGGGTGTGACCTTTTGCTAAAAGCAACAAAAGTTGATGGCGTTTATACAAAAGATCCAAAAAAATTCCATGATGCAGAATTTTTAAAAGAACTTACTTATGACGAAGTTGTTAAGCGTGGCCTTAATGTCATGGATACAACCGCAATTACACTTACTAAAGAAAATCATATTCCACTTCGCATCTTTTCAATTTATAAAGAAAATGGCTTTGCAGATGTTTTGCAGAATCAAGGCCGTTATTCAACAATCTCCTAACTTTTCACTTGTTGAGGTAAACTTATGTCAAAAATCGACCCACGCCTAACTGAATACGACCGTAAAATGGAATCAGGCATTGAAGCGTTAAATCGTGAATTGTCTGGCATTAGAGCAGGCCGTGCATCCCCTAACCTTCTTGATCCTGTTAAGGTTGATGCGTATGGATCAATGATGCCGCTTAATCAAGTAGGCACTGTTTCTGTGCCTGAGGCACGTCTTCTTATTGTGCAAGTCTGGGACAAAGGGCTTGTTAAAAGCGTTGAAAAAGCAATTCGCGACGCAAATCTTGGCGTAGATCCAGCTGCTGATGGCCAAAATGTGCGCGTGCCGATTCCTGCTATGAATGAGCAACGCCGTCAGGAACTTGCGAAGCTTGCTGGAAAGTACGCTGAGGATGCACGTATTAGCATCAGAAATATCCGTAGAGACGCTATGGATACCTTAAAGAAACTCGAAAAAGATAAAGAGATTTCAGAAGACGAGCTCCACCGCATTTCAGCTGATGTACAAACGATGACTGATGATCACATCAAGAAAATCGATGAACACTTAGCCGCAAAGCAAAAAGATATTACGCAAGTCTAAGGGATATTTCATACTTAAGAACAGGCATTGATTCATTTCAGTGCCTTTTTTTATGACGTTAAATTGTTCACACCTAGCTTTGTTGGTCCTGCCTTGGCTGTTAATCAATAAAACCTTTATTTTCCTATGACTCCAGGCGGCATAAAGGCCAAGCCATGACGCGTAATCATAGTCCACGAGTCAGATTTGATGAAAACAAGGCCCAGGCGACATTGCATCAAACAAAAAAAGCCGGGTTTCCCCGGCCTTCATCATTTAGCATATGTTCAAACTAGAACTTGTAAATAAATGATGTCATAACTTGTGTAGCTTTTCCAGTACCACCAGCGTAGTTAGAACCTGGAGCATTACTTACTTGTCCAGGAATAGTGTTTGCTATATCAACTGTTCCGCCAATAGTTTCGCGCGTACCATACATAAATTCAATACCAACATCTATTTGCTTAACTGGGCTGTAGATAGCATTTACTAACACTTTTTTCAAACGACTTGTAACTTGTGTCGCAGATGTCGATACCGGTGCAAATTGCGAATTTTTCACTTTAGTATAGGATCCCGCAATATTGGTACGGAATTTCTCTGTCCACCAGTGTTCGTAACCTAAGATTGCATTTGAACCAGTATGTGTATCAAAGCGTGCTGCGTAACGAGTCGCCGCAGCACCAGTTGTTGATACTGTTGGAACTTGCAGATATGCAGACGGTATTGATTCAACAGCTAAGAATTGATTGATACCATCACCAGTATTAACTTGACCATAAAGGCTACTTAAGCCTGATGTGACCAATTTGAATGATGAACCAATACCCCATCCTGTTTGCTTGCTTGCAAACCGATTCGAAGCAGGTGAAGCCGTCAGGGCACCTGTACCTGATGATGTAGAAGTTGTAACAGCTTCCCCAGCAGCAACGTTCACCGCCAACTGACGCACTATACCACGTAAGGATACAAAGCCTTGCTTTCCTTCATAACGCAAACGTGCCGTTAGATCAGGAAGGTTCGACCGTCCAAAGCCATCATTACCTTTTGTAGTACCATCTTGCGCCAAATAATCAGTATTTGGCCTTTCAGCTGCAACAGCAAGTGACAATCCATCCATTAATTTTTGAGTCCATCTAACTTGAACACGTCGTGCTGTAGCTGTGAAACCATTATTATCAAGTGTATATGGACCCTCATCAGAATCATGGAAGTTTGTCGTTGTTTGACCTACCATTAATGAATTCCACTCAACAAGTGCGTGACGAAGACGCAAACCATATGAAGTTGAAGCACTTGATGACTGAGAGCCGTTAAAGTCAGTTTGAATCCAACCTTTAACATCGCCAGCGTTTGTTTGTGTCAAACTCTTAAGTTCAAAACGTGAATATGCGGCAGTTCCAGCAACACCACCGGATTTGCCAGCTTGTGGGTCGGAACCTCTAACAGGAATTCTCGTCCCGTCAAATGACAAGTTACCGCCATCAACAGTATTTCCTGGATAATACGCAGCATCAGCCTTTATGCGGCCACCAATTTTAATCGCTGAGTTGCTACCTGGAATAGCAATATAACCCGCTGGGTATGGAGAAACTTGATTTGCTTGTAGCACACCAATTTTAGCATCTTCAACTTTCACAGTTGATTCTAACTTTTCTTCTGCTTTACGTTGCTTGTACGCAATTTGTGAAACTTGCTTTTTCAAGTCTTCAATTTGCTTCAAAAGTGTCGCTGTATCAACAGGACCTGAAGGTGCTGCCTTAGCAACTACAGCAACCGGAGCGGCAGGAGCTGCTGAAACAGCAGCTGGTGCAGCGGCGTATGTGAATGATGTTGCAGCAACACCAAGTAGCAATGGCATTTGCCATAATGATTGAAATCGCATTAAATTAACTCCATAAATGGTTAAACTTTTATTAAATAGTCAGTCATTTTTAACTAATTGTAAAGGATCTTTTTTCGCTTTAATCACATGTATGCTCCTCCACCTGTGTCTTAACTGACGCACATACATCGTTGAAAAAAACGCAAGATCTTCAAAACCAAGGTATTTGAATTAAAATAACTCATAAAAAAACCTTTGCACTTTATCAGTGATCGAAGCATACTACCGGCAAGACAAAAAAATAATCATCAACAAAAACACGAAGTAATAGGAGATAGTTAATGACAATACCATTAATGCCAAAAGCAACTGCCGTTTGGTTAATCGAAAACACAGCGCTGACTTTTGATCAAATATCTGCTTTTTGTGGAATTCATATATTAGAAATCCAATCACTTGCTGACAACGAAAATTCAATCCGCATCGTTGGCTTTGATCCAATTGCATCATCTCAGCTAACTCTTGATGAAATCCATCGTTGTGAAAATGATCCAAATGCAAGACTTGTTATACGCCCCGCAATCAGTGCAGATTCTGTGCTTGGTAAGAAAAAAAGTCGCTACACACCTTTATCAAAACGTCAAGATCGCCCAGACGCAATCGCTTGGATGATAAAATTCTATCCTGATATTCCAGAAATTGCTCTAACACGGTTACTTGGCACAACAAAACCCATGATTCGTTCTATAAAAACAAAGACGCACTGGAATTCCCCACAAATAAAACCACGCAATCCTGTGCAGCTCGGTTTTTGCTCACAAGGTGAATTGGATGCCTTAATTACGGCGTATGCACCAAAAGGAACAGAAGTAGCATCATAAAAATTTATTTTTCAAATGTCAGTAATTGACATTTCTTTAAAATAAGGCTATAAAAGGTTGATCGTTTGGCGGAGTAGCTCAGCTGGTTAGAGCAGCGGAATCATAATCCGCGTGTCGGGGGTTCGAGTCCCTCCTCCGCTACCAAAGATCTTTGAATTTATTCCTATAGGAAGTCCCCCTCGTGAAAATAAGTGGAAACGAAATTCGTGTTGGTAACATTATTGATTACCAGAACAAGCTATGGGTTGTCACAAAAACACAACATGTGCAACCAGGCAAAGGCGGTGCTTACATGCAAGCCGAAATGAAAAGCTTGATCGAAGGCACAAAGCTTAATGAGCGTTTTCGTTCTGCAGAATCAGTTGAACGTGTTTACCTTGATGAAATGGCGCACCAATTTCTTTATGCCGAAGGTGATGACTTAGTATTTATGGATCAAGAGACATTTGATCAAATCAACCTTCCACGCGATTTTGTTGGTGATGCAGCCGCATTCTTACAAGATGGAATGATCGTAAATTTATCCATGCACGAAGGCCGCGCGATTAGCGTTAAATTACCTGATACAGTTATTTTAGAAATCACTGACGCAGAGCCTGTTATAAAAGGACAAACTGCTTCCTCATCATTTAAACCAGCAACCTTGGCTAATGGACTACGCGTGATGGTTCCTCCGCATATCGGCACAGGAATGCGTGTTGTCGTAAATACTGCCGATTGCACATACGTTGAACGGTCTAAAGACTAATGCACGTTTCATCTCGTTTTACGACTCGCTCAGCACTTGTTAATGTTATGACTGCTGCTATTGAAAAAGCGGCACGTGGCCTTGTTCGTGACTTTGGCGAAGTTGAGCAATTACAAGTCTCACGCAAAGGTTTGGGAGATTTTGTTTCCACAGCCGATCATCGATCTGAAGATATCCTCATCAGTGAACTTAGAAAAGCACGTCCAAAATTTGGATTCATTACGGAAGAATCTGGTGAAATACCTGGCGAAGATCCTACGCAACGTTGGATCATAGATCCACTAGACGGAACAACTAATTTTCTACATGGGATTCCACACTTTGCAATCACTGTTGCCTTGCAAATGAATGATGAAATCATTGCTGGTGTAACGTATGATCCTATTAAAGATGAAATGTTTTGGGCAGAAAAAGGCCGTGGTACGTTTTTAAATCAACGTCGTATCCGTGTATCCGGAAGACGTCAATTTGACGAGGCTCTCGTTGGCATTGGTGCGCCATTCGGTCATTATGGCGACCCTGAACTATTTAAAGAACGTTTAACGCGCGTGTTACCTCACGCAGCCGGCGTTCGTCGCATGGGAGCAGCATCGCTTGATTTAGCATATGTAGCTTGCGGTCGTTTTGATGTCTTTTTCGAAGAACCCATGCATATTTGGGATTACGCAGCCGGTATCTTGATGGTTCAAGAAGCTGGGGGCATTGTCACAGATATTAAGGGACAACAGAAAACGTTCGAAGCAAATAGCATCGTTGCGGGCAATGCTGAAATGCATGCTACTTTAATGAAAAAACTCAAAGCTTAAGATATACCATCTCTGGTTATTTCCATTCACCGTCATTGCGAGAAAGCCTAGCTTTCGTGGCCATCCATGTATTTTAACAGCCTGGATGGCTGAACCCTTTGGTCTTGCCATGACGGTAAAGGTTCGTTAACGTTGCTTTAAAAGGTGCATATCATTTTGCGTCTTTACCTTTTTTCTCTCTGCGATCAAATATGATTTTCATAGCCAACATACTGCCTGCAAGGAATATTGTCGCCATATTGGCCCATACAATTGCCATCGCATGGATAGAGAGTCCATAAAATAGCCACATAATCACCCCAAAACAAAAAGCAAGGTACATCCCAAGCGAAATATCTTTAGCAGATCTCGTCTTGTACGTCCTAATTACTTGCGGTAGAAATGCAATTGTTGTGCAAAACCCAGCAATATAGCCAATCCATTCCATTAACAGTTTCCTAACTTTTTTAAAATACAATAGCAGTATAATCTAAATATTAAGCATGAGCAAAGATAATGAGTGGTACCGTTTACGTACGTGAATTTTATCAAGCCGGGAAAGCCATTTTTGAAGAAGGTGATCCAGGGTATGAAATGTTTATCATCGAAGACGGTGAAATCATAATTTGGAAAAACATCAATAATGAAAGAAAAATACTTGCCACAATAGGCAAAGGGAAAATTTTCGGTGAAATGGCCCTCATTGATTCATCCTTACGTATGGCAACAGCGGAAGCGGGACAACACGGAGCAACCTGCATTAAAGTTAATTCTAAAAAACTAGAAGAAGCGTTGTTGCAATCGCCACCATTAATACGAACATTGCTAATAGCACTCGTGGAAAACTTGCGTCGCGTCCAAAAATAGCGTTTATTAGAAAAGTTAATAAAATAAATGGGATTCTCTTTTGATTCTTGATGGTAAACTCTACGCTGCTGAACTAAAAAATGTTCTCACAAAACAGTGCGCGGCGCTAAAAGAAACGCATGGACGTGCACCCTCTCTCCATGTACTCCTCATTGGTAGTAATCCAGGAAGCTTAGTCTATGTTTCGATGAAACAAAAACGTGCACAAGAATTTGGCATTCAATCAACCGTGCACCGACTCGACGAAACAATTGATAAAAAAACAGTATTAGACATATTGCATGATTTGAATAAAAACCCTGAAGTTGATGGCATACTCGTACAACTACCTTTGCCCCCACATCTCAATGCAAATGAAATTATCGATACAATCTCACCTGAAAAAGATGTAGACGGCCTGACCTCGATTAATCTTGGCAGACTTTTGCGTGGAACGCCTTCACTTGTATCGTGCACACCGCTGGGTTGCATGCATATATTAAAACAATGGAGACAAGACATTTCAGGTCTTAATGCTGTTATTGTAGGAAGGTCGACACTTGTTGGAAAACCTTTATCACTTTTATTAACACATGCCAATGCTACGGTCACATTATGCCATTCCAAGACGAAAAATCTTGAAATGCATACAAAGCAAGCCGACATCCTTATTGCTGCGTGTGGATCACCAAAGTTAATTCGCAAAGAACACGTAAAACCTGGAGCATGCATTATTGACGTGGGTATGAACCGCTTAACGGACGGCAGTCTAAGCGGCGATGTTGCTTTCGATGAAATTGTACATATTGCTGACGCTATAACACCTGTTCCTTTTGGTGTGGGTCCCATGACGATTGCTTATCTCATGGCAAATACAATCCAGGCAATGAAAAGCACACATATTAATTTAGATTTAATTTTACAAAAAATTTAATCTAATCATTGCAAATTGCGTAAAAACCTTGTTAGCCTTATACTAATGATCTTACTCTTTTCATACTTAATTTTTGTGTGAAATTGGGATCAGATTAGGCAAATAAAGGAACAAATAAATGCATCGTATAGCATATGTTATTGTAGCAATTTTTATGTTAACTGGATGCCGTGAACTTGCCAACCGTACTGAAATAAACAAACCAATTACACCCGAAGACCTAAAAACCCTTACTACAACACCAGACGCCCTCCTTCCACGCATTAAAAAGACCCAATTAGAAACACAAAAAAAACCTACATATCCTCCTAATTTCTACAAAACAGTATCTATTTCTGTTACGGAAAATATTCCTTTAAAACCAATCTTAAGCGAACTTTCTAGACAAGTTAAAGTTGATCTTCAACTTGATAGAGATATCCAATCTCAAGTTGTATTTCAAGCGACAGACCGCCCCTTTATAGAAATTATAGAAGATTTATGCGAATTAACAGATCTTCGTTTTCGCATTAAGAATAAAGCACTCAGGATCGAACGTGACACACCATACAGCGAGAATTACAATATTCAATTTTTAAATTTATCGCGTAGCAGTCAAAATAAAATCTCAGTTGCAACAGACGTTTTTACCCAAAATGGAACTTCCAGTCAAGCGGCGGCACATAATGACAACGGATCAAATAGTTCTGTTAGTGTTGAAACCAAGAATGATTTCTGGGCAGAACTTGAAGCTAATCTAAAAATTTTGCTCGCACAAGATAATGAAAAGCAATCAAAACAAAAAAATAGCAAATCTAAGGAATCGTCTACTTACTCAGTGCATAAACAAGGCGGACTTATAACCATTTATGCACCTGAAAAAACACATAAGCGAATAAAGGATTATTTAACAAAACTCAAACGCGCCTCGTCAAGTCAGGTTTTGATTGAAGCTAAAATCATTGAAGTTACCTTAAAAGAAGAATATCGTTCCGGCATTGATTGGCGAAAAATGACTAAACGCAATGATTTAGATGCAGAAGCTTTATTTGGTACCGCTGCACAAGAAAGTCGATTTTTAGATCCTTCTGATGCACAACAAAGCATGTTCAGCTTTGGTGCTAAAGGAACAACATTCTCAGCCATATTACGTGCCTTACAAGAATTTGGACATTCACGAACGCTTTCTAGCCCGCGACTAACTGTTATGAATAACCAAACCGCCATTTTAAAAGTCGCACAAAATCAAGTTTATTTCCGTATGAACTATGACAAACAATTTAGCACTACTGTTAACCTCAACAATGTTAGTGTTTCAAGTGATATCCAAACAGTCCCCATTGGTCTTGTAATGTCAGTCCATCCCTCGATCGCCCCCGAAACTGGTGAAATTATTTTATTCTTACGGCCAACAATATCACGCCTCAACAAATCAATACCTGATCCTGCCGTAGATATTGCCTATAGTTCTAATTCATCAGGCTCAGGGGATAGCATCAAGCGGACACCATCAATGATACCTGTTGTTGAAGTGCGTGAAATTGATTCGGTTCTAAGGCTGCAAAATGGTGAGATTGGTGTTATGGGTGGATTAATGGAAGCAAGGTCGTACCAAGACACCAGTAAAATGCCTGGACTAGGTGACTTACATTTTATAAAAGAACTTGTTTCAAGCACTGCCGACGGAGATGTCATCGTTGAACTTGTAATCATTCTTAAGGCAACTATTACTGATGGTGCTCCAGCACCTGATGCAGCAGATGTTCGTCTTACAACAGATTATCTCGCAGATTCACGTAAATGGGCAGCATAATGAAAAAAAATATCTATGTAGTGCTCGTGCTGCTTTCAATTTTACTTTTAAATGCTTCTACCATTTTAGCAGGTGATCAAATTGTCATATCAGCCGATGGAAATATACAGAAGACAACAGAAGCTCCTGCTAAAAAAACAGTAAAAGAAGTTGCCCAAAGTTCAAATACAAAAAAGAATAAGAAGAAATCTCCTAAATCAAAAACAACACCACAGAAAAGTACGACAAAAATAGTACCTACCCTACCTATTAGCAATGCAGAACCTCAAATGGTTAAACCAACAGCTATTAAAACACCAGATATTATTTTAGCGCCAGATATGCAGGGAAAAACATTTCGCTTACACATTAAAACAAAGCTATCCCCTGCCTTTGCTATTATTGCGGCAAATAATGGTTTCTTTCTTATCATGGATAAAAAGTATAGCTTTCAATTGCCTGATCTAACCCAAAATATATCTTTTATTAAGGATATAACCGCCATCGATGATCCAAAAGTATTAATTTTTAGATTCACTCTGGAACCACATATCTACACAAACTTAGAAAACAAAGAAAAAAACATCTATTTAAACTTTTTTTATCAAGACGTTGCGAGTACTTTTGTGCAAACACCAACACCAGCACTTCTTTCACTTGAAGAAAAGCAATGGCCCAATATTATTATGAAGCCACTTGTTTCAGGAGGCAGTGAAGCTTTTGTTATGCTTGATAACGATACTTATTATGTATATATGACAACTAAGCCTGACGGCGGCTATCAACATTTATACCAGACACCTTACTTTAAAACAGTATTAACTCAACAAGGTTTTGCCGTCCAAAATCTATCAAATAAGACACAGTTTGTTCTTAAAGATAATCAACTTCACATCAGCCATCCAATCACGGCAGTGGCCCTCGCTCCACCAACCAATGCTCGGCATTATCAAAATATCTTCGATGTTCACCCAAAACGGAATCTTACGCAAGAACGATTGGGACTTATGAATGAAAAAAATGAACTAAATCCCCCATACACCCTTGAAAAACAACTCCAGTGGGCATGGATAAGTATCGCACTTAACTTAGGCCAAGATGCGAAAATTTATCTCAAAACTGCCGCCATACAATATCCAAAAGCTGTTTATCATCCTCTTTATAAAGCTCTACTTGGAATGGCGCATTTTCTAAATCAAGAATATAAAGACGCGCTTAATTGCTGGCAAACATTACCAAACACATTAGAAATCGCCGTGTGGAAGCAACTGGCTGCAAGCGCACTTGGACAATGCAAGGGGATTAATCAACTTATTTTTAATATTGGACCTATATTAGAACACTATCCAACCTCACTACATGAAGTTCTTATCCAACATAGCCTTAAAATAGCTGAGAGCTTACATAATTTTAGCGCTGTTTACTTACTGCTTGGTGCAGAGAAAAATGACAATTCATTATCTTTGAAATGGATAAAAGACCTATATCAAGCAAAAACTCTTTACGAGAAAAAGGAATTTAAAAGTAGCAATAAACTGTTAAAAGAAATGCATTTAGAAAATTACCCAGATAAAACCCCCATGGAACTTTTAGTAGAGACTGAATTCCTAAATGTATTAAACAATTTGAAGTTAAAAGAACAGTCATTAAAAGAAGCCATTCAAAAACTTTATGATCTTCGTTTTAAATGGAGAGGAGGAAGCCTTGAATATCGAATCTCACAAAAACTTGTTCATCTACTAGAAATAGAAAAACGTTATTCTGATTCTCTTGCACAACTCTCTGAATTAAAACGTTTATTTCCAAACCGCTCTGGCGTGGAGTTAATTGATTTTAATATTAAGCATTTTTATACCAAATATTTTCAAAATATCAATGGCTTATCTCCTCTTAAAATCATAAAAACATATGGTGAATATCTGGAATTTATTCCAGAAGGCAAAGCTGGTGATGATATTATAAAAGTAGTGGTAGAACAATACGAAAAAATAGACTTACTTGATGAAGCCGCCGAACTATTAAGCCGTAATTTAGAAAACAAACATGACTCTCCTGAAAAAATTGAGGTGATCTTTAAAATTATAGATATACATATGCACAATCAAAAATATGACGCAGCCCTTGCTGTCATAAATACATTTCCTCAAGAAATTGCGACAATTGAACAAAAATCAAAACTCATCATACGTCAAGCGCACGCACTTCTAGGGGACAAAAAAACAGCAGAAGCCTTAACTTTACTTAATGCATCAACGGCTCGTGAACACGGAATTCTGGCAGCAAAGATTTATGCCCAAAACAAAAAATGGCATGATGCAGCTGAAAAGCTTTCTTCAACACAATACTTAATCGATGCTAAAAAAAATCCAAAGCAGCTTATAACACTACTCAATGATTTGGCTATTATGTATTCAATGGATAATCAAATAAAAAAGCTCCGTGAGCTAGGTAGCACTTATAAAGAATTAATGAAAGATCAGAAAAGTTTTCAATTTTTCACACGTTCTACCAACAATCAACTCAGGCAAAGAGATGAAGCAGAAATGGCACTTGCTGATATAACTAATATTTCAAGTTACATAAAAAGAGAGCTGGAACGCCCAGGTGAAAAGTTGCCTAAAAAAGGGATGATTGAAAAAGATACAAAAAATGCGGACACCCCGGCCCCTGCGACTAAAGGATAAAAAGATACGCCCCTAGTAGAATAGAAATGTTCACATATAATTTGTGTACAAGACGATCAAGAATCGAATCGCGCAGTTTGCTGTATTATATGAGCACTGCTAACTCCCTAGATAACCAGGTTTTTCAGACCTAACCCGCCCAAATGCACAATAGTCCATTCAATACCTTGTCGTGTCTGAGCGCAATGAAGCTAGAAGTTCTTAAAATATTTAATGCTTATCTACCCACCTATTTTTCATAAGAACCTTAAAAAAGAAATAATTCACTAAATATCTTCATGTTTCATCACAATATACAAAAAATATTACATTTAATTAATAATTTTTTAACTTAATTAACTTAATATATAAATTAAGAGAGAGAAATATGTATTGTTTTCAAGGTTTTGCTAATACACAGAGCGTAGATATGATTCTAAATAAAATCATTGTTTCATACATATTATTAAAAAATTTAATTAAAAAGGATTAGGCCATGCATACGAAATTAGCGTTACTGTCAACCATTTCAATCTTGTCTATAAGCATTGCTTTTGCTGACCAATATGCCGCGCCATATTCAAACAATTCTGGGAATAGTAATCAGCAATATACAGGCGGAAATTCGGGAAATAACAACCAGCAATACGCAGGCAACACTTCTGGAAATAACAACCAGCAATACGCAGGTAATAATTCTGGAAATAACAACCAGCAATACACAGGTAATAATTCTGGAAATACCTCAGGGCAATCTATGGGGGGCACCTCAAATAGGCAATCCAACAATTCACATTCAAACACCAGCAATTCACATTCAGATATGAGCGTGTTAGCAAAAGGCATACTTGAAGACTTGGAAAATGAATATTTACTAGATAATAAAAGGGTAATCAGAGAAATATTAGCAAACAAACAAAAAGACATCGTTACATCACAAAAAACAGTCAAACTTGCATTATTCTTAGCATCTAACTATGGTTTTTATTATCCGATGCATAGCATTCTTATAGATCCTAATCTTAAACACAAACCAAGCAAGCATGAAGTTAACAAACTTCTTAGCCAAGCAGCAAATGGTCGCATGGGAACTGCAAAATACTTATTAGGAATACCTGTGCCAAATCCGAACGATGCAAATAAAACAATAACTGTTCCAACAGAAACACCTCTACCAGATCAACATGGTGTAAACAAAGCCTTTAGCACAGCTGCATGTGGCGGACATTTAAGCATCATGGATATTTTAATACAGCACCAAAAATTACCTGCCCCAAGTCAAGATTCCGTTGATGATGCTTTTTTCATGGCTGCTGGCGGCGGACACCTTGACGTCTTAAAATGGCTGTTCACCCCTCATAATGGTTTGCCAAATAATAAGAGCTTACCTCTGCCAAGCCAAGCAGGAGCAAAACGAGCATTAACATGGGCTGCTCAAAATGGTCATGTTAACATTATAGAATACTTGTTCCTTCCTCATGAAAATATTTCGTTACCAGATCAACGTCAGATAAACCATGCATTAGTAACAGCAGTACAAAATGGAGAACGTAAAGTCGTTGAATTCCTAATGACACAACATGCAGGGGTGCCATTGCCAGATCAAGCTGGGATGATTCAAGCATTTAAAATTGCTGCCCTAAAAGGACGTATTCTTACTATGAAGAGCTTTTTGACACCACGGGCAGGAATCCCCCTATTAGATAAAGCTAGCATCACAAAAATTTATAGTGAAATCCAGAAAGAAGAAGAAGGGAAAGATTCTTCATACAAAAAAGAAGCACTTGAGTTCATAAGCAAGTATTTACAAACATCAATAACTGCATCAGCAACAGTGTCGCCAGTGGCGCAACCAGCACCTGTAGCCCCCGCATAGCAACAATCGTCTTTGTCCAAGTAAATCGGCAAGCACCATATTTGATATTCATAATTGGAATCAAATATGGTGCCTTAGCTATGTTCACTCAACTTTCGTAAGAATACTAAATCCCCTGCTTGTGTATCATTAGCTGGATAATTAAAGTTAAATCCTGCGCAGACGAAAAAATAAAAGATACTAATCAATAAAGCTATGTTTTGTGTTAATGACTCATTTTATTCTTGTTTTTTCTATCATTACGCATTAGATTAAACTTACTTTGAAATTAGTGTATACATAATGTTCCAAAACCTCAGCCAGCGTTTAACGTCTGTATTTGACAAGCTTCGCGGACGTGGCCTTCTATCGGAAGACGACGTTAATAGTGCTTTGCGTGAAATTCGTATTGCCTTACTTGAGGCGGATGTTTCTCTTCCAGTTGTTAAAGATTTTGTTGAGCAAGTGCGCACGCACGCCATCGGCCAAGAGGTATTACGAAGCATTTCACCTGGCCAAATGGTCATTAAAATTGTACATGATCATTTAATTGAGCTATTAGGCTCAACGGGTGTTGAACTTAACCTTGCCACAACCCCACCCGCCTCTATCCTCATGGTTGGCCTGCAAGGGTCAGGTAAAACAACGACTTCAGGCAAACTTGCGAAACATATTCATGAAAAACTAAAAAAACGTGTTTTACTGGTATCGCTCGACATTTATCGCCCGGCAGCACAACATCAGCTAGAAGTTCTCGCACAATCACTATCCATTGAATCCTTACCGATCATTGAAGGTGAAAAGCCACTTACCATCGTTGCACGTGCTATTGAACGCGCACGCCAAGGTAGCATTGATGTAATCATCTATGACACCGCCGGTCGCTTGCATATTGACGACATGTTAATGGACGAAGTAAAAGCGATTCAAGCTGCAACGAAGCCAATTGAAATTTTACTTGTTGCTGATGCAATGACAGGGCAAGATGCTGTTCGTATTGCACAAGGATTTAAAGACGCTCTGCCAATCACAGGCCTCGTACTCACACGTATTGATGGCGATAGTCGTGGTGGTGCTGCATTATCTATGCGCGCCGTTACGGGATGCCCAATTAAATTTCTTGGTGTTGGTGAAAAATCAGATCATTTAGAAATCTTTCATCCAGAACGTTTAGCTGGGCGCATTCTTGATATGGGTGATATTGTAAGCCTAGTTGAGCGAGCTTCAGAGGTTGTCAATGCTGAAGATGCCGAAAAAATGGCCAAAAAGATGCAAAAAGGGATCTTTGACCTCAATGATATGGCACAACACATCGAACAAATGTTGAAGATGGGTGGAATTTCGAATATGATGGGGTTTCTGCCAGGAATGGGTAAACTCAAAGATAAGATTGCACAATCAGGTATGGATGACAAAGTCATCCGTCGCCAGCTGGGCATCATCCATTCAATGACAAAAAAAGAGCGTAAAAACGTGCAGATTTTAAACGCTTCCAGACGTCGACGTATTGCAAAAGGTGCAGGACTTGAGGTTTCGGATGTGAATCGTCTGCTTAAACAGCATCAACAAATGCAGTTGATGATGAAACAATTAGGAAAAACGGGAACAAAGGGTTTGATGTCAGGAAAACTCGGCGCTCTCTTTGGTAACTAGTAGCAGCTAACGTTATTGTGACTTGCATGAAGCGGCCCTCTAAGGCCTCGCTAAGTGAAATCACAAATGACGAAAAGCTGTCATGATAATTAAAATTGATATTAATGTTTTAGGAGATATATAAATGGCATTAAAAATTCGTTTGGCACGTGGCGGGGCTAAAAAGCGCCCATTCTACCGTATCGTTGTTGCTGAAGCTACATCACCACGTGATGGTCGTTTCGTTGAGCGCGTTGGATCATATAATCCAATGTTGGCTTCTGATCACGCAGATCGCGTTGTCTTGAATCAAGAGCGTATTAAGTATTGGCTATCTGTAGGTGCACAACCAACAGACCGCGTACAATTGTTCTTGTCACGTGCAAGCATTATTCCTGCAGTAGACCGTACGGATAAACCAACAAAATCAGCACCAAAGAAAAAAGCACAAGAGCGCGCAAAAGCTGAAGCGACTGCAGCTGCAGCAGCTTAAGTTACTATCAAGTAAGCATACTAAAAAAGCCCAATGAATTTCCGTTGGGCTTTTTATATCAGTATATACCCATTTCAGATCATTCTTGCGAAACGAATCCCGCCCTAACTGGATGGCCACGCATCAAAGATGCTCGCCATGACGATAGCGTTCGCAAAATGATCTGAAATGTTTGCAATTTATTTAAATGAGGAAAGAATTAATCGCATCCAATTGTGGTAAATGCTTAATCGGTCCCAATGCCGTCAACGTTGGTTTCTTTTTTAAAATCGTAGATGCAACCCGCAACAGATCATCTTTTGATACGGCATCAATATGCGCACAGACTTCTTCTGGTGATACAGGCTTTCCATAAATCAATATCTGATTCGCCAACCGCTCGCAGCGATTCGATGTGCTTTCAAGCCCCATCATCAGGCCTGCCTTAATTTGTGTTTTTGCGCGCTTAATTTCGGCATCTGACACATCTACAGACATCTTACGTAATTCTTCACACATTACCGGCACAAGCTCAGCTACTTCTTTCTCGCCCGTTCCAGCATAAATCTGAAACACACCCGAATCACGATAACTTGATGTGCTGGACTGCACGGTATAAACAAGACCGCGCTTTTCACGAATTTCTTGGAACAAACGTGATGACATACCACCGCCTAAAATAGTGGAATATACCATCATGGAATAATAATCAGGGTGCTGAAACGGTACACCTTCAAAGCCGAGAATAATATGTGCTTGCTCAAGTTCCTTTTCTTGACGAAACTCCCCTCCGCCATATACCGCTGGCTTTGGCGTTAAAGGCCTATCTTTTTGCATGACATTAAAATGTTGCTGACAAAGTGCAACCACCGCCTCATGCGACACATTTCCCGCCGCTGAAAACACCATATTTGACAAGCTATAATTATCATGCATATACCCACTTACCTGCTCCGGCGTTAGCGCACGGATCACATCTTCGGTACCAAGTGTTGGCCATCCCATAGGCTGATCTGGATAACACGTTTCTTGAAAATAATCAAAAACAACATCGTCTGGCGTGTCATTTGTTTGACCAATTTCTTGAATGATAACACCGCGTTCACGTTCAAATTCTTCGGCATCAAATGTTGAATGTTGCAAAATATCCGCCAAAATATCAACCGCTAACGGTAGATCATCTTTTAAGATCCGTGCATAGTATGCCGTCACTTCACGTGCGGTATATGCATTAAGATAACCACCGACTGATTCAATTTCCTCGGCGATTTGCACGGCCGTGCGACGTTTCGTCCCCTTAAACGCCATATGTTCCAACATATGCGCAATGCCATTAATTTCTTTCGTTTCATGACGCGTTCCTACATTGAACCAAGCGCCACATGAAATCGTTTGCACCGAGTCATTGGTATCGGTGACAATCCGAAGGCCACTATCGAGGGTTGTAATGCGTATGGTCATAAGGGATTCCTTTTTTTCCACATTTAATGGATTTACAATATTTATCATATTCAGATTAACGTGTTTTAGAAGAAAGGTAAATCTTATGCTTATAAATCCATATATTTTCAATGGTTTTTGCCAAAAACCTAGGTTACACTAAAGGAAATTCTTTTAATAAACTCTGGACATCATTCGTATGAAATCGCTTGCAGACATTCGCCGCACCTTTATTGATTATTTCGTGAAAAACGGACACACGCACGTGGCCTCTAGCCCACTTGTACCACAAAATGATCCGACGTTGATGTTCACAGCGGCCGGCATGGTGCAATTTAAGGATTTGTTCACAGGCATGGAAAAGCGTGCCTACACACGTGCGGTGACATCACAAAAATGCGTTCGTGCAGGCGGAAAACATAATGACCTTGATAATGTTGGATACACAGCACGTCATCATACGTTTTTTGAAATGCTCGGCAATTTTTCATTTGGGGATTATTTCAAAGAAGAAGCCATTTACCTAGCGCACAACCTGATCACAAAAGAATATGGCCTTGACCAAAAACGACTCCTCGTCACTGTTTATGCAGATGATGATGAAGCGGTATCACTTTGGAAAAAAATTGGTGGTTACACTGATGATAAAATCATTCGCATTGCAACATCTGATAATTTCTGGTCAATGGGCGATACTGGACCATGCGGACCGTGTTCTGAAATTTTCTTTGATCATGGTGATAAGATTGCGGGTGGGCCTCCTGGTTCACCAGATGAAGATGGCGACCGTTTTATTGAAATTTGGAACCTTGTTTTCATGCAGTTCGAACAAATGGCTGATGGAACACGTATTAAGCTACCGAATCCATCCATTGATACTGGCATGGGACTGGAACGTGTTTCTTCTGTTCTACAAGGAAAACATAATAACTTTGATACCGATTTATTTGCAGCATTGATTGATGCATCACAGTCATTGACAGGCAATACAAGCCTTCGTCAATCACACAACGTAATTGCGGATCACCTCCGTGCAAGTGCATTCCTAATTGCAGACGGCGTGTTACCATCGAACGAAGGACGCGGTTATGTGCTGCGCAGAATCATGCGCCGCGGCATGCGTCACGCACATATTTTGGGGGCAAAAGCACCATTGATGTGGCAGCTTGTTCCCACATTGATTAACCAAATGGGGGAAGCATTCCCTGAAATTTGTCGCACAAAAACACTGATTGAACAAACGCTATTGCTTGAGGAAGAACGCTTTCGTCAAACCCTGGATCGCGGTCTTAAAGTTCTCAATGAAAGCACAACTAAGCTTGGTGCCAATGCGCCTCTTCCTGGTGATGTTGCCTTTCGTTTATATGACACCTATGGTTTCCCGCTTGATCTAACGCAAGATGTTTTACGCGGAGAAAATCGTGAAGTTGACGTGGCAGGTTTCAATACGCACATGGATGAACAACGAAAAAAAGCCCGCGCATCATGGGTTGGTACCGGCGATAATGTGCAAGAACAAATATGGTTCGATCTTCGTGAACAACATGGCGCATCAGAATTTTTAGGTTATTCCACGGAAGCTGCTGAGGCCGTTATTCAAGCCATCATCAAAGACGGAAAATGCGTAAGTGAAGCAAAAACTGGCGACCAAGTTTGGGTGCTGCTAAATCAAACTCCATTTTATGCAGAATCCGGCGGCCAAGTTGGCGACACAGGTATCATTAAAAGCGTTGCGGATGAAAATGGATTTATCCTAAACGTGACTGATTGCGTTAAAAAAGTTGATAGTCTTTTTGTGCATCTTGCAACCGTAACGCATGGTATTGTTCATTGTGGGGCAGCAGTCAAAACCATCGTTGATATCGGCCGTCGCAATCAAATCGCAGCGAACCACTCGGCAACGCATTTACTGCAAGCGGCCCTTCGCACGGTACTAGGTGATCATGTATGTCAAAAAGGATCATTGGTTGATGCCAATCGCCTTCGGTTTGACTTTACTCACCAAAAAGCGCTTACCGATGCAGAATGGACAGCGGTCGAACAAATCGTAAATCAACAGATTCAAACAAATCAAACAACAGTTACCAAGATTGCAACACCTGAAAAAGCCATCGAAGCTGGTGCCATGGCACTATTCGGTGAACGTTATGGCGATGAAGTACGCGTCGTATCGCTGGGTGATGAACGTTTCTCGGTAGAGCTGTGTGGTGGTATTCATGTTAAAGCCACAGGTGACATTGGAATCTTAAAACTCATGTCAGAGAGCAGCGTATCATCTGGCGTGCGCCGCATCGAGGCAATTACAAGTTTTTCAGTGTTAGCACTGTTAAATACAACCGAAGACACATTGGATCTTGAACGCGAGCAAAACCGTAAAACGGTGAGTGATTTGAACAAACAAATTCAAGATTTAAAAAAGGAACTCGCGCTTAAATCAGGCGGTGCGGAAGCCAGTACATCTATCATTTCCTTTGGCGCATACAAAGCCGCTGTTAGGCATCTTACCAATGTGTCGGCTAAAGATCTGAAATCCATCGCCGATCAATTAAAAACGGAACTTGGCAGTGGCATCGCCCTTGTCACCAGCGTCGAAGATGGAAAAATATCACTTGTTGTTGGTGTTACTACTGACTTAACATCACGCGTAAGTGCAGTTGATTTAGCACGCCGCGGTGCTGAGATTTTAGGTGGCCAAGGTGGAGGTGGCAGACCAGATTTGGCACAAGCTGGCGGCGTCAATGCCGATGCGATTAGTGGTTTGGTGGAAAAATTGGTTGCGAGTCTGTAGTTGCATATGTTATCAACGCACCCTTATTAGTATTCCTCACCTCTAGTTTTCCTCCGATTTAATCGGAGGATCCATGGACCCTCGTGTCAAGGCGGCGTGCACGAAGGAAACTAAGAAAAACTTACCCGCAACTCTCACGCGACCAAGCATTAACAGCTTGCAACGCCTTTGCTTCTGCTGTTCCAACAAAAGTAAAATTTTCAATAACTACATTACCATTTACCAAGACGGTGTGCGGTTTAACATCAGGTGCATTATTAATCAAAACCGATTTCAACCGACCATGTGCAAGCGGCGTAAATGCGGGCACACTTAAATCCCACAACAACACATCTGCGCGCTGTCCAACCTCTAGCTTGCCACTTTTAGCAGAATCAATAATCTTAAGTCCATTTGTTGTCATCCATTCAAACACCGTATCAATCGTGAACAGCGCAGGGTCTTTATGCAACGCACTCTGAAGTAACATAGCAAAATAGGCTTCGTTCAAAATATTATTTGTATTGTTATTACTGCATGCATCGGTACCCAAACCAATAGTCACATCCGATGCATGAAATGCCTTCATCGGCGCAATACCAACACCCGTTTTTGCATTACTCACTGGACAATGCGTTATCGTTGCCCCAGAGTCAGCAATCAATTGAACCTCTACATCATCAACTGTCGTTGCATGAATCAAATTCCATCGTTCATTCAACACATCAAGATGTGCTAACAAACGAACCGGCGTGAAACCTCTATTCTGCAGGCATTTTTCAACGCAATCTCTTCCCTCGCTCATATGAATGTTCACGCGTGTATTATATCGCTTCGAGATATCATCAAACAGCAAAAGCAAATCATTAGACGCCGTTAAAATCGATGCGCTGCCTATATGAATTTTAAGGTCGTCTGAATTATATTTATAAAATTCTGCGAATTGATTTTCAACATCAACAAGATTGGTTTGCGAAGGCGTATTCCCCTCACCTTCCCATACATCATTAAAGACACATGAAATTGCGCCTGTTAAATCGAGATCCTTAAACGCACGTATTGCTGGCACAGGGTTAGATGCGATAGCATACATACTCGTTGCTCCGCTTTTAAGGGCATCAATCAACACACAGATCGCCTGTGCATAACGATCTTCATCTGTTTTTTTGTGTTGTGTATGCATGATACTGAGCAATTGCGAAATAGGCAGACCATCCAGCATTCGTCGATCAGATAATTGATTGGGATGAATATGACTATTTACAAACCCGCATGTTACATAAAATTTAGCACAACCGATATCATGTATGTGGATTTCAGACGAATCGATGCGTGCAATCAATCCATTTTCAATATAGATCGTGGCTAATCGATACATACCATTTAGGCCATCAATAAGGACGTCTTTCAGAATATGAGACATGACTTATAACACGCGTTAAATCCACCTAACCATAGAGTGCAATGGATCAAAAGAAAGTGCAAGGCAGTAAAATCTAAACAGCGTGCTTCAGTGTGGTTTGCATTACTTCCACTGAAATATTCATCTCTGGCCGCCCAAGTGACACGTAGTTCAAACCCGAGACTTCCGCTGTTTTATAAATATTACGAAGGTCAATCAGTAATGGCAAAAACCCTTTTGGCGTCGCAAGACCAGCCTTAATTTCAGCCAAGTCAATGCCACGGAATTCATTCCATTCCGTCAGAATAACCAGTGCATCTGCATTTTTCAGTGCTTCACGCGCGCTTGGTGCAAAGGTAACTTCATTTTCCCAAGTCACGCCTTGAATGGCTAAGTGTGGCAAATACTCTGAATTTTTGTAATACAAAGGATCGTAAATAACAACCTCTATACCTTGCTTTAAAAGTTCTGGAATAATAACCAGGCTTGCAGCATCACGCATATCATCTGTGTTTGGTTTGAATGTAATACCTAAAATAGCTACACGTGGCTTTGTTAATTTGCGCTCAGCAAGCTTAGCAATAATACGGTTCGCCATATTAATTTTGCGTTGCGTGTTTGCCTCAATCACTGCATCGATAATTGTGCAGGGTGACTCAAGCTGCTGCGCTGTTCGTGAAAGTGCCAACGTATCTTTTGGAAAACATGAACCACCGTAGCCCGGGCTTACGTTGAGGAATTTTCGGCCAATACGATTGTCTAGCCCCATTCCTTTTGCAAGCTCTTGCACATCTGCGCCGGCTTTTTCACACAAATCAGCCATTTGATTGATGAATGCAATTTTAAGTGCAAGGAACCCATTAGCGGCATACTTTATAAGCTCTGCAGTTGGTTTATTCGTAAATAAAATAGGTGTTTCAATTAGGTACAGCGGACGATACAAACGTTGCATAACCTCACGCGCTTTTTGACTATCTGTACCAATAACAACGCGATCAGGGCGCATAAAATCTTGAATGGCTGAGCCTTCACGTAGGAATTCTGGGTTGGATGCAACATCGAAATCAATACCTTCCACAAGGTCTGGACGTTCTTTTCTAATGATCGCAGCAACTTCTTCCCCCGTACCAACAGGCACCGTAGACTTAGTAACAATAACGGTATAACCACTGATAGCTACAGCAATGTCTTTTGCTGCTTGATAAACATAACTAAGATCTGCATGGCCATCACCGCGTCTGGATGGCGTGCCAACGGCGATCATAACAATATCTGATGTGCCCACTGATTCGGTGAGCTCTGTTGTGAATGCAAGGCGCATATTTTTTGTTCCTTGCGCCACAAGTGAATCAAGGCCAGGCTCAAAAATGGGGATAATCCCCTTGTTAAGTGAATCTATTTTTTTTGCGTCTTTATCCATACAGACAACATCAAAACCAAATTCAGCAAAGCATGCGCCCGTGACTAGACCAACGTAGCCTGCACCAATCATTGTTATTTTCATGTATTATCTCGGATTATAATTATCTACGTATCGTTTTAGCATAGGAACGAGGTACGCGTAAACGTTTTCGTCCTGGCAAGCAAAGGCAATATTTGCCTCAAGCCAACCTTCTTTAGTGCCGCAATCGAATCGTTCACCTTCGTAAGTATACCCAGTCAACTGTGTATTAGGTAACATGCGTTGTATAGCATCAGTCAATTGAATCTCAGCGCCGGCACCGGGCTGTTGCTTGCTTAATGTGTCTAGAATTCCACGTCTTAAAATATAACGTCCAATAACGGCTGACCGTGATGGTGCTTTGTCAATGGCTGGCTTTTCAACAACATTTGATGCACGAATTTTACGATCAATCTCTTCCTTAATCGTTAAAATGCCGTAGCGTGATACATGATCTGACTCGACAACCATCGTGGCCACCATATTACCATCTTCGGGCTTATAGGCATCTGTCATTTGCTTTAAGCAGGATGTTTTGCTTAAAATTAAATCGTCCGCTAAAATGATAGCAAAAGATTCTTCTTCAATTAAATGACGCGCACATAAAATAGCATGACCTAATCCTAACGGTGCAGGTTGGCGCACATATACGGCTTGGCTTGGTTCAAGGCTATTGGACACAATCTTTTCAAGCAGATCGTATTTTCCCCGATTAGCAAGTGTTTGCTCCAACAGTTGCAAGCGATCAAAATGATCTTCAATAGCGCTTTTACCTTGTGACGTTACAAAAATAAACCGCTCAATACCAGCAGCTTTTGCTTCCTCAACCGCGTATTGAATCAGTGGCTTATCAACAACGACAAGCATTTCTTTCGGAATGGATTTTGTAGCAGGAAGAAAGCGGCTGCCCAAACCAGCTACTGGAAAAATACATGTTTTAACCATTATATCCTTTTCCCATTTTTTATGGGATTTTAATGCTTAGATTTGCGTACATTTAAGACGATAAAAATCCTCGCGTCAAGCCCGAGGGCGAGAAAAGGAGTTTTCTAACATGCTTGTTTCAATCGCACTGGCAATTGAATTGTATCCATTAATATTTTTAGTTCCTGTTTAGCAGCAATGTGAGAAAGACTAACCGCTGTATTTGTTTCTTTCAAATCAAGCAACGTAATGCCACTTAAGAATAATTCACGAAAAATAACACGCTCACCAAAGCCAGATACAAGACGAAATCCAATGCGTTTTGAAAGTGCAGATAAGATTTTCTCCATTTCCTCTTTGTTGCGTGAGTAAATGCTACTTAAACGATTTCGCATAACAATCCAGTCAACCTTACCACCATCACGAATTGCGCGGTGTTTTTTTTGATCCCAAACCATTTCTGAATACGTGCTTGGATGAAGAATACTTAGATCGTCCGATTGAACGCGTACCAGCATGTCGAGATCCACAAAACTGTCGTTCAGCGGTGTTATGAGTGTATCTGCATATGAATGTGCAAGACGTGATAAATAACTATCACTTCCGGGTGTGTCTATCACAAGAAAGTCATACCCTTTGAATTTTGCGATAACGTCATTCATTTGCATTTTTTCTTGGTCTTCTGCTTCTTCAACAATAGGAAGCGTGCTTTTGAAAATTGGCACATGATCTGGCATAGGCAAATCTTCACCTGTTGCTTCTTTTCTAGTACGACGATTTTCGATATAACGTGTGAGTGTTCCTTGGCGCGCGTCGACGTCAATTGTTGCTACCGAATGTCCATTTCGAAGAAGGCTGGTGATGACGTGCATCGCGGCTGTTGATTTTCCAGTCCCGCCTTTTTCGTTTCCTAAAACTATAGTATAGGGCATTGATGTACCTTGATTCATATCCACTTAAAAACCTTAACAATTCCTTAATAACTATCTTAAAGGGTTCTTTGCGAGATATGCAAGAATTTGATTTCTTAAAATCAAACGATGATTTTAAAGAAGAAGAGATAATAAGAATGTAAAAAGAAGAAAGAATAGAATTTTGTTGTCATTTCAGCAACGTAACATGCTATCCTACGATAAATATGAATAATTAGGGAAAAGAGTGTGGCAAAACGAAAACTTTCTATCGGCGATCGATTGCGCATGACGATTCGTGCGTTTCGCGACTCAGGTGCTTTTTTTCAAGGTGTTGGCCATCATTTTGCTCGGCTAAAATCAAACTTATTAGGCGTCTTTCCACGGACGGTTATTTTACCTCAGGCTGTCTTACTATTTGATGTTTTTCTTGCATTTTTATCGATTTTTATTGCTATCTATCTGCGCGTTGGTGATGAATTTCTTGATTACACCCCTGGGTATATCTTAAAAAATATGATTGTTTTTATGCTCACTAGTTTAAGTGTTTTTATATGGATGCAAACGCACCGTGCTTTATGGCGATATTTTTCCTTAGAAGATTGCGTGCCTTTAACACTTTCGGTTATTTTATCGTCAGTTTTATATTTCCCTCTTATGATTTTATTGGCACAACAAGAGTCGCTGCCACGGTCTCTTCCCTTCTTGAATGCACTTGTTTATATCGTCTTACTCTGTTTGCCACGATTCATATATCGTACTGTTTATGAGCGTCATACCGTACAAAAAAAGCGTTTACTCGCTGAGCAAGCCGTGCCTGTTTTGCTTGTAGGGAATAGTGATGCAATAGAACTTTTTATTCGTGAAGTCATGCATTCGCCAGCATTATCCTATCAACCAGTAGGTATTTTATCGCCAAACACTAAGGAAAAAGGACGTCGTATTCACACTGTGCCAATTTTAGGTTTGCCTGATAATTGGGACAATTTTGTTCGTGAATTAAGAACACTTGCAAAACGTCCTGTACAAATTATTATAACTGATATGGACTTGCCACAGGAATTCTTAGCTGCAGTTTCTAATATATCTCAGCGATGTAGTTTGCCTATGATGCAAATGCTTCCTCAATTTACAATTGTTGATCCAGCGAGTGATATGTCAAGTATTAGTCCTGATAATTTTTTAACTAAAAGAGCATAAAATGACAAATATTCGTTGGATACTATATGGAATTTGTCTTTGTGCCCTATGCACGTATGTTGTTATATCGCAATACCGTGAAAAACCACTTGCGTATGTCGTAGATAAAAAAACGATTGAAACGGCTCCTTTTGGAGGAGACTTCACGTTAATAAATGCGGCAGGAAAACCTTTTTCTCTTCATGAAGTACGTGGAAAATTTACTGTTTTGTATTTTGGCTATACGTTTTGTCCTGATATTTGCCCACTTGGATTGTCAAATATTAGTAAAGCTTTAGCGTCTCTTGAACGTGATCGTGATCAATTTGTCCCTATTTTTATAACGGTTGATCCAAAACGTGACACAGCAGAGTTGCTAAAATTATATGCAAGTAATTTTGACCCAGCATTTATAATGCTAACGGGAACAGATAAAGCTATTGACAGTGTGAAAGACCAATACCATGTATATGCAAAAAGTGTAGCGCACGGCAATGCGTATTTGGTGGATCATAGCACTTATGTGTACTTGTTAGATCATAAAGGTAAATTTATTAAGCATATTCCCCATGATATGACGCCGAATGAGATGAAACGCGTATTTATTGAGCTTCTTTCGGAAAAGATCAAAGAAAAAAAATAGTTTCATGCTGTGATACCCCTAATGATTTCTGTTTTTCTGCCATTTGAAAAAGGAATTTTCTGTAATAGAGTCCAATTTAAAGTGGTGATTTTGTCTTTCCTCTTTTGTCATGCCATCATCATAAGCCTTAAATAGATATACGCCTGCTAGGGATATCCCGGCGGCTCCAGCCATGACTAACAACAAGAGATTAATATTATTAAGTTTCTCACAAACAAATGCTGTTAATACAAAAGATATGACTTTGAAAATTGCTAATCCCCACATATGACACTTTAAACGATGCCTAGTTGGGTACGATTTAATAAGGATAGGTGTAAGGGGAAGGCAGCCAACCGCAAAAATGTAAAAAAACGCTTGTAGAAAAATTATTGCTGCAGCAGATGATAATAACCAAGATTGGGTGCTAAAAAACAAACAACAAATAATACCTGAGACGTAGAGAGTTTTCGTTATTTTTCTTGGGTCAATTTTGAGTGAGATTAATCCTACAGTAAATTCATATATTATACTCAATAGTAAAAGACAGGTGCTATTTATCAAAATCATTGACGTAGTCCAACCAAATTTTTTTTCTAGTATCGATGGCAAATAAGCAAACTGTACATAAAAAAACATGCCTACATAAGTAAAAACCAATCCTTCAGAGAATATATTTCTAAAAATATATTCTCCATTATTATCTGTTTTATGTTCTTCTTTATTGTCATTTTTCTTCTTCTTATTTTCTTTCTGATACGTGAAATCTAGGAATTCTGTCGTTTCTTTCAGATCTTTTCGTGCATAACTGCCAAGAACAGCAATAGTTGCGCCAACGACAAACGCTATCTTCCAACCCATAACGGGATCAATAAGCAAACTTAATGAGCTCACAAGACAGGCAAATAATCCCCCAAGAGAACAAGTGCATTCCACTATAGTCGCCATAAAATAACTGCGGGGTGCCGGAACCATTTCTGCAATATAAACATCAGCGGATCCATTTTCCCCCGATGCCATGATGGATTGGATAGAACGGATGAGGAAAAAACAGAGCGTAGACGTTATTCCCCATTGGGCATAAGTTGGCAGAAACGTTAAAAAGATACAACAAATAGACATGAACATCATTGTAGTAATCAAAACAATTTTTCTACCGTACTCATCGCCAATATATCCCCAAACCAATGCTGCGATAGGCCTCATACACAAAGGCATGAGAAACGTCATGGGTCTTAAAATATGCTCATATCCTGTATCTTGTGGTAAGAAAACATGATTTAAAACAATAGAGAGGTGAACACCTAACATCAGGTCAAAATATTCCATGAAGTTACCCATCAACACCAAGGTTATAGATTTTTTTAAATCAGGTGAAAGTTTTTTAGATACAGAATTTTTGAGATTTTCATCAAAATCGACAATTTCTGATTTTTCTATTTTTGGAGTGAGGGAAGAAATATTCATTTTGAGCCACCTAAATTTTAAAGTTGAAAAATAGATAATTGTGTGTGGCTACCAACGTCATCGCGCGGAGATAAAGTCGACGTGGCGATCTAGGTGACATCCAACTGCCATTGATGTTGAATACCTTAAAAAGAAACATAGATTGCCGCGCCTTTTTGAGGCTCGCAGTCACGACGTTGGTAGTTAATATTGTTTTCTTGCACAAATAGTTCTACAAATTACGTTCGCTTTATGAAATAGACTGTATCTAAACTCTTTTAAATTTAATATGGGAATTATTTGCCAAATTTAAATAAGAAATTTGGATTGTGCCAACTGTCTTGCGCTCCACATTGTTATATATATGGGCTTAGCTCGAGGAGTGAGATCGCTGCCTGAAAACCGGCAATTCTCTTAAGCTCATCAAGAAGTTCTGCTGTTAATTATAGGTGTTCCTAATTAGTTATTCTTAATTTATCCAGCATAACCAAATCGCAGCTGTGTTGCTACATCCTCTGATGCTGGGGTTCTGCTATATAGCCACGTGTTAAGTCCCAAATGGAAAGCCGTGTGCGTATGGCCTACTTGGTTCTGCAACATTGTTGGTTTTATCTCATTTCGATCAAGTACAAGTTTTGCTGAAATTGTATAATCCAACCCCACGTAAAGCTGACACATATCTTTTAAGCGAGCATATAAATTTGTTTTCCCACTGTGGAACGTTGGCAAGAAGGTGCAAAATTTATCCCATTTCAAGGGGCCTATATCAATGCGAATGCCAGCCATTTGATCCCAACATTTTGACCCTAAAATTGCTGTTTGCCCAAGCACATTCCATTGTCCATGAATTGCACCAATATGACTTATTTCATCTGCACGCGCATGACGCCAAGCACCTTCATAATCATGTATTTCAACGTTAATTCCAAAATGGTGATGTAACATTTGTTCTAATCCGATGACTCCATGCGGTTGTTTCCACAATAGACTCTGATAGGTCAATAACGCTGTTTCATTAAGAGCAGTACCATTCATCACCTTTTCATGACTAATTCCAGCAAGCCTTAATAAACACTGTCCAATACTTGAATGTTGCGGTAGCACTTGCGCAATACCAACATGTACTTTTTTATGTAATCTGTGCCACATACCGGCCAAACGATGATTAAAAATATCAAGAAAATCACGAAAGCTCGTATCTTTAGAACGCGTGCGATCAATTACCATTTCAGTGTATGGTGTAGGCAGCGGACCTAGTGCTCCAGCAAGCCCAAGAAAATTAATCCATAATGTTGGTTTTTTTGCATCTAAATCAAGTTTTTGCAATTCAGATGCAGGTGTTGAAAAACTTACATGTGATTTGATTGTAAGGGCTTCACGTGTTAGATCACATGAATCACCAAGTGGAGAGAGCGTATCTTTTCCGTTATGGGTAGACGATTTATGCATATGCTCAAGCACAACGATGGCTTGATCAAAATCAAAAGAAAAGGGCTCGTCCTTGAGTGCGTCCGTTACAGGAGGGTTTTGGTGCCGTGTAATGCTGGCCATCGCATCCACTCTCCTTTACGTTCATTGCTTTTAAGTACGACTTCTACAAATGAATTCATTGAAACTGTGATAGCAAAATAATGCCGCAGGACAGATGCAAGCAAAAAGCTGCTGCTTCCTTTGTGGGGGCTTGTGTTTACGTGAATGCTTACTTCAACGCCTTTTACAAATCCTCGCCATGCTTCATTGCCAATTCGGCGCACGATGGGTTCTTGGCTAATTTTTTCAATACTGTTGATATCCATAAGCCGGTCCTTTTGCTGTGCACCTACATGCAAGAAAAGACGTTCTTTTAGAGTATCTAATGAGGATTGCGAACCCATGAGCGTTAAATGATTGGTGGATAGCATTGAAATCATACGCCACAGTGAATCGCCATCGATGGGGGCGTAACTTTGTGGAGTTGGCTTGCTAAGACATGTTATGCGTGAAGATGGAGCGGCCTCTTCAAGCTGAAATTCAGCTTGGCTTGGGATTTGTTCTGCTAAATAGCGATTCGTACACAGTGTATTTGCATAGACAATGTGACGTGGAGGCAAAGCAGGATTGAATCCCAAATCCACAAAAGAAATCATGACGTCAGAACCCGGCACGCCTCGAATTTCAGAAGCGATACGCCTGGTATGCCAGAAAATTTGATTATTGTCATTGTGGTGCTGAAGTGAAAAGTATGGCGCAAATGTTTGCACCTGATTCGTCGATTCAATGGCAGACATAACGGATTCAATACTATAAATTTCGAGCGTATTATCACGCCTTTGATCCGGTATAAGACGATATTTAATTTTACGTCGATCAAGCCGTAATGGGTCGGTTGTTTTCTTAAACAAGTTCACAATTGGTGTGCAACCAAGTAAAAAATTGTCCTTTGTTATTTTATGATCGAGCAAACTACCAATTTCACCGAGGGATATGTATAGTTCAAGCGAGTCTGATTCTAAAGAAAAAGAATCCTTGATTTTATCCAAATTTAATACTTTGAAAAACATGAATTTTTCCGGAAGATGAAAGAATTCTTGCAGCAACAAAAAAGCATTTGTGCCATGCGGCGGCGTGGGCAGCATCATTTCATCTGAGCCAAATCCCATAGGTACAATAGAATCTTTGGGTAATTCAAGTGTCTGCTCTCCATCTTTTGTGCGCACAAAAAGACGAATCTGTTTCTGTGAAAATAAGCATTCATAAATAGAATAAGCGAGCTGGCGATTAGCGGATATATGAAATATAAGGTGATCAAGCTCAACATCGGCCATAGCAGTGCCGCCAAAAGTATTAAGTGTCAGCCTTAAATGCCAAGCATGGTGTACATTTGAGTCATGTGTTCGTTGCACTAAATCAGCGTCAGAAAGCTCTACAGGTAACAATGTTACCGGATAAGTAGTTCTAAATTTACAAACGACATCATCGCTTGCATAACAAAATAACGATGCACCTTTATCAATAGTATGACTTTTCGTGATTTTCCCTTTTGTTGGGTCTGTCTCGAAATGCGCAACGCTCATCGATGGGATAGGATTCACAAGATGCGGGTAGAGCACCTGCAACAAGGCGCCTGCAGATTCTGGAAATCGATTGTCAATTTCTTGTGCCAGACGTGCTGTTAAGAATGCAAAGGATTCAAGTAAGCGTTCTGTGTGTGGGTCAGGTGATTCTTTGTCTGATAATTCTAGGCGCCGTGCGATTTTAGGATGTGTTTGCGAAAAAGCATGGCCGGCATGACGTAGATACGTCATTTCATTTGTGTAGTACGTTATAAACCGATCACGTGTTTCTGCAGACATAATGACTATTTTTCATAAATTTTATTTAATTATGGAGGATTGTGTTGGGATTTGAAAGGGAGAAATGGAAATGTTAGGTGTTTTGCATAGCCTACTCCTACTCAACAAAACACTTTGCATAAAAATATTCCCTATGACTTTAAAATGACAGATTGGAAATTAAGATTCACAGCCTTACTTTCCAATAAAAAAACAAGCTCCTCGATTTAAAGCAATCAACTGGCTGCTGCAGATACCCATGGAAAATAATTGGAAAGGTCATTACGTTGAATAACTTCTCCACCCTCCTCTTCAAAAGGTCTTATTAGGGAATGCATATTCCCAGTGCGAATTGCATCATTAACCACATATGCCTTAAAACCCAATTGAGCCGCGTGCCATCCACTACCAAAAATACAATGTTTAGGATCTACCCCCACAAGCACCACATGCTTAATGTTTTTCTGCTTCAGGAAATCTTCCAAAGTGTGTCCATTTTCAAATGCAGGAACTCCCTTTCTATCCTTATCCATAAAGGCCGTAAAAGAATCTGTTTCTACATCAGTAGCTTTCAAAAGCTTATTACTACTTAAAAATGATAAATTCTGATGAAAATTGGCTCCTAAACTCCCTGGTTTAGCATGCTTTGGCCACATATTTTGTACCTGACACCCAGCAACTGTAAAAGGAATTATATCAAATGCATTAAAGCCGGGGTAGTTAACAACATCCGTTAAGTGATTTTCAGGATAGCAATCATATACATACACAATGTTGTTAGAATAAAATTGAGTTAATACACTATTCACACAAGAAACAAAATTATTATTTGCGTCGTTCACTGGAAATTCATCTTTGCCAGAATTGATTAAATCTCCCTCTTCACGCTGGAAAAAACTATTTATCATGTCCATGCAAAGCACTGCGGTATTCTGCTTGGTTGGTTTATTCTCTTCAAGTTGATGAGCATAAACATTAGTAGATATTTTAAAAACCAAAAATAATATAAAATTCTTCATTGAAAAACAATCCTTTCGTTTTATATAAATTATTTCAAAAATACGTAAAAATAGGCTGGTTCTGACAATATTATCATAATTTTATGATTAATTACACATTAACCTCAAAATGAATTGGTACTCTTTCGGGGTCATACCACCACCAATGGCATTCGATTAAGGAATACACTCTTCCTAAAGAAGCATACAAAACACTAAGTAGCTCAAAATTTTTCTACAATTCAGTGTTTTTCTACAACCTTGGGTGTTAATCAACAAACGACACAGAAGTTTCTAATCCCATGAAACATTTGTGTCGTTTGTTGATTAACACCCTACATTTAAGGTTAAGAAAATGGTGATGCATATTTCCCTCTCACTATTTCTCTGGTAGACTCGATTTATTCCACACGAGATTAAAAGTTATAATAGTAAGAGCTATTATTCTTATCTCATTTAAATATGTTAAGGGTTTTTTTATGCACTTTAGATTCAATCAGATTATGCTCGTCACAGCCTTCACTACTGGATCTTTCTTTTGTATACCAACCAATGTAGCTCATTCAAAAAGCGAAAGTAACACTGAATGCAAAAACACAAAAATGGATGATATTATCACCACACAAGCTGATCAAGATTATTCAACAACAGCTACAGGTCTTCAATATAAAGATACAAAAGTTGGTGACGGCGCAAGCCCTAAACGCGGCCAAACAGTCATCGTACACTATACAGGCCGTTTGACAAATGGCAAAATCTTTGATAGCTCACACAATCGAAACAAACCATTTAAATTTCAAATTGGTATTGAACAAGTGATTAAAGGTTGGGATGAGGGCGTTGCAACAATGAAAGTTGGCGGGAAACGTACTCTAATTATTCCAGCAGCACTTGGGTATGGTGCACTTGGTGCAGGTGATGATATTCCACCACATGCAACGTTAGAATTTGATGTCGAATTGCTTGGTATTGAGTAAGCAACTCATGTTTTATATCTCTCAAATGACTGCCTTGTGATTATCTCAAGGCAGTTTTTTATACATTCTTTCAAAAAAATTGCATGATTCGCTACAATAATTTCAGGACACTGGGCCTTTTAAGAAACAATGGCATTCGGTTAAGGAATTTTGTACTATTTGTATTCTGCTTTTTCTTGATCCCGATTACCTCAAGAGGTTATTGAAAAACACTGAGTAGGAATAATTTATTAAACTCTTAGTGTTTTATTTTCCTCTTTATGAAGAGAATATCCTTAACCGAATGCCATTGATCGTTTTAATTCCTTTTAATTAACGTTGAACTTTTTCATTAAAACCGGCCTTTTTAAGGACTGCAGTTATAAAATCTGCCTTAGCATCCGTATAAGCTTCTCTATCATGTGAATGCTCTTGCATAAGTTTGCGTTTTAATTCTGCATACTCTCGAGCTTCTTCAGCATGAGAACGTAAGCAATCCCTAAAGAGAATCCGTGCTCTCCAATAATGGCTATCATGCTCTACTATATGAATATGATGCGTTCTTCCTGTACCAAAAGGTGGCATCCCTTTGACAAAAAACATTTTTTTCATATTTGGATTATCTGCCCAGAATTGATAACCAAGCTCTTCAATTGGTTTTATGGCTTGCTGTGCTTTTTGTATGGAAATTACCCCCATATAGATATCGATAATAGGCTTAGCTGCTAATCCTGGTATGGCAGTACTGCCAATATGCTGAATATCAATGATCCAGTTATAGGACAGCAGCTTTTTTATTATTGAAATTTCTTCTTCTGCAGCCTTTGGCCAATTCAGATTATATGGAACGATTTCAATTTTTTCATCTAAATTATCATTTTTTATTATTTGAACAAACACCCGATACTCTTCCGGCACCTCATCACCGTTAATCAACCAATCCGTCAAAACTGGTTCAGGCTCAGCCAAAAACTGTTCAAACAATGGCCAATCTATAATATAGGCATCCCTACCCTCTGCTATAAATTTACGAAGAATCACATCAAGTTCGCACGTACCGCGATACTGACATTGGTACCGCAACTTGCGCTTGAGTAACTCTTCGCTTGTATAAGATATGGATATCACGACGCTTTTGCTTCTTTAGCAGGCAATTCAGACACCACTTCGTCCAAAAAACCAGCTTGAAATAACTTAAATACGCAAAAACAGGTTGGAACAAAAATAAGCAAACACACCCATGCATACGAAATAAGTTCGTCATTGTATACGTTCCCCATTAGACCAACAAAAGCAAAAACTAAAAATGCCCGTGACGACATAATGGCTGATGATGCAACACCTTTATGATTTGGAAAAATCTCAAGAGACAAAGTGAAAATGATTGCATACACAATGGCATCACCAAATGACACAAGCATCATACCAGCTGTAACAAGAGTTGCCGCGTGAGAGCCCGCAAAACCTAACAATAAAATACAAAGCGTACCTGCCGCAAATAGTCCCATACCAATAGCAACACTTCTTCGCTTCCCAATACGTTCCATAAGGTTACCTGCAAAGATACTCATGACTGCAAAACCACCAATGATTAGCCCTTGATGTAACGCATAACCATTTAATGATAACCCGTATGTTTTTGTATACAAAAAGGCCGCACATGCAATAAAGGCCATATAGGCTGCACTTAGCAAGCTTGGCACACTTGATGCGTAAATAAATGTTTTATTACTAAAAACACGTTTATAATCACATGTGAGCTGTTTCATTGAAAAGCTAGAGCGTTCTTGGCGCGTCTCGGGTAAAAAGAACACAAGAAGCAACCATGACAAAAGCGACAAAGCGGCCACGACGGCATAATTTCCACGCCAACCAATGGCTTGATTGATATAGCTGCCCGCAATTGGGGCCACTGACATAAAAATCGTCAATGCTGAATTCATAATACCTATACGTTTAATAGCATCTGTTCCTTTATAGGTATCAGCAATCATAGCAAACACCACAACAGCAGAGGTGCTTGCGCCAATTCCCTGGATAAAACGTGCTAGTAAAAGTATTTCAATCGATGGCGACCAAACACATCCTATAGCACCTACAAGCATAATGGCATTACCCATAATCATAATAGGCCTACGGCCATAAGTATCAGAAAGTGCTCCGTACAAAAGACTCGCAAAACAAAAGCCAAGAAAATTAATAGCAATTGTATATTGAATCATCCCCTCTGACACATTAAAATGCCGAGACATATCAGGAAAGCTTGGTGCAGACATGTCTGTTTCAATACATAACACGACCAACGAAAGAATAAGAATGGGGAATAATAATTTTTGCATGAAAAATGCTCCTACTTTTGGATAGACCAAATTTTGAAGAATGGTTATCCTCTGTATATCAATATTTACGAAATTTTGGAGATAGAACCCTCTGCAACAGCCTGACTAATATAGTCATACTGGGCTGGATTAAGACTGAGCTTCAACATTGCACCACAGTCGGTATCTTCACGAGAAGCAACAACACCACGCCGATAACACCACGCCAAAAGGGCGCCATCTTCAATCGGCAAATTCAGCTGATATAGGGCAACATCTTCGTGCAAAGCCTCCTGTATAGCAAGCAAAAGTGATTCGATGCCTTCTCCAGAATTTGCAGAGACTGCAACAGACTGGTGAGAACGATCCGAGCGATTAACGATAGCATTCTTCATATCCTCTGGCAATAAATCAATTTTATTATACACATCAATTAATGCTGGCTTTACAAATTCAACATCATAATCAACTTCAAGTTGATCCAACACATGAAATACGTCCTTTTTTTGCGCTTCATGATCATCATGCGCTACATCCGACACATGCAAAATAACTGATGCTTCACATACCTCTTCGAGCGTTGCACGAAAAGCTGCCACAAGCTGCGTAGGTAGATTTGAAATAAAACCCACCGTATCAGACAACAATACAGTACGACCATTAGGTAATTTAATCGGGCGAATCGTCGGATCAAGCGTTGCAAACAATAAGTCTTTTGCAAAGACATTAGAGTTGGTTAATCGATTGAAAAGTGTTGATTTTCCAGCATTCGTATACCCAACAAGTGCGACCATTGGCACGTCAGATCGGATGCGTTGTTTCCGGTGCAGGCTTCGTGTGCGTTTCACCTGATCAAGGTCACTCTCAAGTTTCATGATTTTGCCATCGATCATACGACGGTCAAGTTCAATCTGACTTTCTCCAGGACCTCCCGTAAAACCAAAACCACCACGCTGACGTTCAAGGTGAGTCCATGCGCGAACAAGTCGACTACGAAGATGCTTGAGCAACGCCAAATCTACCTGCAGGCGCCCTTCGGCTGTGCGTGCACGTCTTCCAAAGATCTCAAGGATCAATCCCGTGCGATCGATCACTTTACATTTTAAGCCGGTTTCAAGATTGCGCTGCTGAATAGGCGTAAGCGTTGTGTCAAATACAGCCAGCTTTACATCTTCAGCCGTCACGATCTGACACAAGTTTTCCACATTACCTGACCCAATAAGGGTTGCTGGATTCTTTTTCTGAATAGGAATCGCTTGGTGATAACACACATCCAAATCAATTGCTTCGGCTAGGCCTAAAGCCTCCTCGATGCTAGCCTCAATGGTGCGCGTTAAGGGTTCTTTTTGACGTTTATTATACACATGCACCAAAATCGCTTTGGTATGCATTGAGGTAGGTATATCAAAAAGAGAATCGTAGGACATTTGCTTGCCACATTATCATAAAGTTAATACAGTTTAGCTGATTTATTCATGTCACACACATTTTAAATGAATGTGCCAAACGTATTTAACGATACCTGTGATTAAATGCGACTATTTCTTTTCAACAATTACACCGCACCAACCTAGCTGCAGCATTTTCCGAAAAACAAAAAAGCTAAGAATAATTATTAAAACACGAGTAATAAAAATTAACATTAAAGGAAAAGGATACGCAAGCATGTAAATAAAATCTGTGCCTGAAAGTAAAATAATAATATATGTAAAAATAAGCCCAAAAACCGTAATTACATTAAATATTAAAAACGAAAAAACAAACATTTGAGGGGCAGAAGGAAAAGAAATTAAAAAAGAATGATTTTCTTTAGAGCCTTCATTAAAACTATTGCACACAAAATTCAGAACTTGAAAAAAAATAAATATATTTAACATCACAAAAAATGCGAGTAATGGGGCTGATACTGAGATTAAAAAACCTCGCAAGATATGTGTGATGGCATAATCAACACACTCGGAAAACAACCAAAAAGACAAAATAATAACAAGCCACAACTTAAGTACAAAGGCAGCTGGTGCACTATTTTTCTGAGCAGGAGTAATTAACTGAGAAAACAAACTTTGCATTATTAAAAAACTTTCTTTTATTTAAATACAACAAATTTGTATCATAGAATTATTAAAAATGCAATTAAATCAATCAATAACACGACTCGATCGCATCACATACGCGATCCACATCAGCCACTTGCAGCGCATGGTATAATGGCAAACGTAGCAAACGCTCAGTCTCAACCACGGTATGCCGATCATCACCAGCGAACGTACCAGTCTTTGCCCCATACGGATTCAAATGCAATGGCGTATAGTGAAAGCTCGACTCAATTCCGTGCGTGCGTAAATAATCACGCAATGCCACGCGTGCAGCATTATCACGTAGCTTCACATAATAAAGATGCGCATTCTGCTGATTGTATGTTGGGATGCTTGGGCACTTAAATACATCCGCCCCGACACGCGCTTCTAAATCCTTTAATCGATCTTGATAGCGCCGCCAAAGCGCCAAGCGATGTTCATGCAACGCTGCGTAACCTATTAATTGAGGCAAAAGATATGTCGCATTAATCTCGCTCATCAGATAATGCCCACCAAGGCCTACCCACGTGTACTTGTCCACTTGTCCTTGCAAAAATTGCTCACGATTTGTACCTTTTTCACGAGCAATTTTAGTGTCTGGCAAAAACGCTTCGTTATTTACCAAAAGCGCGCCACCCTCACCGGCTGTGCAATTTTTCGTATCATGAAAACTAAGACATGCCATATCACCATAATTCGGCAATGACTTACCATGACACAATGCACCAATGGCCTGCGCGGCATCACTGATAAGTACTAAATTCTTGAGCTTACAAAAGGCCTCAACACGTGCCATGTCACAACTAATGCCGCCATAATGCACAACCACAACAGCAACCACATCGGGCGTTATAGCAGCTTCAATCGCGGTTTCATCATTATTCATCGTATCTGGATTGATATCAACATAACGAAGCTTAAAGCCATACTTAGCAAAGCTATTTGTCGTGCTGACAAAGGTAAAGCTTGGGCAAATAACGACGGGCGGATTTGCATAATCAAATGCATCCCCAATATGTGCCTTTAATGCTAATGCCGCTATTTCTAGTGCAGATGTGCACGATGATGTAAGGAGAGGATTATTATACCCAAAAACAGAAGTCAATGCAGACTGACACGCTTTTGTTTGCGCGCCATTGCCACTGAATGCACGCGGGTTGCTGGACAAAAAAGCATGAACAGCCGCAATTGATTCAGGCAATGTCACTGGCATAGTAAATGGAATTGGTGATTGATTATGCGCCAATTCAAGCGAAGCTTTTGTCATATGCCCACCATTACTCAGCAAACGTTTTTAGCAATAACTCAACCGTTTTCGGATCTTGCCAATCAACAATACCAACAACGCGCCCAACTAAAACACCTTCTTTGTTAATAAATAATGTTGATGGAAAACCTTTTATCTCAAAATATTTTGAAACAGCACCTGCTTTATCCGTCATAACAGGAATATTCTTAAAACCATGCTGTGCAAAAAAGGCTTTGCTTTTTTCCTTAGTCGTTCCGTCTGGCGTTAATGCTACATGTGTAATTTCTGCATGGCCAGCTATAAACTTATCATAATATGGTAATTCTTTTTGGCATGGCTGGCACCATGTTGCCCAAAAATGTAGCACAACAGGTTTTCCTTTAAGGTCAACTAATTTAAATTCTTTTGACTCTTTCTCATGCTTCTCAATAACATGATCAGGCATACTCTTTGGATTTGTTTCGCGCGCGAAATTAATATCAATTAAACTAAGTGGAATTTCTTCCTGCACGACATCGCTTCTTTTGTCCAATAAAGATTGACTAGTTTTATATGCCGAAATAATGACGAAGGCAGCACATAAACCATAAATAAAATTTCTGTTCATTAAATTAAATCCTTATTCTGTTTTTTTACTTGTCAGCTAATTCAGCAACTATTTATCTTTATGCAAGACGCCATGTGGTGCCACTGCCTGTATCTAACAATATAACGCCTTTTTCTAATAAGTCTGCACGAATTTGATCAGCATAGGCAAAATTCTTTGCTTTTTTAGCATCATTACGTTGTTGTATCAAAGCTTCAACATCCAATTCATTACTACTAGCTTTTCCTTGAAACCATTCTTTCGGGCTCCGCTGTAAAATACCAAAAAGTGCTGCTCCTTTTTTGAGCTGTGAGGCTAAAACAACCGACGGTGATTTATACAATTGATTCGCAATATCATGCAAAACAGCAAGTGCTTGCGGCGTATTCAAATCATCTGCAAGTGCATCCATCACCCCCGCTGGCTCTACATGCTCATCCAAAGGCTCTTCCACCAAATCAAGCGCACCATAAAATCGATCTAGCATTTGCTTCGCTGAAACAAGCTGTTGATCAGTCCAATCAAGCGGCTGATGGTAATGCGTTAACAACAAGGCCAAACGAATGACTTCACCATCATGACCACCGAGCAAATCTTGCACCGTTATAAAGTTTCCCAAAGACTTAGACATTTTCTCACCATTTACGGTCAGATGTCCGTTGTGTAGCCACACACGGGCCATCTTTTCAGTGCCATGCGCGCAACAACTTTGCGCCACTTCATTCTCATGATGTGGAAACACTAAATCCACGCCGCCACCATGAATATCAAAGGTTTCTCCAAGGTATTTTGCACTCATAGCAGAACATTCGATATGCCAACCAGGACGCCCACGACCCCAAGGACTATCCCAACCAGGCGTATCATCATCGGACGGCTTCCATAACACAAAATCAGCTGCATTTCGTTTATATGGTGCAATTTCAACTCGCGCACCAGCAATCAAATCGTCTTGATTTTTACGTGATAGCTTGCCGTAATTATGATATGAACTCACATCAAACAATACATGCCCCTCTGCTGTATAGGCATGTCCTTTTTTAATCAACGCCTCATTCATAAGGATCATTTCCTCAATATGTTCTGTGGCACGCGGCTCAATATCAGGCGACAAAGCGCCTAAAGCGCCTACGTCTTCGTGATAATGCGCTAAGGTTTGCTCTGTCAATTCACGAATTGGAATGTTTAATTCTTTTGAGCGAATATTAATTTTATCATCCACATCCGTTACATTTCGAACATAAGTTACTTTCGGAAATGATTTTTTTAACAACCGATACAACACATCAAATACAATTGCAGAACGTGCATTACCAATGTGTGGACGATCATAAACAGTAGGACCACATAGATAAAGACCAACATGATCTGGATTTATTGGCTTAAAAATTTCTTTTTTATGCGTAATTGTATTGGTAAGCTTGATCTCAGTCATAAAAAAACTTTGGTTTTCAGTGGATGTTTCACTTTAGAACGTGTTAGTATTATTAATCAATAATTAACATATGAAAAGGCTAGATAAGAGAATGGCACGCGTAACAGTAGAAGATTGCATTTTAAACGTTCCTAATCGATTTGAGCTTGTACTCCTCAGTGCAAAACGAGCTCGTGAGATATCAGCTGGCTCTCCACTAACCGTCATTCGTGACAATGACAAAAACCCCGTTATCGCTCTTCGTGAGATTTCTGAAAATTCAATTGATATTACAGCACTACGTGAAAATCTAGTCAAAAGCTTTCAACGGCACGTGTTTGTTGAAAACCATGAATCAGAGCTTGATAGTGAAGTACAAGAGTCCATTGACGAAGCTATTAACGAATGGGACGAAGAAATGAGTGCTGTTGTTATCAACGATGGCGATCATGATGGTGATGAAAGTGACATAAATAGTAGTGATGACGAAGATTCAGAAGAAGATGCTGATGACGAAGACAGCACCGATGATGATGCAGAAACAGATTCATAAAGAGAATATGGAGCGATCGTTGAGTGTTACGTCAATTTGAGCTGGTTGAACGATTAAGGGCCTACGATCCATCAGTTGATGAAGATCTTATCAACCGTGCCTATGTTTTTTCAGTTAAGAGCCATGGCTGTCAAGTGCGCGATTCAGGCGATCCTTATTTTTCACATCCTATTGAAGTGGCCGGCATCTTAACTGAACTCAAGCTTGATAGTCAATCTATTGCTACCGGTTTGCTTCATGACACAGTTGAAGATACAGTTGCAACAATCGAAGAAATAGAAGCCTACTTTGGTGTTGAAATTGCACAGCTTGTTAATGGTGTAACAAAATTATCCAAACTAGAATTACAATCTGAAGCAACCAAGCAAGCCGAGAACTTTCGTAAACTTGTACTCGCAATGTCAAGTGACATCCGTGTCCTGCTCGTTAAGTTAGCGGATCGTTTGCACAACATGCGAACGCTACATCATATTTCTTCTGAAGAAAAACGTCGGCGCATTGCACACGAAACGATTGAAATCTATGCTCCTCTCGCTGAACGAATGGGTATACATTGGATCAAAGATGAGCTTGAGGATCTCGCTTTTGGTCAACTTCAACCCGATATTTATGAATCCATAAAAAGTAGGCTCAAATTTATCTACCAAGCTTCGGTTGATACAATTAACCTGATTATAGAAGACGTTAAAAAGGTTGCTCTAACATTTGATTTAAAATGCACCATAAGCGGTCGCCTTAAAACGCCTTATTCTATTTGGCGTAAAATGCAGCAAAAAAATGTAACATTAGAGCAGCTATCCGATATTATGGCTTTCCGTATTTTGGTTGGATCAGCATCGGAATGTTACCAGGCCCTTGGCATCATGCATAGCCATTACATGGTTGTGCCAGGACGTTTTAAAGACTATATCAGCACACCAAAACCAAATAATTATCAATCACTGCATACATGTCTTATTGGTCCATTAAATCAACGTATTGAAATCCAAATCAGAACATCCGACATGCATGATGTTTGTGAAAATGGTGTGGCAGCACACTGGCAATACAAACAAGGCAATAAAATGCATGATGGCAAGCAATATGCATGGCTCCGTGGTCTTTTAGAGATCTTAGAGCATGCGTCAAGCCCTGATGAATTTTTGGAACATACAAAACTTGAAATGTTTCAAGATCAAGTATTTTGTTTTACCCCCAAAGGCGAACTTATCAATTTGCCAGGTGGTGCGACACCCGTCGATTTTGCATATGCTATCCACTCAGAAATTGGCAATCGTACAGTTGGTGTAAAAATAAATGGCAGGCAAATGCCACTTCGTACACAACTTAAAAATGGTGACCAGGTTGAAATTATCACGGCAAAGGCGCAAAGCCCTTCTCCAACATGGGAACGTTTTGTTGTTACAGGAAAAGCACGCGCCTGCATACGTCGTTTTATACGGGGGCAACAACGACAACAATATAGCGAGCTTGGAAAATCACTTCTTCAAAAAGCATGTATAAAAGAGAACCAGACATTTAACGAAAAGAGCTTTACCAAGATTCTTGGGAAATTCCACTATTTAATGTTGGATGATTTATATGCAGCCATTGGTGAAGGAATTCAGTCTCCAAAAGAAGTACTCACAGCCATCGGCCCTGAAATACCACGTACAAAAAAAGAGCCAAATGTACTAGAAGCAAAAAATACAACAGCAAAGACAATTGTTCATGACCCTGCACAGTTTATTGAAGGGCTTATTTCAGGAATGTCTGTACATTTCGCAGGTTGCTGCCATCCTTTACCTGGAGATAACATCGTTGGCGTTGTCGTTACAGGCAAAGGCGTTACGATCCATACGCATGATTGCGAAGTTATTACGACTATTCCAGACCCCGAACGTGTACTTGATTTGGCATGGCACGAAATACACGGACAAAAACATAATTACCGTCATGTTGGGCGCCTTAAGGTCACATTTATTAATAAACCAGGTAGCCTAGCTGCCATGACGACAACTATTAGCAAGCAATCTGCGGATATTGTTAACTTGAAAGTTACCAACAGAACGATGGATTTCTGGGATCTATTCGTTGACGTTGAAGTCAAAGACGTTGACCATTTATCAACATTAAAAGCATCTCTGCGTTCTGTGCCAGCGATTTTGTCTGTTGATCGAATTTAAGAACGCACAACATCTCTTCTTAGCCAATACACGCCCACGATCACCATCGGCACACACAACGCTTGCCCTAACGTTAGCGTCATAAAGCCAAGCGATAAAAAGCCATCAGGATGCCTGAAATACTCAATCCCGAAACGAATCATACCATACGACACCATAAAAAGACCTGACAAACGACCAGGTGTTTTAGCAAACCTGCTAAGCAAAATCCAAGTTAAAAGGCCAATAATAAGCCCCTCGCCTATTGCCTCGTATAATTGACTTGGGTGCCGTGGCAAACCATCACTTCTTGGAAAAATCACCGCCCATGCGACATCGGTTGGGCGCCCAAAATGCTCCGCATTAATAAAATTAGCTATACGACCTAGAAAAAGACCAATTGGGGATACAACTGCAAGTAAATCACCAAAACGCATCAATGGGATTTTCATTTTACGGCAATAAAAAATGGTGGCGATAACAACCCCAAGCAGCCCGCCATGAAAGGCCATTCCGCCCTGACGTGTTTTAAGAATCTCTAAAGGGTTTTCTAAAAAATGCATCGGATCGTAAAATAACACATACCCTAAACGCCCACCAAGGATAATCCCTACAACTGCCCAGGTAATAAAATCGTCAAAATCTTTTTGTGCAAGATCAAAAACATGCGTAATTCGGCGTGCATAAAACCATGCCAAAGAAATACCAACGAGATAGGCAATGCCGTACCAGTGAATGGAAATCAAACCAAGATCAAGTGCAACAGGATTAATCATAGGAAAAGGAATAAGATACATAAGCTAAAACTCAATGACCACGACTGACAGACAAATCAATCCGTCGATCAACTAACATATAACACACATCACCCAACAAATGGAGCATCATCCCTAGCAATGTAAACATATACAGAGTACCAAACATCACAGGATAATTTCGACTTAACGCCGCCTCAAAACCAAGTAAACCAAGCCCATCAAGCGAAAACAAAACCTCAATCAGCAAAGATGATGTAAACAAAACCGCGATAAATGCTGCTGGAAAGCCAGCAATAACAATCAGCATGGCGTTTCTAAAAATATGGTTGTAGAGTACACGTTGGCGAGGCGCGCCTTTAGCACGTGCCGTTACGACATACTGTTTATTAATTTCTTCCAAAAATGAATTTTTTGTAAGCAATGTTAATTTTGCAAAACCACTCATGATCATAGCTGTTAAAGGTAAGGCCAAATGCCAAAAATAATCTTTAATTTGTCCAAACCAGGACAATTTATCATGGTAATCAGAAACTAATCCCCGCAATGGAAAAATACTGAAAAAGCTGCCGCCTGAAAAAACAATAATAAGGAATAATGCGAACAAAAAACTTGGAACCGCGTATGCAATAATCACGAGAGCACTTGTCCACACATCAAATTGCGTACCATCGCGCACTGCTTTTGCTACGCCTAAAGGAATTGAAATAAGATAAACAAAGAGTGTCGTCCATAAACCAAGAGAAATTGACACTGGCAACTTTTCACACACGAGTGAGACAACTGTCTGATCACTAAAATAACTTTTGCCGAAATCAAACGTTATATAATTTTTGATCATTAGAATAAAACGTTCATGCGCAGGCTTATCAAAGCCAAACTGTTTTTCAAGTTCTTTTATAAAAGCAGGGTCAATACCCTGTGCGCCTTTATAAGCAGACATGTGATCTCCTGCAAATCCAGCACTTGCTCCACCTGCCATCATATCATCACCGCCTCCACCAAAGCGCATATCAATATCTGATGACTGACCACGCATCTTAGAAAGGATTTGCTGCACTGGCCCGCCAGGAGCCGCTTGAATAATGATAAAATTTATAAGCATAATGCCAAATAATGTTGGAATCATAAGCAAAATTCGTTTTAATAAGTAACTTAGCATAATAACGTTGAGTTAAAAGGATCACCCTTATTTTTTAGCATGCTTTTGTGTGCTATTGGCAAAAAAACATCATTTTCATGCAAAACAATGAGAAACACATATCTTTATTGTGTAAAACAACACTAATTGTTAAGAAAAACTTGACGTAACGCTTCAGATGCTGTTTGATCAGTTCATAATCTATTCATTAAAATAATATTTGTTGCCTGTGTTAAACACTCCCCCTATAGAAAAAAACCCACTTCGTCACGTTGCTATTATCATGGATGGCAATGGAAGATGGGCAAAAAGAAAAAACCTTCCAACAATTGCTGGGCATAAAGCTGGTGCTGAAGCAGCGCGCAGAATTACAGAAGCTGCAGCAAAACAAAATATTGAATACCTTACACTTTATACGTTTTCATCTGAAAACTGGCGTCGTGATGAGCGTTGGATTAGTGAACTTTTCGGTCTTTTAGCATGGTACCTTGAAAATGAAATCAATCATCTTCATAAAAAAAATGTACGTTTAAAAGCTATTGGCGATCGCTATCGTTTACCTCTCCAAATACAAAATCTTCTTACTAAAGCCGAAGAAAAAACAAAGGATAACACGGGCATAACCGTAATTCTTGCCTTAAGCTACAGTGGCCGAGATGAGATTGTACGCGCTGTTAATACGATCATTAAAGATGCTAAAAGTGGTGTGTTGGACTCAATTGACGACAAATCGTTTGAGCAGTACCTTGATACAACCAACATTCCAGACCCTGACCTGTTTATTAGAACAAGTGGCGAAAAACGCATCAGTAATTATTTATTATGGCAAATTGCGTACACAGAACTTGTTTTTAGTGACGTTTTATGGCCAGACTTTACAGAAGAACATTTCGAGAAAGCAGTTTATGAATTCAAAAATCGAGAGCGCCGCTATGGTCTCGATGTCGCTTAAGAAGTCACATTTAATGCAGCCACAATTTGAATTATTAGCTCGTGTACTCAGCGCCGTCATTTTGATCCCATTTTTTTTATGGGTAACCCATACTGGTGGATGGATTTTTTATAGCGTGCTTACCTTCGTATTCATATGCGCGTTACGTGAATGGTCACGACTTTCAACAAACAGCATATTTCATCCATTTTGTCTTGCGGCTTTAATTGGATTAGCAATCTATCACTGCAGCGTAGATGTAACGTATATAAAAATGGTTTCTTCCTTGGTATTTATTGGGGCTCTTTATTTTCAATATCCAACATTAGCATTACCGTCAGCACATCGTTGGGCAATCTTTTTAGGTGGCTTATGTTACATAACAGCATCCGTAGAGTGTTTTGTGCAAATAAGTCAATATAGCGCAAAAAGCCCTCTCTTTCTTTTGTGGCTTTATGGAATAGTATGGGCAACTGACAGCGGTGCCTATCTTATCGGTAAAACCATAAAAGGGCCTAAGCTATGCCCACGAATCAGTCCTAACAAGACATGGTCTGGTTTCATTGGTGGAATTGTTACAGCAATTATTGTAGGGCAATACCTTTTAAAGGCGTTTGAAATATCTCTTTCATCAACAATCCCTACTGCAGCACTTATTTGTTTACTCTCACTTGCCGGCCACAGTGGAGACTTAATTGAATCATTGGTCAAACGGTATTTTGGTGTTAAGAATGCAGGCGATTTAATCCCTGGCCATGGAGGAGTTCTTGATCGATTGGATAGTTTATTCTTAGTCATCATAACAACCGCATTTCTATTGTTATTCAAAATAATTCATATCTAATTCTTTAGTTTAGCAGCTTATATGTTCTGAGAGTGGTTTTGAAAATCATCTTCAGTAGATAATGCTGGCAAGGCTAAAGAATTCATACTTTCGTCATTAATATTTTCCCGCACATTACCTATAAAAGTATATATTTCTTTATTAATACTTTTAGGTTGTGCATGAACAACTTTCTCCCTTACATTCTCATTACTATTTATGCAATCAATAAAATAGCATGCACACATACCTAATGAAAAACCAAAAATAATTGTGTATATAATTTCCTTCACGAAACTCTCTTTATAAAAGACACCACTCACTTTCAATACATATCATAGATCGCGTAAACAAATAGTAAACAGCATTTAATTTATGAATCAATTATAAAAAATTAATTTATTTTAATATTTTCCACACAAGATTTTTCTTTACAAAAGGATATTGCAAGGCATAAAACGCCTTCATCTTGATCAAAAATAAAATTTAGTTACATTAAATCCCTGTTATTCAACCAAGAACATCAAAAAATAAATATTTGAAATCATAAAGTATTAATATTTATTAATTAAAATTTAACACTTATTAAATTTATTAACACTTTGTTAATTGTCTCTCTCTAATTAAGCTTTTGCAAGGCATAATTTGTAAAAAAATATTAAATAGAGGAGATAAAATATGAAGAGTTACCAAAAGACAATATTTACAAGACAGATTTTTATAGCTTTAGTTACCTACCTATCAACTACAATGCTTGACGCATCAGTAAATCCTCCATTTAACGAGGATGCACTTAATCGATTAAGCATGCTATCAATTAACTCACCAAGCAGACCGTCAAGCATAACATTGGAAAATCCAGCAAATACTTCATTTTCCCCTCTTCTTCACATGGGCGAGGAAGCGCTTACACATGCACCACGAAAAACAGTTCGCATACTTAGCCTAGACGGCGGTGGCGCTCGTGGAATTGTAGAAGCTGAAATTATAAGATTACTTGAAGAAAGGCTCAATGAACTTTCACCAAGTGAGGATCATGTATACCTCAGTAATGCATTTCATCTCATTGGGGGAACTTCTGCGGGCGCTTTACTTGCAACATTCCTAACAACACCCAGCAAACCTAAATCAAAACAACCAAAATATACTGCAGAAAATCTATTTTCTATTATACATAGACGTTTACCTGACATGTTTGAGCCTATATATACATCTTTGGGGGGCAGATTAGGAACTAGATACAAAGTTCAGAAATTACATTCGGTCATTGAAGAATATCTTGGCGAAGATAAAACAAATAATACAACAACTCACACTGCGATTTTTACCTATGATATAAACATGCGTATTCCTAAAATAATAACAAGTTGGGACAGAGAAGTATTTATAAAAGCTGATGTAACAACTGCAAGTTCTGCAGCTCCAACCTATTTTGATCCATGCGTAGTTAGCAACGTTTCGAAGGACACTAACCCTCAAACTCCACGCGGCCAAAGAACTTATACACTAATTGATGGAGGAGTTGTTGCGAATAACCCCACTTTCGATCTGGTTTTAGAAGCGAAAAAGCTTTATCCAGAAGCCGAGATATTTGAAATTGTATCAATTGGTTCTGGGCGTGCAAATAAACCTTTATTTATTGAAAACATGCATAATGCTGGAATTCTCAGTTGGGGACCTCATTTATCGGGCATGTTTACCGAAGCACAATCATTACAAACTGATAAATACTGCAAATCTCATTATTTTAATAGTTATACAAGGCTAACCCCCTTATTAAGTCGAGATGACACCAAAATGGATAATGTAGAACAGACAAATATTGAAACAATTCTTTGCGCTACACGCACTTACTTTAATTCAGAAAAGGAAAAAGTGGATATATTAATAGAACGCCTACTTAAGCCAAAGACAGTTTTTCAGGAGCGTATATTGACACCTAAAAAAGCTCAGGCAGTGTAAACTGCAGCATTATCACTCTCATTAACGAGAGTGATAATATTTTACCTGGTAGATGTTCTTTACAAATCTTTTTCCATCTTTTGGTGCTGCCATTGGAAAAACATAATTGGCACAACAAATATAACAACCATTGATACGGCCAAAGCACATGCTTGAGGCCAATCACGATTATTAAAAAATTCACACCATAAAGCACGGCCAATCATAAGTGTATCTGGTCCACCTAAAAGCTCAGGTATAACAAATTCACCAACAGCCGGCACAAAAACCAGGATACATCCTGCAGCAATTCCAGGCATCGTAAGTGGCACTGTGATACGCCAAAATGTACGCCATGGTGTACATCCCAAATCAAACGCAGCCTCGATTAATGAAGTATCAATTTTCTCAAGCGCCGCATAAATCGGCAGGATCATAAATGGTAAATAGCAATAAACAATACCAACACATACTGCAAAGCGGTTATCAAGCAAAGCAAGCGGCTCGGCAATAAGCCCTATATGAATCAACATCGAATTAACGACGCCTTGTGCGCTAAGCAGAGACATCCATGCATAAACTCGAATCAGAAAAGATGTCCAAAATGGCAAAATAATTAATAACAAGAAAATCATACGTAATCGTGGCGCAGCACGCACAATACCATACGCCATCATGTAACCAAGCCCTAAGCAGATAAGTGTCGAAGAGCCCGCCATATAAAGTGATGAAGCAAATGTGGATACATAAAAACTATCATTGATTAATGTTTTATAACTTGCAAGAGCAAGCGTTATACGAAGAGTATGATCTTGCATCCATTCAAAAACAGGCATAAATGGTGGAATACCGATCATCGCCTTTGAAAAACTAATTTTAAGAATCATCAGAAATGGAACAAAAAAGAATAAGGAAAGCCATACATAAGGAAGCATAAGCACAAGCTTATGCCGCCCAGCATATAAGTTCTCAAACCGGTATTGATTTTGTTGCCATGATGTGACAAGTGATTTAAACATATTTAATCCAGAAATTATGTACTGCTATTGTAACCGAAAATAAGTATATCTCATTCACACTAAAAATACGACAAAACCAATTTCAAATCATAAACATCAAACACATAACACGTGAATTTTTCACCCGCACATGCTATCATCCGTTAACAGTTTCTTAACGTTTTATTTAAAAGATCGATTATGACCTCGCAAAACCCATCACAAACTGATATTAAACCTGTTGCTATTGAAGAGGAAATGAAGCGCTCCTATCTCGACTACGCCATGAGCGTTATCGTATCACGCGCTCTTCCCGATGTGCGCGATGGTTTAAAACCAGTGCACCGCCGTATTTTGTACGCGATGAAAGCAACAGGAAACGAGTATAATCGACCTTACCGTAAGTCTGCGCGCGTCGTCGGTGAAGTGATGGGTAAGTATCACCCTCATGGTGATATGGCCATTTACGATGCAATGGTTCGTTTAACACAAGATTTCAGCTTACGAGTACCCTTGATTGATGGCCAGGGTAACTTTGGTTCAATGGACGGCGACCCTGCAGCGGCATCGCGTTACACCGAAGCGCGTCTTTCAAAGTCAGCACATGAATTACTTGAAGACATCGACAAGGATACTGTCGACTTTTATCCAAACTATGACGAAACAGAAATACAACCAACAGTTTTACCTGCACGGTTCCCAAACTTATTGGTCAATGGCGGCAGCGGTATCGCGGTTGGTATGGCAACGTCTATCCCAACGCACAACCTTGGTGAAGTAATTAATGCCTGCTGTGCATTGATTGACAACCCGCAGCTAACGTTACCTGAAATTATGCAATTTATTCCGGGCCCAGACTTTCCTACAGGCGGCACTATTATTGGGCGTCATGGAATTCATGAAGCATTCCGTACAGGCCGTGGCGGCGTAGTTGTACGCGGCAAAGCACACTTTGAAACGGGCAAGAACGATCGTCAATCCATTGTTATCACTGAAATTCCTTATCAAGTTAACAAAGCACGCCTTGTTGAGAAAATAGCAGAACTTGTTAAAGAAAAAATTATAGAAGGAATAAGCGATCTTCGTGATGAAACATCAAACCGTAGCGGTGTTCGTATTGTCATTGAAATCAAACGTGATGCTGTCGCTGATGTGATTTTGAATCAGCTTTATCGTTACAGCCAATTACAAACAACCGTAAACTATAATATGCTAGCAATCAGGCATGGCAGACCAGAACAATTAGGTCTTATTCAAATTTTAGAAGCCTTTCTTGAGTTCCGTGAAGAAGTAATCTTAAGACGCACACGATTTGAGCTTAGGAAAGCACGCGAAAAGGCTCACACATTAATGGGTTTTGCTATTGCTATTAGCAACATCGACCCAATTATTGAACTTATCCGTGCGGCAGCCGATCGCGCAGAAGCTAAAGAACAACTCATTGAACGTTTATGGGATGCATCTGCCGTTTTACCTTTGCTTGCGCTTATGGAAGAAAAACTTCCTGAAGAAGGCTCATACCAACTTTCTGAAACACAAGCAAATGCGATTCTAGATCTACGCCTCCACCGCTTAACAGGGATGGAACGTGAAAAAATTCAATCGGACCTTGAAGGCGTTACGGCACTGATTCAAGAATTGGTCATCATACTAGGATCACGTCCACGTGTACTGGCCATTATGAAAGAAGAACTTGTTGCGATTCAAAATGAATACCCAAGCGCACGCCGTACAGACATAGAAGAAGGCGATTCATCTATTGATATGGAAGACCTTATTCAAAAAGAAGATATGGTAGTAACGGTTAGTCTTGAAGGTTATATTAAACGTGTCCCTCTTTCCACTTATCGTTCACAAAGACGCGGTGGTCGTGGGCGATCTGGTATGACTATGAAAGAAGAAGATATCATCAGCGACGTGTTTGTTGGTAATACACACAGTCAGGTGTACTTCTTCTCGTCACTTGGTCAAGTTTACCGCATGAAAGTATACCGCTTACCGCTTGCATCGCCGCAATCAAAAGGCCGTGCAATTGTGAACCTCCTTCCGCTGTCAGAAAATGAAAAGATTACGACCATTCTTGTCGTGCCATACGATGTAAATCAAGAGACTCAATTCCTCATGTTTGCAACGTCTGCCGGAAACACAAGACGGAATGCATTGAGTGATTTCCATAATATTTCGCCAAATGGTAAAAAAGCAATTCGTATGGATGAAGGTGAATCTCTTGTTGCTGTTGCACTTTGTTCTGAAGAAGATGATGTAATGCTGAGCACGGCACATGGTATTTGCAATCGATTTAATGTGACGGATATTCGTATTTTCTCGGGACGTGATTCAAATGGTGTACGCGGCATTCGATTATCCGATGGTGACCAAGTTATTGCAATGACAATTCTATTGTCGGCAGCTGCACAAAATACGGAAGAGCGTGACGCCTATTTAAAAGCAGCAACACGTCTTCGCCAAACCGATGATTCAAATGAGCCGACAGAGCTTGATACGATCGAAACAGCTGATTCAACTAACGGAGTTGAGGCAACAGTTCAACTCGCTCCAGAGCGTATTCAAGAACTGGCAGAGCGTGAGCAATTCATTTTAGCTATATCAGAAAATGGCTATGGAAAACGTACATCTGCTTATGAATACCGAACAACAAATCGCGGTAGCAGCGGGTTCGATGCAATGCAAGTAACAGCAAAGACAGGTGGCCTAGTTGCCACATTCCCTGTTAATGAGAATGATCAAATTATGCTTGTGACGGATCGCGGGCGCCTCATTCGTTGCGCTGTAGTAGACATACGCATGACGGGTCGTCGTGCGCAAGGTGTTATCATATTCCGTGTTGATGCAGATGAAAAAGTTGTGGCGGTGAGTCGAATTGGATCTGTTGAAGGCGACGATGAAGAGATCATTGATGGTGAGGTTGTCGTTGATGCAGCTAATGTAGAAGGTCTAGACACTTCATCTGAGTCTACTGAACAAAATGATTCAAGTAATGCTGCACAGATAGTAGACATCAAGGAATAAATATAAAAGAAGGTGGTGGAGCTCGGTATGCATCACCTTCTTTTAATTAATATCATTTCTTTTCCTTACATTTCTCGTAGCCATTTCCATTCAAAGCATGGTATATATCTAAAGAATATACATTCCATACATCATTATTTATTATAAAAATACGGAAAAACAATGTCATTTACACGTAAACTTGATCGTTTGTTAGAACATTTTGATTCTTTGCGCGATACTCTCTCGACGCATACTCTGTCTGACCCAGCTGACTTTGCAAAATTATCAAAAGAATATTCTGATATGACTGATGTTGCAGAGGCCATTCTTGCTTTTCGTACAAAACAAAAAGAGCTTGTCGAATTAGAAGCATTAATCAAAGATTCAAGCATTGATGCCGACATGAAAGACATGGCGCAAGAAGAAATTTATAGCATAAAAAATGGCATGCCTGAGATCGAACAAAAGGTTAAATTACTTTTGCTTCCAAAAGATGAGAACGACGATCGTAACGTTATTCTTGAAATCCGCGCGGGCACAGGTGGTGAAGAAGCAGGCCTGTTTGCTGCAAATTTATTCCGTATGTATCAACGTTATGCTGCCATAAAAGGCTGGAAATTTGAAGTGCTTGATGCAGCTGATACCGGCATTGGTGGCATGAAAGAAGGCTCAGCCTCAATCACAGGTAAAGGTGTTTATGCACGTCTAAAATTCGAATCAGGTGTTCACCGCGTACAACGCGTCCCCGAGACAGAATCAAGTGGGCGCATTCATACATCCGCAGCAACAGTTGCTGTTCTCCCCGAAGCTGAAGAAGTCGATATCCAAATCGATGAAAAAGATTTGGTTATTGATGTGTACCGTGCATCTGGTGCAGGCGGCCAGCACGTTAACACAACGGATAGCGCAGTACGTATTACACACGTTCCTTCAGGTGTTGTCGTATGCCAACAAGATGAGCGCTCGCAACACAAAAACAAAGCAAAAGCGATGAAAATTTTACGCGCAAGATTATACGAAGAAGAACGTCGTCGCCTTGAATCGGAACGTTCTGCAGACCGTAAAAGTCAGGTAGGATCAGGCGATCGATCAGAACGTATCCGTACCTATAATTACCCACAAGGACGCGTCAGTGATCATCGTATTAACTTAACGTTGTACAAAATTGCACAAATTATGGAAGGTGAAGCACTCGACGAAATGATCGATGCGCTCATCACCGAAGACCAAGCAGCAAAATTATCAGCTGAGGAAAGCTATGGCTCTTAAAATTCGCGACATTGAATTGGATATGCCTGTCATCCTGGCACCGATGTCGGGAGTGACTGATATGCCATTTAGGCGTCTCGTTAAGCGTATGGGTGCCGGCCTTGTTATATCCGAAATGATCGCGAGCCAAGCAATGATTCGTCACACACGCCAAACAATGAAGATGATTGAAAAATCACCCGAAGAACTACCAGCCGTTGTACAAATTGCAGGATGCGACCCTGAAGTTATGGCTGAAGCCGCAAAACTCAACGAAGATATGGGCGCGCACATTATCGATATCAACATGGGCTGCCCTGTTAAAAAAATAGTAAACACATATGCAGGGTCAGCGCTGATGCGCGATGAAGATCTTGCTGGCCGTATTATGGATGCAGTCGTAAATGCAGTTAAAATTCCCGTGACATTAAAAATGCGTACTGGCTGGAATGATGCGAATCGAAACGCACCTGTTATGGCTAAGCGTGCAGAAGACGCGGGCATTCAAATGATCACCATTCATGGACGCACACGCTGCCAACTCTATAATGGGCGTGCTGATTGGCCTTTTATTCGTAACGTAAAAGACGCTGTAAAGATTCCCGTCATTGGTAACGGCGACGTTGTGACGGAGCAGGACGCATTTACATTGCTTGAACAAAGCGGTGCTGATGGTGTTATGATTGGCAGAGGCGCCTATGGCCGCCCCTGGTTTATCAACCAAGTTGGACACTTCTTAAAAACGGGTGAGCGCCTACCCGACCCTGATATCAAAACGCAATACTCCATTTTAGAACAACACCTCGAAGATATGTTGGTACATTATGGCGAAGATGCCGGCGCAAAGATTGCCCGTAAACATATTGGGTGGTATAGTAAAGGTCTTGAGAACTCCGCCGATTTTCGGGTGCGCGTCAACCAAGCAGAAACCGTGCATGCACTTAAAAACGAAATTCGACAATTTTACGGATCCTTATGTTAATGATTACTACTAAACCTGATGCTGTGCCTACAGGGCTCTTTTATAACACGGGCATTATCAATGACTGATGTTTCCGTTGAAAAAACATGCATTAGGTTAGGGGAACCCACACCAAAAATTGCTGTAGAATGCCTTAATACGGTCGTTAGTCGTTATCTTGCCGCTTATTTGGAAGAACACAAAGATCACCTACCCGTTGGCCAATTATATGCACTGGTGATGGGCGAAGTTGAAAAAGTTTTATTGAAAGAAACGCTAGCCCTAACTGATGGCAATCAAAAAAAGGCCTCCGAGATTTTGGGAATTAATCGTAATACATTGCGCAAAAAATTGACGGATGAGGGTTAGATAAACCTCACAAAAAAATAAATCAGCCCAATTCCTTCACAAGAGCTCTCATACCATGATATTTTTAATATAAAGACAGCAATTAACTTGTTTTTATAATTATAGGAGCTCAAATATGAGTTTATTTGATAAATTATCAAAAGAAATAGATGCTAAAAATAACGTGTCTATGATATATGACGAAAATAATAAGAAAATAAAAGAAAGCAAATCTTTACATGAATGTGACACCAATATGCAAAGAATCGCACATCCAAAAAATAATTTAGAACGTAAATAATTAATTAGAGCATCCTAACTCTTCCTTAGGATGCTCTAATTAAACAGTCTATATCGTCTGCCCTGTCGATGCCCAATCTTTCACAAACGCATCAATGCCACGGTCTGTCATCGGGTGATGATACAACTGATGCAATACCTTTGGTGGAATTGTAGCAATATCTGCACCTGCTTTAGCTGCTTGCAATACATGCAAGGGGTGACGAATTGACGCTGCTAGAATGCATGTTTCAAGATCGACGTAGTTCTCATAAATTTCACGAATATCCGTGATCAAATCCATACCATCGTGCCCAATGTCATCCATACGACCAACAAACGGTGATATAAACGTTGCGCCCGCTTTAGCTGCCAACAACGCTTGCAATGGTGAAAAACACAACGTCACATTCACCATAATGCCATCGTCTGACAATTCTTTGCATACACGAAGTCCAGCTGGTGTGAGTGGAACTTTTACCGCAATTCGCTCGTGCAAATCAGCAAGTTTTTTACCCTCAATGAGCATTGTTTCATAGTCGAGTGCTGCAACCTCAGCGCTTACTGGCCCATCAATCAATTCACACATTTCTAAGATTACATCTTTCCATGCACGACCTGATTTTGCTATCAAGGTTGGGTTCGTTGTAATACCGTTTATAAGCCCCGTATCAACAAGTTCTTTGACTTCGTTAACGTCTGCTGTATCAAGAAAAAAATCCATAAAATAAAATCACTCCAATTTTGTCTGTTTTTTTATAACACAGTTTTTGATGCGATATGAAGTGTATTTGTGGTAAACTGCGATTAACAAATAAGGGGTTGCTCTATGTCATCATTACGTATCGAAATTTTAGAGCTCATTGAAAAAGAGCAACGATTTATAACAAAACGTGAATTGTGTCTACTGCTCAATATCAAAGGTGCACGTCGTATTGAGCTCAAGCACTTATTGGCAGATTTAAAACGTGATGGTCTTTATGGCAAAAATACGGGTTATGTAGAAACAGTTACTGCAGAGTCAGCAAAGCCCACACCCCACAAAGAACTAAAACCAACGCATACTCGTTCAGGTCGTCTCAGGGATAACAAACCATCTATTGGTATTTATCATATTAATCATGACGGACGCTGGATCGAATCATCACATCGACGTGATGCATTCCCACCTATTCGTTGTCCGATTGCTGTTGTTTCAGCTGCAGAAGAAACCCTCGGAATAACGCTTATTAATAATGATGTTGTGTATTTCAAACGCGATAATGGGCAACTCGTCATCGAAAACATTATTGGCAATTTATCGGAACCAAAAGTCTTTAGCTTAATGGCAATTCAAAACCACGATGTACCCTTTGAATTTTCAAAAGCTGCCGTTGATCAGGCAAAACACGCAATGCTCCCTCCCCTTGGAAATCGCACAGACTATCGATCAATTCCCCTTATTACCATTGATGGCGAAGATGCACGTGATTTTGACGATGCTGTATGGGCTGCACCTGATGAAGACCCTAAAAACAAAGGTGGCTGGCGCGCTATTGTTGCTATCGCTGACGTTGCATATTATGTTCGCCCTGGCGATGCACTTGATTGTGAAGCGTATGAACGAGGAAATTCTATTTATTTTGCGGATCGCGTTGTACCGATGTTACCTGAGGGTTTATCGAACGAGATGTGTTCGTTAAAACCTAACGAAGATCGCGCCTGTGTTGCGGTTGAAATGACCATCAGTTCAACGGGTAATCTGAAGTCTTATAAGTTTAAACGTGGTCTTATGCGATCCGTGGCACGACTTACCTATACTAATGTACAACAAGCAATTGATGGTGTTTTTGATACGATTCCAAAAGCATTGTGGGATTCTGTTTTAGCACCCGTCTATGGTTGCTACAAAAGCTTGCGCATGGCACGTGATCAACGTGGTTCACTGAATCTTGAAAGCGTTGAGCGTAAAGTCGTTTTCGATGATGCTGGAAAAATCAAAGCAATTATCCCGCGTGTTCAACAGGCCAGCAATCAGTTAATCGAAGAATTCATGATCGCAGCAAACGTATCAGCTGCAAAAGCACTGAGTGGCAAAACGTGGCCATGCTTGTACCGCGTTCACGATCAACCCGACGCAACGCGCGTGGATAATTTAAAACGTGTCATTCAGACAATGCGTATTAAAGTTCCTAAACTGCCGAAGATGACCCCGCAAGGTTTTAATGCTATCCTTGAACAAGAAACTCCGTTTAAACGTCTTGTGCATGACTTGGTACTGCGATCACAAGCGCAAGCCATTTACTCACCGGATAACCTTGGGCATTTTGGCTTGGGGCTTTCTCATTATGCACATTTTACATCCCCCATTCGTCGCTATGCCGACTTACAAGTGCACCGTGCACTGATTGCAGCTTTTAATTTGGGTGAAGGTGGACAAGATATCCTCCCTGTTACGGCACTTAAATTGATTGGTGAGCATATTTCTCAAACCGAACGTACAGCGGCACAAATGGAACGCGAGGTAATGGATCGTTATCTTGTGTTGCATCTTGAAGATTATGTTGGTCACACATTTTCAGCAACAATTGTTGGTGTGACGGGTGCTGGAATTTTCTTTGCACTTGAAGGTAGTGGCGCGCAAGGGTTTTTGCATAAATCACGTATGCCTGGTGACTATTTTGTGCATGATGAGGAAAACCATAGGTACTATGGCAGCCGTACTAAGCGCGTTTTTCAATTAGGAGATACGCTGACAGTGGTATTAGATGCAGCTGATGCACGCACAAGCGCAACCATGTTTTCATTGCCAGAATCAGATAATGGTAAGACTAAAAGAGAATGGAGTGCTAAAAAGCCTGCAGCAGATAAGCGAAGCACTGAAAAACCTAGTACACGTAAGCCAGGTGCAACTAAGTCAGGGTTCAAGAAACGGGACACTTCTGGTAAGTCAGAATTTACAAGACGCGACACTTCGGAACATAATGTCAAAGAACCTGAATTAAAAGAGAATACAATCAACATTCAGGGTGCAAAAAAGCCTAAACCAAAAATGTGGCCAGATAAAGCTAGATTAGAAAAAAACAGGCTAGAAAAAGACAAACTAACAAGAACACGATCTGAAGAAGCTATATATAAGAAGGCTAAGTCTGAAACACATAAATCTGAAAAAACAAGTGCTGCTCCAGATCAAGCAGAAAAAAAAGTTCCGAAAAAAGCAATTAGAAGAACCAATGCAAAACCAACAAGTGCATGGAAAACTAATGTAAAAAAACCACAGGAGAAGCCTCAATAAAAAAGGTCAGCTGCTCTCAATTAATTATTTATAATTACATGCATAATGATATAATTTCTATGAGATCAAATTTATTCTTTAATTTTTCTCTAACTACAAGAGTTTTACTTATTTCTGCTCCTAGTTCGATTTTTTTAGTAGCAAACAATTCTTTATCGCCATCCTTTACATCATCTGGAGTACTCGTTAATGCAATGATGGGACCTGTATAAGGGAAAATGCTATAATTTTTATTTTGTCTTCCAACATAATTATATTTATCACCAGAGCTACTTAACTTTTCATCTGCATATAAAGAAGTATACTTTTCTGTTTTCCATGTCATAATACGTTCAAACGTAGTACTCTTACGTTTTTGAGCACGGATCGCTTTCACGAATTCAATCCCAGCCTTTTTAAACCCAGTTGGCGTGACAACCCCTTTGCGACACATGCATCTGTTTTTCTTTAGATAGAAGTTTTCCAGATTAATATCAGTTAAGATGAGTTTAGGTTGCTTACCTTCACGAACCATATCGTTATAGCGTTCAAGAGCCTCATATCCCCAGGTACAAACAACAGCTTCTATAGTATATTCACTCGATGAATCCTGATTAATATTTTTCACCCATAGATTGAACATTTTTTGAATTGTTATGGAATCTTCTACAAAAAGAAGATGGACCACTCTTTTCTCATTAATAACCGTCCTTTTTTCACAGGCATCAAGAGGATCAATGCTTGCTTGTTCTGAAGAGCTTTCTATTTTTTCTAGCGGCTTACGATAAACTACTTTATCATCCACTTCTATCGGAGTCATTGGTTTTTCCCAAGAAGCTAAATGTGGTCTAAAAACTGTACTGTCACGTTCAGTGACACTATCATCATAATCATCATCAATAGCAGCATTAGCTTGCCATTCTTCACTTTTAGGTTTACTTCTTTTCAATGATAAATCCATTATTGCAGCACCTTCATCTTGCACACCAACATTAGGTTCTGCAAGAATTTTACAGCCAAAAGTCCACGTTGAAGGCCATTTAAAAGTCCAAGCTGGAATCCGCTTCCATTTGAAAGAGTAGCAAGATGCAGGAAGACAAAAACTCTCATCAACAGTAGCTGCTAATTGAGGGGCTTTTTTCATGTAGTTTAAAAAGCTTTTCTGGAAGCCTTCACTATTCATATCAGAATTCATTGCAAAACAATTATCTTTGTTCTGCAAGCAAAACAACAATGCCATCAATACTATGTTTCGCGCACATCTAACCCATAAATAATTCATACAATCTCTTTAATGCGTAAAATTAATGCTTTTTTATTAAATGGAACTGTCCTTATATGACTTTTTAATAGTAATTACAAGTACAATAATAAGTGTACATTAAAATATTTTTATCAGCAAATGTATTTTTAATGCTCTGAGAAATAAGTTTTATACTGATTTGATACACTCTTAAACAAAAATATGAAATTTTACAACAAATATTAGCAAACAAAATGAGTGTTTTACATTTAACCTAGATTAATAAGACACATTTAAGGCGGCTCAAAATATGCATCTCTTTTTTCACTATACTCTCGATGAACGATACTAAATGGTGTACAAAGATAGTAATGGCCATTAACAAAAAAAAACATATCATGTCTGTAACATCGTCTCTACTCACTTCAACCTTTGAAATACACGATGCGGTATCTTCACGCCCCATCATTCGTCAACTCGACGCAACACTTATCAATCAAATTGCTGCCGGTGAAGTCATAGAACGCCCAGCTGCTGCACTTAAAGAACTCGTTGAAAACGCAATCGATGCAAAAGCTACACAAGTTGATATTCTTGTTCGTGATGGCGGAAAAAGCCTTATCCAAGTAATCGATGATGGCGTCGGCATGACGGAAGCTGACATGATGATCGCCATTCAACGCCATGCAACATCAAAACTACCCACAGGCGATTTATTTAATATCATGACGCTTGGTTTTCGTGGCGAAGCCCTGCCCTCTATCGGTTCAGTCAGCCGGTTATCCATCACAAGCCACCCTAAAAATAGCACGCAATCCATGGCTATGGAGCTCTGTGTTGAAGGCGGCGTACTTAGCTTGCCAAAGCCAGTTTCATTTCCAACCCAGGGTACGCGCATTACGATTAAAGATTTATTTTACGCGACGCCTGCACGCCTTAAATTTTTAAAATCAGACACAACTGAACTTTCAGCATGTATTGATATCGTCAAACGATTAGCACTCGCCTACCCGACTGTTTCGTTTAAATTTAGATCTGATGAACGCACCGTATTTGATTACACGGCATGCGCAACACTGGGCGAACGTTTTGCTGATGTGTTAGGGCAAAAAACTCTGGATAATTTACGCTTAGCTGATGGGGAACGTGATGGCATATCCGTTAGCGGCGTCATTTCACTACCTACTTTTCACAAAAGCCAAGCGACCGAGCAATTCTTCTTTGTCAATCAACGCCCTGTACGCGATAAACTTTTGTTTGGTGTCTTAAAAGCAGCATATCAAGATTATTTAGAAGGCGGCAGGCATCCTGTAGTCGCACTCTTTGTAACGGTTGATCCAGCCGAGGTCGACGTCAACGTGCACCCCTCAAAGACAGAGGTACGTTTTCGGGATATGCAAGGCGTGAGATCACTTATGATTGGCACGTTGAAATCCACATTAGAACGCCATGGTCGTGAAACAGCGTCACATTTAAGTGGTGAAGCACTCATGCGCTTTCAACGGCAACCTGAACAGATGCACAGCCCTACATCGCAAACTGATTATCGTAGTTCAACGCAAAATACTTATCCAAACATGCGACAAAGTACACATCCTTTCATGGCTTCGTCCTTAGGCTCATCACTAAGTAGTGGACCGTCTACACGACCAACATATGCGCCCGCAATGTATTCAGACGATGTGCCCTTTTTTGATGATGCGCCAAACGCAGCCCTGCTGCACGATTACCCTTTAGGCAATGCAAAAGCACAAATTGCAAAAACCTACATCATTTCTGAAACAACGAATGGCCTAATTATTGTGGATCAACATGCCGCACATGAACGCATTGTGTATGAAAAACTTAAAACACAATATCTAACTGGCGGAGCTGCACGGCAACTCCTTATGATACCCCTTGTGCTTACTATCGATGAACGTCAATCTGAAGCACTCGAACAACAAAAGGATGTACTCATACAACTCGGTTTTGATTTTGAATTATTTGGCAATCAAGCAGCCTTTCGTTCTATCCCAGCACTATTGCAACATGCCGACCCAGAACCTATGATCCGCGATTTATTAACCGATTTAAGCGATGAGCATGCAACACTGACATCCCATGAAGCATTGTTAGATTTTTTGTCAACACATGCCTGTCACACCAGCATTCGCGCAGGTCAAAGTCTGTCCATAGCTGAAATGAATGCCCTGCTGCGACAAATTGAATCAACACCCAATTCCGGTCAGTGCAATCACGGCAGACCTACTTATGTGACACTGCACCAGAAAGATATTGAACAGTTATTTGGCCGGACGTAAAAACTCAAAAAAATCAATATTTATGAATATTTCATACAAAGGCCTTGATATTAAAAATTCAAGTCCCATATAAAATATATCTAATAAAAGGATGGCAACATGAAAAAATCATTAATTAAAAAAATAATAACGTTTTTGTCCATCGCGACCATGGTCACACCCGCCTGGTCAATTAAACCACCTAAAAATAAAATTGACACATTACGACATGCCGCCGAAAAAGGGGATTCAAATGCTCAAAATGAATTGGGTACGATGTATGCAAAAAGTGATGGCGTAGAAAAAAATGAAAAAGAGGCAGTACGGTGGTATAAGCTTGCTGCCAATCAGGGATTGTCTAAGGCTCAATATAACCTTGGAATGATGTATCTTGACGGGATTGGTATTGAAAAAGATGCGGTAAAAGCAAAGAAATGGTTTCAGCTCGCTGCCAAGCAAGGTTTAATTGAAGCACAATGCAACCTTGGTATTTGCTATTATCTTGGAATAGGTGCAGAAAAAAATGCAACTGAAGCCGAAAAATGGTTCAATCTTGCAGCTAATCAAGGGGATGCTGAATCTCAATATAACCTTGGAATGATATATCTTGAGGGATCATATATTGCAAAAGATATGGCAAAAGCAAAACAGTGGCTTCATCTTGCAGCCAATCAAGGATTTGTGAAAGCTCAATATAATCTTGGTGTTATGTATCGTGATGGATTAGGTAGTACAAGTGATAAAACAGAAGCAATGCATTGGCTTCATCTTGCAGCCGATCAAGGAAGTGCTAAAGCTCAATATAACCTTGGGGAGATGTATCGTGATGGAATAGGTACCACACAAAACAAACAGAAAGCGGCTTTATTTTTTCGCCTTGCAGCATGCCAAAGTTTTCCAGAGGCTCAATACACCTTAGGAGTAATGTATTATAATGGGGATGGCGTTGAGAAAAATAAAACAGAAGCGATTAAATGGATAACACTTGCGGCTAATCAAGGACTTGTGCAAGCTCAAAACGCTCTAAAACAATTAAAATAACAACAACACACACCCTGTCACACCAGCATTCGCGCTGGGCAAAGCTTGTCTCTAGCTGAAATGAATGCCCTGCTGCGACAAATTGAATCAACACCCAATTCCGGTCAGTGCAATCACGGCAGACCTACTTATGTGACACTGCACCAGAAAGATATTGAACGACTATTTGGACGCACGTAAAAATAGAACGTACATCAATACCGTAAAAATATTTTGAATATTAAGCTCTATTCTCATCTATTTAGCATGATCTAAAAAAATATGGATCTCCCACATTTCTTATTTTTCTATAGACTTTCCGTGTATTAATACTTATATTCAAAGGGAAGGAGTTTTTAACAATGTCGTCTACAACTAAGCTCGTGTTAACCGCAGGGTTTGCCATGTTTTCAATGTTCTTTGGATCAGGAAATTTGATTTTTCCATTACTTATTGGGTTCAAATCACAAAGTCTTTATATTTATGCCATTTTAGGTTTTAGCATTACCGCTGTCTGTGTCCCATTCTTAGGAATGCTTGGCATGATGAAGTTCAAAGGTGATCGCAAGGAATATTTTTCTGTTTTGGGTAAAACCCCAGCATTCATCTTAACACTTCTAATGCTCATGCTAATGGGACCTTTTGGCGTTATTCCACGTTGCGTTGATGTCGCCTTTGGTGGATTCGAAGTTATGTATCCAGCGTTACCATTATGGGTATTTAGCGCTTTCTTTTGCACATCCATTGGCGCACTTATCTGGCGCACAAATAGCATCGTAGACATCATTGGTCTTTTCTTGACCCCAATAAAACTAGGTAGTTACATCCTTTTAATTGTTGTTGGCATTTATTTCGCCACACCCGTTACACATTCAGAAATAGCACCTTCAGCATCATTCTTCCTTGGTTTGCACAAGGGGTATCAAACAATGGATTTATTAGCGAGTTTCTTTTTTGCTAGTACAATTTATCATTATTTAAAAAGCGCTCTTGGCAAAAATGAATCTGACGAAAAACTTATTCGCATGGGCATTTTAGCAAGCTTAGTAGGCGGGGTTTTATTAGCGGCATGCTATATAGGCCTTGTTATGCTTGGGCATTTGTATAGCCCTTTCCTTGCGAATGTACCGCAAGAATCAATGTTAGCAGTTATCGCGCAACAAACACTTGGTCGATATGCTGTTCCATTTATTGCTGTCACACTTGCTATTTCATGCCTTGCAACGGCAACCATACTTGCTGCACTGTTTGCTGATTTTGTTAAAGAAGATATTTGTAAAAATAAAATTTCTCGTCCACATGCGATTATTTTCACTGTCATTGCAAGCTTCTCATTATCTTTGCTAGGCTTTGAAACTATTTGCAATTGGCTCGGCTACATACTTGAGTGGATTTATCCATTCCTCATGGCATTCTCTGTGTACCAGCTTCTAAGTAAATTCAAATCAAATTCAAAAGCAATAAAGGCTTAAGATGTCTTCACCGTTTGCACTTGATGGAATTGAAAAAGGCGCACGCATTGCTGTTGCTATGTCAGGCGGCGTGGATTCTTCTGTTGCAGCAGCATTAATGGTTGAAGCAGGCTATGATGTTGTTGGTATAACACTGCAACTTTATGACCATGGCGCAATGATTCAAAAAAAAGGCGCCTGCTGTGCAGGACAGGATATATATGACGCTCGCCAAGTTGCAGATCGTTTTGGGTTTCCGCATTATGTTCTCGATTATGAAACGCTCTTTCGCCAAAATGTAATCGATGATTTTGCAGATTCATACATGCGCGGTGAAACCCCAATTCCATGTGTTCGTTGCAATCAAAAAGTGAAATTCCGGGACTTACTCGATACTGCGCATGATTTAGGTGCAAAAGCCCTTGTAACTGGGCATTATGTCAAACGTGTTATGAATGAAAAAGCGGAACTACATCAAGCCATTGATAAAACACGTGATCAAAGCTATTTCTTATTTACAACCACACAAGATCAGCTTGATTATTTACGTTTCCCGCTAGGTGCATTTGCTAGCAAAGCTGAAACACGTAAACATGCGCAACGTTTCTCACTTAGTGTCGCTGAAAAACCAGATAGCCAAGATATTTGTTTTGTTCCAAATGGCAATTATGCATCCATCGTTTCAAAATTAAGGCCTGGCGCACTTGATCCAGGTGAAATTGTGCATGTTGATGGGAATATACTTGGCCAACATAATGGCATTATTAATTTTACAGTAGGACAGCGAAAAGGCATTGGCATCTCAAGCGCTGAGCCGCTGTATGTGGTGCGTCTGGATGCTGGTCTAAAGCGTGTCTATGTAGGGCCAAAAGAAGCTTTAGCTAAACATAGCATCCATCTTAAAGAGGTGAATTGGCTGAGTGACATTCGGCAATTCAAAGATGCGCATGAATGCCAGATTAAAATAAGATCATCAGCAACACCAATCGATGCCACTATCCAAGCGATATCACCAACTGAGGCACGCGTTACTTTCGTAGAGCCAGAATACGGCATTGCAGCAGGGCAAGCTGGTGTATTTTATGATGGAGATCGTGTATTAGGTGGTGGTTGGATTTTTAATAAAGAAGATTAAATTTCTCTCAGAACTTCCCACATTTGTCATCTTCGGACTTGATCCGAAGATCTCTATCATCTCAGCAGCATATAAATTTCATATTATTTACAATACTCCATGTATTTGCTTTTCTAACTTTATAAATTATCGGATTAAATCAGATAATGTCAATTCTAGAGAACAATTATATAATAACAAGCTAATGGATTTTACTAATTAATCAACCCAGGAAAATGCACTCGGCGTTGCAAACAATACACGTAAAAGTTGATTATTAAGACCATGTCCTGGATTATGCGCACGGAACGTTCCCATAATAGCGCAACCACTTAATGCTATATCACCGACTGCATCAAGCACTTTATGGCGTACAAGTTCGTCGTTCGAACGAAGACCGCCCTCATTCAAAACTATTTTATCCTGAAACACAACTGCATTATCAAGTGATGCACCTTTTGCAAGGCCAGCTTTCTGCAGCTTTACTGCATCTTCATAAAAACCATATGTCCTTGCATCAGACAACAACACATGAAAATCATCATTATCTAAATCAAATGTAAATCGTGTTTCAAAGCCGCTGCCTGTTAAACGACCAGCGAAATCAACATTAATATCAAATATGCGCGAATGAGATGGTACAAATTCAGCAAACCCCGTATCATTGCTCACACGAACAGGTGCTTGAATTTTAAGTGTACGTTGACGTGCTGACTGAACTGAACGCCCAACATGCGCTAGTTGCTCTGTGTAAATACAAGAACTACCATCCATAATTGGAACTTCAGCACTCGAAACGGTGATTTCAGCATTCGTAATGCCCATACCTTGAAGAGCAGCAATAACATGCTCAACTGTAGAAATAGTCACACCATACACATTCGAAATTTTTGTACACATCATCGTATCAACAACAGCATCATAGACTGCTGGAATACGGGCATCTTTACCTTGAATATCGCTACGGATAAATACAAATCCAGTATATGGTGCAGCGGGACGAATTGTCATGCTAACAGGCAACCCCAAATGCATTCCAATACCCTCAAACGAAACCTCATGTGCAAGTGTTGCTTGCATGAAAGGTGATTGGTTTACAGCCATCACCGGCATCGAGAAAATGGCAGGCTGTACAGTAGGAACAATATTTAGCTGCGTGCGCATAACTTAAATCAAATAAATTCTTATATACTAAGGATAAGTGATAGATACGAAAACCTCAATGAGTGGTTTGTTACAAAGTATTACAGAATGTTTCTACACATTTTATTTTGCAGAAGAAGACCTGTTTTTCAAACTACCATTCACAAGTCGTCCGACGACGCCCTCATCAGCCAATGTACTCACATCACCCAAACTATCTACATCTCCTTCGGCAATCTTACGTAAAATCCGACGCATAACTTTACCAGACCGTGTTTTTGGCAGTCCCTCTGTCCATTGAATCACATCAACCGTTGCTATTGGACCAATAATTTGACGCATATGAGAAATTAGTTCAGCTTTAAGTGTGTCAGTCGCCTCATTCTGATCATACAAGACCACAAAAGCATAAATCCCCTGCCCTTTTATAGAATGAGGATACCCAACAACAGCTGCTTCAGCAATCATTTCATGTTTAGACAACGCTGATTCTAACTCATTTGTGCCCAAACGATGCCCTGACACATTCAATACATCATCAACGCGGCCTGTAATCCAGTAATATCCATCTGCATCACGTTCAGCACCATCGCCAGTTATATAATACCCGTCAAATGGTGAGAAATAAATTTGTTCAAACTGTGCATGCGCGTTAAACATCGTTCGTGCTTGACCTGGCCATGAATCCTTTATACACAAATTACCACGGCCCGCGCCTTTGACTACAGTCCCATCATTATTCAGAATTGCCGGCTGCACACCAAAAAATGGCAATGCCACAGATCCCGGCTTATTTGGCGTATTATATCGCGCCATCGGCGCAATCATTTGGCCACCTGTTTCCGTTTGCCACCATGTATCAGTAACATAAGCCTTCTTATTTCCGACTTTATCAAAATACCATTTCCATGTTGTTGGATCAATTGGCTCCCCTACTGTGCCAAGTATCCTTAGAGATGCACGCGATGTTGTCACAAGATAATCATCTCCCATACTTTTTAAAGCACGAAGCGCCGTCGGTGCAGTATAAAAAAGTGAAACATTATAGCGATCAACAATCTGCCAAAAACGACTTGCATCAGGGTAATTTGGCACGCCTTCAAACATCAATGTCGTTGTACCATTACAAAGCGAGCCATAAACCACATATGAATGTCCAGTGATCCAGCCTACATCTGCCGTGCACCAAAAAACATCGCTCTCTCGAACATCAAAAACATGCTCATGCGTCATAGCAGCATAAACAAGATAGCCACCCGTTGTATGCACAAGGCCCTTTGGTTTGCCAGTTGAGCCTGATGTATACAAAATAAACAATGGATCTTCAGCATTCATTGGCTCGCATGGACATGCATTTTCCTGCGTACTTATGAATGTTTCATAATGAATATCTTTATCTGAGTCTCCTTGCCAGGCACTCGTCTTGGAAACCACCAATACATTTTTAATAGAATCAGTTCCTGCATATGTTAACGCTTTATTGACATTCGCTTTAAAATGGATAGGCTTACCACCGCGATAGCTAATATCTGCAGTAATAATAAGTTTTGGCGCGCAATCAGCAATGCGAGACGCCAACGCTTCAGATGAAAATCCGCCAAATACCACGCAATGGACAGCACCAATACGAGCGCAGGCAAGCATTGTAATTGCAGCCTCTGGTATCATAGGCAGATAAATAATAACACGATCACCTTTGGTGACACCCAACGCTTTAAGACCATTAGCACATTTAGAAACTTCATCCTGTAGTTGACTAAACGTCAACGTTCCATGGTTGACCGGCTTATCACCTTCATAAATAATAGCAACTTTATCACCTTTGGTAACAACATGCCGATCCACGCAGTTGTAGCATGCATTAAGTACACCATTTTCAAACCATTTCAGACTAATATTACCAGGTTCAAATGATGTATTTTTAGCAATTGTATAAGGCTTAAACCAAGTAAGACGCTGACCCTGAACAAACCAAAAACATTCAGGATTTGTCACAGATTCGCGATACATTTCGTGATATACATCAAAAGAAGAGCCTGATGAGTGAGCAGGATGCGTCATAGAACGTTATGATTTCAATAAATTTTCACATTAATTATTAAGGCTTAAAAAAACACATTTGACAAGTATGTTTTTTCTACAATGATGCCTTATATTAATAATTAAGCGTTCCTGGGCATAGACAAAATTATTGTTTCTTTTGTGCAAAAATCATATAACTTTCAAAAGTCGCTGCATCCTTAGTTTTTGATATAATATTAAAATCTTTAAAAAGATCGATGGTTTGCTTATCATTATGAAATGTCATTTGATTCTTACGTTTTATAAAATAAGAGCCACTTTCTAAAGAAAAGGTGTTGCCAACAAAATATCCACCTGGCTTAATTTTAGAAACCAGGTCCTGCCAAAATCGATCAAAATATTTCGGTGGACAAAAAGGAATCGAAAAGCTTGCCACGACAACATCTACTAAGGGCAAACTTTCAAAGTCAAGATTTTGAAAGTTTGATTGAATCGTTTTCAAACGACCTTGATGTTTTATAATTTCAGGACGCTTCAGCATTAAATCAAACGCTACTTTTTCACTATCAATTGCAATTACATCAAATTCTTTTCCTAGCAAAAGCAATGTTTCATTTCCTGCGCCGGCTCCCATATCAAGCGCAATTGCACCTTCTTTTGGACTAGGAATTTTGCTTAAAGTGCTAACAATAAAAGGTCTGCTTGACCAATCCAACGTTTTCTTTAAATATGTTTCCCAAGAATTTGCCTTCATGTGCATAGGATTTGGCTTCATAAACATATATACTCCGATGCACGCACTTACGATCAATACTAAACCAATTATTCTAAAAACATGTTTTTTCATATTCATTTTTCTATATTTTTGCATTTATGAACCTTTTAGCGAAATGAGCTTAGTTTCTTTAGAAAAAGTCAGTAACTCCTCTAGCAATTTTTCATTATCAAAATCATTGTGACCCTTGAGAGGAAAATAAACCACAGTTTTAGGATAAGGTGCTGCTGCAAATAATGCTTTTCCATCTTCCACAGGGACAATCGTATCTTGCTCTCCATGTAAAATAAGTAATGGACTATGAATATGCTGTATTTTACTGAGCGAATCAAAACGATCTTGTATCAGTAAATTCACAGGAAGCAAGGGGTAACGATCTTGCCCTCTTTTTGCAATGGATGTATAGGGAGATTGCAAAACTAAAGCAGCCATAGGGGACTCGATCGTCATTTGAACGGCAACACCGCTGCCAAGAGACTTCCCATAAAGAATAATTTTATCTTTCGGAATTTGAAGATCTTTCAGTGCATAATGAATGACAGCGCGTGCATCCTGGTAAAGACCCTGCTCTGCAGGACTTCCTTGGCTTGCACCAAATCCTCTGTAGCCTAACCCTAAGATACCAAATCCTGCGTGCGCATATATCTTAAAGATATTAACGTAATTTCCTAAGTTTCCTGCATTACCATGAAAATAAATAAGGGTTGGAAACCCTGTTTGAGCTGGGTGATGCCAAACTTGTACTACTGTTCCATCTGCAACTTTTAATCGTAAGTCCTCAAATCCTTGCAAACCATACGATTGAGGAGATTGAATATTTGTATCTGGTTTGTAAATTAGATGTCGTTGAAATCCCCATACTCCAATACAAATCATTATATAAATTAGAAGCATGCCCGTCATTATATGCTTAAAATTAAAGATTGATTTCATAAAAAGGCCTCAAAAAAAACTATAAAATACGCACTAAACATGAAATCAACGCTCTCCATTTCATTCGCTTTTTCATACATTAATTCAAAAGGTCTTTGAAATACAGGAATTTTTATCGCGACCTATCACTACACTTAATTTTTTTCAAAACATGAACGTATGCATAACACTTTAATCTGCCAACCCCATTGAGCCTTAAACAAAACCTGGTTACACTAACTTATCTCACTCAATTTGGCATCAATTATGTCCTCTTTTTGGCAAGCCACCCCCTTCATCGGGGCGCTACTTAGTTTATCGCTTTTACCGCTGCTTGCGCCGACCATATGGCATCGCTTTGAAAACCACATTCTTGGTTTCTGGGGTACATTAAGTATCGCTTTTATTATGTCATCCACAACACTTAGCGGCGCCTCACATATCCTGTTTGAAACAATCTGGGTTGAATACATTCCTTTTGTCGCATTGATCTTTGCTTTGTTTACGATTACGGGTGGCGTTCATATTCATCTTAATTCGCGTGGCACGCCATTAAAAAACGTATGTCTTTTAACCATAGCTTCATTTATGGCAAGTTTTGTGGGCACAACAGGCGCTTCGATTTTATTCATAAGACCCCTTCTACACTTTAATAAAGATCGAACGTACCTGATACATACAGTGGTTTTTTTTATATTCATCGTATCAAATATCGCTGGATGCTTAACACCACTAGGCGACCCACCATTGTTTCTGGGATACCTTATGAAAGTTCCTTTCTTCTGGCCATTAACGCATTTATGGCAACCATTCTTGTTTGTTTTTATTGCCTTGACTGCTATGTATTGGTGTGTTGATTCTTATTTATTCAGACGAGAAGCTTTTCACAGCGTTGATATGCCGTTTAAAATGAGCATCGAGGGAAAAAGAAACATAGGACTTCTGTTTGTTATTATTATCACCGTCATCGCAACACCAATCCTGCCAACCATACAATTAGCAAAAATGTTTGACGTACACATTACATTAATTGATTCCATACGTGTTTTTACATTTTTTAGCTTGGGCTTTTTATCTTATAGCATAACCCCGCACCATATTCACAAAAAGCAACATTTCAATTTTCAACCTATATCTGAAATCGCACGCGTATTTTTGTGCATTTTCATCACCCTTTCGCCCGTCAGTCAGATGTTAGCAGCAGGAAAGAATGGCCCGTTTGCGCCATTGTTAACTCTTATGACAACAACCAACCCAGCCCCTTACTATTTTTGGTTAACTGGTCTTTTCTCATCTTTCCTTGATAATGCCCCCACGTATGCAGTGTTTTTCAAACTAGCGGGTGGAAATGCTGCTGAACTTACAACCAAACATTCACCTATCCTTATTGCAATTTCGCTTGGCGCCGTCTTCATGGGTGCGCTAACGTATATCGGTAATGCACCTAACTTTATGGTACGGAGCATTGCGAAACAACATGGTATCACTATGCCTAGCTTTTTAGGGTACATGGGTTGGTCGTTGTTGATACTGTTACCCCTCTTTTTAATTATGAGTTTGATATGGTTATAGATGAATTATTGGATCAATCACCACCGGCGTGCCTATTACACGATGCTAATGGCAAAGAATTGTCATTAAAGTCTTATAAAGGGCAGCCTATCATTCTTTATTTTTACCCAAAAGATAACACATCCGGTTGCACCAAACAGGCCTGTGATCTACGTGATCAACTGGCTGAATTCAAACGTCGCAATTGTATGATTTTTGGCATTTCGAAAGACAATTCTGCCTCACATCAACGTTTTTCCTCTAAATTCGATTTAAATTTTCCATTACTAAGTGACCCAACAGGTGAATTCTGTGAAGCATTCAATGTTTGGAAACAAAAATCTATGTATGGAAAAATTTATTTTGGCATAGAACGGTCGACATTTTATATTGACGATTCATTTATTATCCGTCATATTTGGCGTAAAGTAAAAGTACCCGAACATTGGGATCATGTTCTAAAAACAATTGATTCTTTCCAACAAAAGAATTAATATTATTATTAGTAATACAAATTTTATTTTATTGTATTTGTACCCTGACATGATTATCTAAAAGAGATTTTAAGGACTCCATAATTTGAAACCACTCTCATTTGAACATTTAGGTTTAAACGAACGCTTATGCCAGCATTTAGCTACGCTGGGTTTTGATACACCAACACCGATACAAGAAGAAGCAATTCCATTAGTGTTGCATGGTCAAGACGTTATTGCATCTGCTCAAACAGGTAGCGGCAAAACAGCTTCATTCTTACTTCCTCTTTTACATATTCTCAATGATATTCCTTTAAAAGCACGTATGCCTCGCGCCATTATTATGGAACCTACACGTGAGCTCGCTTTGCAGGTTTTCGATCAATTCACACGCTTTTCAGACGGATCATTGAAAGCGGCGTTGTTGGTTGGTGGCGAATCTATGACGCAACAAGAACGCGTTCTTAAAACAAATCCAGATGTACTTATTGCAACACCAGGACGTTTACTTGATTTATGTGAACGTGAAAAGCTAATGCTATTTGGCATTCGTTATGTCGTCATTGACGAAGCTGATCGTATGCTCGACATGGGTTTCTTACCTGATGTAAAACGCATCATGGAAAAGATTCCTCTCTCACGTCAAACAATGCTTTTTAGTGCAACTTTCGATGATGAGATTCGCAAGATGACTCATCAATTCATGTTAGCACCAAAAATTGTAAATATCTCACGTGCAGGCAGTACGGTTGCGTCCATTGAACAATACTTTGCAATGTCAGATGATAAACAAAAACGAAATATCACACGTCACATTATTGCAATGCATGGCATGCAAGGGGATACAAAAATCCCAACAATTATTTTCTGCAACCGGAAAACCCAAGTTACGACACTTGTGTCCTCACTTCGACGCCATAAGTTTGCAGCAGATAGTTTGCACGGTGACTTGCAACAATCTACCCGTAACCAGACAGTCGAACGTTTTCGTGCAGGTGAAATTCACATTCTTGTCGCAAGTGATATTGCTGCGCGCGGCCTTGATGTTGAGGACCTTGGCCTTGTTATCAACTTTGACGTGCCAGTGAATGCAGAAGACTATGTACACCGTATTGGTCGAACAGGGCGCGCTGGCAAATCAGGTTTTGCGTTCACACTTGTTGAAAAACGTGATCAAAAGCAATGGAAAGCAATTGAAACCCTCACACAACAAGATATTCGAGAATTCGTAGTGCCTGAGAACGTGATTAATACACCAGCCCCTACTAAAAGGTTGCCGCCAAAAGCAAAAAACGCAAAGTCTGAGACATCAATTTTGGAGGTTGAATCAGCAGCTGATACAAATATACCATCTACGGTGGCACAACCAGCGGCTCGCAAAAGACGTCCTCTCCGAGCACCACGCAAAGCCACAAAAGAAGAAAACACGACACCTAATAGCCTAGTGGCAAACGGTGAGCCTATCGAAACTACCAGTAGTGATGCACCTATTTCTGTCGTAAATAGCGATACTCCAGTTGTGGATTCTGTAAAGAATATTCACCCGCGCCAAAGACATGATAGAAACGATCGCACGAAACAGAACGAGCCAAAACGATTCAATAACGAATCCCCCCCGCAGCAGCATCGCAGAGACCACACTGAATCCTATGGTCCAAACATGCAAGCTAAAGGCTTTGGAGATGAAACACCTACTTTCTTTAAGCAAGATAGTTATCGTAAATTTTTGCTGAGCAGTGATGTTCCGTCAAACTCGTCAGCAGAAATTGATCATGATCATTCCATACCTTCAGACGAAAAAGATAAAACTCAAAAACAGAATGAAATAGCCGTATGAACTTAAATATACAACGTTTACCACATGCAGCTGATTTGCCCCTACCATCTTATGCAACCGAAGGCAGCGCAGGTCTTGATTTACGGGCAGCCATCAAAACTGATTTAACAATAAACCCTGGAAAACGTGCGCTTGTTCCAACAGGGTTCGGCATTCAATTACCGCCAGGGTATGAAGCACAAATCCGCTCACGATCGGGCCTAGCACTTAAGCACGGTGCATTTGTATTAAACTCACCAGCGACAATTGATTCTGACTATCGTGGCGAACTTTTTGTACTCATTATGAATTCTGGTGACCAACCATTTGTTATTACTCCAGGCATGCGCTTTGCACAAATGATTATTGCTCCGTACACAACAGTTTCTTTATGTGAAATTGATGTATTAACAGAAACAGAGCGTGGTCTTGGTAAATTTGGTTCAACAGGCGTATAACTTTATATTCTGCTCATAAAAAGCGCTGAAGTGTACCTAAAAGAATATTCTGGAATCACTTATAAAATTATCATACACTATAATTAACAGAAAAAATGTGCGTATACTTTTATGACTAGTCGATTTTACTCTATTTTCTTTATTTTTATCATGCTGACAACGAGTTTGTCTGCACACCCGCCAACAACACAACTTACCTTGCCTCGTTTTGCAACCCTTCGTGCCACAAAAGCAAATTTGCACGTAGGACCCGGACCTAATTACCCTATTAGTTGGCTATTGCTTCGTCCTGGCATGCCTGTTGAAATTATTGCTGAGTTTGACACATGGCGGCAAGTGCGTGACTGGCAAGGAACTGAAGGATGGATACACAAAAGTCTACTGAAAGGAAAACGATCCTTTTGGACACTTGGGAAAACACAAGAATTAAAAGATAAACCTGACGAAAAAGCAAAAACAATAGCATTTGTCGAAGCAACTGTCATTGGAGTCCTTCACGAATGCCAAGCAAAATGGTGTCGTGTTGAAATAAAATCTGCTGGTGAAGCTAACAAAAATAAGATCTATAAAGGCTGGTTACCGCGTCAATCCATTTGGGGTACTTACCCACACGAGAATAAACTATGAGCCTCGTCACATTATTGCATGCCACATATACATGTCCGACCACGCGGCAACGTCTCGTTGATGATGTGACTTTTAGTATTGACGATAAGACGATCACAACAATTATTGGGCCAAACGGCGCTGGAAAAAGCACACTCTTACGTTTGATATTGGGACTTTTGAACGCATCGACCGGCAGTATTTCACGTAAAAAGGGAATCAAGCTTGGCTATATGCCACAAAGACTCAACTTAAACGCAAGCTTACCTTTGACTGTAGAACGTTTTTTATCACTCTCTCAATCAGTAACAAAAAATACACGCACGCATATAACCGCTGTTCTTGAACAAGTAAACGCTGCCTACGCGCTTAAACAAAGCATCCACACATTATCGGGTGGTGAATGGCAACGTGTACTATTAGCGCGCGCACTTTTGCAATCCCCTGATTTACTGGTCTTAGATGAACCCGTGCAAGGCCTCGATTTAGTAGGCCAAGCTGAATTTTACCGCATGCTGCACCATATTAGACATACACTTGGTTGTGCAGTTGTTCATGTTTCACATGACTTGCATTTGGTTTGGGATGCAAGCGATACCGTTATTTGTCTCAACAAACATATATGCTGTATGGGGCATCCAGATCACGTGCGGCAAGACCCGATTGTACAGAGCCTTTTTGGTGGATTCTTACCCTATACGCACCATCATGATCATACACACGATGGCGTTGATCATTCAAATTGTGAGCATGCTCATGTTTGATCACTTTATTTTATTTTCTCTCATCGCCGCTGTTTGTTTGTCCTTTAGTCTTGCACCGCTTGGGTGTTTTCTGTTGTGGAGACGCCAAGCTTTCTTTGGTGACGCCATGGCGCATAGTGCAATGCTTGGTGTTGCTGTTAGTTTGATGTGGGGTGCAGCACCTTTGTGGGGAATACTACTAATATGTACAATTTTATCGGCTCTGCTCGCGTATGGTCCACTCGTTTTTAAGCTACCATCTGATGCATGGCTTGGGCTTTTATCGTACACCCTCATGGCCATCGCATTTATTGTGATGCGATCATTACCACGTGGCGGCGCAAAAGGCGGTGCAAGTGTTGAACAATTCTTGTTTGGCGATTTGTTGCTGCTCAATTCATTTGACATAGCAATCTTAGTCGGCATAACCCTGACCGTAGGTGCATTCTTGTTTTTGTTTTGGCGCAAATTAATTCTTATCACCCTCGATCCTGATTGGGCATCTGTTGAAGGCATCGCGCCACATCATATGACATTCGTTTTTTTGTTGATGTTATCGTGCGTGGTGGCCGCTACATTACCCATTGTCGGGGCATTACTCGTTCCAGGATTAATGCTGTTACCCGGCGCATCTGCTGCGCAGTTTTCACGATCACCCGAGGGCATGATTCGACGTGCCATATTCATGGCACTTCTTATGCTTATCGGTGGAATTGTTATCGGTTTTTGGATGGACTGGCCCGTTGGATCAGCCAGTGTTGTTGTTGGTTTCGGGTTATTTCTAGGTGGACGATTATTATCAAGTACTTTTAGAAGATAATATTAACCTTTAACTAAAACCCATGAGGATCAGGCTGATCTTCTTTCGCCAAATTCCCAAACTTAGTAACAGAACCATCAAAATACAACCGCACCGTACCAATTGGGCCATGACGTTGCTTGGCAATAATCACCTCTGCTTTGTTATGTACTTTTGACATGTTCGCTTGCCATTCGACATGTTTATCTGTACCTGGGGTGGGCTCTTTCCGGCCCTCATAATATTCTTCACGATACACAAACATAACAACGTCCGAGTCTTGCTCGATCGAGCCTGATTCACGCAAATCGGATAACTGTGGGCGTTTATCGTCACGCTGCTCAACCGCACGTGATAACTGTGACAATGCCAAAACGGGCACGTGCAATTCTTTTGCAAGTGCTTTTAATGATCGTGTAATTTCAGAAATTTCTTGTACACGATTGCCATCACTACTTTTGCTGCTGCCAGAGAGCAACTGTAAATAGTCAATTACGATCATACCAATCCCATGCTGACGCTGCAAACGACGCGCACGATTTCGAACTGCTGTAACAGTTAAAGCAGGCGTATCGTCAATAAACAAAGGGACTTCACCAAGGCGGCGACTGACATCCACCAAACGCGGAAAATCTTCCGCCCGAATGGCACCACGACGAATTAAATCCGATGAAACCCCTGATTCGCTAGATAAAATACGATTCGCGAGTTGTTCTGATGACATCTCGAGTGAGAAAAAAAGAACAGGTGCGCCATCTTTATTTTGTTCGTGATAACCTTTGGCGGCATTAAACGCGATGTTTGTTGCCAACGCCGTTTTCCCCATAGAAGGACGTCCTGCCAAAATCAACAAATCTGATGGATGCAATCCACCAAGCCATTTATCCATATCGGTAAAGCCAGAGGTCACACCAACAACATGGCTGTCACGCTTAAAAGCACCTTCGGCCGTTGTAATCGCTTGCGCAAGGGCGTGCCCAAAAGAAACGGCGCCTTGCCCTGAGGTTCCAGATGTTGCTAAATTATAAAGTCGGCGTTCAGCATCCTCAATCACATTTGATGCAATGCGCTCACCATCTAACAGACGCGCATCAACAATCGTATCATGACCAATGGCAATCAACTGGCGACGCATGTACATGTCGTAAATCAAACGTCCATAATCAGCAACGCTAACAAGTGAATAAACGGAATCCGATAGGTCAACCAAGTATTGATACCCACCAAGTTCAATGAACTCGGCATCGTTATTAAGAACATCTTTTAATGTGATTGGGTCAGCTATGCGTCCGCGCTCTAATGAATGTGCAATGGCACCAAAAATAAGCCCATGTACTTTTTGCGAGAAATGGTCGGCGCGCAGGAAATCTGAAATGTGTTCAAATGTACCATTATTAAGAATAAGTGCACCCAAAAGGGCTTGTTCAGCCTCTATATTATAAGGCACCGTTTCATGAGCAACCACATTTTTATTGGCTGTATCAGCTTGCCCCTGACTTTGAAATAACGATACGATATCAGCAGCATTGTGGGGTTGCATGTGTGGCTCCTATTCTTGATGTTGCACAGTAGCATAAAATATGTTTAGCAGCAAAGAAGTAAGTTTAAAATTAATACATGAAAAATATGTTTTATTTTCCTAATATAAACGAATACAAATAGATAAATTTTATATATCAATGATTTTTGAATGAAGTGAATTTCAAAACAATACCTAAAATTTTATCTTTTGTTTATAGCTAACGTCAAGCAGGAAAACTTAACTTATCCACTTATGAAAAAAGCAAATTTCATCTATACTGCCAACAAACTGACTACTCATTAAAAGATTCATTTATGCAACTTAACGCTCTTCTCCAACAAGCCGGCCTTATCAATAACCCGCTGCCATCGCCATATGGTCAACGCATTATTCAAGCCATTCGTGCTGATTCTCGCAGTGTTGAACCGTTTGATATTTTTGTATCAACGCCTAGCCCTACGGAAATTGATTATCTAGAAGACGTCATCAGTAAAGGTTGCCGCGTTGTTGTTGCAGAATCCGAGCTTGCTGATCACCCAGTGTTTCAAGAACATGATGTGTTAGTTATTCCACATTTTAACCCACGTTTGGCGCTGGCAAAACTTGCTTCTGTTTTCTATGCTGGTATGCCAAAAAATAGTGTCGCAGTAACGGGTACCAATGGAAAAAGCTCAACTGTTCACTATGTGCGTCAATTTTGGGAAGGTGCCGCTCGGGCCTGCGCTAGTGTGGGAACGCTTGGTCTTAGCGTATCATCAACTATTGAGGCAAATATTCAAAACGAATTTACACCTGTTATGAAAGGTGCATCACTTACAACATTAGATTCGCTTCGTCTCCATCAGTTGATGCAACGCCTTAATCAAAATCATATTGATTACTTAGCATTCGAAGCATCAAGCCATGGCCTTGATCAATACCGTATACATGGCGTGTCATTAAAGGCAGCGGCATTTACAAATTTGACCCAGGATCATTTGGATTATCACCAAACAATGGACGATTATTTTAATGCAAAGGCGCGTTTGTTTACAGAAGTTTTAGGCGAAGGCATGACGGCTGTGATTAACAAAGATACACCTTATTTTAATGCATTGATCAATTTATGTACAAAGCGCAATCAAAAAGTAGTTAGTTTTTCACGCCTGACAGATGCCACTTTGCAGGCAAAAAATTGCCGCATTGCAGGGCAATCACAATTATTCGATTTGGTCGTAGATGGCGAAACATTTAAGGATGTGCGCATCAACATCAGCGGTGATTTCCAGGTTGAAAATGTCTTGGCAGCATTGGGACTTGTATTAGCATCGGGACTCACTATTCAAGATTGCTTACCAACCTTTCCTAAACTCACATGTGCCACAGGCAGATTAGAACGCGTTGCCACTAAAAATAATGCCCACTTTTATGTGGACTTTGCACATACGCCAGATGCACTTGAAAAAGCGATGAATAATTTACGTCCCTTTGCAACAGGTAAACTGTGGGTTGTTTTTGGATGCGGAGGCAATCGTGATGCAGGAAAGCGTCCTATCATGGGAAAAATTGCAGCATCGCTTGCGGATGTGTGCATTGTGACGGATGATAACCCACGGTTCGAAGAGCCTGGCCATATCAGAGCAGAAATTTTAGCCGCCTGCCCTAACGCAATCGAAATTGCGAATCGTCGCGATGCAATTAATTATGTAATCAGCAACGTTGAACCTGGTGATGTTGTACTGGTGGCTGGTAAAGGGCACGAACAAGGGCAAATTATTGGGAACACAACGTTTCCATTCGATGACCGAGAAGAGATTCTTGAAAATTTGTAATTATATTCATATTGCAATCATTTTCAGCTTGCTAAAAAACAACTTTCACCTTCAACATAAAATATCATGTATTTTTGAAATTTACAGATGTATTTATTTAGAATCATTTTTATATGCTTACTTGGAACAATGACTTTTGCAGCTGAAGAGTTTTATGAGCAAAACAATCTAAACACGCGTATTTTTTCACTAAACGCTAGCAATAGACAAAAAAAACAATCTTTCAATAACCCTGTAACTTTCATTGAACAAAATGGATATAAAATTGCAACTGAAATTGTTACTCCGCTAGCAGTGTCTTATATAAGCGCAAATAACACTTTACATCAATGCATTAGTTTAAATCTTACTACGTTAGGTTTTAAGACTATTAGAGCAATCGCACAGGAAAAATATAACTCACTTTCAAGCATGACACAAGGACGCCTCATGACAACACCACTTGGTGCAATGTTTTTTGACGTACATGCCACTTTTATAATTTCAAGTCTAATCACTATGTTCTATAATAATAATGTTAATTCATTAAGATTTTTTTTATTGACCTTTAGTATTTCTAAATTAACATGCGGTTTAAATCCCACAGAACCTGAATTAAGTGGTGTTCTTTCGGATATGATTCTGTTAAATTCCATATACGGTTTCATACAAGATCACTATACATATTATAATGGATACTCAGCATAAGCCACGGTGGCATTTAAATGAATTGGTTGCGGCATTGGATCTTCCTTTGCTTGCAACTGACGCGTCTGTTTTCGGTGTATCCATTGATACCCGCACATTAAAATCTGGGGATATCTACGTTCCAATGCGCGGCGAACGTGATGGCCATGCTTTCGTAGCCGATGCATTTGCTAAAGGTGCCGCGGCAGCAATTGTCGCAGCAACATTTGATACATCCACCGTAAATGGCATTTGTATTGCTGTACCCGATACGTTGGTCGCCCTGCAACAACTTGGTGTGTATAATAGAAGCCTTACATACGCAAAAGTGATTGCCATTACGGGGAGCGTTGGCAAAACAACTACAAAAGAAATGCTTGGGCATATTCTAAAAAAATTTGGTAAAACGGTCGCATCAAAAGCCAGCTATAACAATTGCTGGGGTGTACCGCTTAGCTTACTTGAGCTTACGCCAGATACCGAATTTGGCGTGTTTGAGGTAGGTATGAATAATCCTGGTGAGATTGAACCGCTTGCATACATGATTACACCAGATATTGCCATCATCACAAAAATTGTCGAGGCACATATCGGCCACATGGGATCAATCGAAGCCATCGCTGCTGAGAAAAGTACTATTTTAAATGCACTTAAGCCTAATGGACATGCATTGATTCATGGTGGAGCCACATGCGACCAACTGCTTGCAAATAAGGCAATAAATTACAGCCATAGATTATTTGATATGGATTCAATAAATGCGTATGTATTAAACGGAATCACGCACATCGACGCTAAAGTGGGTGGCACGCACGTGCATTATGCACTGCCATTTTCGGGCATGCATCATGTAGGGAACAGCATTCTCGCACTCGAGGCGTGCCATAAATTAGGCCTCGATGTGGCAAAAGCGGCAAAAACAATGGAAACGTTTACACTTCCAGCTGGCAGAGGTACAACATACGCATTAACACTGCCAAATAATATTTCAATCACCCTGATTGATGATGCATATAATGCCAATCCTGCATCCATGCGCGCTGGCCTATTGTCCTTAAAATCCACAAAAAAAACTGGACGACGCATCGCTGTTCTTGGTGAAATGCGTGAACTTGGAGATGATTCTGCCAGATATCACCGGGAGTTGTTGGAATCAATTATTCAAGCTGATGTTGATCTTGTGTTTTCTTGCTGTGATTCAATGCGTCATTTATACGATGTTTTACCCGAATCAATTCGTGGAGCACATACAGACACTTCAGTTGACCTTATTCCTCATATAACGACTTCGCTTAAAGACAACGATGTTATCTTTGTAAAAGGCTCAAAAGGGAGTAAAGTAAGTCTTATTGTAAATCATCTCTCAAACCTAGAGCTAAGCGCTTAATTCTGTGACTCAAATCCCACTACAACTAATACAAGATAATAATACGCTAAAAGTAGCCATTGCAGCGTTTCATTCACAAAAGCCAATGTTCCTTGCGATCGACACTGAATTTACGCGACGCACAACCTATTGGCCGCGCCTTGAGCTCATTCAAATAGGTATTCCAGGCGAACCCATTTTAGTCATTGATTGTAAAATCATTACTGATTGGTCACCACTATTATCTCTTTTTTCAGATACCTCGATCGTAAAAGTATTTCATTCAGCGCGTCAGGATTTAGAAGGATTTTTAAGACTTTTCAAAACACTGCCTAGCCCCATTTTTGACATACAAATTGCCGCTGCATTTATGGGCTTTGGTCACAGTATTGGCCTTGGTGATCTCGTCGAACAATTGCTTGGTGAGTCACCAAACAAGTCGGAACAACATAGTAATTGGGAAATGCGCCCTCTCCGTCCCGCACAGATTTCGTATGCTGCCATGGATGCACATTATTTAATTGAACTATATCCGACCGTCTGCGAACAGCTCGAGTCTCTTGAACGCCATACGTGGATAACAGAATTTTGTGAATTACTCGAACAACCATCCCGGTTGGTCACTAATCCAGAACACGCTTGGGTCAAACTCCGTTCACATCTTAAGAATGAAACCGAACTATTCTTTTGCAAGGAATTTTCCACCCTCAGAGAACAACTCGCACAAGAATCAAATTACAATAGAACACGTGTTATAAACGATGCTGATTTAATTCAACTATGTCAGCAAATGGCAATTTATGTACGCGATAAAAAGAGTGATACACAGGTAGTGGAATTCGAAGAACAAGAACAAATAACATTATTATCACTGCATCCACTACCGCCACTTGATAAAGTAACACCAGAATTTCTGGCTGCTTTTAGCGACGTACAAAATGCAAGCTTCGAAGCTTTTTATTCAATTCAAAACTTTCGTCAACTGCGTTCGCATTTGCGTTATGGACTTGGCACGATGTTTACAGGAACACAACAAAAGCAACTTTTTGATGCAAAAGTCCGTCTTAATGCTGAAGCTAATCGCTTGGTAATGCCTATGCATTATTTAGCTCCATCAGCGATGTTAGATGATTACATTCTCATGCCTTGTGACACCCATCCATTAGTAACGGGTTGGCGCAAAAATATTATTCAGCCTATTATGTGTGATGTTATGACACCAGAAGTACCTCCCGAACATTTTAAGGAAGAATAATCAGTTTTTTGGCATTAAGTCTTTGTTAAGGCAGATCTGATATAAAGGACCCATGAGGCTTTATATAAGAAAAAAAGAGAATGCTTGATAAAATACATAAAATCATTAGCACCATAATGCTTGATAAGAAAAAAAAGGTCATTGCTGCAATAACACTATGTGTAGCAACACTTATTATTTTCTTAATAACAAACAAGCAAAAAAAAGCTGAAAAAGATATACCATATATCAGCGTCGCAACGCCTAAACGTCAAACACTACCCCTCACTCTTTCCATCCCATCCACCTTTCAAGCAAAGGCAGAAGTATCTGTTCGTAACCGCGTCGATGGTGCAATCAAAAAAGTGCATTTCAAGGAGGGACAGCCAATACAGGAAGGCAATCTTCTCATCGAAATTGACGATGAGTTATTACAAACACAACTGCGTCAGGCCGAAGCCACCATGCTTAAAGATATTGCGCTTTTGTCTCAAGCCGAGAAAGAATTAACACGCAATACGGAACTTACTAAACGTGATATGTCATCAAAATCTGCTTTTGATAAAGTTGAAGCAACAGCAAAAGGCCTTCGTGCATCCGTCGCCTCGGATCAGGCACTCATCGATTCACTTAAAATTCAAATTGGGTACACACATATTAAAAGTCCACTTAATGGAATTGCAGGTTTTCTAAAAGTTGATATTGGTAATTTTGTTAGGCAGGGTGAGAATACACCTCTGGTTTCGATCAAACAAGTGGATCCAATTACCGTGTTATTTGAAGTGCCCGAACGTTTTGCGCCAGCATTGCTGCAGTCAAAAATGGAAACAATCGATGTTTCTTTGACAGACATTGCAGATAAGCCTATTAAGGCTCGCGCGCGAGTTGTAGCCTTCAACAGCGGCGTTGATACAAAGTCGGGCACGCTATGGGTTAAGGTTGAAGTAGAAAATAAAAATCTAATGTTACGTCCTGGCATGTCTGTGGTTGGTAAAATTCAATTTGGTGAACATAAAAATGCCATCACAATCCCTATAGAAGCATTGCAAATGGGGCAAGATGGAGCCTTTGTTTTTTCTTACGATGAAAAAGATAAAACTGTGAAAAAGAAACCTATTGTTGTCAAAGATACACTTGATGCAGTTGTAGTTATTGAGTCTGGCATTTCGGACAAAGACGCTATCGTGACTGAGGGACAAATAAGGCTAACTAATGGTGCAAAAGCAATGATTCAAAATGAGAAACTAACGAAAAAAACATCAGAAAAGGTTGCTGTATGAACGTTTCAGCACTTTTTATTAGACGACCTGTAATGACTACGCTTTTAATGGTGTGGCTTGTATTAATGAGCATACTTGCTTATCAAAAGCTACCTGTAAATGCATTGCCGAGTGTTGAATTTCCAACGATAGTCGTAACTGCAAATTTGTCTGGCGCCAGCGCTGAAACAATGTCGCAAGCCGTAGCATTGCCGTTAGAACAACAATTTTCAACCATACCAGGCCTTGATGTGATGACGTCCAATAGTGCACAAGAAGTCACACAAATTACATTGCAATTTAACCTAGATGTGAAAATTAACACAGCAGCGCAAGATGTTGGCACGGCTATTTCTGCAGCACAAAGCAAATTACCCGCCACTATGACAACAGCACCTAGTTTCAAAAAAGTAAATCCATCTGAACAACCTGTGATCATCATAGCGCTAAGAACAGATACAATGCCTATTTGGAAACTTAATCAATTTTCAGATAATTTCATTGTACCGCGCTTATCTATGTTACCAAATGTGGCAAAAGTTGATGCTAATGGCAGACAAAAATATGCTGTTCGAATAGGTGTTAATCCTGAAATCCTACGTGCACGTGGACTTGGTATCGACCAAGTAGCACGTGATGTAAGTGAAGCAAATGTCAATAGTGCCGCAGGGCTTTTACAGGGTCATGATCAAGTATATGCAATCTCACCAGATGCGGATCTTCAGACGGCAAAAGAATTTGGTGAAATTTTGCTGAATGGGCAAACAAACCTTAGACTAAAAGATGTTGCTACTATATCAGAGAGCACAGATAAAATGTACACCGCTGCGTGGTATAACTCAGAGCGCAGCATTGTCTTGATGGTGAGCCGTCAACCAGGTTCGAATTCAATTGAAGTTGCAAACAGCGTTAAAGCAATTCTGCCTGAAATTCAAAAACAACTGCCTGCAAGTATCAAAATGAATGTCATCGTGGATAGAACAGAATCCATCAAAGAATCAGTAAGCGAAGTGAAAATAACAGGTTTATTAACAATTGCACTTGTTGTTTTTGTTATTTTTATGTTTTTAGGTAATTTTCAAGCCACACTTATTCCGTCTCTTAGCTTACCCATCTCAATTTTTATCACATTTTCTGCTATGTATTTCTTGAATTTCAGCCTTAATAACTTAACCTTACTTGCACTAACGCTATCTACTGGCTTCATTATTGACGACGCTATTGTTGTTTTAGAAAATATTATTGCCTGCCGTGAGCAGGGCTTATCCCCCCGTGAAGCAGCCTTTAAGGGGTCGCGTGAGATTTCTTTTACTGTCATTTCGATGACAATATCACTCGTCGCTGTATTTATCCCAGTCTTTTTTATGCCAGGGATTGTTGGACGTTTCTTATATGAATTTGCAATGACCATTGCTATTGCAATTTTAGCATCAGGTTTTGTATCGCTAACGCTTATCCCCATGATGAGTCAATATTTAGCGCCACAGCACCATGAAAACAAGAATTTCATGGTTGTTTGGTTTAAACTATTTTATGAAAAAATGGAGTTGGCTTATAAAGAAAGTCTTGATCGCGTTTTTAAATTCCAGAAATACATTGTTCACTTTGTTCTGTCTATTCTTGTGATCAATGTTGTATTTTATATGTGTATTTCTAAAGGATTTTTCCCTAATGAAGATACAGGCCTTATTTATGGTGTAAGTGAAGTCCTACCCGAAACATCCTTTGCTTCTATGATAGAAACTGAGAAGAAACTTATTGCAGTCCTTTCAAAACACAAAGATATTGAATCCTTTAATACATCTATAGGATCGTCGAGCTCTACTATTGCGAGTAATGAAGGGCGATTTTTTGTCGTGTTAAAACCAATCGGCCAGCGTAAAGACGTTCAATCAGTGATTAAAGAGCTACGGACAGCCATTCGTGAAGTTGCTAATATCAAGGTTTCTATGCAAGCCGTGCAGAACTTACGTATTGGCGGGTCATTATCAAAAAGCCAATATCAATACACAATTCAAACGCAAGATTTCAAAGAATTAGCTAAATATACAAACTTACTTGAATCTAAGCTTTCCAAATCACCAGGGTTTCTGGACGTGAATACTGACCTTAAAATGAATAGTTTACAGGCAAATATAAAAATCAACCGTGATGTTGCTTCTCGTTTAGGTCTTTCGGCACAAAAAATTACAGAGGCGATTGGTTATGCATATTCAGATCAGCAAATTTCAACTATTTATACAGAAGCCGATACATATCCTGTCATCATTAGTGTTAATAAAGCTGAGTCTGAAACGATGTCTGATCTATCAAAGCTCTACGTTTCAAACAAAAATGGCGCACTTATTCCCATGTCAGCTTTTGCTACGATGGAACGTAAAAATGCACCCTTAACAATTAGCCATCTAAATCGATTGGCTGCAGCAACCGTATCGTTTAATCTTGTACCTGGGAAAAGCCTTGGTGACGCCGTTCTTGCTATTAAACAAATTGAAAAGGACATCAAACTACCGGCGACAATAAGCACTACGTTCCAAGGAACTGCTAAAGCATTCCAGTCATCGCAAGGCGGACAAGCTATGCTGATCTTAAGCGCAATCTTTACGATTTATATTATTTTGGGAATTTTGTATGAAAGTTTTCGTCATCCTATTACAATTCTAAGCGGCCTACCGAGCGCAGGACTTGGTGCATTGTTCTTTTTATGGGCATTAGGTTTTGATCTCGATGTTATTGGTATTATCGGTATTGTGCTCTTGATTGGTATTGTAAAGAAAAATGCCATTATGATGATTGATTATGCACTAGAGAGACAACGAGAAGGTGGCTTGTCTCCACTGAATGCCATCACAGAAGCATGCCATCGCCGTTTTAGACCAATTATGATGACAACATTTGCTGCCATCGTTGGCGCTTTGCCTATCGCTTTTTGGAATGGGTCAGGCGCCGAATTCAGGCAACCTTTAGGTGTTTGCATTATTGGTGGATTACTCGTGTCACAGTGGCTCACGCTTTATATAACGCCACTTTTTTATGTTTGGATTGAAGAAAAACGAAAAATATCCACATAAATATCAAGATAATGATATCGTATTGTTTCCCTCGTCCATGATATTGCTTATACTAAAAGGGAAAGAAGGTTAATTTACAGATGCGCACACTTTATCATTTTCCATTATGTCCATTTTCGCGCAAAGTTCGCTTAGCTTTACATGAAAAAAAGCTTGATTTTGCACTCGAGTTAGAACAGTTTTGGGAAAAACGTCCAGAGTTTCAAAAACTTAACGTTGCAGGACAGGTGCCAGTATTAATCGATCTTAATGGATCTGTTTTATGTGATAGTTCAGCTATTTGTGAATACCTCGAAGATGCGTACCCAGATCGACCGCTTATCGGTGATGGGCTCGTGCACAGAGCGGAAGTCAGACGCTTGATGGCCTGGTTTGATGGCAAAGGTGCAGGTGAATTTAGCTTGCCCCTTATTTTTGAAAAAGTAATCAAACGAAACATTGCAAGCATGAATACACTGGGACCAAATTCGCCTCTCATCAGGCAAGCAAAGGTGGCCATCAATTTTCATCTTGAATATATTTCTTGGCTTGTTGATCGTCGTAATTGGTTGGCTGGCGACGAGTTCTCACTTGCAGACCTTGCTGCCGCAGCGCATTTATCAGTCGTTGATTATCTTGGCGATGTACCTTGGGACAAACACGAAAATGCAAAAAGCTGGTATGCACGCATCAAGTCGCGTCCAAGCTTTAGAGCACTTTTACATGACAGGTTGCCTGGAATCACTCCATCTGCAACCTACGGAGATTTGGATTTTTAAATTTTTTTCGCAATTTCAATTGCGGTCTTGGTGATGCGTTTGATGACGGATGTCAAGATAGGATATGTGGCAGCTAAATCAACTCCAGCCTCAGCGTTTACGACATCGTGATGGTCGCATTCATCTTTGTGGCATTTTATAACCAAATCATTGAGTTCGGCATCTCCAGAAAAGCTGAGCTCTTCCATTTGTTCTTTATAATGCGTATCAATCACTGTTTCAACAGCCGCTGTGCAAGCATGCGCGACGTTTCTCCCCGCCATTGCTGTGAGTGCCCCCATCATAAATCCGCCAACATACCAAAGCGGCTGCAACACAGACGGACGTACCCGACGCTCAATAATCATACGTTGAAATGCATCAAGATGCGCCTGCTCTTGTTCTGCCATGTGTTTTATGGTTGGATCGTTGCCGAGTACAAATAATTGCCCCGCATAAATACGTGTTGCCCCGTATTCACCCGCGTGATTCACACGAATCATTTCATCGGTTTTATCATGTAAAGTCACGAACTACCCTAACTAATATTTTCGACAAACACAACTCATACCCAAGAATCCTAATATTCCTAGATACAACACGAATGTCCAAATTGTCGCTGATACACCAAGGATGCGCCAGTTGACTTCATCGCATCGAACAATTGCTGTTGATTGTTGTTTCATTTTTGCACGAAATGCTTTGATTTGATCAGCTTGTGACGCCTTTGCATCAACCACAGGGGCTGTCGTACTGCACGCATCAGGGCCTTTCCACCAATGCTGCTCAACACCGATATGGTACCCAGCAATTGAAAGTCCAGCCAGCACAATAAGTGCATAAAGCCAGCTAAAGGCACGTGCCTGGATGAAAAAACCAATCACAGCGGCGCCTATCAAGGCAAGCATAACATAACGCTGATACATACATAGAACGCATGGCTTAACACTCCAGAAATGTTCAGCAGCAAGCGCAAATATTAATGCACCAAGCGCCATCGCAAATAACGCAATAGCAACACCTCGGGGAGTCGTAATACAATCAAAAATTTTCTTGGAACAATGTGTTGTCGTCATCCAGTAATCAGCTTTATTAAAATGAATCCAGCTATAATTAGAGCAAAAGATGCCATCAAACACCAGCCTAAATAACGATCCATCAATTGTTTTGCAAGCGCGCCGAATTTCCAAAGCAAGCCTGCTAACAAAAAGAAACGGAATGATCGCGCAATAACAGACGCGCCAATAAATGACCAAAACGGATAATTTGCCATACCACTAGCGATTGTCACAATTTTGTAAGGTACGGGTGTTAAGCCTTTAAGGACGATAATCCAAAAGCCCCATTCATTATAACCTTGATGAAATTTCTCCGCACCTGCCTGAAGATGATATAGCTCAATCAACCATTGACCAACCGTCGCATATAATGCTGACCCAATAAAATAGCCTAGCGCGCCACCAAGTACTGATGCCACGGTTCCCCAAAAGGCCAAACGCCATGCAAGATTGCGATTTGCGACAACCATAGGAATCATCATCAAATCTGGTGGCAACGGAAAGAATGAACTTTCCGCAAATGCAACGCCTAGAAAAATCCAAAAAGCTTTTGGTGAATTCGCATTATCCAATGTTTTATTATAGAGACGATAAAGCCAACCCTTTGGTTGAGCAGCTGGCTTGGCATTCATTTCTTCTACAACTGAATGGCTCGGCATCAATCATCCCCCATCTTAAGCGCGGCAATAAACGCACTTTGTGGAATCTCGACGTTTCCAAATTGACGCATACGCTTTTTACCGGCTTTTTGCTTATCCAGCAACTTACGCTTACGACTAATATCACCGCCATAACACTTCGCAGTCACGTCTTTACTCATAGCCGAGATATTTTCACGTGCAATAATTTTACCGCCAATGGCCGCTTGCACTGCTATTTTAAACAGCTGTTTTGGGATAAGATCTTTTAGACGTACACACAGCATGCGGCCGCGTGTCTCAGCCTGTCCTCTATGAAGGATCATCGCCAGTGCATCAACAGGTTCAGCATTTACCAAAATATTCACCTTAACTAAATCACCTTCGCGATATTCATCCACTTGATAATCAAACGACGCATAACCGCGACTAACGGATTTCAGACGGTCATAAAAGTCAAACACAACTTCATTGAGTGGTAATTTATAGATAGCCATCGCACGATTGCCAACATATGTTAAGTCGATTTGTTCGCCGCGCCGTTCAGTACACAACGTTAGGATTGATCCCAAGTACTCATCTGGTACTAAAATTGTTGCGCGAATCCAAGGTTCTTCAATTTTCTCAATTTTAACCACGTCAGGCATATCAGCTGGATTATGCATTTCAATCATCGTGCCATTTGTCATATGCATACGATACACAACACTTGGTGCAGTTGTGATCAGATCAAGGTTAAACTCACGTTCCAATCGTTCTTGAATAATCTCAAGATGCAACAATCCCAAAAAGCCACAGCGGAAACCATACCCCAATGCTGTTGAACTTTCAGCCTCGAAATGAAAACTTGCATCATTCAAATGAAGTTTCGCAAGGCAATCACGAAGGCGCTCAAACTCAGCCGCATCACTTGGAAACAAACCACAAAACACAACAGGAATCGATGGCTTAAAGCCTGTCAACGCCGAAGCTGTTTGACGTTTTTCCTCGGTAATAGTATCGCCTACATTGCAATCAGCCACATGTTTAATGCTAGCTGTAAAGAAACCAATTTCACCCGGATACAAGGCCGGCACAATCGTTTGTTTCGGTGTAAAATACCCAACGTGATCCACTTCGTGTGTTGAGCCACTATTCATCATCCGTATCTTTTGACCACCCTTTAAGGTGCCTTCCATAATTCGGACAAGAATGATAACGCCAAGATACGTGTCGTACCAACTATCAACCAACAATGCCTTTAACGGCCTGTTTTTTGTATCATCACCAAACTCTGATTTAGGCGCCGGCAAACGTTTTACGATCGCCTCGAGCACATCCGGAATACCAAGCCCAGTCTTAGCTGAAATATGAACGGCCTCTGACGCATCAATGCCAATCACTTCTTCAATTTGTGCGATGACGCGTTCTGGCTCTGCTGCCGGCAGGTCAATTTTATTGAGAATCGTTACAATTTCATGATTATTATCAATAGCTTGATATACGTTGGCTAGTGTTTGTGCTTCAACACCTTGACTAGCATCCACCACAAGCAGCGAACCTTCGCACGCCGCCAATGAACGGCTTACTTCGTATGCAAAGTCAACATGCCCTGGAGTATCCATCAGATTCAAATAATAGGTTTCGCCATCCTTTGCTTTATACGTTAATCGCACGGTTTGTGCCTTAATCGTAATGCCACGTTCACGTTCAATATCCATCGAATCAAGAACTTGTTCTTTCATCTCACGAATCTCAAGTCCGCCGCAAAATTGAATTAGCCGATCGGCAAGCGTTGATTTTCCGTGGTCAATGTGAGCAACGATGGAGAAGTTTCTAATATTTTTCATACGATTTATACTTTATCAATTCTGATTATGTGGAAATAAAAATGTCACCCTTAAAGATAGCGGAGACACCCCGCAGTTTCAATGAAATTCACAAAAATTCAGAGTTTCATAGAACCAATTGACAACAGATTTTTATGAAACAGCGGCACTTTTGCGAGTATAAAGTATTTTTCGATTGGAAATTAATATTGCATTAAATACAATTCAATAAAAGAATAATGGCTATCTCCCGAGCTTTGTCCCACGTACGGAAGATGGACAAGCTCCGCCGTATCTACTGTATTTCATCAACATACCACTCATCCTGTAATCAAAAATGAAAAGTAATTTATTCCTGAAATTTTTCGTAACATACTTAGAATCAGGCCCTATAAAATAATACCCTCTCATTAAATCACACAAGTGGCAACAAGGACCAAATACACTTTTAAGTTGAATCTTAAAACATCTTTCTGAAAAATAACTAAAAATGCACATAAAACCGAGAAAAACAAAGACTTATTCACATTTCATTATAATTTTAATCAGGTTATGTTTTCTTTATAAGATTTTTAACCCAAACAAAACATATTTAATGAACCGTTAGAAATAAGAGGAACATAATAAATGTCGCATATCGTGTATGAGCAAGATTTCTTTATTCAAAGAAGAAGCAAAAGAAAAAGCGTAGAGCAATATTTGCAGCAGGCAATGTCCAATGAGTTTTTCACGCATCCGAAAGAGGTATATGTTAGGCGAAGAATTATGGTTCTTGCGAGCATCGTCATAGGTTCTTTATGGTGTTACTATGTGTAAAGAATAAATTTTGCTTGATTGATCATCATACCAAAAGTAGATCTTAATATTTTCTCTACATCCAGCAGAGTTTACCTTATCATTACAAAAACAAAATCCGGTATTATAATTTGCTATTCTTATTGCAGCGCTATTAAATTTTATTAAAAAATCCAAACAACTTAACCTTGCAATAAAAATAACACATTATATTTTTTACAATAATTTTAAATTAATATTGATGCTACCCACGCATCCCGTCAATCCACGCATCAACAGCTGACAACGCAATCATTTCACGCGCACCCGTGCGGCGATTTTTATATTCCACCATCGATTCTTGAATTGCTTTATTACCCACAATCAGATGATGCGGAATGCCGATCAAATCCATCGTTGCAAACTTTGCGCCAGGGCGATCGTCACGATCGTCAAACAACACCTCAACGCCAGCACGTGTAAGCTTTCCATAGATATCATTCGCAATCGCATCGCACGCTTCATCACTTGTTTTTGCTGAAATCAACGCTACTTTAAATGGCGCAACCGCATCTGGCCAAATGATTCCTGCATCGTCATGATTCGCCTCAATAATAGCCGCAACCAAACGTGATACACCGATGCCATAAGATCCCATTTCAGGCACAATAGCTTGTCCATCAGCACCAGCCACTTTTACATTTAAGGCTTCGGAATACTTCTTGCCAAAATAGAAAATATGCCCAACCTCAATGCCACGTGCAGATTTCAAACGATCGGCTGGCACAGGGCAATTGTCTGCATCATGCTTTTCATCAGCTGCTGCGTACAGCGTCTGCAAATGATCAAACGTGCGTTGTTCAGGTGTCAACGAATCGTACGCCCCATCATAATAAACTGTACTCTCGCCCGTTTCCGCCATAATTTGAAATTCATGACTAAGGTCACCGCCAATAGCACCTGAATCAGCCTTGACCGGAATAGCAACGAGACCCAAACGATCAAACGTGCGTAAATAGCTCTCGAATATCCGCTGATAAGTTGCACGTGCATCTTCATAAGTAGCGTCAAATGAATAACCATCCTTCATCAAGAATTCACGGCCACGCATCACACCAAAACGGGGGCGCATCTCATCACGAAATTTCCAAGTGATCTGATACAAAACTTGTGGTAAATCACGATAGCTTTTTACATATTGACGAACGATGTCGGTAATAACCTCTTCATTTGTTGGGCCAAATAACAAGTCACGGTCATGACGGTCTTTAACACGCAACATTTCCTTACCGTAATCTTCGTATCGGCCACTTTCTTGCCACAACGATGCCGGTTGCAACGTTGGCATAATCACCCGGTGGCAACCAATTTTATCTTGCTCTTCCGCAACGATTTTTTCGATCTTTGACAGAACCCGTTGCCCAAGAGGTAACCATGAATACAAACCCGACGCGCATTGATTCACCATACCAGCACGCAGCATGAGACGGTGCGATGCAATTTGTGCATCAGCAGGTATTTCTTTGAGTACCGGTAGAAAATAAGCAGATAAACGCATATTGAAGATGTCCTTAGTGTTGAGGGAGCTTAAAAATAAAAAACCTCGGTGCTTTTGACAGGCACCGAGGGATAACTATCAAAAAGTATAGATTTAATGTACAATACGCACAACTTGCGTCGACGGCACAGGTACTGATTGTTGGATTTCTGATATTCCTGAATTGTCTGGATACACACGTGAACGGCCTTTGTTTGCCCCAATACTTTCTTCAAGGAAAACACGTTGTCCAACACGCATTGGATTATCCCCGCCCTGTACAACAGTTTTTATAACACCACTGTTTAGTCGAACCGTATATTTCATACCTTGTTGATTACCGAGAGCCTGTTCAGCGAATGCACCACCAACGCCGCCCGCCAGTGCACCAACACCAACTCCGACTAATTGACCTGTGCCTTTACCAAATGCAGAGCCTAATAAGCCGCCACCAAGTGCACCAAGCCCCATACCCATGCCATTTTCACTCAGCTTTTCTGTTTCTGAAACATTTACAATTTCAGCATTAATAATAACACCCTGGCATGTGTTTGCTGATTCACCCACATTAGCTGAGTTATAATTATTTGATGAAATATTACGCGTACAGCCTGATCCAAAAATCACTACTGACACACCTAATAAAAGTACGGTTGTTATTTTTTGAACGTTCATATTTATTTCCTGATTATGTTTAAAGAATAAAGAAATTATAAATTACGCGTATGGTTTTGTACACGTTTATTTTAAACCTAAGCGATCGGCAATTAATTTAGCGATTGAACAGTACAAGACAGCCCCCTCAGATACCGATGAATCCACTGCTAACGGGATCCCCGCGTCACAAGCCAGCCGAATAGCTGGCGCCAATGGAATCGCACCCAAAAAAGGAATCCCTGCCGCATCTGCCGCTTTATGTGCACCACCACGACTAAAGATATCTGTGTTAACTCCACAGTTAGGGCAACAAAAATACGCCATGTTTTCAATCATTCCTACGACAGGAATAGATACTTTATCAAACATAGCAATAGCTTTTTTTGCATCAATCAATGCCATATCTTGCGGCGTCGATACAATAACGGCACCACCTACAACTAGCTGCTGAGCCAATGTTAAATGCACATCGCCCGTGCCTGGTGGCGTATCAATGACCAACACATCAAGATCACCTTCGTGTCCCCATGCAACTTCGAACAATAACTGATGCAACGCGCCTTGCACCATAGGACCGCGCCAAATCATTGGCATTGCCTCATCAATTAAAAAGCCCATAGACATTACTGATAAGCCATGTTTTGCAATTGGAATTAGTTTTTTATCATCTGACACATCAGGTTTATCACGACATCCCAGCATCAATGGCAATGAAGGGCCATATATATCAGCATCCAGCACACCGACGCGAAGTCCTGTTTGTTGAAATGCGATTGCAAGGTTTAATGCTGTGGTGGACTTCCCTACTCCGCCTTTACCAGATGCGACGAGTAAAATCTTTTTAACATGTGGGATTGGTTTTTTATTCATTGGACTTTTAGGAGAATGCGGTGCCTTTACAGCTTGTGGTTTTGCATCCATGGAAAAAGATACCTGAATATTTTTATTTACTGAAGATTCCGCCGCTTTAAGTGCGGCCTCTACAGCTGTTTTCGTTGCATACTGATCATCAGCAGATAACCCTGTCGCATCAAGCAACACAAGAATTTGTTTATCATCTGCGTGCACGTTAATAACACGAGAGGCCACAACATCTGGCCTCATATCAGATGAGGGGTTATTGTGATCAGGTGAGCCGCCCACATTAGGCAAAGTAATTTGTTCAAGTATTTTTTTTATGTGTTCCATTTTCATTCTGTACTAAATTATTTTTCTTAATATACCTATATCAAAGTACCAGAAAAAGTCCTTAATATTTTTCCATCGTTTGAATAAACTTTTTTATGACGTGGAGATATAGGTGAATTAGTAGAAGACCATAAAAATGAAGGGCAACCGAAATCACACTCATTAAAAGAATGCATATCAATAGGGCTACTTTTCACACTTTGAACATCAACAGTGATGCTTTTTGTATCTGGATCATCAATAGATTCTCTCCTCATTAAATAAGGAAGACTGGACAAATCAGTATGATATGCCAAGCTCCTCTTTCCTGATGAAAAACTACTTACTACTGAACTGAAATCTGATTTTTCATCATTTAGCTCATCATCATTGTTATTCTCGGATGAAACACTGCATATTTCACTATTTTCATGTGAAGTTAAACTACTTTCTTCACTATTTTCGTATGATGTCAGGCTGCTTTCTTCACTATTTCTTCCTTCAAAAGCATCAGCCGCCCATTCAATAGAAGGATATGTTATTGTTTTAAGTTGCTCCTGCCTCTTTTGATGACGTTCTGCAGCAGGTGTTAATGACTTACCATCTGCGCTATCATTAATAGTAAGCTCATGTTGATCCATGCTTACTAATTTTTCATTTCGAAAATCAACAAAATCAGCGCTCAATTCATCGCAATCTGACACTTCATCGGAAGTTTTTAAATACTCTTCACATTCATTTATTCTTAATTTTTTAAAATCTGAAATATTATCAAAGTCAGCACTTGCAAAAACACTCACCCCAAATGTTGAAATAAATACAGCAGCCAAGATTTTAGTAAACATACCTAAAACACCTTATAATTCGAATTACATTTCTGCATGATAACCCCAATCAAAAATGATCGCAACCCAGTTTTGAAAAATTATGATAATTTTTTGTAAAAAACCATCAAAACATTGTTATATTAATAAAAAACTAAAACAAATCCTTTCATCTTAATAAGTTTTTCAACATTACAAGACCTCTCAACATATTTCATAAAAAAGAATTCCTATAAAATTTTCTACAAAGGCAAGAAACACAAGAGACGCGGATTGTAAAAATAAATAGAGTGTTCTATACTTTTCAAGCGTGCACTCTGACATCTTTTTACAGGATGAGTGCAGTGAAAAAACACTACATAACGTCAACGTTAAGGCCGAGTATTTTTATGAGCAAAGATCCAGAAGATCCAAATGACAACCCATGGGACACTAGCTCGGATGATACAAAATCCAAGCGTCCAACTAAAAAAACACCGGAACAACCGACAAATCCATGGGCAAAACAAGATGGCACATCGTCTTTTCGCAAGCCGAATACCTCAGGTAAGAATGATGATATGTTTTCGTCATTTATTAAGCAGGTAAAAAAAGGTAGCGCTAATTTTGGTGGAAATAATGGTGGAAACCGTGGCACAGGCAATAACTCTGGCGATCAAAGACCCCCGTCAAATACACCAGGCATAAGTAAAGGTGGCATCATAGGTATTGTTGCTGTGGCAATCGCACTGTGGCTTTCAACGGGTATCTTTTTCGTAAAAGACCAAGGTGGTGAAATTGCTGTGATTTTACGTTTTGGTAAAATGACGCATACAGTCGGCCCTGGCCCTCATTATCGCTTGCCTTTTCCAATAGAACGCGAAATCATCAAAAAGACGGCAGTTCTAAATAAGATTGATAGCGTCACACAGGTTGATACAGGGCGTAACTTTGATAAAACGCTCGTCTTAACAGGCGACGAAAACATGGTTCATATCAACTATACGGTTCTTTGGAAAATTAAAGACATTAAAGATTTTCTTTTTTCAGTACGCGAACCGGAACAAACAATTTTAGTAGCAGCCGAAAGTATTGTTCGTGAAATCATGGGGCAGACCACTGCACGCGAAGCCTTAACAGAAAAACGAGACGCAATTGAATTAAAGACCCAGGAACTACTTCAAAAAGTCTTGAATCAATACAACATCGGGGTTCAGATCGTTAAAATACAATTGCAAAAAGTTGACGCACCTAGCGAAGTCATTGATGCTTTTAACGATATGCAAGCATCTTTAACCGATGGAGATCGTATGCGAAATGAAGCCGAAGCATACCATTTTGAGATCGTACCTAAAGCGCGAGGTGAAGCATCTAAGATCGTCCAAGAAGCTGAAGGATACGAAAAAGAAGTAATCGCCCGTGCACGAGGTGAAGCAGATCGTTTCAATCAGGTCTATGTTGAATACAAGAAAAACCCAGAAGTTTCTCGCAAACGTCTGTATCTTGACACAATGGAGCACGTGCTAAGCCATGTACACAAAACGATCATTGATCCAAAGGCAGCACCCGGACTTGTACCATATTTCCATCTACAACCCGGCGTAAAAGCTGATAAGAAACAAGGATAATTGTCATGTCTCAACGTTCTCTCTTAATTATGCTGTGCGCATTAGGTGGCCTTTTTGTTTTAGGCTCCTCTATTTTTGTTGTTGACCAGGTAAACCAAGCAGTTGTTCTTCAGTTTGGGGAAGCAAAAGCATTTCATAATGAGCCTGGCCTTAAATTTAAATTGCCATTCATTCAAGAAGTAATGTTTTATGAAAAACGTATCATTGATTATGACTCTGATCCCATTTCTGTTATGACAGTGGATCAAAAGCGTCTTAATGTAGACGCCTATGTGCGCTATCGAATTATTGATGCATTAAGTTTTTTCCGTTCAGTCAGCCCAGCAAATGAAATAGGTGCACGCATGCGTCTTGATGCCGTTGTCTCAAGTAGCATTAAGAATGTCCTTGGTAAAGTAGAGCTTCGTAAATTATTAAGTGCAGAGCGTGTTTCTATTATGAAACAAATTCGAGATGAAGTTACGGTTCTATCCAAGTCGCTTGGCCTTGAAATTGTGGATGTTCGTATCATTCGAACCGAATTACCAACAGAAAACCGCCGTGCCGTTTTTGATCGTATGAATTCTATTTTAATTCGAACAGCAAAACAAAATAGAGCAGAAGGCGATGAAAAAGCCCGAGGCATTCGTGCAAACGCCGAACGTGAACGCGCCGTATTAGTTGCTGAAGCACAACAAAAAGCACAAGGTGTTCGTGGTAAAGGTGATGCTACAGCAATGGAGATTACAAACAAAGCATTTGGCGTTGATATTGAGTTTTATAATTTTTATAGATCACTCGAATCATATCGACATACCATGCAATCAGAAACGTCAATGGTATTGTCTGCTGATCATCCCTATTTACAACACTTTGCACATTCATCTAAAACACAACATTAAAGAACAAATCTAAGGAGCATCCTTCATGAAGTTACCTCATTTTATTGCTATTCACTGTGTAGCACTTACTTTGTGCACAGCATTCAATACATCAAACAGTTATGCACGATCAGAGCGCGTAACAACTACAAGTGTTGGAAAAGCAGAAAGCAACAAATCATCCTCTGACAAAAAAAAATCAGATGCAAATATAGCATTGCCTACGTCAACAACGGCCACCAAAAATGAAACAGTTCCTGTCACTAATAAACCTATTATTAATGCATTGTCACCTGTAGACATAAGTCATGGTTTTTCACATGTAGCCGAACCAGCCCTACCATCAGTTGTTAATATTGCTACCACTCAAATTATTGACCCAAAAGCAAAAGGAGAGCGGCCGCAACTTCCAGCGGGTACTCCATTCGATGAGTTGTTTCGCGAGTTCTTTGATCACCAACAATTCGACGCACCGCGAAAAGTGCAATCCTTAGGTTCAGGTTTTATTATTCGTGTAACCACCGATGCAGCTTATATCGTAACGAATAACCATGTTATTGCTGATGCAAAAAGGATCACCGTCTATTTACATGACAAAACTGAATTAGAAGCAGTTGTGCATGCCGCAGACGAACGTACAGATGTTGCCGTTCTTAAAGTAAAATTAACTGATCTACCAGAAACAAAACGTAATCTTATTGCACTCGATTGGGGTAATGATGATGAGACACGCGTTGGTGATTGGGTTCTTGCTATTGGAAACCCATTTGGCCTTGGCAGCAGCGTCACCGCAGGCATCATTTCAAGCAAGGGACGCGATCTCATGACGTCAGGCCGTGATCGCTACGTAGATGATTTCTTGCAACACAGCGCGCAAATTAACATGGGCAACTCAGGTGGCTGTCTCCTCAATATGAAACGTCAAGTTGTAGGTGTTAATACCGCTATTTTCTCACCAACTGGCGGCAACGTTGGTGTTGGTTTTGCAGTACCATCTGGCGTTGCAAAAAAAACAGTTGATCAACTTATTGATTTTGGCCGCACAAAGCGTGGTTGGCTTGGTGTACGCATACAACACCTAACAGATGATATGGCTGAAGCATTGGGTCTTAAATTACAAGGTGCAATGGTAAGCGGCGCGACTAATGATGGTCCAGCTAAAAAGGCCGGCATTCTAGACGGTGATATTATCATTGAATATGATGGCAAATCCATCAACGATCAGAATCGTCTATCACGCCTTGTCGGGGAAACAGAAATAGGCAAAACTGTCCCAGTAAAAGTGTGGCGCAAAGGTAAAGAAGTCATGCTGCAAGTCACTATTGGCGAATATGAAGAAGCTGTTAAAAGCGGTAAACTAGATGAATCAGATTCAGCAAAAGCAGCAAAAGTCGATACTACAGAAATTTTAGGTATAACGCTGAGCCCAATTACAGAAAGTGCACAAAAGAAGCTGAACATATCACCACAAACAAAAGGCGTATTAATTACAAAAATCGAGCCTGCTAGTGCTGGTGAAGACGCAGGCCTTGTTCCTGGAGAAATCATCGTAGAAGTAAATCAAAAGGATGTTCAGAAGCCACGAGATGTCTTAGATTTCATTAAAGAAGCAAAGAAGCATGGTCGCAAGAATGTTATGTTGCTCGTGACACGAAAAGGTGAACCACGTTATCCATCACTCAGAATTGAAGATGAACCAAAAAGTGACGATGCAAAAAAAAATGAAGCTAAGAAAAAAGAAGGAAAAAAGGATGAACCTAAGAAAGATGCTAAAAATTCATTCTTTGGTGAATCATTAAAATCAGGCACAGAAAAAGAAAAGAAATTTGAGGATGATAATAAAACACTTGTCGAGCATCCTGCAAATGCGGGTACAGCTGCACCAGCTGCATAAGCCACTCTAACCTTAATAAAAAAGCACGTTCTTTAAAAGAGCGTGCTTTTTTATTAGTAAAAACACCTTCATCAAACCATTCGAGTAAAAATCATTGTCCTCGCACCTGCCAGACAGAAGCCTTTAGGCTAAGAGAATGGAGAAATTGTAGAACACTATACTGCTAGCAGAACCTTGGATGAGCATCTTATGGTGCTATCAGACGGAAGCAACGCAATTAGGAGAAAATGTGAGAAAGTCTCGCTTCTACTGAGTAGATCACCACCAATTTAAATTTACACTGCTATGTTTGTCAAAAATAATTAAGCTACATTTTTCTGAAATTTAAGCACAAAAAAAACGCTTCGAGAGCGCTTTTTTTGAAGACTGTATAAATTTAACCTTGACGTGCTTTAAATCGTGGGGCAAGTTTGTTAATTACATACAAACGACCACGACGACGAACAACCTTACAAGCTTTATGACGACTTCTAAGTGTTTTAATTGAATTCGCGACTTTCATAATATGAATAACTCCTAAAAACTAAATGCAGTATACAAAACGGATCTTCCTGTGTCAACAAAAAGTCACTGCACAAAATGCATATCAAATAATGACAAAATACTATAAATAAAATAATCAAGCCATTTGCGAGGGAATATTTTTGAAAACCCTGCTAATCTCCTTTTTCTTTTCGTCCTTCAATCTTTCAGCATCAGAAGCAAATTGTTTAGTACTGGGCTGCTTCAGTCACTTGCCCCTTAAATAACTCTTGCAGCCGGCTCTTCAGTTGTTCTTGTCGGTTGTTGTTGTGCTTATCACCTTGTCTTTGCACCCCCGGAGACCAAATCCGCCCTTTTAAGCCTTGACCTAGAGGTGGCGGAGCTGGCCTTGCGAAACCATCTATAGAAAACTGTATTTCTTGCCCTTCACGGAAAAGGTGCACGGAAAAGGTTTTGCTTGAAGAAAAGGCTTTCAATGCTTCAGTTAGATCGCGAGTCTTTTCTAGTCTATGTTCATTAACCTTAGTCAGCAAATCACCCTTTTTTATAAAAAAGCCGCCTCCAAAAAAATTAAGAGCAGCGATATTATCATGATTGATTAAATCATTAAGTACGAGCAACCCCCTACTCTCCGATGGCATACGCATTTTCACGGCCAGTTCAGGTGTTAATGCCAGAACGTGAATACCATTCAACGGGTGATCCCCTGAAATAACAACTCTTTCTAAGGCCGCCTCTTTTGAACGAACAATAGACTTGGCAGATAACTTAAAAATATTCCCAGCTCTCCAAATAAGCATTTCGACAGACTTATTTGCTTCAAGAACAGCTTCTTTGATTCGTAAATCTTCAGGCATCTCAACAAGAGTGCCACCAACTGAAACAATGATATCATTCTGTAAAAGGCCAGCATCCTTAGCAGGCGCATCTGCTTTAATCGTTGTAATTACAATTCCACCACCATAGGGGAATCCTGATTCATGTAACTTATCCAAAGCCGTTTGCTCGAGCGATTTTATGTCATATAGACCAAAAGAAGAGCCCTCAATCTTATTGAAGTACTTATTTAAATAATCTTTAATGAGGTCAACTGAAATTGAAAAACCAACTGCGTTGGCATTTGTTAACATTGCATTATTAATCCCAACCAAATTCCCATGCCTGTCGACCAATGCACCGCCTGAGTTTCCTGGATTAACAGCGACGTTGTGCTGCAGAACAATAAATGAGGTACCCGTACTCGGATTAAGCAAACGACGTCTTTTTGCAGAAACATGCCCGTCCGTAAATGTTTGCCCCTTATTAAGGGCATTACCTATTGCGGCAACAAACGCACCAGGCTTAACATCGCTCAGTGAACCAATTCGTAAATAAGGAGATTTTGCATTTTTTGGATTTTCAATCTTCAAAATTGCAAGATCAATTTTGGGATAATGTGCAACTACCTTTGCTTGAAATTTTCTATAATCTGGTAGTTGAATTGTGATTTTCTCGGCATTTGAAACAACATGCCCGCATGTAAGTACATAACCATCTTCGCTAATAATGACTGCTGATCCACTTGATTTAATTATTTCCTGCAACGGCTTTCCTGATCGAGGATCAATTGTTCGAAAGTACTGTTGAAAAACGGGATTTTGGATATAAACATTTTTAACGCTTTCAACTTGCAAATCAACAACCGCTTTAGATACCTCATCATCCAGCTTTGTGTAGTCAGAATTTTCAATTAAAACAGGCTCTTTGCCAGTCGCTAAATGAAAAAAGATCTGGCGTTCGGAAACACCAGATCTTTCAGATGACAATAATAAACAAAATACTAAAATGCAGAAAAAAAATATTTTCATTTGAATTTGAAAGACAGAACTACTGAGTCTTTTTTAAACTAAAATACTCAAAAATATATTAATTTTCAACAATCTGTGCTGCTGATGTTGGATCAAAATCAACCAACTGAATAATAGCCATTGGTGCATTATCACCATAACGGAAACCAGCCTTAACAATACGGGTATATCCACCAGCACGTGTACTAAAGCGTGGTGATATCACGGACATAAGCTTTGTTACAGCAGTTTCTGATCCGATGCGTGAAATTGCCAAACGACGTGTTGCAAGATCAGTTGACTTGCACATTGTAATGTATTTTTCAACGATAGGGCGCAATTCCTTAGCCTTAGGCAACGTAGTCTGAATATGTTCATGCTCAACAAGTGCTTGAACCATGTTCTTAAACATCGCTTTACGGTGCGAGGATGTCCTATTTAGTTTACGACCACTAATTTTATGACGCATTTTTTCTATTCCTTAATTAAAATCAAACCTTAATTAAAAGGGTCTTCAATACTACGAGCAAGCTCTTCAACATTTTCTGGTGGCCAATTTGGAATAGTCATTCCAAAACCAAGTCCCATATGTGCAAGAACTTCTTTTATTTCATTAAGAGACTTACGGCCAAAGTTTGGTGTCTTAAGCATTTCGCCTTCAGACTTCTGGACTAAATCACCAATGTAAAATATATTCTCAGTTTTCAAGCAATTTGCAGAGCGAACAGAAAGTTCTAACTCATCAACCTTCTTTAGTAAATATTTGCTGAATGTAATATGTTCTTTACTATCTTTTGAATCCAACGCTTGTGGCTCTTCAAAGTTAATAAATTGTTGGAATTGATCCTGCATAATACGCGCAGCAAATGCAAGCGCATCATCTGGCTTTATAGAACCATCTGTATCAAGTCTCATGATCAATTTATCATAGTCGGTACGTTGACCAACACGCGTTTGTTCCACGCGGTAAATCACTCGTTTTACTGGACTGAAAATAGCATCTATTGGTATAAGGCCAATCGGTTTATCTTCAATTTGCTGTTGAGCAGCAGGAACATAACCTTTTCCTGTTTGAACAGTAAATTCCATATTGAGCTGAGCACCTTCATCAAGCGTGCAGATAACAGTCTCAGGATCAAGAATATCTACTCCAGCAACAGGTTGAATGTCACTAGCTTTTACTACACAAGGCCCCTTTACGCTTAAACGAAGTCGCTTTGGCAACTCATTTTGCATACGTACAGAAATGGTTTTTAAATTCAGAACGATATCTGTAACATCTTCCCGAACACCAGGAACAGCAGAAAATTCGTGCAAAACACCTTCAATCTTTACTGCAGTAATTGCGGCACCTTGTAATGACGAAAGCAAAACACGTCTCAGTGCATTACCTAATGTCATACCAAAGCCGCACTCTAGTGGCTCTGCAATAATTTCAGCAGATCGTAGATCTTGCGTTAAATAGTGTACTTCTAATTTGCCACTTTTAATGAGTGACTGCCAGTTTTTTTCGATCACAACTTCACCCGTTATCTAAATTATACCCGACGTCTTTTTGGAGGACGACAACCATTATGTGGAACAGGTGTCGAATCACGTACAGCCGTTATATTATATCCAAGAGATTGCAAAGCGCGCAAAGCAGTCTCACGACCTGAACCAGGTCCACATACAACTACGCGAACGTTCTTCAATCCGTGCTCAGCAGCTTTTTTACCAGCTTCTTCTGCAGCAACTTGAGCCGCATAAGGTGTAGACTTACGTGCACCCTTGAAACCCATCATACCAGCAGTCGACCAAGAGATCGCATTACCTTGTTCGTCAGTAATTGTTATCAATGTGTTATTAAATGTTGAGTTAACGTACACAACGCCATTAACAACATTCTTTTTTTCACGACGCTTAACGCGTGCTACTGTTTTTTGTGCCATTTCTAACTATCCTACTTCGTCACTTTTTTCTTACCGGCAATAGCAACTGCTTTACCTTTACGTGTACGCGCATTTGTATGCGTACGTTGACCACGAACAGGTAAACCCTTACGATGACGTAAGCCGCGATAGCAACCTAAATCCATCAAACGCTTTACGTTCATTGAAACTTCACGTCTCAAATCGCCTTCAACTTTAATGTGCGCGTCAATATATTCGCGAATCTTCAAAATTTCATGATCCGATAATTGATTGACTCTTTTTGTCATATCAATTTCTAAATCTTTCATGATTTGATTGGCGCGAACCAAACCAATTCCATAAATATAAGTAAGCCCTATAACGACTTTCTTTTGCGTCGGTACGTTTACACCAGCAATACGTGCCATCTATTTTAACTCCTTAGTTAGCAACTATAATCCTAATACTTTTAATAATTCTTGTTTAATGCCATCAATGGATTGAGTAGCATCAACCCTAAACAACACCCTTTGTGCTTCGTAGTAGGACACAAGTGGCTCTGTTTCTGCATGAAATATTTCAAGCCGATTTCGAATAACATTTTCATTGTCATCAGCTCGAGCTCTGAAACTAGTACTTCCACAGCCACAACGCTCAGGCATAGCAGTCTGGTGATAAACAGCACCACACTCATTACATGTCATCCGACCTGACAATCGATCAAACAAAAGCTCATCAGCGATGCCAAAGTATACAACCTTTTCAAGCTGTTTGCCAGTTTTTTTTACAAAATCTAACAATCGTTGTGCTTGATCAAAAGTTCTTGGAAAACCATCAAGGATAATTTTTTTACTATCATTAATAGTCTTAATTTTTTCTTCCAACAAATCGAATATTATATCATCTGATATAAAGTTCCCTGCAGCAAGATCAATCTGAAGTCGCAGCGCAGCCTCAGATTTCTTTTTTACCTCTTGACGAAGCAAGTCACCAGTGGATATGTGAGCAAACTTGTCCGGGTATGTTAAAACCAAATTCTGAGCTTGAGTACCTTTGCCTGAGCCAGGCGCACCTAGAAATACAATAAAATTCATAGTTAGACAAGTGTTCCCTTCGAACGGGCTTTTTTAATCAGACCTTCATATTGATGGGCAACAAGATGCGATTGAACTTGTCCAATTGTATCAATTGTTGTTGTAACAACAATCAAAATACTTGTTCCACCAAAATAAAAGGGCAATGAAACTTGCGACAATATAATTTCTGGCAAGATACAAATTGAGGCTAGATAAAATGCGCCCACAACTGTCAAACGTGTCATAACATAGTCAATATATTCAGCAGTTTGCGCACCAGGACGAATACCTGGTATATAGCTGCCTGACTTTCTTAGGTTTTCTGCTGTTTCAGCTGGATTAAACATAATCGCTGTATAGAAGAAAGCAAAAAAGACAATCATTGCTACGAAACAACACATATAAACCGGTTGGCCATGCGCCATAATACCAGCAAGCTTTGTCCAAATAGAATTTGGATCACCAGCACCAGCAAACCCAATAACAGTCGTTGGCATCAATAAAATTGATGATGCAAAGATTGGTGGGATCACACCAGCACTATTAATCTTAAGCGGCAAATGAGTTGATTGACTTGTTGCCGGCATATTTGCAGCCATCTGACGTTTTGGATATTGTATAGGGATACGGCGCTGCGCCTTTTCCATAAATACGATATAGCCAATCACTGTAACAACCATGAAGAGCACGCCAATAATAATAAAGGTAGACAAAGAACCTTGTTGGCCAAGCTGAAGTGTTTGAACAAGTGCTTGCGGTAAGTTGGCAACGATACCTGAGAAAATAATAAGTGATGTTCCATTTCCAATGCCGCGTGAGGTAATTTGTTCACCTAACCAAACAAGAACCATTGTACCACCAGTTAGTGTAACAACCGTCGATAGTCGGAAAAAGAACCCAGGATCCATAACAGCTGCCCCAGAATAACCAGACATTTTTTCAAGTCCAATCGCAATGCCATACCCCTGAATAACAGCAAGGAATACGGTACCATAACGTGTGTACTGATTTAATTTCTTACGCCCAGATTCACCTTCTTTTTTCAAAGCTTCAAGATGTGGTGAAATTGTTGTCATCAATTGAACAATAATACTTGCCGAAATATAAGGCATAATGTTCAAAGAGAAAATTGTCATACGACCAATTGCGCCACCTGAAAACATATCCAAAATACCAAGGATACCGCCAGAGTGTGAACGGGTAAATTCTTCAATAATAAGGGGGTTTATTCCCGGAATAGTGATATATGTCCCCAAACGAAAGATGATGAGTGCACCAAGCGTAAACATGATACGCTTTTTAAGATCTTCAGCCTTCGAAAACGAGGCAAATGAAATTCCTGATGCGAGTTGCTCAATTGCTGAGGACATATGTATTTCCTTATTCCATTTCTAGAGTAATACCAGCGTTCGAAGCTATTTCCTTAGCCTTGGAAGTAGCACGAGTGACAGCCAGTATTATTTTTGCTTTTGGTTCACCATTACCTAGTAAACTTAGCACGCGAACTTTGTGTTGTACAAGGTCTTGATTCTTTAAAAATTCAAGATCTATACGATCACCAGCTTTAATAGTTCCATTATCAATCATTACATTGATCATGTTGAAATCAATTTCAGCCATTGGCAATGCATGAATGTTCTTAAATCCGCGCTTTGGCAAACGACGATAGAGTGGTGTTTGACCACCTTCAAAACCATTCATAGCACAACCATTACGAGCTGTCTGACCTTTACCACCACGTCCAGATGTCTTACCAAGACCAGATCCAAGACCGCGTCCAAGGAGCTTACGTACTGTACGCGCACCCTTGTTGTCACTTAATTCATTAATACGAAATTGTTGCATGATTAATTCTCGAGAATTTCTACCATGTGTGCAGCTTTAATTAAAAGGCCACGTACACCTGGTGTATCTTGGAGTTCACGAACTCGGTTCATCTTACCCAAACCCAATCCTTTAAGGTATTCACGTTGAACAGCTTCACGACGTTGTGGGCTGCCAATTTGCTTTACCGTAATGGTATTTGGAGTTGCATTTTTCTTTTTTTCAGCCATGATTACTCACCTTTCGCCGCTTCTTTAGAAGCGATCTTTGCGCCAGTGTTTTCACGACGTGCGACAATTTCGCCAAGCTTTTTACCAAGCTTATTCGCAACTGAACGCGGTGAATTTACTGATCTTAGTGCATCAAATGTAGCACGAACCATATTGTGATAGTTTGTACTGCCTACTGATTTACTCACAACATCATGAAGACCTAATGCTTCAAATACTGCGCGCATTGGACCACCAGCAATAACGCCGGTACCAGCTGGAGCTGAACGTAAGAAAACCTCGCCCGCACCATCACGACCACGTACATCATGGTGCAATGTGCGACCTTCACGTAGTGGAACGCGAATCATTGTCTTTTTCGCTTTATCAACTGCTTTTTTAACAGCATCAGGAACTTCACGTGCTTTGCCAGAGGCAAAACCTACGCGACCCTTACCGTCACCTACAATTACAAGTGCTGAAAAGCGGAGAATTTTACCACCTTTAACAACCTTTGTAACACGACGAACGCTAACGAGCTTTTCTACAAACTGCTCGTCACCACGTTGCTCTGATGTATTTCGTGCCATATCTATCTATCCTAAAAAACTAAGCCGTGCTCGCGAGCGCTTTCAGCAAGTGCCTGAATGCGACCATGATAAATAAAACCAGAGCGATCAAAAACCACCTCGGTAATACCTTTTTTCTGTGCGATTGTAGCTAATATTTTACCAACAAGTGTTGCTGCTTCTTTTGTACCACCTGATTTTACGGCAGCTTTAACTTCTTTTGAAAGTGTAGATGCTGAAGCAAGTGTTACAGAATTTTTGTCATCAATAATCTGCGCATACATGTGCTGATTCGTACGATGTACCGACAACCGTAAGCGACCAGCTGAAACAAGACGAATTTTTGTCCGTTGGCGTTGTTTACGACGTTGACGGAGCTCTATGGAAGTTATCATTACTTCTTCTTCCCTTCTTTTCTAACAACATATTCATTCTCACGGATCACGCCCTTGCCTTTATATGGCTCTGGCTTCCTGTAATTACGAATTTCTGCTGCAATCTGCCCAACTTGTTGCTTACTTGATCCAGTAATGGCAATCTCGGTTGGCTTTTCACATTTAGCGCTTATACCTTCTGGCAAATCATACACAACATCATGGCTAAAGCCAAGCTGAAGAGTAATTTTATTACCAGTAACACTTGCTCTGTAACCAACACCAACAAGTGCAAGATTTACCGTAAATCCAGCGCTTACGCCTTTAACCATATTGGCTACTGTACGTTGCGCTGTACCCCAAAGTGAACGAACGCGCATTGATTGATCTTTTGGTTGCAGCTTAATGCTGTTATCTGTTTTTTCGAATGTAACACACTCAGGAAGGGTGTATGATTCAGTACCAAACTTGCCTTTTACAGTCAAACGACCATTGTCATTTGCGAAAGTAACATCATTTGGTAATACTATTTCGTTTTTGCCGACGCGTGACATATTGATTCCTCCTAAAATACAGAACAGATCAATTCGCCACCCATATTCAACTGTCGCGCTTGTACATCAGACATGATGCCTTGTGACGTTGATAGGATATTGATACCAAGACCGTTTGCAATTGGTTTAATGTCTGCAACAGCAACATAAACTCGACGACCTGGCTTTGATTTGCGTTCAATTGTGCTAATAACAGGATTTCCTTCATAATATTTCAATTCAACATTAATAAGATCAATGCCTGGGCGAACGTTAGAACGTGAAAATCCACGAATATAACCTTCAGATTGAAGAACGCTTAGTATTGCTTCTTTTTCTTTTGATGCGGGCATGCTAACCGTTGGCTTCTGCGCTCTATGCGCATTGCGTATACGGGTCAACATATCGCTAATTGGATCTGTTATTGTCATTTTACCAACTCGCCTTCGTGATGCCTGGAATTAAACCCTGATTACCGAGTTCACGCAATGCAATACGAGAAACTTGGAATTTACGATAATAGCCACGTGCGCGTCCCGTTAATTCGCAACGATTGCGAACGCGTGTAGCCGATGAATTACGTGGCATTTCAGCTAATTTATGCACAGCAGAAATTCGGTCTTCGAATGAAGCTTGCTTATCATTAACAATTGCCGACAAAATCGCACGTGAGGCCACTTTTGAAGCCACGGTACGACGCCGTTTTAGGTTGTTCTCTATGGAACTTTTCTTTGCCATTTTTCAATCCTTACCGTGTAAAAGGGAAGTTCATGGCTTTTAGCAGAGCTAAAGCCTCTTTATCATTTTGTGCCGTTGTACAAACAGTAACATCAAAACCACGAACTTTATCAACCTTATCATAGTTAATTTCAGGAAATACGATTTGTTCTTTGATACCCAAAGAATAATTACCATTTCCATCAAAACTACGACTTGATAATCCACGGAAGTCACGAATACGTGGCATAGCTATATTGATCAAACGATCAAGAAACTCATACATACGGTCATTACGCAAAGTTACCTTTGCACCAATTGACATACCTTCACGCAGTTTAAAACCTGCAATGGATTTTTTTGCTTTTGTAATAATTGGTTTTTGACCTGCAATTGACATCAAATCATCAACCGCAAATTGCAATTTTTTACTATCACTCACTGCTTCACCAACACTCATGTTGATGACAACTTTTGTAACGCGCGGCAAGCGCATTACGTTATCAAGACCAAGCTCTTTCATGAGCTGAGGTTTGATTTCCTTTTCATATTTTAACTTTAAGCCAGTCATAATACTTAACTTTCTTTACCTATGGCAAGCTTCCGGTCATTAATTAGTCTTTATACAGGTTGCCCTGATTTTTTAAAGATCCTAATTTTTGTACCATCAGGGTTAACTTTAAATCCTACCTTTGACGGAGCATCAGTAGATGGGTCTAGAACAGAAACATTGGAAATATGAATTGGCAATGTTTTTGTTATTGATCCAGATGGATTCTGTTGACTTGGGCGGATATGGCGGGTTACTTGATTAATCCCCTCAACAATCACACGTGCTTCACTCAAAAGAACTTTTTGAACAGTACCACGAAGACCCTTGTTTTTACCAGTAGTAACCTGTACTAGGTCACCTTTTTTTATTTTGAAACGTAATTGTGTCATTACAAAACCTCTGGTGCAAGTGAAATAATTTTCATATATCCTGCGCCACGCAATTCGCGTGTAACTGGGCCGAAAATACGGCTACCAATTGGTTCACCTTGCTTATTAATCAAAACGGCAGCGTTTTGGTCAAAAGCAATAAGTGATCCGTCAGGACGCTTAATGGCTTGGCGTGTACGAACAATAACGGCACGATGAACGTCTCCCTTTTTTACTTTGCCACGTGGCATAGCATCTTTAATGGAAACGACAATAATGTCACCTACTGAAGCGTAACGGCGCTTGGAACCACCAAGAACTTTAATGCAGAGAACTTCCTTAGCTCCGGAATTGTCTGCAACGTCTAAACGACTTTCTGTTTGAATCATGGCTCAATCTCTCTACACACGGCCCTCAACAACCCATTTCTTAGACTTAGAAATTGGTGCTGATTCGATGATTCTAACGTTTTCACCCATTTTATAAGCATTTGCTTCATCATGAGCGGCATATTTTTTATGCCTTTTAATATATTTTTTATATACAGGATGCATTATGTTGCTTTCTACGCGAACAGTAACGGTTTTATCCGCTTTATCGCTTACAACTACACCCTGAAGTACTCGCCTTGGCATGGCTTGCTCCCTACCCTATGCTGACTGTTTCAGCTGATTAATACGTGTCTTTATACGTGCAACATCTTTACGAATATCACGCATACGATTCATATTTGCCTGTTGACCTGAAGCATTGAGAATACGCATATTCATTGCTTCTTTTTTTAAATCAACTGCTTTCTGATACAGTTCAGAAATAGTCAAATTTTTCATTTCATCAAATTTCATGACTAACTCCGTCTGTTCTAGACTATTCTTTTAACAAATTTTGTCTGAATCGGAAGCTTCGCTGATGCAAGTGAAAAAGCTACTTCAGCAATTTCAGGTGCAACACCTTCTAATTCAAACATGATACGACCCGGTTTTACACGGCAAATCCAGAATTCGGGGGCACCTTTACCACTGCCCATACGGACTTCAGCTGGCTTCCTCGAAACAGGAACGTCTGGAAATATTCTGATCCAGACACGTCCAACGCGTCGAATGTGTCTCGTAATTGCACGTCGTGCTGCCTCGATTTGACGGGCAGTAATTCGTGCTGGCTCAAGAGCCTTTAAACCATAGCTACCAAAGTTTAGCGTTGTACCGCCTTTGGCATCTCCGTGAATTTTACCTTTAAAGGCTTTCCGGAATTTGGTTTTCTTAGGTGATAGCATATCAGCCTCGAAATTTCTATTTGTTTACAATATATTCGGTTGTCTTTTTATCTTGTGCCATTGGGTCGTGCTCTTTAATTTCGCCTTTATAAACCCAAACTTTGACACCTACGATACCATATGTTGTTTTAGCAGCACTGGTAGCATAGTCGATATCCGACCGAAGTGTGTGTAGTGGAACGCGACCTTCACGGTACCATTCAACACGTGCAATTTCAGCGCCGCCCAAGCGACCACCGCAGTTAACACGAATCCCTAATGCACCTTGGCGCATTGTTGATTGCATTGCACGTTTCATAGCACGTCTAAATGAGACGCGGCGTTCAATTTGTTGTGAGATATTGTCGGCAATTAATTGACCATCAAGTTCCGGTTTACGGATTTCAACGATATTAACAGCAACTTCAACACCTGTCATTTTTGCAAGAGTCTGCTTCAATTTATCAATATCAGCACCCTTTTTACCAATCAATATGCCAGGACGTGCAGAATAAATGTTTACACGAACTTTTTTTGCAGGACGTTCAATAATAATCTTAGAGATACCAGCTTGTGCAAGTGAATCTTTGATGTATGTGCGGATTTTGAAATCCTGATGCAAATACTTCGCATAATCTTTGCTTGCAAACCAACGTGAATCCCATGTTCTATTGATTCCGAGGCGTAGCCCAATTGGATTTACTTTTTGACCCATTTAATCAAGACCTCTCTCTTCTACAACAATACTCAAATGGCTAAAGGGCTTCTCAATTGAGCTTGCTTTACCACGCCCACGGGCCTGAAAGCGACGAAGCTTCATACCTGTGCCAACGTATGCATGACTCACTACGAGACGATCCACATCTAGACCATGATTGTTTTCAGCATTTGCGATTGCTGAAGCTAGTGTCTTACGTACATCTGTCGCAACACGTTTGCGAGAAAACATTAAATAAGTCATTGCTTTCTCAGCAGTCATCCCACGAATTGCAGCGGCTACAAGATTTAACTTTCTAGGGCTGACGCGAATATTGCTTAAAATTGCTTTTGCGTTTGTTTCTGACATGGATCATCTACCTCTTTGATTTCTTGTCTGCGCCATGCCCGTAATATGTACGAGTAGGTGCAAATTCACCGAGTTTATGACCAACCATGTTTTCCGAAACAAAAACAGGGATGAATTTATGACCGTTATGTACGCCAAATGTCACACCAACAAACTGCGGAAGTATTGTTGAACGTCGTGACCATGTTTTAATGACGTCTTTACGCCCTGACTCTTTTACAGTAGCTGCTTTTTTAAGCAGGTACCTATCAAAGAACGGGCCCTTCCAAACTGACCTTGGCACGTCTGATTACTCCTTATTTCTTATTACGGCGACGGACGATTTGTGAATCCGTACGCTTGTTTGTCCGGGTCTTCTTACCCTTTGTCTTTTTACCCCATGGAGTCACTGGGTGACGTCCACCGGATGTACGGCCTTCACCACCACCATGTGGGTGATCGATCGGGTTCATTGCAACACCACGTACTGTTGGTCGAATACCCATCCAACGACTACGACCTGCCTTACCATGTGAACGATTTTGGTGATCCGGATTTGAAACTGAACCAACCGTCGCACGGCAATCTGATTTAATAAGACGAACTTCACCTGAAGTAAGCTTTACAATGACATTACTTGCATCACGACCCATAATTTGTGCATATGTACCAGCAGAGCGAGCAAGTTGCCCACCTTTACCAATTTTCATCTCAATATTATGAACAATAGTACCAATTGGCATATTACGTAATAACATACTGTTGCCAGGCTTAACGTCTGTTTTGTCAGCAGCAATAACTTTATCACCGACTTGCAAACGTTGTGGTGCAATAATATAGCGTTGCTCACCATCTTCGTATTTGATTAATGCAATGAAAGAAGAACGATTCGGATCATACTCGATCCGTTCAACTACTCCATCAATATCGTACTTATTACGAATAAAGTCAATGATTCTGTAGCGACGTTTATGTCCGCCACCTGTATTCCAGTTTGTTGTGCGACCATGATGGTTACGACCACCTGATTTACGCAAACCAAAAGTCAAAGCTTTGAGTGGTTCACCCTTCCAAAGTCCAGAACGATCAATATTAACCAATTGACGTTGTCCTGGCGTGGTTGGCTTATAATTCTTTAGTGCCATCGTTATACCCCTGTCGCCACATCAATCCGTTGGCCTGCTTTAAGAGAGATCATTGCCTTCTTAACGTCGTTTTGTTTACCACGACGGCCACGGAAAATACGTTGTTTGCCTTTACGAATAAGTGTATTAACACTCTTAACTTCAACACCAAATACTGCTTCAAAAGCTTCCTTAATTTCAGGCTTTGATGCCGTTAAAGAAACATTAAAGAAATATTGATTATGAGTTGTCAAAAGGTTAGACTTCTCCGTCAAAATTGGGCTGCGAATTATATCAAAATGCGCTAGCTTTGTGTGTTGATTACTCATTTCAACCTCTCTTCTAACGCACGGATACCAGCAACACTAATCACTAGCTTTTCCTTACGTAAAATATCATATACGTTTGCACCAATCTGTGGAAGCGCATCCATACCAATAATGTTTGATACTGCCAAAGACAAACCAGGATTAACAGATTCACCATCAATAAAGAGTGCTGAATTTGCTCCTAAGTTTGAAAAGCGCTTTAAAGCTTCTTTTGTCTTTGCATTATCCATCTCAAATGATTCAAGAATTGTAAGATTACCGGCAAGAGCTTTTGCTGACAAAGCCATTCTCAGACCAAGCGCGCGAACTTTTTTTGGTAATGAATACGCATGGCTATGTGGAACTGGACCAAATATGATACCACCACCCCGGAATTGCGCACCACGTTTTGAACCGTGACGTGCTCCACCAGAACCTTTTTGTTTCACTATTTTCTTTGTTGAACCGCTTACAAACGAACGACTTTTTGTTGCGTGTGTTCCTTGCTGACGCTTTGAAAGCTGCCAGTGCACAACACGTGACATAATATCAGTACGTGGCTCTATTGAAAAAATCGCATCATTGATTTCGATTTCTTCTTTAACAACATTATTTTTATCTAATACACTAAGTTTCATGCCACTACATCCTTAAGCCGAGCGGCCTTTTTAATGGCATCGCGAACGTAAACTATACCACTCTTTGAACCAGGAACGCTACCTTTAATATAGATAAGACCACGCTCTGCATCGATTGAGTGCACTTTTAGATTCAACTTTGTAACACGTACATGACCCATATGTCCGGCCATCTTCTTGTTTTTGAAGACCTTACCTGGATCTTGACGGTTACCGGTAGAACCATGACTACGGTGAGAAACAGAAACACCATGGCTGGCACGTAGCCCACCAAAGTTATGACGTTTCATCGCACCAGCAAAACCTTTACCAAGTGACGTACCTGTAACATCAACAAACTGGCCTGATTCAAAATGACCTGCTTCTATTAATGTTCCCACTTCGAGAAGATTATCAGGAGACACACGGAACTCCTTCAACATCTTACAAGGAGCAATATTCTTTTTTGCAAAATATTCACGTTGCGGTTTTGCTAGTTTATTTGGGGCCACTTCTCGTGTCCCTAATTGAACTGCATCATATCCGTGAACGTCTTGCATTTTTCGTTCAATGACCGTGCAAGGTGATACCTTCAACACGGTAACTGGTACTTGAGTCCCATCGTTATCAAAAACCTGGGTCATACCAATTTTTTCAGCAATTAAACCTGATCTCATGGTTTTTCCTTAAAGTTTGATTTCAACATCAACGCCGGCTGCCAAGTCGAGCTTCATTAAAGCATCAACCGTTTGTGGCAACCAATCGATAATATCGAGTAATCGCTTGTGTGTCCGTATTTCAAACTGCTCACGTGACTTTTTGTCAATATGAGGAGAACGATTCACTGTATAACGCTGAATGCGCGTTGGCAAGGGAATTGGGCCACGGACTTGTGCCCCTGTTCTCTTAGCAGTATTTACAATTTCGCGGACTGATATATCAAGCAGACGATGATCGTATGCTTGAAGGCGAATCCGGATTGCTTGGTTTTCCATGCCTTAGTCTCGCTTTCTATTATTTCAAAATCTTCGCAACAACACCCGCACCAACGGTACGACCACCTTCACGAATCGCAAAACGAAGTCCTTCATCCATTGCGATCGGAGCGATTAAGTTAACAACAACGCTTACGTTATCGCCAGGCATAACCATCTCAACGCCTTCTTTCAAATCTACAGTACCCGTAACGTCTGTCGTACGGAAGTAGAATTGTGGACGATAGTTTGTGAAAAATGGTGTATGACGACCACCTTCTTCTTTTGTCAAAATATATGCTTCAGCTTCAAAACTTGTGTGTGGTTTAATTGAACCAGGAGCAGCCAATACTTGACCACGTTCAACATCTTCACGTTTTGTACCACGAAGCAATGCACCAATGTTATCACCCGCTTGACCTTGATCAAGAAGCTTACGGAACATTTCAACACCCGTTACAATTGTCTTTGTCGTATCACGAATACCAACGATTTCAGCTTCGTTACCAACGTTAATGATACCACGTTCAACACGACCTGTTACAACGGTACCACGACCTGAAATCGAGAACACGTCTTCGATTGGCATCAAAAATGGCTTATCAATAACACGTTCTGGTTGTGGAATATACTCATCAACAGCTGCCATCAATTTCAAAATTGCATCACGACCTTTAGCTGGATCGCGGTCTTCCAATGCACAGAGTGCTGAACCACGAATCACAGGGATATCATCGCCTGGGAAGCCATAAGATGAAAGAAGTTCACGGATTTCCATCTCAACCAATTCAGCCAACTCTTCGTCGTCAACTTGGTCAATTTTATTCATAAATACAACAAGTGCAGGAACACCAACCTGACGTGCAAGCAAGATGTGCTCACGTGTCTGAGGCATTGGGCCGTCAGCAGCTGACACAACCAAAATAGCTCCATCCATCTGTGCAGCACCTGTAATCATGTTCTTTACATAGTCAGCGTGTCCTGGACAGTCAACGTGTGCATAGTGACGATTCACTGTTTCATATTCAACGTGTGCTGTGGAAATCGTGATTCCACGTGCTTTTTCTTCTGGTGCTTTATCGATTTGATCGTAAGCCATAAATTTAGCGCCGCCGGATTCAGCGAGAATCTTTGTAATTGCAGCAGTCAGTGATGTTTTACCATGGTCAACGTGGCCAATGGTTCCAATATTGCAGTGCGGCTTATTCCGCTCAAATTTTGCTTTTGTCATTGTGTATCCCCTAAATTAACTTAAGCTACTTTTGCTTTGATTTCTTCAGCAACGTTCTGTGGAACTTGCTCATAATGATCGAAAGACATCGAGTTTTGTGCGCGACCTTGGCTCATTGAACGTAAAGTACTTACATACCCGAACATATTTGCCAGAGGTACCATGGCATTAACCACACGTGCATTACCACGTTGATCCATACCTGTCACTTGACCGCGACGGCTATTCAAGTCTCCAATAACGTCCCCCATATAATCTTCTGGTGTGACAACTTCAACCTTCATAATTGGTTCAAGAATCTTAGGACCGCATTTTGTAATACCTTCACGGAAGGCAGCACGTGCGGCAATTTCGAATGCAAGTGTGCTCGAGTCAACGTCATGGTATGCACCATCTGTCAACGTCGCTTTGAAATCAATCATTGGATAACCAGCAACAACACCAGTGCTAAGAGCAGACTTTAAGCCCTTTTCAACGCCTGGAATATATTCGCGAGGAACGGAACCACCAACGACTTTATTTTCAAACACAAATCCTGAACCTGCTTCAAGTGGCTCGAATGTAATTTTAACGCGCGCAAATTGACCAGAACCACCCGATTGTTTTTTATGCGTGTAATCAACATCTGCAGCCTTCGTAATTGTTTCACGGTACGCAACTTGAGGTGCACCAATATTAGCTTCAACTTTATATTCACGGCGCAAGATATCAACTTTGATTTCCAAATGTAATTCGCCCATACCTTTCATAACAGTCTGACCTGTTTCTTGGTCAGTAGTTACGCGGAATGAAGGATCTTCAGATACCAAACGATTTAATGCTAGACCCATTTTTTCTTGGTCAGCTTTTGTTTTTGGTTCAATTGCAATTTCAATAACAGGTTCTGGGAACTCCATTTTTTCGAGAACGATTGGCTTGTTAGAATCACAAAGTGTATCACCAGTTGTCGTTAATTTCAAACCACACAACGCAACGATGTCACCTGCCACTGCTTCTTTAATATCTTCACGATTATTTGAGTGCATAAGCAAGATACGACCAATACGTTCTTTTTTATCTTTTGTGGAATTCAAAATCATTGAACCTGATTCAAGTTTGCCAGCATAAATACGAACGAAGGTAATTGAACCAACGAATGGATCTGTCATAATTTTAAAAGCAAGTGCAGATAGTGGCTCGTTCTCATCTGGTTTACGAATTATCTCAACGTCAGAATCAACTTCTGTGCCCACAATTTCACCAATATCGAGCGGTGAAGGCAAGTATGAAACAACAGCATCAAGCAGAGGCTGAACGCCTTTATTTTTAAACGCACTTCCAGTTACAACTGGCACATAAAGACCCTTTAAGGTCCCTTTACGAATACATGAACGCAATTGATCTGCTGTTGGTTCAGTCCCATCAAGATATGCTTCTAAAACAACGTCATCTGACTCAACAGCCATCTCAACCAAACGCTTACGATAATCGTTTGCTTTTTCTTGTAAATCAGCTGGAATTTCGGTGATATCAAATTTTGCGCCAAGGCTTTCATCACGCCAGATAATAGCATTCATTTCAACAAGGTCGATAAGCCCTATAAAATCTGCTTCTGAACCGATTGGTAATTGTAATACGAGAGGACGTGCACCAAGACGGTCTTCAATCATATCAACACAACGGAAGAAATCCGCACCAATACGATCAAGCTTGTTCACAAAACAAATACGAGGAACATGATACTTGTCAGCTTGACGCCATACAGTTTCGGATTGCGGCTCAACACCAGCAACACCATCAAACACAGCAACAGCACCATCAAGCACACGAAGGCTACGCTCAACTTCAATTGTGAAGTCAACGTGGCCTGGAGTATCAATAATGTTAATACGGTGATCATTCCAGAAACAAGTTGTAGCAGCCGAGGTAATTGTAATACCACGTTCTTGCTCTTGCTCCATCCAGTCCATGACGGCAGTGCCTTCATGAACTTCACCAATTTTGTAGGATTTTCCAGTATAGTAAAGGACGCGCTCGGTAGTTGTTGTCTTACCTGCATCGATATGCGCCATAATACCGATATTACGGTACATGCTTAACGGAACTTTTTTTGACTCTGACATGATGGCTATCCTCTACTTACCAGCGGTAATGAGCAAAAGCACGGTTTGCTTCAGCCATCTTGTGTGTGTCTTCACGTTTTTTAACAGCAGCGCCACGATTATTCGATGCATCCAAAAATTCAGCAGACAAACGTTCTTCCATTGTTTTTTCAGAGCGCTTACGTGCAGCAATAATCAACCAACGAATTGCAAGAGCCTGAGACCTGTCGTGACGAACCTCTGTTGGAACTTGGTACGTTGCGCCACCAACACGACGCGAACGAACTTCAAGCGCTGGCCTCACATTATTCATTCCTTCATGAAAAACCTCAACCGGGCTTTTCCCAACCTTGATTTGAATGCGGTCAAGGGCACCATAAACAATAGCTTCAGCTACTGATTTTTTTCCTTGATACATAAGGCAATTCATGAATTTTGCCAAAATTGTGTCGCCAAATTTAGCATCCGGCAAGCATTCGCGTTTTACGGCGGCTCTACGTCGTGACATGCACTATTTCCTTTACTTTAACTTTTAAAAGATCACTTTAAACGAACTTAAATTTACTTTGGTTTTTTCGCACCATACTTTGAGCGCGATTGCTTACGATTCTTAACACCCTGGGTATCCAACGCACCACGTACAATGTGATAACGGACACCTGGCAAGTCCTTTACACGACCGCCTCTAATCATTACGACAGAGTGCTCCTGTAAGTTATGGCCTTCGCCTGGGATATACCCTGTTACTTCAAACCCATTCGTCAAGCGGATACGGGCAACTTTACGCAAAGCCGAGTTTGGCTTCTTTGGCGTTGTTGTAAACACACGAGTACAAACTCCACGACGTTGTGGGCAAGCTTCCAACGCAGGAACCTTGTTTCGCACAGTTTTTGGTGTACGTGGCTTACGTATTAACTGATTAATTGTTGGCATTACGATCTCTGGTTTCTTGTCTTAACAAGACATAGCTTTAAACATTTATATGGATACTAATTTACTAGGCGAGAAAAGTCAAGAGTTTCATCAGCCTTTTTCGAAGGAATAACGAAGGCAAAAGAAAGCCAATTCATTGTGACGCTCAGAACATTATACATAATGTATTTGATCGCTTTTCTATAAATTTAATATAGTGCAAAAAAATAAAATTGCAAATTATTTCAACGTTAAAAGATGATTATGGGATAATTAATTTTTAAAACGGCAAAATCTTATTCATGACCTGTTGCCCCCATGGGAATGTCTGCATATCAGTCAATTCACCACGTCCGCCATAGGAAATTCTCAATTCAGATATTTTTTCGCCATTAATTAAATTCGACGCAGAAATATCCTCTCGGCGTATAATGCCTTTTACTTGAATTTCCCGAATCTCATTCACCAAACGAATTTCTTGACGTCCAGCAATAACCATATTTCCATTCGGCAAGATCTGCAAAACGGTTGCAGCTATTTTAAATTTCATTTTATCATTTACGTTATATTTAGAAGTGCCTGAAAGTTTTGGATTTGAACCTACACTAAGCCAATTTGGATTAGGATCATCATTTCTAATCTGATCTCTTGAACGTTGCTTTGCAGGAAAAAACTTCTCCGCTTTGCGTTCTAGACCTAAAGCGCTTGTCACTGTTGCAGAACCTGAACTATTTCGCTCAATACTTGGTGTCATTTCAATCGATTCTGATTGATCAATTGCAATTTCAACGGTTATCACATCACCAACTTTTCCCGCACGTTGATCTTTAAAAAACGCACGTGATCCAGCTTCCCATAAAGATGGTCCATGCTCGGCACGCATCACTGTCGGAGTTGGCATTGGCATGCTGACTGGCTGATATCCCTTCACACGTGTGGGATCTTGAATTTGACTAAGTTCAGGCGGCTCACCTATAGTCGATAGTTTTTCTGCCAGATTACAACCTGTGAGCATCAGCAATGCTATTAATGCACATGCATTTTTCATAAGCTCTCTCTAATCTCTGCTCGACCGGCAGCAAGCACAGTGGCTTGAATAGTCTTCTTTTTTTCAGTGCCCACTTCAAACGATATTTTTTCACCTGCGCACCCATTATTTTTTGCAATAGCTGCAATAGAAATCTCAAAAAAGCGATCTACATATTTCACTCGAACTTCATCGCCCTTTCGAATGAGAATTGGCACTTCTAAATCCGTCATTTGTAACGGCTTATCAAACTGGAGAGAACGACCTGCCTTCAAAAACTTACCCACAATATCTTCTTTTCTTAAGGCCATTCCTGGATTCACCTGATCATCAGCAAAACGAACATATGAAATGTGTGATTCGTTAATTGCCGTTTTTTGACCAATTGGAGAAGACAAAATAGGAAGCATCAGAAATTTTTGAATTTTGCCAGAAATTTTCTTTATGATGCCACCTTTTGTTGGATCACCCCATGCAACGACAGCATTGAATCGTTTCTGATCGGGTGTCACGCTAAGCTCAATAATATTTAGGGATTTATCACCCTTAGAAATTGCCCAACCTGTTTGCCACGTATCGACTATCGCTTCAAAATCAGCAAATGATACTTTTTGCATAATTTCCGCAACAAGTGCTTTTTCTACTGATATTTTTGTAAATGCCTCTGCGTTTACTTCAACTTCAATAAAAAATGATAATACAAAAATGATACAACGTAATAACTTCATCATGAATTACAATCCTATTTAAAAATTAACGCCCAACACTTGTAGCAGCCGTCATCATGGCATCACCTGTTTTAAGAATTTTAGTGAGCATGTCATATATTTTTTCAATCTTTATTAGATCAGTCATTTCTTCAACCGCATTAACGTTTGCGCCTTCACGCCAGCCTTGCTTAATATTACCGCGTCGACTTGAACCTGGAACACCAACATCCGGCGTACCTGATGCAGGCGTTTCCTGAAACATGGAATCACCAATTGCCTTTAAGCCTGATGTATTAAAAAATGTAGCCAGCTGGAATTGTCCAACTAGCACCTGAGCAGTGGAACCAGAGACCTTAGCATAGACTTGACCCTGAGCATTGATTGATACATCTGTTGTTCCTGTTGGCAACGTAATACCTGGTGCGACTACATAGCCAGTTTTAGGCATCACAATTTCATTATTTGGACTTAATTGAAATGCACCAACACGTGAGTAAGCTGTGCTTCCATCAGGCATAGTGACTTGGAAGAAACCTTCTCCATCTACCATTACATCCAAAAAGTTACTCGTTTGAATACTCTCACCTTGTGAAAAATCACGATAAATACCTCCCGACTGAACACCCAGACCAATCTGCGTACCAGTAGGTGAAATTGTATTGTTATTAGACGTACTTGTACCAACTCCACCTTGATCTATATAAGGTAGGTCGAGAGTAATCATATATTGCTTTTTATAACCATCGGCATTTTGACCAGCGATGTTCATCGCTTTTACACCAAGATTCTTTTCAGCCATCTGAAGGCCAGTTCGTGCCACATGAAATGCGTTATTAATACTCATAAAAAAACCTTTGAAAATCCTATTTTAAATTATCTACACATTCTTAGCAGAAGCATTCATTGTCTGTTTCTGTAGTTCTTCATATTGCTTTATTAACAATTGAGCTTCTTCAAATCTATGCATTATATTAATTAATTTAATGCTTACATCCATCACTGATACATTTGATTCTTCAAAAGCACCTTGTGTGATAAGCCCTTTTATTCCTGGCGTTCCATCTTCTTTACTTGATAAAAGACTTGATCCCTCAAGACGCATGGCTTGCTCATTCTTAAACTCGACCACGCCAAGTTTTCCGGCCTTATTACCGTTAATAAACATCGTGCCATCACGAGATACCGTGAAGTATTGAATATCTTTGGGAATTATGATTTCACTTCCTGTTTGACTTAATACAGGCTGTCCTGAAGATGTGGTCAATCGGCTTTCTTTATCTAACGTGAATCGACCATTTCGCGTGTAACGCTTTCCATTTGCAGTCTGAACCATAAAATAACCAGGCCCCGACAATGCAAAATCCAATGGATTACGCGTCATATTTAACGCACCATCTGATAAATCCCGCGTCATACCAGCAGATTTAACGTATGAAACCTTTTTCTTATCATTCGTTTTATAAACACATTCTTGAGATGATAAAATAAAGCCCTTAAAACCTGCATGCATTGCGTTCGCCATATTTTGCGAAGAAACACTCAATTGTTCTTCTTGAATTTTTTGAAGTGATAGCAAAATAATATTTGGCTTTTGCACAGAAACCTTTGGGTTTGGAACAACAACTTTTAATTTACTTAAAAGATCAGACATGTCAAAGTGACCCTATATAGAACATCTACAGAGCTCATATGCAACTATCGTGCCAATCATTTAAGAACATACCATTTGACCGGTATATTCCAGCTGTTCTTATATTTATCCTGTGTCCGCTTGTTTTATTTTTTCAACGATACGCCGTAGTTATTCTTACATTATCGGGCATTTGGTCAATCTCATATTTACGAAAATTATGGACACCGCTTGATGTTAATCAAATAATTATAAATCAAATAAAACCAAAATCTTCATTCGAACTCTATTTAAACTATGGACTTATCTTTATTACTTTTTTTGATTTTTTCAGACCATATGGGGATCATTTTATTGAGCTGCAAGTATGTAGCATGTTAACAGGTGGTTTTTTATGGTGGCATGCACTTCACAACCATAAACACACTTCAACAACTTTAAAACTACACAACTTTCTTTTTTATGGCATCGTTGTTTGCTGCCTAATTATTATCATTGATTGTTTTTGTGGGAGCCTGCTAGTTGCTTCAGCTGAAAAAATTGGAAAAAACCGTGCATTAGTTTTATCAAAAGTTGGGATGACCATATCTATTGCTATATGGCCAGTACTTTATAATCAACCTTTCTGGAAAGTTGGGATTTTCTGCGCAATTCTCATGGTCATCATGCCTATTTTGGATTGTGATACTGCAATCGTAAGCTTACTTCTAAGTCTATGTGCCTATGGTATAGCATCCATTGAATCCAAATTATTTTGGCGTTTTATCCAAGCAAAAGTCCTCATTATATGCCTAAGCCTTCCATTTATTTTTAATATATTTCTTACAGATAAGAATATTTATGAAATCAACAAAGTTCTTCATTCCTATAGCTACATTCATCGGCTTCATGTTTGGCAATATACCAGCCAAAAAATTATGGAACGCCCTTGGGTTGGTTTTGGCCTTAATGCTGGCACACAAGATGAAGTCGGGGGGCAATTTATTACAAAACCTTTTTATTATGAATTTAAAAACGGAGAAGGCACGCTTCAAAACCCAATTGTTGGAAAACAAATTCCAAACCACCCACATAATGTAATTTTACAATGGTGGTTAGAATCTGGTCTTATTGGTGTGCTTTGGTGGACAGCATTGCTTGTTTTCCTCATTGAGAAAATCAGACAGCTTCAAACACCGGCACGTAAAGTCGCGTTTGCCTTTTTTACATCAAATATGATGATTATACTTTTTAGTATTGGTTTTTGGCAATCTTGGTGGTGGGCAACATGGTTGTTTTTATTACCACTTTTAACTATTTCTAGAAAATGATTCATTATTCTCAATTAATACCTTGAATTTTTTTAAAAAAGGACTATTTTTAGTATTGATAGGAAACTATCTATGGCAATAAACCGTCTATGTAATAGGCGTTGCGGACCCGGGGGCGGTACCCGGCGTCTCCACCAAGTCTTTTTTATGGGGACGAAACAGGATCGACGTGCGTAATAAAGATATTCGTTTTGCTCGGCATAGTACCACCGTTATCGGACTGAAACTTATAAGAGGCACAATTCGTACTTCTTCAACTGGTGGGCGTGGTCAAACACGCACAGCAAACCGTAACCGTAACGTTGCTAACCGCAACCGCACACGTCGCGTAGTAGCTAAAGCTGCTTAAAAGTTCGTTTTACGAATAATACAGTGGTTTTCCAGTAGCGGTTTGGGGGGCCCCGGGCAACAGAATGCCCCTCACTAAATAAATACTTAAGGAGATTTCTTGTGAAGCAAAATGACATAATCAATTACGAAGAGCTGGTGCAAACCGCCATTCGCAAGGTTATGCGTGATGTCTTAATAGATGTTGCAAAAAATGGCCTTCCAGGAAAACATCATTTTTATATCGATTTTATAACAAACTATCCTGGCGTTCAAATTCCAGAGTTTTTGCGAGAAGATTATCCCGAAGATATGACAATCGTTTTGCAACATGAATACTGGGATTTAGAAATTCATGATACTTTTTTTGCTGTTACACTAAGTTTTGACAATGCAGATGAACGTATCGTTGTTCCATTTGATGCTGTCATCAAATTTGTAGATCCGTCAGTGAATTTTGGGCTGGAGTTCACTCCTTCACTCGATTCATATGAAGAGCTTGATTTATCAGTTTTACTTGAGCCTGAGAAAAAAGAAATAAAGCCTTTAGCCGAAGGTGAAACAAACGTCGTAACACTTGATGCGTTTCGTAAAAAGTAAAAATAAAAACTAATTCAAACTATCACTATCTAAAATAAGGAAAATTAATGGAACTGTGTCAACGAATTGAAGACCTCATAGCGCCTGTCATGCATGATGACGGGTATGCCGTGGTACGTATTCAAAACACTGGGAATATACGAAAAACACTCCAAATTATGATCGAGCGTCTTGATGATGTTAACATTGGAATTGAAGATTGCGAGAAGGTAAGTCGCCTGATATCACCAATGTTAGACGTAGAAGATTGGATTTCTGATGCTTACACCCTTGAAATTTCATCGCCTGGCCTTGAACGACCTTTAGTCAAACCTAAGGATTTCATTCGGTTTATAGGCCAACCTGTGTCGTTGCAAACAAATTTTTCAATAAAAAATAGAAAGAAATTTCAAGGAACATTGGAATTTGCTTCAGAAACGGGTATAAGGGTATCACTGGATCAACCTAACGATGACAAATCCACTGACATTGAGCTTAGTTATAGCGATATTCGAGTGGCTCGTTTACATGTACCTAATTAAAAATATATTGTGTTAAAGAGGTTATTACTTTGGCTAGCAGAAAAATTAAACCAAACGAAGCGTTTGCCGCACAACCAAGACATGAGTTGTTGCAGATAGCAGATATTGTCGCACGTGAGAAAAATATTGAACGTGATGAAGTGCTATTTGCAATGGAGCAAGCCATACAGAAAGCTGCCAAAGCAAAATATGGCATTGAGCATGATATTCGTGTTGATATAGATCGCACGTCAGGCGAAGTAAATATTGCGCGCTACAAACTGGTTGTCACAGAAGTGGAAGATGCTAATCAGCAAATCACGCTGGAAGAAGCACAAAAGATTGACCCAACATTTGAGCTTGATGATGAGATTTCTGAAGCATTGCCTCCGATTGAATTTGGTCGTGTCGCTGCGCAAAGTGCGCGTCAAGTTATTTTTCAAAAAGTACGTGAGGCAGAACGCACGCACGTATATGAAGAATACAAAGATCGTATTGGCGAGATCATTAGTGGCATTGTAAAACGAATTGAGTTTGGTAATGTTGTACTTGATCTTGGACGTGGTGAAGGCATATTGCGTCGTGAAGAAATGATACCGCGGGAAACATTCCGTGTTGGCGACCGTGTTCGTGTTTTAATTACGGAAATTAGACCGGATGCACGTGGTCCAATGATTTCCACATCACGTACACATCCTCACTTTATGGCACGTCTTTTTGAGCAAGAAGTTCCTGAAATTTATGACGGTATCATTGAAATAAAAGGTGTTGCACGTGATCCGGGCAGCCGTGCGAAGATGTCTGTTTTAACAAACGATTCATCATTAGATGCAGTTGGTTCATGCGTTGGCATAAGAGGCTCACGTGTTCAATCAATTGTGAATGAATTTCACGGTGAAAAAGTTGATATTATTCCGTGGTCTGAAAATCCTGCGACATATGTAGTAAATGCATTAGCTCCAGCCGAAGTAATTAGAGTCGTTATTGACGAAGATACACAGCGGGTTCAAGTTGTCGTTATCGAGACTCAGCTTAGTCTTGCAATTGGACGCCGCGGACAAAATGTTCGATTAGCATCACAATTGACAGGATGGAGCATCGATATCATTACTGAAACCGAAGACCAAGAACGTCGCGCAGAAGATATCACTACACGTACGAACTTGTTCACGGAAGCACTTGATGTGGATGAAATTTTAGCGCAATTACTTGCTGCTGAAGGCTTTTCACGTGTTGAAGATATTGCTTATAGTGATGTTTCTGAGTTTGCAACAATTGAAGGTCTAGATGAAGATATTGGCGCAGAATTACAAAATAGAGCACTTAGTTATCTAAACAAACGTGATCAAGAACTTCGAGAGAAATGTCGTTCAATGGGCGCTTCTGATGATTTGGTTGATTTTGATGATTTAGATGCAACAAGTCTTTATAAATTATGTGAATCAGGAATTCGAACACTAAACGACTTTGCTGACCTAGCAGGCGACGAGGTTGTAGAAATATTAGGCCAGGATGCAATGTCAATTGAATCTGCCAATGATGCTATTATGAAGGCACGCGCTGGTTGGTTCGAAGAATCAGAGTAGCTTAGACTAAACAGAAACACTAACTTTAGATTGAGTAATTGTGACCGGAATGACTGGAACAACTGATAAAAATGAAGAAAAAACTGGAAAAAGTGAAGAGAAAAAAACTCTCACTTTAACCAAAAAAGTGGATACACGTCCTGTTGTTGAACGTGATCAGGTGCGTCAGCGTTTTGCTCATGGTCGTTCAAAAACTGTCGAGGTAGAAGTTAGGCGTAAGCGAACTGCTGCACAAGATCGTCATAAAGATGACCCTATGGCAGCAGCAGCAGCATCGCGCGGGTTAACCGGAAATGAATTTGATGTACGTATGCGTGTTCTACGTGAATCAATGATTCGTCAAAATGAAGAAGATTCTCAAAAGAAAATTAATGATGCGAAAACAGCTATGGAAGCAGCTGCTTTCAAAGCTGCAGAAGCAGAGCGGGCACGTGAGATTGTTGAGAATCCTGAGTTAACCACTGTTGGAACAGAAGCGGCGACTCAACCATCACCTTCTACAGAGCAAAACAGTGCAATTAATGTGCATTCGTCCGCAACAAGCCACGAGAGCAAACCTGTCTCAACACACACAGATACGCGTAATAATTCTTATAATAATTCTCGTAATCGTAGTGATTCAAACGCACCAAGTAACCCACGTCATAGCGATAGGCCCTATAGTAGTGACAGGCCATCTGGAGACCGTCCAGCTGGTGGACATACTCGTCCTTACGCTGAAAGACGTCCAAACGCAGGGACAGACTCAGCAGGAGCACGTCCGCCTTATCAACCACGAAGTGCTGACCCTAAGAAAAGGCCCATATCAAAAGACGATATACAGCCTATCATTTTTCGTGCTGAAGGCTATGCGCCAAAACCACGTCCAGGTGCACCAGGACAAATAAAGGGTGCTCCTGCGACAACTCAGATTCCTCTTGTTATAGATCCGATTTTAGAAAAAAATCGTGCAGATCATCGTGCAATACCAGCAAAGCCTCGTCGTAAAGAAGATGAAGAAGAAGCAAATACATCTGCGGTAAACAAAGCTGACCCTAAGAAAGCTCCTGTTAGAACACGTCCTGGGCAAACACAAGAAGCGCCACGTAAATTAAATAGAAATGTTTTAACACGTGTATTAGACGGTGACTCAGAAAAGCGCGGTCGATCACTTGCATCTGTTAAACGTGCTCGTCAAAAGCACTTCAAACAGAATCATGACGATCAATGTGATGCAGGTAAAATCATTCGTGAAGTTATCATTCCAGAAAGCATGACTGTAGGCGAACTTGCAAACAGAATGGCTGTACGTGGAGCGGACGTTGTAAAATCCCTCATGAAACTTGGCATGATGGTCACCATCAATCAGGTAATTGATGCTGATACTGCAGAACTTATATGCGGTGAATTTGGCCATACCCCAAAGCGTGTTGCTGACTCTGACATTGAAATTGGTTTAGGCGGCGCATCAGAGGATACAACAGTTGACCTTATTCCACGTGCACCTGTCGTTACCGTCATGGGTCACGTTGACCACGGAAAGACTTCACTCCTTGATGCCCTTCGTGAAACAGATGTTGTGAGCGGAGAAGCTGGTGGTATCACCCAACATATTGGTGCTTACCAAGTTACTATGCAATCGGGCAAAAAAATCACCTTTATCGACACACCAGGCCACGCAGCATTTAGTGAAATGCGCGCACGTGGTGCAAACGCAACTGACATTGTTATCCTTGTTGTTGCGGCTGATGATGGCATCATGGAACAAACAATTGAAGCCATCAACCATGCGAAGGCCGCTAATGTACCTATGGTTGTTGCTATTAACAAAATGGATAAACCGGGTGCGAATTCTGCACGTGTTCGTCAAGAGCTCCTTCAGCATGGTATTTTGCTCGAAGAATTTGGTGGCGAAGTCATGGCCGTCGATGTTTCTGCTAAAAAGCGTATGAACCTTGAAAAGCTAGAAGAAGTTATTCTTCTACAGGCTGAAATACTTGAACTAAAAGCAAACCCAAGCCGAAGTGCACAGGGTGTTATTATTGAAGCCAAGATCGATAAAGGTCGCGGAACAATAGCTACAGTTTTGGTGCAACGCGGAACGCTGAAAATGGGTGATATTTTTGTGGCTGGCCAAGAATGGGGTCGCGTTAAGGCTCTTGTTAACGATCATGCACATAAAATTGATACGGCAATTCCATCTATGCCCGTTGAAGTCTTAGGCTTTAATGGTGTTCCTGCGGCAGGCGATGAATTCTTCGTCGTTGAGTCAGAGCAAAAAGCACGTGAAATTACAGAATACCGTCAACGTCGTCACCGCGAAAAACAAGTTATAGTCAAAACCAAAGGCGGCATGGAAAGTATTATGAGCCGTATTGCGAATGGTGAAATCCGTGAAATGCCAGTCGTTATAAAAGCTGACGTTCAAGGTTCACTTGAAGCCATTATTGCTAGCCTTGGAAAACTTGGTAATGAAGAAGTGTCTACGCGTATTTTGCATGGCGCAGTTGGTGGCATTAATGAAAGTGACATCACCCTAGCAAAAGCATCAGGTGGTATTATTATTGGCTTTAACGTACGCGCCAACCCACAGGCACGCGATTTAGCGCGCCGAGATGGCGTGGAAATACGTTACTATTCAATTATTTACGACGTCATTGATGAAGTTCGTGGACTCTTAAGTGGCTTGCTCGCACCAACGTTACGTGAGAAATATCAAGGCACGGCCGAAATTCGCAGTGTATTTATGATTTCTAAGGTTGGCGGAAAAGTTGCGGGTTGCTACATAACAGAAGGTACCGTTAAACGTGGGGCTAAAGTTCGATTGCTCCGTGATAGTGTTGTTATTCATGAAGGCGACCTCAAGTCATTGAAACGCTTTAAAGATGAAGTTAAAGAAGTTAAAGAATCCTTTGAATGCGGTATGGTTTTTGAGAATTTCAGCGATATCCGCGAAGGTGATATGGTTGAGTGCTTCGAAATCGAATCCATTGCACGTAAATTATAGGATCAGTTAATGGCACGCTTAGAACTATTCGTACCCGCGAAAGCGGCAAGTCATCGACAAAAGAAAGTGTCAGAGGAGATCAAACATCATCTGGCACTGGCACTTGCCCGGGGCGACCTACCAGTCGTACGTAACCCAAGCGGCAATGGTTTCTTGTCTTTTACCACACCTATCACAGTCACGAAGGTTGAAGTATCTCCTGACTTAAAGCATGTAACATGTTATATTATGCCACTGGGTGGTGCCGAACAAGAAAAGGCCCTCATTTTCGTGCGCCTACAGCGCTGGTATTTACGTAAGCATCTCGGCACAAAAATCCAGTTGCGTCATACACCAGACCTGCATTTTCAACTTGATACAAGTTTTGATGAAGCAGAGCGCATTCACAAAATGCTTGCTGCTGTTATACAACCAGAAGCACCTGAAACTGAACCAAATGAAGATTCAGAATTACAGATCAAAGACGATTCAAATACAGCAGAATGAATGACAAGCTAATTGCCTACTTGGCTAATTGTGTGACTCTCTCAGAAACACAAAACAAAATTCAAGAACAAAACAAACGAATGCCTGAAGGTCATATGCAAATACGACCTGAGCTGGCTCATTTCCTAGGCTTTTTATTACGCTTAACAAAACCAAAACGCATCCTTGAACTTGGCACATATACAGGTTTTAGCGCCCTCACCTTTGCTGAAGCCACCGTGCCTACATGTCAAATTGTTGCTATCGACCGCAATCAAGAATGGACAAAACTCGCAAAACGCTTTTGGGCTGAAGCCGATGTTTCTGACCGCATCAAACTTATTTATGGTGATGCAACTATTGTTCTGCAGCAACTTATCACTGATTCAACACAACCATTTGATTTCATATTTATCGATGCTTCAAAAAAGCACTATGAACGCTATGTCAATCTTTGCCTAAAATTGCTTGCCCCCGGCGGGTTTATTGCTGTTGATAACGTACTATGGGACGGTGAAGTTCTAAACCCTGAAACAACAGATCTAAATGCACACTATATAACTGCCTTTAACGAAGTCATGTTCGCACGCAAAGACATAACGGTATCAATTGTACCATTAGATGATGGTGTGATGCTTATTCAAAAAACTTAACCCCATTACTTAAACACCTTCGCAATGCGACCATCAGGAAAACGCTTAATTACCCCATTCATTTCGAATAAAGCCAGTTGCGTAAAAAGCGCAGACGACGTCAGACCTTTATTTTGAGCCATTATTTCTTCGATTGAAATGGGATCAAGCCCAAGGCAGCTAAGCCAATCATCGCCATGTGAAGTTTCAGCATTCAAGGTATTTATTGCTTTTTCTGCTTCTTTCTTCTCGGGTAGACTCTCTATAGAAGTCGGTATAGTTCTTTTAGGGGTTATCACTGCTTGTGCTTGCTTTGGCTCCTCAAGAGTTCGCCGCAATCGTGGCTTGTTATCCACATAATGCGCCAAAATATCTTCAGCTGATTCAACTAATATTGCCCCCTGCTTAATCAATGCATTACCACCCCGGCTTCGTGGATCCAGCGGTGAACCAGGCACCACAAAAACATCGCGACCTAATTCCATTGCATGCATCGCAGTAATTAATGTTCCTGATTTTGCAGCAGCTTCAATTACCACCAAACCATCACATAACGCAGCAATAATTCGATTTCGACGAGGAAACAATGGTGCAGCCGGAGCTGTTCCCAGTGGCATTTCCGAAATTATACAACCCTTCGCCTTCTCTCCCTCCCCTACCCCGCGCAATTTCTCATATAACTTATTATGTTCAGGTGGATAAATAACATCAACACCGCCAGCCAAGACTGCAATCGTACCCGTTTTTATGCTCCCCTCATGCGTTGCACCATCAATACCGCGCGCCATACCTGATACAATTACAAATCCTGCTTTTCCTAGTTGATTTGCAATTTCAAGAGCTAAACGTCTACCACCTGGTGAAGCATTACGCGCACCCACAATACCAATACATGGTTGTTGCAATAAGGACACATCACCAGCATAACTAAACACTGGGGGCGCATCAATCAAACTGCGAAGTTTCTCTGGGTAGTGTTCTTCAAAACCTGCACAAAATGAGAATCCTAACTCAACATGTTGCTGTATTTCTTCAAGCACATTTACCGTCTGAACCCCGGAAAACAAAGGATCTCTTGCATATAATTGCCAGAAAGTCTTAGCACCGATTCCCTTTGAACGAAGAACAGAGAGCCACAATTGCAGGTCATAATTATTTTTATTAAAAATTGTCATATTTTTATCCTTACGAATTGCGTCAGATTAAAAAGTGTACTATCCTAATCATAATAGAAATGTATTAAAATTCTATAACCGATATGTTACGTATTACAATTATGCGCCACGCACAAGCACAGCTTGAACAATACGGCAAAAACGACCGTGAACGTACCATAACCATGACGGGTATGCACGAGATTGATGCTATTCGCCAGAAGATTCATGGCAAGCTTGATAATATATCGCTTATCATGTGTTCAAACGCACGTCGTACTAGACAAACATTAGATGGCATTAAGCAATTTCTGCCAAACAGTGCAGAAGTTTACTATGATGATTCACTCTATCATGCAAGTATTGAGTGCTTATGGCACAAAATTCAAACGCTATCTCCTCTCCATAAAGATATAATGATTGTCGGACACAACCCCGGACTAAGCCAAATGCTTAACGCAATAGACCATACACTTGCGCGCGTATTTCCAACGTGTGGCATTGCTATCTGTGAATCCACAGTTGAAAAATGGCATGAAATTTCTCCTCATAACATGCGCGTAACAGCCTTACTCCAAGCCTAATTCATAATAATCCATCCCATGCGAAATAAGTATGTTAGTTCAAATTAAAATTTATTGACAATTTTAAGCCCGAATGGCAACATAACTTTCTACATAAATTAGAAAAATTTCAGAAAATGGGGATATACATATGAATGGCAAATTAGACCAGATTGATATAAGTATTTTAAACGACCTACAAAACACAGGCCGTATAACAAACGTAGAATTAGCGAAAAGAGCTGGAATTTCAGCTCCTCCATGCCTACGACGTGTTAATGCACTTGAAGACCAAGGAATCATTGCAAGCTATCACGCACATCTGAATCCACAAATGCTTGGTTTTACTGTAACAATTTTTTCTGAAGTTGCCCTTACAAGCCAGAACGACGCTGATTTACGTATTTTCGAAGAAAAAATTCAAGAATGGCCACTTGTTCGTGAATGTTACATGGTAACTGGTGGTGCAGATTTTTTGCTTAAAATTATTGCGCAGGATTTTGATGCATATCAGAATTTTCTATCCACGCAACTATCAACATTCCCATTGGTATCACAAATAAAAACACGCATGGTCATTCGCGCGAGCAAAAAACAACCAGGAATTCCATTGGAATTAATTAAGGTCTAATACTAATTTCATACTTGTTTCTATAAAAATGCTCAGTTTTAATCTGAGCATTTTTATTTTAATCCACAATTTATTTGTAAATTTTCTTCATATTTTCCAGCTGAACCTTCTGATCTATAACACCAAACAAACTTAATCCAGATTCGCCATCAATCTTCTCTGCATAAATGCGTATACGATCGCCATCTTTCATAAACGATGTTTGTATAGTGCTGCCTTCCATTTTTTCTAGCATACGTTTTTCTACTAAGCAAGCAACGCCATGTCCAGCATCATCCCAGGAATTATTTGAAATTGTTCGTCCCCCAATAATCGTACCTGCCCCAAGCGCACGAGTTTTGGCTGCATGTACAATCAATTGCGGAAAATTAAAAGCCGCGCCAATCCCTGCATTCAATCTGCCAACAGACGCACCATTTAATTCACAACACAACATTGCATGCAACATACCATCATGCCAAACATTGCCAAGCTCATCAGGTGTTACCGCAAGTGGCGAAAATGCACGCTGTCCTTTAGCATTAACAAAGCCAAATCCCTTTGCTAACTCGGCAGGCACCAAATTCCGATAGGACACATCGTTCATCAACATAATCAGCTGAATATGCGATGCCGCTTGTTCTGCAGTCACGCCCATAGGAACATCATCTGTGATAACAACGACTTCGGCCTCAAAATCAATTCCCCAGGATTCATCCAAAACACAGATCGGATCATGCGGTGCAATTGCCGTATCGCACCCACCTTGATACATTAATGGATCTTCGAAAAATGTTTCAGGCATCGTTTGTCCACGGGATTTTCGTGCAAGTTCCACATGTTTTGTATATGTACTTCCATCCAGAAATTGATAGGCACGCGGTAAAGGTGAATGACATTTGTTAATATCAAATAGAACACCAAAACTTGTGGAATCATTTAATTGATCAAAAATGGCGTAAAGCCCCCCCCTTCGCCTTATCCCAATGATCCAAAGCAGGCTGCATCGTTGAATATGTCGGGCAGCTCGCCATGCGTGTTTGATCACGAGATACAACGACAAGATGGCCATCACGGGTTGCATTTTTTAAGGTTGCCAATTTCATGGGTACTGTATTCCTTTCCAAGAATGCACGTAATTAATATCTTCAGCTTCCGTACAAACTGATTCTGCTACATGAAGCGCATTTCGTGTATCAATCATTAATGCTACTTCATCAGTAGCAGCGCACGTATGGTTGGATCCTACTGCAAATGCCCCTCTGGATGTGGGCCATGTGTAATACCTGATGGATGCAGCGTTGCCATACCTGGTTTAATATGATCTCGACTAAGAAATTGCCACTGATGGTAAAAGATAAATTCATCATAGTCATCATTATTATGGTAGAAAGGCACTTTAAGCGCGCCTGGATCAGATTCAATCGGCCGCGGACAAAACGTTGTAACCACAATATTTCTTGCGACAAATACGGTGTGTACAGAGGGTGGAATATGATAGCGATCACTCATCACTGGGCGTAAATTACGCCAATTCAATTTTACTGGCATCAATGTTCCATGCCAGCCAATCGCATCAAGAGGATTAAATGCGTAACTAATAACGGACACGTCGCCACGACGTTTTACGTACACATCCCAATGCGCCTGGCTATCGTATTGATCCTTAAACGATTGATTAATCACTGGACGTTCAAGTACGGCTGGATCAAAAATCGCATGCGCACCAAGAATGCCCTTATCTGGCAATTCAAAATGACTATCAATAGCTTCGATCATCAATACTTTCATACGTGTCGTTATCGAAATACGCCATTGTGTCCCACGGGGAATAACAACATAATCCCCTTCTCGCATCCCCATATGACCATAATCACAGAATAATTCACCTGTTCCCTCATGCACAAAAAACAGAAAATCGCCATCTGCATTGCGCACAAGACTCTTCATAGAATCAGTCACATGCCAAAAGCGTATATCGACATCTTGATTGGTGAGGAATGAAGGTACAACCCAAGGCGAAATAAGTTCTGATGCGATTAATCGTGCAAGATCATTGGATCGACGTTCAAGTTTCAGCACATCAAATGCACGCGGACGAAACGCCCCAGCAATATCAACCCAAGCCGTTGGCGCATGTGTATGATGCATATGTGTGGCAAGGCCTGAAAACCCTGACTGACCCAATTCGCGTTCATATGTTGGCTTGCCATCGGGGGAGAGCGGGAAATCTGCATGTGCCTGTTTTGAAAAAACACCTTCAGTTTGCGGCAGAGTCAACGGAACAGGCATAAAGAAACCTCTTTAAGCATAAATAATATTTCCTAATAATCATATCAAAACGATTGCAAAGTGTCTTCAATTTAAAATACTTTTATCTCATATTGCAGAATAATTTTTTTTATGGTAAATGTGCATGCATAAGTTTCTTTAAGGTTAGCAAATGAAAATAAACTTTTATTTCAAACTCATATTGGTGGTATGTGTAGCTATATCTCACTGTTTTTCAAATGCCGTTAATATTATCGAAACTGAGAACACACTGCGATGTAGTGTATTTAATACAATACCAAATCATAAAAACGAGGTTCATACTAAGACCATCTCTAAAGATAAAAATGAAGCTCTTGTTGAATATACTACAACCATCAACACCATATTAATTGATCAAAACAGAGTTTCAAAACGTCATGCTGAATTAAATGAGAAAAAAATAATCCTTCAGGCCGTTATGGGATCAATAATTGTCCATGATAATTATCCAGAACACTTACTCGCTGATCATGATCTTTTAGCAACTAATGAATTGTATAAACATTTTGAGATCCTTCGTCTTACTCAAGAAGTTTCCAAATATTTTTCTATGAGAAAACATGAAAACGCAAAATATAATTTAAAAGATGATGACTATGGTGATGAATATAAAAATTTATATATCTATAGTGGATTAACTCACGATATGTTATGTGATTGGTTTAATGAAATATATAAGGCGCATACTGTTGGAATTACAACAAAAAATGAACAAAGTAATTCTAAGAATAATAATTTAGTGAAAAATGTAGCAAAAAAACACTCAAGGTTAAAATCTCAAGATCACCAGCGCCTTCTTCAGCAAGAGGTAACAAGTGATGATTCTAAGTTAGAAACTGAAGAAGAGATTAGTTATGGCAGCATCTATTTTTTAAGTAAAGATGAGGATGAAAATAAGGCAATCCCCTCAGAACAACAATTCCTCCATAAAAAACAACTTGAAACATCGCAATTATTATTTTCACAACAAAATCCACAAAATAATAATGACAAATTAACATTTTCAAAAGAATCAAAAGAACAGGCAAACGTAGTTTCTTCTTTAATAAAAAACAGAAAAAGTACACTTTTGTTTTTTGACAAAATGACAACAAATATTCACCCGTCAAAGGGGATAAAAAGGGATAGAACAGTAATTAGAAAACAAAATAACGAAAACATTGAAACAACGTCAATCAATAATGTTTCCATTGATATGACACAAACTACTATAGCACAAAAAGCATTTATACATTCACTGAAGACGATGAATAACTGATAATTGAAAATTATCAGTTACTCGGGCTTGTCAGCTCACAAATACAGCAAAGGAACAAGCGGCTCCCTATGCACCCCCACCTGCGAACTGTTCATTCAAAATACGTTCTTCAAGGTTATGATCTGAATCAAACAATAGATGAAATTCCACCGATGTATCTTCATCAATCAATGCACGTGTAATATTTTGAATCGTCACATAATCGGCTGTTGCTTCAACACACCGATTTGATGCATCAAGAACTTCAATAGCTATATGCGCCGTATTTGGAATAATAGCCCCCTTCCAATGCCTTGGCCTAAAGGGGTTAAGCGGCGTCAATGCAAGCAATGGGATACCCAGTGGAATAATTGGTCCATGCGCAGAAAAATTATACGCTGTACTGCCAGCAGCCGTTGATATGATCAACCCATCTCCGGCTAGATTCTTAAGACGCACCTTATCGTTAATAGCAATCGACAACTTGCATACTTGATGTGTTTGACGCTGCAACGTGATTTCGTTAATCGCATGTAGCGTCGTTCTTGTACCATCAATTTGTTCTGCTTCAACTTTAAGTGGGTGCAGCTTTGTTACACTTGCTTTTTCGATACGTTGCTGCAAACTTTCAATGTCTTCCAATGCAATAGCATTCATCAAAAAACCTACTGTCCCGCAATGCACACCATAAAAAGGCTTGCCTATATTATTTGTTCGGTGCAAAGCATCCAGCATATAACCGTCACCACCCAGAACAACAATCACATCTGCCTGCTCAATAGGAACTAACTCAAAACATTCCGCTATACGCGCATAATATGCATATGCCTTTTTTGTTTTAGCCGCATCAACATACATTTTTATCATTAAAATAATCCCTACGCAAAACCTGCTTTAACTTGCCTAGCAATAGCCCGCAAGCATGCCTGATATACATCAGTACTTTTAGGTAACTGATCACCAACATAATCTAAAGATGTAAGGCGTATTGAATATGCCTTTGCTAAATTAGTTAACAACGAAGACGCCTTACCATCAACCATGCCCTCATAAAAAAAGACTTTTATCAAACCTTCGTCAAGATTAGCATCGAGTTCACTCTTAAGCTTTTCCAAATGTTTTGACGATGGCGCCATGCCATGCTCATCACTTAGAACACCTTTGACTGAAAAGCCAAATTGCTTTTCGAAATATTGCAATGAATCATGATCAATGAGCGCTATTTTCCCCTTAACTGAAGACAATTGAACATTAATCTCTACTTTCAATGCATCAAGATCACTTTCAAGTTTTGTCAAATTCACTGAAATAGCATTTTTGTGTATTGGCCATTTCTGAATAAGCACAGCAGAGATCGCACGTGCACATATTTTTGCATTGTCAATATCAAGCCAGAAATGCCCGTCAATGGAGGAATGCTTATGATGATCATCATCATTATGGTCATGTGCATGGTCATGATCATGATGGTCACCACAACAATGCTGACAACCGTGGCCTGAAAAAAACCCACCCGAACGCTGCGGATATAATGTAAGGCCATTAATTTTATCGAGTGCCAGTAACTGATCACCTTTAATTGCCTTCATCAAAGGTTTTGCCATCATCATTTCATAGGACTCACCAACCCATACTACCAAATCTGCACCACTCAAAGTCTTGATGTCACTCGGCGCCAAACTTAATGTATGCGTTGAACCACGCCCTTCGCATAGCAATATTGGTGTTGCAATGCCCTGCGTCAGAGCTGCCACCAAACCATAAATAGGCTTAATTGTCACAACAATAACAGGCGTCGTAGATAACCTAGAAGAGATAATGCTGGACGGCTGATCACCAAAAACAAAAGGGGCTAACAATACGATACATGCCACACACTTAACGATCATTGTGTTTTTAAAAAATGATCCAATTCGAGAGATTTGTGCTAAAAACATTGTTTATTTTTTCTCATTAATTATTTCTTCACATCATATCGATTTTATGCCGATGGGGGAATAACCAAATTTGTATATATATATACCTATTTGGTTCAAAATTTTGTAAGCTCAAAAAAAACGTTACAACTAAGCCAATCAATGTCTGAACAACACCACATTCCTCAACGCATCATTTTTATGGGGACACCTTCTTTCTCAGTAGAAGCGCTGCAAATTCTTATTAATTCACCACACGAAGTCATAGCCGTTTACACACGCCCTCCAACTCCGCGTGATCGCGGTCACCATGTGCAAAAATCACCAGTCCACATCCGTGCAGAAGAACATAACATCCATGTTTATACGCCCAAAAGCCTCCGCAATGAAGATGAACAACTATTTTTTAAATCGCTGAATGCTGATTTAGCCGTCGTTGCAGCATATGGATTGATTTTACCACTCGCCATATTAGAGGCGCCACGTTTAGGTTGCGTAAATCTCCATGCATCTTTGTTACCACGCTGGCGAGGTGCTGCACCCATTCAACGTGCAATTATGGCCGAGGATGAGGAGACAGGTATTACACTCATGCAAATGGATATAGGACTTGATACGGGCGCGATGCTTGCAAAATCTTATCTACCAATTACATCAGAAACAACAACACCAGTTTTGCACGATCAACTAGCCACCTCTGGCGCAGCATTGTTACGTGATTCACTTAATGGTTTACTAGAGCAAGCAATAATAGCTATCCCTCAACCCACCGAAGGTGTTACCTATGCTGCAAAGCTTGAAAAGGCCGAGGGTCAACTCAATTGGAATGAACCCGCAACAGCCTTGCATGCTCACGTTCGAGCACTTAACCCTTGGCCAGGCACGTGGTTTTCAGTTGAAGGTGTAACTATTAAAGTGCTGGCAGCAGATATTATTGTTGATCATAGCTTTGAACCTGGAGTGTTTTTTTCAACAGATGATCATGCTTTATGCGTTGCATGCACAAAAGGAAGCCTGGCACTTAAAATAGTGCAACGCTCTGGTGGAAAACCAATGAATGCACACGCTTTTTTACAAGGGTTTCCTGCCCTACTTGAATCACTCAAGATTATACAAATACAAAACAACAGCACAGCACTTGATGTAAACCGAGAAATAGCATATAAATAGTATAAATATTAATTTGGAGTGTCATCGTGGGATTCAGTTTAACACATCTTATTATCTTACTGATCATTGTATTGGTCGTTTTTGGTGCAGGACGTGTACCAAGTGTAATGCGTGATGTTGCAAAAGGCATCAAGGCTTTCAGAGATGGGCTTAAGGATGAAGGGCTGTAGCTCTTCGTTGCATTAATTGTGATAATATATAATCAGCAACAATAGAAATAGCAACAAAAAGAGCAAGCCAAAGCTGCTTATGATGGCTCATACAAAAGCATGGACTTTCATCATTTTAAAAAGATTGGCTAACACGAAATAGCTATATTTCACATCACACTTCAATTTTTTTGTTGTATTTTATAAACCCAAATGATAATCTTCCACATGCAAAGCCCTTGTGGCGGAATTGGTAGACGCGGTAGACTCAAAATCTATTATCTTCTGATGTGGGAGTTCGAGTCTCCCCGAGGGCACCATGCATCTCAGCTTTGTTAAAAGTAACATTATACATTCTTGGCACACATGCAGCGGCTTAAAATTCTACATGTAATTACAGGCCTGAAGCGTTCAGGTGCTGAAAATGTGTTATTTCGGCTTACTAAGAACCTTGTTTTATTTTCGCATACAGTTGTTAGCTTAACAGCCCAGTCTCCTGATGACTTAACACATGAATTTAGAAACATCGGCATTGATGTTTTCCACCTAAATATGCAACCCAATCGATTTTCTACATTTTTTAAATGTATTCAATTATTCAAAATAATAAGGCAAACAAAACCCGATATTATGCAAACATGGATGTACCATGCAGATGTTATTGGCGGGTTGATCGGCAAATTAGCAGGCATTAAAACCATTATTTGGAATATTCGCAACGGAACTTTGCCGAAGGATAGCTCAATTCAGTTTATTGCTCGTCTTGCCTCATGTTTTTCGCGCTGGGTACCCACAGCAATTATTAGTTGTTCAAAAAATGCAATTATTTTTCACAGCTCACTTGGATATAACCAGTCAAAATTCAAACATATTCCCAATGGTATTAATTGCAATGCTTTCTGCATTGATACCGAAGCACGTGCGCGCTTTAGGGGTGCTTACCACATTCCAGATAAAACAAAGTGTATTGGCTTCGTTGCGAGGTGGCATGCGCAAAAGGATATACCTACATTTCTAAAAGCATGTCATCTGATTGCACAACAACAAAACGATGTATGTTTTATTATGATAGGCAGCAACCTCGATACTAAGAATAATGATTTAGAAAAAGAAATTCAAACATTTGGCGGTCTTAAAAAAAAGATGCTTTTACTTGGAGCACAAAAGGATATTCCTGCCCTTATGAGTGGTCTTGATGTACTTTGCATGACATCCTCTTTTGGCGAGGGGTTCCCTAATGTTATTGGTGAAGCAATGGCATCTGGCGTACCTTGTGTTGCAACCGACGTTGGTGACGCTGCTGAAATTATCTATGATATGGGGTGTGTAGCACCTATTGGTGATGCAAAAAACATTGCACAAAGGGTCATAATGCTTTTGAATAACCCAGTAAATTCAATGCAATTACGAAAACATATTTTGCAAAATTATTCTCTTGAGAAAATGACCGCTGATTATGCTACATTTTATAGTCAATTTGGGACGACAAAATGACAAAGCTTATCATATCAAAGAAAATCGTATTTTTATGCCGAGCTTTATCCATAGGTGGCGCCGAACGACAATTAATGCACCTTGCAGTTGGTTTACAAAAAATAGGGCATAAAGTCACAATTTTAACATTCTATAAATCTCCTGATGATTATTACCTCGAGAATATCAATATCGTCACACTTGAAAAGAAATCACGATGGGATGTTTTTTCATTTTTAAAAACATTAACTACAGCTATTCGTGCTGAAAAAGCAGATGTCATTTATCCCTTTTTATGTGTACCAAACATTTTAGTCTGCTTGCTAAAAGCCCTACGATTCCTACATCATGAACGTATTGCCATTAGCTTTCGCGGCTCATTCATGAAATGGTCCGATTATGGCTATTTAGAATGGTTGACAGCTAAAATTGAAGCATACGTTGCACGATTCGCCGATGTCGTTATTGCCAACTCACACGCTGGATTAATTGAATTAAAACGACGTGGATTTAAAACAAAAAAAACGTATATTGTTCAAAATGGAATCGATACAGACAAATTTAAACCTGATCCTAAAAGTGGAACTGCTTGGCGTACACGTTATGGTATCCCGCTAAAAATACCATTGGTAGGCATTATTGCTAGACTTGATCCTATGAAAGATCATCGCATGTTTCTAACAATGGCAAAGACTATTTATGATCAAAATGAAAGCATCTTTTTTGCTATTGTAGGTCGTGGAGAAAATGCTTACTATGAACAACTTAAAGCATTTCAAAATCAGATAGGCCTACCAGCTGACCATATTTATTGGATTGATTGCGGGAGGGATATTAATTATAACGCCTTTAATGTCGTATGTTCAACATCAGCTTATGGCGAAGGTTTTTCTAATGTTTTATGTGAGGCTTTAAGTTCAGGAATCCCATGCTTTGCAACAAACGTCGGGGATGCAGTTCTTATTTTAAATGACGATGAGAAAATTGTTAATGTGGGAGATGCTACCGATATGGGAGAAAAAGTTTTAAAGGAACTTAACATACCATGTAGTAAAAATAATATGATTATGCTTAGAGAAAAAATCACACAACAATATACAATTGAAAAAATGGTTTCGAGAACAAGAAATATTTTAATAAATGAGAATAATAAATGAAACAAAAGATTAAACTTTTTCTAAAGAGATCAATTATCCTAAATTGTTGTGCATACATCATACATAATTTATGTACACACCTTCGTGGATTTAGTGGTGGTATTGAATCTACCTCTGGCACAACCCACTCAACAATACGCAATGCAGAAAAACAAAGTGAAATTTATGAGCAACTCAGCAATACACGTCCAACAATTAAGAAATTTCTTGAAAATTCTAATTTAGCTGATGACACAACGTTTCCAATGATCAAGCGTTATTATGGAAAAGACGCTGCAGGAGAAACTTTTTTTGATGATAATAAGGGCTATGATATAATCATATCTAGATCTGTTCTAGAACATTTGAATAATCCAATTAGATCCCTACATACCATGTATAAGGCACTAAACCCTGGCGGCCAGTTAATTCATAAAGTAGATTTACAAGATCATGCTATGCTTACCCCAAGCTCACATGATAGCACCTTTTTAACTATACTTAGCTGGATTTATGGTCTTATGACCAAAGGATGTGGCTTTCCTAATCGTGTCCTTTTTCATGAATATAAACAAGCTATGAATGAAATTGGTTGCATGCTTGAATTCTTTATAACGGGGTTCTATGGAGCAGGAAGTCTTGAACATGAATGCGAATTTGATGACATCCCTGTAAAATTAAAAGAAAAGGCAATGCAACACTTTAACTGTTACAAGAAATCCTATGCATCTAAATTTAAAGATATTGCTGCTGACAATCTAATAGTGTCAGGCTTTTTCCTTGTAGCAACAAAAACATGAATAATCAACAAAGAATTGCCGCACTTATTAAAAACATCCTTTCTTTTTTAAGGGATGGATCTCTCGTTGGATTTTTTGGTGCACTCTATTCTAAATCATCCTTACTTGTAAATTTATTAATCGCAAATACATTCATGCACCCAACAGAATTTGGTCGCTTGAGCTTGTTCTTAATTTTAGCAAATGTCATTGCGGCAGTTGTGAGTTGCGGCGGTGATATGTGGCTCAATCAATTCACACGTAGATCAAATGCAACAAATAATGAATCGTCTCTTTTTTCAAGGGATTACCTTATTTTGAGTTTAAAAATTTCTTCTTTGATTACAAGCATTGCTATTGTGTGCGTTTTTATAGCTTTAGATTATTCGTTAGCGCTTTTTACAGCAGTTGTGCTTGGACTCAATGAAATGGGCATGGCCATTATAAGATCATCGAATCGCGTTATGAAATTTTTTATTGTACGTGACATCTTATTTCCAGGGTTGTTAACAGCGTCTCTTTTTATCATAAAACCACTCAGTGCCGCACATTATTTTACTATAACTATTATTGTAAATACTATTTTGTTTTTTATTACTATTTTATACCTAATAAAATATCGACATATTTATTTAAGAAAATCAAATTTATTGCAAAAAACAAATGTTTTACTTTATACCAGTGGTCTGATCGTAAACAACTTTGTATCACGTGTGAATGGTGCCATAGACAGCTTGCTACTTGGACACTTTCTACCCCTTGATCTCGTTGGAAAATTCCGTCTTGGTACCCAAGTAGCAAATGGATTCATGATTTTGCAACATTATTTATGCCTTGCTATGCCATGGCAATTATTTAATCCAAAAAACAAAGAAACACTGCCTATCATCAAGCAAAATCATATGTTCCTCTTAGGTTTAACATTGCTTAGTATGATTATTATGTTTCTACTCAACCCTTTTTTACCATTGGTTCTTGGCTCATTCACAGAAACCTTACGCGTGCCTCTCTTTATTATTTTACTCGTGCGTTTTCTTGAACTTCTATGGGGTCCACAACATGAATTATTGATTAGCAATGGAAAAATCATAGAAGACACCCTTGCTGGCATCACTGGACTTGTTGCATTTGTTCTTAGTTTTCTTATATGTCATTTATTAAGTATCACAATCTTATATAGCATAACTGTGGGTCTTTGCTTATCCGCACATGCCTCACAAATTGTACGAAGGTACATCCTTACAAAAGCAAATTTATATGAGTAATATAACAATTCTTCTCTGCATGCTTGGTTTGCTCATCACCTTTAATTTATTTTTTTTGGGGTTCGGCATTCGAATACACGCTTCTGACTTTATTGTACCAATCATGAGCATTATGGCTCTCAAACAAACGTCCTTTAGGGACACACTAAAATCGCTAGATGTCTGGATAATCATTGTCATTTTTACAAGTGTTTTACTTATAGGCGCAGCCTCCCATTGGCTCCATTATGGGGAAGTCAATTTTTGGAGTATAAAAAAAATCGTTGGATGGTGCATCTGCATTGGCTATTTCTTAGTAGGGATTTCACTTTATGAGAAAAGACAATACTGCCTTCAGATGTTTATTATAGCATCATGGATTATGGGGGCTCTTTGTATATTGGGATGCTTATTTGATGGAACACGTCCCTATTTCTCGTATAACAATGCTGTGACACGCCTTCAAGGTTTAATGGGTAATCCAAATGCTTATGGCATTTTTTATACAGTAGCCCTTTCACTACAAATTACATTAAACAAGTCTCTTCCATATAAAAAGAATATAAAACAGGCTGGAATGCTTCTATTAGCACTTAATTTATTAGGAAGCTCATCTAGAACAGCCTGGGGAGCATTTTTCATTACTTACCTCATATATGCAATAAGAACAGGCATAGTTAAACAATTTTTAATAGCAGCAACTATATTCTCTACAGTTTTTTTCTCAACCATGCTTCTTGTTGTGCAAACAAAATTCATCGAAACTCATTTTTATAAATTTTACCATTATTTTGCCTATCTCAAAATTGCAATGGCTAATTGTTTGATTTACAGCATGGAAGAACGCATAAAAACTCTCCACGCGCTTATCCCAACTTTTTTCGAACATTTTATCATAGGCATAGGGCTTGGTGGTGCGATGACCCTCCATCACGGCCAAGAGCAACATACCATACATAGCACAACACTATGGTTTCTTATCGAAATGGGAATTATTGGTTTTGCAGCCGTTACATGGTTTGCATACAAACTCGCAACTGCGCTTCGCACATCGCAAGACACCACAATAAAAGCACTTACTTTCCCTATGATCTCATTTGCAATTGCATCTCTTGCCAATGAACTCTTTTATCAACGATATTTTTGGTTATTCGCAGGCATGATCATGTGTGAGTGGATCAAACAATCACAACAAGAAAAAAATTGAATAATACATTCCTTTTCTGTATTATGCGTAATATTATAAGTGATTTAAAATTGGTCGTTAGAAACATCAAAATATGATTGAAGTTAAAGATAAATCACTAATAATTCACGCAAGTACCACAGAAAAAGGGCTTTATAATCCCTCAAAATTTGACAAAAGAAAACTACAGCACCAAATTTGGGCATGCATCAAACCAATCACCATTCTATTCATAGCAAGCATTTTTATTTCTTTTAATTTAAATGCTTTTGGATTTAATATTCGCATTCAAGCCTCAGATTTTTTATTGCCAGTCTTCTTTATTATATTGTTAAACCAAATAACGTCCAACCAGAATCCTCTTAAGGAAGCTTTTAAATCATTGGAGATAAAAGCAATACTTTTCATTTTTGCAAGCCTTTTTTTTATAGGAATAACAGGTCACTGGTTAAACTTTGGCAGTACTAATTTTTGGGGAATCAAGAAAATAATAGGTTGGTGCATTTGTGTTTTCTATTTTCTTATAGGATTTTCACTGTATGAAAAACGGCAAAATGTTATTCAATTATTTATAGTTGTATCATGGTTTATGGGTCTACTTTGTTTAATTGGAGCTTCATTACCATGCACACGATATATTCTTGCGCCTGGCCTGGCCACTCGTATTCAAGGATTCATGGGAAATCCAAATGCTTATGGTATTTTATGTTGTTTTGCCTTATTGCTACAAATTTCATCGAATCACACTTTACCTTATAAAAAGGTAATTAAAAATACAAGCATAGCAATATTACTTATAAATTTAGTTAGCACAACATCAAGAGCAGCATGGATAAGTTTCATTGCTGTTTATTTTTTTTACGCCTTGAAAAATAATAAAAGAAAGAAACTTTTTACTATAAAATTAACAAGCACACTTATTTTTATAATCATGAGCATTCTGTTTAAAAAAAACACAATTCTTGAGAATTATTTTCCATTGATATATTCTTATTTCAATTATCTCAATTATTCTTTTGAAAATATTTTTCTTCACACAATTCATGAACGTATATACTCCGTACTTATACTTCTTCCTGCTTTTTCCGAACACCCCATCACAGGCATAGGCCTTGGCGGTGCGATGACACTGCATCATGGACAAGAGCAGTACACCATACATAACACTGCGCTATGGTTCTTGATTGAAATGGGAATTATCGGCTTTGCAGCATTCACATGGTTCGTGTATAAACTCACAACTGCGCTGCGTACATCTCAAGACGTTTACATAAAAGCACTTATTTTTCCTATGCTGTCATTTGCCATTGCGTCCCTTGCCAATGAACTCTTTTACCAACGCTACTTTTGGGTATTCGCAGGCATGATCATGTGCGACTACATTAAGCGATCACAAAAAATAGAAATAGTTGCATGAAGAATTAATTTAACTTATAATTCCAGATAAATTTAATATCTCCCTATTATCAATATTTATTTTAGAGAAAAAATGAATATAAATAACAATCACTCAATTTCATCCCAATCAAATTATATATTTGATGCAGATTTTAAATTTTCAAAAACAAATACTTTCCTACTCCGACCACTTACAAAAAGCATCACAATGATAATTTTTGCATTGATGTCTGGTTTACTAATCTCTTTTAATCCAACTGCTTTTGGAGTAGGCATTCGAATTCAAGCCTCTGATTTTTTAATACCTATTATACTTTTTTTCATAGTAAAAAAATCTTTATTTCAAAAAATTAGCAACTCTTTTGACATTTGCATAATTTCATCAATTTTCACAGGTATTTTCCTTTTTGGTGCATTAAAGCATTGGCTAAACTTTGGAAACATTAATTTTTGGTGTATTAAAAAAATCATTGGATACTGTATTTGCATTGGCTATTTTTTTACAGGGATTTTGCTTTATGAAAAACGTCATGATGTCACAAAAATATTTATTATCACCTCATGGTTTATGGGCGCATTTTGCTTAATTCTATATAATTTCTTTCCTGAACTAGAATCTATTTTTATATACAAGGCCGCTGCACGATTTCAAGGATTCATGGGAAACCCTAATGCTTATGGATTTTTCTTTGCATTTGCCTTGCTCTTACAAATCTCGTTAAACTCTACATTACAATATAATCAATTTATTAAAAGACTTGGATTCGTGCTTTTGATGCTTAATTTACTGGCTAGCTCATCTCGCAGTGCATGGGGAGCATTTCTAATACCTTGTATGCTATATGCGTTAAAGAATAATAAGACACAAAAATATTTTTGTTTAATCTCATTTATTTTCTGTTTTTATGCTTTTTTGATTTTTAATGTGGTAAATTTCAATTTTCTTTGTCATTCATCTCTAATACTATACAATTACTTTGGAAGTATTCACTGTTCATTCTCTGATTATTTTATAAATAGCATTAATGAGCGAATTCAACCGTTAATGACCATAATGCCTGCCTTTTTCGAACACCCCATCGCAGGCATAGGCCTTGGCGGTGCAATGACACTGCATCATGGACAAGAGCAATACGCCATACATAACACTGCGCTATGGTTCTTGATCGAAATGGGAATTATCGGCTTTGCAGCATTCACATGGTTCGTGTATAAACTCACAACTGCGCTGCGTACATCTCAAGACGTTTACATAAAAGCACTTATTTTTCCTATGCTGTCATTTGCCATTGCGTCCCTTGCCAATGAACTCTTTTACCAACGATACTTCTGGTTATTTGCAGGTATGATCATGTGTGATTGGGTCAAACGATCGCAACAAGAAGCAGCTGCCACATTCTAGAAAATTGCTTGTCGTACACAATCAAACATCTTCTTTTTAACAGCTCTAATATAAAAATTCACACTTTTTTCAAAAAGTACTTGCAAAAAAACGTCAGCACGGTATGATACAAAACATTAGGAGCGCGGGCATAGCTCAGTGGTAGAGCACAACCTTGCCAAGGTTGGGGTCGAGGGTTCGAATCCCTTTGCCCGCTCCATTTTTTGATTGAAATTTTTTATTTTTTCACGTACAATTCGAGAGAATTTAGTAACTAGAGAAGCATCATGGCTAAGAAATCAGCAACTATCACAATTAAATTATTAAGCAGTGCAGATACTGGCTTTTTTTACGTAGCACGTAAAAATCCACGTAAGAAGCCTGAAAAGTTAGAATTTCGTAAGTACGATCCTGTTGTGCGTAAGCATGTAGTGTTTCGTGAAGCAAAAATAAAGTAAGCCTTTTAACTCTTTTATTTTTTGTTTTTTTTCCGTATCCTGAAACTCAAATCAAGTTTCAGGTTTTTTTATATAATGCGCTTTCACAACTTAGCAAATAAGATTCTTTTCACAATCCTTATTGCATATACAGAAATAGCTTTAGCCAACCTTTCATTAACGCCAACAACATACGTAGGTAAAACAGAGGGCACAACAGCTATTGACTCAAAAATACCATCAGCAAATACACCCAACTCAGCCGAAAATCTCTACATTAGCTCCCAACCATACATCGTGAGCATCGAAATTCGCACAACTCTTGCAGGGTATTCAGAAGAAGGCACCACCTACGGCACCGGCGCCATTCTCGACAAAGATCAAGGGTATATATTAACTAACGCACATGTGGCAAAACCTGATGGTGTCGTTGATCATTATGATGTGACACTGCACGATGGCACAGTTATCCAGGCACAATTGTTTTATGTAGATCCATGGCATGATTTTGCTATTTTAAAAACAGATCCAAAAAAACTAAAAAACATCCCTAACTCAATGCCCACAAAACGAAATTCTGTGCATTTAGGAGAACCCGTATTAATCATTGGAAAGAATGAAAACAACCATTTTTCATCCCAAACCGGCACTGTAGCAAGTGCTTTCGAGACGTCTGATGTATTACCAAGCCAAGTTTTTCGAATTAGCTTAAATGCACAAGGTGGAGCAAGCGGGTCGCCAGTCTTTAATACGGAAGGAAAAGTTATTGGATTTTTATATGCTTCCAACGGTTTGACCAGCGCTTTTGCTATCCCCATTGATTATGCACTAGATGCACTTGAATATATTTCAAAAAATAAGAATCCGCCGCGCTATGGAACAGGAGCAATCTTTGGCTTTACAACATTAGGGGATTTAGTTCGTTACGATAGTTTTCCAAGTGATAAAGCAGAGGCTATAAAACTAAAATTTCCATTAGCATTTAGCCGTGCCCTAACAGTACGCACAACCATTAAAGGATCTCCTGCAGAAGAACACCTAATGGCAGGTGATACTCTGCTTAAAGTTAATGAAAAGGATGTTAGCCCTTCTCTTTATGATTTAGATAAAATTACGAATGAAGAAGGCGCTAAAGGTGCCAAAAAGATTACATTTGAAATTATTCGTCATGGGAAATCTAAAAAAATTGATGTTGGCCTCTATGATTTAAATACACATACACTAAAACGCATGCTTCATTTTGGAAAAGCTGTTTTTTACGAAGTTGATGACTCAATTGTTCGTCGAACAAATGCACCACGTGGTGTTTTTGTAACCAATCGCAAACCGGGTGGTGGTTTTTATGACCAAATCCCGGCTATTCAACGCAGTAGCGGCGGGGGAACATCAAGCCTTGTTGCTATTACAAATGTTGATGGCACCCCCATCCAAACACTCGATGATCTCGTCAAACTTTTACCCAAATTAATCAAGAAGAAAGATTTTTATATTCAGATTCGCAATTTTGGCACCGAATTTGGCTATAATAATGAACCTTATTTCTTACAAAATGACCAAGTTCGCTATGTTCCTTATTGCACGACAGATGGTTTGCCCGAACTCTACACATTCGACAATGCAAAGCACATATGGGAAATGAAAATAATTCAGCCGTAAAGCGAATAACCTTACTAATCTCTATCGTCATGGCGAGACCAAAGGGCGTGGCCATCTAGGCTGTTCCTATTCATGGATTGCCACGAAAGTTATAGCTTTCTCACAATGACGACGGATGAGTCATGACTAGTAATATTGACACAACCAAGGAAACAAACTATGAAATCACTTCTTACATTTTTAACAATAGCTCTCAGCGTAGGCATGTCACCAACAAATGCAGCTCCCCAACATGGCGTATCAACATTTGGTACACTAAAATACGCTGCTGACTTCACACACTTTGACTATGTAAATCCTAATGCGCCAAAAGGTGCTGATTTTACAACCGTTGGCCTTGGCACTTTTGATAGCTTAAATCCATTTATTATTATCGGCACACCATGCGGATATGTTGGAATGACATTTGCCACACTTCTGGCACCTGCTTACGATGAAATTGCATCGAGCTATGGCTACGTAGCGTCATCCATTGAAATAGCTCCCGATCGCTCATTTATAATTTTTAATCTCAACCCAAAAGCACAATTTGATAACGGCGAAAAAATAACAACAGACGATATCATTTTCTCATTTGAAATACTTCGTGACAAAGGCCACCCTATGTACCGCAGCTATTACAAAGATGTCAGTCATGTTGAAAAAATATCAAGTCATGCTGTTAAATTTCATTTATCCAACACAAAAAGTTTAGAGCTTCCTTCAATATTAGGACAATTAGCCGTTTTATCCAAAAAATTCTTTTCTGTACATGATTTTTCAAAAACACTTGTCACACCGGCACCATCGAGTGGACCTTATCGTGTTGCAAAAACTGAATTCGGTCGACGCATCATATTTGAACGAATCAAAAACTGGTGGGGAGAAGAACTTCCTTCACAAAAAGGACAAAACAATTTTGATCGAATCATTATAGATTATTACCGTGACTCTACCGCTATGTTCGAAGCATTTAAAGCAGGAAAAGCTGATTTGCGTTATGAAAATATATCAAAACAATGGGTAACAGGATATAGTTTTGATGCGGTGAAAAATGGTCTTGTGAAAAAAGAAGTAACCATTCACAAAAACCCAGAAGCCACCCAAGGTTTTGCATTTAACCTTCGCAAGCCCATTTTTTCTGATTGGCGTGTTCGAAAAGCAATTTCTGATTTATTTGATTTTACATGGCTCAATAAAAATTTATTTTACAACCAATACAAACGTAGCGAAAGCTTCTTCCCTAACTCACCATTTACTCAAAAAGGTGTACCAACAGATAATGAACTTGCCTTATTAACACCGTTCAAAGAGAAGCTACGTGCAGAAATTTTCACAACTCCTATCATATTACCAATGCATAATGACGCCACGGAGACCCGTAATATTCGCAAGCAATCACTCGCATTATTGGCAGAAGCGGGTTGGCATTTGATTAATGGTAAGCTTATCAATGCAACTACAAAAAAACCATTTATGTTTGAATTCTTAGGAGCGGACCCAGCTATGGAAAAAGTTGCACTTCATTTCAAACGTTGTCTGGCAGACATTGGTATTGAAATGAACGTACGTACCCTTGATACAGGTAGCTATATGGAACGTATGGATGGGTATGATTACGATATGATTGTAATGGGTCTTCCTCAATCAATTACCCCTGGAAACGAACAACGTACGTTCTGGGGAACGAAGGCAGCTGATCTTAAAGGGGGACAAAATTATACAGGACTTAAAAATCCAGCGGTTGATGATTTATGTGAAAAAATTGCCGACGCACCTAACTATGAAACACTGATAACAGCTGTGAGAGCATTAGACCGTGTATTGATGAGTTCATACATTATGATTCCGCATTACTACAGAGGTGAGATTACAAGTGCGCATTGGGATCGTTTTGGAAAGCCTGGGTTACATCCGACATATTACCCCCAGCCCTACACATCCGCTTGGTGGATTGATCCTGAAAAAGACAAAGTGATTCAAAATTCCATGGGCACAGCTATACAAAATACATCTAAAACAAAAAGCCATGGTGCTTGCACAACATTCCTTGCGTGGATCAATGGGTTATTTAAGTAATTCCAATTCCCTTGTCATTCCCGTCTACGCTGGAATGGCAAGAAAGAATTTAAGCTTGTTAACAACCTTTAAATCTTATAATGCAATCCCAACTCAATCACTTTCGAATGAGGTATACGATAAAACTCGGTTGCATTTTGTGACGTGTTACAAAGCAAACGAAAGAGGTGCGCCTGCAACGCTTTTAACGCTGAATGCTTTCCAAAAATGAGAATACTACGGCTCATGAAATAGCATATTTCAGCATCATGCTCCACCAAACCTTGCTCGTTTACCCATCGCATAATTTTGTGTATGTCAGGAACTTCTTTGAAACCAAAATTTGCGGTAATTTGAAAAACATTAGGAAACAGCTCACTCACAACAAAACGTTTTGCAATAGCAATATGCGGTACGTTTTTTGTTAAAATTGAAATTAGAAAAACCTTTTCATGCAGCAGTTTATTATGTTGTAAGTGCACAGAAAGTGATTTTGGAATCGTGCCCGGCATGCGACTCAGGAAGATAGCTACACCTGGAATGCGTATATCATGCTTTTTAAAATGCTTCACTAAATACGTATTTACGTCTGCCTGTGTATTGTTTCTCTGCGGCACCAAACCTTGATTTCCTTTTATCCAGGTGTAAATAAGGAAAAAGACAATACCTGTAACAAGAACGGTACACCAAGCACCATCTAATAACTTTGCGATGCTGCATAAAAAGAAAGTAGCATCTAAAAGAAACAAGGGAACAAAAACAAGAAAGATCTTATAAATATTCCATTTTAATTCATATAACGCATGAATAAGAATTAAGAATGTCGTAATTAACATAATACTAGAAACACTAAGCCCATAAGCAGACGCCAAATTATCAGATGTTTTAAAAATCAAGATGGTCACTATGGTAAGCACAAATAAAATACTATTAATAACCGGAACATAAACCTGTCCGAATTGTTTTTCTGACGTATGAATGACATTCATGCGCGGCAGATAATTTAACATAATCGCTTGCCAACCAAGCGAAAAAATTCCAGAGATAACAGCTTGAGAGGCAATAACCGTCGCAATTGTTGAGAGTATAACGAGCGGATATAACGCAGCGCCTGGCACCATCAAATAAAATGGATTTGAAATAGCTTCTGGATGGCTTAATAAAAACGCACCTTGTCCTAAGTAATTTAGAACAAGCGATGGAAATACAAAAAATGTCCAGCATAATTGAATAGAACGTCTGCCAAAGTGCCCCATATCTGCGTACAAAGCTTCAGCACCTGTAACAACTAAAATGACACCTCCAACAGCCAAGAAACCTACATGTCCATTTGTCGTCAAAAAATGCAAAGCATAATAGGGATTCAGTGCTTTCAAAATTGCTATATTATGAGCAATGTTTGTAAATCCCATAAATCCAATAACACTAAACCAAACAATCATTACTACGCCAAAATAACGCCCAATATGTCCGCTGCCATTTTTCTGAATTAAAAATAACAAAATAATAGTAGCAATGGATAAGGGCAAAATATATGGCGAAAACGTAGGTGAAATAAATTTAATGCCTTCAATAGCGCTTAAAACAGATATGGCAGGTGTGATAATACAATCGCCAAAGAAAAGAGAGACCCCAATGAGGCCTAAAAGTAAGACAGGCTTATTTAAGTGCTTTATCTTTAAAGACAAGCAACGCGCGGAAAGCGCCAAAATTCCGCCTTCATTATCATGATCAACAGGCATCACAAGTTTTATATATTTAAGCGTAACAACAATAAAAAGTGACCAAAGAAGAAGTGAAATTAAACCCAACACATGTGGAGCCGTTACAGGAATACCGCTGATTAAAAAACAACTTTTGAGCGCATAAAGCGGACTTGTGCCTATATCACCATATACCACACCAATGGCACCAATAAGTAAGGATCGTTTGTGTTTAGCTGCATGTGCGCTGGCCATTAAAGATATCCTTTTCTCTATAAAAAATCTTTTATAGGTATGCACTACCAGTATTATCTCTCAAGAATCACTGTATTTTCATTTAATTGTTAAACATAAAAAATGTGAATAATAAAATCACCTAAATGAAAAATAACAAGTGATATTACTTGCTATTTCTCACAATACACAAACATTATTAATATAATACTAACAATGAAAATTAAATATTCATTAGCTGTTTGTTCATCTCTTTATCAACTTCAATTGCCTTCAAATTACCCGTAAATACACGCTGTGTATCAAGCATATCAAGATACACTTGTGTCCCATCCACTGTTGAACCTTCATAAGTTTCTGGTACTAATTCACCTGCACCTCCATACCCTGGAAAAAAGAAATTAAATGCTCCAGATTCAGCTGTTTGTTGGTAAACACCTGGAACATATTCCAATAGTCCGTTTACATTGTTAAATACAGCAAGAGGAATTTTACAATACTTTGCCTGCTGACCATTGGTGAAATGTACAAGACCAAATCCGTCTTTAGTGAATTCAAAATTAGCAAGATTTCCTGCTGCATATCCATCTGCTTGAACACTTGTGGTTTGAAAAGTACTACCAGAGACGATTACTCCATCATTTCCACCAACTGTTCCAAGGTTAAGGGTTATTCCTGAATCTTCTGCTCCATTTGGCCATCCAGTAATACTCAGTGCTGGCGGTGTATTTGCTGCCGGAAAAGCAGGAACCGTTCCTGCTGGATAATATCCAGCTGGCAAGCCAGTGTTATCAAACTCTACGGCAATACCAGTATCATATGGTGCACCAACTGTTCCTCCAGGAATTTTTAAATCTTGAAATGTTAATGTCCATACTTGTTGCCCATCAGGGGTTTGTGCTACATCACTCGTCTTAGTCCATGTTCCTGTAATATTCCGAGCGTTTCCAAGAGAATCTATAATAGGGATAATCATTGGATAAGTAGTGCCAGCTACTGCTTCTGCACTTAATAAAACTTTCGCAGTTGCCGTTTTTGTTGCTTGTGCAGATTGAGCAATATTACCAGTATTAAGTGTCACCAGATTATTAGTCGTTACTACATCAGAATCTAGTGGATTGCCACTTGCATCTGTCAAGAAGACTTGTAAATATTGGCCAACGTTATTGACAAAATCTTTATTTTTATCGGGACGAAAAGTACAATCACGGACCATCCCAATAGTACCTGTGTCCCCTGGCTGATTTCGAACAACAGCCATGCCTTGCCCGGCAATTGAAAAATTAGTTGCATAAACAGCTTTCTGCGCTGCCCCTACTTGATTAAGATAGCGAAGGTTGATTCCCTGAACACCTTGTGCATCTTTCGTTTGATAGGTCATGATAAAATTACCTGTTGTCTTGCCAGCAACGGCGGCTGATGAAGCCATATTTAATGCCTGCGTATCAAAACGCTTATTACATGCATTTACAGCTGAGGTGCTTATATTCGTTCCACCCATAAAGTTCTCCTATTTTTTATTTATTATTTGTTAATTCATTAAAGTTAAAAATATTTAAACCCAACATCCCCATCTGGGTAGGAATGTTCATTATTTAGGCTTATTAATTTTTGCATCCCAGCATCATCCATTGTTTGGCTAGAGGCATCTTGAATTTGCCTGCTTACAACTTTTTGATACCCTTCAGTTGCTTTTTTAATCATCGAACGACGCTTAATATCATAAATTGGAATATCACCCGACATAGGTAAAGCTAGTTCATTTTCATCGTATGCAATGTCTGTAATACGACTTTTCAAGCGAGTATTCACATCAATTGGATCATTATTAATATCTCTTGCTGTTATGAAAACTGTGTATATTCCTTTAGGGGCATATTTGACCACATCATCACCATCATCATTATCCATTATTCCATCCCATGTAACAGAATTCCGACCAACTTTTTTCTCATCAAGTGGCACAGTCCTAACATGCTTATCTCCTGCATAAATACGAAGAACTGCTTCTTCAGTTTTTGCAGGTAAATTAAACACAATTTCTTGGTCTTCATTTTGGTAATCAAACATATTTCCTGAATGCTCAACAGTTTCACCTTCAAATGTACTTAATGATGTGTAAAACAATGCCTTCTGCAGTTCCATATTTTCTTTTTGCATACTAACTAGCTCGCTATTTTGTGCAATCGTGAGCATTCCCATCATTGATTCCATCATTTGATTTGGATCAAATGAGTTGTCAGGAGTTTGGCACTGCAATTGCTTTAAAAGAAGCTTCTGCGCAAAATCCAACTGTGATTCAGTCGTTTTTGTAACAGCATTATGCATTCCAGGAGCAGCATCTTTACTCGCAAATTTATTTGTAAATTCTTTAAAGCTAAAGCCTGCAGCTTCTTCTTTATCTTTTGCCTTTTTGGCATCGTCATCTAATCGTGTAGCTGGATCGAATTTGAGTGGATTTGCACTGTATGTTGAACTACTAAGTGGCATAGACATGTTTTATAGCTCCTTTTCTTTATGACAGACTTCAACAGGAATATCAGCTAATGAATATTCGGATACTGCCGTTGAATCAATCAATCCATTCAAAATGGATACAATTTTAGAACGCTCTTGCGTGAGTAACGTTTGCATATCTTTGCTTTCACTCGAAAGCCTAATGCTTATCTTTTTATTGTTAATCTTCAAATCCAACTCAACTTCACCAAGCGTTGTCTGAATTCCTTTAACATTAATAGTCATATCATTTTTACTTTTATCCATAGCATCTTGAGCACGATCTCTAATAATCTGAGTAAGTTTTTGTACAGCTACAGTTCTTTGAACTGAATCTGCTGCATTTGCTGACACCTGCTGTGTGTGACTGTCTGTGCCATCAAAGGATTTCTCAGGATTATCATCCATTCCATCTTCAGTGTTTTTATTTAATAATTGTTTCTGGTGCTGCGATGACTCAGCAAATGAAATTGGCTTGGTAGTAGTGCTTCCAACATCTATACCTAACTCAGAATCTATTTCGAACAAGGATTTATTGTCTGAATCATAATTTGAAATCAAAATTGGGGTAACCAAAGGGCTCATGTTTTGCACCGGCTTTGTTGTAGAAATAATAATTTGCGGCATGCCAGCTTTCTGTTCTGCCTGGATATTCTTAAGGGCTTCTGCATCCATGCGTTGATCAGCATGCATATTAACAACAGCTCTTCCTGGGCTCATATCAATTTGAGTATCACCATCACTCATCGACAGGCTTTCTTGCCCAGCAGCTTGTTTGCTTTCATGATTTGTCTGCGCCAGTAAGTTTTGCATAGCAATAGATTCTGAAAAGCCAACAGGTCTAATCATGGAATCCTCCAAAAGCAATTGCTGTTGTGCATCCTGCTTAACACCAAAAGGGTTGTCAGATTCCCAAAATTCTCTGGTTAAAGAAAGATCATCAATATCAAAAGCAGAAAAATCTGAACTAAGGGGAGCTGTAAAAATATCTGATTCAATTACGGCACTTTGCGATAATTTTTGATGAAAAAATGAAGCAGAGTCAGATAAAACTTTTTCGGCTTTTTTATCATCTATTTTTTCAACGTTCTTCTCTGTTCTTTTTACATCTTGCTTATCAGAGTTGTTTTGCGAGGATGATTTAACTTTTGCTTTCACGCAATCTGTTTCTTTTGAATCAGATAAGACCGATTTAAAACTATCGTTACCGAGAGAATTAACCAATTTATCTTGAAAAACAGCTGGATTTACAGCTGAATTTATTGCTCTAAGATTTGCAACAAACTCATTTTCTTGTGGGGTTTTAACATTTAAATTAGATACATCTCTAATGCTCATTTATCATTTTCCTACATGGAAGACTGCTTGCTGAGAAGTAATGCAATTTGCATGCCAAAAAGGTCTTGCATTTAAAATATATGCATTTAAAATGAATTTAGTTAAATTAATACTTTTTAAGGTGTGGAATGAAAAATCAAGAAAATGATTCAACAATGAAGATCATTATTGGCGTCGTTGTTATCGCTGTTGTTGCGATTGGAATTTATCTAAGTGTTGGAAACAAATCAAGTGCAACAAAAAATGAGATGCAGACAACATCAGCAGGAACCAGCTCAGCTTTCACTGCAGACCAAACAAAAGCAATTGAAGAAATTGTTGTTAAAGTTGCCCGTGAAAAAACAGATGTGTTTATGAAAGCTATAAACGATGGCATGCAATTACAACAAGAAAAAGCATCACGTGATCTTGAAAAGAATGCTACATCAGAATTAGATGGCATAAAGAAAAACGCGATTCTTTGGGGTGATCCAAAGGCAGCATTACAGGTCTATGCAATGATTGATCCAATGTGCCCACATTGCCATGATTTCATGAAGACAGCAATCGCAGCGCTTGATAAATCAAAAGATGTAGCATTTACACTTGTCGTAGCACCAATTCTTGGTGGTAATTCTGTTGCTGTTTCAAAAGTAATGCTTGCTTCTGCCAAACAAAGTGCTGATAAGACCAAAGTTCTTATGGGCAAATTTGCGGACAAAGTTAACGACCTCACACGTGAAAAACTCTTAGAAATAATCAAAGAGTCAGGCATTGATGTTGCCAAATTTAAAATTGATGAGGAATCTTCAGAAATACAAAAGCAACTCGAGGAAAATGTTGCTCTCTTTGAAAAACTTAAAATTCCTGGTGTGCCAACAGTATTACTCAAAAATAAAGACGGCTCACTTTTTGCAGCACCTCCTGTGAAGCCAGAAGTTTATGTCAAGCTAGCTGTACGTATCAAAGCCGGCGAAGATATTTCAAAACCATCAGCAAATGAAGAAAAAGAAGCAGCAGTTGCAGCTAAAGCCGAAGAGCCAAAAAAAGAAGATAAGAAGGCTGCGGCAAAAAAGAACTAGCAATTCAATACTTTTATTAGAACTAAATATATTAAAGAGAGGAGAAAACTTCCCTCTCTTTTTTTTTACAAAAGAAGCAAATAGAACATTCAAAATTCATCTAAGGCGTCTTAATCAAATAAATATAAATTATTTTAAGTTGAAAAACACTCAATTACCCCCCATATTAATATGGTAACCTAATTTTAAAATTTCGAGTCATAGATGAATTACTCAACATCTGCAAAAATGATTGATTCTAAATCAAATCTAAATAAACTTAGTTTTGCTGACTTTGAACAAAAACAAACAAGATCACTGCCCACCCAATATTGCACAAGCATACTTGAAATTAATCTTGGAGCGATTGTGCGCAATTACAATACATTGCAATCAATCTGCAATACGGCACATGTTTACCCTGTTTTAAAAGCAAATGCCTATGGTCTAGGTGACATTCCTATTGGAGTAGCCTTACACAAAGCTGGATGTAACGCCTTTTTTGTAGCTTACATAGAAGAAGCATTAATTTTACGTGCACATATGCCAAACGTTACTTTATATGTTTTAAACGGCCCTTATGATGATGAGTGGGCAAGCATTTGTTTTGTACACTCTCTTACCCCAGTTTTAAATACATATGAGTCCATTGTCTCTTGGCATGACTTCGCAAAATCTCGTGGGACTTCATTAAGGACAGCGCTTCATATTAATACAGGCATGCATAGATTGGGATTATCATCTGCAGATCTAAAACGCGTATTGGAAACAGATTTTCCTTATATTAGCTGGTCCCTTGTTATGAGCCATCTAACATGCTCAGATGATTCATCGAGCCCTATGAATGAAAAGCAAAGGCTCTTCTTTAACACATTACGTCATTATTTTTCAGGTGCTAAATTTTCATTAGCAAATTCACATGGAATCCTTTTAGGAGCCGAGTATCATTATGATGTTGTACGGCCAGGCAGAGCATTATATGGCCCATTATTTAAAGATTCTGAAAATCCTTTGATCCCATGCATTACCATCAAATCAAAAATTCTGCAAATTCAAGAATTAAATCCTGGAGATTCAGTTGGTTATAACTGTACATTTATAACAGAAAAACCAATGAAAATTGCCACGCTCGCACTGGGTTATGCGGATGGGTTATCACGTAGACTAGGCGAAGCCGATGCTTATGCAATGATTAACGGTCAGAAAGCACCTTTTATAGGTCGCGTATCAATGGATCTTACCACTGTCAATGTTACAAATATCTCAAATATTAATGTGGGAGATCATGCTACACTCGTTGGAGGGTGTAATAATGCAATGACACTGGAATGTATTGCAGAAAAAATTCAAACTGACAGTCGAGATGTGCTAGTAACTCTTGGGGATCGGTTTAATAAAGTTTATACTATTTAAGAAACATTTGAATGAAAGATTGATTTATGCCCATTCTAAGCAAAATTAGCCACTCCATATTGCTCTGGCTGGCAAGTATCGGTCGTATTATATTGCTCTTGTTAACAAATATCGGCCGTATTGTTCATTTTCTTTTAAATGCAATAATAAGTGCTTTTAGGCCTCCATGGTATGGCCATGAGATTTTAAAGCAATTTTTACAGATTGGCTTTTATTCTCTACCCGTAGTTGGATTGACGGCAATTTTTACTGGCATGGTTCTAGCACTTCAATGCCACACGGGTTTTTCTCGTTTCAACGCCTCCAGCGCCATTGCCACCGTTGTTGTTGTAACAATAACCCGTGAATTAGGGCCGGTATTGGCTGGGCTCATGGTAGCTGGACGAGTTGGTGCATCAATGGCAGCAGAGATTGGCACAATGCGGGTAACAGAACAAATCGATGCATTAACAACGCTTTCAACAAACCCATTTAAGTATTTAGTATTCCCACGCTTATTAGCTGGCCTTATAACGTTACCATTCCTCGTGCTAATCGCCGATTGTATTGGCGTCTTAGGTGGTTATTTAGTTGGCGTTTATAAATTAGACTTCAATTCAGCGACATATATAAACCAAACAATAAAGTTTTTAAAGGCGCAAGATGTTATATCTGGTTTAATTAAAGCCGCTGTTTTTGGTGTAGTTATTACGCTTATGGGTTGTTATCATGGATACCAATCTGCACGCGGCGCCGAGGGTGTTGGTCGTGCAACAACAAACGCGGTTGTGGCATCATCAATCATGATTTTATGCGTAAATTATATACTAACTGCAGTGTTATTTAGTAAGTAGATGAAACGGTATAAAAAGCATCAGCAAAAACTTGACTTTTAAAAAATATCATGCCAGAATCCATTAAAAGTTTTATTATAACGCATTGAAAAGGACATTTCATGGCTTCCCATTCGTCTGCAGAAAAGTGCATTCGCAAAACAGTACGTCAAACACTTGTTAATAAAAACCGTGTATCACGTATCCGCACAGAAGTTCGAAAAATTGAACGTATGTTAGAAACACCACTAGCTCAAGACAAAGCTACAGCTGAAATAGCTCTTGTTGCAGCTGAGCGTCAATTGATGCGCGGCGTTAGCAAAGGTATGATGCACAAAAATACAGCAGCACGCAAAGTTTCACGCTTAGCTAAAAGAGTTAAAGCACTCGCGTAGCAATACGTATAGGAATTAAACATCAATTAACCCGGCCTTCTATAAAGCCGGGTTTTTTATTGAGATCTTTTCCTTTGAGATGCGTGGATCACGTCCAGAAAATACATAAATTAGACGTAATATACATTAAACTGGAAGCGCTATATCAATCACGCCAAAAAGACGGCATAAACAAAACCAGCACTGTCAGCAATTCAAGTCTGCCCAGGATCATACCAAACATCATAATGGCTTTTGATCCTGAGTTAATTGATGCAAATGTTGCCCCAGGCCCAACGATGGGTCCCAGGCCGGGTCCAACATTACCAAGCGATGCCGCGGCACCACTAAGACTCGTTAAAAAATCAAGCCCCATAGCAGATAGCGCTGAAGAAATAATAGCAAGCGATAAACAATACAAAATCAAAAATGTAAAAACAGAGAAAGCCACTGCTTCTGTAATTTTATGGTTTTGATACATTGGAACATACACGCCATATGGACGCCTTAATTGATGAAGATGACTTTTAGCCAACTCGTACAACACTTGAAAACGGAATATTTTAATACCGCCTGTTGTTGACCCAGTACATCCTCCTGAAAAACTCAGCATAAAAAAGAGTAATGATGCAAAGGACCCCCATAATGAATAATTACTCAACGTATATCCTGTTGACGTAATCACTGAAATAACAGAAAAACTACAATACCTAAAGGATGTTAAAAGAGGTTGGTTTTGCGTACAGAAATACCAGAAAGTAAGCACAACAATACTGCAAAATGTAAAGCCTGCATATACACGTAATTGACTATCACGAATAGCCTTCCAATCTCGATTCCATAAACGTACATAGAGAATAAGGGCACTTCCCCCAATGAACATAAAGAAACATAAAATTGCTTCAATCAATGGGCTATTAAAGGCAGCAATAGAGGCATCATACGTTGAAAGTCCCCCCGTTGAGATTGACGTCATGGCGTGACATATTGCGTCAAATGTTGTCATTCCTGCCAGCAAAAGCATTACAAAACACATCAAAGAAAAACACACATAGGTGACAAGAATCGCTGATGCAATTTGAGATACACGTGGCAAAATCTTTTCAGATCTATCCGAAAATTCACTTCTAAAGAGCTGCATTCCGCCAATACGCAGCGCCGGAAAGATAGTCATGGCCATCACCACAATACCAACGCCACCAAGCCATTGTAAAATCGATCGCCAAAGCAAGAGCCCCTTTGGCATTGTATCAAGCCCCACAAGAACTGTTGATCCTGTCGTTGTTAGTGCGGAAACTGCCTCAAAACACGAATCAATAAAACTAATATTCAATCTAGACCAATAAATCGGAAGTGCTGCAAAAACACTCATCATAATCCAAATTAATGTGGTCATAATAAAGGCTTCTCGGGTACCAAGTTGAATTTTACCTTCAGGACGGCTTGCAAGGGCCATGGCTGACCCAAAAAAACCTGTGACACACATTCCCATCAAAAACGAATGCCAATCCTTTGTGTCATAAATAAAGGCATCTACAAGTAATGGAATGCTCATGGTGGCGGCAAGCCCGCTTAGCAAAATACCAATGATAAAGAGAATGGCGCGAAAGCTCATATCGATCCTTTGAGAATCATTTAATTGTTATTTTTGATGATAGTTTGCTTAAATCGTGCGGTCAAGCGGGAGAGCATACAAGTAGCACATCCTTTTGGCACATAACTTGCATACTAACAATCAATTAGGATAATTTTTGGGTTTTTATCACGTGTCAATTGTATCAAACATTAAGATACTGCTTAGCTTTACACTGCTCGTGTTCTCTTGCACGCTAGCATGTGCTGAGGACGCACCTCCACCAGAGCCAAAACCACTTGTGATCCAAGAGACATTTAAAAACCGAGACTTCCAAGATATTGAACCAAATATACGGATTAAAGATGTCACACAAATCCAAGGCGTGCGTGAAAACCACCTTGTCGGATATGGACTTGTCGTCGGCCTTAGTGGAACAGGTGATACATTAGCAAGCTCTCCACAAACACAAGAAAGCCTAATCAGCATGCTGGAGCGCCTTGGTGTAAATGTACGTGATGGAAAAATGTCTGGTAAAAACGTAGCAGCAGTTATGGTAACAGCAACACTTCCTGCATTTGCACGATCCGGTGCACGCGTTGATGTAAACGTATCTGCTATTGGTGATGCGCAAAGCTTACAAGGCGGCACATTACTCGTCACCCCACTATTAGGCGCGGACTCTAATGTCTATGCAGTTGGACAAGGAAACATTGCTGTTTCTGGTTTTTCAGCAACAGGCGCAAATGCATCTCAAACAAAAGGTGTTCCAACAGCTGGAAAAATATCAAACGGCGGACTTATTGAAAAAGAAGTAGGTTACGAGCTAGCTGACATTAAAGAAATTAAAATGTTGCTTAATACGCCAGATTTCACAACAGCAAAACGTATCGCCGAGGCAATTAATGCCTATGGCATACAAAAAAAGTGGGGCTCAGAGATTGCAAAACCACTTGATATGGGAACGATACATATTAAGTTACCAAAGAATGTGCGTCCATTTGACTTCTTTCACGAAGTTGGTCACTTACAAATACAGCCTGATCAAAAAGCAAAAGTCCTGATTGACACACAAAAAGACGTCATTGTTGTTACCAGCGGCGTTAAGATGAGCCCGTGCGGCGTAGCTAGCGGATCAACAGTAGTTAGGATTGTTGAGATTCCCGAAGTATATATGCCAAATCTACCCAATGGTGGCATTATGCCTACAGTAAACAATGTAATTGGATTGAACCCAACACAATTAGCAGATTTTGCAAAGCAAACCAGTGCCACTGTGCAATTACAAAAAGAACAGCTAGAAGCATTAGAAAAAAAGCAAACCGCAGATATAACTAAAATCACCAGAGAAATTTACACAGAAGATACTAAAACACCAAAAAATCAAACTCTCATCAATCAACTGACCAATCAAAAGAAGCAAATGGAATCCCTAAACGCATTGCAAGTGACCCAGCTCAAAGATTACTTCCAACAACAACTCCAAATCACACAACAGCAGCAACAAATATCAAATGCTGCAGGTAACCAACAACAAATCAATCAAGCCAACGGCAATACACCTGGGAAAGAAACACTTGGTGGCGCAAAAGCCTTTGAACCAGTTATCACGTCTCAAACAAAAGTGAATGTTCGTGAAGAAAAGGGTCGATTCAATCTATTAAGTTCCGGTCCCACGCTTGAAAAATTTGTAAACGCACTTAATCAACTGGGTGTATCCGTTAAAGATATGGGATCGATTCTCATGACAATCAAAAACGCCGGCGCTTTGCATGCCGAAATCATAATGAATTAGGGAGGTATTTATGTCAGTCATAGCAACAGCGAGAGAAACCACAACAATGATGCCTCTCAATAAACCAATAACAAAAGAAGACAAAATAAAAGCCGCACATGACTATGAAGAAATGTTTCTAAAATTCTTTTTTACAAACATTATTCCAAAAGACACAGAGGGCGGTTTATTTGGTGCGGGCCATAGTTCTGAAATGTATCAATCCTTATGGGTTGACGCTGCTGCAAAACAAGCTGCAAAAACAGGTGTTGGCATTGCTAAGTACATTATTAAGGCCCTTGACCGAAGCTACCAAGAACCCAACCAACTACAACAGGGAGGGATACATGATCAACATGCATAATCAAAACACAAGCGACATAAATGTATTGGAAACGCTTTCCAATTTTTATCCATGCGTTAAAGATTTTATTGATGTTATGGATCGCGAAAATACCTGCATTAAAGAACATGACACAAACAGTCTCATCGAATTATTACCTTTGAAAAAGGCATGCAGCGATCGATATGAAAGAATAATGAATGACATAAACCAACTACTTTCTTTAAAAGCACTATCACGCGATGACCTTATCAGCCTTTCCAAGGCTAACAATGAATTTATGATGAAATCAAAAGAAAACTACGAATACCTTAATAATGCACAAGAATATAGTCACCGAATAATGGATATTTTTTTTACAGCACTTAACAAAATAAATAAATACTGCTACACAAATAAAGGTCAATCAAAATCTGCCCAGTGGAGTCAACCAGTAGCCCTGTCACAAACACTTTAAAGAAGCATTTAAAAGTAAGAAAGCACTACATCCATGCCACCAGAAATAGGCTTTAACCAAGATTCTGTAAATTACAACTCCTCTCATAAACTAATGTCAGGAATTAATGCGCATCGCATGAAAGCAGCTACGCTTGATGAGAACCTGACTAACAAAGACGTTAATGGCTATATATCACGTGATCGTATTATTCAATTAAATGGCATTTCAGGTGTAAAAGCATCGGAATTACAACAAAACTTTGATGAAAAATTAATTAAAGAAGTTCGAGATCAAAGCAGCCTTGTATCTGGCACTGAATCTATGGAGAAATACTACCATGGCATTTTAGCACTCTTTGGCGGAAAAGATGAGCAAAATTCATTCGCCCATATCGGTGGAAAAATGTCAAATGCTCTCTCTGCACTTCAATCAAATCTAGGGCAAGCTATTTACACCAAAGATGCGATTCGTGAGTTAACAAACCATGCTGCAAGCATTACCAAACTAGCCTCAGAAATTAAAAACTTACGTAAAGAAGTCGGTAATGACATTACTAATTCTGTTGCACAAACAAATAAGTGCCTCGAGGATATTACAAGGTTAAATAAAAGTATTAGCATATCATTTGAAAAATCATCAGAACAACTTACATATGAAGATCAAAGACGCGTTAGCCTACAAGCTTTAGCTGAACAACTGGGCATACGAACGAGCACACTTAATGCGTTTGATGTTGAAATATTTGATAAAAGTGAAAACAATATTCTTCAAGGTGGAAATTGCGCAACGATACGTTATGACGATTCCAAAGGAGCCAGCGCTTTATCTATTCAAACAGTTGATAATCGGACTGTTGACATTAGCACAACCATTTTAGGAAACGGTCAAACAGGTCGGCTGTCGGGTTTAATGCAGTTACATGACAAAGTGTTGCCTGACCTTCAGGCACAACTGGATGAATACACAAGAGCACTACGCGACACGTTTAATAGCATACATAATCTAGGTGTATCACTCGACCCTCCATCCACGTTAACGGGGACTGTTGGCGTCCCTGGTATTTCTGATATCACAGGCAACACTGCTATTTCAGGTATGGGAACCGTTCGAATCGGAACAGCTGATCCTATAACAGGAGAATTAGCACAGCATGTGGATATTGATTTAACCAGTGTTGCAACAATTCAAGATTTAATGGATAGAATTAATTATTTGGACCCTGGCTCAGGTGTTGTGGCCTCTATTACAGATGATGGCCGTTTTCAACTAAAGTCAAACAACCCTTCATTAGGAGTAGTTATTGGTTCAGTCGAAAAACAAATTGCATCATTAAGTACGTCGTCTACATGTAATGTAAACAATAGTACAAATGTATCTCACTTCTTTGGCCTTAATAATTTATTTGAAACAAATGAGCAAAGCCTTGGCGGATCGAGCAAAGGTATTTCATCATCTATTGCTGTGCGTAAAGATATTGTCGAGTCACATGGCAGCAGACTTTCATGCGGCAAATTAGATGGGAACATAAACTTCACAGGCAAAGCTCTAAATTCAGGTGATTCAAGCACCATTTCATTATTGGCAAATGCCTACAATGACTCAAACACTTCATTCAATCAAACGCCTATGTCATCAGCAACTAGAACAAATTTAAAATCGTATGCGATCGATATAATCAACATGCAAAAAATCGATACCGAAAGAACAGTTGAGAAACTTAAAAGTGAAAAATTTGTTTATATTGGATTAGCAAAGAGATCCGGAGAAAAAAGCAAAGTAAATGAGAAACAAGTATTGCTAGACTTGCTAGAAACAAATAAATCTATCGATATACTTTCAAAAGCTATGAGTATTTCATATAGAATGAATGATTCTATATTTAAGATAATATAACGAGGATTGTACCATGTCGTCAATATCATCAACCTTACCACTATTTATTTCAGCAGGTAATATTAAAAGCTTAGAAATGAAAGAAATAGACACAGCCATAAGTGAAACATATGATCGTATGAAATCGCCACATTTAGGTACTTTTCTTGATTGTGATGCAGCTATTCGCATTTCTGGGCAAGAAAAGATAGCTGAAATTAAAGGACAAAAAATAGAAAATATTAGGCAGCTTGAGCGACAGAAAAAAATATCACAACAACTAAATGATGTTCAAAAAATAGCAAGTGACCTTCGGCAATTAATAAATAGCATTGGCCCTGATGGCAGGACAAAAGAATCCCTTAACGAAGAAGTGAAAGGATTTATAAGCCAAATCCAAGGCATTATGAACAGAGATGATCATGGTAACCAAACGCTTGCAGGCAAAGAACTTAAAGGTAAATCTGTCAATATAAAAGACTTACCCGAAATTAAAAGTGGCCAAGGTCTTGATTATAGCTATTACACGGGTGAAAGTGGAAATGATCAGTCAATCAAAATCAATGACTATTTGCAGGTTGATCTTTACCCCATCACCGGAAAACATGACGCCTTTGCAAAAACAATTCAAGCTGCACGATTGTTACTAACTGTCACCCCCCCAGACAATATAGGTGCTGTATTTAATGAAGCCAAACTACTTATTGAGAATGCTGTAGATTTCGCTTTTCCACATGCAGTATATAAACTATCAACAGAAAAACAAAAATTAAATAGTGCAATCGAGAAGGCAGATGAGCTTGTTTGCATTGAAGAAGAACGGGTCATAAATGCCAACAAAACCACCCAAATCATGGCTATGGATAATTCACGAACATTAGAATCTTCACGAGATATCACATTGCAGACACTAAATAAGAACCACATTCTTGATCACAGAAATATTGAAACAATTCTGAGAGGATTCCCTCAGTCTTAGAGTGAATTAAAATAAATTTAAAAACATAGAAGGATAAAATCATGAGAAAACACAATACTAAACAAAAAACATCAGCAGAAAACACCATTACGCACGGTGTGATTGAATCAAGACTTGGTGCAATTGAATACACAAACAATGATGTTTTTTATTTCAACGATGGGCTGGTTGGCTTTCCGAATAAAACAAAATTTACGTTAACTGACGTTCCAGGCATACCACAAAGTCAACGTTATGGTATGTTGCAGTCGTTAGATGACAATTCTTTATCATTTATTGTGCATTATCCGGTTCTTGATGATGAACAACAAAGCTCAATCCTTACAACTGTTCACACAATGATTGGGGATGATCAAATATCAAAAGACGATGTTGGTTTTGCATTTTTAGTTATTACAGGCCACGACGAAACCGGGCAGACAAATGTAAAGTTTGTAACAGATGCGCCGTTGATATTTCTAAGCAAAACACAAGAAGCTTGGCAAATGATGAATCTGCAGTAAAATTTTATAAGATTCGCAATATTATGTGGATTTGTAAAAAGGATTCCGGTGAAAAATGGATAAGTAATTCTTAGCAACTCCCAAACGTGTCATCTTCGGACTTGATCCGAAGATCTCTCATGCTACAAAGGCAAACACTAAGTGTAACTTAACAAGTTATATGCCGTCTCAATAATAAAGATCCTCAGATCAAGTCCGAAGATGACATGGGGATGAGATGATACATTGCACAAATATTACTCATTTATTTTTTTATAAGCCCCAAATAATATTTGTTTTAATATTTTTAATGACACAAAAACACACCCCCATAATTGCTTAAAGATATTGCACCAGAGTAAGTGGTTGTAATATTTCCCAACAAATTGAGTGCATCACCTGAAAGTCTTAAATCGCCAATAAAATTGGTTACAGGCGTTGTTAATATGTTTTTATGTAAGTTAATTTCATAAGTACTTGTTGACAATGTATAAATAGAATTTACCACAGAACTGTTAATCCCACAAAGAAGAGTTCCTTTTAGTGCACTGCTGCTGTTAACAACTAATCCTTCACCTAAAGTAGAAGTACAATTATCTGGAAAGAAAGCCATTTCTCATTGTGTTATATTGGAATAAAAATGATAGACACTTTCATGTGTCATACAAATAGTTAGAAAATTATCACGCAAACCACTTAGCATACCTGTAAACAATGAATCCAATTCCCTATTATAACAAATAATATTATGTATATTTTTATTATTAAGAGAGATTTTATACCCGTTAGATGCAGCTTTTAATCTCTCTAATACATTTTTTTCTAAAGATTCAAAAGTAAAAAAAGAAATTGATTGCTCAAAATTTACCATCTGACGTTCAAGTTTATTAATTTGCCACTGCTTAAGTGACTCAGTCGTGATATCCCCTATACTTTCTTGATCAGCTATGTTTACTCTAGTGAAAAAGTGGTTGTCTTTATCCAAAAGGTTCTTTTTAAAAAAATAAAGACATCCTTTCTTTTGCATAAAATCACTAGAGCTATATTTGCCCCCTCCCCCATTACTAGAGGAAATCGCAATATCACCCCATGAAAATGTTAATTCGCTAGGCGCACAATTCTTCAGATAATCGAGTATTCCTTTATACTTGTGTCTAACTTTGTCTAAAGCATTCAACATGCTTTCTCTATTTTTACAATCTCTTGCATTTGTTAAATCAAAATGTTTAAGAAATCCTTTTATGTGATCTACTTCAAATTTAATATCACTCTCTGTAATCTCATCTTTTTGAGTAATCTCTTTTTTGCTAAAGAAAAATTCAAAATGCTCATGTGAAGGTGCTTCTCCGCACGAGTCCAGAAATAAATAATCTTCTATAGACTCCTTATATTCTGCGGCTTCAAGGAAAAGATGGGATATAAATAATGCTAATAGCGCTAGTAAATATTTTTTCATTGGACATTCCTAAAATGGCAAAAAATATATGTAATTTAAGTTTAACTAAGTTATGTCAGAAAACAACATCAAAAAACAGAACATTTTTTACGCAGAACATACCTTATAAAAAGTAGCTCCTTGCTAAAAATAAAAAAAAGCACGCAACCGTTAAATTGCGTGCTTCATTCATTCTTTATCTAGAAATTGTTAAGCTACTTTATGCCTTTGAGATTCCAAGTGGCGTGTAGTACCTGTATCAACTTCAAGTTGCTTGTCTTTTTGACCAGCCAATTCCTTAAGATTTCTAACGATTCCGCCTGTACCTGCTGGAATCAAGCGACCAACAATTACGTTTTCTTTTAGACCTGTCAGCATATCAATTTTACCAGCTACAGCTGCTTCAGTTAATACACGTGTTGTCTCTTGGAACGATGCTGCGGAAATAAATGACTTCGTATGCAACGATGCTTTTGTAATACCTTGAAGGACAGGTGTTCCAACAGCAATGCGCTCACCATTCGCTTCAAGTGCAAGGTTAAGTGCATCCATTTCAACACGGTCAATTTGCTCTCCAACAATAAGTTCTGTTGAGCCAGCATCCGTAATTTCAACCTTCTGCAACATTTGACGTACAATAACTTCAATGTGCTTATCATTGATACCAACACCTTGCAAACGATAAACTTGTTGAATTTCGCTCACCAAGTATGCAGCCAATGCTTCCACACCCAAAATACGCAAAATATCATGAGGAACAGAGTTTCCATCCACAAGTAACTCGCCACGGCGTACATAGTCACCTTCATGAACAGCTACATGACGGCCCTTTGGAATGAGATATTCCATTGGTGTCGCAGCTTCATCATCAGGATGCACAATAATACGACGTTTTGCTTTATAGTCTTTTCCAAACTCAACACGACCATCAAATTCAGCAATGATTGCTGCATCTTTTGGATGACGCGCTTCAAATAATTCGGAAACACGTGGCAAACCACCTGTGATATCACGTGTCTTTGTTGTTTCACGTGGAATACGAGCAACGATGTCACCAGCTTTAACAGGGAAATTATTTTCAATGCTGACAATCGTATCAATTGGTAAGAAGTAACGTGCCTCCAATCCGTTTGGCAGAATGACAGGATTCCCCTTACTATCACGAATACTAATCATCGGACGAAGTTCAGAAGAGCGACCGTGCTGCTTCCAGTCAACAACCACACGACTTGAAATACCTGTCGATTCGTCAATAATTTCACGCATTGATTGACCGTCAACCAAATCTACGAAGTGTCCAGTACCATCCTTTTCAGTTAAAACAGGAATTGTATACGGATCCCATTCGTACAAACGTATACCAGGAGTAACACTGTCACCGGCTTTAACTAACATTCGAGCGCCATACGGTACTTTATGACGCACGCGCTCACGGCCTTGATCATCCATAATGTGTAATTCACCATTACGTGAAATCATAATGTCATGTTTCGTTGTATTCGTAACGATGTTTGAATTGTGATAGACAACTTTGCCAGAAAAGGAAGATTCAATGCTCGATTGTTCAGCACCGCGCTGTGCCGCACCACCAATGTGGAACGTACGCATTGTAAGCTGTGTACCAGGCTCACCAATAGACTGAGCAGCAATAACACCAACGGTCTCACCTTTACAGACAATAGTACCACGTGCCATATCACGACCATAACATTTCGTACAAGTACCATTAACAGTTTCGCACGTAAGAACAGACCTGATCTTCATTTCATCAATGCCAGTAGCCGCTAAACGATCAATCGCTTCTTCATCAATCATCTCACCTGCTTTTACAGCAATCTCACCTGTATGTGGATTAACAATATCTTCCGAAGAACAACGACCCAAAACACGTTCCAACATTGTTATAATAACATTGGCACCTTCAGTAACTGAGCGAATCATCAAACCACGTTTTGTTCCGCAATCATCTTCAGAGATAATGCAATCTTGTGCAACGTCAACTAAACGACGTGTCAAATAACCTGAGTTTGCTGTTTTAAGTGCCGTATCGGCCAGACCTTTACGTGTACCATGGGTCGAAATAAAGTATTCAAGAACGTTCAAACCTTCTTTAAAGTTTGAAATAATTGGCGTTTCAATAATGTCACCTGATGGAGTCGCCATCAAACCACGCATACCAGAAAGCTGTTTCATCTGTGCAACAGAACCACGCGCCTTTGAGTGCGTCATCATATAAACAGAGTTTACAGCTGCACTTGGATTCGTAGATGACATCGTTTTCATCATGGCATCTGCCACGCGATCCGTACAGCTAGACCAAGCGTCAACAACTTTGTTGTACTTCTCACCCTTGGTAATCAAACCATCTAGATATTGCTGTTCAAATTCAGCAACCATACCTTTGGTATCGGCAATTAACTTATCTTTTTCTGGTGGTATAACAAGATCATCTTTACCAAACGAAATTCCACCTTTAGTCATATACGTAAAGCCAAGGCCCATAATACGGTCAACGAAAATAACTGTTTCTTTTTGTCCACAATGACGATATACAGCATCCACCAAGTTACCAATTTCACCAGATGTCAAAATTTGGTTAATTACATCGTATGGAATTTTTGCTGATTTAGGCAAATATTGTCCCAAAATCATACGGCCAGGAGTTGTCGCAATTCGCTTGTATGAAACACCACCTTCTTCATCATAAACGGCAACGCGCGCATTAATCTTTGTGTGCAAATGCAAAATATTGTCTTGCATCGCATGTTCGAGCTCATTCATGTTTGCTATGGTCATGCCTTCACCTGGCAGGCCATCACGGTCTAGCGACAAATAATAGAGCCCTAAAACAATATCTTTTGATGGAACGATAATTGGACGACCGTTTGCAGGACTTAAAATATTGTTCGTTGACATCATCAAGACGCGAGATTCTAATTGCGCCTCAAGCCCCAATGGAACATGCACAGCCATTTGGTCACCGTCAAAGTCAGCGTTAAATGCAGTACAAACAAGCGGATGTAATTGGATCGCTTTGCCTTCGATCAACATAGGCTCAAAGGCTTGAATACCCAAACGGTGCAATGTTGGTGCACGGTTTAACAAAACAGGGTGTTCACGAATAACGTCCTCCAGAACGTCCCAAACTTCTGGGCGCTCTTTCTCAACCATACGCTTTGCAGCTTTCAAAGTGCTTGCAAGACCGTAACGTTCGAGACGTGAGTAAATAAACGGACGGAATAACTCTAGCGCCATTTTCTTTGGCAAACCACATTGGTGGAGTTTAAGTTCTGGACCAACAACAATCACCGAACGACCTGAGTAGTCAACACGTTTTCCAAGAAGGTTCTGACGGAAACGACCTTGTTTACCTTTTAGCATATCAGCAAGTGATTTCAATGGACGCTTATTAGCACCCGTAATCGCACGACCACGACGACCGTTATCAAACAAGGCATCAACAGATTCTTGCAACATACGCTTTTCGTTACGCACAATGATATCGGGCGCGCGAAGCTCAATCAAACGCTTCAAACGATTGTTACGGTTAATTACACGACGATAAAGGTCATTCAAGTCACTCGTTGCAAATCGACCGCCATCCAGTGGAACTAATGGACGAAGTTCTGGTGGAATAACAGGAATGACTTGCATAATAAGCCATTCTGGGCGTGTATTTGATGACAAGAAAGCTTCGATTAACTTCAAACGCTTAAAAATCTTCTTACGACGAATTTCAGATGTTGTCTCAACAAATTCAACACGGAGTTCTTCTTTTTCTTTCTCCATATCAAGCTTGAGCAAAATCTCTTTAAGCGCTTCCGCACCGATGCTTGCTACAAAAGAATCTTCGCCATACTCGTCTTGAGCACGCATAAATTCTTCTTCGCTGAGCAATTGCTTATAACGAAAGGGTGTTAAACCTGGATCAACAACAACATAATTCTCAAAATACAAAACGCGCTCAAGATCGCGCAAAGTGATATCAAGCAATGTACCCAAACGACTTGGAAGTGATTTTGTAAACCAAATGTGAGCCACAGGTGATGCAAGATCAATATGCCCCATTCTATCACGACGAACCTTACTTAAGGTTACTTCAACGCCGCACTTCTCGCATACAATACCGCGGTATTTCATACGCTTGTATTTGCCACACAAACATTCATAGTCCTTAATCGGACCAAAAATACGTGCACAAAACAAACCGTCACGTTCTGGCTTGAAAGTACGATAGTTTATTGTTTCTGGTTTTTTTACTTCACCAAATGACCAGGAGCGAATTTGCTCAGGACTGGCAATGGAAATGCTTAAGGAATCAAAACCTGGAACAATTTCTCCAGATGATATTGCTTTATGGATCTCGCGACTCATGGACTAAACTCCTAAGAGGGGGTGCACTATTACGTGCACATTAACTTATTATTAAGTGTATGATAATGAATCCACTATACAAGTACAGTGGATTCATTAGTATATTCTAACTATAATTAAACGATAGGTTCAGACCTAGGGAACGAAGTTCCTTTGCCAAAACGTTAAGTGATTCTGGTATACCGGCTTCAATATTCTCTCCGCCTCTTACAATTTCTTCGTAAGCTTTCATACGCCCAGCGACGTCGTCAGACTTAACAGTAAGTTTTTCTTGCAAGGTATACGCAGCACCATAAGCCTCGAGCGCCCAAACTTCCATTTCCCCGAAACGCTGCCCACCGAATTGAGCTTTACCACCCAACGGTTGTTGCGTCACAAGGCTGTATGGCCCAATTGAACGTGCGTGAATCTTATCGTCAACCAAATGGTGTAGCTTCAAAATATAAATCTGGCCAACTGTTACTTGACGATCAAACGCTTCACCAGAACGACCATCATATAACGTAACTTGTCCAGATGTATCCAAACCAGCTTTTGTTAAATAATCCTCAATCTCAGTTTGCTTTGCACCATCAAAAACAGGTGTTGCCATAGGAATACCATTTTTAAGATTTCCGGCCATTTCAAGAAGATCAACGTCAGACAATTCATTGATGTCGTCACGATCTGTTTTTGACATGTAAAGATCACCCAGAATGTTACGAACATCGCTCGTACCAATCTTTTCGTCCTTATAATCCTGCAGCATCTTTGTGATTTGTTTACCCAAACCAAAAGCAGCAGCACCAAGATGTGTCTCAAGAATTTGTCCCACATTCATACGTGATGGAACACCAAGCGGGTTCAAAATGATATCAACAGGCGTACCGTCTTCAAGATATGGCATATCTTCCAATGGAACAACACGAGATACAACACCCTTGTTACCATGACGACCAGCCATCTTATCACCAGGTTGAAGCTTACGCTTAACAGCAATAAAGACTTTAACCATCTTAAGTACCCCAGGTGGCAATTCATCACCACGGCGTAACTTTTCGACTTTATCCTCAAATACAGCCTGGAGTCTTGCAACACATTCATCAATATGACGTTTCATTGCCTCAACATCAGTCATAATAGCTTCATTATCAACAACGATACGTCGCCATTGACCTTGTGTAAATTCAGCTAGAATCTCTGTTGTTAATTTCTTACCAGATTGAATGCCTGTTGGTCCTGAAATAATTTTATGACCGAGCAATTTATCTTGCAAACGTTGATAGAAGCTACGTTCCAAAATGCCACGCTCATCATCACGGTCTTTTGCAAGGCGTTCAATTTCTTGACGTTCAATTGCAATTGCACGTTCGTCCTTTTCCACACCACGGCGAGAAAACACACGAACTTCAACAACCGTTCCTGATACCCCTGGTGGCACACGAAGTGAGCTATCGCGAACATCGGCAGCCTTTTCACCAAAGATTGCACGTAGCAATTTTTCTTCAGGAGTCATTGGTGTTTCACCTTTTGGTGTCACCTTGCCTACCAAAATGTCGCCTGGATTAACTTCGGCACCAACATAAATGATACCAGCTTCATCCAAATTACGAAGCGCTTCTTCACCAACGTTTGGAATATCACGAGATATATCTTCGTTACCAAGTTTCGTGTCGCGGGCCATCACTTCAAAGCCTTCGATATGAATCGAAGTGAATACGTCGTCACGAGCAATACGTTCTGAAATAACGATTGAGTCCTCAAAGTTATAACCTTGCCATGACATAAATGCTACGAGACAGTTACGGCCAAGCGCTAATTCACCCATATCCGTTGACGGACCATCAGCGATAATATCACCCGCTATTACAACATCACCTTTACGAACAAGTGGTTTTTGATTGATACACGTGTTCATATTCGAACCTTGATATTTCAGCAACGTGTAAATATCAACACCAATGTCACCTTTGCTATCTGGCTCGGTCGCGCGAATAACAATACGCTTACCATCGATCTGATCCACAACACCGGCACGTTTTGCTATAATAACAGCACCTGAGTCCCGCGCAACAATATGTTCCATGCCAGTACCGACAATAGGAGCTTCAGTACGTAATAAAGGAACAGCCTGACGTTGCATGTTTGATCCCATCAATGCACGTGATGCGTCGTCATTTTCCAAGAAAGGAATTAATGAAGCAGCAACAGACACCAATTGCTTTGGTGAAACGTCCATCAAGTGAACATCTTCACGAAGCATCATACCAACTTCGCCACCACGATGTATTGTGAGTAAATCTTCAACAAGACGATTGTTCTCATCGAAAGGTGCGTTTGCAGGAGCAATATTATAGCGACCTTCTTGCATAGCAGATAGATAAACAACATCATCAGTAACGATACCATCAGTAACTTTCCGATATGGAGTTTCAATAAAACCATACTTATTGATACGAGCATACGTTGCAAGTGAGTTAATCAAACCAATATTTGGACCTTCAGGCGTCTCAATTGGACAAATACGACCATAATGGGTTGGATGCACGTCTCGTACTTCAAAACCTGCGCGGTCACGTGATAAACCACCTGGTCCCAAGGCGGACAAACGACGCTTATGCGTAATTTCTGAAAGTGGATTCGTTTGATCCATAAACTGAGATAATTGTGAAGATCCGAAGAATTCACGAATTGATGCAGCAACTGGCTTTGCATTAATCAAATCATTTGGCATTACTGTTTCAATGTCAACTGAACCCATGCGTTCTTTAATTGTGCGTTCCATACGAACAACACCAACACGGAATTGGTTTTCAATCAATTCACCAACAGAACGAACACGACGGTTGCCAAGGTTATCAATATCATCTACTTCGCCACGACCGTCTTTCAGTTCAAGCAATGTTTTTATAATTGCAACGATATCGCTCTTCAAAAGAATACGTACAGTATCTTCAATTTCAAGGCCAAGGCGAGCATTTAATTTAACACGACCAACTGCTGATAAGTCATAACGCTCTTCGTCAAAGAACAACCCTTTGAATATAGCCTCACCACCTTCAAGAGTGGGTGGCTCACCAGGACGAATAGAGCGATAAATATCGAGCAAAGCATCTTCACGACTGTGATTCTTATCAGCTAGCAATGTTGCAAGTAAATAACCACCAATATTTATATGATCAATGTGCAAAACGGATAGTTTATTAAGTTTCAATGTTCTAGTAAGCTCTAATACTTCTTTTGATAGTTCATCACCAGCTTCTAAAAAGATTTCACCTGAGTTTTCGTCAATATGATCATTTGCTAGATAGAGACTATAAAGGTCTTCTTCGGTAACAAGAACTGAATTCAAACCATCAGCTTGGAATTTTTTCGCCATGCGCGGAGTGATTTTAGTCTCTTTTTCAGCAACGATGTCACCAGTTTCAGCGTTAATCAAATTCTGATTTAACTTAACACCACGCCAATGATCAGCAAAATATGGTGTCGTCCAACCTTTAACTGTTTTCGTATAATCAACAGTATTATAAAATGTATTGAGAATTTCTTCACGTGACATACCTGTGATTGCACTTGGTAACAAAGGTTCACCCGACGCAATACTCTTTTGACGGAGAATACTTGTCTCATTACTATCAAGCGCCATCAAGAATGTTGTTAATGGTAATTTACGACGACGGTCAATACGTACATACAAAGTATCTTTTGGATCAAATTCAAAATCAATCCAAGAACCACGGTAAGGCACAACACGTGCTGCGTATAAAATTTTACCAGAGCTATGTGATTTACCCTTATCATGATCAAAGAACACACCTGGACTACGATGCATTTGAGAAACAATAACACGTTCAATACCATTAACAATGAAAGTACCACGATCTGTCATCAAAGGGACATCACCCATATACACATCTTGTTCTTTAATGTCGCGGATGGACCGTGACCCAGTGTCACTATCAACATCCCAAACAACTAATCGGAACGTTACGCGCAACGGTGCTGCGAATGTCATACCACGTTGGCGGCACTCAGGCTCATCATACTTTGGCGTATCAAATTGATACTTATGAAATTCAAGCTGCGATTTACCTGAAAAATCTTTTATTGGAAATATGGAACGAAATACTTCTTGCAAGCCAACATCTAAGCGTGATTCATGCGAAGTATTTGCTTGTAAAAAACTGTCATACGAAGATTTTTGTAATGCAATTAAATTTGGTAATGGTGCAACTTCTGCGTTACGGCCAAACGACTTACGGAATCGCATTCGCCCTGTATAAGACCTAACCATTCAATATCCCCCGATACAAATCATCTCTAAAATAAAAATTTAACGAGAGAATATAGATCTCCTCGTTACGAATAGTTTATAAAAAAATTAGTTTTTAAGACTCAATTTAAATAAAACTTCAAAATACATACCCAATTACATTGGGATATTAGTGTGGGCAAGCAATTTATGCTTGCCCAATAGTTACATTTAGGTTTTTATTTAACTTCAACCTTAGCGCCAGCGTCTTCAAGCTGCTTTTTTAATTTAGCTGCTTCGTCTTTAGAAACACCTTGCTTAACTGGCTTTCCGCCAGCTTCAGTAAGATCTTTTGCTTCTTTAAGACCTAAGCCTGTAATCGCACGAACTTCTTTGATTACGTTGATTTTGTTTGCGCCAGCATCAACAAGAATAACATCAAATTCTGTTTTTTCTTCTTCAGCAGCAGCAGCTGGACCAGCAGCAGCAGCAGGTGCAGCAGCAACAGCAGCGCTTACGCCCCATTTTTCTTCAAGCAACTTTGAAAGTTCTGCTGCTTCTAGTACAGTTAATGTTGACAATTCATCAACGATTTTTGCTAATTTAGCCATTTTTTACTTCTCCTAATTAGATTAATTTTGAAAATTACCCACGACTCTTGGCGGCCAAAACACGTGCAATACGTGCAGCTGGTTCTTTGGATAGCACGGCAAGCTTTGTTGCAGGTGCCAAAAGCACCCCAATAAGCTTTGATCGCAATTCGTCCAAAGACGGTAATGTTGCTAATGATTTAACGCTTGCCGCATTGAGCACTTGCCCATTGAGACAACCACCAACGATTTTCAACATATCGTTGGTGTTCGCAAATTTAGCAACAACCTTAGCAGCTGCAACAGGATCAGTCGAATACGCGAGAGCTGTAGGCCCTACGAGCATCGGCGTTAATCCTTCGAGTGCTGTGTCTTTAACAGCTATTCGAGCCAGAGTATTTTTCAGAACCTTAAATTCAGCACCAGCATCACGCATTTGACGGCGCAATAGTGTCGCTTGAGCAACCGTTAACCCAGTTTGTTGAGTCACGATCACAACCGACGCTTGTTGCAACGTGTCACGTATATCGACGACGAGCTGCTCCTTTTCTGTACGGTTCATGATTCTTACTCCTTATGAACACACCCAGCATCACTATAATGCTGAGCAATTTATGTTACAGAAGGGTAAGATCACCACTTAATCTCTTAAGTGAAAATCTATTTTCTGTCCCTTCTGCCTCCTGTCGGCCGCCCAGTATTTTAAGATTATTACCCTAAAATACAGCGATTAAACCTTGCGGAACCCACAGTCTTTGACACCACTCATAATTTTAATAACGAATTAAAAAATTATGAACGGGACCAGTGAAGCTTTTACGCTTCACCGAATTTTTTATATTAAGCACCCATCGTAAAGGTCACACCTGGACCTTGCGTTGAGCTCATGCTTAACTTACGAACGTATGTACCTTTAACACCCGCTGGACGCGCTTTTTGAATTGTATCCACGAATACTTTAAGGTTCTCGAGCAATGCATCCGCTGCGAAACTTGCTTTACCAAAACCACAGTGAACAATACCAGCTTTTTCAGCACGATATTCAACTTGCCCACCTTTAACGGCTTTAACTGCTTCTGCAACATCCATTGTTACTGTCCCAAGCTTTGGGTTAGGCATAAGGCTACGAGGCCCTAAAATCTTACCAACGCGACCAACAATACCCATCATGTCAGGAGTTGCGATACAACGGTCAAACGGCATATTACCAGCTTGAACCATTTCCATCAAATCTTCTGCACCAACGATGTCAGCACCTGCAGCTTTTGCTTCTTCCGCTTTTACACCACGAGCAAACACAGCAACACGATATGTCTTACCAGTTCCATGAGGTAACTGAACAACACCACGCAAGTTTTGATCCGCCTTTTTAGGATCAACACCAAGATTCATCGAAACTTCGATTGTTTCGTCAAACTTAGCTTTCGCCAAGGACTTAATCAATGCGATAGCTTCTTCAGCTGTGTACACTTTATTTTTATCAACAGCAGTATTTGCTTGCTTTAATCTTTTTCCAATCGCCATGGTCTACTCCGCCACTTCCAAGCCCATTGAACGTGCAGAACCGATGAGCATTTGGCATGCAGCATCAATATCAAGTGCATTCAAGTCAGGCATTTTAATTGCAGCAATTTCGCGAATTTGCTCCATTGTTACCGAACCAACTGTTTCACGACCAGGAGTTTGTGTTCCCTTAGCAATACCAGCAGCTTTCTTTAAAAAGTATGAGTTTGGCGGTGTTTTTGTAACGAACGAAAACGTACGATCCGCATAAACAGTGATAACAACAGGAATAGGCGTACCTGGCTCTGTTGCTTGTGTTTGCGCATTGAATGCTTTACAAAATTCCATAATATTCAAACCGCGTTGACCCAAAGCTGGACCAATTGGTGGGGATGGGTTTGCTTTACCAGCTGCAACTTGCAACTTGATATAACCCGTAATTTTCTTTGCCATATTAATCCTCAGTAGTTAAATGTTTGTGTTTCTGAGTCCGTGGTACAATGCGGCAACATCTTCCACGTTTTGGGCACCATTGCCCAACCCGTTACACTTTTTCGACTTGATTGAACTCCAGTTCAACTGGTGTTGCACGTCCAAAAATAGTAACAGATACTTTAAGGCGACCTTTTTCGTCGTCTGTGTCTTCCACGATTCCAGTAAATGATGAAAATGGTCCATCACACACACGAACCTGCTCACCCACTTCAAATGTGGTGGTGTGACGTGGTTTTTCAATTGATTCCTGCATTTGTTTCATGATACGTGAAACTTCACGTTCTGTGATAGGACTCGGCTTACCGTTCGCCCCTAAAAAGCTTGCAACACGCGGCACGTTGAGAACAAGCTGCCATGCATCATCCGACAATTCCATTTTAACAAGAATATATCCAGGAAAATACTGACGCTCTGTGTTAACTTTTGCACCACGGCGCACCTCAACAACCTCTTCACAAGGAACCAAAAACTCTTCAAAGCATTCGGTTAGACCTTTTCGCTCAGCCATTTCAGTAATTGCTTGCACGACTTTTTTTTCAAAGCCTGAGTATACGTTCACTACGTACCATCGTTTTTGTTTAGTCACTGTTGCTACATCTGTCATGAATGTGATTTAGCCTGTAATAAGTTTTAATAAAGTTATGATGATTTTATCCACGATCACAAAATAAATTGCTGCGAGCATAGCAAATATAAACACAACAACGGTTGTTAGTGTTGCTTCACGGCGAGAAGGCCATGTTACTTTCTTAGTTTCTTGCTTTACCTCTTGGATAAAAGCAAAAATGCGTTTAACTAACGACTGCTTTGTTTCTGTTTTCATAAACCACCTTATTCATTGTGTCCAGAGTGGCAGGAGTGGAGGGTCTCGAACCCCCAACCTTCGGTTTTGGAGACCGACGCTCTAGCCAATTGAGCTACACTCCTAGCAACAGTATAATAAAATACTGCCATCCTTTTTACCGCACATTTGAGTGCTTTGTCCAGTGTTAATTTTGCCTTGTGTAGGTTCATATGATTTGTTTTCCACAAGCTTAGAAAATCATACTTTGTATTTCAGAATTGATAAAGTTTTAAAAGCTTAATAAAATATTTAAGATTTCAGCTTTGTTTTAAATAAATCTTTCAGAATACTAAAATAAATGTATAATTTTTCTTTTAAAGATAATACAAGCTTGTGATTTGGTCTTATAATTTTTGATACCTCTACAGAATCAAGATCCTTTTTCGTATAATATACATATGAGTTCGAGTGATGCGTGCTAGCTACCTCTCTTTCCGCAGAACTTATATCTCTAAAAATACAGTCTAATTGATCAAAAAAGAATTCATTTGTTCTGATTGAGGTAATCTTCATTACTTTATACGGAAATTTTTCATTACCAACTGATTTTATAATATAAGTATCATATACTTGCGGACTCTGTTTGTAAGATTCTGTATTTATCTTATCTATTTCTTTTTCGCAATAAATAAAAGCAAAAAATAGAGCAAAAAATAGAGCAATGAATGAGTAAAAAGAATAAACAACAGATTTTGTTGTCTCAAGTATCCTTATTAATTTTGCTACTTTATTAAGCGGACGCAATGAAATGCGCTCATCAACTACTCTTATTTTATATTCAGTATGACAACTATCACATATTATTTTTTTAAATTCTCTATTAATTATTGGCAATAAGAATACTGAACCCGTATATTTCAAGTCACATAAAAACAACCTATTACTTTTGCAAATTTGACATTGTCCACTAAAATATTCACTAGAAACAACTTCTTTTTTATGACCATGTATAACAAACATTTTTTACCAACCATGAATTTAACATTTCACAATCTATATTCTGAAGATATAACTTTGTCAATATTTTTTTATTCACTTATGTTCTAAGCCACACCATCTTTCGTCTGCACATCAATCACTTTTGCAACGCACGTATCCGACCATACATTCAGCGCCGTCTCTATTATGTCAATAATGCTATAAAATGGCAAAATTAGCCCAAGCAAGGCAGTTGGCACATTCATGCTGGTGAGTAAGCTAGCACTGAGGAAAAAACATCCCATCGGCACGCCAGCATTACCAATCGCAGCGATGGTTGCAATAAAAATCCACAGCAGCATCGTCATAATGCTAATTTCCATACCATTGTTTTGCATCAGGTAAATGACCGTTGCAAAAATAAACGCTGCACAGCCATTCATGCTTCGTTCGCTAATTTTCAGCGAATGTTGAGCTGAGTCAAAACATCTCTTGCTGATCCGTTTCCTTGTGCCGCAGAAAGCCTAAACAATCGAATAGCTTCCATTACATTTCTGTTAACCCCATTACCATTATAATAATATATACCAAGATTATATTGTGCCATTGGATGGCCTTGATTTGCAGCAAGCGCGAACCAACGCATAGCTTCCTGCTCATTCTTCATAACGCCTATACCATCATAGTAGGCAGCACCAAGATTAAATTGCGCCTGCGCTTCTCCCTGATTTGCAGCGAGTGTATAAAAACGTACGGCTTCTTGCTCATTCTTCGTAACACCTGTTCCATTCGCATAACATAAACCAAGATTGGATTGAGCCGCTGCATTTCCTTGCTTCGCGGCGAGTGTATAAAGACGCACAGCTTCAACATGATCTATTGCAACACCTGTCCCCATATAGCAACACAAAGCAAGCTTAAGTTGTGCCTCGTCATTCCCCTGATTTGCAGCAAGTGTGAACCAACGTACGGCTTCTTCCTCATTCTTCGTAAGACCTGTTCCAGAGACATAACACATACCCAGGAGATACTGTGCCTGAACTAATCCTTGATTTGCAGCAAGTGTAAACCAACTTACGGCTTCCTGCTCATTCTTTGTGACACCTATTTCACTTGCATAACATAAACCAAGCATATGTTGAGCCTCGGCATTTCTTTGATTCGCAGCAAGAGTAAACCAACGCACTGCTTCTTGCTCATTCTTTGCAATACCTGCTCCATTTTTATAGTGAATGCCAAGGTTATATTGTGCTGTTGCATGTCCCTGATTCGCAGCAAGTGCACACCAATGCATGGTTTCCTGCTCATTTTTTATAACACCAGTTCCACTATTATAACGCACACTAAGACTATGCTGAGCCTCGGCACATCCTTGATTTGCAGCGAGTGTATAAAAACGTACAGCTTCTTGGTCATTCTTCGGAACACCTGTTCCGTTTGTATAACACAGACCAAGATTAGTTTGTGCGACTGCGTTGCCTTGGTCTGCAGCGAGTGTAAATAAACGAACTGCTTCAACATCATCTTTTGAAATACCCATTCCACAATAATAACACAGACCAAGGTTACATTGAGCACTGGCATTTCCTTGATTTGCTGCAAGTGTATAAAGGCGTAGCGCCTCCCGTTCATTCTGAATAACACCAGTTCCATTTGCATAACACACACCAAGATCATATTGAGCCTGCACGTTTCCTTGATTCGCAGCGAGCGTAAACCAACTCACCGCCTCCTGCTCATCCTTCGCAATACCTGTTCCATGATAGTAGCGCAAACCAAGACTATGTTGTCCTCGTGCATCCCCTTGATTTGCGGCCAATCGAAATAAACGAACAGCTTCATTTAAATCTGCAGTAACGCCTTTTCCTTCTTTATAATATTTACCAAGATTATACTGCGCCCGTGCCAATCCTTGATCTGCGGCCAACCGAAATAAACGTACAGCTTCATTTAAATCTTGAACCACACCTGCTCCGTGCTCATAAGCTAAGGCAAGAAAATATTGAGCCGCAGCTTCATCGCTATCGACAGCAAGTTTTAGTTGTTCAATCTCACTAGCCAATTCAGCAGAAGAACGTGAAGCGTCACTGGAAAGTGACCCCCCCCCAGAGCAGTGAGTGACAAACCAGAAAGCTTTGAAACATTTTCGTCATTATCTGATTGGAATGGAGCAACGGGAGAAGTTAAATGTGAAGACACAGAAGTCTTTTCAGCAATCACAACCGCTTTACTACCAGTAGCATTACCATCAAGGAGCTCCATTGCAACAACATTTCCTGCAGCAGAGATCATAAGGCACAAAGATAGGTTTTTAATTAAATTCATTTAAATAATTCCCTTTTAAATAATACAATAAAAATTTTATATATTACATATAATAACGATTCGGTTTTATTTCAAGGGGAAATGTTAATGTATATGTGCTTTAACCCACACCATCTTTCGTCTGCACATCAATCACTTTCGCAACGCACGTATCCGACCATACATTCAGCGCTGTCTCAATCATGTCAATAATGCTATAGAATGGTAAAATCAGTCCAAGCAAAACAATTGGCACATTCATACTTGTCAGCAAACTCGCACTGAGGAAAAAACACCCCATCGGCACACCAGCATTACCAATCGCTGCGATGGTGGCGATAAAAATCCATAGCAACATCGTCATAATGCTAATTTCCATACCATTATTTTGCATTAAATAAATAACCGTCGTGAAAATAAAGGCGGCACATCCATTCATGTTAATCGATGTACATAACGGCAATACAAACCGGCTGACTTTAGGTGACATGCCAAGATTTTTTTCGGCTGTTTCAATTGTAATAGGCAGCGTTCCGGCCGATGATTTTGAAAAGAATGCAACAGACAATGCGGGTAACATTCCACGCAATGCTTCAAACGGTTTAATATTATTGATACGCAAAAACGCCGGTAAAATCACCAATCCCTGCACCACATTTGCCAACACAACAACAGCTAAATACCCGCCAAGGCCACTAATATCGACGCCGCTTTTAAGCTGAACAACTGTTGTTGTAATAAACCCAAAAAGCGCAATTGGGATAATTTTAACAATCCAACCCGTTATAACATGAAAAATCCCATGACTGCCTTTAAAAAAAAGTGTAATAGCACTACGCGATTCAATATCCGGAATATAGCGAATAGCAATACCAATTACCATACTGACAAATAATGCACCCATAACGTGGTGTTCTAGGAATGGTGAAAAAATATTACTGGGAATTAAATTCATCAAATAATCCACATACGTGCCGGAAGAAACAGTTGTAGTTGTAGCAGTTGCCGCCGCAACATGTTTCAACGTTGCAATATTTGCAGGCGCAATAATAATGTACAAAAGGAACGCAACAGTCGCGGCAATAATCGTTGTGCTAATCGTATAAAAAAGCGTTCGTTGCCAGATCTTTTTCATTCCTGCATCAGCGTTATATTGTGACAAAGTCACAATAATTGAAAGAGCTATGATAGGCAGACTAATACACTTAAATATTTTAATAAAAACGTCAGAAATCAGCAGACCTATGCTTTGTAAAATTGCAGAATTAGACAATCCACTTGCGATAGCCAACCCAATAATAACAAGATAAACAATTGCCATATTCGGTCGTTTTTTAGTTTTTAGTAAGTGTTGTACGCACATAATAGCCTCAGGTTAGTAATTAATAGTATTGATGACACATTCAGGCATGAAGCGCAACTTTTGAAAAACAAGTTTAATGCGCATCCGATGTATCTGCGCGACGACTTGGCTTAGGTGCAAGCCATATCGTTAATGCAGCAAGTACAAATGTACATGCAACCATCAAAAAAATCTGATTAGTTGCAAGCATAATTGCCTGCGATTGAACATTCTGATCAAGGATGTACAATGCAACATTCTGTCCAGCACTGCTTGTATCACCCAGACTAACAGCAATTTGCTCGGGCGACGCGACGCGCCCCACAAGATCACTTCTAAACTCATTTGCTTTATTATCCCATGCTGTTGTTACGATAGAAGTAGCAAAAGCCCCAGACAATGTGCGCATAAAACTCATCAAACCAGCCGCCGATGCTGTTTCATCTGCGTCAACGCTTGCAAGCGCCAATCCTGTTAATGGAATAAAGAAAAAGGGCAAACCAATCCCTTGAATCAGCATCGGTATAGCAATTTGCGCATAGGTCATATCGGTTGTGCCAAATGCACGTACATACGTAAATGCACCAAGCCACAGCACACCACCAAAAACAAGTATGCGTGGGTCAAACTTCTGTGAGTACTTAGCTGCAAATGGTGCAGCAATCAAGGCAAGAACCCCTGTGGCGGCTGTTGTAAAACCAGATTCTACAGCTGTATATCCCATATAGGTTTGCAACCATAAAGGTGTCAACACGACTGAACCAAAATAGGCTCCAAAAGCAAAGCTAATACTCAAAACACTAGCGCAATAACCGCGATGCCTAAAAACACGCATATCAACAATGGGTCGTTCGTGCGTAAACTCCCAAATCATAAATGATATAAATCCAATAATGGCTGCAATAAGAAATACCCATATTAGGCCGGATTCAAACCAATCATAACTTTTGCCCTTATCTAGCATAAGCTGTAATGCAGCAACCCATACAGCCAATAAAATCAATCCAACATAATCAATCTTATCTTTAAAAATGGTCGTTTCAAACGACCTTAACAAGGCCCACACAGTAATGCTACCCACGATAGCAATCGGTATATTGATATAGAAAATAAACTGCCAACCCCAATTGTCACAAATATATCCACCCACAACAGGCCCGAGAACCGGCGCAAGAAGGGTCGTCATGCTCCATAACCCAAGCGCAGAACCTCGCTTTTCTTTTGGGAAAATTTGCATAAGCATTGTTTGTGATAATGGCATGATAGGGCCGCCCACAAGTCCTTGTAGAATACGCCCGGCAACAAGAGTTTCAATCGAATTAGCGAATCCACACAAGGCAGAAAACAAGCCAAATAACATTACGCATGTTGCAAACGTTTTGAGCGTCCCAAATTGTCGCGAAAGCCACCCTGTTAAAGGAACTGTAATTGCCTCAGCCACAGCATATGATGTGATAACATACGTTGCTTCATTGGCCGAAATAGCAAGGCCACCCGCAATATGAGGAACAGCAACATTCGCAACGGTCATATCAAGAACAACCACAAAGTTAGCAGCTGCTAACAGTAACGCCGCAACAATCAAACCATTTCCTTGCATTGAGTATGATGTCGCATTGCTCGATGTGTGAAATGTTGTGGCGTTACTACTCATCTTTTAGCATCCGAAATATCAATTTCGACCTGCATTGATAATCCTACGTACAAAGGGTTTTTCTTTAAATCATCAGGATTAATCGTAATTCGAACCGGCAAACGCTGCACAACTTTGATCCAATTTCCAGTTGCATTTTGCGCAGGAATCATAGCAAAAGCCGCTCCGGTACCACCAGCAATCCCTGAAACTTTTCCATGGTATACAACCGAACTACCATAATAATCGGATGTCAACTCAACAGGCTGACCAATGCGCACTTTTCTCAGCTGAACTTCTTTAAAATTAGCGTCAACATGAACATCAGCTATAGGGACAATAGACATCAACGGCATTCCCGACTGAGCACGCTGTCCCAATTGAACCTGTCGTTTTGCTACAATACCATCCACTTGTGATTTTATAATTGTTCGACTTAAATCCACAATCGCCTGCTCCACAACAATTGATGCAGCATTTGATACCGCCTTCGCGGATTTATATGCATTTTCAGCATTATTTATATCTTCGGCGGAAATAGCACCTGATTTGGAAAGTGCCTGATAACGAGTAAAATGAGACTTTGTTCGTTCTGTCTCTGCATTTGCTTTGGCCAAATCCGCCTCTGCGCGCGCCAATGTAAGTTGAGCATCTGTATTGTCAAGCATCACTAAAATGTCGCCTGTTTTTACAGTGTCGGTATCCTTAAATTTTATTTCCTTTACGATACCACCCGTCGATGCCGTTACCTGAGAAATTTCAGCGCCAACATACGCATTATCCGTACTTACATAACGCGACCCTATAAAATAATAATAGGTCCCATAGGTGAGGCTAATTCCAGCAATCACCAATCCAACAATGAAAAATAAATGAACACGTTTATTTCTCATATTAATATGTTTTACAGTATTGGGCTCTATCTGTTCCACAGCACATTACCTTTGTCATTAATAAGCTAAACTATTGAATGCAAAAAAAGCATCTATAAATAGATATTAACATAAATTTATTAAAAATTTGTGTATTTTCTCCCACCACTCTCAACTAAAAACCTTCTCTTGCCTCAATCAGCAATGTATGAGAAGATTTTCCTAACAATTACGACTCAAAGTGGCCTTATATAATGTTGCAGAACTCATCAAAAATACACGCAAAGTCACTGTTTAAATTATTCTTTTTTGCTCTATTCATATTTTGCGCGCATATGTACAATGCCATAGCGACCCCTTTGCTTACACCATCAATCACACAATCACACACAACGCTCACGCTTAAAAGCTCTACTGAAACAATTCAACCAAATTCAGAATTTTGGCTTCAATTAGATTGGGCACTTGATCCGCATTGGTATATTTACGCGCAAAATCCAGGTGATGGTGGATTGCCTCCTTCCTTTGAATTTGAACTTCCCGCAGGCATCACTGTAGAGGAAACCACATGGCCAAAATCCAGTGATTTATCAAAAGAAGGCCTCGCCATTTATGGATATAAAAATTCCTGCAAAACGTTAATTCGATTAAAAGCTTCCGCAAACTATAAAGCCAGCAGCCTTGATACCATCAAGATTTCTGTACGCTGGGGCATTTGTCATGACCAATGCATCGTTGATAATACAGTTTTAGGACTAAGGTTCCCAACAAAGGAATTATTTGAACAAAGTTTGATTAGTCATAACCACGATTTGAAACTCGAACACCAATCACAGAATGCATCAACAAATGATGCGGCACATATCTGGTTGCTTTTGTTCTTTGCTTTGATTGGAGGAGTTCTTCTCAATTTAATGCCGTGCGTTTTACCTGTACTTTCACTCAAGCTACTTGATTTCGCAAAGCTTCGTGATTCATCTGGCAGCCAACACATAATCCGTATGCATGCGCTATTATATGCAGCAGGCGTCCTAGCCACATTTCAATTCTTAAACATTAGTTTATCGCTGCTTCGTTTGCTCGGGCATCATATAGGATGGGGATTTCAACTACAATCACCGCCATTTATTGTGTTTTTAGCGTGTCTATTTTTAGCACTCACCTTAAATTTATTTGGTGTATTTGAAATTGGTTTGCGTACAATACACTTAGAAGGGAGCCTGCCAAAGACGCGAGAAAACCCACGCATGCAAAGCTTCTTAAAAGGCGTGCTTGCTTGCATTGTCGCCACACCCTGCTCTGCACCATTCATGGGAACAGCCATCGCAGCATCCCTTGTTCAACCTTTCTGGGTAAACACGCTTATTTTCACTGGTCTTGGCATTGGCCTTTCCTTGCCGTTTTTATGCTTATCAGCTTGGCCGAGAGCAATCGATTATTTACCAAAACCGGGTGCTTGGATGCAAAGCCTAAAACAATTCATGGGCTTTTTAATGATGGGATCCGTTGGATGGATGCTCTGGATTTTAGATGCACGTTTTTCAGAAGGTTTGTGTTGGGTATTACTTGGACTATGGTGTCTTAGCCTTGGGCTTTGGTTTTATGGAACACTATGCCCACCCACCAATTCGCCTATTAAACGCAGAATAGGCGCTTTGTTATTTGCACTATGCAGCGTAGGTGCGTTCGTTTCTTTTCACTATGCACTTGATGAAACACCGCCATCAAAAGACCAACTCGCATTCCAACCCTACACCCAAGCCGCAGTAGACAAAGCCTTAGCCGAGAACCGCCCCGTGTTAATTAATTTTACTGCGAGGTGGTGCGTAACCTGCCAAACAAATAAAAGATTTGTGCTTGAATCAAAAACTGTCACTGATCGATTGAGAGCTGAAAACGTTGTGTTATTCGAAGCTGACTGGACGCATCATGATGCAATAATCACCAAAAAACTCGAAACCTTTGGTCGCAATAGCATTCCGCTTGTGGTGTATTATCCAAAGGCAAAAGGGAAAGAACGAGCTGAACCTATATTCTTATCGGCTATCTTAACTGAGAGTCAGCTGATCGAAATATTAAATAAAAAATAATCAAACTACCAACCGAACCACCCTGTGTCATCTTAGGGCTTGATCCGAAGATCTTTAATATTTCAAAGGCAAATACGTGGAGTAGTGTGCACTTGAATTACAAAATACATGCAGCTTCAACCGTAGAGATTCTCGGATCAAGTCCGAGGATGACCACTTCGAGATTGGTAGTTGCAAATAATATTATTTTATCTATTTATTAAACATTTTCATTCAAAAATACATTATTCGGTCCAAATTGATTCGTGTATCAAATGAAATTATTCTCAATTATCGTGCTCTTGTTAATTGGAGCCAATACATTCGCAGCCGAAGACACAATAGAAGAGCTAATCACACAATCACAAGCGACAGGCAAAAAAATCGTGCTTGTTTTAGGTGCAACTCCACCTGAATACAGGAATTTCAAATTTCCAGGTTTTGATCAAGATCCCTTTGTTGTTTATTTAAATGACATTCACTTTCGTGATATTGAACATCTTAGATCCGCAGAAGCTAGCGCAGAAACAACGTCTGACTGGGAAAAACAATTCATCCAAGGTGATTTCAATAGCTTGAGCCATCTCGCAGCCATTCAACATAGATTTGGCGTATGCTTTGATCTAATCACCCTTGATTTTTCTGTCAGCAAATTCATGAAGTTTACAGACCAGCATCTGCAATGTTTTCTGGGAATGCTAAAGATAGATGGAGCAATGGTATTTGATTACGCACCAAGTTGCTACCTTACTTCTTTAAGTAAAGATTGTGTTATAACATCAGAGGAACTAGCAAGACTAGCATGCCTTGATCTTCTTAATCCTAGCAGTCCCACATTGATGCATGAATTGATGATTAAAATAATGTATCGTAAAGCTTTTACAGAAGAAGCAGACATTTATTTCCAATACATTGAAGGCTGGAAGGCTATTCATATGCCGGATACGTGCGATTTACATGTAGTTGATAATAATATTTTTCCCTATTGGCAGACAACTGAACATGAATATCATGGGGACCGCAATCAATGGATTGCCGAGTTAAGGCATTATCTAGTGATGCGAAGGTTAGGTTAGTTCTTATCCACAAAACTCGCTATGATTTTCTTTAGGCCATGCGTTTCAAATTGGATCAACAATTTATCGCCTTCGAAGGCAAGCACTGCACCTTGTCCAAATTTTTCATGGATAACACGATCTCCCGTTTTAAAGGAATGCGTCACCAACAATGATTCAGCTTGCACGCTACGTGGCTTAAGTGCCTTCACAGCAGCACTATCATATAAGTGGGATGAATTCCCCCACGATTGCCGATCTCCTGATGCACGTGAATCACGGCCGTACTGCTGTCCATATTGACTATTGCCTTGATCACGCATTGAACTTGCGGTAATACCATACATTTGATTGTCACGCACATCGCTGCCACCTGGATTTTGATGAATAACAACCTCAGTAGGGATCTCGCGAATAAAACGCGACGGCTGCGCGCTTTGCCACCCTTGTGGCTGACGCCGCTGATAAGCATAAGAAATAATCGCTCGCGTACGGGCACGACTAATCCCCACATAGGCCAAACGACGTTCCTCCTCAAGTCCAGCACCACCCACTTCAGCAAGCGCACGTGGGTGAGGGAAAAGCCCCTCCTCCCAGCCAGCAAGAAAGACTGTTTCAAACTCAAGCCCTTTTGCGGCATGCAACGTCATTAACGTGACCATATCATCTGTATTTGGATTATTTGTATCTAGTACCAAACTGACATGCTCTAAAAAGCCGCCAAGTGTTTCAAACTGACTAATGGCTTGTACAAATTCTTTTATGTTTTCAACGCGCCCTGCGGCATCAGGTGATTTATCTTGCATCCACATACCGGTGTAACCGGATTCATCCAGCATCTGTTTTACAACATCCACATGTGACATCGTTTCAAGGTTAGAACGCCAACGATCCAGATCAACAAAAAATTGCTTAAGTGCTGCTCGCGCCGCTGCACGCAGTGGAATTTCATCGGTGGTTTGCTCTGTTGCAAAACGGGCTGCTTTTGGTAAGGATATGCCCTGTTCGCGGGCAAATTGATGCAATCGCTGCAACGTTGTATCGCCAAGACCACGCTTTGGTAAATTAATGATTCGCTCAAAGGCAAGGCCATCATCGGATTGCACCAGTAAGCGTAAATATGCCATCGAATCACGAATTTCAAGACGTTCATAAAAACGCGGACCGCCAATCACACGATAGGGAATACCCATGCGCATAAAACGTTCTTCAAACTCGCGTGTTTGAAAGCTGGCGCGCACCAAAATCGCCATGGAATTAAGCATACTACCGTTTCGCTGGAATGTTTCAATTTCATCGCCAACGTAACGTGCTTCTTCTTGGCTGTCATAACACCCACGAATGCGAATAGGCTCGCCGTCACCTTGATCTGTCCAAAGCGTTTTACCATAGCGATCACGGTTATGAGAGATCAAGCCACTGGCAGCCGCTAGAATAGGCGCGGTTGAGCGATAATTTTGTTCAAGGCGAATCAACGTCGCTCCAGGAAAATCTTTTTCAAACCGCAAGATATTACCAACCTCGGCGCCGCGCCATCCATAAATTGACTGATCATCATCGCCCACGCAGCAAATATTGTTTGTACCTTGTGCAAGCAGACGCAACCATAGGTATTGCGCGCTGTTGGTATCTTGATATTCATCCACCAATAAATAACGGAACTGCTGTTGATAATGCTTTAAAATTTCAGGTTTTTCTTGAAATAGCGTCAAGTTGTGCAACAACAGATCACCAAAATCAGCAGCATTTAATATGGTAAGGCGTTCTTGATAATCCTTATATAACCGCACAACAACATCATTTTCAAACCCACTTGCACGGTCCGGCTTAAGGCCTTTGTCTTTCAAACGATTGATCGCTGATGCAATGGATCTAGGCGGAAATTGTTTGTCGTCAAGTTGCTCTGCTTTGATAAGCTGTTTAATTAATCGCAACTGGTCGTCACTATCCAAAATGGTAAAATTAGGCGACAACCCTACAACTTCAGCATGACGCCGCAAAATACGCACTGCTAGGGAATGAAATGTTCCAACCCACATACCATCAGCTGGATGTCCCAATAGCCGCGATATACGATCACGCATTTCATGTGATGCTTTATTTGTAAAAGTAACCGCTAAAATTTGATTGGGGAAAGCAAGTCGTTGGTTAAGAATATGGGCAATGCGTGTTGTAAGAACACGTGTTTTGCCAGTACCGGCACCTGCCAGCACAAGAAGTGCGCCATCCGTTTTAAGGACAGCTTCACATTGAGGCTCATTAAGAGCCTCGAGATACGGATATGCGGCAGCCGGAGCCATAGTGGTCGCAGCTACAACACTCATTGTTATTCCTTAGCAGCCAAACCGAAGTTTTGATAACGCTTACCGAACTTGCTTAATTGACCAGCTGTATCCATCAAACGATGGTTAGCGCCTGTCCATGCTGGGTGTGACAATGGATCAATATCAAGACGCATAGTATCGCCTTCTTTGCCCCATGTTGTACGTGTATTAAATGATGTCCCATCAGTCAAGACGACAGTAATGCCGTGATAATCTGGGTGAATTCCTTCTTTCATAATTACTTCTTCACATAAAAACTTTGTTAGAACTATAGCTTAGAAAAGAGCATCAAGGCAAGGCAATTGTTTTATTTTTTACACACTAACTTCGTAAAATAATGAGTAAGGCGTGGTGCTCTACAAATCTCTCACCCAAATATTCATAATATTGCCCATAGGCAAGGCAATCCCATCACTTTGAATCACAGGCCACGAAATGGTAATTGTTTGTTCAATTTTCTTAAACCCCAATACTTTACACAAGACTGATACATCCCGGTATTTATCAGGTTTTAATGGATGATCCTCTGCACGCTGCACGGTAATACAACATACGCTTTCGTATCCCATTTCCTTAATAAGATGAAAATACTCTAAACATTTTTGAATGCCATCTCTGCCTCTAAAGGATTCTGCAAAAATCAATTCCCCTATATAAAATGCTTTTTCTGGGCACGGTAAGACCGCACTAAACTCAGAGGAATAGCTGGATTCCAATATACTAATGCCCGTAAGAAAACCGCCAAAATTGTCATTTTCATCTTTTAATACTAAAATATGTCCAGAAGCCGAATCAATATAGCGCCTTACAGACGTCATCTCTTCTTCCCTCGTTCCCTCACATAGGTAAGGATACACCCGAAAATATTTCAACCGAAATTCAGTCATCTTCTCAATATAAGGCTCGATGGCAGATCCCGCTAGCAGCTCAACATGAAACCCCAATGGTTTGGGAACAGAGGCGCCACATTCATTCTCTCGCATTAAAAAACTCCAAAAAATAATAATATTTTTACTGTTCGAAACAACATATATTCAATTAGATCACAAAAATACAAGAAATGTAATAGTTAAAAATACTTTATTTATATTCTACATAGAATGAAAAAGAGGATAACACCCTACAGCAATTCTTTATCCAAAGGTTAAGTATATTTTCTTGCTCTATACTGCTCGTCAGTTTGCATCACGAATACCATGCACTCTACCAACCACAATAAACTTTTAAAACATACAAAAGCTACTAAAAATTTTATCAAAATTGCGGGAAATATAAGATGCCTAAGCAAGATATATTTTAAGAAATCTTTGTTTTAAGAAAAGAAACCGAAGAAAAATCATTCAACACATTACAAATCGGATTTAAATCCAGAAACATTACATCTGGCATACTATCACCCTCGGGCATACCTACCCCTCCGACACCAATTGCACGCACACCTGCAGCCTTTGCGGAGCTCCAATCAGCAGGCGTATCACCAATCATCCAAACATCCATCGATGGCAGCACATTTAATTGATCAAGCGCCAATAATAACGGTGCAGCATCAGGCTTATCACGTACCGCGTCACCAGACCCCACAATGACACCAAAATGCTCAGAAAAACCTAAATGTTCGATCTCTTTTACCAATATATCTTTTGTTTTATTGCTAACAACACCAAGTAGAACATCCAATGTAGCCAGATGTTCAATCAATTCACGTGCAAACGGTAACAAAGCAATCTCTGACACATGCTCCGCTCGTACATGCTTATAGAAATCATCCATTGCCGATTGCCAGTCATCTGGAAAAAGCTTTGGAAAGGCATCCCGTGCAGACTCATGGCATCTCTCTTTTGTTTGCTGCAAAGTCCAAGGGGTAAGCCCACGATTTTCAAATACAGCGCACATTCCACCATGGATGAGAGGCCAGGTATCTACAAGCGTATTATCCCAATCAAAAAGAATAGCTTTAGGTATGGATGTAAACATAAATTTTCTTTCTAACGATAACCCCGTGCAACCGCCTTATCACGCATCTGACGATATTCAGCAATGGGTATAATTTTTTTTGCTATGTCCATAAACAATACACCATGAAGATGATCAATTTCATGGTGAATGAAGCGTGCTAAAAACTCTTTTCCTGCACCGGTGACAAACGGTACTATCTGGGACATATGCTTCGTATTTAATCTTTATCAAACACGGACAGTTTGCTGAAATGAAGATTAAAATGCAATAAAGAATTAAAAGAGATTTATTATGGTGATACTAATTCTACGCTCAAGCCATCACCCTGCCCCAACACCCGTGCGATCACCCGGGCATTGGGCAATTGTGACCACAAACGTTTATTCCCAATCACATACAAACGACGTTTGGCACGTGTCACTGCCACGTTCAGCAAGTTCGGCCTGCGAGTTGCCCAAAGCCGTGCACCTAGCACTTGCGGCCTGCCGCCCAGTACCAAAATCACAATCTGATTTTCTTTACCCTGCACCGAATGAATCGTGCCCGACTTAATGCCATAGCGTTTTTTAAGACCGCGCGTGTTGTAAATTACATCGGTGAATGGCGAAATTAGAAATACATCTTTCATATCGACACCTGCCTTTTCCAAGCTGGTCAACAATGTCTCTAGAATGTGCCCTTCTTCCTCGATCCAATTACCTTTAGAATAGCTGCTATCCACGTGAAACCATTGGGATGCGGGCAATGTTAGCTCAGGCCGTTTTGGGGTTCCAAACACCATCATATTATCATACGCCATGGCATTTGATATCTGAAACATCAACGAATCACAACGACGATGCACGCGCAGTGGCACACCAACCCAGGTATCATCCACATCTGTACCAAGGCGCCCTACCCGATCAGCCAGCTCTTGCGCTGAATTAAAGCCTGGCACCCATTTTTTTGCAATGTGGGCAAAGCTAGCCATCGTTGTTTGGATTTTCTCATCCAAGATAATCACTGGTTCAAGCTGAAGTGGATCACCCACTAACAATGCTCGTTTTGCACGCCAAAGACTGCCTATTGCTGCTTGCGGCAACGCCTGTCCCGCCTCATCAATCAACACCCAACCAAGGCTTTCTTTATCCATATCCGCAAATAACCGTGCAAACGATGCAAATGTTGTTGATATGACTGGAATTAATAAAAACAATGTGCCCCATAAATGCTTAGCTTCATCCCCTAATGATCCATCGCCAGCAAGCATGAACATAAATTGTTTCAAGTTCATGCGGAAAACACACGCATTTGCCAGCACAAAGGTACGATGCACATTAAGGGCTGCCAAAAAGACATTCACCCGTGCCTGATACCACCCAGCATCCATCCAAGGCGATGAACACTCTTGGGTTTCAATGTGTGGATGACTCTGCTTTAAGAAATCAGGCACAATGCTTTTATCAAAATCAGCGGGGATCTTTTTCTCATGAACACGGATAGCGTTTCGAATTTCTTCTAGCTTATCCTTTAACCCTGTTGCTGTTTGCTGATCTGTTACGCTCGTCATAGCACGTTCAATTGCGGCAAGCTCTCTTTTTAAGGGGATCATGTCCTTATAAATCGTATAAACATCTTGGCTTATTTGACGAAGCTGACTTTCCTTTGCAAGCGCAGCATTAAAAGCGGCCACTGCATCATTCCAGGCTTTTAATTGATTTGTGGTTTGACCGTCCGTGCCCGTTTCATCATCCAGCGTTGGGGTTAAGGATGTCTGTGAGTGCGCCCTTAAATAGCCTTCAAAACCTTTACCATCATCTTGCTTTTCAGCAATTAATTTTGACAAATTCACATAAGAATCTTCTTGAACAACAACATCAAGCCAAAAATTCTTAATAAATGCATCACGGTTATATTTATTACCAAGCCGTCCGGCGATCAATCCCCATGCTTTCTCATTAAGCAAACGCTCTGCCCAGGGTCTAAAGTAATCAGCCTCTCCCAAAATAGATGAATCAACCGCATCAATGCCCGGTATTTCAAGCGTGATATTTTCAACGGCAGCATTGTTACTTGATGCCACAACAATTTCAAATCCATGCAATGACTTTTCAAGTCGATAGACAAGCGATTCCTTACCATCCGATTTTTTAACAATCGTTCGACTAAACGCATCACCGGGTGCTTTAAACTCGGCTAAACAACACGCGCGTTCAACAATGATATTGGCAATCACATCGCGAAGCAGCGTCGTTTTACCCGTACCTGGCGGGCCATTCACTGAAAACAAACCATCCTCAGTTGTGCGTTCTTTAAAAAAAGAATTCACAGCAAATTGTTGGCTAAACACCAGCGGATGTCCACCCTTATTTGGCCAACATCCTCGCGGGTAATTAACCGGAGCAAAAACATCCATAAACGCTGAACTAGTTTGCCTAATATCGACGCGCGCATCATAATCTATTTCATCTGACAGATACTGCTTTGCGGCTTCAGATAAATTATGCGCAGCCGCTTCTTCTTGCAATCGAGTTAAGTCATCAAGAAGAAAACTATTCAAAATTCCTGATGATTCAGGATAGCCAGATTCCTCAGATAGCAGTTGCGCTTTAACGGTTAATGTTCTCTCCTCTTTAAAACGCGGTAAACTCAACTTATCACACATAAAATCATACAGAGCAAACAACTGCGCCATCGTTACAGGCTCTACAATTTCAGGAGCCTGACGCCGCTGCGAATTTGTATCTGGAGCGACAAGATTACTGGATGAAAATGTTGTGGATAGAAAATCTTTAAGCTCGCGCGCAATGGCTTCTTCAGCATCATGAAAACCATCGAGACGTGCATAACTTTCAGACTCGTACGACTCAATCACACCTAATGCCCAGGCATAAGACGATACAATGACTGAATCCGACTGCAGCCGTCCAAAATGATCAACCGCAAAACTAAATAAGCTAAAAACTTCTTTTGAAACACCCGCATACGACTTCGCACGCGATTTAAAGGTTTTCATAATCGTTGCAAAAGAATCTTCTAATAAGGAATCCCCCGCATACAACGTGTACACCCATTTGTTTCGTTCAGTGACTACGATCGCTTGATGTTTATGTTCAGGATGCCATGGCAGTTGATCCTTCTCGTCTTTGATCACATACGAGCGCGCATGATCATCCATAGCACTGCCTTTAGGCACACCTTGTGGATTAAGCGTTTCAATGACAGACCAATATTTCAAAACCTGTTCATAATGATTTATTGATTCTGCAGGTTCTTTTGTTGGCATAAATAACTTTAAATTCAAAATAGCGATTTACTATAATGTAGCATAGTTTGTAGCATTGTTTAAACATCACCACCATGCTACCCGTCACTTTTTTACTGTCATTTGTGCTCGGCAATGAATCAATTTCTATAAAATGAGCTAATCCACGCAGTAAATTCGTCACGACTCAGATTTTTATACTGTTCAGCAATCTTCTTTCGGTTCTCAGGACTTCCTACTACTCCCGCTGGGAATATTTTTTTCACTTCACTGGGGAATGTATTAACGTATACAATAATTTCTTCCAATTCCATCTTTGAAGGAGTTTTCTTAAAGGGAATTGAATTACAACCTGCACTAGAACACTCGCTCGATGTAGAAAATATTTTAAGTAAATAGTCAAGGTGTTTAGCACTTACATTGCTCGCCAGCATAGTTTTTATTGCAGGAATATTAGCCCCAAGCCCTCTTATATAAAGACTAGAAAAACTAGTGCCGTGAGATTTATCCATCCCAATAAGTATACGTATAGCTTGCTTCTTCATTGCATCAGGAAGAGGAATTAGCTCAGGCATTATTTTATTACTTATTTCCCTAAAATAGGATGGAACCGGGCTCTCCTCACCTAAAAAATAATTCTCTTTCACAAAACAAATACTGTGTAAATCCAGGCTGCTATTAACACAGACACACAAATTTGCAGTCACATAGTCACCAAGATCATTTTGAAAACCATTAACCATATAACGTTTATGTGGACTGGTGTGAAACTGAGTTTTCAACTGATCTCTGCCAAGTCCAAAGGCTTTTAACAGACCTTCTCTGATAAATTTCAATTCTTCTATTTGACTTCTTCCCTCGTGAAGCTCCTGCCAAGATCTTCCTTCAATCCCCCATAAAGGATCTTCATAACCTTCTAATTTATTAGCAAAAATACGCACATAAATAGCACTTGGGTCAGTAACATCTAACTCTTGCTGGGCAATTTCTATCAGAGATGCAACGCTACTTACTACCATTTTGTGAAAAATGACAACTCTTGCATTCACGTTGTTCCTTATACCTACAAAAACACAAGGGCTTAAGGGGCCAACTATTGCGAATTCTGGCTCCACTTCACCCATTAAAACAGTATAAAATCTCTCATGAACAAAAGTTGTTTTTCTTAGTTGCTCAGGCGACAAAGACCTGTAAGGAAAGGGAAGAAATGCTTCCATTCCGTTATCCAATGAAAAATTCCCTCCAACCGCCTCCACTTCCTCCAATTCTTCCTGCGGGAAATCAATACGCGCAGAGCCTCCTAAAGGAGATATAACCGGCAATCTTGCAAGATCTTCTTCTCCGGAATGCAAATTAAAAGAAAATATTGCTAATAACAACAAAAAGTATTTCACGTCAAGCCCATCAAATTAATTATTTAATAATAACAATAAACATTATTTCTATTTATTTCAACAGAAAAAAAACATAGAAATATTTCGTCTAATTTAAATAAACTATCTACAATCGCACTTAGATTTGGCAGAGAAGATTGTTCACTTACACTGCAGAGAGCAAAATAGCCCTAAAACCTTCGGTTTTCAAACTGGCACCACCGGCCAAAACACCATCAACGTTATCAATAGCTAAAATCGCCCAGGCATAAGACGATATAATAACTGAATCCGACTGCAGTCGCCCAAAATGATCAACCGCAAAACTAAACAGGCTGAAGACTTCTTTTGAAACACCCGCATACGACTTCGCACGCGATTTAAAGGTTTTCATAATCGTTGCAAAAGAATCTTCTAATAAGGAATCCCCCGCATACAACGTGTACACCCATTTGTTTCGTTCAGTGACGACAATTGTTTGATGTTTATGTTCAGAATGCCATGGCAGCTGATCATTCTCGTCTTTAATCACATACGAGCGCGCATGATCCTCCATAGTGCTGCTTTTAGGCGCACTTTGTGGATTAAGCGTTTCGATAACAGACCAATATTTCAAAACCTGTTCGTAATGATTTAGTGATTCTGTTGGCTCATTTGTTAACATAACGAAGTGGATCCTCTTTTAATTATCGTTATAACATATTTTAATCTGACAATCCTTAGATTTGGATTGAGCACGATAAAACAGAATAAGGAATTTAAGTCTAAAGCAAAAAATAACATGAAAAATTACGTCAAATGGCATTAAAGCTTTGATTTAATCTATCAAATACATCTGAATTCAATCTATTTTGAAGATTATTTAACATGCTCCAAACAAAAAAATAGCTATTATTTTTAATAGCTTGCAAATTATCTTCCCCTAATGGCATTTTTTTCAAACGCAAACCCATCATATCAACCTGTATATTACGCTTTTTCGCAAGGTCATACACAACGCTTGCCACGCTAACTTTTTGTATAAAGGGGAAAACGTGTTGAATATATTGACTGTCAAATTTATCCCAATAATGATGTATAATGCAAAGGGGCAGTGTCTCGCTCACATAATCCTCCGGCGTTAAAATTGCACATTTTAAAGCACTGCATATTGATTCAAATGACAGCTTTGCATGATATTTGATAAATATAAATTCTGCTAACGAACCATTCCTGAGTTGACTAATGCCATTATTATCCACACGTTCCGCGCCAAAATTAAAGGCTTTTTGCAGTACGTCTATCGGTAACGCAAAGTTATTCAAAATTGCATAGCTTAATGTCTCATTTAATCCTTGCTCCACATAATTCTTACACTCAGCATCGGCACAAATCTCAATCGACCTCATAAATACAGCATGTAAAATCATATTAAATTCATGAACATTCATACCTGGCTGCGACCGTAATACCTTAAGAACTTTAAAAATGCCAAGCGAATTTATGGTCTTTCCTGAAAGATAATCTTTTAATTTTGGGTCATATCGCACAATCGATTCAGAAGGCTTTGGACTCGCAAACATGGACGTAACCTCAACCACAGGAAACAGTTGAACACCAGCAGAATCAGTCGAAACGTCTATCCATAAAAAGGAATTATTGCTTTCAGTTACCTTGCCAGACGACATCAAATCAACACCTGTTAAGGATTCAGATTGTGTGTCAAATAATGTTTCCGTTCGTGTCAAAGAAAAATCTTCAGACGTAGATCTTTCTGTTTCTTTCCTCAGAAGAGGAACACATTCAGAATGTTCAAATTGATGAAGATCTTTCGGTATACCAGGATTGTACGTATTTTCCTTATCAACGCACTGTAAAGAAGATATTACATCAAGAGGTTGCTCTCTCATGCGTTTATTTGAATACTCGGTAGCGTGCACAGCACATGATATGACAACACCCAAATAGTATAACTTTTTATACATGCAATGCATTCACCTTGATATACCATCCCCAACGAATCTGTTGATTTTTCATGGCTCCTATTACATGCAGGAAAAATGAATGCATACAGATATACGTAATGCATACAGATATACGTTATGGGCATACTCACTTAAATATTATTGAATCACAGATACCGTTAATTTTAAATGAATTTTTCACATAAAAACAAACTAAAGTTTCAAAATGACTGCAAAATCATGAAACTCCAAAACTATTGCAACTCGAAAAAAACACCATTTATAGTGAGAGAACTTAAAAGGGTCTAAGCAGTAAGCGACCTTTGTGGACTAAGCATTTCGGTAAAAACTTACTCGATTATGAATAAATTAGATTGAAATTAATTTAAAATTAATTTAATAATGTTTGGAAAGTAAATTTACTCGCAAAGGATCATTCATTATGAATCAGAATAATCAAACAAAAACAACGAACAAAACAACAAACTACAGCAAGAAAATAATTTCATGCGTCTTTGTCGTTGCCTGCATATCGACGTCTGCATCAGCGATGTTAAGTACATTTTTAAATGAAGGATCACATATTGCGCAAAAAGCACTAAGAACTGCTCAGCCATTCACAGCAAAAGGATCATTCATTGCCTATGAACAACCATCTTTCGTTTATGCAAGCAAAAGGACCTATCATGTAGAAGTTCCATTAACAAAAATCGAGCAGCAAAATATTGTAGTGAAAGAACTTTTAAAAGAAAAATCCTTAGATCAACTCAATACCTTGTTAAAAAATATAGAAAAGCAAGGTGTTACGTCTGAAACACTTGATGTTGTACGTTCTCTTTATACAGAACCTAAAACGCCCTTGCTGACAAATTCAAACAAAGCTTATCCATCCTCTTATGACGTAACAAACACAGCAGGGTGCTGATAATCAAGATATAAGCCTGAGGAGGGGGTTGCTGCCCCTCATCAACACCCAGCCTCTAAAATTGCCTTAAATTCTGCCACTTTCAAACTCGCGCCGCCAACCAAAACACCATCAACGTTATCAACAGCTAAAATTGCACGTGCATTATCCGCGCTGACTGACCCGCCATATAGCAATGGTGTACTTGGCAACTGTTCACGCAAAAACGAATGGACACGCCTAATATCGTCAGGGGTGGCCGTCTTACCCGTGCCAATTGCCCAAATCGGTTCATATGCAAGTAAGAACTCACCTTGCACACTGGTTAATGATTCATCCAATTGCTGTTTTAAAAAAGCCAACGTTTGACCTGCTACATATGTCGCCTCGGACTCACCAATACAAATAATCGGCATCAACCCCGCATGCTGCGCCGCGCATGCTTTTGCCGCAACATCTGCATTCGTATCACCATTGTGCTGCCGGCATTCTGAATGCCCCACAATGACGTAAGCCGCCCCCACATCAACAAGCTGCGCCGCACTGATGTTACCTGTAAATGCACCGTATGCCTTTGCACTGCAATCTTGCCCACCAAGCACGACATTTGGAAAATGTTCTTTTGTATATGAAATCAAGGTTGCTGGTGGGCAAAACACCCAATTCACGTATGATGCAGCTTTGTGCCAAATAGGCACGGCTTCATTAAGCAATGCTACTGTGCCGTTCATTTTCCAATTACTAACGATAGTGGGTGTTTTGTGCGTCATACTTTACATCATCTTTATGGTATGTTTTTATGGATTCTAACGCATAATGCCGTGAAAACCAATGTGTGTTGTGTGGAGAGTAGTGAAATGGTTGCACGGCCAATTTAACTGCACTGGCTTGCTGAAGATAAATATCATAAAGCCGTAACACAAAAAAAAAGAGGTCCATAAGGCCCCTTTTAATCACTAGCCTTCATTCGAAGCTGACTTAAGCAAGAATTACTTTGCTAAAAGTAAAGTTACCAGAAGAAGTTACCTTAGCACCATGTTTTGCGGCAATTGACAAACCACCTGACACTGCGAAGTTAGCACCAAGTGAAAGACTTCCACCATCAACAGATACCCCGCCTGTAAAGCCCGCATTAGCAGTAACATCACCTACTAACGAAACCGTTCCAGGAGCTTGTCCTGGAGTACCTGTTCCTGTTACAAGCATCACACCAGCACCTGTAAGTGCGTTAATAGTTGTTGTGGTAGTAGTTGCTGGAGCCTCTATCAATGCAGGTGCAACATTAATAGTTAGTGTTCCTGTTGCAACCGTTAGGCTAGTGCCGCCAGTAGAAGAGACATCATACACACGATAAGGGATTATATCCTGACCATAAAACCCAGCAGCTGGAGCATAAGTTAAGCTACCTTCAGTAGGAGCATTAGTTGAAATAAAACTACTGGACGCACCCGATTGAGGAGTGGATTCATATTTGGCAGCACCAGTAATACTTCCGCCTTTAGCTGTGGTTAAGCTGCTACCATCTATACTATAATGTACTGTTCCTAAAACATTTGTAGGAACAGGAAACACAAGAGGTTGGCCATCAACACCACTAACTCGGGCTGTGGTATATGCAGTGCCAGCAAAAGTAGCATCCACTTGTGGGTTAGTATCACCAGTGATAGTAATCGAAAACGCACTACCTGTAGCAACAGCACTAATCGCAATTACGGATAACATGCGTGCGCATTTACCCCAAAAACGTGAAGACAATTGTGGAACATTATTTGAGCGAGTTTCATTTTGTTCTGTGGTGTGTGAATAAATTTCTGAATGTGCATTCATATTAAATCTCCTGAAAATTAAATTTAGTATCCAACTATTACAATACAACTATTATATTAATTAATAGTTAATAATACAAATAATAAATACAACAATAATATATAAATAAATAGAGATGATTGGTAACATGAACAGAATGCGTTGGAGAACGACTCCTATGAAAATTAGAAAAGGTATACTAACTTTTTTAGTTTTTATCTGGCGTGACCAGATAATCCATCTTGTGCTTAGGCATGGCCTCTCAGGTCACACCCGAGGGAAACTAGGGGGGGATGTTACAATCATTGAACGTTAAAGAATTCAGAAAAGGTATACCAACTTTTTAGTTTTCCTCCGGTTTAACCGGAGGATCCATCAATGGAACTGTACTTACTTTTGAATTTTATATAAAAACTATCAATCAACTTAAATAATAAGTTATTAAACATCCATGAACCCTCGGCTCACGTCCCAGGGAAGCTAACGATTTAGCTACTAGAAAACTTGAGCACTGCTTAATCAATTTATATGGGAATAGCTATAACGCAAAAAAGAAGGAAGGTTCTTATGCAAAAAAAGAGGTCCATAGGACCCCCTTTCATGTATTAAATTCTTTCGAAAGGTCTTTTCTGTATTTCCCGGGCGTCCGCTATCCCAAATGGCTTTGGGTGGACAGGTGATCCGGGCATATAGCTCACAGAAAACGTTTGTGTTATTTAAATTAACCAAGAATTACTTTAGCAAAAGTAACGCTAGCAAAAGAATCTACCTTAGCACCGTGTTTTGCAGCAATTGTCAAAGGAGTTGTAAATCCGCTATTATTAGCAAGGGAAAGACGTCCACCATCAACAATTATCCCGCCTGTAGCCGTATTAGCACCAGCATTACCTGTTAACTCAACTGTTCCAGCAGGTTGTCCTGAAGTACCCGTTCCTTTTACAAGCATCACACCAGCACCAGCAAGTGCAGCAATAGTTGTTGTGGTATTAGTTGCTGGAGCCTCTACCAATGAAGGAGTAACGTTAATAGTAATCGATGCTAGTGCAACAGAAATTGGATTGGCACCAATAGTGGCGTCATACACACGGTAATTGATTACATCCTGACCACAGAATCCAGGAGCTGGAGTGTATGTAAAGGTATTAGAATGGGGAGCATTAGTTGCGCTAAAAGCAGAAGTTTGCGATGCAGCTTCAAATCTTGCATTACCACCAATGGTTCCACCATTGGCTGTAGTAAAGCTAGTACCAACTATACTATAATAATCACCGTTTGTATTTGTAGCAGGACTTAAGAGAGCTGGAAATGCAAGAGGTTGGCTATCAACACCTGCAATTCGGGCTGTTGCATACTGTGTGCCAATAAAAGTAGCATCCACTTGTGGGTTAGTATCACTACCAGCACCAAGAGTCGCAAACGCACTACCTGTAGCCACCGCACTAATTGCAACTACGGACAACATGCGTGCGCATTTACCCCAGAAACGTGAAGAGAGGCGAGTTACATTCCATTCTGTGTTATGTGAATAAGTTGTTGTATGTGCAGTCATTTAAAAACTCCTAATGAATGAAAATATAAATTTAGTATCCAATCAGTATGATACAAGGATTTTTATTAATAAATAGTTAAAATATAGATAAAAATAGGCGCACTATTAATTCAACATCACATAAGACATTATTTCTATAAGCAAAAAAAAAGTTACATAGAAATAAAACTAAATTAACAAAACAATAACTAAAAATATATTTATAAAAGTTTTTGCGCAAAACGGGTAGGTAATATTCCTAATGTCTCATCTCCGAACTTACTCCTCCCGCCTACGTCTGAGGCTATGACGCGGCAAGTTGCCAAGGTTTGCACGAACATCTGATTTGAAGATGACGTTCTCCTCCATACACAAGACATGCCTTTGCATAATAAAACGGCACAAGAAAATTTATGTTGAATTTAATTACAAGGTGTGTAAAATTTTATATAAATGCATTTTAATCCCCATGAATTGCGATGTCAGAATGAAGTTAAAAGCAAACGACAAAAAAACATGTTCTAAAAAACTTGTTGTAAAAAAACATAAGCTACATGTATCTAAAAAATCTATTCAGCATTGTGTGTATACAGGGATAATTTTAGAACTTCTGGGTACATGCAGTATGCTATATGCGGCTCAAATAGGTTTTGTTTCGGTATCTTCCTCGCCAGTCCTCCTGCCACCAAACCAAACAAGAGTTCTTACCGGAAAGACAGTATTCGCTGTGGAAATGGTGGATAATCCCACTAATCCAGGCGAGCCATTTGAAAAGGATGGTCCTGGAGATTATGTCGCAGGATCATCAACATATGCAGGCGACACAATAATCTCTGCCGGTCGTTTTTTTGCCAAAGGGGCGCATGGTGTTAACTCAACTCAAACAACAACAATAGCAAGCGGGGCAACACTAGCGGGTCCGGGCCCTATTAATACGAGCATTGTGCATAGTAATGATGGAAATAGTGTTGTATCACCCAGTGGCGGCGGAACGAATGCTTTGGCACCTAGTGGGGCCACTGTACCAATCGGTACAGATATGACTATAAATGGCGATTATGCACCAATAGGGAAAACGTGGCTATATTTCACCCCGACTTTAGGTGATAAAGTTATAATCACGGGCGCATTTGATGCTACCAACGGAACAATATACATCACACCAAAACCAGGCTACTGGCCATCAGCAGCAAGTGGGGGCGCACCTTATACAGCAATTACATGGAACAATACTGGCTCGGGAATTGGCGAATCAGACAACACATGGGGATATAACCCAACCAATGTCACTTATACAAACGGTCTACCAAATAGCCCTATTCAGACCACTACTACTTTACCAGATAAGATTTTTGTCACAAATGCTAACCCAGCTAACCCTGATTACCTAGAACTTAATGTAACAGCAACACAAGCAAACGGAGCAATATCTTTTAAATTCTCAGGGATTGATAAAGTTCTTTCTACAACAATACCTATAAGTTCAAGTGAATTAACAAAAGTTACAGGTTCTATTGTTGCAGGAAATGGCGCAACTATTCAGGGTGACGCAGGTACAACCAGTGCCATAGCAACTAAATTAGATATTGCACCAGGAGGAACAGCGAACATTGCCCCTGCTGCCAACGCAACAATGGAATTTTCTGGTGAAATAGCCGGCGGTAATCTTAACTTAGCAGGCGCAAGCGGTAGCGCTGTAAAATTTGAAGGTGATAATCCTTCCTACACAGGAACTGTTGCAGCTACGGATGTCAAAGCTGCATTTAATGGTGATATGCGTGGCACGGCTGTAAGTGCTGGCGCAGGCTCTACCATTAGTGGGTCGGGCAGAGTCGGCGCTGTTACCGCAGTTGGAGCAACTCTTAAACCTGGAAACTCTGTCGGCACAAGCACTATGGCAAGCTTAAACGCCACAGATACGCATTATACAGTGGAAATGAACACAACCGCCGCCAATAAAATTGACGTTTCAGGCAATGCAACTTTGGGATCAGGTGTTGTTGTTGATGTATTAATGGATGCAGGATATTCTGGCACAACGTTTGATAGTTATGGAAATCCAGATGACACTTCAAGCCCAGTAGTAGATCTAATCTATCCAATTGGCGTCACGAGCCGACCAATTATAATTGCGGGTGGCACGCTAACTGGAAATGTTTCTGAGCTCACATGGGAACCACAAACAGGGCTCGAATTTGATATTGGTCTGGATACAGTCACAAAAACAATTTCATTAGTATCAACAATCACAACGCCTGTAACAATTATTGCCAATGAAACAGCTGCTGGAACAGCCAAGCGGCGCATTCTTACAGGAGAAACAGCTGCGGCATCTTCATTGAGTTCATATCAATATATATCATTGATTGGATCAACCCTTACGACGGGCGCAGCAACAGTAGCTCAACCAATCTCTATTGCAGGTAACTCAACAATCGAAACAACAAGTGGTGCTGTTACTACGTTCAGTGGAGCATTAAAAGGCTCCAGCGGCACATTAACTCTAAATGGCGGCGGAACGACAAGACTAACAGCAAACAATACTGGTCTTGCAAGTGCTGTTGCAATTAGTTCTTCAACAGCAACAATCGCAGCAGGATCTGATCTTGGGTCGGGCGCATTAGGGTTAACAGGGGGCACGGTAAACGTCGAGGCAGGTGGTAGTTTAAGCAATGCCGTTACAGGAAATAGCGCTTCGACTCTTAACTTACAAACAGGTGTTTCTCCCATCACGGTAAATACCACATTAAGTGGTGCTATGCCTGTTAACATCAGCGGAACAGGTATTGCCAACATAAATTCAACTAACACAAATACAGGCGCTGTAACAGTGGGTGCAGCTACGGTGAACTTAGGATCAGGTAAGAATCTGGGTACTGGCGCATTAGGTTTAACTGGATCAACGATTAATTTTGCTGGCACAACGACTCTAAACAATAGTGCAGTCACAGTGGCTGGCACAGGAACAACAACATTAACCGCCGCAGCTGGAACGACAACTTTTGCACATGCAATTACACAAACAGCAGCCTCAACCCTCAATATTAATGGCGCAGGCGCTACCGTTATCGGTGGTGTGATAACCACCCCTGCGGGTGGTACGGTCAATTTAGGGGGAACGGGACAAACAACAATTAATGCAGCAATGGTCAGCAATGCTGCGGCAAGCTTAAATGTTACCAGTGGCAAAACAGTTTCCGTAACTGTTGCGAACCCTAATCTAGCGGGCACCGTCGCTGTTGGATCTAGCGCAACTGTTAATGTGGCATCTGGTGCTGATGTGGGTGTTGGATCCTTAGGACTGACTGGAGCAACAGTTAACGTTACGGCAGGTGGCGCGCTCAGAAACACAACAGTTACGGGTGATAGTACTTCACAAATGAATTTACAAGCAGGTGGCTCTGTCATCACAGTAGCAAGTGCCTTCCGTTCCTGTTGCTATCAGCGGCACAGGTACCGCCGCATTCACAGGGTCAAACACCAACCTTACCGGGGCTGTGACAATGGGAACTGGATCAATCGCCACAATCGCATCCGGTTCTAATCTGGGTTCGGGCGCATTAGGATTAACAGGGGCAACAGTTACTGTCGCTGCAGGTGGTAGTTTAAGCAATGCCATTACAAGTGATGGTGATTCAGCACTTAACTTACAAACAACTGGCGGGGCTGTTACTGTAAATGGATCCTTAAGTGGAGCTATGCCTGTTAATGTCAATGGAACAGGTGTTGCCAACATAAATTCAACTAACACAAATACAGGTGCTGTAACGGTGGGTGCAGCTACGGTAAATCTAGCATCAGGTAAGAATCTTGGTAGTGGCTCATTAGGTTTAACTGACTCAACCATTAATTTTGCTGGCACAACAACTCTAAACAATAGCGCAGTTACAGTAGCTGGCACAGGAACAACAACGCTGACAACAGCCGCATCGGGCATAACAACTTTTGGAAATGCAATTACACAAACAGCGGCATCAACCCTTAACATTAATGGCGCAGGCGCTACCGTTATCAATGGTGTGATAACCACCCCTGCGGGTGGTACGGTTAATTTAGGCGGAACGGGACAAACAACAATTAATGCAGCAATGGTCAGCAATGCTGCTGCAAGCTTAAATGTTAGCAGTGGAAAAACAGTTTCCGTAACTGTTGCGAACCCTAATCTAGCGGGCACCGTCGCTGTTGGATCTAGCGCAACACTTAACTTGGGCGCGAGTGCAAACCTTGGTTCAGCAGGCCTCAATCTCACGGCAGCTACCGTTAACCTTGCCACTGGCAGATCACTTAATGCCGTTACGTTAATAGGAGCAACCACAAGCACCATTAACACAACAGGCACATCTACCCTGAGCGGTGCACTTACAAGCGGTGTTGGTTCAACCTTAAACGTGACGGGTGGCACAACGAATATCAATTCAACTAATGCAGGACTGCTAGGCACTGTCGCCGTTGGATCTGGTGCAACTGTTAATCTGGGTTCTGGCGCAAACCTTGGTACTGGCGCACTTAGTTTAACGGGATCAACGATTAATTTCACAAACCCAAGTGGTGGGAACTCAACAACGCTTACCAATTCTGGAATTGCAATCTCAGGAAATACAACGTTAACGAATAATGTTGGATCAGTATATCTTGGGTCAGGTGCGCTTTCGGGAGGTGGCACACTTAATATCAGCGGTGGGGCGGCCCCCGACAATATCACCTATATCACAGCTAATAACTCAGGCTTTACTGGGGCTGTCAGAATCTCGTCAAAAGTCAACATTGGCAATGGATCTAACCTTGGTACTGGATTAATTACTCTTAACACTGGAAATGGCTTAATCTTAGGCAGCACTACCCTAAATAATGCCTTTTCTATTGCAAGCGCCTCAAGCTTCACTGTTAATGCAGGCGAAACCGCGAACTTAACAGGTGCTTTCTCTGGAACTAATCCAATAACCGTCAGCAGTAACCCTGCCAACAGAGGAATCCTTAAGCTTTCAGGAGCAAGTAGTGGTTACACAGGCGCCATTGGGGCAACCAACATTAACCTTCTTATTAATGGCCCGACAGGCGCAACGGTAAACGCAGGGACAAACAGCGTTATCGGTGGAACAGGTTCTATGGGCGACCTTGCCTTAACAAATAGCGCGATCATTAAACCTGGAACAGAAACAGCACTTGGTTCAATCTCTGCTTCGACTCTAACAACTGATTCAGGGGCCAGGTATTATGTGCGGATCGGCGCTGATGGTCGTTCAAGCCAGATTAACGTTACAGGTAATACAACATTAACAAATCTGGCTACTGACTTATTAATGGGAGCAGGTATTTACGCAACTGGAGCCTCTGTTGATGTACCGGTTGTGATCAATTACCCTATTATGATCACCGGTGGAACATTAACAGGTGATATTACGGATATCACATGGACAGCTCAAGCAGGTCTTACCATTGATGTAGGGCGAGCAGCAACCAATAACAAAGCAATATTGCTTAAATTAACTGCTACTGCACCATTTACTATTGGCGCCAATCAAACAGCACCAGGCGCAACGACTGCCTCGATTGCACCAGGTCATACAATTGCTATAGGTTCGAATGACACAACCGCTCCTGTTTCCATCACTTCTGGTGGATCAGTATCAACAGCGACGCTTACCACAGGAACACCAATTGACCTTGCTGGAGGAACACTTGCCAACACAACGTCTGGCATAGGAGGTTCTGCAAAAGTATTAGCCGACGCGATAACTGTATCAGGCGTATCAACTCTTCAAACTGCTGGTGGCAGTGAAACAAAAATAACAGAACCAATTACCAGTGGAACTGGCACAACATTAAATATAAGTGGCGGCGGTATAACTACATTTTCTGCCGACAATAGCAGCACTATGCTAGGTAATATAGAAGTTACAGCAGCATCAAGTACAATCAATGTTGCTAATGGCGCCAACCTTGGTACTGGTGAATTTAAATTAGCCGCGCCTGGCACAACCGTTAACCTTGGTGATGCAACGGGTATTAATCCTACCGTTGCCATTAAAAACACTGTTGTTGTTGATAACGCAGCTTCTTTTGTTGTACCAACAGATGTTGTCGCAACCATTGAAAAAGTCATCGCAGGCTCTTCTGTAGGAGGCGTTGCTCCTGACCTAACCTTTAGTGGCCCTGGAAAAACAAATCTAACAGGAACGGGCACGTCGACATATGATGGCACGCTAAGGGCAACGGCCGGTAATTTGGCCGTAAATAGTGACATGAGACTTGCAGATGTTAATGTTAGCGCGGGTGCTATTGTAAGTGGTGTTGGTACCATGAAAAACCTTACCCTACAGGCTGGCGGTACATTCAAACCTGGTAACTCGATAGGAACAACACCCATAGCAGGAAATTATACAGCACTTACAGGGTCAATCACTACTATTGAAATCAATAATGCTGGTCAGTCAAGCAGAGGTGTTGCTAGTGGAAATATTGATCTTCAAGGAACACATATACTTAAAATCTTAATGAACACTGATAACGGTGGCGCCTATCCTGCAGGAAAGATCGATTATAATATCTTAGAGGCAGGAGGGACATTAAGTATAGACCAGTTTGATGTACGCTTTGTGCCACAAACTGGTATGACGTTCAAAATTGGTAAACTCAATCAGCCTGGATCAGCAAAAGACCACAAAGCGCTCATTTTGCAATATGAAAATACAGGCGCTCCAATCGCGATTGGCGCAACGCAAGTAGATGGTAATTTGCCGGGGAGTGTTAATACTATTGTCGCAGGAGACATCACTATTGACTCAACAGACATCGTCTCACCTGACAGCGGACTTGGTGATGTCTCCACAGCCCCAATTGCAGATCAAGTGGAACTTACCAATCTCGTCTTCCAAAACAACCCGACGTCTGATGACGCTGTCTCATCTGCCGTAGGTGATGCATTCCGCTTTAAAGGATT